>CAZRVS010000003.1:0-375637 GCA_964603675.1 uncultured Candidatus Bathyarchaeia archaeon
TTTCCGACATTTTCCATTCACTCCTTTCATCATTGATTGTAACGTCTAACGTTGCTGTATCATCTCGTCCTTCAACAACAGAACGCTACTACCTCATAACACGAAAACTTCCTTATAAATGCGATTAAACAACAGGGCATCCTGAGGATATTTTCGCGTTGCTCCCTTATCCCAGATTCCGGTTTTAGACACAGCATTCACTTTGCATTTAGGTGATAGGTTATAATTAGGTATAGAAAACTCGTATATGCCTTTTCAAACCTGCGCCCTAAGCCCTTTAAAAGCTGACTATTTTTGCGAGTAGTGCATAAGCCCAGATCACAGTTACCCCAATAATTCCATACTTTCTCGTAGTTTTCTGTATGTTAATGACATTTTTTGTTGACGGGTTCTTTAACACATCCGCATAACGCATGATAATGGGTATGGCAAGGGGGAAGATTATAGGAAACAAGAATAAATATCTGTAGGGGAGTAAACCAAAAGCTGAATAGGCGAATGGCGAGAGACTTGCCATCAAAAACATAAATCCAGCGACAATAACACCCTTCTTCCTTCCATGCCTAACAACAAAAGTGTGAACCCCAGTTTTATAGTCTGCTTCGTAGTCTCCAACGGCTTGGATAATATGACCACCACATTGAATTAGCATTAGGGGCATGGCACCCAACATAATTGATGGAATATTAGTGATTAGCTTGTCGGTTAACCCACACCCCATTAAGAATGGCAGAAAGCCAGCGCCTATACCTGAAATCACGAAGTCCGCAACTGGTACACTTTTCAGTCTGAATGGGGGAGTGGAATAAGCAGTCCACAGTCCTAAGTAAACAATAAACAATGGGAGAACATGAACATTGGCCATGAACACCAAAACTAAACATGAGCTGACCAGTAAGAAAGAGAAAATCAATGTACTCCTCGGCGTTATTCGGCCAGAGGCAACAGGCAGAATTGACTTAACCTCGTTCTCTAGATCCGCCTCACGGTCAAAGTATTGATTCAAAACGAAGACGCTGGCCGTAGCAAGTGAGAAGGCAAAGAAAACTATAGCAGTAATCTCAAAGGGAGGAACACCAAAGAGAACGCTCCCAAAACCAAAATTGAAAATCCATCCAAGCCAACTCCCAACCCTTACAGCATCAAAATATTGAAACATTTTATGCCTTCCAGAACGAAGTTAAGATTACAAAATTTAAGAGTTTTGACCATTTGCCTAAGATTTTTGGGTTCAGCACGTGCATTCTTATAGCTCTCTTAGGATAGAAAGGGTTAATCGCCTTGGGCACTACTAAGTAAGGGAGCAAAAGAGCTTCAAAAAAAGGGCTTGAAGAGTCAACATCTATCAGGGTGATATACGGGGAAGCAGAGGCTAGCGAATGGAAATTCGAGAGTGGTATTCCAAGTATTCTTTTCAGCTCGTCTGCGACTTGTCTAACCGGAGGCGTTTCAAAACTGTTCTCTGTGAGTGACGAGACGCTAAAGAAGGTGGCTGCGTTGTTCGGCGAGGATGCTGTTAGAGTAGTTGAGGTCCTCAAAGGGGTTCACGAGATTGTAGATATTGAGATAGCGGATAAAACCCAAATACAACTCAAAATTGTTCGTAAGGCGCTCTACAGTCTCTACGACCACTCCATCGTGGCTCTCAGGCGGTCCCGCGACAAAGAAACAGGCTGGTTTATCTTCAACTGGAGACTCCAACCAGACCAACTGCAAGGCTTTATCCTAAACCAAAAGAGACATGTTCTAGAAAAATTGGAAACCCGGCTTGAATATGAGAAAAACCATGAGTTTTACAGCTGCCAAACGCCAGGCTGCAAGCGATTCCCCTTCGAAGAGGCGTTTGAGCTTCTCTTTAAATGTCCCGCCTGCAACAAACCAATGATGTACCTCAACAACGACCGGATCGTTGAAATCCTAACCCGAAAAATTGAACATATAAAAGTTCTGTGAGCGTTGAAATGTTAGAGAGTTGTTCCATCCCCACATTTGCCAAGCATTACTAAACCATTTTATCTTATATTGTGCCTTCATCAAAATATATGGGCTATTGATTGAGAGATTTTGTGTACGGCACTGTGCTTGACGAAAAAAGCAAAATTCAGGATGAATTTTGAAGGAGAGACATATTACTTCTGCTCCGCGAGTTGCAAGAAAAAATTCGAACGCCATCCAAAGAACTTCGCTAAATAATTTACGTTCCGTAGAAATTTACTCATTAAATCTGCGCGCGCTAACTCCTATTATGATAGTCACTATTATTGATTTAATAATTTTCGCTTTGTTCTATAGTTTGTTTTTTCCGATGACTTCTTGGTTCATTTGTCTGGACATTTTCCTTTTGGTATGGTTCTATTTCCAATTTGTCTGCAAGCCTCGTAATCAAAGGATCAAACTTGCAGTCCTTGGCAAAGCCTTTAACAAGCAGCTTTAATCTTCCGCTTGCAACCTGATGGCTCAGCGTCTTACACCTTGGGCAATACGTTCCAAACACTGGTTTCTTCCTGTCTGACAGGTTGTTGTCTATGCTGTCTTCCACCAGAAAGATTGTTTCGCAATGGCGACACTGAACGCAATACCAGAAATTCCGATCCTCAACTTCCAGCTGAATCTCTTCAAGAAATTCTTTCTATTCTATCCTGAAAACTACTGCAAACTTCTTCTTGTTCAGATCTTCGACAATTTGAAACCACGCTCCAGGCATGTCTCTCTTTTCTTCTTCAGTTAGTTTTCTTACTGTTAGATCCTTGTTGACGTAAAAAGTGTATTTGCATGATTTACAGTTTAGATACGGAAAAATTCCTTCTACTGGTTTCGTTATTTTCTGTTTTACGCCACATTTAGGGCATGGCTGAACCGTGTATTTTCCTTTCCTTTGTGTTCTTTCGGGTTTAACATCCACGTTTTTCTCTAACTCTTCCCATGAAGAATATATCCGATGTAAAGGTGAATCCCCTTTCTGCCACATTTCTCTAAGCATATTTAATATTTCTTTTCTTTCGTTCACGGCTTAGCCTTCTTTTCTATGATTATGTGAGTGTTGTGAACCCGCATTAGAGCCGTGTCGCCTTTCATAAGGCTTAGCGGGCTCCTCAGTCTTTGTTCAATTGTTTTCCACAATAGGGCCAAAATCCTATGTCCTTTGGCAGTACTTCACGATATCCGTCTTGAAGAAATCTTTCTCTTTTTTGTCTTTCCAACAAACGATCGTCAACTGAAACAACTGTTCCACATTGTCCGCAAAACCACTGTCCCTTGGGATTAGCATATCCACATTTTGGACAATCTTCCAGACTCGCAAATATCAATGCTGTTCTATCAGATGAAATAACGAGTTCGGTTCCACAATATTCACATTTTTTTGTGTTCCAAAATACGTTTGCAGAACAACTAGGGCATTTTAATGCTGTGATCTTAGCCATATCCTATCGCACTTTTACTATCGCGTACATTCATAATATGCCTTGCGATTCCAAAGTGCGATGAAATTCACAGACAAGCAAAGGCCGGAGTTTTTGAAAGAGCAAAGAGAACTGGAGAAACACAAGGAATAGACTGAACGAATGTCTGAGGTTAAAACGCGCGCGCACATGGTGTTTTGCGGAATTGATTCGTTTTGTCGGCTGCTTTTTGCCTTCTTGATGTTGGTGAGGAGTAGTCTTTTTGTCTTTGAGTGTTCTTGAACATCTCCATCTTTCCGTGCTGGTTGAATGTATTTGCCGATTGGGAGCGCGTTCAGCTTACAGAAATAGAGCTATCATACAGAAAATTTGTGCACACAAATTTTAAGAACTCAGCTGGACAATGCAAAACATCGGGAAGAACTTCCATTTTTTTTACCTCAGGCGACTGCTTTGAAATCAGTTGCATTGGGCACAAATTAAGTTCTAGTTAATACAAGTTTCAGCAAAGATGTGTGAAAAAACAACCAATATTTCCAAAATGAAAGAGTTTTCTGCATAGAATAGTTTTTGTCGAAGTTGAGTTTTAGAATAATCACAGTGAAACGCAGTGAATTTGATTTCCACGTTTGACCCATGGCGCTCAACGCTCTGCACATGCCCACCTAAATTAACCTTTAACCCTTACACTGGTTGTGATCACGCATGCGTTTACTGTTACGCTTCAAGCTACATCCCAAAATTCTCAGATTGTAGAACAAAAAAGAATTTAATTTCAAAACTGAAAATCGAAGCAATCAAACTTAAAGGCGAAGTAATATCAATATCTAACTCTTCAGACCCCTACCCAAATCTAGAGGTCAAAATGGGTTTAATGCGCCAATGCCTAGAAATTTTATCACAAAACAACTGCAAAATTCAAATAATAACAAAATCCAACATCGTCACCAGAGACACTGATCTTTTGGAAAAAACTACTTCCATGGTTTCCTTGACCATAACGACGCTGGATGGAAAAATTGCAGAACTTCTGGAGCCAAACGCTCCGCCGCCGTCACAACGCCTAGAGGCCGTTGAAACTCTAAACAAAAAAGGCATTCCAACGTCCGTTCGAATAGACCCAGTAATTCCGTTCGTAAACGACGATCCAGAAAAACTGGTTAAAATACTTGCCAACATAGGCGTAAAGCACATAACAAGTTCAACGTACAAGATCAAGCCAGCCAACTGGCAAAGATTCAGCATGACAATGCCCCAAGCCGCGGAAAAACTAAAACCGCTCTACTTTGAAAAAGGCGAAAAAAGGAGCGGATACACATTTTTGCCACGGGAATTAAGACTTAAACTGATGAAAAATGTGCGCCAAAAAGCCGAGGAAAACGGAATGAAATTTGGAGTTTGCAGAGAAGGCCTAAGCCAGCTAAACACGGCATCATGCGACGGCTCATGGCTACTGTCACAACTGCAACGGTGAGGGCGGAACCTTTGCAAACAAGAATTATAATGCTGGCAGACTTGGACTATTTTTTCGCCCAATGCGAAGAACTGAGAAACTCTGATCTCAAAGACAAACCCGTAGTTGTCGCCGTATACTCTGGCCGCACTGAAGACAGCGGGGCCGTAAGCACAGCAAACTACTTAGCCAGAAAACACGGAGTAAAATCTGGAATACCTATATTTTTGGCCAAAAAGAAGTTGGAAAACACGAATGCAGTTTTTCTGCCAGTAGATCACAAGTTTTACGAGGAAATATCAGATAAAATAATGCAAATTCTCCGAGGCTACGCTGACAGTTTTGAACAGGCCGGAATAGACGAGGCTTACCTGGACGTTACACAAAAAACCAGAGAAAGCTTTGAAGAGGCAAAGGAACTAGCCCAAAAAATAAAAGACGGCGTCAAAAATCAGCAAAAAATCACCTGCTCAATAGGCGTAGGACCAAACAAACTCGTCGCCAAAATCGCAGCGGGTGCTCAGAAACCGGACGGGTTGACAATTATTGAACCTGAGGAGGTTCGAGGCTTTTTATCTCCGTTGCCCGTGGACCGCCTCATGGGTGTGGGAAGAAAAATTGGGAAGAAAATGGAAAATTTAGGAATTAGAACAATTGGCGACTTGGCAAGTTACGATGTGCAAAAATTGGTTGAAGTCTTTGGAAAAAACCTTGGAGTTTACTTCCACAATGCTGCAAATGGAGTAGACGACGAGCCAGTGAAAGAGACGGGCGAAGCAGAATCCATAAGCAGAATCTCCACCTTGAAAGAAAACACCCGAGACTTGGAGCTGATCTTGGAGAAAACTGACCAGCTCTGCACAGAAATTCACACTGAGCTCATTCAACGAGGTATCAGTTTCAAACAAATTGGAATAATCGCTATCATGTCAGACTTGAGCATCCGAAGTCGATCGGAACCTGTGGAAAAAGCAATTGATCAGCTGGGCCCCCTCAAGGAAATTGTGAGAGAACTTTTTGAAAAATTCCTTAGCGAATCCACCCTTGAGATAAGGAGGGTCGGCGTGAAAATCTCACATTTTGCAAAAGAACAGGAGACGCAAAAACAGTTAACAAGCTTTCTAGGGAAAAATTGAAAATGAGGTTTTCCAGCAAACCTTATTTCCCTCATTCAGTCCAAATTTAGTGAATTACCATGCCACCTGAAGGACAAAACAGCAGGCGAAAGCAACTGCCTCCAAACCAGACTCCCATCAAGCGAATTCTGAGATGGGGAATAGACCATCCAGGCATCATAAGGTCAAACCCGAAGATTGACTTGAAAAATTATTTTCTGCTCATAAACGGAGACGTTGAAAATCCAGTTAAGCTAAGATGGGCTGACATTTTAAAGCTTCCAAAAGTCGAATTCACGGGCGACTTTCACTGTGTTGAAGGCTGGAGCGTTTTAAACTGTAGGTGGGAAGGGGTTCCCTTCAAACAAATAGTAGGCTTAGTCAAGCCAAAGGAAAAGGCAAAATTCGTCACTTTCGAATGCGCAGACGGCTATACAACGTCCCTTACTCTGGAAGAGCTTGCAGGAGAAGACACTCTCTTAGCCTACAGACTGGACGGTAAGGAACTTGAAGAAGGCCTTGGCTTTCCACTACGATTAGTCGTTCCAGACAAATACGCGTACAAGGACGCAATGTGGATTACGCGAATAAAATTCGCGACGAAAAAAGAACTGGGCTACTGGGAAAAACGAGGATACAGCGACACTGCCGACGTATGGAAAAACGACCGCTTCTCAAGATAAACATTGACGTATTCAAAGGAAATTGGCAAGATAGGTTTATAGTCCGTCTGTCTTCTAGTTTTTCCACTTTCGTTCCAAATTCTCGGCAAAGGGTGATCGTGTCTATTTCATCTTCCACTTTGCCAATACGCTTACCAAGAAAACTGTAATTCCTGAAAAAACCACCATTGGCCCAGGTGGCAAGCTTAAGTAAGTGGATAAGAGAATTCCTGAAGATGCGCTGACTGCCCCAAATATTGAGCTAAGGACAGAATATCTGAACAAGTCAGAGCTCAAGTTTCTTGCGGCGGCTGCAGGAACAATAACTAGGAAGCCCACAAGTAACGTTCCCACAATTTTGATGCCTATGGCCACAACAAGAGACACAAGGCAAAGATACGCCAGGTTTATTTCAGCAATCTTTATGCCTTTTGAGATTGCAAGGTCTTCTGAAATCATGCCTAGAACGAGTTTCTTGTAAATGGCTCTGGTTAGAAAAACCGCAACAATAGAGATGATTATCGCTGCCATCGTCTCTATCCAGGTTACTTTTGTTATGTCACCAAACAAAGCTTCAAGCAATTCATGTTCTGGAATGATTATGATCCCGATGGCTAAGGCCAAAGTGAATGTTGCACCTACCAATGTTTCAAAAGAGAGCTTGGTAACTCTCTGCAAATGCCAAATTATAACTGCTGATGCGAACAGAAAAGCAAATGCGCCGAAGAAGGGGTTAAAGTTGAATAGGATTCCAAGGGCGAGGCCCGGCAAGGCAACATGAGACAAGGCATCGCCGACAAGGGCCATTTTTTCCAGTACCATAAGGGATCCTAGGTAGCCCGCGGATATTCCAACGAAAATTGCTATGAATAGGCTAAATATAATAATCTCTAGCATGGGTTTCACCTTCTGTATTCATTAATTCAGCGCATACGGGTTCGCCGTAGATCATCCTTTGCACTGTTGGGTTCATTATTTCTTTCGACTCTCCAAAAAAAGTGACGCATTTGTTTAAAGCCAGCAGGTAGTCTGAATATTCTCTGACAATGTGTATGTCATGCGTTATCAATAGCATAGTTATCATGTGATTTTTCTTTAAGCCGTCAAGCATCAAGTATATGGGTTCTTCGCTGTCAATATCTACTCCAGTTGTTGGTTCATCAAACAGCAGAACATCCGGGCTATCAATCAAAGCCCACGCAATCAAAACCCTGCGCAGCTGTCCTCCTGAAAGAACGCCTAGGCTTTTGTCTAACACGTCTTTAGGATTTAGTCTAACCATGCTAAGAGAGCTTTCTATATTCGAGCTGCCTCTGATAGACAAGAATTCCTTCACTGAAATCGGGATATCGCTTACAGCAACGTTTTGGGGCACATAACCTACTTTTGCTTTTTCTGGCCATTCAACTTTTCCAGTGTGCGGTATCAAGTTGAGTAGCGCTTTGAACAATACAGTTTTGCCAGCGCCGTTTGGGCCGAGTACGGCGAGGGCTGTTCCCTTTTTGAGGCTGAAACTTATGTTATCCAATATCGTTTGGTTCTGAAGTTTCACGCTTAAATTTGACACTTTCAATATGCAAGCTTCATTTGCTTCAGAAACACTCATTTTCATCATAAATGCTAGGAACCTTTATCATTATAGGTTTTACTGGTACAAGGTCACCTTTTTCAAGTACTTGAAAAGCTCAAATCCTGTCATTTGCTGTTGAGCATACCTATTCCCTGCAATCTAATTTCTTTCCGATGAAGGAAGTTGATAATTGCGTTTTGGAGTTCCACAATTTTTTCAAAACGTTTATTAAGTCTTAATACACAACATTATTTGCAAACGCGACAGGGACTGATGAAAATTGAAGAAGCATCCGAAGGCAAATATGACCGTATGTCATAACTCGTCTGCTCCTCTGATATCTGAGAAACACGGAGAAGAGGGCTCAGTGAAAATTTTAGGGATTGGAAAATCTTTTGAAACCGTGACTTTGGAAGAGAGGAAGAAAGAAGCAAGCAAACCAATTTACCTAGTCAGATATGAATAGCGATTCACTTTTCTTCGCGCAAGTTTTTCCAACTCAAAATCCACGTCTATGCAAAATTTGCGGCCAGAACCCCACTGCATTGAATAAAGCCGAATTCAGTGAGTACGAGGCGCTCGCGTTTTGCAGCTTTTCCTCGAAAACCCTCTAGTTTGTTTTTATGAAGTGGCACTGCCTAGATAGGTTACTGTGAAGCTTCAACTTTCGAGATAAGGGGTGAAACAAAAGAGTCCATATAATGTTTCTGGAGTTGTTGTCAACCCTAAAATCTTGACCCTACGGTGGTACAAGCATTGGCAGTCACAATTTGCTGAAGAATTAGACTGGTGGCGGCGGTCGTGTTCCCAAGATGATCGTTTCTTGTGTCGGTGAGTTTTGTCTTATAATCGTTAGAATTAAGGTTTCCTTTGGCAAGGTGTACTCTGCAAGGTAGCTTGCAAGGTCATCATTGTTTCTAATAGTTGTTCCGTTCATAGCAATTATAACATCATCAACTTTCAATTTATTCTGCGACGGGCCTCCAGCCACGACTGTAACGATTCTCCAGCCGTAGGTGACGTTTATCCCAAGGTCCTGAGCTTTCTCATAGTTCATATCTTCTCCTGTAACACCCAAGTAGGAATGGCCTTCATACTTTCCAGTTTCAACCAGAGCTGCTATTTCCCTGAGTATAGTGTTTGATGGAACAGCGAAACCTAATCCTTGCGAGTCAGAAACAATAGCTGTCGTGACTCCCACAACTTTGCCAACGTAGTTCAGTAATGGGCCGCCAGAGTTTCCAGGGTTTATAGGCGTGCTTGTTTGTATAACATTAGCTATCGCAAACCCTCCCGCATACTCTTCTGTAATGGTTCTTCCGCGCGCACTTACTACGCCTGTGGTCAATGAACCAACTAAACCGTAAGGATTACCTATGGCTATTACTGGTTCGCCAACTTTCAACGCGGAGGAGCTAACAATTTCAATGGGTTTAAACTCTTGTACTGGCGCATCAACCGAAAGAACAGCTAAATCGCCGTAGGGGTCTTTTCCAAGCACTGTGGCTGAGTATCCGTTTCCGTTCGAGAAAGTAACGCTTATGCTTCCTGTGTCGTGAATAACGTGATAATTCGTTATCACCACCATCATACTTGAGAGATTGTAGCTTGTGAAATTGTAGACGAATCCAGACCCCTGAACAATTCCTTCACTCGTTGTCCCACGGATCAAAACAACCGAATCCCTCACGTCTTCATACAATTCTGATAGGGCTGTACTGTTCTGGTAGATTGTGACATTTAGGTTTTGAACGGTAACATTTTGAAAACCCCACAAACTTGACGCTTGGCTTTCCAGAGTCGCAACTTGGCCTCTTAAACTATTGATCTCTTCAAAGTTTATGTAGAAGCTGATTAGGCCTCCAACAAGTAATCCAGCTGCAAATATCAATATGAGAAAGGCCGATGATGTCCTACCATAACGATCGGCAAACGCGCCCATTTCATTCACCTTCTAGACAAGAAACGGCAATTATGCACATAAAAGTTACGTTACCCATCGAAGGTTTTGACAACGCCAGCAGTGCGAGAAGAAGTGTTACCGCTATTCCAAGGGAAAGCGGATAATAAGGTGACAATTCACAAAGAATGCCGTCGAGATAGGGCGCTGCAACCGAGCTGAAAATGCCTGCTGTTTGAGCCTCTTGAGACTCTCACTCTTGACAGTTGTCAAAAGGCTGTGATGAACACTTTTGCTTCTCAGGAAAAAACTATTATTATTTTCCCGCTGCTTTCTTGACTTCTTCGATTGCTGTTTCATCCTCTATTGTCGAATAATCTCCCAGAGGTTTATCAGTGATTATTGCCTTTATGAGTCGCCGCATTATCTTGCCACTTCTGGTTTTAGGCAGCTTGTTAACGAAGAATACGTCACTGACGATCACTATTGGACCTAAAGTTTTCTTAACTAGATCTCTCAACTTCTGCTTCAAAGCGTCACTTGGCTCGTATTCACCCTTCAAAACTACTAATGCGCATGCAGCCTCTCCCTTCAATGGGTCTGGGCGTCCAATGACTGCTGCTTCAGCAACGCTCGGATGTTGAAGTAGTGCGCTTTCGATTTCAATTGTGCCGATCCTGTGGGCTGCAATTTTGATGACTTCATCAACTCGGCCTAAGAACCAGATGTAACCATTTTCATCCTTCATCGCGGCGTCGCCAGTGTAATAGACGCCTGGGATTCGGTTCCAGTAATCTTGCACGTAACGTTCATGATCCCGCCAGAGAGTAGGCGTTAACCCTGGAAATGGCCTCTTAACCACAAAGGTTCCTTCCTCGCCAACTGGAACAGGGTTTCCTTCTTGATCCACGATTTCTGCGTCGATTCCTGGAAGCGGAATTGTTGCCGAACCGGGCTTTATTGGCAACAATACTACTCCGTAGGGGTTGCCAACCATGGGTCCGCTGCTTTCAGTTTGCCACATATGATCAACGACAGGAATCCTATCTTGGAACACTATCTTTTGGAGCCACTCCCAAACTGGGGGGTTCAAAACTTCACCTGCGCAAGCGACAAACTTGACGGAGCTTAAATCGTGTTTTTCGGGAAATTCGTCTCCATATTTCATTAGTGCCCGTGCTCCCGTGGGGGAAATCCAGAGCCTAGTAACCCTGTTCTTTTCGATTGTTTGCCACCATATGTCTGGTATGGGATAGTCTGGCACTCCTTCATACATTATTGTTGAGCAACCGAAAAGCAAAGGTGCGTAGACGACGTAGCTGTGACCTACTATCCAACCGATGTCTGAGGTGGACCACCAGACATCTGTTTCTTGCATGTCATAGACCCATTTGCCCATGGCGTAGATGTAAACCTGATAACTTCCATGTGGTTGAACCGTGCCTTTGGGCTTAGCCATAGTTCCAGACGTATACAGAATGAATGCTGGTTCGTCTGCCCCCATTTTTTCAACTTTAGCATTTAATCCTTTACCTTTCTCTATGGCTTTCTCCCATAGTATGTCTCTTTCAGGCGTCATCGACGGGTCTTTTTCGCTTCGCTTTAGTACTATGACTTTTTCCACGGTTTTTCCGCTTATTTTGAGCGCTTCATCTACCACTTCTTTGAGATTAACTACCTTGCCGCGCCTGTAACCAACATCTGCTGTAACCACAATTTTTGACTCAGCATCATCAATTCTGTCCGCTAAAGCTCCGTAGCCAAATCCACCAAAAACAACTGAGTGTATCGCGCCGATTCTCGTCGTAGCCAGCATAGCGACAATAGCTTCTGGAACCATCGGCATGTAGATGGTCACTCTGTCGCCTCTTTTGACGCCTAACGCCTTCAAAGCGGCGGCGAACCGTTTAACTTCATACAACAGTTGATCGTAGGTTAAAACGCGGGTTGGTAAACCTTCACCGTTCTCCCATATTATGGCGGCGTGGTTCCCTCTTTCTTTTTTAATATTATATTCTAAACAGTTGTAGGATAGATTTGTGGTTCCACCTTTGAACCACGTGAAATTCGGATAATCCCATTCGAAGACTTTGTCCCAACGTTTGAACCAGTGCAACTCGTCTGCAACTTCTCCCCAGAAACCTTCAGGCTGTTCTAAAGCCCTTTTAAGCATCCACTTCAATTGTGGCGGATACTCACCTCGGAAGATTTTGAGGTTTGCTTCCTCCGTCTTTGGCATGTTCAACACCTTGTGGTTTTGCCTCTATTTCCAACATTTGCAAATAAATAGTTTTAAATCCAGACTTCAGTTTTGGATGATTGATAAAGCTATTTTCTTCTGTCAACTATGTCTAAGGCTTCAGGTCCCGTGCCTACGAGAACAACTGGAACCTCTGTTTTCTCTTCAACCTCTTTTACGAATTCTTTAGCCTCAGCTGGGAGGGCATCAAAGGCCCGTGCGCCACGGCATCTTGGGAACAAGGCGTCAATTTTTGTCACTGCCGCTTGTGTTGCACCGTTGATTTTTGCGACTTTTTTAGCCAATTCAAAATTGAACGGCGCCGAACGCCTATCACGACCTGTTCCAGCTGCAGTTTCAAACCAACCTCTCTTTATGGCCTCTTCCTTCGTCAGTTCTCCAGGTAAGGGGCCTCCGCCTACGCGGGTTATGAAGGACTTGAAAACTATGAGCACATCGTTGACCCTTGTGGGACCTACTCCCACTTCGGAGCATATCGCCGCTGCGCCCGTGTCCCTGCCAGTAACATACGGATACGTTCCGTGGTAGAGTGAAAGCATGAAACCTTGGGTTCCTTCGAGCAGAACTCTTTTGCCCGTGTCCATGGCTTCATTTATTTCTGTTGCCACATCCGCCAAGTAAGGTTGCAGTTCAGGAATTTCTCTTGCCATTTTTGCTGTTCTTCGTACGCGTTCTTCGATGGCAGGCCCAACTCCCCATCCAGTTGTGCCAATTCCTTTCAAGTGGGCGCTCGTTTTGTCCTGAATTGAATGCTTTTCTTCGATTACTGAAGCTTGATTGTCCACGCCCATGCGATCATTTACCTTTGTTAGTTCGATTTCTTCGAGGAATTTTGCCACTTGAACGTTTGCTCCAGCGCCAATCAGTAAACGGCATTTATCATTTACGAAGGCTGCTGGAACCATGTGTAACGCATAACGCTTGCCTTCAATCCATACCGTGTGGGCTGCGTTCACTGAGCCAGTTCTCACGCAGAAATCCAATTTGTCTTTTAGGGCTAGATACGAGATTATTTTTCCTTTGCCTTCGTCTCCCCAGAAGGCGCCTACAATAACCGTGCACGGCAATTTTTTCACCGTTGAGAGAAAATGCTGAGGATTATTTAAGATTGTTGGAAAAGTTCATGTGAAAAGTTCTGTTCCTTGCTTCTCTGTCTATCCTCTTCAAGAGTTTCATTACTTTTTTGCCTTCTCTTTCCTTTTCTGCCTCGGTGACTGTGTCTCTCATCTCGCAAATGTCGTCTACTATTATTCCCTTCTCTTCATCGTATACTACTGGGTAAATACGGCATCCTGAAGGCCTATGCTCATAAACCTTGCAACGATGCCTTTCGCGGTCATAGAAAACGCAGTATCCACGATGATTTCGCAGTTTCGCGAAACCTTCCTTTTCATAACGCACAATTTTCTCCTTCGGGTACCCTTTACTTTTCAACCGTTCAATGTCCTTGTTAGAAAGAAGCATTTCAGTTTTCTTGCAACATATTCCACAATGTGAACAGAGCATGAACTCCTTCTACCTTTGATTTTCTGTGCTTAGTATTTATCAAGGCCGAAAACTAAACCTTTTCGTGAGGAATGATAGATGAATTTGTATCCAGAACAATTGTGGAATATTTGGTCAAATGCATACCTGTACAAATCAGATTGTCCATCATTTAGAACATGTCATACGCTTTCCTTTTTTTGCAGGACTTCCAAATTGCGGGTTATTTTCATCCGCTGGTTTGAATCACGATTAAGTCTAGCATTTTTGCCCATGCAATGCTTTTCAGAGGTATGCTTACCGTTTTCCTATTTCCATAAGGAACGTATTCAATCAAGTTTCCTTTTCCAAACTCATCTTTTCTGATCGCAGCCAATTGAACATTCACTATCACTGAACCATCTTTTAAGTGAAGATTAACATTTTTTCCAAGAAAAGACTTCGCAGTGTTCAAACTAAAGGTCTCCATGCTTCACCACTCCACATCCTTGTCTGCAATTTTGCTCCAACATTGTTTGCAGATGGGCAGCTTTTCTCCTTTGAAATTAATGTAGAGTTTAATGTTGCCATTCTTGCATTCTCCATTCCAAGGATTTTTGCAATGTTCCAATCACGCGAACCTCCACTACTATTCACGGTTGAAATGCTCTGCTGCAGTTAGCTTTTAAAACTCGTTGCGAAGCGACCCTTTCACACTGGCGAGAGAGGTAGGTTAAAGTGAAACTTTTTAGTTTTGTTAATACTTACTAGCACGAATAGTGAGTATTGGTGTTTCCTTTTGTTTCCATTGCTCAGATTAATGTGGTCTTCCAATTGGTCATTTCGATTTTACTTTTTGTAAGCGTTTGGTTAAAGAGCAGGAAAAAGTTCTTTGCGCATGGGATCACTATGTTTTCTGCTTTAATTCTGCACATCTTTTCAATAATGCTTGTTATGGTGCCTGCTTTGATCAGTCTGGAACCGCTTATTTTGAGTAATATTTTTTCATCGTTCTCCATTGTTTCGATTGTCCACGGAACTTTTGGAATTCTGGCAGAAATTTTTGCACTTTGGATCGTTGCTTCTTGGCGTTTACGGTCGTCTCTGAAATACTGTGCACCGAAAAAGAAAACAATGCGTGCTACGTTAATTTTGTGGATTATTGCTCTGCTAATGGGCATTTTGTTGTACCTGCGTCTTTACACGACGCTTATAGGTTGATGTTATAAGGGAAGTGAATTATCTGAGAAAATTGAACAGAGCGACTGAGATTTCACTACTTTTGATTTTCGCCATCTTGCTGAGCAGCATTTTCGTTGCTCCTGCATTTGCGATCGTTCCACAGGTTCAAAATGAAGCTGTTACAAACAGTACTGGGAACATAATTCTGAATGTTACTGTTTTTCACACGCCAGAGCAACTTTCACCGCCACATTACGTCGACTTGATTCAAGTAAACGTGGATGGAACCACGTACAATTTCACAGTTGAAGTTCAGCCTACTACTACGTTCACCATTCAATGCGACCTTGGACCAATACACGGGACTCCGACAGCTAAGGTTACAGCGCACTGCAATGTTGATGGCGGGAGTTCACCCAGTGAAATCCAAATTCCAGAGTTTCCGTTGCCTATTATGCTATTAACATTAGTTCTTGCCTTGTCTGTTGTCGTTGTCATCCTCCGCAAAACCAAGCTCAAAATCAATAAGTAAACTTCATTTTTCTAAAGTTGGAAAAATGATCGCCCTGTTTCAGATCTGAAGTATTTCAGGTGTTATCTTTTCCTTTGTTATTCTAAGTAAAGCCACTGAAGGTTTGACTATAAAGGGCGGTAATGGGTTTGTGGGGCTTCCAGGGTTTACAAATAGGCTGTTTCCTTCCCATTTTATACTAGAATTGTGCGTGTGTCCATAAACGAGCACGTTGAAACCGTTCTGCTTGACGATTTCCCGCATTTTTCCCATGCCGAACAACGCGCCTGGGTCGTGTACGACCCCGATTTTCCAGTCAAAAATCTTCAAAGAATTGAGTTTAGGCAACGCACCGCTAACTTCAGGTCCATCCATATTACCATAAACAGCTAAAACAGGAGCAAGTTGTTCTAACTCGTCAACAACTGCAAGCTCCACAAGGTCACCCGCGTGCACAATGAAATCTACGTTCTCAAAAATTTCAAAAACCCTTTTTGGAATGCTCCTAGCCCTTGCGGGTATGTGCGTATCCGATATCAAGCCAACAGTTTTCGATACGTCAAAACTAGGCGTTTTGGGCAAAACTTGAGTTTGTTCACTGCTCATCCAATTTTCCCCTCTGTAGCACTTGTAACGTATTGCTAAAATATGATTTAAAGCGTAATAAAAATTTTAGATATATAGGGAAAAGACAGACTCAAAATATACTTTTGATGCCCGATTCGTTGGCAGAAAAGCTTGTGTCACTTGCTTCTGTCTTTTCGAAATCGAGTTTACCTTATGTTTCATTTTTTGCCTTTTTTGTTTTTGCTAGGTATTTCAAATGGAGCGGTTTGATTATGAGACCAGGGTTCACGTCTGCATGAAAAGTTTGACTCTCACTTATTAAATCGGATAGCTCCGAATCATGCGTTCTTATAAAATCTGCGAAGTCTGAATAGCTTTTGTGAAGTGAGATGCAGACGCCATCCCATCCCATTCCTCGTCCATCCACTGCAAGAATGACATTTGGTTGGTTCATGTACCATTCTTTCATTTTTCTTATGGCTTCTTGTTTTTCTTGCGCTTTTCTGTACTTGAATTTACTCTTTATGAAAGTAAATGCGACAATTTCAAAACCAATTTTTCCGAATTTGGGTATGACCGTGTATCCATCAATAAATTGCTCTTCAAGCACAGCTCTCTTTCGGGTGACAGTGGGCTGAGATATCTCCAAAACTTTGGCCAATTGTCTATCGCTTCTGTGAGAATCTTTCATTAATTCGAACAAAAGCGCGTAATCAACTTTCTTAAGTTCCTTCATACAAACCGACCGAACCAAACTATATATTCGTTTTCCGACCATATATAAATATAACTTGATTCTCATCAGCAAATGAAAATCGTGTCTAGAAATAGATTTATTCTGGGTGCCAAACTCAAATTCGCAACCACTCTCAAAAAGGGATAACATTTCTTTTCTGGCAGCTGGTAGTTGTATTCTATTCTCGTCCTTAGCGGAATGCAAATAGAAATCTTAAGTGGACTGGAGATTATACATGTCTGCAACTAGGGTGAATCACTAAAATGGGCGCTCAATTACTGAAGGAAACAGAAGAAGAAGTCACAAATCTTTTATGCGATTTAATTCGCATGGACACGACTAACCCTCCAGGGAACGAGACGAAAGCAGCCAAGTATTTAGCGGAAAACCTGAACAAGGAAGGCTTTGAATGTGAACTTTTCGAACCTGCACCAGGAAGAGGCAGCGTTATTGCTCGCCTTCGGGGCACTGGCGAGAAACCCAGCTTGCTTTTGCTTTCTCATTTAGATGTGGTGGCTGCAAATCCGCAAGAGTGGAGCGTAGACCCATTCGGAGGCGTAGTTAAAGATGGATTTGTATGGGGTCGCGGTGCATTGGATATGAAGGGCATGACGGCCATAGAAGTAATGACGATGAAGCTCTTGAAAAGAAATGAAGTGAAACTCAAAGGCGATGTTATATTGGCTGCTACAGCCGACGAAGAAAAAGGCGGAGAGTCGGGAGTAGGCTACCTTGTACGTAGTCATCCTGAAAAAATTCTTGCAGACTACGTTCTGAACGAGGGTGGAGGTCTAGCGGTTCCAGTTAAAAATAAGAATGTCTACACGGTTCAAACGGCTGAAAAGGGAATTTTGTGGCTTAAAGTCAAGGCAAAAGGTGTGCCAGGTCACGGTTCAATGCCGGAAGCGGCAGACAACGCTATAATGCGCATGAACAAGGTGATTGAAAAGCTTGGGACCTATCGTCCGGAAATTCTGCTTGTACCAACCTTGAGGCAGTTCTTGAGCGAAATTGGAGAAGAAGATCAAACTCTGCGGCAGACTTTTTCGCGTTTGATTGCGAATCCTGAATTGGGCGACGAAATATTGGATACGCTGGCTATAACGGATAAGAATCTTGCTGACGAGATTCGAGCGAGGCTCAGAATGACCATTACGCCTACGATAATCCATGGTGGAGTCAAAGAAAATGTGATTCCGTCCGAGTGCGAAGCGGTTTTTGATTGCCGGGTTCTTCCTGGACAGACTACAGGGCAGGTCATGGACTTAATAAAAGATTTGCTTGAAGACGTTGATCTAGATAAGTTGGATTTCGAAACGATACAAGCTACTGAGCCTTCTGAATCGCCAGTGGAGACTTCGCTTTATGAGGTTATTAGTAGTGTTCTTAAGGAGTTTGAGCCGAACTGTGGCGTGGCTCCGATGCTTATGACGGGTGGAACTGACTCTCGCTTTTTCAGAAAAATGGGCAGCGTGTGCTATGGTTTTCATCCAGCGCGTCCAGATGAGCCTTACGGCGAAATGCTGAAGACGATTCATGGAATAGATGAACGGATTTCCATAGAAAACCTTGTTTTCGGAACAAGCGTGTTGTACGAACTGGTCAAGAGATTCATGAGCTAACAGATGCAACGCGCTGAACTCTAGTGCTCAGAAAAAACTATACCCCCTCTATATATAGGTTGAAACCCTGAGTGAATTGTCAGTTTTAAGTTATCGCCTTTCCAGCCTGCTCAGCTAACCTTCCCACACCCTCAAATATCTATAACCGACGTTGCGAATCAATTTTTAAAACTTGGATTAAATTTTAATGCACACACACACATTCACGTTATCAAGGCAAGCTACTGAGGGTGGCATTAATGCTAATCAGGTCATGATACTGGTACGCATTAAAGAATTCAAGGATAGTATCGGTGGAATGCAGGCATTGATGTAATGCAGGCATTAATGCCCCAAAGAAAGAGAAAGAAGAAAATCACTATAGAGTCACTATATGCTTTAAAAGAAGAAAGAGAAAGAAAGGGTTAATGTGCTGGAAGCAGACAGTTAGAATTTAATGTACACACTCAATATAGTGTATTTATTTACTAAAAACAGATACTAATCTATGCTTAAAACCGTAGATGCTTTGGATAAAGGCTTTCAAGCAACAGCAGAGAAAACAAGGAAAGAATGTGGTCTTGAGTTAGAAGAGCTTCGCAAGTTTATCTTCGGAATGATTATTTTTGCAAGCGAAGTGATTGAGGGCTTCAAAGAAGAACGTATTCAAAGACGGAAATGGGGTAATTCGCTTCTTACTTGGTGCTTGCTCGAATCATGGAGAAGTTGTGGTCACTTGTTGTTCCTCTCATACAATGGGCTGTACAGAAATGCGTTTTATAGTATTCGCCATCTTCTTGAGTCTGTAGTGCAGGCACTCTATTTAGATTCAAGGCTTCGAGAAATGGAAAACATTTCTTTTCTGGAACCAGATAAACATATAGACAATATCTTTGTTAAATTGGCTATTTTAAGAGAGGTCGAAGACAAACGAGAGTATCATAGTTTGAGCTTGATTAAAGAACTCAAAATTGATTATAAGGATAGGCTGACAAAGACGTACAAAGCAATTTCCCAAGCAATTCACCCTACCTATAGACAAATTGAATCGACAATGCATGACCTAACAACGCCCACTAATGGATTAGCGGCAACTGTAGATTGCAGAGAAATTGAGAAAATTACCACCTATCTAATAGACGTGTATGATACGTTTATTTTCCTTTACATCACTTATTTCCCAGAAGTCAAAGATTCACTAAAAAAGAACTCCAAGTTTGTGGATTATGTCAAGACATACAAGCTGTATCTAACATCAAAGAAGCTTGGTATGAAACTCCCCAAGAAGGAATCATAGAGGTACAATTCTTGAAATCCATGTTTCTCTTTCATTTCTCAAGTACTTAGCAAACAATAGAGCCTCTTCGTTTATCAGCGTTTCAACCTCTTGCCTTTTCCCCACCTTTATTCTTGGAACCTCTACGGTATTCTGAAACAATAGGTCTAATTTCTTAGTGAATTCTCTCGTTAACTTATTGTTCAGGTATTGCCTTTTGCCCTTTCTGTTAGAGTGCTTTTCTGTTTTAAGGATGAAGTCTTTAGCCTTAACGTCTCTGCAAAAGGAGATAATTAGGTCGTCTATGAGGTATCTGTAAATCTCCATGAAATCGCACACAAGAGAAGGCTTACCGAATTGAAGGGAATGTAGAAAACCTAAGTATGGTTCGAGGTGTGCCTTGAGTAAGGCTACGTGAACTTTCCATCGCAGTATTTCGTAGGCTAAATTAAACGTATTGTTCAGCCCGTCATACGCCTTAAAGGTACTTCTACCTTCAGGTCTAATCTCCTCGTCGAATAGCTGGAATATCTGAGAGAAATACCTCCTAGAGAACTTGGACTCATAGCTCATAAGCTTCCTTCTAAAGGTCTTCAGGTCATCCGCTTTAATACTCTTAACGTCATCCTTAACAAAGCCAATAGGCTTCAGTCCATACTTCCTTAAGACTTGGTCGTATCCTTGAGCTTTAGCTACAACTAACGTCCTTGCTATCTCTGTGCCTTTACCGTTCTCTGTGGCTCGGTATTGGGATACTCTCGTCTTAACATGGCTATCGTCATCGAGGCTTTTTAGAACAGCTACGGGATTGCCCCTTTGAGTCATTATCAGAACGTCTACGCCAAAATAACCGCAAGTAGCTAATGCTCCTGAGCTAACCATATTTCCCGTTTTAATCACTATCGTTCCAATCTCGTTTTCAAACAAAGGATAGATGGTTTCTTTCTTTTGCCTATCCCTAATCAGAAAGGCTCCTTTCTTAATGCCGATATATGCGCCATAGCCTTCTAAGGCTATATTTAACACTTTACTTCCCTTCATACCTTTTCACCCTTAATTAAACCTAAGATTATAGGGATAATGGTACTATTTAAGGAAGATAGAGGATATTTATAGAAGGAAGCTCTAAAGAACGGTGCCGTACTTAAACGGTGTGCGAGTAGTAGATAGAGAGCATAGGCTACTAACAGTAGCTACAAATCATTCTTTTTCAAAAATCGGGAATTTCCTTCCAATGCTTATTCCAGTAAAAATCGAGTGCTTCTCTAATGACATAAGAGTCATTAATTCTCTTTCGTTTGATTCTTTTTTTCTTTCGCCTTATACCTCTTGATATGTGACGGGAACGCTCTAACCGCCACGCGTTACCTTCAAATTGTTCTTCTTGTTTATTCTCAAGGTATTCTTTTAACTTTCTTAGTCTTTCAAGGTCTTCTTCTTTCAGCCAAACCTGTATGATACCCAAAGGAGCACCTAAACTAATATTAGTTCACTATACCTTAATTTTTATGAATTTTAGATAAGGGTTGGTAATTACTACCCTAACTAATAGTAGTGGTAGTGCAATGATAGGGTATAGGTAACTAATATTAGTTCTAATATTAGTTCACTATAGCTCTCTTGAATATAGCCTCACGGGGTACATTCGAGGCTCAGGTTATAGGATAGCCTCAGAGGGTACATTCAAGAGGCTATAGTAGAGTTGAAATATACGTAGATTTTCGTCTCGGCTTAAAAATTAGTATATAAGGCAGTACGTATATTTTATGTGATTTTCGGTTCAGCTTAAAATCTAGTAACGAAAAGTTTAAATATTAGGTGTACGGTAGATATAATCGTAGGTCGAAGTCGAAATATAGGTAGGATGAAAAGAGCTTACCTATGGGTAGACTATCTGGGAAATTTTAGAGCTGTAAAAAAGCAGTAGCAGAGCTTAGGTTAGAAGGTTAGAGGGGTTTTAGAAAATGAGATTTGAGTACAGTCCTGTCTCTAATTGGATATGGGAATATGCTGGAAGAAGGCTTGGTCAGGTATTAGCTCCAATAGTTCTCTGGAAGGTTTTAACTATACACGGCTCTCTTGCAGATTTCCCAAGACTATCTGGAATCCATGAGGGCAGGTCAAGGGAATTCAAGACTGTAACCTCAAAAATGGCTATGTCAATGTTTAGCAAGGACATGTATGTTTACATAGACGGCGAAAAGACTATTCACCGAATAAGACGAGACTATGGAGAAAACCTGAGTGGAAAATGCTTCATCATCAATGACGGAACAATGATATTCAATGCTTTAGGGTCAAGAACTAAGAGTAGATGGTTAGGAGCTTTTGCAGGGTTACTAACTGAAGAGAACTACGAGTATGGAGATAACATAAACAGGTTCACACTCAAGGGAAGAATCTCATTGCTAATTAATATGCCCACTCCGATTTGGAATTACAACAAGAACAGGATATTCAACTCAACCTTAGGAAACAGACTTGACGTCATACACCTCTGGCTCAGAAAAAAACAGAATCTAATATTCAAACACAATTACGAAAAAACTATGAAACTTCAACCCAAAGTCCATATTACCCGCCACAACCGAAAAGTCATTAAGAATTTTAAAGAGTACAGGAAGGAGCTTGAGGATATGGCTCTTGATTACTCTTGCCTAGCTGTTCGTAGCCAAGCAGAAATGCTCGATGTCGTCAGCGCTATAGTAAGAGAACACGCAAGAATCAATAATAGGAGCTACATTTGTGATGAGGACATACGGCTATTGCGGATTCTCAGAGATTACCACATAGACCCGAATACTCCAGATGAGCATAGGGTAGTCTCATGCTTAGATAATTGCTACTCATTTAAGGAAATATGTCATTTATTAAGGAAGCCTACGAGCTACAAATCTACCATCAGCTATTATAGAAAGAAGGCTTTAGAAAGAGGTGTTTTAGACCCTAAAAATCAAGTCACTACAGATTGGGGTTAGAGAGTTCGACGGAAATAGCTATTATATACCTACGTTTAGCGCCCTATATAATATCGATTTCCGTAGAACTTTCTAACCCCCTCAAGGGGCTATAAGAGGGGATATATATGGTTGGTAAAAGGAGAAGGAAGCCTCGGAAGAGGGTGAGGTATATGAAATACCTTCCTGTTCCCGTGACCATAATAGCGCCATTATATAACCCAAGAAGGAAGCGTACTAAGAGAAAGTAACCTGATTTTCGCATTAATCGTTTAGGAGTTAGCGTGAGCTATGCCCAATAGAGATTATGATAGGCTTCTTTGTAGCCACGTCTACTATGGTTTCTGTCCTGTTTGTGGTCAATACGAGTGCAAGAAAAGGAGACTATGACTCATGGTGACAAATGTCACAAAAACGAAAAAGGATGGTGATTGAGAATGGTGAAATGGTACATCATAAGTAAAGACGGAAAAATCAGGGAAGCCAAGAAGGGTGAGATTCCAGACCCTATCATTGACCACTCAGACATCTCCTTAGAAGATGGTGATTTGGTCATGCCCTCTGTTCTGGGTCTACCACTAAAAGGTGAGGTGAGTAAACACGGAAAGAAGAATGAGAGAAAGCGCAAGAAGAGATAAGCCTCTCCCAAAGTTTAGACCATTGCCAGTGAGCTTGAAAAGAAGGGGCGTTGTCGCTGTTGACCTTGCTCGGTTCTACGGTAACTATGAGACAAAGGTCGGGAGAATAAAGCGGTTCAGCTTCCAATTTAAGATGCCTGATTACTTAAGCGGTAAGATGATGCACAGGATGATTAGGCTCGTATGCGAAAAGATACACTACTTCAACTTGGTACCGTTGCACGAACAGGGACAGACGTTCAAGTTCAGCGAGCTTATGCTACGCACTCCTTGGATACGGGTTAGGAAAGTCAGGAACTACAAAGCAGGGGTTGTGTATGGGAAGTAAAGTGTACCAAGCCGACCTTTTTGGTAAGGAAGCTGTTGAGCCAATAAAGCCCTCGAAAGAAGGCAACGTGGTGTTAGGCTACACTTCATCCAATTTTTTGATGTTAGACGTGGATGACCAGCCTGAATGGCTAGTAACACGGTTCGCTAAACAATACGCTAAATTCCACAATTTAGGAAGCGTTTTAGTGTTGAGGACTTCTGAAAGCTGCAAAACAGACCTATTTGGGAACAGGTTGGGCAATTACTGCATAATATTCGGTAAGCCCTTGGATTGGAAAGAGATTCAGTGGCACATAAACGAAACCAAAAGGTTAGGGATAATAAACCGCAGTTTTGCGAAGTTGAGAGAGTTCGGTTCCATAACAATCCGTGTAAACGCCAAGAACAACGAAATCCCACCGCCTGAAATAATCAAGTTCTATTACAATGGAGACATGAACGGGATAGTACGCTTCATAAGTCACAGGAACCTTGTCCGAGATTTGGGTAGGATTGGTCAAAAATAGAGAGGGTGATTAACAATGGGCGATAAGACTGTTGTTAGAGTAAAAATAGTTGAAGACGACGAAGAGTCAATAAATAAAACACTCAAGAAATTGGATGAGCACTACGTTGTAAGTATAGTGCCTCTTGGAGAAGGAAGACTACTCATTTCGTATGCAAAAAAGGTTGAGTAGGACAGGTGAAATCGTGAAAAACGAGTTCGGAGAGTCTGATTTCGGGTTTTCTCCAAGAATAGACGGGTCAAACAGGCTTGCAAGGACTGATAGAGGAAAGTTCTAATTAAGAATATTCTTCATGTGCTAATGCTTCCAGATTGGAATTTGCTGTGAATATATAAGATTACTTCAGATAAATTATGTAGCGTTTCTCTAATGTAGTCGGTTATGGATTCTACAGTATTAGTTCCCCAATCGTGGCGAGTTCTCAAGCCAAGAATATCAAATCCAAATTTGCCGTTTTTTGTCGTGGTTGAATATATACTGCCTAAATAGTGTTCGATTTCAACACGAGTTCTCACAAAATCTTCTATCCATCGCATTCTATTTTTCAATCCTTCGGCAAAGTCAGAATCCAATTTACTGAGTGTTTCGCTTTTGACTAGTTTTCGCATACGACACGACAATTGGTCGCCTTCTTTACCATAGTATTGCTTAATTATCCATGCCAGCGTATCCAAGAATATTCTTGTAAAAATGAAGAACGATTTTATATCAAGTGTTATTAATATCCAGTTCTTAATTGAGTCTATACCCAATTTTTCGTCTGGTTCTTCGCCTTTTTGCAGTGCTTCAAAGAGCCTTTTCGACAGAATCATGCTTTTTTGAGTCTCAGCCTCAATTCTGTCAACGATGATTTTTATTTCATCACCATAGCCAAGATAACTTCCATAAATATCCAGTTTTTTGGCGTTCCTACCATTACCTAATCTGTCTCTCAATACAATTCGCAATTCACCAAAACATCTATCGAAATTGCCAAAGTCCATAACATGGTATTTTACACACCGATTAATAATCATTGTTGGTTTAATGAGCGTCTTCATTCCCCACTATGAGATTCTAAAAACTGAAACGTGCGAGAAGTTTAAGACCGTAATAGCTGAACCTAAAATGTTGATTCGGATAGTTCATAGCATGCCTTAGGGCGTGCTTTTCTTTGGGTGCTTACCTGAAGGTCTTGCTTTCTTTTCTGTGGGTCTGCTCCTACCCAAAGGGCATCCCCTCTACCTGAAAAGCATCTAAATTGTGTGTGTGCACTAAGCTTTAATCCTCATTCCCCGTTCACCTTGCAACAGCAGAGAAAAATGCTATAATTTTTCTGTGTTTTAGCAGAGCTTGCAATGATTATATTAGTTTAGCATCTTTCAATTCATTTTCAACGTCAATAAAGCATTCTTTCACATTTTTAGTGAATCGGTAGTATCCGATTCCATGCAAATCTGAAGGGATTTCCACATCTCCCTTAATGAGCAAGCACACATTTTTTCTCCCGATTTTTCCTATGAATTGTCCCCATTCAAAAATGACATTTTGCCTCCCTCTTTCTTTCAAAGGCTCCCCTTTTAGTGCTCCTACATCGTCTGGAGTTAGGGTTATAAATGCGAAGTCTACATTGGAATGGTCTTCCAATTTTTCAATGAGAGTCCTGCCTCTATGGGCCTCTTCTTCTAATAGTATAGCATCTATTGGATACCTCTTCTCCACAAAACGTGCCAGCTCAAGTGCTGGTGTCTTCTCTCTTCCATGAACGATAAAGACTTTCCTTTTTGTTGTTGCCTTTTGTTCGATAGATGGCAGATAATACTTGCTTTTCTCTTCAAGGACTTTTATCTGGACTAAATCTCTTAAGTCTTCGTCCATCTTCCTGAAGAGAAGATGAAAGGCTTTTTTGTCGTACTCTTCGTTAACCACAAAATAACCTCCATCTATCTCATAATTGCCTTCATATTGTCCATAAAATTTCTCAAAATCTTTCAGGAAACCAGCGAAATCCTCTACTGTCGGCTTCCTTTCTATAAAATGGTAAACAAGCACTATATTATTACCATGCCAAAAACCTCCTTCATATTTTCCGACCAGACGTTGACCGAAGTCTTTCTTCCATCTGGTAAAAGAGTAATCTTTCCAATTTCTTTTTAACCACTTCTCAAATTCACTCAATGTGGATTACACCAAACTTATCCACTATTGTTCTATGTTTAATAGAAGGCTATAGGGATTACGCTTTAAGTGTTCGGTTATTTTTAAAGGCATTCCCTCTGAAAATCATGTCTAACCTAACACCACACACTACCCCTTTCTTTCTTTTTCTTTGTAGCATCTATAGACCTGTCCCGTGATTTCTTTTTCTTTCTTTTAGGCACTCATGCCTCCCAACACCCTTGCCTCTTAAGCATTTAGACCTGCTTAGCATTGTAGCCTGCATAGCACTAATGCCACTCTCAAGTTCAATACCTGATAAGCACCCTAATCACGTTGATGTGTGTGTGTGCATTAAATTTTAATCCCAAACCCAAACGTTTACGCATATACGTCTACTCTTTCCCTCGCTAACGCTTACTCCCACTCATACACACTCTCTCACACACCACGCGCGCACGCGCACGTGCCAAACTTGGGAAATGGTGAAAAATTTGGCTGAACCAAAAAGAACTAAGCGAAAACATTTCTTATATTAACTGCTAGAAATCTGACTGAGGATTTGGAATGGGAGAGACAAAGCGATTCATTTTACATAGAGGAATCATAAAGTGCCCTAACTGTGGGAATATGCCAGATTACAGGAGAGACATGATAAATAGAGAAGACATCGAGTGTGCCTTTTGCCACAATGTTTTCAGCTATGATGATGGGTTCATAGAATTTCTAGCGGACCTAAGTATTGGAGCGTTGTTATCTATTCCGCTTTGTGCGGGTGTATTAGAAATCGGGAAATTGTTGATAAGAGTAGGAGAAGCAACGAAAGCCCAATTCAAGACTCCTTTTTATGAAGTATATCATGTTGGCCTGGCAAGACCAGTAAATGTGGATGAGGCATTCTTCGAGCAGATAATTCTCAAGCCAGTAGAAGTCAACAAAGACGGATTTATCCTGATAAGTTCTTCGTTTAACGAGTCTGTAGTAAACCAAAAAACTGAAATTGTTTATGAAGCTAGGGGGAGAGATTTTTTAGAAAATGTGCCGGTATGGCATAGGTTTGTTGAAAGCGCCGCTAATTCTTTGAGAGCACAACAGTATGATATGACTATAGTAGAGTCTGTCTCCGCATTTGATGCTTTTTTTGATGAATTTCTGATGAACCAATTAAAGAAAAAGAAAAGATATTCATCAAAATTGGTAAGACAAATCGTTGAAACTTTTAATAGACGGGATAAATTGTATTATTTCCTGTTTTATGTGAATGGAAAAACTTTCGAAGATAGTCCATACGATGGAGATTTGAAAGCCGTTGCGGAAATGCGAAATAAAATCGTGCATCCCAAAGAATACAAATTTAAAGAAAGCGAACTGACTTGGGATAATGGAGCAAAAGCATTAAAAACAGTAATTAAGAGCATCAAATGGATTAATGATACAAAGAGAACTTCCTAACTCATATTAAACTAAATCAGTGTCAAGCGCGCGCGAAAATAATTCCAACTTCTGTGTGCAGTTCAAATTTAATAATTAGACCGAAATAATATTGGCAAATTAGAATCTCGTTTCCAATAAACCTTAGCTATGAAACATGTTTCTGGGTCCTTGGACCGTGCATTTGCAATCTTTTCGTTTAATTCTGGAGATGTTATCAATGACGGGAAATCTAAAAAATTCAAGTATTCATTTGAAAAAGCAATTAGTTCTCTTAAAGCCTTGCGAGTGAACCTATAGGGCTCAAGACCACCCCAAGTATTGAGTAATCCCCACTTACTAAATGGATGCCCTTGAGTGTCAATTTTACGAATTCCAGGAAGCGCATCACTATTTATTTCAGCAAGTGAAGCAGTCCAACCTTCGTTTCTGTCTTCAAACTGAGCGCCACCAACAGGTTCTCTGTGCTGTGTAGAATGGCGCATTGGATAAAACAATTTTATCAAGTCTTCATTTTTTTGGATAAAAGAAGCCAAAGACGCATTTTTTCGTGAAATAGCATTAACGAATTTGGCTCCTCGGGATTTTGGACTTGTTATTTGTAATGACACGTCGAGGTGACTATGGACTGGTATCGAATATCGATGGACTGTCAACCAAGCTAGCGCGTCAAAAACTCCAGTAGCAAGCAGGCAAAAATAGTTAAAATTATAGAGTATTTCCCACTCAGTTGAATTTACGGGACGCTTCATATATTCTATAGCTATGCGGTCCGAGGCACAAAGAGCGTTTTCCAACCTATTTGCCAGACCAGATAATACATCTTTAATTTTTGGCCCATTCTGAATAACAGCGTTTCCAAACACAATAACTCTCCAAGCATCCGCAAACCTCGGAATAAGATATCTTATTAGAAACCAGTAATGAAATGCTCTGCCATCGGTTTCTCTTACATGTGGACTAGCATAGTAAATATTTCGCCTTTTCAAATCAAGATCCATGTATTCAAGAGATTGAACAAATGAAAGAATTTTAACTTTGAATCTTCGCTGTATCCAAACATTTTTTTCGAGCAAGGGGGCACATTGGGTGACAAAAATCGCGTCACCTTTAGAACCATCTGCTATAGATTCAAAAGCCAGCAAATCATGAAATGCATTTTTGGTCTTCTTAAATTCATAGGAACCTTCTCCATATCCAAAAACATCTGAATAAAACTTTGTTCCCAGATAATTATAAAAACTTGACCAGCCTTGGTCGGTTCCGTTTTTTTGCGCATGTGCAACAAAACGACCAGCACCTTTGTCCTCATAGCTAATTCGTGTAACCATAGGACTTAGTTTTGAAAGAATGGAAGAATCTGTCGGTGTAGCAATGAAACTAAATTCTCCTAATTCTGAACATTGAAATAGAACATCTACTACTTCCTTGTCCTGTCTTGATGCTTCATCAATGCTATCCGAATGAAGACCAACAGTCAAGTTTTGCTCTTGTGACATGGTTTATAAACTACCCTTGTTCTTGGTGACCATTCTTTTCGTTTATTTCTCAAGAATTGGGCAAACAATAGTGCTTCCTCGCTAATTAGAGTTTCAATTGTTTGTCTTTCACCAACTTTTATTCGGGGAATCTCGACAACCGTTTCAAAATACTCGTTTAGCCTTGCTGTGAAATTCTTCGTTTTAACATCATTAAGGTACTCTCGTTTTCCCTTCTTCTGAGCAGACGTTTTCTCAGTTTTGAATGTGAAATCTCGCCTAGCTAAGTTCTGGCAATATTGAATTACAAAATCATCAATCAGGTAGCGGTATAGCTCTTGGAAGTCGCAGACCAAGCTTGGTTTGCCGAATTGTTCTGAGTGCAGAAAGCCTAGGTAAGGTTCAAGTTTAGCATTAATTAATGCTCGATGCACTTTCCATGCAAGAAGCTCATAAGCCAAATTGAAAAGGTTGTTCACTCCATCGTAAGCCTTGAAACCCTTACGTTTTTCAGGTATAATCTTTTCTGGAATTAACTGAAATATCTGTTTGAAGTAGAATTGGCTGAACTTGCCCTCAATATGCAACAGTTTTCTTCTAAGCAATTTCAAGTCATCAGTATCAATGACATCGATTTTCAGCTTCACCGAAGCGTCAGTCTTCAGACCGTACTTTTTGAGAACTTGGTTTTGCCCTTCAATCTTACCCTTAACAAACGCCTTCGCAATCTCTAAGCCTCTGCCATCTTTCAAAGCCTCATATTGACAAAGTCTTGTCTTTACGTGGCTGTCGTCATCAAGGCTTTTCAGCATCGCAACAGGTCTTCCCTTCTGGGTAAGAAATAAACAGTCGATTCCCCAGAAACCACAAGCAGCCAAAGCTCCAGAACTTACCATGTTACCGCTTCTTATCTGGATTTCACCGATTTCATTCTCAAAAAGCGGATAACGCTTCTCATCGCCATTCTTACCTTTAACAACGAAACAGCCCTTTTCAACACCAATAAAAGAGCCATAATCATCCAAGACTATCTTCTCAGTCTTTACTTTCATTTTTTCCTCATCTCTTTTTGAAGGCGCCATTCCCTTTCTTCTTTAGCAGCCATTTCTTCATGAAACTTCATGTTTTCAAGTACTTTATCGAGCATTTCAATAATCGTTATTTGCTTCGACGGAATGGACACATATCTCTCTGTGAGACGATCAGAATATTTTTGTCTAAGGATATCTTCGAAACGGACCAGATCACCTTTCCGCTTAAACAATTGTGTTATTCTCTGGATTAATCCGCAGGCTGCTTTGGTAAAGTCTTTTCCAGTTTTTAATTCTGATAAGATTGAATAAAGTATGATCGGCGTCAACCATTTGTCCACTGCTTGTACAATTTCAACGCTAGTTATTGCACTAATGGATTCAGGCTTCAATTCAACGTAGACCAACTCTTCGAGCGTGTCTTCATCGGGATATGTACTAGCGCTTCTTTGCACATAAGCTTCCCGATCCATGGTCAATTCCGTTTGAATACTTAGATAAGTCGCGATTTCAAATCGGAGTTGCTGTATTGGAGGAAGTGTATAAGCACCCTTTGATAGTCGATAAACAACCTTTTCGTTTTCGAGGTCTTTTTCAATTTTTCTATCTTGCCTTAAGGATTTCAGATGTTTTGAGAGAACGGGTTTGGATAGTCCTATCTTTTTTCTCAGTTCAGTGAAAGTCAAAGAGCGTTCATAAAGAAGGCGCAAAATTTCATCTCTGTTGTTGTTTTCAGTGTCTTTTTGCGCCCAGAATGGATCTCTGCTCGTATTGGTCACCTAACCTAGGTAATCACAACTTACTTATTTAAGTTCTTAGCCCCTTCGTATACACGGTAAGGTGAGGTTACCTTGAATGAAAAGAATCATGAAAAGGGAACGCGCCAGCTGGTCTGGCTACCTAAAGACCTCTTTGAGTTAACAGAAAATGTCAGAAATAAGCTTGGAATCAGCAGAAGTGGATTCTATCGTTACGCCATAATGCAATTACTTCAACAATTAAGTGTTCTTTCTGCCAAAGCGAAGGAGAAAAGCCTTTAGGAAAAAGGGAGCGAGATAAAGGTGGTTAAAAAAAAGCGAGAAACGCCAAAATCGCAAAACATTGAGAGCATAATCACCCCAGTAGATGATTCAAACATTCACGAATACATTTTGTCTAAGATTGGGATTGAACCAAACGCTTCAGGATCAAGACGCAGATGGCATTTTCTAAGAGTAATGGCAAAACACATCTATGAAAAGAAAAGCATAGGATTAAATGATTTTTTCAAATGGACAACCGCTCATTGCCAGTGCATAAAAATGCGGACTTTAAGAGAAGATTACTTGGACACTCTTGAACGCCTTGGGTTGATTACGTTTGATTTGAACACTGGTAAAATTGAGTGGAAGGGTGAAGACGGTGGTTAGGAGAATTGCAGTTTACGGCTCTTTTGAAACCGAAGTTCCAGTTAGACAGCGTTACTGGATCAAACGGAAAGATGGCATTCGCCAAAGATACTGGAAAAACACGAAGAGAACGAAAACTGCAGAGGCAAAGGGTAGATACGAGTTTTCTGGAAAAGGCAAAGACCTCTACAGAGCTGTAATTTTAGCACATCATGTTATGCCTAAAGGCTACGTGACCGTTGATGCAAAGAAGTTCCTTGAAAACCCCGAAGATTACAGCTCTGAAGGCGCATGGCTTGTCAAAGAAATCGAATCAGGGTAAACCTACCATGGGGTTTTCTGATGATGAAACGGTTATGCTCGATTTCGACAATACGCCTTTCAGAATTATCAAGTATTGGGCTTTCAAGGCAATGAAATGGTTCAAACTGGAAGGCTTCATAATCCTAAAGTCAAGTAAAAACAGTTATCATGTTGTTTTTAACCGTCCTGTTTCATGGTCTGAAAACATGCGTATAGTTGCATGGCTTTCCTTGTTGTCTGGAAATAAGAAATTAAAAAAGTATTTTCTTATGCAATGCATAAAAGAGTCTTCCACTTTACGCGTTTCAAATAAAGGAGAGAAACCATCTCCAAGAATTGTTTTTCGCTTTGGAAAACAAGACAAACAAATAGAAGAATTTTTGTCTTTCAGAACAGAAATAAAACGAATAATAAGAAAAATGCAGAATTAAAACAAGAAAATAAGTAATTCTGCTTTGTTAAAATTAAAAAATAGTATTTTTTACATCCATTTTTTGTTCTTTTTCTTATTCTCTTGATGTTATTGTTTCCATTTTCCTATCATCGTTTGTTTCTTTTTTCTTCATTTGTTATTTCTATTTTTCTTCTTTTTATACTTCTGTTTCTACATGTTTTGTCATTGTTTTGTTGATGTTTTCCACTTGTTTCTTGTTGTTTTTGTCTTCATTTTGTATGTTCTTACATTTTTCTATTGCCATCTTTCTGGTTTTTCTCCATTTCTTTCATGTTCTTTTCTGTTTTTTCGTTTTCAAAAAGAGTTTTGTGGATATTCTACGGACACCAAAATATTATTAGTTTCAACACAATGTTACTTGAGGAAAGTAATGTGGCTAACAAGAAATTCTACATAATCTTTTTCTTAATTGGAAGCCTCGTTCTTTCCATAGGAGCAGTATTAATTTTGCGTTATTTCTATGCGCCAACCCATTATTATCAACCTGAAAAAAGGGGTTTTGGCGTTGCATTCAATCACACGCGTCTCATTTCTCCAAATTGGTATTCGATTGAAATCTTTGTTAAGCAGGATGTTGCCGAATTGTTGTTTTACTACAGTTTTGAAGTAGTGGAAAATGGCTCATATAATTTCATTTTTGTATTTCCTTTTGATGTTATAGCAAAGATTGAATCAACAGAAGGAATGAATTTTACAAAAACACCTTATGGAACTGCATTTTCACTCAAATATGAAATAAGCGATGTCATTACTGGAAAAAAAGGCGACATTATTAATGGCCGTTTTCAAATCGAAAATACTTTTCAGTCAGGAACAAAAGGTGAATATAGTTTTACTCTACCCCTTGCATCAGGAATACCATCATGTCCTGAGATAGATTCATTGAACGCAGAGATGGGTGTGTGGTGGCATACTCCTGCTGGAGCAGTCTCTCTAATTTTTGTAGTTCCTGAAAATTTGAGAATAACCCAAATGTACCCTTTGACAAACGTTACAGGACCCAACACTAACTATTCATCCTACTACAACATAACTACCACTTATGTCAAATGGGACCTTTACTGGCTCGAGCAACACTTCACGATAGTCTGTACAGATTCAGATGAAAAGCAAAAATACGAGGCAATTCTTTTCCTTTCAGGTATTTTAATTTCCGCGGGGGTAAGTCTACTAGTCAAGACAGGTCATGATTACCTGAAAGCAAAGCTTTCTGAAAAACAAGTTTCTAGTCAAGGGAATAATATTAATAACGAATCAACAACAAAAGAAAAGAGGGCTTCAATGACACAAAAAGACAAGGAAGAACCCGCTGAAAAAACAACCAAAAACAAGATAGCGAAATATTTTTTCAATCCAATCTGGTTGCTAATAATAAGTATTGCTGTTTTTTTGGGATCTTACATAATAGCTTTTTTAGTGTCACCAAGCTTTTCGATTTTCTATTACTTAGGAAACCTTTCCTACGAGCGCGCAAAAGACATCGTAGATATAATTGTGACTACTAATGTTGGACTAATTGCATTTACAGGTGTAATCTCTACTTTGTTGCTAAAAATCATTCTCCGCGAAGAAAAGGCTGAAAAGAAGCGACATGCAACATATGCCAATCCTGATCCTAAACCTGTTTTCTATTTTGAAACAAAAAAGCGCAGAATAGTATCCTTCATAATTATGATTCCGCTTCTTCAAATTTCCAGTATATTTTTCAGTATAGGTGGAATATTGACCGAGACTTACATTCTTAATCTTTTCATATCCCTTATTTGTATGTTTTCAGGTCTGATTGAATTTGCTGCTATGCTAATCTATTCGTTGGAAGACATCGAAATCTGAGAAGATTGGATCTAATCTCAAATATTTTATTTTACATCGTGTGCGCGCGCGTGCGCGTGTGGTGTGTGAGAGAGTGTGTATGAGTGGGAGTAAGCGTTAGCGAGGGAAAGAGTAGACGTATATGCGTAAACGTTTGGGTTTGGGATTAAAATTTAATGCACACACACGATTTCATGGACGTGCGCTGCCTTCGGCAGCGGCAGGTGCGCCGCTGGGGCGGCGCAAGCTTGACGGCAGTGCCTAAAAGAGGGTGGGTGCGTACCCAGCATGTCTCTGTCTGTCACTCTGTGTGTTTCTTCCTCTCTGTCAATTACACACATGTACGCAGATAAGAAAAATGGAGAAACGTGCGTCTGCAAGTTTATTTACTAAACAAAAAAATTAAATGAAGTTTAATCCAATATACTGTAATTCTAGTCTATTATTTGCGAGGGTGTAATCAATCCAAACATTTGCCGTTTTGGCTGAGAAGGTAACGAAGGAATATGGAAAAAAGGAAGTACTCAAGGAAGTAAATTTGAAAATTAGCAAAGGAGAATTTTATGCTCTCATGGGTCCAAACGGGTCGGGGAAGACGACATTAGCTTCAATTTTAGTTTCGGTGAAGCTACCGACTAGCGGAAAAATACAAATTTTCGGAAAAAAGCCTGAAGACGCAAAGAAAATCATGGGATATGTTCCTCAAGAAAATTTCTCGTCGCCCCTTCTCACTGGAAAAGAGAATTTAATGTACTTTGCTGGACTCTTGGGTTATTCGAAAAGGGAAGCAGCTGATATAGTTGAGGGATTGCTGAACAAAGTTGGGTTGTGGGAGGATGCTAACAAGCGGGTTTCTCACTACTCAGGTGGTATGAGAAAAAGACTGGAAGTAGCAACTATTCTTTTTCCAGGTTTGAAACTTCTTATTTTGGATGAACCAACTACAGGGTTAGATCCATCAGCAAGAAGGAAGTTTCTAGGATTAGTTCAAGAACTGAGAAATGAGGAGACGACTATTCTTCTAGTAACGCATATTGGTGCGGATGCCGATTTGGCTTCGAGAGTAGGCTTGATGGATAAAGGAGCAATAATAGCCGAAGATCAACCAGAAAGACTGAAAAGGAGCAGCGGTCTTGAAAATGTAGTAAACATCGAAACCTCAATCAAAAACGAGAAAGTTGCAAACCTCCTGAGCAAATTTAGCGAAAAAATGAAAGTCTTGGAAACCGAAATGGGATACAGGGTTTTCACAGAAGATGTTGAAGAAGCAACCCCCAATATAGTCAGATCCCTTGATCAAATTGGGTGCAAAGTAATCAGGATAGAAACTGCGAAACCTTCCCTTGAAGACGTATTCTTCAAATTGACAGAAAGAAAAGTCAGGGAGGTAGATTAGTTGGGTCAAATAACCGCAACTTGGAACAAGACAATAAAAGAATTCCTGAGGCAAAAGACTGTGCTTTTCTGGACGATAGGTTGGCCAATTATTTGGGTGCTTATTGGCAGTTTCTCATTCACCACAGATGCTCCAACTGAAATACTTGCCTACACTAGAGGTGCTATTTCCATATCGATGATGGTTTTTGCTTTGATGACCGCTGGAATGGCAAACCTTCCTGGCAACATCGCCCAAGACAGGGAGAGAGGCTTACTCACAAAAGTTATGTCAATGCCTGTAAGCCCCTGGAGGGATTTCACAGGGAGAATCCTAGCTTTATTGGCTTTTTCTGTTTTGTCTGCGATGCTTGTAATAGCAGTTGGATTTGCTTGTGGAGCAAGATTTTTCTTCAGAGAGATCGACTTTGGGACAGCTCTTATTTTTATTCTATTGATCTTCGTTGGCTCAGCTGGAATAGGGATGCTTATCGGAACATTTGTAAAACATGTACACGGAGCCATAATGAGTGGAGTGGGTCTTACGGTAGTATCCGCAGCTTTATCTGGTGTGATGACGCCTTATGCATATTTACCATCGGTTCTTCAGAATTTCGCGAGGGTTTACCCAATTTCTTCGGCTAATTCAGCAATTACTTATCTTCTGGTTGGAGAAGAATATGCTGGTTATAATCCCCTTAGCACAAGTCAAACTGTTCTTACTGCACTTGTTGCGCTATTGCTATTCATTTTGGGGCTGATTACCTACTCAAGGCTTTGTTGGAAAAAAGAGTGAGTGGTGGATCAAATTCTAATTTCTGGCTGATTGGATTAAAATTTAATCCCACAAACGAAATTTGATCTCAATATTACAAAGAAAGTGTGAGGGCTCTTTATCTAACGAGTAGATTTAAAGCCATAGTTTTTCGTAGCAGCTTAAACAGTAATATTCAATTCAAAAACTTCTTTCTTAACTGAGAACAGAGGCAGTAAGCGAATCTGTTTTGAATAATTATATCGGAATACTTAATACGGGGTATACATTAACCGCATTAGCCTGTACGAGCGCTAGGAAATCGAGATCAAGGAGAGATCGAGATAAAAACAAAAATATTTACTGCAATTGTACTTGGGCTTATTCTGCTGGCTTTGATGTTTCCCTCGCTAAAATCTGAAAACAAAGAGGGATGTATCCGCTATTTCGGTTGGGGTTCAGATCCAGACGGGTCTGCTCATTGTATGAGCGAGGAGCCAGCCCTTCCAAGCAATCCTGGAGGAGTGATGCCTCAAGGCCCACTAAATGTTACTGTTGGTCAGCTTGTTACTTTTGCGATCAATTGGTCAATTTGGCATGGTAGTTCAATTGATTTAGCTATCTATGTTGGAACCATTTCAGGCAATATATCGTTTCCTCCCTACAACGTTTCTTACCCTCGATTGGTCAACACTACATTGCTTGCAAGCTGGACGAACAACATCACATTTTTCGGAGACCCTCCGGCAGTCACAGGTCCGTACTTGGACAAGGCGACTTATATCACATCTGGGGCCTTCCCAAATTACAACCCTAAAATATTGCCCAATCTGAATTCAGCTCCAATGGAAGCTGTGCAAGCTTGGGTACGCGTTGAAAACACTGTACCAATAACCATTCCAACATTGCTAGCGGGAACATACACTATTAGAATCATATTAGCTCATGCACAATTACCTCCTCCGCCAAGTCCAAATGATGTAAGGGTCCTCGGAAACCCGTTCATTACTTTATGGAACTGGACTTACGATCCTTATGGCTATCCTTGGGGAGAGTTTGTGGATATAACAACATTTATCCGTCCACCCACAATCACCATTCTATCTCCAGAAAATAAAACATATGCAACAAATGTCAGCATCCCTCTGAACTTTACTGTTGACGAATCCACTAGTTGGATGGGCTACAGCCTAGACGGGCAACCAAACGCAACGATCACGGAGAATACAACTCTACCAACATTGTCTGACGGACAACATCACGGGGTTGTCTATGCAAACGACACTTGCGGCAATATGGGAACGAGCACCGTCTCCTTCACAGTTGACACCACTCCACCAACAGCCAACGCGGGTCCAGATCAAACCGTCGATGAAGACACGGTTGTGACATTCAATGGCTCTGCCTCAACAGATGAAAACGAGATTGCAACTTACACTTGGACCTTCATAGACTCGACGCCTCAAACCTTGAGCGGCAAGAACCCAACGTACACGTTTGCTACTCCTGGAACATACACCGTTACGCTTGATGTAACTGATTCAGTAGGCAACACGGCAACTGACACTGTAACGATCACTGTGCTTGATGTCACTGACCCCGTAGCTGACGCTGGCTTGGACAGAACAGTCAATGAAGATGTTTCAACAACTCTGGATGGCTCAGGCTCTATTGACAACGTCGGCATAACTGGTTACACTTGGACATTTACTGATGTGACTGTGAAGACTTTGAGTGGAGATAAACCCTCCTACACGTTCAGCAGTCCAGGCGTCTACACGATTACTCTGAATGTGACAGATGCGACTGGAAACTGGGCAACTGACACGGTAACGATTACGGTTATTGATGTTACAAGTCCATCCGCAAATGCTGGTTCAAATCAGACGGTGAATGAAGATATTTTGGTGATGTTGGATGGTTCTGCTTCATCGGACAATGTTGCAATAACAAGCTACACTTGGACATTCATCGATGGTACAGCCAAGACTTTGTCTGGAGAAAAACCGAGTTATGTATTCAATACGCCTGGAATATACTCAATTACCCTAAATGTCAGCGATTCTGCAGGAAACTATGCAACAGATACAGTAGTCATTACAGTCTTAGACGTCACCAACCCTGTAGCTGATGCCGGTCAAGACCAAACAGTGAACGTGGAGGATACCGTGACTTTTGACGCTGGCGGCTCAACAGACAACGTCGGCATCCTTAGCTATGAGTGGGACTTCGGCGACGGAGCAACCGGTACAGGCAAAACAATAACCTACAAATATACAGACGCAGGCACCTACACTGTAACGTTGACAGTTGAAGATGCTTCAGGAAACCAAGCTATAGACACATTGGCTGTCACCGTGAACTCCACACAAGCTTTTCCATGGTGGCTTGTGGCGGCAGCTAGCATCGTCGCAGTGGGTATAGTCGTCACAGCAATAATTCTCTGGAGAAAAAAAGCTTCGAGATAACCAGATAGAAGGAAATATGTAATCCTCTCCGTAGTCAACGCAGCCAGCGACTGGTGAACTAAAGCATGCCTTTTTCACCAAATAAAATATTATAATATTTTGGTAGAGTCTGTTGATAAATACTCTGAGAAGATTGAAGCTCTAGGCGGCAAAGTTGTTGTTCCTAAGATGGAAGTTCCTGGCATAGCCTGGTGGGCTTTGGCCATTGATCCAGAAGGTAACCAATTAGCGCGCGCGGGACACCTGCCGCTGCCGAAGGCAGCGCACGTCCATGAAATCGTGTGTGTGCATTAAATTTTAATCCAAACCCAAACTTTCTGTAACAACCTCTCACTCTCTCACTCATATACTCTCTCTTTCACAACTGCTCCGCTCGTATATCACACACAGTACACATAGCACAGAGCACATGTGACGTGTATATCACACAACACATAAGGAGTCCGCTAATTCTCAGCATATGGTTGCTCTTAATTCGCTGTGTTCAAATTCACAAAACTGCGCGCACTCAAGTCAATATTTATAAGTCAAATTGAGAATCACCGTTCAGGTGATCCTTTGAAAGTGTTAATTGCATACGGCACACGCTATGGAGCAACGACTGGAACCTCAGAGGAAATAGCTAAGATATTAAGAGAAGAAGGCTTTGATACCAAGATAGTTAACCTGAAAGAAGAAAAAATCAAAGACATATCAGAATATGACTTAATCATTGTAGGCAGTGGCATGGGAAATTGCAAATGGGCAAGTGAGGCTGAAGATTTTCTGAAAAACTTCAGGAAGGAATTCGAAGGTAAAAAGCTGGCTTTGTTTGTCTCTACAATGAAACCGTTTTTTGAAAGAGAAGGAAAGATAGATGACGTTGCAAAAACACGAAAGATTGCCTTAGAGGACAAGCTTGCAAAGTACGGTCTCAAGCCAATAGCGGTAGGCTTTTTCGGCGGAGTTATCGACTATAACAAAATGGGCTTCATAGCACGTAAAGGTATGGAATTTTTCAAGCCACAACTTGAAAAAGACGGCTTCAAAAAGGTTGCACCAGGTATTTATGACCTGCGCGATTGGGATGAAATTCGCAATTGGGCTAAGGAACTATCTAGGAAAGCTAGACAATAACAGCATGACCTTTGTCATTTATTCAAAAGCAACTCTTTACAAATTTGCATGACCGAGTTCTTCCCCCACTCAAGATTAAAATTTAATCCCAAACCCAAACCATTTGGAACATGTTTAGTTAAAATTCTACCAGCGCTTTCGTCTGTAACCGCTTAGTTCTCTTGTTAATACACCGACCAGGTCACGGTGTTTTCGCAGAATTTCATGCCACGTATCGCCTTTCTCTGTCTTTCGATACCCGTCGGTTTTGTTTCCCTCAATCAAACCATTCTCTTTAAGATACTTAATTGTGCTATCTGTTTGATAGGGATTTCCAGCTCTTCTGTAAATATCATACCCTAGTGTCTTGCCCCGTTTCGCTTGCATAGACTCAAAAATATCCAAATACTCTTTGAGCCTTTCCGCAGCTTTCGAAGGCGGAGGACATTTACTCCTACGCATCACTTGGTCCTCAAGTTTTCCTCCATCTTGATAAGTTTTGAATATCTGCCCCTGAGCTTGCGGTACCAGTGCAACAATGTAATGCCGAATATGACATATACAACTGAACCAAACGTCTCAGCTATTACATAGACATATGTCAGAGTGCTCGCGTCGCCTGAAAATATTTTATTCCAGTTAGAGATTCCACTTCCTATCATTATGGTCGAGAAAACCAACGATAAAAAGCCAGCGAAAAGATAAACATAGATGCTTTTGTTCATGTCTTTAATCATGGTTCTTGCGTCGCTCCACAACTCATCGTACAATGCCTTCAGTTGTGGTAGCTCTTCCTCTTCATCTGCCACGATTTTCACCACCCAAGATAACTTTACTGGTTTAGAGGCATATTTGTTTAGTTCTATACTTTAGGATGGTCCAATTTATAGCGCTATTTTGAAATTTTTAACAAGGTTAAAATTTAATCCCGCACGCGCTAATGGTTTTCCCTAAATGAGTTTAATCTTTCAATAAGATATTCGTAATGTGAGAAAAAGAACGGTTCCTTCAGACCTTCCCTCATGGCATAAAGCACAGGCTTCATCCTACCCCACAGCAAATTTAATGTTGGACCGAAAAGTTTGTCAACCATTTTGATGTCTATCAAGCTCTGCTCCAATAGAACCCCTATGCCTTCAAAGAGCTCAGCAATCATGGTGACGTCAGTAAATCCGTACTTCTTGTTATAGTCCGTGATGTTCTCAAATTTGGCATTGCCAACCCTGTTAATAGCTTCCACTACATCTCTGGTGCCAAACCTATCGTAAATTCTCATTATAACCTCGGTTTTCCTTGTTTTAGTTAGATGCCGAATTTCCAAGATAGTAAAGACAACACCAATAACGATGCTTATTGTTGTAACTATCGAAGCTATTGTGGGTATGTCAATCATCCGCTCAGCCTAACCGATACTGTGCGCATTTTGTATTAAAGAACTTCGTTCGTGAGCAATGACTCCATTAAAAGAAGCGTGCCCACCGTTAAAACTAGGCTTTTTCTACTACAAATGCAATAACGTTTAACTTGATATTACACCTGATTAGACTAACTATCAATAATTGTTGGGAGACTCAAGAAATGGATGTGACACCTTATAAAACGCGAATTGAATCCCTCTCTGACTTGATTTTCGGCTTAGCTCTCTCCATAGGCGCCCTAACTTTGATTGGGCAGCCTCCAAGCGATTTTCAGGCATTGGTATTGTCAATAGCTTTCTACGCTTTCAGTTTTATCATACTTATCAGCGTCTGGTATTCGTACACTCGAACAATGGCTTTTCTCCGTGTTGAAACTGATAGATTGGTCAGCTACAATGTCTTGCTGCTGTTCTTGGTCTCCATTGAACCCTTCCTCTTCAACCAGCTAATTAATTCCAGCATGTCGTTGGTTGAGAACGTTTCAATAGTCTACGCCTTTGACCTCGGAGGACTATTCGCCATACAAGCATTCTTCGCCAACTCCATTTTATCGGACAAAAATAAGCCAGAACAAGTAATCCGTGATTTTAGGCTTCGAAGGAACACGCAGCTTATAGGCATGGCGTTGTTCTTCATCTCAGCTTTACCAATTTTCTGGAATTGGACTATCCAAATAGACAGCAATTTTGGCATCCCGCTCAGGTTTATGCTTTGGATATTGACCCTGTTCATGCCGTCAATTCGACGCTTTTGGGAAAAACGAGGAAAATAAAGAGTTAATCAATAACCGAAAAGAATTGGTTACTGATTGACTTTCCCAAAGTGTGTATGATTACGTTGGTGACTCCGTTTATTGAATCATTTGTGCTGTGTGTTTTTTTGTTTTTTTAGAGAGAGGGTTAGTAGGAGAATAGGAGCGAGTTAGTGAAGAAGAGAGAGGGTTTGGGGATTAAAATTTAATCCAACTTACCAACTTTGGCACATGGCAATAAGAAGGCACATCAGATTAATGGAAGACAGTATAAACGATTCAGTGATTTCGTAAAGGTTTAGGTTATGTCATGCTTAAATATGTGCTGAGGGTTCTTTTATTTTGGATTTTAATTAGGAGTCTTGAGGTATGCCCGCTATAGAAGTTGGCAGAGTATGTGTAAAAGTGGCTGGTCGCGAGGCTGGAAGAAAATGTGTCATAGTTGATGTTATGGATAAAAGCTTCGTGCTAATAACTGGCCCAAAAACAGTTACCGGCATTAAGAGAAGAAGAGCAAACATAAACCACATCGAGCCCCTTCAAGACAGAGTCGAAATTAAACGGGGAGCAGCAGACGAAGAAATTGCAGAAACGCTAAAAGCAGCTGGCAAACTGGAAGCAATGGCACAAATCATCAAGCCCAAATTAACGTAATCCAAACTCTTTATACTTCAAAGCCTTTTTTCTACACATTAGGAGAGTGATATGTCACATGCCTAGAACAACTGCTCCATGGGAAATAAAGCGTGAATTGCTAGTAAAAGCTGAGGGCACGACAGATCCAAAGTATGGGCACAAACCCGATGAAAGGCCAGGTGGGGAATACATCCGATATGGGGTCATAAACCTAGACAAACCATCCGGCCCCACAAGCCACGAAGTAGCGGCTTGGGTCAAGAAAATCTTGCATTTAGCCCATGTTGGTCACGGCGGGACTCTAGAGGCTTAAACACGTAAGCCAGAGAAATCCCAAAGTGACCGGCGTATTGCCCATCACCATAGAGGAATCTAGGAAGATCGTCCAAGCTTTACTTTACAGCGGGAAAGAATACATTTGCGTAATGAAACTCCACGGAGATACAGACGAAAAACAAATCCGAAAAGTCATTGAAGAATTTACTGATACCATTTACCAGAGGCCTCCCTTAAGGGCGTCGGTTAAACGGCAACTGCGGACTAGACGCATTTACTATATGGATTTTTTGGAAATGGAAGGACGGAACGTGCTCTTCAAAGTGGGGTGCGAAGCCGGCACGTACATACGGAAACTCTGTTATGACATGGGCGAAGTTTTGGGTTGCGGAGCCCACATGCAAGAATTGCGTAGAACGCGAGCTGGGCCCTTCGTTGAAGATGGCAAGGACAGTGTGACTTTGCATGATGTGGCTTACTGGTTCGCAGAATGGGAAGAGAAGAAAAATGAGCAAATTTTGAGGCGGTTTATTCAACCCATGGAAGCCGCGTTGACCTTACTTCCGAAAATCTTCATAAGGGACTCCGCTGTGGACGCCATCTGCCATGGCGCAAGCTTGACGGCCCCCGGCGTTCTGGCGCTCGAAACTGGAATGAGCAAAGGGTCAATGGTTGCAGTTCTTACATTGAAAGGCGAAGCAGTGGCGCTGGCTAGTGCTGCTTCTTCCCCAGAGGAAATTTTGAATTTGGAGCACGGAGTCGTTGCTGAACCTATGAGGGTTCTGATGCCAAGAGGAACTTATCCCAAGGTCTGGAGCAGTGGTTAAAGCGGGATGACTAAGAAGAATGAACGCCTAGAGCATTATTTTGCTGCTTATCCTAAATCTAAAGCAAGGCTTGGTCTGATCCGCACGTGCCTGCGTGGTGAACCTTTCGAGTTTTTGACCAGTTCAAGCGTTTTTTCTAAGAAGCGCATCGATTTGGGAACTAGATTACTGATTGAATCCATGGTTCTTCCCGAAAAGGGCGACGTTCTGGATGTTGGATGCGGCTATGGCGCTGTCGGAATAGCAGCCGCCGCTTTTTGTCCAAATTTGCATGTGGTCATGGTGGATGTAAATGCTCGGGCTGTGTGGCTTGCAAGGCAAAACATTGAGCTGAACCGCGTAGGTAACGTGGAAGTTAGATATGGCTACCTATACGAGCCCGTTAGAGATTTAACCTTCAATTGTATTCTTTCAAATCCGCCAGTTAGCGCTGGCATGGACACCGTAAAAACAATAATCGTTGACGCTCCAAGATTCATGGCAAGTAGCGCTTTGTTCCAAATGGTTGTGAGATCCAAGATTGCTGGAAAAAAGCTGCCATCGATTTTTGAGGAAACCTTTGGAAATGTAGAAGTCCTCGCGAGAAAAAGTGGTTATCGCGTATTAATGGCGGAAAAACCCTAAGCCTTGGCAGGTAGAGGTCAATTTCTATGAAAAATGTTTCGTAAATATTTAATTCGCATGGAAAACCTATAATAAATCACAAGACTTGAATTAACTGCGTAGTGCCGGGGTCTCCTAGCCAGGTAGGGAGCAGGCCTGGAGATTATCCAATTCCCAAACAGCCTGTGGCCCATACTGGGCCGCGTGGGTTCAAATCCCACTCCCGGCGCCTCAAACCGCCATAACAAAGTCATGTCTTCTTTTCGTTATTACATTCTGTAGAGGTTTCCAAGACTGTACACGCGAAAGCTTCAGGCAGGGTTCTTGAGATTGCGAAAGGCGCCTTTTCAGCCTTTTCCTTGTCTCGTTGTGCCTGGTCTTTGTCATAGTCATCTGCGCGTAGGCTAGAAGATTAATCTATAGTTTAGTTCTAGATACGTTCAAATATTGTTTTTGACAGCATTTAGTGATGGGAGAGTAGGTAGAATGGCTATTTTCAAGAGTAAACTTCTATGGAAAATTCTGTTGCTTCTTGCGCCAATAGCGATAGCTTCGTTCACCCTAGTGCTTGCAACTCAAAAATTAGGTGCTTTCCACGGCGTTGGCGTCCTAAAAACTGCAGATTCCTTCGCCTATGTCAACGACACGGTGACGTACCACATCAAAGTCTACAATCCATCTGACTTCGATCTGCATAACATAAACGTGACTGACGAACTACTTGGATTTAGCGATACGATTCCTTTCATGGCAGCAAGCAACGAAACCGGAGTGACCTACATGCTTCAACGAAACGTCTTGGACACGGATCCTCATCCGCTTGTCAACACAGTTTCTGTTGAGGCAGTCGATTCCGAAGGAGCATATTCCAATGCATCAACCCAAGCGACAACCACCATCTTACAACGCCTAATAGACATCAAAAAATATGGCCCCGAATTCGCTCATGAAGGCGACGTAATAAAGTATACGATAGTCGTTACAAACTTGGCTGATTCATCTATTGCTAATGTAACTGTTCAAGACGAGTTTCTAGGATTCAGCTGGCAAGGAGATTTATCTGTGGGCGAATCTGACATGTTTAACCTTACCCATGTTGTGCCTGTAGAGTCTGAAGACCCGCTAACAAACACGGCGAAGGCTTGGGCGACACTGAATGAGACCGAAATCTATGCGGAGGCAACTTGGACCGTTGACATTCTTCATCCAGCACTGGAAGTAAACAAAACGGCAATGCCTACAGAAATACATGACGGAGAAAACGTCACGTACACAATCGTCACAACTAACACTGGAGACACACCTCTGTTAAATCTGACACTAGTTGATTCGATCTATGGACCAGCACCAGCAGATCTGATCCCTGCAAGTCTTTTGCCAAACGAAACTTTCGTATGGTCCTTCAACGCTTCCATATGTGGATGCGAATGTAACGTAGCAATTGCTACGGGTGTTGACAGTCTCGGTAGAGCAGTTTGGGCCTCTGACAAGGCTTTCGTAAGAGTAACGTGCTGGTTCTTTCCGCGAAGTTTAGGATACTGGAAGACTCATCCAGAGTCTTGGCCTGTCAGTGAAATCGAAATAGGCAATGTGACGTATACGAAAGAGGAAGCCCTCGAAATATTGTGGGGAGCGAAAGCCAAGGATGCCACCAGAATGCTTGCAGCCCAACTAATCGCGGCGAAATTGAATCGCCTGTCTGGAGCCTGTTCAACGTTCTGGCTTTGCGACAAATCAATAGACATCGATGAAATCATTTCAAAAGCTGACAACTTCTTAATCGATCATCCTCTTGGCTCCAAGCCGCTAGGCGACGATAGACGGTTGGCGTTGTGGCTGAAAGACGTATTAGACGCTTACAACAACAGTGAATGCTTCTGCTGCGTACGCTGTTACGTGCCTAAATAACAAAAAGCAAAATACTGTTTTTCTTCAGAAAGGGTTAGCTTAGAGTCTGCCTGTCGTAGGCAGATTTGATCTTGCGTTATTCGCTTCTCCCCATTTTTGAAGAAATCTCCTTACTAGGGGATGGATTTTATACCCATTGAACATTACGCGTACGATTAACGCGCTATGTTTGAATAAGGATTCGTGTTCATAATTTTCAGTTCAGAAATCATAAGTACCAGTCGGTTTTGAAAGACTGCTGTGAACAAAAAATGAAAAGTGAACATGCCATCGCATTGGTAGCCTTGATTTTAGGGATAATCGGCGGCGTACTTTTGTGTAAAGGTGCCATCGATGTGATCATAAAAATCTTTGATGGAGGCAGGAACATCAATTTTGAATCGCCAGCGCTGGTTGTAATAGGTGTAGTAGCCATAATCGCAAGCGCGTTGCTTTGGAAAGGAAACTACTTGGCAGGAGGAGTGATAAACATAATTCTTGGGGCACTCACGCTTTTCTACGGTAGGGACATCGAAGGTTTAATGGTGCTTATTAGCGGAGTCCTAGGTATTGTGGCACCGAAAATAAAGGACTAGAGCTTCGTTGGGATTACGGTTTGATATTTAGTGTTGCTTCATAAGCCATATAAATCAACCACTCTGAACTGTATGACATTAATTCGCTGAGATCCTCTCATCAGAAGGTAATTCGATGGATACTGCATTGGTCGTCCTTATTGCATGCTTTTTTGTTTTCGGCTTGCTCATAATTTTCTTGATATACTATTTGGAAAGAGTCGACAGACCTAGAGAGCTTGCCAAAGCGAGTAGGTCCAAGGGAGCTGACAACGTTCCCGAAAGGGTTAAGAAAAGAGAAGTGATTGTCAAAGAAATCGTAATGATTCCGTGCAGCTATTGCGGAGGGCTCGTGCCCCAAACCGCCGTATTTTGCCCCAATTGTGGAGCGAAAAGAAAAGCGTAGAAGAGCCGCAAAAGTGCTTTTCGATCTTGCCAATAGCAAGTGCGTCTTAGCTTATTTTTCAACTATCTTTGGGTGCACTAGCTGAAGACAATGGGGGCAGTGAACAAGTGCTTTGTCTTCTGTTGCTCTCCATTTCTTGTGGCAAAAGGGGCATTGAAACAAAACAACGTCCCCTGGAAGATAGAACCATTGACGACTCAAAGCACATACTAGCACTGCGGAAATAAGTAGCGCTATTGCGGAAATGAGAAGATATGCTAGTTTGAACTCGATACCTAGTAGTGACCCTATTTGTTCGTTCCACACCAGCGTCCAGTAAGTTGAGAGGGGATTTTCAGCTGAAGAAATTCTCGACCATGTTTTCCAAAGCGTTATGGACAGTGCAGTTAGCCCTAATAAACACAGCACCGCGCTAAGGGCGTAAGCAGATTTTTGCCTTCGAAGTATCTTTATCATAGCTCTTGTCCAATTTTTGTTTGCCAATCTCTTTTATTAGATTTATGAAGTGAAAGTAAACATAGCTCGCTGAGGCGAATTTTTTGGCTGATGGCCGAGAAATGATGTCGAGCAGTTGACTTCTGTCCATTATGAACGCTGGTAAACGTAATCGCTAATTTTCAAAATTTTCTCTGTGTCGGTTGCAAAGTTTGTAGATGCCTTCATGGAAATTTTCGGGTTTGGAAGGTCTTCTCATAACGCAACCTTTGGTTTTACAGTGGCGTAATCCAACATTGTGGCCGATTTCATGTAAGCTGATTCCCGTGCAACCTTGAGGCAAATGCTCCTTTTTTATTCCATAGGTCGAGATTACGGATAAGTTAGCTTTGAGATACAAGGCTGTCATATCAAAGCCAAATTCTATTATGAAATGAGGCAAAATTGCAAGTCTTATTTGTTTCGGGTCATACGTCCAGTACGTTTTCAGTTCTTCACTTAAGTCATCGAGATGAATCATCCTCATCCTTTTCATGATGAGACGGCCAAAAAAACTTGCGGGCGTGAGTAGCAAGCGTTTTGGCAATGCTCTAATTGGTAAAACTTCAAAACTTCCTATTTTGGGTTTAAAAATGAGCAGGGAATTCTTGCCGATTTCGTCAAGAAAATCATATTGGCGGTCCAATGGCTGGATTACCAGATGGTAGTTCATAATTGTAAAAGGTCGGCAACTAAGTTTTATTTCTTTTTCTTACGTGGAACGCGCTACTAGGAACTTGTTTTTGTGCAGATGGCAGACGTTTCGAGAAAAGTTAAGGTAACAAGAATGGTTATTGCGTTATTTTGGCGAGGAGTTTAAATATGCCGTATGTCATATTTTTATTAGCGTATAAAAGCGGATGGCAACTTGAATGAAAAGAAAACTGCTCCTTTTGGCAATATTGATTGTTGTCGCGGTGTTAGTTGTGGCGTATTTGGGTTGGAGTTTAAACCTTTTTGGTTCAGGGTCTTCTGGCGATTCGGAATGGCGGTTAACCGTGGACGGACTCGTTGATCATCCCTTGAGCCTAACGTTTGAAGAAATCACTGTTATGCCTAGAAGCACTGTGAATGCTACGCTTTTCTGCGTAGACTCTGCCAATTATCCCGTTGCAAAGGGCAATTGGACCGGCGTGAGACTTGGACTCATACTGGGAAGCGCTGGCGTTTCTACAGAATCAGTTAAGGTTGCGTTCTACGCTGAAGATGGTTTTTCCACGGATTTGACGGTTGCAACGGCTATGCGTGAAGACATAATTCTGGCCTACGAGAGAGACGGTGCTCCTTTGCCTGAAAAATTGCGTTTGGTGGTGCCTGGCAAGTGGGGTTACAAGTGGATAAGTAGTGTTAACCGCATTGAACTTGTCGACTACGATTTTAAGGGCTACTATGAAAGCAGAGGCTACTCTGATGAGGCAGAAATTCCATAGAGCTACCAGATACGAAGGAGTGCGGGAGAAGCCTTTTGAGCATCAGATGTGTTTCGCTTAAGTTTTTTGCCATAATTAAGCCATTGGTCATTAGCTAGGTTTATTAGCTTTTTTTGCTGATACGTTCTGTGGGACTTATACCCCCTCTATATATAGGTTCAATTTCAGGGTTAGCTCTAAAGGGTTTCTAGATTTTGCGCTTTACTCTGTCGTTTTGGTGTCTTGCTTGTCCTCTTAATGATTCAGGGCAAAAAATGAAGCAACCGAATGCTGATGAATTTGTGTCAAGTAAGGTGTGGTTTTAGATATGATAAATTTCTGATAAAAATATTAGTCAAGCAGCCTTAAATCAAACACTCCGCACATTACTATGCGGCTTCAAGGTGTTGGGCTATTGACTGTTGACCTTGAGTCCCTTAACAGAATTCTCAAGCATCCGATCAGACGGAAGATAGTGCTGGCTCTGCTTGAAAAAAAAGAGCTTGCCTATGGAGATTTGATGAATTTGACAGAAGTGGAAAACACCGGAAAGCTCAACTACCATCTGAAGATTTTGGGTGACTTGATCTGCAAAAATGACAGCGGAAAATACCTTTTAACCGAAAAGGGACAATTGGCCTCGCAGATGCTTCTGAAATTTCCTGAAAAGAAACCTGAGCACTCTCCCCTGCGCGGTGGAGACGCCATACTAATAGGTTTTGTCGGTTTTCTCCTAGCCCTAGTCAATCCTGGCATACTGAGCATTTTCCTTGTACCTTCCTTTGGCATAGGCGCACTCTATGTTGGAACTGTTATAATTCTCGTTTACTCCTTGCTGGCCCCAGGCGGCGCGATCTGGTGGTTAGTAGTAAGGCGAACGAAATCCCATGATCCTTATGACTTGTTCAAGCCTCCTCTTGTCAGCCTCGCTCTTTTCGTGGTTCTGCTAATTTCTGTGATTCTCCTAAGAGTTACTTTAACAATTAGCGTGACAGTGCAGAACTCGGGAACCATCAGTGTTGAGTTGCTTGATATGTTGTTATTCATAATGTACGCGGTTTCATCCTTCATAGGTGTAGCGATTTTTGAGATTCTCAACAGAGTGCAGGAAAGAAAGTTCTGGTGATCGAGCTGAATCTCCACCTTTAGACGAATTCAATAAAGCTAATAACTGTCGTTGGAGACAGTGAATGTCATGTCATTTCATATGAGGCGGAAGGATAGGGAGATAACCGACCAAAAAGCGCTTAAGAAGATATTGAAGTCTACTAAGTACGTGACGATTGCGCTTTGCAGGGATAATGAACCGTATCTTGTTTCTCTAAGTCATGGCTACGATGAAGACCGTAACTGCATTTACTTCCACTGTGCCGCGGAAGGCAAGAAAATCGTGTTCATGAAGGCAAACAACAACGTCTGGGGCCAAACAGTGCTCGACTACGGCTACGTGCACGGGGAATGCAGGCACCTTTACGCCTCTGTTCACTTCTCAGGAAAAATCACCCTAATCGACAGTCCCGATGAAAAACACCACGCCATAGAGTGTATGATAAGGCAACTTGATCCTAACCCAGAAGATCTCTTGAAGAAGTTTAACCCTGAAAAACTGAAAACAACAGCCATTGGAAGAATCGATTTAGAATACATGACGGGCAAAAAACCCCAAGAGGTACAAATATAAAGCCTAGGACAATTTGCAGAGCTTGCCAAGAAAACTTAATTAACCGAAAAATATCTTTATTCACTTCGCTTAAGCAACAGCCCTGGTAGTATAGTCCGGTCTAGTATAAGCGGCTGTCGCCCGCTAGACCCGGGTTCAAATCCCGGCCAGGGCGCCTTAACCCATTTTTAGAACCGAAAAACCCTCTATTTTGCGAAAATTGTTGTTTGAGAATCTCTATTCAAAACTAATGTTTGTTTAAGCTTATCAATAAGCTACTTTGTTCCTCAGATTGTATAGTAGTCTTAAAGACTATTTGGACAATCTGAGTGAGCATAAGTCTTATTCGCTTTAAATCACATATTTAAAAAAAAGGTAAGTTGTGATGATAGAAATACCTGAATTGAGTGTTAGTTTTGCCGATCTTTGGAAGATGCTTGTTGCGCCGGTTCGGTCGAAGCTATTGTTGACCGCTATCGAGTTGAAAGTGTTCAATCGTCTTTCTAAGCCTGTGTCAGCCGATGTTGTGGCTAAAAGTATGGGGACCCATCCGCGGAATACGGAGCTTTTTCTCGATGGGTTAGTAGCAATTGATCTTGTGTTGAAAAAGAATAGTCTATATCAGAATGCGCCCATAAGTGAGGCTTTTCTGGTTGAAGGCACCCAGACATATTTGGGACAGTTACTCACTTTCATGGCGCGTACTGACTCTCCACTCGAAAACTTGTCTAAACTTGTAAAGGAAGGCCCACCGCCCCCACCTGAAACGAGTCAGTTCTCTGAAGAGATGTTAGCACAAGGTGCGTTAATGATGGCTAACTCTGAACGGGCTGGCGATGCTCAGCTGATAGTGAGTACAGTCTCAAAACTGCCAGAGTTTCCCTCATTTCGGAAAATGCTGGATCTAGGCGGTGGCCCAGGGATTATTGGAATGGCTGTTGTAGCTGCACATCCTAGCATGAAAGGCATTGTTTTTGATCTGCCAGCTGTCGTTAAGGTAGCCGAGACATTCATCAAGGATTATGAGATGGAGGACAGGATGGGAACCCTCAGCGGCGACTTCAACCGTGATTTCATAGGCGAGGGGTATGATTTGATCTTGGCATGCAATTCCCTCCAATTTTCCAGAGACATCGACTCTGTTGTGAAGAAAATTTATGATGCCCTTAACTATGGTGGCGTGTTCTTTTCAATCTACGGCTTTGGTCAGACCCATGAACGAACAAAACCTGAGAATCTTGTTCTCTCGTTGTTGTCTCTTGCTTTGACGGGTAGGGATACAAGCGTGTATTACAGAGGATTTGTTGCAGATTCTATGCTTCGAGTTGGGTTCAAGTCTGTCCGTTCAAGAACCTTAAGTATGGGTTGGGGACCAGTAGAACTCGACATCGCCCGAAAGTAGTTTACATATCAATCCTTTCGATGCATAGGTAGTACTAGAATAGATTTTGGTCAAAATTGGGCCAAACACAAATTTAACAAAAACTTGGATTTTCCGAGTTTGCATACTAGTTTGGAGCTATGTCAGGGCACGTTCTCTATTTTATGGGCAAGATAACCCTCTTGATAGAATCATTCTATCATGAGTTTTGGGTCCAAATAGAAGCCAATTTCCAATTTCTAGACTTTCAATAATGACTTGTTTTGACGGCCACGACAAAAAAGCCGATCTCTCAAATACTGATTCTTTCCTCAAACATTTTCGAAAGAATAAAATACCAAAAAACAGTATAATTTACGTGAAGAAAGAAGTGATAACTTTTATGGAGAAGAAATATTCAACTAACGTAGGTAGGGCCATGGTGGAGAAGGCTGGAGTTAACGTTGACCTCTTAATAGATAAACTGAAGAAAGCTGCAGCAGCTGAACTCACGACCTACTACTACTATACCCTTCTAAGGATGCACTGTACGGGGCTGGACGGAGAAACTGTGAAGGAGATAGCTGAGGACGCAAGGCTAGAAGACCGATTACATTTTGAAACTATTGCTCCACGCATCTACGAACTGGGGGGCAAGCTATACCGAGACATGAAGGAGCTGCATGATGATGCTGCTTGCTCTGCAGCTTATCTGCCTGAAGACCCGAGCAATCTGAAGGCTGTCCTAAAAGTCCTATTGGAAGCAGAAAGATGTGCTGTACGAGTTTACACGGAAATATGTAACATGACTTTCGGCAAGGACCACCGAACCTACGACTTGTCATTGGCTATTCTACATGAAGAAATAGAACATGAAGCTTGGTTCCAAGAACTGCTCGAAGGAAGGCCTTCTGGCCACTTTAGACGCAGAACGCCTGGAGAAGGACCTTACACTCAAAAATTCCGACACATCGAATAAAGAAAGAAACTAAACTTCCACCTTTTTTTAAAATCTCACACGGTATATTAGATCATGTGTTGTGTATGACCGAGGAAATAATTTGGCTTGGTTTAACAGCCAGCTTAGTTGCAGGGTTGGCCACTGGTGCTGGAGCCATACCAGTATTATTCACGAAAAGAATATCGGACAAGTTTTTAGATATCATGCTTGGATTTTCGGCAGGTGTCATGCTGGCCGCTACTTCATTTAGTTTAATCGTTCCAGCTATCGATCTAAGTGGTCCTGTGGTTGCCGTTTTCGGGATTATCATAGGAGCTGTCGTATTGCATCTGGTTGACCGTTTCATTCCTCACTTTCATCCAGCGTTTGGCGCTGAAGGGCCTCCTTCAAGGCTGTCACGAGTTTGGCTGTTTGTTCTCGCCATAACCATCCACAACTTTCCCGAAGGGTTGGCAGTGGGGGTCACCTTCGGCAGTGGAGACGTAGCGGCAGGATTAGTGATTGCCATGGCTATTGGGCTTCAAAATATGCCTGAAGGTCTTGCAGTTGCGTTGCCCTTGTTAAGGGAGGGATACAGCAGACGCAAGTGTTTATGGTACGGAACGTTGACGGGTTTGGTTGAACCCGTTGGCGGCTTGTTAGGAGTTGCACTGGTCTCCATTTTCCATCCGATTCTGCCTTGGGGACTTGCCTTTGCCGCGGGCGCTATGCTTTTCGTAGTGAGCGATGAAATGATTCCAGAAAGCCACAGGAAAGGATTTGAGAGAGAAGCAACCTTCGGACTAGTACTTGGATTTGTCATCATGATGTTGCTAGACTCCATATTTACTTGAAAATAGGTCACATGAATTGCGGTGGTGATTGATGGGAAAATATGTCAGAATAGGTGAGACACAAGAAATTCCTGAAAGCAAAATGAAAGTTTTCAAAGTTGAAGACCATGAGGTTTGCGTAGTCAACGTTGAAGGAGAGTTCTACGCATTTGAGAATCGATGTCCCCACATGGGATATCCGCTTTACTTGGGAAGCCTCCACGGAAAAGTATTAACATGTGGTTTCCATTATGCAAAATTCGATGTTACCACAGGAAAATCCATGGGAGCAGTTACAAGTGAACCTCTAAAGACGCACCAGATCAAAATCCGTAATTCTCTGATACTTGTCAAACTGCAGAATAAATAAAGAGGTTCAATAAAATTCGCGTTGCCGATTAATTAGCAAGAATATGTGCATTTGAATTTTCCGAGTTTGGATACGAATGTGGATATCAGCCAAGGCGCCTTTTTTCATTTTGAACTGTCAAAAAAGAACAAGAAAGGAAGGATACAGCAATTGGCTGCTTGCCTAGGTTCTGGTCAGTCGCAAACCCTTTTTCCAGAATACGAAGGCGAGAGCAAAGGTGACACCAGCAGCTAATGTTCCAAGCGGTACTTCTGGAATGACGAAGAGGAACGCCAAGATCCAAACGTCAGTTGACACCGTCAACTCGTAGGATGTTCCAAACCCAATGAGGTCCTGTCGTCTGCTATCGTCAAGGTCTAAGTACTGTTGAGGCCACACTCCCTTCGTGTATGCTTTTACCTCGATTTTGGAGCCAACTTCAGTGTCCGGCGGCACAGTTACAGTCACTTCCGCTATGCCGTCACTATCTGTGTGGGTTTCAGTTGGATTCAGATAAATAGAATCCAAAGGAGTATCTTCAGGACTTATAGTGGCGCTGAACAGGACTTTCACGCCAGCGCTCCCTGTGCCATTAGCCGTTGTAATTTGAGCCTTGAAGGTTATGCTTTCACCGGGGCCAGCCCCAGTTGACGACATGTTCCCTGCAACAGGTTCTATCCACTGGAATACGTCGCCTTCTCTTGTGACGTCTTTACCGTAGGCGATGTCAGCAAGGCCGCTGCCCGAATTATCGAGGTCATCAACAAGCCAAGGCTCTTTCCAGTAGTCATATCCTCTTGTATTGTTTAGTATTCTCCAGATAGCTACTTGGTTTACAGCCCCAGAAACTTCATCTGCTGGCGGATCATACCATGTAAGGATGTAACTAACAGCTCTCCACTCAGCAGTATCCGTCACTCCTCCTAAGTGAGTGGGATACGTACTGCTGACGCTGATTGTTTTGTTGAAGTTCATGCAATACGCTTTAGTTTGTTCCCCAGAACTCGCCACGGTGTCAGTGTCATTGCCGACTTTCATGGGGATTTCTCCAACCCAATGACCATCTGAAATAGCTCCTTTGACTCCGCTTGCAGGGTTTAGTGGATTCATTATGTACACGTAAACTTGTAGCGTTGTTACAGCAGCAACAAGTGACAAACTCAACGATAATATCAGGAAGGCGCAAAGGACTACCGCGCCTAATCTTAACATTTTATGTCTCATCTATGACATCTCGTGGAATAGAAATTCGGTTGACCGAGTTTATAAAGTACTATGTAAAAGTATTATGTAAATGGACTAGAGAACAAAAAAACAAATTTTCTATAATTTCCTTCTGTAATTTTCAAACAGTCAATTTTCACTCTTTTATAGACAGATCTAAGTCTAAACTTCCTTCAACGCCGAGGCGCAACAATATTATTTTGAGCTTTTTAAATACGGAAAAAATATCAAAAGGTTCCTATTAACATTTATGATGATGAACTTGAACCTTAACTCCAGGGCTGAAAGCGAAAGCTCTTCTAGCGCATGGTTACGCAACATGATAAGAAATCACGGCCCTGCTGATCTTAGCGAAAACCAAATCATTACGAGGGCTTCACGAAGCGGTTTATGTGCGATTTGCAAAGGCTCAAGGTTCCTCTGCGGCAAAACCCGCTGTCCAATAATCGTCAAAGTCAACTACTTTCTGAAGAGCGTTCCGTTAATGTCAAGTGAAGACATTGCGGGTGCGTCTCCTCCAAGCGTATTCATCGGCAGAATTGGTTATCCCTACGTTTACGCGGGTCCCCTTGTACCGCCAATTAACGAGGACACAAGCCTCTTCGACTTGCCTGAAATGTGGTTTGGGAAGACAATAGATGAGATTGTTGGTTTCCGCTCGCTGCTCATACGCGGAAAACACCGCGTGCACGTGCAGAAGTTTGAGGAAGCAGGAAAAATAGTTGAACAAACCCGCGAACTAGCCCTCGCAGAAAACAGCGTAGACATGGAACTGAATCTTGCAAAAAAACCAAGAGGTTTCATTTTCCTAGACGACAATGTTCAACCCTTCGGGCCTTCCGCGCCAATAAGAGATTTGCACCTTGGAAACGCACGGTTTGACAGCCGAATGGAAAAAGCCTATTACGACACGGACTTGAAGGCCACACAAGCAGTCTTGGAGCTTTACAGCCAAGGCGTTATGGTCACGAAAATTCAAAGAGCTTTCAGCGTCGGTGCCTTTGGTCTAGAAAAGAAAAGGCGACTTGTGCCGACACGCTGGAGCATAACAGCCGTAGACGACATAGTATCAAAAAATCTCATGGAGAAAGTCAAAACTTTCCCCGAAATCAGTGAATACCGCATCCACGAATCCCATTATTTGGACAACATTTTCGAAGTTTTAATGATTCCAAACGCGTGGAGCTACGAAGCCATAGAAGCCTGGTACCCGGGCACAATCTGGAACCCAAATGGCAAAACTGTCGCAATGTTCTCAGATTACGAGGGACACGATGGAAGAACAACCTATGCGCAAATCGGCGGATGCTACTATTCGGCACGCTTGGCAGTCTGCGAGCAACTGATCAAGGAAAGACGACAAGCCGCCGTAATAGTCTTACGTGAGGCACATCCAGGCTACATAATGCCTGTAGGCGTCTGGCAAGTGAGAGAAAACGTGAGAAACGCCATGCGGCAAGAGCCTTTAGTCTTCAAAAGCTTAGACGAAGCCCTGAAAAGGATCACAAGCAGATTCCAAATTCCTTTGCAACGATGGATTATGCAGAGCGAGCTTCTGAAGAATGCTCTTTTCCAAAAGAAGATAACAGATTTCTTTGCAAGTCACTGAAAGACGCCAGTTTTTTCAATGATAATGAACATGGTCATATCAAAAACTATGCGTAGGTTTTTGTCTATGACAAATTTTAAAAAAGGTCCTCACCAATTACATTAATGGGCTGTTTATGGCAGAAAAGATAACCCCAGAAGTTAAACAGTTTATTCTCCCCTTTGCAGTTCTCTCCGAAAACCGTAAAGAACCCTTTACAAAAGATATGGAAGCGGCCGCCGTTTTTTCCTTAGCTGAAATGGAACGAGCGAAAGGTGGCGGTTTGATTCTAAAACAAGCGGAAGAAAAAATAGCTTTCATAGCCAAAATGGGTTATCCCCTATGGCTGATTCCGTGGGATGGATTAAATCTTCTGTTCGATGGATTGAACGTAGCCACCCACACGTTATCGTATAGAATAATTCCAGACGCGAAGGCTTTCATGGTAAATTTGAAAAGGAGCTCGAAAACAAGAGAAACACACATGGCTTTTCTATCCGACAACATAAATTATTTTCAAGTACCTGTAACTGAAAAAGGAGTTGCCGTCAAAGGACTCGTAAGAGACCCGGATTTGCTCAACGAATTGACTTTTTACCTTCTTGAAGCCGTACAGGCTCAAGCTGAACCAACCGATATGGCGATGCTGTCGCCAGCCGTGGACGAGTCAACAATTCTATCGATTACGCAGGAACTTGGAAACCTAAATTCCTCCTTTAAAGAAGATCTCGACACTCTTTACAAGAGCATGAAACTGCTCAGCAGCTCAACCCAAAACTTCGTCAAAGAATTACGCAACAAAATAAAAACGGTCAAAGAAGATTTCGCCGACAAAATCAAAGATCAAGAAAGCATTACAGCCTCAAAAGTTAGTCGTGTAAACGAGGAATACGACGATCAGATGACTCAATTGACAAAGAATTTCGAAAAACAGTTTCTTCCTTTGCAAAAAGAAAAAGTCAAACTTGAAAAAGACAGGGAGGAAACCCTCGAGAAAATTGAACGCTACAAACTAGAGGCAAAAACTCACGCGGATAATCAAGACAATGTTGGCGAACGCAAATGGAAGGAAAAAGCCAACGAAAGCAAAAAGGAGCAGTCTGATATCGAGAACAAAGTAAAAGAGACAGAAAAGAAAATAAAGGAACTGGAAGAGCGAAAATCACTCGAATCTTTCAGGCTAAGATCCGAGCAGGAAGCCAAAGTCAAAGAGGCCAAAAAGGACCTGCTGGAACTTGAAGCTTCCCGCGACGCGAAAATTCAGGTTCACAAGCAAGAAATAGAAAAACTTGAGAAGCTGACTTCATCGATAATTGAACAAATTGACAGTATGGCCAAATTGAGAGAATCAAACATCGCTGCACTTGAAAAATTAGGCATTAAACGAGAATCAGAGGAAAGCATGCTATTTTATGTGCCTTTCTATGTGATGTGCTATCAAGCTCGATTGAAAAAGCGTTATGTGGTTTTGCCGCCATCAGTCGTAGAAACGTTGGGTCTTTCAACTAAGCTAAAAGGAGCACTTGGCAAAGCGAGAGTCAAAGGACTTTTTGTTCCCCGCTTCAGAGGCATAGCTTCGTTACTGTATAAAGTCACAACATTAACCGAGCAGAACGCGGTCTTTGGAAGAGAAATCAAGGAGAATGGGGATAGAACTGACATATTGAAAACAAATTCTATGCGTGAAGAGATTAAAAATGGACTGACAAAGCTCAAGGATGAAGGCTGGCTTTCAGAAAAAGAATATGAATCTTTCAGTCAAAAATTCGCATAAACTATCGCCGAGAAACACGTGATATATCCAGACAGAGTCTTGCGTTTCAGCCAGTAATGGTCGCAGTTATTCTGTTTTGAGTTCTTTGAATTTTTTGATGGCATAGCTTACAATTTTCGTTGCTTCTGCAGCGTTTATCCATTCTTTAGTTTTAGCCCATTTGCGCGGCTCCAACCTCTTGTAGGTTTCAAAAAATTCTTGAATCTCTATGAGTTCATGTTTGTGAACGTCAGTGATTTCTTTGTATCCTTCAAATCTTGCGTCGTTCACGAGGACAGACAGTATTTTGGGGTCCAGTCCCTCTTCATCCTCTATTACTAATGCTCCTATAACTCTGACCTTAACTACGCAACCAACTTCAAGCGGTTCGTAGCTTAGCACCATTATATCTAATGGGTCTCCGTCATCATACCATGTTTGCGGAACAAACCCATAATCAACGGGAAAAATCACGGATGAAGGTATTATTCTGTCCAGAACAAAGGCTTCCCAGCTGGTGTTGTATTCATATTTATCTCTTGAACCGCTAACAACTTCAATCACCATGTTCAATATTTTTGGCGGTTTCTCTCCGACCGGAATGTCTTTCCAAAAATTCATGCTGCTTTTCCACCTTCAAAAGCAAGTATCAGCACGCTATTTTAAACATTTCTTAGCCAAATTGACATTGGTCAGCCCTTTAATACGTGCTGTTTAGCTTTGGTTTCTTGCCCGTGATTTCCTTGGCCGTCTTACTTTTCTTTTTTGAAAAACGCTTCAAGTTTTATTGTTTCAGTCCTTTTTAGAGCTTCTGCACATTTTCTTGGATCTAAAGTTTTAAACTCCAATCCCAAAGTGACTAGCAGTCTTTGCACGTCCTTAGCAATGTTTGGTGCTGCAAGAATTCCCCTCACTTCACGAGTTGCCTTAGTTTTGATTGAGTCAATATATTTGGCAAGCTGAAAGACAGCTTCCTTACCGGCTGTTTTGCGTTTAATTTCCACCACAACAAGTCTTCCATTTCTATCCACGCCGTACACGTCCACGAAGCCTGGTTCAACTTTTTTCTCATAACTTATCGGTTTGAATCCCTCCTCCAGAAGTGAAGGGTTCAAGAGAATTGCTTTATGCATGTCCTCTTCGCTTGCGTAAAGCGAGAATTGCCCGGAATCGACGAGGCTTAGGGCGGAAACCAGCTGAATCGTGTCAAAGAATACCTTAACGCTTTCGCGGGGCTTCTGTCTGACAGCACGAATTTCCAGAATATTATCTTTGGTTGTAACATGGAAAATGCAACCTGGAGGTTGCCAGTTGACCGGTTCATAGCCCACTGAACGGTGGACCAGGAGGGAGCCATCTTCTTTGATAATGAGTATGCGTTCGCCGGGTTCAAGTTTTGATTTTGCTCTGCCAGTGTAGTGAACCCAACATTTGCCCACGACTAGCAGCGTTTTGCGTTGAGAAACTGCTTCTTGAATGATGCTTTCTGCTTCAGTTAGCTTTGGTTTTACGAGGACAGTTAAAGGATTTGAGCTTGTCAATTAGTCTACGCCAATAGTTTTAGAAGTCTTTGCGTGTACATAAAATTTCTGAAGGGTCATCTGTGAGCGGATGGGACAAGAAACGCAGGGTGATGCAGCGTTACGATTTAACGGCATACATGTATGATATGCGGTATGCTGAAGAGCAAAAGGCAAAGTTCGAGGCAGCTTTGAAAGGCTTGAACATAAGCCGTGACGATCTTATTTTGGACGCTGGATGTGGGACAGGACTCTTGTTTGACTATATTGCAGCCAACGCAGGAACGATAGTCGGCTCAGATATCTCTAGAAAGCTTCTGCTTCAGGCAGAGGAACGCGCCAAAAAATTTCAAAGCGTTCACGTAGTCTTGGCAGACGCTGACCGCATGCCCTTCAAAAATGATAGCTTTGACCTTGTTTTTGCATTTACATTGATTCAGAACATGCCGAACCCTGTGGAGACGCTCAAGGAGATCAAACGCCTTGCGAAACGTGAAGCTTCGATTGTAGTTACCGGGTTAAAGAAGGCCTATTCATTGAAAGCGTTCGAAAATTTGCTACGAAATGCTGGCCTAAAAGTTGACTCTTTGCAGGACGATGCCCTAAAATGCTACGTGGCGATCTGCCACAAAATTTGAAGTAAACCTAACGGAAATTTTGCATAATAGATTGCCAAATCAATGTACAGAACTCTATTATTTTCAAGCAATATTTATATTATGAAATCGCCCTTCAAACATTTTCAATAACAAGCTAAAACGTCAGGTCCAGCTTTGTACCAGACATTAACGATCGGATTTGGTGGTTAATAAATGCCATTAAAAACAGTAAAAAAAGACATGGCTGAAGCGTTAGCACTAGAATGGATTTTACATGTCAAAAATTACAAACTGGTCCTTGATAAAAAACGATGCGTGGGCTGTCAAATATGCAGTTTAGCGTGTCCAAAAGAAGCTATCAAACTTGAAAGGCAGCCAAAAATTTCGGGGGAAAAAGCAAAAAGGGCCAAGATTGACATTGATTTGTCAAAATGCAATTTTTGTGGAATATGTGATGTGTCATGTCCTTATGGGGCAATTAGACTAACTTTGAATGGTGAGCATGTCCTTTCTGTAGTTGAAAAGGAAAGCTTTCCAGAGTTAATCCGTGATATCGAGGTAGATGAAGGCCAGTGTCCAACAGACTGCATCGACTGTGAAGACGCATGTCCTTTATCTATAGTTACTGTGAAAAGACTGACGGCTGAGGGAAAGCCCGTTGAAAACCTTAATTCTTTGACTGAAAATGAAAAGAAGGGTCTTCAGATCAAAATTGACATCCAGAAAGAATATTGCCCTTGTTGCAGAGTCTGCGAGTTCAAATGTCCCCCAGGCGTCATCAAAGTGCAAAAATTCATTCAAGGAAAAATCGCCATCAACCAAGAAAAATGCCCAGAAAACTGCACTGATTGTTTGGACATTTGCCCCATAACAGGCGCCCTTTACCTCTCTGATGAAGATAAAAAGGTTCACGTTAACGAACTGTTTTGCGTTTATTGTGGAGCATGCAAGGTGGTTTGTCCAGTTGACGAAGCTTTAGAGCTTAAACGAACAAAGATAGTTCACTCTTCTGTTCGCTCTGGGGCATGGAACAAAGCCCTAGAAAAACTTGCCTCGCCAGTTGAAATGGCCAAGGAATTGAAAGCTAAAGGTTCCGAAAGAGCAAGAAAATCCGTTCATAAAAGGTTGAACTTGGAGGAAGCATAGAATGGCACAAGAAGAAGCCGAGAAAAAACCCGAAAAGGAAGAACTGCGGATAGGCGTTTTCATATGCCACTGTGGCTTAAACATAGCGGGCACCTTAGACATTAAGGAGCTTGTCGAATACGCCAAAAGTTTGCAAGATGTCGTCTACGTAAAGGATAACCGCTACACCTGCGCGGACCCTGGGCAAGAGGAAATTAGAAAGGGGGTAAAGGAGTATAAGCTCAATCGTGTTATTGTTGCTGCTTGCTCGCCGAGGATGCATGAACCAACGTTTAGGCGAACAGTTTCTGAGGCTGGCCTGAACCCGTTCCTTTTTGAAATGGCGAACATCCGTGAATTCTCTTCATGGTGCCACCCAAGCACTCCGAAAGAGGCGACAGAGAAAGCCAAGGACATAATCAGAATGGCCGTTGCAAAAGCTAGGCTAATGATGCCACTTCAAACAATAGAAGTTCCTGTAACCAACAAAGCCCTAGTTGTCGGCGGCGGCATAGCTGGAATGAACGCTGCTTTAGACTTGGCTGAAATGGGCTTCAAAGTTTACATGCTCGAAAAAACCGAAAGTATAGGCGGACACATGGCGCAGCTTGACAAGACTTTCCCAACCCTCGACTGTTCCATATGCATCGAAGGCCCGAAAATGGTTGATGTCGGACGTCACCCAAACATCCAGATAATATCTTACTCTGATCTACTGAACGTGAGCGGTTACATAGGCAACTTCAAGGTAAAGATTAGAAAAAACCCACGGTACACAATTGCTGAAAAATGCACTGGATGCGGCGAATGCAAAGACGTTTGCCCGATTGAGTACCCCAACGAATGGGACATGACCTTGGGCGTCAGAAAAGCAATATCCGTGCCGTTTGATCAGGCAGTTCCCCTCGTTTACACAATAGACAAGGATTATTGTATTGAATGCTACAAGTGCGTCGACGCCTGCGGAGCAAGAGAAGCCATAAATTTTGAACAGCAACCAGAAGAAATCGAACTGGAAGTCGGCGCCATAATCGTTGCCACGGGCTATGACATTTACCTGCCTTATGACATGCCCCTCTACGGTTACGGAAAATATCCTAACGTTCTAACTTCCCTTGAATTCGAAAGGCTCATACTTGCCGCGGGTCCAACAGGTGGAAAAGTTATCAGAGCCTCTGATGGACAGAAACCTCACACTGTAGCCTTCATCCAGTGCGTCGGTTCCCGTGACAAAAACAAGTATCCGTACTGTTCAAACTTCTGTTGCATGTACACTTTGAAGCATGTGGTTCAGCTTAAAGAGAAATACAAGCAAGATGTGGAAGTCTACGTTTTCTACATGGACATGCGGAGCAATTTTAAAGGTTATGAGGAATTCTACGACCGTGCAAGGGAGTTGGGCGCAAACTTCATTCGCGGAAGAGTAAGTCAGATTCTGGAAATCCCTGAAAGCAAGAACCTGATCATACGGGCCGAAGACACTAACCTTGGTCAGCCTATAGAGGTTGAAGCTGAAATGGTTGTTTTGGCAACCGCTGCCATACCGAAGAAAGGCACAGACGAAGTGGCCCGCATTCTCAATTTAACCCGTGGAGCCGACGGCTTCTTTATGGAGAGCCACCCGAAACTCAAGCCCATTGAGGCGCCCACTGACGGAATTTTCCTAGCTGGAGCATGTCAAGGGTTGAAGGACATACCGTACAGTGTTTCGCAAGGTAGCGGTGCGGCCTCAAAAGCTGCGACCGTAATTTCAAAGCCAAAATGGAAGATTGAGCCAATAGTTTCCGTTGTGGACCCAAGTAAATGCAGAAACGTGAATGCCAAATGTGGAATTTGTGCTGATAGATGCCCCTACGGATCAATAAAAGTTGAGGAAAAGAAGCCCGCGCAAGTGATAACTGCCATGTGCCACGGCTGCGGAACATGCGTTGCAGAATGTCCATCAGACGCAATAACGCAGATGCACTTCACAGACGCTCAAATTGTGGCTCAAATAAGAGCTGCTCTCGAAAAGGATCCAGAAGACAAGATTTTAGCATTCCTGTGTAATTGGTGCAGTTATGCAGGCGCAGATTTGGCTGGCACGAGCAGATTTGAGTACCCCTCAACCATAAGGCCGATACGTGTAATGTGTTCTGGCAGAGTTGACCGCGACTTTATCCTTGAAGCATTTAGGCTCGGCGCAGGCATGGTTCTCGTCGGCGCTTGCCATTTACCCTACGATTGTCACTACATAAGTGGAAACTGGAAAATGAAGGCAAGGATGGATGCTTTGGCACCTATGTTGCAAAAGCTTGGAGTAAGCCCTGAAAGATTCCGTGTAGAGTACGTATCTGCAGCCGAAGGTGTGAAGTTTGCCGAGTTGATAAGAGAAATGGATGAGCAAATGCATTCCTTGGGCAGGGAAAAGATCAAGGCTGAAAATGCGAAGGTGCATCCAATCTTAGAAAACATGTTGAAGAGAAAGAAAGCTTCACAGTAACATTTATCAGAAACGCGATACAAGTCGTAGAATATGACAAAACAAAAAATGATGGATCTACTTCATCAATTAATAATAGACTGCAAACGAAGCGATAGGGAACTGGCAGACGTTCTAGATGTTTCTCAACCCACAGTAACGAGGATGCGAAAAAACCTTGAAAATTCAGGATTTATCCTCGAATACACGATAATGCCAGCTCTCCAAAAGATGGGGTTCGAAATAGTAGCGATGAACTTTTTATCAATAAGTCATGGACAAGAACCCGTCAAAGAAATTCAGAAGTGGGCTTTGGAGAACAACAGTATAATCCTTGCGAGCCACGGTGAAGGTCTTAATGGAAAAACAATTTTGCTGGTTTCGGTTCATAAGGATTTCACAGATTTCTCAACGTTCAGTCATGCCCTTAAAGACTTTCTGGGCCCAAAAATGTCTACGACGGAAAGTTTCCTGTTTTCGCTCAGAACAGGTGTGCTGAAGAATTTTTCCTTCAGAGACCTTTAATGAGTTAATTAAATGTATTTGATAATCATTTGTATGCTAACAATGATTAGCATTAGACCGAAGACTCGGCGCAAGTTTTTGCTTGAAAGCCTTTTTGACGCGTAGGCTCCCAGTTGAGCGCCGAGAACTGTTCCCAAAGCTATCGGAAGAGCATATTCAAAACGTATGTTCCCCAGCGCGTAATGTTGAAGGACGCCTGACATCGAGGTGATAATCATCGTGAGCATGGACGTCGCTACTGCAACGTGTATTGACATGGACATAGCAAAAGTCATTATCGGCACCAAAAGCGCTCCGCCGCCTATGCCTAACAATCCAGATGCAAGTCCTCCGAAGAAACTCAAGGCTACGCCCGTGAGAAGTTTAGTTTTAGACTCGAACAATTCTTTCTCAGAGCGTGCGACCGTGTCGCAAACGTCTTTGTCGGCTTTTGCGTTTTTCTTTCTAAATAGCTTGAAATCGATTATCATGCGCAAAGCGACAAAAATCAGGAAGAACCCGAAGATCAAGCCCAATGTACGTGGTGGTATGATTGAAGTCAAGTAAGCTCCAAGCACTGCACCTGGTGCTGTCATGGTTGCTAAGATTAGGCCAGTTTTATAGTATATCCGTTTTTGTCTCGAATAGCTTATTGTTGATGCTATGGCGGTGAAGATGATTGTTGTTAAGCTTGTCCCTACGGCGTTAGCTGGAGCAAAAGCGTAAATTAATGTTAGTAGGGGCACGATGAAGGCGCCGCCTCCGATGCCAGTCATTGCAGCCATTGTTCCTATCAGAAACCCAAATATCGGTAGCAGTATTTCCCACATGATTTAATCCTTCACAGTCTCATTTTTGGCTGAAATTTTTTGTTTGGCGAAATAATAAACTGCTCCTATTGTTAAAAATGTAACCCCTATTATCCATGATTGCAATGAAGCAAAAAGAATGAAAATCAGCAGTGCTATGCAGGTGACTGCACCCAATGCGGACACGACCCGCGGATAAACTCTGTTTTGCGCTTTAAGTCTTAGGGCGGAGATATTTGCTAGAGCATAATAGAAGAGCAATGCAAAAGTGCTTATGGTTACGACTCGTGAAAGATCTATGGCTAAAACAAGGAAAGTCATCAGAGCGCCCAGAATCCATATCGAATAATATGGCGTGTGATATTTTCTGTGCAGTTTGCTTAGGGCTTGAAGAAGGTCCTTTCTTCTTGCCATGGCGTAGGCCATGCGGGAAACTCCCAAAATTGAAGTCAGGAGCACGCTTGCTGTTGCAATCAAACCTCCAGCTGAAACTATGTAAACGGCGGTTGTGTTTCTGGTAATGCTAATGGCTTCCGTCAATGGTGAATTTGTACTTGCGAGTTTAACTGCACCTGCTAATCCGACAGCAATGAAACCTACTAGAATGTAAACTATTGTAGATATAACCAGTGACAGCAGTATAGCCTTGGGCACAGTTTGTCTTGCATTTTTAACTTCCTCTGCTACCACGGCAACTCGTGCGAAGCCGCCATAAGCGAAAAAAATGTAGTATGCCCCATAAAGCACTCCAGGTTCTAAAGGGGCGAAGGGGGCCAGATTTGCGCCATTTATATACCCGAAACCGAAAATGACAAAGAATGTTAATATGAGCAGTTTTGCGGTGACAAGAATGTTATTTAGCAGGGCTGATTGGCGAATGCCAAAGAAGTTCAAGATTGTGAAGGTTATGCAAAGTGCAGCCGCAATCCAGCTAGCCGGTCCAACTGGATATAAGGCTGTCAGATAGTAAGCGAATGCGAGAGAGACTGCGGCACCTGTGAAAGTGTTAGATAGTATCCACATCCAACCGGTTAAGAAACCAGCGAAAGGAGAGACTAGTTGGTATGCATATTCGTAGATTCCGCCTTCTTTGGGTTGCCACATTGCCAGTTCAGCGACGCTTAGTGCTGTGAATAACGCGACAAAGGCTGCAATAAGCATCGAAACTATAAGGGCTGAACCAGCTAAACCGGCGGCGATTCCTGTTACAACGAATATACCCGCACCTATTATGGCACCCACACTAATGGCAGTAGCGTCAAACAAGTTCAAAGTAGGCTTAAGCAGATACCGTTGAACTTTTTCTTTATCCACGCCTATCCCACTCAAAAATTTGTTCTACAATGTATCCAATTATCAAGCATTTAATGTTTCGTTTCTCTTTCTTGTTTGAGAAGATTTTTTGTTCGTTCTTCTTTGTTTTCCCAGTATTCCCGTGTTCGTAAATACTGAATTTTCGCTTTCAGAAGGTCCAAGTAAAACTCGTCTTCTTTGGGGTGCATTTTTCCAAGGATTCGCGAGGCAGTTTCAGGACCTACCCCTTTAACCTCTAATGCTGCTATTGCTTTTTGCCGTAGCCCAATACTAGATCAGCTGTGCGCCTTGCGTGAGTTAGCTCCTTCAGTTCTTCTTCCATCAATTCTTTGTCTTCTAGTCTTTTCCTCAACATTTCTTTTAGGCGATTCGTGTCTTGACTTGGGTATAGGAGCGCTAACAGCTTTGATTTGCATTTTTGCATGCAGGCTGTTCTGGCAAGGTCTTGATTTTCACTTGTTATGTCCATTCGCCGCATGACATGCATAGAAGTGTTGCCGTTCGGGCTTCTATTGCCTTTTTCATTCTGTCTATATTGCTCAGCAAGACTCGTTCAGGAGCCATGAGTTCTGAAATGTCTGCATACTTTGCAAATATGTGATAAGCCAATGGTGTCGGTTTTTCTGAACGGTATAGTGTGTCTATCCCTATTTTTCCAGTCTTGACATCATGCATAATTTCTTTGACTTTTTCAATGTCTGCCTTCTCCAGCGTTCCCTCGCGTAGCGTTTCGTCATAAATCGGGGTATTTCTAAACTGGGCCTTCAACTGCTTTGCCTTTCATACGACATGGTTTTTCCTCGGGGCAAGACACCGAATCTTTCTGCCACGAACTTCATTTTGTAGGAGAACGGAAACTTCATCCAAATAATCGTTAAAGGCCTTGTCCACTGCTCCATCAGCAAGATTAAACAGAATGTTGGGCATTTTTTGAGTCAGCTCAGAGGCAGAAAAAGCTTCCATGCGAGTTAAAAACGTTTTGCAAACTAATTAGCTTCCAAAATGTGGAATCCGCAAGCAAGGCAAAAATCAGTATGTTCAATTGGACATCCCTGTTTTTATGAGATAAGTAAAAGATCAGCATTAGCCAGTGGACAAAAAAGCTAAATCTCATTTTAGCCTAGCATTCTTTTGGACAATGAAGAAATCGAGGTACGAAGACGCTTGGCGGATGACATCTTTTTCCGCTCCTGAGTCCAAAAACAGATGGCGATAGAACTAGAAATTTGTGAACAAAGAAAGAGGAGAAGAGGCCTTTACTTTTCTGAGGGTCCAGTCACGTAAGCCCAGATGCTTACCAAGACAAGCGTTAGGCATGCACCAGCGAATCCTGAGACCAGAAATCTTATTTGAACAAGTTGCGGCAGAACTGCTAGCAGCCATGGAAGTATGTAATCAGCTGTCAGTTGGGCTATAACTCCCGCCATGAACCCTAAGATTGCCACCAATCCGAATACCTTAAATCTTTCACCCATTTTGATTCACCCTTTGTTTTAGCATTTAATTCTAAGCCTCTTTTTAGTCTAACTTACATATTTTTGTCTAAGACTCAAAAATTGCCTATGAAATCTTTTAATTTTCCAATTAAAGCCTAAAACGGCTTTTGACAACACGTATATCTCTACGTATATACGTGCATATTTTCAACATATTAACAATGTATAAGACCCTTCCAAGTACCCTTTGTTTTCGGAGGTATTAATTTGTCCGAAAGATTTGCTAAAAAGTGGGAAACTAAACGAGACGATCAACCTTTCACAGATCGTATAAAGGATGCAGTGAAGCCGCCGGGTCCGCTGAAGCCGAGATTAGACTTCGCCGTCAGACGCATAGAACTCCAGGTCCAAAAATTGGATCAAGCCACGGAAAGATTCAGCCAGAGAGACAAAGCGATTTTTGCAAGGATAGTTGACGCTTACACTAAACATGACACTGCCCGCGCAAACGTTTTCGCTAACGAACTCGCAGAAGTGCGCAAAATGGAAAGACTCATCATAAACGCGAGACTTGCCCTCGAACAGATAGTATTAAGGTTACGCACCGTATCTGAGCTCGGAGACGTGGTCTCTACACTAGGGCCAGCAGTAGGAGTGTTAAGATCTGTCAGGGCAGGGCTGGTTAGTGTCTTCCCCGAAGCTGAGAACGAACTTGGCGAAATAGGCAACATGCTAAGCGGAATAATGATCGAAGCTGGACAAGGCTCAGGAATGACGCTGAACTTCGACACTGTAAACGAAGACGCCCAGAAGATTCTCACGGAAGCAGCAACCGTTGCAGAGCAGAGAATAAAAGAGAAGTTCCCAGAACTACCACCAGGAATTCCGGCAATTCCAACTTCTCAAACAGAAAAGGCATCAACGGAAGGCTACTAAAACTAAGGGAGGAAGAATATGTCTCAAAACTCCAATCTTTTTCTTTCTATTGGAAAACCAGTTAAAGATGAATATGGACGTGTAGTGGGAAAAGTCGCTTCTTTGGCGTTGACCCCAAGTGGGAAATTCGACGCAGTATTTATTGAGCAAAGCGACGGAAAATTCACAAAGCACCCTACAGAGCACCTGAAATTTGACGGTGCCGATGTCACATTTATCTCAAAGACTAAATCGCAAGCATCCCTCCTTTGCGACCAAATTCCCCTAATATGGCGGAAAGACCAAGCTCTTAAAGACTTGGTGGAAAAGAAGAAAATCTCTCCGGAGCTTTATCAAGAACTTCACAACAATTTTGAGGGAGCCTTAAACCAACTGAAAAATGACGCGCAAGCCCTCTCGAAAGAGATTGCCAAAGACGTTGCAAGGTGCGACGAAGAGATAAAGACGCTAAATTATGCTGTTGTCCACCTCGAATTGGAACACGAAATAGGAAAGATCGATGAACAAAATTATAAATCCGCCTTCACGATGCTTCAGGAAAACTTGAAACGTGTCAACGTGGAAAAAACCGACATAGAACTGACAAAGAATAAACTTTCAAATATTTTATTAGGTGACTCTCAGAAGACACCCGAGCAACAAACAAATAAAGCTCCTAAAACGCCAGATCACCAAGCACCCGAACTTCCTGAACCTCCAGTAGTTGTCTACGTGAAAGAAATCGGAAAAGCCGGAATCTAGCCTAGGAAGGAAAAGCGGGCGGAGGGAAGAAATCATCAAAGGCCTAATTCGTCCAAACCCTCCACCACTGCGCGAGGTAGCTACAAAATCAATATACACGCTGAAAGTTCAGCAAAACAAACTTGAACAAGCAAGTTATAGGCTTAGGGAAAGAGACAAAATACTTTTTCAAACATGCATAAGCGCGTTGAAAAATAACAATAAAGAGAGAGCTGCCATATGTGCTAACGAACTTGCAGAAGTTCGAAAACTCATAAAGTTCCTTTACAATGTACAGCTAGCCATCGAACGCGTAGTTCTCAGACTTGAAACGATAAAGGAACTAAGCGAAATAGTCATTGACCTTAAACCTGCTTTAAGACTTCTGCAAGGGGTTTCGCAAGAACTCTTTGAAGTTCTGCCAGATGTCTCCAGCGAGTTGAGAAATGTTAATGATGCAATAAGCGAAACACTCTATGCGACCAAAATAACAGCAGATGAATCACTTATACCTGTAAATAGAAAAACACCTGGTGGAGAAGAAATACTAAAGGAAGTCTCCAGCTTCCTCGAGCAAAAACTGGCCGAGAAACTTCCCGAACCGCCCGCAACTCCCAAAACTCCAGAAGCACAGACAACCGTGAAAGAACTTGTTGCCCTGTCAACAAACTGCTCACAAGTAATAGGCCGCAAATCTAAAGAAGATACCAGCAAAGACTCCTCTCACACCCTCTTTTCTTACAAAAAATCCGAAATCAAAGAAATTTCCTTGAAAGTCGAGAAGCCATCCTTAGAAGACACGCTCCTCGATTATGTAAGGAATAGTAACGGACAAATAGACATAACCCGCTGCTCAAGTGATTTGAAAACCTCCCATGAGGAGATTGAGAAGGCCCTTGAAAATTTAGGGAACAAAGGAAAAATAAAAATTGAAATAGGAACGCCCGAATAGGGAGTGAGGAATAATGAGCGCTTCACAAGAACTTGAAAAGGCCGCCACGAACTATGCATTAGACGCCGTGCGTCTAGACAAACAAGGAGCGAGAGGCAGGGCAATAGCAATGTACCAGAAAGCCATAGAAAGCCTCTTGCAGCTTGTTCAACTTTACCCAGAATACAGCTTAAACAAGGTCTACATACAAAGGGCAATCGCCTATCAAGAAAGGATAAAAGTGTTGCAAGGAACAGTCACGCCAGCTGATGCAAGGATGGAAATCGGAGATAGAGGTCCTGAGGCTGAACGAGCAACGGAGGGCGGAAAATCAAGCTATGAGGAGCTAATAGTCAAAGAAAAACCAGAAGTAAGCTGGGAAGAAGTTGTTGGTCTCGAAACAGCGAAAAAAGCGATAAAAGAAGCTATAGTTTATCCTGTTCAAAGGCCCGATTTGTTTCCACTAGGCTGGCCTCGAGGAATACTTTTGTTTGGGCCACCTGGCTGCGGAAAGACATTATTGGCCGCAGCAGTCGCTACGGAAATAGATGCCACTTTCTTCTCCATCGATGCAGCTTCAATAATGTCTAAGTGGTTAGGTGAAGCTGAGCAAAATGTGGCCAAACTTTTTGGTTCAGCCAGAAAATCCTCTAATGAGGGAAAACCTGCCATAGTTTTCATTGACGAATTAGATTCGCTGATGGGGCAACATTCGAACGAGGTCGGTGGCGAAATTCGTGTTCGAAATCAATTCCTAAAGGAAATGGACGGCATAGTGGATAAAGGCAGAAATCTTCACGTCTACGTTATTGGAGCCACAAATAAGCCGTGGGATTTGGACTGGGCCTTCATACGAAGATTCCAGAAAAGAATTTTGGTACCCCTTCCAGATCATCACACGCGCTTGATGATGCTTAAATTATACACAAGCAATCTTCAACTGTCTCCAGATGTGGATTTGCATGAGTTAGCTAGGCTCTCTGAAGGGTTTTCGGGAAGCGACATCAGAGATGTTTGCCAATCTGCACAACTGAAGCTAATAGGCGAATTCTTTGAGTCGGGAAAAGCAAAAGACAAGGAAGCAAAGCCCAGATTCTTAACCATGGATGATTTCAGACAAACACTGGAAGAGAGAAAACCAAGTGTTTCACTCGACATGCTGTCGTTGTACAACAGGTGGTTTGAAGCCTTTAAGGCTCTTTAAAGGAGGGGTTGTCAAAAACTGAAAGGTTTTGGGTGGAAAGGTTTGGAGAACTCACCCTCTTTTTGCACGCTCTCCCTTCTCCCCCACAAACAGAATCTCCAAACCCCACAACCCAAGCACAATTTATGAGCGCTTTTTTAGAAAATATTTTTCAATAATATCTGCGATTTTTTCCGGGTTCTTCGATGTGTTCACATATGGAATTTTTAAATGCATGTTTCCGGTGGAATAGGGTCCAGCGAAAGCTATTATTGGCTTGAAAGATTCAATGGTTTCCAATGCTTCTGTTTTAGATTTTACTACGACAATTTTTGGAATGTCTTCCCTTTGATTTACCAGACTTCTTAGTCCTTCAATGATAACTATGTCGTTGCCTTCGCATTTTTCTAAAAATTTTTCAAGCGGGAAATTTTTTGGATTGACTTTTTCTATTGTCGCAATTTCGCTGGATGAAACGCTGACTATTGTGTTTGCTCCTGACTTTGCAAACCTCCAAGTGTCTTTCCCTTTTGTGTCGATCGTGAAGTTGGGTTCTGAAATATGCTTTATCGCACCAACTTTGTAGCCTCTTTTGGTCAACTCTCCTATCAAATTCTCTATCGTAGTTGTTTTCCCAGATTTTTTGCTTCCAATTACTGCGATGACTTTCGCCTTCAATTTTTTGCACCTTAATGCTTCATTTCTTCCACGAAGATTTCTTCTAACATTCTTTTGTTCACTTGCAATTTTTCTGAGAGGGCCTTAGCCCATTTCACATACGCTCTGAAAAGATTTTGCAGTATTTCCACCTTTTCCTTTTCAGATAAATCTTTTTCTTCTGCGAGCAATAATGCAAACCATCTGCCCACATCTGTGAATTGGTAGGCTTTAACCCATACAACTCGTCCCTCTTTATCGCTTTTCTCCATTTCCTCCGTTAAAACACCCAGTTTTGTTAGGGCCTTCAAGTTTGCGATAATTGTCTTGTTTGAGTAATTAAGCTCCTTGACCAGGTTTTTCTGGTAGATCTTTTTTGAAATACCTTGCTTCAATGAAAACTTCAGAAGGTCAACCGCGGCCTTTGAGCCGAAAATTGAGCTTAGTATCTTGTTTTTTTGTCCAGATGGAAGAAAAACTACATACGGATGTAAATTTTCGGCCAAATTTCTCACTTTGAAATGCTCTGTATCAATTACATTTTAAACATTGTGGCTCTTTGCAATAACTTTTTTAATGCTTTATTCTCACTCTATCGCGGTGCATCTAAACGACTCTGAAAGACTGGGTACCCGCTGACGGAGATACTTTCGTAACCAAAGAAGGGTTCATACTCAACGTTTTCGGATATGAACACCCCGACGACCGAGTTTTTGCGTTCTTAAAATACATTCCATCCCAATTCAAAGAACTCTTCCAAGTTGACTTCTTGAAAAGAACATGGAAACTTGAAAAAACACAGCTTTTCCGAGCTGAAAAACTTTATACAGCCCAGAATTATCAATCATTTGTTGAAAGTTTTAGAAACAATTTTCCAAGCTACGTTTATTTTTGTCCCTTTAGAAGCAAGGAAGTTATAAGTGCCCCCTTGAATTCTGTCTTAGAAGTTTACGTTCCGCGGGACTGCTTGGCCTTTCTGATTAAACTTGAACGCCGCGATAATCTGCAAGAAAAGACCTTGAACTTCATTGGTTTGTTGTCACGAGAATCTGGTATCGCAATGGAAGATTTTGGTGTTCACGGGTCTATAGCTTTAAACATGCATTCACCCAAGTCTGACATAGACATTGTTGTTTACGGCTCACAGAACTTTCGCATACTGGAGAAAACGATAGAAAAACTCGTTAAAGTCGGGAAATTGAGTTACGTCTTTAGCAATCGTTTGGATGCCGCACGACGATTTAAAGGTCGGTACTCGAACAAAATTTTCATGTATAATGCCACTCGCAAACCAGAAGAAGTCAAATCAAAGTATGGAATGTTCAAGTATACGCCAATCACTCCAGTAAAGTTTCACTGTACAGTCACGGACGATAGCGAAGCCATGTTTCGCCCAGCCATCTACAAAATTGAAGATTATGAATCTGTCGACTCGGCTTCCATGCTTGCAGACGAAAAGCTTCCTGATCTTGTTGTTTCTATGATCGGGTGTTACCGAAATGTGGCCAAACAAGGAAGCAAAATTCAGGTTTCTGGAACGTTGGAGCGCGTTCAAAACGTTGAAAGAGGCAATGTTTTTCATCAAGTCGTGGTTGGAACAGGTACGAGCGAGGAAGAGTACATTTGGCCCCTTTAAGGCTTAGAGATCGTGACTCAGTAATAACGAAAGAAGGCCTAATTTTCCGTGTTTTTGGCTATTCCCATCCGTCAGGCGCCTACATTTGCGACGCTGAATACGCGCCTGCGGAAATCTTCAAGTCAAACGATCCCAAAGCTTTTAGGAACCGTGGACAAAATGTTTTCTACAAGTTCTACGAAGATGAAGGCTGGAAATTCGTTTTCAGCAGATTTCCACAATACACGATTTTTCACGAGATGCTCAACGTGAAAATTGTCGGTCTTAAGCAAAGCCATATTGTGGAAACGCGAAAACCCGAAGAAAAGCTTGAAAACTTAGTTGAAGCAGAGGCTAAAGATGAACTCCATTTGGCTTTGCAGAAAGCCTTACGTATCGCAACACAAAGTTCTGGTTTAGCGACTAAGAATTTTGGCGTGTTCGGTTCATTGCTTCATGGATTTTATCATCCACAATTTTCTGATATAGACTTCATAATTTACAGCGGAAAAAACGTTGCTAGGCTACGCGAGACCTTGCAAGAAATTTATGCAAACAATTCTTCACCACTCAAAAACGAATTTCAAACTGATGATGCCATCCGCGGAAAGCGTTGGCGATTTAGAAATTACAGTGCCAAAGAATTTCTATGGCACCAAGAGAGAAAATTGATCTATAGTTTGTTTAAGGACGAGATAAGTGGAAGAGTTATAAAGACGGAGTTTGAGCCGGTCAAGGAATGGGAAGAAATCGTGAATGGATATGATTATAGAGCGAGGATTTTGCAAAAGGGTTGGGTTAAAACTTTCGCACGTATAACGAAGGATGATGATTCCCCTTTTGTTCCCGCGATTTACAGCATCGAACCCTTGAAAGTTCTTGGCGGGCCAAAAGAAGCAGTAGGAGCATGTCGAATAATTTCCTACATGGAGGAGTTTCGACTGCAAGCGCAAAAGGACGAAACTGTTTATGTTGAAGGCAACTTGGAAGAAGTAACAACTTCAAAAGGCAGTTTTTTCCAGATTGCGTTGACTTATTGTCCAAGATACTATGAGCAAGTATTGAAAGTTGCATCTTCAATTTATGAAAGCGCCATATAGTCTGAAGGCTTGTTTCCAAGCAAGATCCTGAAGTATTTGAGGCCTCGCTTATTGTCCGTGACATGTTCAACTTTTCCTTGTGCAATCACTACTTCGCCTTTTCTGGCTTGTTCACAAAATCTGCCGCGGAAAGACGCGATTTCCACTATTGGCTGAAGTTTTGGGCTTTCAATTACTGCTACATTTTTTACTTTGTACTTGCACGGCGTGAAAATCGATTCAGAATCATCTGCAATTGTTGCCTTGATTTTTGCATAGCCACAATTCTTGTAACATATTTCACCATACTTTTCATCTATCTCGGCCCAGTCTTTCACGAAACGAATAAAGTAGTCTTTTTCCATAAACTTGCCTTGCAAAACCTTTCGAGTTTCGGTTTCAACAAAATCTTCGAAACTCATGTGAGTATCTTTCGAACGGAATTCGAACAACGTTCGCAGGTCCTCTTGACTGTAAGGCTTGAAGCGTGAAGTTTCATCTTTCAGCATGCTTTTCAAAGCAGCATAAACCTTCTGACAGTTTTCGGAACCATAAACAACGGGGTCAATGTCAGATTTCGGCGTTTGAAGTCCTGCCAGTAACGAGCCAGAAATTCCCAGGGCTCTCCATGGAACATTTGCGGTTTTCTTTAACGATTCCGCCAACATCAAAGCGGTCCTCTCAAGTTCTCCCAAATTTTTGCAAGTGTGCAGTTTCCAAAGCTTTTCAACAGGCTTAAAGTGTCTTTCAACAGCAGTCACTGGAACTTCGCAAAGGGTTTCATCAAAAACGGGGTCATGAACCAAATAGTGCGGAAAATTCTCTTCAAGGAATTTGAAACGGGTAGAAAGATTGTAGACTTTCTTGTATGTTTGGTCTTTATGCTTCCGATTACCAGACGAATCTGGAACAAAGCGAGGAAACGCAATTATTCTGTCAGAAGGATGAATTAGACCTTTGACATCAAAAATTAGTCCGTTTAAATCCTTAAGAAGGTCTCCTTCAATGGGGTTCATATTTGTATGCAACATGAATACTGGTTTATGGTTTTCGCGGTAATAGGTTTGCTCTTTTCAGGGCTAGAATTAAACCGACTCCAAAAATAGTTGCGACCACAGTAAACAATATTCTTTCCACTGCGGAAACAGGTATCATATACATGAAAAGAGTTGGAACGTCTGGCAAATTAAGAGGCTTCAAAAAATATTCCTCTATCACAGAAAATGGAATAAAAATGTTGATGGCGCTTATGAAAACTAGATTTCCTAGCATGTGATCTGCTATTATTCCACAGTAACTCGCTATGGAAACTGCCAAAACAAAGGGCCTTCTGCCAATTCCTAATAAAGCATAAACAGTTGTGATTCCACCTATCAAGAACAGCGGCAGAGCTAAATAAGGAAGCATCCCTAAATCAGTCGCGTACGGTCTGGTGAGCATATAAGCCGCCACAACGATTATGATTCCGCCAAGGAGATAAGCTGGTTTTATGTGCCAGCTTTCTGATTCCGCTTTTCCCTCGTGGAATGCCCTTGCAAGCCAGCCCCTCGTGATAAGTATCAAGGCAAATCCTGCAATGTGAAGTACTGGGTAGAACGGAGCTTTTTGGCCTACCTCTGTACAATACCATCCAATGATCAGAAGACCTAAAACCACAGAAGCCGCCATCCATCCTTTAATTGCGTTTTTATTTCCAAAATTTTTCTGCGTTAGAAAACCAGCTGTTAATGCTGAAACTGCTGGGGCGAATGAAGTGAGAATGTCAAACGGAGTTCCTGCTGTAATTAATCCTCCAATAAGTGCTGCTAGAAAACCAAGATATGGACCAATAATTAGTCCATAAATTGGCGCAAGTATAGCGTCAAACTTGATGCTTGTGCCAGGCACTCCCACTATGGGAATTCCAGGCAAAATTCTAATAACGATGGCAGAAAAAGCTGCGAAAATCGCAACGAAGGCAACATTTCGTGAAGATAGTTTAAACAAGTCTTTCTCCCCTTGTAGTTTTCTTCATTGTTATGTAATTTTTTACACAACGTTAATAAAACTTTCCACGACAACTACAATATGAAGGAGCAGTCTTGCAATGCCACAATACGACAAGGCGAGACACGTTGGAAAATGTCTGGAACTCGCTATTCTCTTTGAAATCAGCGCCGAAAAACCCGGAAACGTGAATTCAATTGTTGGCTTTGAAGGAACACGCTATGAACATTTTCTTGTTTCGGCGGTTGTGGCAACGCCATACTTCGAATGGGCTGCAAAACAGGGTCTTTCAGTTTGCCGAGGAGAAATACATGTTAGCAATGTTGGACTGGGGCGAATAATAAGGGATTGTGTAGCCGAAATCAACTCTTGGCAACAAGGCGGCAACACGCTACTCGGCACTGTAATTTTGCTTGCGCCTATCGCAGTAGCCGCTGGGATAACGCCCACTAAAGAGGATCATGCCTTCGAAATTTTGAAACTGAAAGAAAATGTCAAGTTGGTCGTTGAATCAACGACGCCAGAAGACGCCGTCAACGTCTATGAAGCAGTAAAAATTGCTAACCCCAGCGGACTTAATGAGGTGCCAGAACTCGACGTTGAGGACCCAAACTCCATAGCTAGGATAGTGAAAGAGAATATTTCGCTTTATCAAGTCTTCCAAATAGCTTCAGACTACGATAGGGTTTGCTCTGAATGGGTCAATAATTATCCGATAACTTTCAACGTTGCCTATCCGCATCTGATGAAGCAAATTAGCAGAACTAAAGACTTGAACGTGGCCATAACTCAAACGTTTTTAAAGGTTTTGTCCGGATATCCAGATACTTTTATAGCTAGAAAAGTTGGCTTTGAAAAAGCCCGTGAAGTTTCTTCAGAAGCAAGGAGCATTCTGGATCAGGGAGGGCTCGAAACTTCGCAAGGCAGAGAAAGCCTCCGTGAGTTTGACAGAAGACTTAGAGCTTCAAGTAATCTCTTGAATCCTGGTACGACAGCGGACATAATTGCGGCTGCTCTGGCTTTAGCCACTCTGAGCGGGTATAGACCCTAAAATAAAAGTTAATTAGGTTAAAGTTATGTATGTAGCCTTAAAAATATCGGTTAATCTTATGCTAAACTTATCTTAAAATAAAAGAGCAAGATTAAGAAATGGTGGTGCACTCAAAATTGGAAGTAACACTCCTAACTGGAAGAACAATAGAGCAAGGCGTGGGAAAAGAACGCGGAAAATCCTCAAAGGACTACTTCGAAAGCGTTGCAGTCTGCTACATTGATCCAGAAGACCTGAAAAAGCTCGGGATAAAAGAAAAAACCAACGTTTTAGTGTCAACCGACTACGGCTCAGTTGTAGTTAAAGTCATGAAATCCCTAAGGGCTCCACATCTTGGAATGGTCTTTATACCTTATGGCCCTTGGGCAAATGTCATAGCTGACCCTGATACTCATGGGATCGGCATGCCTTCTTTCAAGGGAATTCCAGCCAAAATTGAGCCTGCTCCAGACAAGTCTGTTCTCAGCTTAGAAGAACTGCTGAAAGAACAATTCAGGAAGAAGTATAATGCCAATTGTTAAAGCTGTAACATGTCCTGTCTGCGGCTGCCTTTGCGACGACATAGAATTAACAGTTGAAAATGGAAAGATAATTAAAGTTGGAAACGGTTGCGCCATGTGCGAGTCAAAATTTTTAGGCTATAATGGCGAACACAGACTTTTGAAGCCGCTCGTGAGAAAGGACGGAGAACTCGTCCAAGTTTCACTTAAAGAAGCCGTAAGAAGATCTGCTGAAATCCTTGCCGAAACAAACTATCCGCTATTGTATGGTTGGAGTTCTACAAGTTGCGAAGCCACACGCGTAGGGCTCGAACTAGCAGAAGAAGTCGGAGGCGTAATCGACAACACAGCTGTTGTGTGCCATGGGCCGTCAATTCTCAGCATCCAAGAAGTTGGCATTCCATCATGCACTCTTGGACAGATTAGGCATCGCGCGGATCTAATCATTTATTGGGGATGCGACCCTTGGAGCGCCCATCCAAGACACATCGAAAGATACACGGCCTTTTCAGAAGGAAGATTTGAGGAAAGCGAATGGAGAGGGTACTTGGCCAAAATTAGAGCCTCGATAGCTAGGAAAAAAATTGAAAGCGCCCTTAGGAGAATATTTCTCAAGGAAAAGCCTCCCAGTCCATCAAATATTATAAAGGCGCCTTCTTCAGCGATCTTAAAGGAAGGGAGAAAGCTAGTAGTCGTCGACGTTAGACGCACAAGATCCGCTGAAGTAGCTGATTACTTCATTCAGGTTCAACCTAACACTGATTATGAGCTTCTTCAAGCTTTCAGAGCCTTGATCCGAGATCAAGAGCTTGATGTTGAGGAAGTCGCGGGGGTACCCGTGGAATATCTAGAAGAAGTCGTTGAAACTATGATCAGATGCAATTTTGGTGTGTTATTCTTCGGTCTTGGGCTGACGATGAGTAAAGGCAAACTCAGAAACATTGACGCGGCGCTTTCTTTAATTCGCGATTTGAATATGCGAACGAAATTTGCGATAATGCCAATGAGGGGGCACTTCAACGTTACCGGCGCAAATACAGTTTTCACATGGCAGACAGGCTATCCTTACGCTGTTGATTTTTCGCTGGGCTATCCAAGATACAATCCTGGAGAGACATCGGTTGTCGATGTTCTTTTGCGCCAAGAATCAGACGCAGCCCTAGTAATCGCGTCTGACCCCGTTGCAAATTTTCCGAGAAAAGCCGTTGAACATATGGTCAAGAATCCACTGATAGTCATAGATCCTCATATGAATGCCACATCTCAGATGGCTGACGTAGTTTTCCCCTCGGCGTTTGTTGGAATAGAAGAAGCTGGCACGGCCTACCGCATGGACCACGTGCCACTTCCGCTCAAAAAAATTGCTGAGCCGCCCAAAGGAATCCTTTCGGACGAAGAAATCCTGAGGCGCATTCTCTCAGAAACTAGAAAAATCAAGAAAAAGCAAACAGCGGAGGTTGCTTGAAATGGAGCTTTTGATAAAAAACGGTTTCGTTTATGATCCCATTAACAGCGTTAAAGGCGAAATGATGGACATTGCAGTTAAAGACGGAAAAATCGTTGAAACCGTCAACGAGCGTAAGGCAAAGAAAATTGACGCTTCGGGAATGGTCGTCATGGCCGGCGGTGTGGATATTCACTGTCACATTGCCGGGTCAGAAGTGAATACGGGCAGGCTCTTAAGACCTGAAGATCATGTGAAGGATTTTGAGCGTAAGACGCCAACAACGCGATCCGGCGTCGGCTACTCGATTCCGTCAACCTTTACTACTGGTTACCGTTACGCAAGGATGGGCTACACCACGATAATGAATCCTTCCATGCCGCCTTTAGAGGCTAAACACACGCATGAAGAGTTGAATGATACACCCATGGTTGATAAGGCCAGTTACCCGCTTCTCGGCGACTGGTGGTTCGTGCTTGAATATCTCAAGGAAGGAAAACTGGAAGAATGCGCCAGATACGTTGCGTGGATGATAGCTTCAACCAAAGGATACGCCATAAAAATCGTTAATCCCGGAGGGCTAGAAGCTTGGGGGTTCGGACACAACGTCAGCAGCCTAGACGACCCGGTTCCATGCTTCTGCACAACTCCGCGCGAAATCATCCGTGGCCTGTGCAAAGTCAACAGGCTTCTGAACTTGCCCCATACGATTCACCTGCACACGAATAACCTTGGGAAACCGGGAAACTATCTTACAGCTTTAGAGACAATGAAATGCGTTGAAGATTTGGCATTTGACAATAAACCTGTAATTCACATAACGCACTGTCAGTTCAGCGCCTTCAAAGGTGACGACTGGAAAACGATGGAATCTGGAGCAGAGGAAATAGCCGATTACGTTAACGCCCACAATCATGTAACTTTAGACATGGGGCAAGTCATATTTACGGACACGACCACGATGACTGCTGATGGACCATTCCAGTACACGCTTTATGAGTTGAGCGGACATAAATGGGTGAACCATGATGTGGAAACAGAGACAAGTGCGGGTATCGTGCCCTTCCATTATCGCCGCAAAAACTACGTTAACGCAACCCAATGGGCAATAGGGCTAGAGTTAGCCCTGTTAATCCGTGATCCATGGAAAATCTTTATGACGACGGACCATCCCAACGGCGGCCCGTTCACTGCTTATCCAAAAATTATTGCTTGGCTTGTCAGCAAGAAAGCCAGAAAGGCGACTTTGAAAAAAATCAATCCGCGAGCAAGGAGAAAAAGTCTTCTCCCATCAATAGATCGTGAATTAAGCCTTTACGAAATTGCAACAGTTACGCGGGCGGGACAGGCGAGGGCCTTAGGCCTCAAAGACAAGGGACACTTGGGCATCGGCGCAGATGCAGACATAGCCATATACAACGTAAACCCGGAAAAGACGGATCCTTCGAGAAAGTATAAGACCGTGCGGAAAGCGTTCAAGCGGGCTGCCTACACAATTAAAGGCGGCAAAATAGTGGTTAAAGACGGAGAAATACTACAGGGCGTCGTGGGTAGTACCATTTGGCTTGACGTTCAAACTTCTAAGCCTGTTAAAATTTCTGATGAAATGAGGAAAAAGTTCAGGGAATACTGGACGGTTGAATACGAAAATTATCCGGTGACAAATAACTACTTGAAAGTTTCACATCCGATAACGGTGAAGGCGGGTGTCTGAAATGATAATTCTAAGCCCTTCGAAGAAATTTCAGTTACCAATAGTCGCTGAGTGCATTAATCCAGACGTTTTCCAAAGCAAAACTTGCAAAGAAATAGAAGCGCTAGAAGTTTGGGAAGGCAACAAACAGAAAAAGCTTGAAGAACTTTTCAAGGTTACGGAAGTGGAAACTGAAAGTCCGAACATAACGATTGATGGCGATGTGAGTGAAGTTCGCAGGATAGGCGCGAATATGAAGAGCGGAGAGATCGTGATTCATGGGAATGCTGGAATGCATCTAGGGGAGACCATGGGGGGCGGCAAAATAACCGTGCATGGAAATGTGGGTGCATGGGCTGGCTCTTCAATGAAAGGCGGCGTAATTGAGATTCATGGAGATGCTGGTGAATATTTGAGTGCACCGTATCGAGGAAGTAGCCAAGGAATGAGTGATGGAAAAATAGTTGTTCACGGCAACGTTGGAAATGAGGCAGGAGCGCACATGCGGAACGGCGTGATAAAAATTTATGGAGATGCAAGTCAATTCTTGGGTTTTCGCATGCGTAATGGAACCATTTACGTTGAAAAGGATGCGGAGGCAAGGGTTGGCGCATGCATGGTTGGTGGCAAAATAATCGTTAAAGGATTTTTGGAATCTGTTCTTCCGACATTTACGATAGATAATGTCAAATCAAAAGTTAAAGTTGAAGAGGACTATGCAGTTGAAGGGCCTTTCTATTTATTTCTCGGAGATCTTACTGAAAATGGGAATGGCAAACTTTATGTTTCAAAAGAGAAAAATCCACATTTAAGCCCTTACGAGAAGTTTCTTTAGGGAGAAAAAACTTTGAAAAAAGCTTTGAGTGTGAATCGCCTTGCTTGGAAGCTTCTAGAGGAATTGATTGAAAGGCAAGATTTCTACGGAGTGAAGGCTGCAAAGACAAGTTCTGGAGCCACCATCGTAGACGCGGGAATGGCGACTAAAGGCGGTTTTGAAGCTGGAAGAATAGTAACGGAAATTTGCATGGGTGGTTGCGGAAAAGCAGAACTAACCCTTAGAAAATATGGGGAACTTGAACTTCCTTCAATACTTGTTTACTCTGATCACCCTGTTGTGGCAACTTTGGGCTCGCAGTATGCAGGTTGGCAGATAAAAGAGGGCGATTACTTCGCCATAGGTTCTGGGCCTGCGAGGGCTCTGGCTTTGAAGCCTAAAAAAATCTACGAACAAATCGGGTATGAAGATGATTTTGACAAGGCAGTTGTCGTTTTGGAAACCGACAAAAATCCGCCAGACGCGATAATAGCACGTTTTGTAAAAGATTGCCATGTTTCGCCAGAGAACTTGGCAGTGATTTTGACGCCGACGGCAAGCATTGCTGGCTTGACACAGATCTCGGGCCGAATAGTTGAGACAGGGATCCATAAACTCAGTCAAGTCGGATTAGACCCTACCGTGATCTTGTATGCTTGGGGATGTGCCCCCATTCCGCCGGTTCACCCGAAGTTTGCAACAGCTATGGCGAGGACGAACGATGCACTCTTGTATGGCGGAATAAGCTACTATATTGTTGAATATGACAATGAAGGAGAATTGGAAAGAATACTAGAGAAAGCTCCAGCTAAGGCTTCTGAAGCGTACGGTAAACCCTTCATAGAAATCTTTAAAGAAGCAAACTATGACTTTTACAAGATTGACCCAAACTTGTTTGCACCTGCAATTGTAGTAATTAATAACGTAAAAACAGGGCATACATTTGAAAGTGGAGAAATTAACGCTGAAACGTTAAAAGAATCATTCAGTGTAGAAGATCGTTAAGTTGTAAAAATTTTGTCCTCAACTTTTCAGTCTAATTTTGTTAGCCTCATTTTTTGCGTGTTAATCGGCTTTCCAGCTTTGCTGTTTGTAAGAATCGGTTAATGAATTCTCTGAAACCCGCGTTTCCCATAAGGGCACCCATAAAGAGGCTCATTATTGTTATTTCTATCCATGCCTTTGGAATGACTATGGGTATCATGAAACTCATTGAATATGGCAAGACTATCATTACTATGTAGAGAAAGTATAAGATGGTGAAAATGCATTCGGGAACGTAAGACAAAAGCGTCACAGGAACAGCAAGAATTGAACGCCGAGAACTGCCACCTATTCCTAACCTTTTATATAGGAAACCAGCTGCTAATCCAGTCAACGCTTTTCCAAAGGGTATCCCTATTACCGAAAGCAGCCCAAGGGAACCCATTACATAACCAAAATAGTAGCCCGCGTAAATGCCGCTTAAAAATCCAACCGTTGCGCCTATGTAAGGCCCTCCGAAAATGGCTGCTATAAAAGTTGCAATGTGGGATAGGTCTAAGGCTGCGCCTCCTTGCCCTGCCGCCGTTAATAATGGCGCGACGTTCAGTGAAATTCCAGAGAGCAACGTGCCTAAGGCACTCATCATTGCTATAAAGGCTGTTTGTTTTGCGTTCACGTGAATCACCTTTCTTGTGATGATGGTTTATGAGCATTGTTTAATTATTTAAGAGTAACTACTCAAAAAAGAGTGACCTGAAAGATAAATATTGGATACTCGTATTTTCTACTGGGAATCTGCAGTGTCTGAAGTTCCAAAGTTTTCTTCAAGCGAGATAAAAGGCTGGCTCGAGCGCGAAACTAGTTCAGTATTTGATCCAGTTCACTCGAAGGCTCAGCAACTGCGTGATGAAATGGTCAAGGCGCTTGACAATTTTAAGGACGTCAGTAAGATGCTTCTTGATAACAGCGGAAAAGAAATCGAAAAAAGAAACATGAAAACATACGGCAGAGCCAGAGCTTTGAACAAGCTTGCGCGACTATTCGTGGACAGAACAGAGAAAGTTAAAGTTCCAGAACAGGTTTCATATGACAGCTTTCATGAGTTTGCTCAAGAAGTAGACAAAGTCTTTTCGGTAACAGATGTCGACGTCAAAAAATGGTTCCCAAGGATTTCTCCCTACTTCATTCTCGATAGAAGAAAATTCTTGGCAGTTTACGAAAAATCGAAGGAATCGCTAAAAATCCTTGACGATTTCTTAACGCGAGAATATGTTAAAACTAAAACCTTGGAAGAAACTTTTCAAATTATAGATAAACTGCAAGCGTTGGAAAAACAGTCTTCGGAACTTAAAGAGCAAAAAGCAAAAACAGAAAGCGAAAGGGGTGTCGTTGAAAATGAAATCGCTGAGTCACGACAAAAACTTGATGAATTGAAAACCAAAAGCGCCATGAGCCAACTATACCAAATGAATAGGGAAAGAATCGAGCTAAGCAAAGAGGTGAAACATAGGTTGCGGCACCTTCAAAAACCATTCAAGAAAATGCAAGTATTAGCGTTGCGTCGGGAAGGAGCAAATTTGACCCAAGATGAACTCAGTAAACTTGGCCAATACTTGGAAAAACCCTTCGAAGCGTTTGCAACAGAGGAAACAGGCTATCCAATGCTAAGGCAAATACTGCAAAAATTGCACCGTTCGATGGCTGAAGGAAAGCTAAAACTGAAGCGGGAAAAAGCTCGGAAAGCAGAACAGGCACTAAGCAACATCCTCAACAAACAGTCACTAGAAAATCTGCACAAGAAATGTGCAGACATAAGGGCGCAGAGGAAACAACTTTTGGCATCAACGGAGATGGAAGAGACCAAACGCGACTTTTCTAAGCTTAAAGAACAAATTGGACAGCTCGAAATAAGAAGGGGCAGTATTGAAGCGCATGAAAAAACGATAGAAAGAGAACGTAATGAAGCGTTAGAGAGGATTTTAAACAATAGAAGTGAAATAGAGCAGAATGTTCTCAGTTTTCTCGGCGAAAAGGTTCAGATCGTTTGACCGGAGCTTAACGGCTTGCAAGCAAATTTTCCGCAAATAGTAAAGGAATCCTTAAAAATTCGAGCAGAAGTTTTCATCAAAATCGTTGAAGACGCTATTCAGCTGCTCCGTGATGAAAGCGGAAAAATCGGTTACTTTACAGTTTCTGGAAAGCTCATCAAACTCGAACCCATAGGAGAAGCCTTAATAGTAGGCGACTTACATGGTGACCTTGAAAGCCTTGTCGACATCATAAAAGGCAGCAATTTTCTAGAAAAAATGACGGAAAACCAAGATGCGATTGCTATTTTCCTCGGAGATTACGGCGATAGAGGCGCCTATTCAGCAGAAATATACTACACGGTTTTGAAGCTAAAGCTACTTTTCCCGGAGCAAATTATCCTTATGCGTGGGAACCATGAAGGACCAGAGGATCTTTTGGCCTCTCCGCATGACTTGCCCGTGCAATTCAAAGCCAAATTTGACGAAAACTGGACAGACGCTTACGCAAAAATCCGCGAATTATTCGCTAATCTTTACAACGCAGTGCATGTTGAAGAACGCTACTTAATTGTTCACGGGGGTCTATCGCCAAAACTTAGCACTGTTGAGGATTTAGCGTATGCCCACGTTACGCATCCGAAACAACGTTTCTTGGAAGACATTCTCTGGAGCGACCCCGACGATGTAGTGAAGAATGTTTATCCTTCGCCGAGGGGTGCGGGAAAACTTTTCGGCAAAAACATAACAGACAACGTCCTAAAGAAACTAAACGTCAAAATTCTGATAAGGGGACATGAACCTAGCCAAGAAGGTTTCAAAATTGACCATGGCGGCAAAGTATTGACCTTGTTTTCACGGAAGGGACTGCCATACTTCAACGATTACGGCGCTTATTTACATGTTCCACTTTCAGGAAAATTTGAAAGTGCAGAACAACTCATTCCGTACGTCCACAAGTTCTAAAATAGATTCTTCACGGAAACTTTAAGAGTATAATCCCGTAGCATTTTTCACAGATCAAACGCAAAGAAGGTTCATTTTTGAAGATTGGAATCGCAACCCGAAACAGGGATTCTTGGAGTTCCACCCAACTGCGCGAAGCGCTGGTTAGACGCAACATTCCGCATGTATGCTTCAGTTTTCCAAGATTGGTCGCGCAGATAGGTTATAAACCGCACGTAAAAATTGGCAATATCAGTTTGCTAGAAGAGCTAGACGCTTTAATGGTCCGTCCGATTGGGCGTGGCTCGCTGGAAGAGTTGGTTTTCAGAATGGATATGCTCTACAGACTTCAGCGTTTAGGCTTATACGTCATAAACCCGCCGGAAGCCATCGAGCACTGCGTTGACAAATACGATATTCTCGCAATTTTGGAAGAGAACGGGATACATGTTCCCCGCACAGCAGCAACGGAAAACGTTGACGAAGCGTTGAAGGCTTTCGATGAGCTAGGCGGGGACGTCATAGTCAAACCAATCTTCGGCTCAAGGGGCATGGGCGCAACAAGAGTCGTAGACCGAGAAGTGGCTTCAACAATCTTTAGAGCCATAACATTTCACCACGGTGTAATCTACATTCAAGAATTCGTGCCCCACGGCTATTCTGACGTCCGCGCGTTTGTCATCGGCGACCGTGTTGTAGCGGCAATGCGCCGCGTTGCAACGAACTGGAAAACCAATTACAGTCAAGGAGCCCGACCCATGTCCCTAGAGCTTGAGAAAACACTTGATGAGATTGCTGTTAAATCGGCAAAACTTGTCGGATGCAAAGTCGCAGGCGTGGACATTCTGGAAAGCCCAATGGGGCCCATAGTTGTTGATGTCAACAGTCAGCCAGGTTGGAAAGGCTTGCAATCAGTTACGAGGGTTAACGTTGCCGACGAGATCGTAGCTTTCGTCCTGTCTGAATTGAAGAAATGAATGGTGAGTTCGAATGCGCCAAGTTGAGATCGTGAAAGTTGATGTTTCATCTAAGAAATCTCAAAAAACAACAGACTACGTTGCAGAAGAAAAACCCCTCCACATATTCTTGAACAAGACTCACTACGTCACCATCTTGTGTTCGCCTTCAAACCTAAAAGAATTGACGGTTGGGCATCTGCTCTCTGAAGGCATAGTGAAATCAACAAAAGAGATTGAAGAGGTGAATCTAAAAGGCGACGAAACATGCTCCGCCAGACTGAAAGCTGATGTTAATTTAGAAAAAAGACTCAAACTTTCAATGCTTCATTCTCGCATAATTCCTTCAGCCTGCGGCAGCCCATCACCCTACCAGTATTCAAGAAAGCTCTCCAAAGTCAAATCAAGCTTAACCGTTAAAGCCGAAGTCATTTTTAACTGTGTTAACCGCTTGAACATCATCGCCGAAATTTTCAGAAAAACAGGTGGAGTGCATGCCGCCGCAATCTACAAAAGCAATGGAGCTCTTGTTGCTTTGGCTGAAGATGTTGGCCGTCACAATGCTGTTGACAAAGTAATCGGTATCAGCGCCTTGAACAAAATCAGTTTCAGCGAATGTTTCCTCGCTTTAAGTGGAAGGCTGACAGGCGACATCGTCTTCAAAGCGGCAAAATTAGGTTTGCCAATTGTTGCTTCTTTGGCAGCAGCGACAGATTCTGGCATAGCCTTGGCTAAGGATGCAAACTTAACCTTGGTCGGATTTGTACGGGGAAACCGCATGAACCTCTACGCTTTTCCTGAAAGGATCAATCTTGACAATCAAGTCCATGAAGGTAGATAGTTTGTCCACCATTCGCTTCTCTCTTAAGCTTATTCCAGTTCCAAAATCATCAGCAAGCCTTGAACCATAGTATGCTGTGGCCAGAAAGGTCTCAGCCAATCGTATACATTTCAAAATGTTTTCTAGTTCGCCTAAATGAAGGTAGAGCGTAACATCATTAAGGACTAGGACTTTAGTGGCGTTTTTAATGAACCAGTCAAGTAGTGGTTCCATGTTTTTCTTGTTTAGTTCTGCGTAGTGTAATACTTGCTCGGGTGATTTGCCAGCTATTCTAGGAGTGTAAACGTTTTTCGGGGAGAGATATTTAACCCCGCCAGTTATGTCCGCATAGTCCCTTAGTTTTCCACCAACTTCCCCAGTTTTTTCAGGGGCAAAATCGATAACCGTTATTTTTTCAGGTTTTACAAGCGTCATTAATTCTTGAAGCAATATAGCTGCCAAGGTGGTCTTTCCAGCACCTACTTCGCCTAACACAAGCGCTTTTTTGCCAAGAATATCTTTGCCTTTCAGTTCGATTTTTCTGTTATTTCTCGCCAAACAGAGTTTCCCTACTTATGCCTATCCTTTTTAGAATTAAGAGGATGATAAAGCCTATGATGCTTCCTGGAATGCAACTTAAGGCCCATCCAGCCGCAAAAATCAAAAAGGCAAGGAGGGGTCCTTGCTGTGCCATCAAATTCTGCAGACTTTCAGTAGCAAGCCATGAAGCAAACAGGAAGAGACCGATTGGAGCGCCTACCAACAATGTGCCTATGGGTTCAGTGAGAGCTGATGCCAAGCGCACTCTTTCGCTCAATTTGAAACGCTTAAAGAGCCAATATGTCGCACCAACAACTAGGCCGCCTGGTATCCCGCCAGGAAAAGCATAGAGAGTGCCGATGCCGAGCGTATTTCTTATCGTTCCTACTAGAATTGCGGCAACTGCTGCCCAAAAGGGGCCTACGAGTACGCCTAGGATTGCGTTTATCATGTGTTGAGTTGGGTTAGCTTTCGTGCCGAACACCACAAACCAGGTGAAAGTGGATAACACGACTCCTAAGGCAGAGAAAACAATGATCAAAGCTAACTTTTTGATGTAAACCGTTTCCGTTTTCATTTTCTTTCAACCTTCTTCGCAATTTTTACTGCAAGTTTCGCCAAATCATAGGCTTCCTTGCCGAAAAGTACGATCATGGGCTCTTTGCCCATTCCTCCTCTATGATAAATAGCGTCTGGAGCTTTCCCAATCCTCTTTATAGCTTCTTTTATGCCCCAAGGAATAGTCATTCCCTCAATGTTTCTAATCTGTTCAGGCTCTTCTCTTCTGTCGTAGAAAGACACTGCCATGTTCAATTGCTCCAAGATTCTGAGAATGTTATCTGAAAACTCTAGGTTGATCGCGGCCATTTTCTTTTCGTCATGCCTAATGATTTCGAGTATATACTTAGATAGATGGGAAGAACATCCAAACCTAGCGCTTCCAACAGCTTTCGGGCCTTCGGATGTTTTTGCAATTCTCCCGTCTATTGCAGCCACGTCTTGAAGGTTTTCTGCGCGGGGAATTGCCATGGCAATGTTCATACCCACTTCTGGCACTAAAATTGCCGTTTTGGGAGTTGCCTCAATCAATTCTTTGGCCTTTTCTAGATTCAGCAAAACATTGTACCGTGAAGATTCCCGGTAAAGATGCGCCATGGGGTTTACTGGACCATAGCCTTTTCCGATGTTTAATCCAAATTTTATACCTAAAGTCACGATTTCTTTTGCGTTTTTCACGGCGGTAGGTACATCTAATTTTTTAGCTAGTCCAGCTGCGATGGCCGCTGAAAAACTGCAACCAGTTCCATGCGTGGTTTTAACATCCAACCTCGGGGCTCTAAACGTTTGGAATCTACCTTCGTAATATAGAAGATCGACAGTATCCTTCTCTTCTAAGTGGCCGCCCTTGATCACGACGGCTTTTGGTCCCATTTTAAAAATTTTCTTGGCAGCAACCTTAGCGTCTTTCAAATTTTTGATTTGCATTTTTGAAAGTTTTTCAGCCTCAAACCTGTTTGGAGTTACAACCGTGGCGTTTGGCAGAAGATTACTTTCCAAAGCATCTATGGCTTCAGGCTTCAGCAGATGCGCTCCAGACTTGGCGATCATAACTGGATCAACGACCAATGGAAACTTGTATTTTGAAATTGTGGAAGAAACAGTTTTGATTATTTCTTCGGCGTGGAGCATTCCCGTTTTTCCGGCGTCTATGCCTAAATCTTCAGCGACTACTCTGATCTGCTCCTCAATAATTTCAGGTTTCAGGTCTTCAACGGCTGTTACTGAATAAGTATTCTGAGCAGTGACTGATGTTATTGCCGTTGTGCCATGGACACCTAACGCGGCGAAAGTTTTGAGGTCTGCTTGGATTCCAGCTCCTCCTCCGGAATCGCTTCCTGCTATTGTTATGGCAACTGGGATTCTTCCTTCTATTTTGAGCATTTTCCTATATCACCTTCTCAAGTAGGTAAAGGGTAATGGCTGAGATTATGAATGATGGTATGCTTGAACCAAAAGTCGTGTAGTTATAGAGGACAAAGTATATTATGATGCCGACGAACCAAGAAATTATTGGTTTGCTTCTGAAACCTTTTTCTGAAGAATAGAAGTCCTCTTGACTGTATTGTTTTTTCTTGATAACGTAGAAATCCATAGTTAGCACGCCTAACAAGGGCACAAAGACTGCTCCGATGTAGAGCAGGAAGCTTTCGTATGCTAATTGCCAATTTTGGGGTATTGAAGCTGCCAAGAAAATGCTTATTGCAGCGATGATGAGGATGAGCTTCCACTGTTTGACTTTGGGCCAAATGTTTTGTATGGATACAGCGCCGGAGTATATGTCGGCGAAGCCATTATCTGTCTCATCTACTAACAATATGGCTAGGGCTAAAGCTCCAAAAGTTATCGAGACTATGGCGGAGATAATTGTCTGACCAGCATACGCTAGGATGAGCAGAGCGCCTAAAGCGTAGAACCAAGAGTTTGCAAAAGTGTACCCTGTAACTGTTCCGATAAAGGCACCTCTTTCGCTTTTTGAAAATCTATTGTAGTCGGATATTAGGGGCCACCATGATATTGGCATAGCTATTACGAGATCCAATGCTAGTAATATTGGTAGGGAGGCGTCTCCTTCAAATGTGAAGAGCGTTGGAAAGTTAGTGAGAACCACGTAGGTGATGAAGATGGCGGTTCCGTAAGTAAGCCATATTGCGAATTTCTCCAACCATTGTCTTATTACTATTAGGGGACCGCCAATGCTAAGGAAAACGCACCAGATTGCGAAAGTCAAGATCCAGAAATAGATGGTGTATGAGCCGAGAAAAGGACCCGTGATGAGTAAGGCAGAATTGGCCATTATCAAAATTTCGAATGAAGACCAACCGATGAGCTGAACCACGTTAAGTATCGTCGGCAGGTATGATCCTCTTAACCCGAGAACTCCTCGCAAACTAACCATTGTAGGTATGCCGTACCTGCTACCTAAGCCACCGGCCAAAGCGAGCATGAGAGAACCTATCAACGAGCCTAAAATTGTCACAACAATAACTCCGGATGCAGACAAACTTGGAACAAGAAAACTGCCAGCTTGAAGGACAAGCAATCCTACCGCCAAGCTTGACCACAAAATAAAGTAGTCAAATGACCGTAAGATTCTCTTTTTAGCTGGAACTGGTTCTGTCCCCCATTCGGGAGGCAACTTAACCATTTATGTGTGCCTCCAAAATGCTATGAAGTTTGACTTTTCCAATTTCAGAATTATGTTTCCTTGTGTCCGTGTTTTTTCCCTCCGCCAGCATTATCTGGATCAGGTTCTAGGGGTCGACGGCACCTTCAGCCGTCCTCTCAGCCGGGTCACACTCCCAGCTCCCCGAAATACCTTGGAGGGGATAATGTTATTTAGTCGTATATTTATTTTTCCTAAAGTCGAAGACTGTTAGGATGTTGCTGTATGAGGGCTCTGCCGAAGGAATTTCACATTATTGAGATTGAGAAGAAGTGGCAGAAGAAATGGGAAGAGATGGGTATTTATCGCTTCGACTGGAATGACAAGTCGCGACCTACTTTCACCGTTGACACTCCCCCGCCTTATCCTTCAGGCGAGTTTCATATGGGAAACGTTTTGAACTGGGCTTATTTTGATATGGTGGCCCGCTACAAACGCATGCGAGGTTACAATGTTTATTTTCCTCAAGGATGGGACTGCCACGGTTTAAGCATAGAAGTGCAGGTGGAAAAAGAACACGATATCAGGAAGCGAGAGGTGCCTCCGGACAAGTTTCGGAAATGGTGTGAGCAGCTGGTTGAGAAGTACATTGTGATGATGAAAGAAGGCGTGATAAGGCTGGGCTGCAGCGTAGATTGGGCAACGGAATACCGTACAATGGACCCGGATTATTGGAGGCGCACCCAGCTAAGCTTCATAATTCTACACAAAAAAGGCTTCATGTATCAGGGCACGCATCCGGTGAACTGGTGTCCCAGATGCGAAACTGCAATTGCGGACGCTGAAGTGAATTACGAAGAACGGGAGGGCACGCTTCATTACATCAGATTTCCACTAGAAAAGAGCAGTGAGCATTTGTTGATAGCCACGACGCGCCCTGAATTCATACCAGCATGCGTTGCGGTCGCAGTAAACCCAACTGACACCAGATTCAACAAGTACGCAGGACAAAGAATAATTGTTCCAATCGTTAATCGCACAGTCGAGATAATTCCAGATGAAAACGTTTTGCCTTCATTTGGCACTGGCGTGGTCATGATATGCACTTACGGTGATAAGGAGGACGTAAAAACAGTAATTAAACACAAACTTCCAGTGATCATGATTTTGACTGAGACTGGAAGAATCAACGAAAATGGAGGAGAATACGCGGGACTGGCAATAACCGAAGCCAGAAAAGCCATCGTTAAAGATCTGAAGGACGCTGGGTTGCTCGAGAAAACTGAAAAACTTACTCAGGAAATAGGCGTATGTGACAGGTGTGGGGCTTTTGTTGAAATTCTGGAACGTAAGCAATGGTTTATGAAAACCCGCATCCTAACGGACAAGGTGGAAGAAGCAGCTAACCAAGTGGTTTGGTATCCCGATTACATGAAAACTCGCCTAATAGATTGGGCGCGCTCTCTAGACTGGGACTGGGTTATAAGTCGTCAACGTGTCTTTGCAACGTCCATACCCGTCTGGTACTGCAAAAACTGCAACGAAACAATTTTAGCAAAAGAGGAATGGGTTCCCATAGACCCAAAACTTGAAAACCCACGCATAAACGAGTGCCCAAAATGCGGTGGCCGCGAGTTCATTCCAGAAACAGACGTTTTTGATACGTGGATGGATTCTTCCATCACCTGCGCGGTGCATGCTGGTTGGCCCGACCGGGAAGACTGGAGGTGGCTGTTTCCTGCTGATGTGCATCCATCTGGTATAGACATTATTAGGACTTGGGCTTATTATCTGATGGTTAGGCATTTGGCGCTTTTTGACGAGAAGCCCTACAAGAGTTGTCTAATCAACGGCATGGTTTTGGGTTCAGACGGCAGAAAAATGAGCAAGTCTCTGAAAAACTATGTCGCTGCGCCAGAAGTGTTGGACAAGTACGGAACAGATGCTACTAGGCAATGGGCCGCAGGAGGCGGAGCCACAGGTTCGGATATTCCTTTCCGCTGGCCAGATGTGGAGTATGGCAAGCGCTTCCTCGTCAAACTTTGGAATGTTTCAAGCTTTGCAAGCAAACTCTTGCAAGATTATGGGCAGAGTGAAAAGGCGGAACCTGTCCTTGAACTACTAGACAAATGGATTTTGAGTAAGGCTGAAAAGTTGACGAAGACTGTGACCGAAGCCTTCGAGAAGTGCCAGTTTAACATTGCCATAGAAGAGGTTCGTAATTTCACGTGGCATACTTTCTGTGACTGCTACGTGGAAGCCGTGAAAGACAGATTGTACCGGTCAGAAATTTATGGACAAGACAAAAAGAGAGCGGCGCAGTATACGCTTCACACGGTCTTGTTTAGGGTTCTGCAGCTTTTGGCTCCGATAATGCCACATTTGACAGAAGAAATCTATCAAACCATGTATGCGGAGGGTGAAGGTTACAGGAGCTTGCAGTTGTCTCCTTGGCCAGAGTTTGAAGAAAAACTCGTGGACGAAGAAAGGGAAAAACGTGGAGACCTGATAATGGCCATAATAACCGAAGTCAGAAGGGAAAAAGCAGAAAAACGCATGCCGTTGAACGCGCAAATCAAGAAACTAATGATTTACGTTGAAAACAGAGAAACTGCAGAAATTATTATGGAAGGCGGTGAAGATATCGCTGGAACATGCAAGGTTGCAAACATAAAGGTGCTTCCAGAAAAAGGCGAGGGCAGAGAAATTGCGCAGTACAGCAACGTGCGATTCGTCGCTGAATACTGACGTGGGCTTTTGGAAGAGATAAGAAAATGAAAGCGGTTGGAATAATAGGCTGTGGGGCAATTGCCACCATAATCGCAGAGGCAGTGCAGCGAGAAATCGTAGAATGTGATGAGTTAATCCTTTATGACTATAACATTGAAAAAGCTGAGAAGCTCAAGAGATCTTTACAGTTTCCCATCACGGTTGTGCAGGGCCTTGACGAAATGCTCAAGCTTAAACCAGCAGTTATCGTGGAAGCGGCGTCCCAGAAGGCTGTCAAGGACTACTTAAACAGGATTTTGGCGGAAAACGTTGATCTGATAGTTATGAGCGTTGGCGCACTTTTGGACTTAAATGTGAAAAGCAATAGGGTTCATTTGCCGTCAGGCGCTATTGGCGGTTTAGATGCTGTCGCCAGTGCTACGTTAGCAGGGATAGATGAAGTTCTTTTGACTTCGAGAAAGAATCCTGATGCCCTAGAAATGGACAATAAGGTGGAAAAGATCGTGTATGAAGGCACCGCTGAAGAGGCGGTTAGGCGTTTTCCAAGAGAAATGAACGTTGCAGCTACTTTGGCCTTGACTGTCAGGCCTGCAAAGGTGAAGGTGCAGGTGATTTCAGACCCGAAAGTGCACAGGAACGTGCATGAGATTAAAATAGAATGGAAGCATGGCAGCATGTTCATGAAGTTTGCGAATGATCCTCATCCGGAAAATCCGCGGACAAGCGCGCTAGCAGCGTGGTCAGCGATAAAGTTGCTGAGAGAAGTTCTAGAAAAAAGCGTTTAATGATCTGGTATTTATTTCTATTTGTATTGTTTGATTTCTTCAATTAGTTTGTCGATTTCTGTTTCTGTGTTGTAGAAGTGCGGTGAAACTCTTATTCCGTGGGTTCTTGCAGAAACAATCATGCCTTTGCTAATCAGCTTTTTCACTATTTCTCGTGGTTTGTCTATTTTGAAATTAACTATGCCCGAACGGTACTGTGGTTCCTCTGGCGTCTGAAGTTTTAAGCCTAAATCCTTAGTCGCTTCTATTAGTTGGTCCGTGAGCTTTAGTATTCTCTTTTCAATGTTTTCGATTCCGTAGGTTAAGAGAATTTTTAGTGCCTCCCTTGCACCTACAAAGCTCATGAAGCTGTTTGAACCGATTTCGAAGCGGCTTGCAGTTTCTGAAAGCTTCAGGTTCCAAATGTCCCAGAAATTTATCGTTTCGAACACTTTCTTTGTCACGCTTGCCCAGCCAACAAATGTGGGTTCAAGCTTTTGGATAAGTTCGCCTTTGACGTAGAGGTAGCCTGCTCCTGGCGGGCTCAACAGCCACTTGTAGGCTGCGGTCATGAGAAAATCTACATTGTCCCTTTTCACGTCTACTTGAATGGCGCCAGTCGATTGTATAGCGTCAACGATTAGGTATGCGCCGTGGTCATGGGCTATCTCGCTCAGAGCACGCAAATCGTTTCGGAAACCATTAACGTATTCAACGTGGCTTACGGCAACAGCCACAGTTTTGTCGTCAACTACCTTTTCAAAATCTTCCAGCAGGATCTTTCCGTCAACGTTCTTTACATAGTGCACTTTTACGTTTAGGTTCTTGCGGAGCCAAGGATAAACCACCGAAGGGTACTCCAAGTCTGTCGTGACTATTTTCGAACCTGGCGGGTAATGAAGTACGTTTGCAGCTATGTTCAAACCCATGGAAGTGTTTTCGACGAAGGCTATTTCTTCAGTTTTCGCGTTAACTAGTTTCGCAAAGAACGGTTTTCCTCCATCATCCCATTCCTTGGAAACATTCCAGAAATTTGAGGATTGATCGACGTACTTGTGAACGGCGTCTGCCACTGCTTTTGGCAAGGGGGAATGGGCGGCATGATTCAAGAAAACTTTGTTTCGCGTTATAGGAAACTGCTCACGAATTTTCTCAATATTTTCCATGTTAACTTACCCACTGTTGCATTAAAGGTAAGGCATCAACTATTAAAATCTAAGCCAAGTATTGCAGAGTTGTATGCCAAACAAGCCAGAAGACAAGTCGATGTTATCGTAAGCTTCAGGGCAATGATATTTCAATGCAACAATGCAGTAGACTTTAACTGCGATGAAAGCAGCCGAGAAAAACTTAGGCTGTTGCCATACGTGAGCCCCTTGGAATTGAACAGAATCATGAATCTTGCTAGGGGTCAATGCCTAATTGCAGGGTGTCTTGTGGCACATCCAATAATTGGAACAGTTTGAAAGGATTTGTTCTAAACTTTAGGTTTTTAGGTTGGCGTTAGAACATGTTTTATGGTGGATTGAATTGAGAGTCTCCATCCTTTTTCTGATGGTAATTCTAGGCATGTCTGTTTTGGGTGCGTCGCTCTTAGGATATTCTTTCCAGTCAGGGCTATTGGAAATTCAAGGAGAACTAAGTCAGGCAGACTTCGATAAGGCTGTGATAGAATTTTTGAATACCACTGATGTAAGCAACGGCGGATGGAACGGCACTGTTAGAGTTAGGGAAATCTACGATCATGAACTGGGCGGCAAGGTTATGGTTGTGGAATATACTACGGTGAACGCTGTGCACCCTGAATTTATGTGTGAGGCAATTGAGCATCATGTGGCGATTATCACTTTAAGCGAGAAAGCGCAAGTGATATCTGCATTTTGCGTCTGGGGCAGCTTTCATAGTGAAAGAATTTGGGATTTGATTAACCGCAGATGGATACAACAAGAGACTATATCTGAGCAGCAAGCCGTTAGTATAGGTAGAGTCTTCCTTGATGGCGAGGGCTATACGACGGGGCAAGTTCTATTCATGGGACTCGAGGAAAAAACGCCTAACTTCTATTGGCATGAGCTATTTGGACTGGAAAAACCAAATTTGCATGGATCCAGGCTTTGCTGGGTTGTCAAATTCGAACAAGCAGAAAAACCGGGCCATTTTTTCGAAGTTTGGATGGACACCTACACAGGTGAAGTTGTAGGTGGAATGCAATGCAAATGAAGCAGCGCCCGCGGTTTGGGGTTCAACGTATATAAAAGAGATGGTAGTCCTTTCCAAGACCAGTCAAAAGTAGAAACCGCAGACGCTGAACTTCAGCTTCTCGCTAAAGTCAAACCTATATATAAGGGGGTATAAACCTCACACACGGCACAAAACTCAGCTATTCTTGCGGAGCAATCCAAAAGTCTTCAATATTGGTCTTCTCCGATATCTTAAATGAGGCTTCTTAACCTTTAGTCTAATGGTGCGACTTTCAACCGCCCTGAAAAAGACCAAAGCTTCTAGAGGACAAAACTAAAATTCATTTCCCTGCTATCCTAAAAGGAGCTGATAGAAATGATTTCGGAAGACAAAGGTTTTTCAACAAAATCCGTTCACGCTGGAGAGAAGCCAGACGCCAACACAGGCGCTGTTGCCACTCCTATCTACGAAACATCTGTATTCGCCTTTTCAAGCACCAGAGAACTGGTCGAAGTTGTAAGCAAGGAAAAAGCAGGATACATTTACACGCGATGGGATAATCCAACCGTTAGAGCTGCTGAGAAGAAGATGGCAGAACTGGAAGACGCCGAAGATGCGGCTGTGTTCTCGTCTGGTATGGCAGCCATAACCTCAACTCTCTTCACAATAGTTTCTTCTGGTGATCACGTTGTTTCCACGAGAGACCTGTACGGAGGAACCCTTCAATTCTTCAGAAATATTCTACCGAAGTTCGGTGTAGAAGTGAGCTTGGCAGAAGCCACAGATTTCGACGAAATGGCGTCAATGGTGCGAAAGAATACGAAGGTAATTTATGCTGAGACGCCCACAAATCCTACTTTGAAAATTGTGGATCTATCCAAAATTGCCAGACTAGGCAAAAAGAAGGGACTGATCACGGTGATTGACAGCACCTTCGCCTCTCCATTTAACCTGAAACCCATGCAGTTGGGCATAGACGTAGTTGTGCACAGTGCGACAAAATATTTGGGAGGACACAACGACGTAACCACTGGCGTTGCATGCGCCTCTGAAGATGTCATCAGAAAACTTAAAGAAATGCGCAAAATTTTGGGAGGAACGCTTGACCCATTTGCTGCTTGGCTGTTGTTGCGCGGATTGAAAACGCTTGGTTTGAGAATGGAAAGACACAACTCCAACGGCGTACAAGTAGCTCAATATCTTGAGAAACATCCTAAAGTCAAGAGAGTGCACTATCCAGGCTTACGCAGTCACCCTCAGCACGCAACCGCCAAAAAACAGATGAAAGGTTTCGGTGGAGTTGTCAGTTTTGAAATACGCGGAGATTCCCAAAAGACCATGAATTTCGTGGAAAATCTCAAGCTGTGTTCTTTGGCTGCCAGTCTTGGAGGAACCGAAACCTTGGTCACTCAGCCAGTCACTTCTTCGCACTATTTCGTTAGCGCAGAAGATCGAAAAAAGGCAGGAATTACGGATCAACTAGTGCGTTTGGCGTTAGGAATAGAAGACCCAGAAGACATCATCGCCGATTTAGATCAAGCCTTCAGCAAAATCTAGAGCATTAATCTAGCCCAAAACATGACAGACAATCTAACTACCGCGCGTTTTGGTGAGTTTGCCATCGAGAAAAGTGATTGAACAGTTCTCTATCGGTTTCCCTCATCAACTACCTCCCTCCCAAGCGTCAGGCAAAAATGATCAAAGCCTAATGAAGCTAACGACTTCAACCCATACATAAGGGAAAGAGTAGGCTCTCTGTGAGCTAAGGAACAACGTTTAATGAAAACCCACCGAAACATGACCAGTATCTGCGTAATAGTCTCTTCAGCTCGTCAATTGTTTTTTCAACCCTTTTGCGGCAGTGCGGTGGTTCTTGTGGCGGGTCATAGGGATCATTAACATTAATTTCTTTTAGACCTGCAGCACCTGCGGCAAGAGCGTACCAACAGAGCGGCAACACTTTTGGGTTATAACCGCTTCCGACAATCAAAACAAGCCTTCCACCACAAACACGACTGGCTGTTTCCCTGATGAGACGAGATACGTCGAAGAAACCTTTAACAGTCAAACTCAAACCTCCAAGCATATCTGCAAAATGCGGGTCACTTCCACCATTGCCAATAATGATTTCAGGCCTAAACTCTTCAGCCAAAGGAACAAAAACTTCATTCAAAGCGTAAAGGTACGTGATGTCGCTTGTTCTTGGCGGAAGAGGCACGTTAACGTTGTAACCTTCTCCTTTGTCTTCTCCGATCTGCCAAACGAAACCTGTTCCAGGATAGAGCGTCCTTGGATCTTGGTGTAGCGAAATATACAGCACGCTTGGGTCTCGGTAGTAAATGTCACTCGTGCCATTTCCAAAGTGAACATCATAATCAAGTATCAAAAAACGCTTAACACTATGCTTAGCCCTCAAATATTCAACTAAAATGGCTACGTCGTTGAACAGGCAAAACCCACCACCATAATTTTTTCCCGCATGATGATGGCCACCGCCTAAGGAAATTGCCCTTTTCGCTTTTCTCTCAAAAACCGCTTTACCACACTGTATCCCACCGCCCTCAATGAGAAGTGCGGCTTCGAGAATTTCTGGAGAAACAGGCGTTTCCATATCATATGGCCTGTTTTCCTTCGCCAAGCGAAAAATCAAATCCACGTAGTCTTTATCGTGAACTCTTAGCAGATCTTCCGCCTTTGCCAGCTCAGGTTTGATGAGCTCAATTTCAGATAGGCTAAACAAGTTTTGTTCTTCAAAAAATTTCATGGTGTTTACAAATCTGTCTCCTCTGAAAGGATGTTCTTCCCCTAAATCGTATTGTCTAAACTTTTCATGAAAAGTCATTATTACTTTTCCAGACATCTGTAAAGCCTCCTTCTAGACGAGGAAAACAGAAGCCAATTACTATAATAAAATCTGCGCTTTAGACTTTGTTGAACAGAAAAAAAGGAAGGTGGCTAGTATCGTCTTTTCACGTTTCTTGATTTTCTTCGTCTTCGGCGGATGCTTCTGCTTCTGGCGACGTTTCTTCTGCGCTTTCTACTGGTTCCGAGGGAGTTTCCGAAGGGTTTTCCTGAGCGGATTCGGGAGCATCTGTTTGGGTGACTTCCACCTGCTCCACTATAGAGGATTCTGACAATTCTTCTTCTACGGCTGGAACTGGTTCCTGTATAACTGGTTCTTGCACAATTTCAACCTCTGGTTGAGGTGCCTCAACGGTTTCTGTAGGTGAAGCAACTTCAAAGGTTTCTGGCTGTTGAGGTTGCGTTTCCGTTTCCTGCAACGTGCATGCCTCAACTGACGGGGCCTCAGCAGGAGGGATCTCAACTGGCAAGGAGAGCTGGCCCACAGCCTCTTTGATGATTTCCAGTTCGCGCTTTGCAGTTTCAAGTCCCATTGTGAGGAGGTTGATTTCCCGTTGGTAAATTTCTTCGTCCACTTCGCCTGCTACGTGTTGAATTTCATAGTTTGCAAAAAGCATTTCTAGCGTTTTGATTTGGTCTTCGAGCTCCTTTGTTTTGGTTTGCATTTTCTGCAGCAAATCTTCTTGTTGCTTTTCAATTTCGGCCATTGCCGTGGCTAGTTCTCCATTGAACGATTCGTGCGTGGACTGAGAAATTTTGCCAGTTTCGAATAAGCTATCCAAAGCTTGCTTCTTTTTCTTAGCTATCTGATATTCTTCGTTTAATCGCTTAAAAGAGTGTTTCCAAGAGATCAATTTCCACACCGTGCATTTTTTAGGCATAAAAGAGCAAATAACTTTTGTTAACATGCAGATATATCGCTGACTGTTAAAAACGATGCTATTTGTCACTGAAATGCCAATTATGCGTTTAAAATTTTGACTATTTCATGTTCTTTATATAATCAAATATTGAAATTTTTCATCAGTCACAAAGACTCATCTGCTTTTGGCAAAAAGCTTTCCTATATAAGGCTGCCTCTGGAAGTTTCTTCAGAGGAAAATTTTTCCCGTTCTCCTAGGTCTGATGGACTTTTTTCGTTCAAGCCTGTTATAATATGTTTTAACATCTGATTCCGAATTAGAATAAAATTTAAATATTTATACTGGAACTAATTTGTTGAATTGTGAATAAATATGACGGCTTTGACGATTATACTTGGCGGTGAAAAGTTGGAAGGAAGAATACTAAAAAAGATGCACGAACGAATAATCAAGAATTTCATGGACATAATCATCATGGCTGAGTTAAGAAGCGGTCCCCTCAGCGGCTACGACGTAATCTCATACATCCACAACAAATTCCATCTTCTCGTAAGTTCAGGTACAGTTTATTCCCTTCTGTATTCACTCGAAAGAAATGGCCTAGTTGAAGGAACTTGGAACGAAAGAAAAAGGACCTACAAGCTTACAGAGAAAGGCCAAAAAACAATAGAAACAATACTGAACTCGAACGACAAAATCAAGAGCTTCATGACTAGCCTTCTAAGAGTTCAATCCACACCTTAAAATTCTTTATTCAGTTCTTTTTGAAAAGGCTTAATAGAGCGAAATGCTAAAAAACCCTTCTCGTCTTCCTATCAGCGATGGGACAGATTGGAAGGGCCCGTAGCTCAGTAAGGATAGAGCACCGGGCTTTTAAGCAAAACCCTCAGAGAAACCCGGGGGTCCCGGGTTCAATTCCCGGCGGGCCCGCCATTTACAGTGCGAACATTTTTTGATTACAAAGAAAATTCGACTAGGGTGTGCCAGAAATCCTGAAGGACAAGCTTGAAACTCCGCTAAGTAACTGTGAAGCTATAAAAAAGAAATGTTACGGAAGCCTTCTCCTTCCTTCCGCTTTGGCTGAAACAAGGTATATTGAATCTTTATAAAACGTTTGTGTCAACATCGGTATATATCGTTTTTGAAAATATGCTTTGTCTGGTGCTCATTTCAATTTTTGAAACTTCCCTTTTTAATCTGCGGAAGAAAGTTATCTTTGAGAAAGGATATGTTTGAACAAACTGCATCCGATTCCGTTCTGATGCTAATTTTCATCTTCTTGCTTACGATGGCCTTCATAATAGTTTCTGGGGTTCTCTGGAAGCGTACTCAAGAGAGAACCTGATAGAATCTTACCTTATTACGTTTGGATTTTCAAAAACTCACAGATTTGCCAGTCACTTTACACTGTCATTGAAGAATTCAGAAGTCATGGAACTACGAATCATGTTGTGAACAGTCGAATCTGATCAAGCTCGAAGATTGGTAGAGAAGCAAAGCTTGGCGTAGGCGCCAAATCAGCTTCAGACATTAAGCTAACCTCCTTGAACAACGAATGCTGAGACATTGCAAACAAAATTGAGAGTACCCTTAAGAGCATAGGGCAAGCCAATATTCTATTCGTATTTCAGTATGTCTGGCCTATCACTGGCTATGCCGTCAACCCCTTTCTTTAAGTATTCCGCGACTTCTTCTGGCTTGTTTACCGTCCAGACTATCACCTTCAAACCGTTTTCATGGGCTTTCTGAACGTTGGCAGTGTGAGTAAATCTATACAAAGATAGCAGATAGTTCGCTTTCAGCTCCAGAGCTGCGCTTATGGGGTTCTTGTGTTTTACGTAGATCAATCCAGTTTCAACTTCTTTGTCCAGCGCCCTAATTTTCTTTAAAGCGTCTTCAACAAAAGAAACGATAATCACGTTTTTCTGCAATTCCTTTTCACGGATTGACTTTAGCAGTTTTTCCTCAAATCCAGATTCCTTTAGTTCAATGAGAATTTTTACCTTCTTGTCCAAAAACTCGAGGGCTTCTTCCAAAGTGGGAATTTTTTCGCCTTTTTCTGTGACAAGGTTTTTTATGTCCTTTAATGTTAGGTCAGCAACCAAGCCTTTTCCATTTGTGGTTCTTTCAACTTCGGGATCGTGAATAACGACTATTTCATTGTCTTTTGTTTTTCTAACGTCAACTTCCACAGCATTTACGCCCAATTCTAGGGCTTTCTTGAAGCTGCGAAGCGTGTTCTCGGGCTCGTATGCTCGGGCTCCCCTATGACCTATTTTCAACATATTACATTTTTGAGAAATCGAAAACTTATATAGTTTTAGACCTACCGAGAAACTGAGTGAATTGAATGTTTTCCTGTGAAAAAATTGTGTTATGTCCTATAGGTTTCGTTCGCACTAAAGCTGTCGGAAACGAGGTCAAAGATAGGAGCAACATTGCGGAAATAGTTCTTCGTGAAGAATTGATGGAAGCTTTGGAGGGTATCAAAGGTTTTTCGCATTTATTCATAATATTTTGGATACACGAAATTTCAAACCAGAAAAAGAAAATCTTGAAGGTTCATCCGAGAGGCAGAAACGAATTGCCACTTCTTGGAGTCTTTGCAACACGAACACCGCACCGTCCGAATCCAATAGGCTTGACCTTGGTTGAACTCGTTAAAGTGGAAGGGAATATTTTAACTATTCGCGGGCTTGATGCGTTCAATGGGACACCAGTTTTGGATATTAAACCCTTCGACTTTTGGGACACGGCTCAGCATGCCCGAGTTCCTGAATGGTGGATTACTCTGGAGAAGGAAAAGGGCGATAGAGTACTCCGATAGTTTACGATGGTGGAATTCTCATTCTGAGCTACCAGTGCCAAGTCTGGGCCTTCGACTTAGCGGTCAGCAAAGAACTATGGCACACACTGAAATTTACTAAAGGTAGGCCAAACTTTCGCCGATCGATCTCTCAAGGAAATCCCCTTTTGCTGGGATTAATTAGAAAATTGGTCAATTTTAGACAGAGAACAAATTATTTATGCAAATACACTGCTATCTTGTTCTTAGGAGATGGAATGCATGAGTGAAGAAAACGTTGTTAAAATTGGACATGTAACCCACTTTTTCTCAAAAATCAGCGTCGTCGTTATTGAGCTTACGGCTCCCTTGGCTGTTGGCGATCGTATACTCATTAAAGGTCCATCCACTGATTTTGAACAAGCAGTCGAGTCGATGCAGATTGAACATAAAAATATTGAGAGGGCAGAGGCTGGACAGAGTATAGGGCTAAAAGTCATTCAACCTGCAAGAGAAAAAGATGTAGTTTATAAGAAACTGTGACCGTTTCTCTCCTTATTCTCGAACTTCATCAGCAATCAACCGGTTCTTCCCAGTTAGTCTGACATCCACCATGTAGAATTAAAATTATCGTTGTTTCGTTTTGCAGGATCATTTTTGGATTTTCTCTCAAATTCAAAAATTGTCTCTCTTTTGAGTGAGCTTGAACGGCAACCCGTCTGTAAAATCTATTTTCACGCGGATTGTCAACCATATGAAGCAAGCTCTTGAACTTCTCGACTGGGAATTTTCCATATTTTTTCTTTACTTGTTCGTTAGCAACTCTAATAGCGTCGCGAATGGAAGCATTATCTTCTAGAAGAAGTGGAGACCGCTATGGAACATTCTGGTTATTTCAGTTTGACGGATTATCAACGTGACTTTCATAATACTCTTATCTTCGAAACAATTTTTCCAAAAGGATTCGAATAGCGCTCTCTCGGTTATTCTATACTCCAGCTTCCCTTAAAGCTTCCTTCAGCGTTTCTTCGCTGGGGCAGACTCCGATAATCCTTATATCCTTGTCAATTACAATGGCTGGGCTGGTCTCTATCTGGTACTCTTTGAGTTTCGGAGAAACTCCCCGATAGATTTCCACCTCTATTTTGTCTTTGTATTCTTCTTTTATCTTGTCAACCAGCCTAAGCAGTAGTCTTCCGCCAGAGCATGGCGGCTCTGAAGTAAAAACTTCGACCTTCGTTGTCATATTAAACTCCCATCTCCTTAAGCGACGATTCGATAGTCTGCATGCTTGGACAGACCCCCATGATTTTTATTTTTCCTTCGTTGAAAACCATGGCTGGCACAACAGTTAAGTTGTATTTGTTCAATTCTTCGCATGGCCCAATGTGCTTTATTACTTCGGCTTTTTCGCCGTACTTTTCTTTAAGCGCATCTGCAATTTCTAAGAGTTTTGTGCAACCCGCACAAGGCGGTTCAGCAGTGAAAACCTCAACTTTTACAACCAACATTTTTTCCCCCTTCAGATTATTTGTTCGATCACACGTTTTGAAAGCGCATCCACCAGATCCGTTGTTACTCCGTCAATTACATCAAATATTTTTGGGTCTGTAACTGAGTAAAGTCTTCTGTTTCCATCTTTTCTTCGCTTCACCAATCCACAACTTTTTAGAATCTTCAAGTGGCGAGAGACAACGGGTTGAATGACTCCAACATGCGGAATTATTTCGCAGACGCATTTCTCTCCTCCACGTAGAAACTCGAGTATCTCAAGTCTAACAGGGTCTGAGAGCGCGCTGAAAACTTTGGCCTTGAACTTGTTAGGGCGTCTTGTTCTTGGATGCATGTTTAAGACAAATACTATAACAATATTTAAATATTGCTATATTCTCCTCATAAACAGAAAGGCGAATAGCATGAAAGAAGTAAAAGTTGAAGTCTTTGGCCCTGAACCAGCCTGCGTTCGATGTCAAACAGCCAAAAAAGTTGTGGAGAAAGTCGCTGAAAGACTCAAAGAAGCAGGAGTCAGTGTCAAAGTGGGAAAGGCCAACATAATTTCAAAAGAAGTTGTAAGCAAATATGGAATCTTAGTTTCTCCTGCTATAGCCATTGACGGCGTGGTAAGGTTCATGGGAAGAGTACCAAGCGAAAGCGAAATTGAAAGATTGATGAGAGAAGCCGCCGAGAAAGTGGTATAGGATTGAGCACTGAACTCGCAAGAAAACTTAGGACAGCTCTGCTTCTACTATTTGTTTTTATAGTGATAGGCTTACTCGTTTACAGCAGGATAACGGCTTACTCTCTTGCTCCTACACTCAAACCCGCAGATTTTTCGAAGTACACTTGGTATGAGATTCCTGTATATTATCTCTGGGATTACATAAGTCACGCTTGGATATGTCTTCTCTTCGCCTTTACTGCAGCAGGTTTGGTCTACGAGTTCATGCCCAAAGGTGTCATAACTCGATACATGAGTAGTAACAAAGCCGTGGGATACCTGCTTGGAGCTGGATTTGCGCCGTTCTTCACTGTTTGTTCATGTACCATGGTTCCCCTTTTCGCAAGCATACTGTACACTGGCGCGGGAGTAGGTCCAGCAATAACCTTTCTTCTGATGGCTCCTGCTGCAAACATACTGACCATACTCATAACAGGCGAATTTCTCTCATGGGAAATAGCCGCAGTACGTATACTAGTATCTTTAATAACCGCTGTTGTTGCGGGTTTACTGATCTCCAGAACGCGTTGGGGCAAAGCCATCGAGAAAGAACATCAAGTAAATATCAATTTGCCAAGACTAGCGGTGGAGCTTGCTAAGCCCCCTCTTGACGAAAGGTTAATCGCGGCGTTAAAGTTCGGCGGGTTCTTAGCTAAACAGATATTGCCCTATTTCATTATAGGGCTGATAGCAGTCGGCTACATGACGGCTTACATACCCGAAAGCATAGTTGAAGGCTACTTAACGGGAGTGACAGGCGTACTCATTGCTTCAGTTATTGGAGGTCCCCTTTACACCCCAACGCTTGTGGAAATTGTGCTAGGCAGAAGTCTACTTCAGCTCGGGATGTCTCAAGCTGCCTTACTTTCATGGCTTATGGGGCAGCCATACGATATACCCAACATGGTGGCCGTTTCAAGAATAGTAAAATGGAAAGTAGTTCTCACGTACGCACTGATAGCATGGGCGTGCAGCGTGATTTTTGGACTGCTTTACGGTGTATTACTCGGAGCATTATAATTTAACAGATAATACATAGACAGAGGATAGAAGGTGAAAGGATGAAGAAAATTCTTTTTGTTTGTGTTGAGAATGCTGGTAGAAGTCAAATGGCAGAAGCCTTCGGTAAGCGTTATGGCAAAGACAAAATTGACGCTATCAGCGCTGGCACAAGGCCTTCCGACGAGGTTAATCCCATAGTGGTTCAGTCCATGCAAGAAAAGGGAATTGACATATCAAAAAACAAACCGAAACTTCTCAATACAAAAATGGTTCAAGAAGCAGATATTGTAATAACAATGGGATGTGCAGCTGGATCATTTTGTCCAGCACCGTTACTTGACAAAGTATTAGACTGGAAAATTGAAGATCCTCAAGGAAAACCTATAGAGAAAGTCAGAGAAATCAGGGACGAAATAGAACAAAAAGTTAAGAAAATGATTAACGAAACTTCGTAAGACGCTTTATTTTTTTGAGGCAAAGTAAGCCGTCGGCAAATAACAAATGAATACGTAGACGGAAATGAGTAAGCTTCTTATAATTGGAATTTTACATTAACGAAAAAGGAAGGTGAACCGAATGTCCCACAGACCATCGCTACGTGTTGGATCCGCCCTACTAATAGTAGGATTCATGGCCTTTTCATTTGGATTGTTGATTGCATTGCATCAGACAATCATTGTAGAAGATATTATGAACGTTATCCCCGACATTGATATAGTTGAAGTCATAGGTGTGCTCATGCAACTTTTAGGAGCCGTTCTCATTGTAACTGGCCTTCTCATGTCCATTTCCAGTATAGTTGAGATCAAACTAGAAAATGAACGGCGTAGTTTAATCGAGCTTACAGCCAGTATAGAAAGAACCCTTGATGCGCTGGCGTCTCAGATGGCAAAGAAAACGCAGGCCTCTGAAACAGTTCAAAAATGCAAATACTGCGAAGCAGAACTTATGGAAGGAAACATATTCTGCCCTTCATGTGGCAAATCACAAAAGTAAATCTGTAGCAAAAGGGTTGGACCAGAATCACACAATGTAGCGGTCACAACAGCTGCATTCTAGGCATGAAGAGATAATTTACAACTTTCTATTTCTGTGACTTTCCACAGTTCGGACAGAAAGGCGCGGTCTTTGGAATTGTTTTTTTGCAATATTTACATTCTACTTCATTGCTAAATGCCTGTCTGTCTATGACTTTGCCTTGCTTCTCGTAGCGCTTAGCGACAAGAATTCCTCCTTCCAAAAGTATAATCAGCGGAAAGAAAAGCATGAAATTGGCTATCCCTCCCTCTCCAGGCGTTATGACGAAAACGAGTATTAGAAGAGCGGCATAGACATATCTCCTGTTTTTAGTCAAGAGACTAGTTTTGATTATTCCATATCTCACTAAGAGTACTAAGAAAACTGGGAATGTGAAGATTGCTCCCGTCAACAAAGTGGATGTAAATACACTGAGATAGAAATCATTAATATTAATTATCCGTTCTGCTCCAACCATTGGAAAGAACATTAAAAGCGCGCTTATTATATACGGAGTTATAACTAAGTAGCCGAAAAGCAAACCGAAAATAAACAAACTCATAAAGGATCCTATAAAAGGGTACACATCACTCCTTTCTTGCGAATAAAGAGCAGGGTCAATAAACCTATAGACTTTGTACGCAAAAACAGGAGCCGCCACAGCAAATCCGAAAACAATAGAAGCTATGGCATACAGTTCAATCGGATCTGTGATACCACCACCTATTACCACAACATCTGAAGGCAGAACTTGGTTCCTTATTGCCATTAAAACAACGCCTATCAACGGACGAAAAGACCCAATCGGATCACTAAGGAAAGACAGGTCTGCAGGCAGAACCATCGCAATGATTGTTGCCGCGACGAAAGTATAAATGGCGCTTTTCAGCGTTTTAGCGAGCTCTTCCGTGTGTTCCCAAAACGTCATCTGTCTTTCTTTCGAAGAACCCGCGGCATCTTTTTGCATCGCTAGATGCCTTCTAGACTATGAACTCGTTTTGTTTGTTTTTATAGCACTGGTTATTTCTAGGAATATTTGATCTCTGCTCTTTCCTTCAGTATTTATTCCTAATCCTTTCGCTATCAGAAGGATCATGTCGTCATTCGACATCTTGCTTTCAGTCGTTTCAGTTTTTGGCGAGCCATATGAGTAATCTCTTGAAGCCTTCTCAAATTCGCCCTTAGCTCTTCCAACAGCCTTAGCCAGCTCTGGAATCTTCGATGGACCCCAAAGGATTATCACTACAACAACCAGCAAGATTATTAACCATTCCCAACCGCCAAGCATTTTTGTTCCCCGTAAAATTAGAGGGAGTCCGTCTGTATTTAAGAATTTCTGTTATAAGACATCTGCGATCTTGACCGTTGTTCGAAGGAGCATGCATAGAGAAAGATGACCCGTGCAAACCAGTTTTCTTTGAAAGGAGAATGCTTATGCGAAAAAACCATATATCTATGTTAACGTTAATTGTAATTTCTGCAAATTAGGGAATGTGAGAGATGTCGAAACGTTATGAGTTTGAGCTTGGAAAAGCGGCAGATCTTCTCGTCAGAGAACTGTTCAAACTGAAGCCAGGCGAAGAATTTATGATAACAGTTGATACTGAAACCGACATAAGAGTAGTGGAAGCAACTGCTAGAGCTGCATTTGCAATTGACGCAAAACCCATGGTGCTTTGGCATCCATCACCCATGGGCATCGGAAAAGCGGCAGATCCAATGTTACCACTTAAATCGTTGACTGCAGCGCTTAAGGGAACCGATGCATGGGTGGAGTTCAACACTGAATGGCTCCTTTACTCCACGCCTTGGGACATAGCCCTAAAAGAAAACCCAAAACTAAGGTATCTCTGTCTCTGTGAAATGGACACCAACATGATGATAAGAGCCATTGGCAGAGTCAATTTCCCAGCTTTGAAAGCATTTCAAGAAAAGGTTGCTGATATGACAAGAAAAGCTAAAACAATGCGAATCACTACACCAGCCGGCACCGACGTAAGCTTCAAAGTAGATCCCAAAAACCCGGTCACTGTAGAATCTGGTTACGCAGATACTCCAGGGGCTCACTTTCTGTCTGGACAAATAGCTTGGACACCGAAAGTCGGATCTGTAAATGGAACAATAGTTTTCGACGGCTCATTAGTGCCATTTGGAATTGTAAAAGAATTTGTAAAACTTCACATCAAAAAGGACAAAATAACAAAAATAGAAGGCGGAAAAGAAGCCATCGACTTTGAAGCTTGGCTCAAAAGCTTTAACGATCCAAACATGTTCTTGATGGCCCATGTATGCTACGGTTTCCATCCCAATGCAAAGTTGACTGGTGTTTGCCTAGAAGATGAACGCATATGGGGCGGAACGGAATGGGGTATCGGCAACGTAGGACCTCATTTGCTACCACCCAAAGGCAGGTCAGCAGCTTCCCATAGTGACGGCATTTGTCTCAATTCATCAGTGTGGCTTGATAACCTGCAAATAACGGATAAAGGCAAGGTTATCAACCCGGAGCTTGTTAAATTAGCGAAAAAACTTGGAAAAGCCTAACTTCCCTCTTTCTTTTTAATCTTACGAATCGCCAAAAGCCATGTGAGACCAATTAGAAAAATAGGGAAATGCGGTGTTTGTCAGATGAGAGTCAAACGCTAAACGTACGTTGGACGCTAGAACTTTGCAAGCCCTTGCTAGAAGTCCATTTTAGCTACTGTTCTTTTTTTAGGGGGTGACAGTTTGTATATCATCTTGCTGCTGCTCAAGCCTATGTTCACCAGCATTTCAGCCCATCGGATCGCTACCCTCGCTGGATCTATCACCGGTATTTCGTAACCTTTCTTCCGTAGTTCTTTCATTAACTTCTTATCGATACCTGCCATTCCAGTGCATCCGAGGGCTATGACTTCTGCCCTGTCTTCTTCTATTGCCGCTAGGCTTTCCCTTAGGAGAGCTGAAAGCGTTTTTTCTTTATCCTTTTCGATTTCCAGAACCCCTATTGAAGCGGCTCGTACGGAAACGACGCTGGAAGTCAAACCTAAGATCTTCACGAAATGTTCTATGGAAGGTACCGTTTCCTTCAAAACTGTTACAACAGCTACTCGTTCTCCAAGTGACAAACCAGCTAAAATAGACGCCATCCCAGCGCCCACCACCGGTATTGACACTACGGATCTGCAAGCATCAATGGCAGGGTTGGCAAAACAGCTTATTACCACTGCGTCAAACCCTTTTTCTTCGGATTCTTTAACAAGTCGTATCGTATCTGGACCTGCTATGACTTCGTCCAAGAAATCTTCCACTGATTCCGGGCCTGCTGATAAGCAAACTACTTCCACGTTTGGGAACTCTTTTTTTAGGTCAGCCCTGTGATTTTTAAGAAATTCTTGAGAAGTGTTGGGAACGATTACGCGTATTCTAATTTTCTTACTCAACACCTATTCCTCCTCATTGACAAAAAAGGGGGAAAGTTTTGGGTCCTATTCTTTTCCTAGTTTCTTCGCTAGCTGAGCTAGCTCTGGGTGTACAACTTTTCCTTTGTCCGTTATTTGCACGCCGTCCATCCATACTGAGGAGTTGAGGCAGATGCCATCAGCATGGGATACTGCGTATATGCCTTTGCCTTTGAACATTGGTCCTTGATATCCGAAACCCCACTCTGTGCTTCCCCATACTCGTTCGTCTTCTGTGCATAATCCAGAAAGCCTTGCGCCTGGGTTAAAACCGTAGCATACGTGGGCAGCATAATACATGTTAGGGTCTCCGAGTTTTTCTAGCCATTTCTTGACGAGGGCGGCTTCTCTTCCGCCTGATATGTTGACTACTTTGCCTTCTTTGACTTCAACTTTGATTGGTTCCTTTAGAACCCCAAGGTCAGCTTCGCCGCCTCCAGAGTATGAGCCGTCGTAGACTATAGCTCCATTAATGCTTTCTTCTATTGGAGCCCAACCTATCTGTCCAAGAAGGAAGTGTGGGCCGGGAACATCAGCGAAGAGTTCATTTGTGACGGGTCGGTTAGGATCATTCTCAAAGGAAATATCGTTCCCCGCAGGAGTTGTTATTCTCATCGCTTTTGCTTTTCGGGTCATTTCAACGATCATATTTTGGAATTGCGCTTGAGTATCTATGTCAATTTTGCCGACGCACCGCACAATTTGGTCTACATTCAAACCGCCCAGGAAGAGATATCTGACGCGTCCTGTTCCTTCGACTGCAGGTTTCATGGCGACTTCCCAAGGGGTTGAGTACAGCAGCCACTGATTGTTTAGCTCAATCCAGACATCAGTGTTCGGGATCGCAACTTTAAGTGGGTCAGGCAAGTATGGATCTCCAATTTTGCCGTAACCCGCTGGCGTTGAATGCCATGCTACCATTACTTTTGCCTCAGCTGCTTGGGCTGCCTTGGCTATTTCCTCTGCGACTCTCCACTCTTGAGGGCCATCAATCGTTATTAGAACGCTTTCGCCTGGTTTGACTTTGCACAGTTTGTTGATCACAACGTACGCCGTTTTTCCTAATTCTAAATCAAGCAAATAGGGCAATATTGCAACCTCCATTTTCCGAGGCTTATATCGATTCATATACTATAAAAAATTTTCCAAATGTGAAGTATAGCAAAAGTTTTATAAAAGATACGTTCCTACCGTATCAACCAGAACTTTCCCTTGGGTGGGAAATTGGGAGCAGTTCTCAAAGTAGAAGACTTGGTCAAATGGTACGGGAAGGAAGTTCTGGCGCTTGACAAATTGTCTTTTGAGGTTGAAGAAGGAGACTTTGTTGTAATTATGGGGCCAAGCGGATGCGGCAAGAGCACGCTACTGAAGTGTATTACAGGAATCCTTCCGTGGGAAGAAGGAAATATCTACATACGTGAAAAAAGCATGAAAGGCGTGCCAGCCTACAAGCGCGATATCGCTCTGATGCCTGAAAGATACGCACTTTTTCCTCACATGCGAGTCTTCGACAATGTTGCTTTTGGATTACGTATGAGACGCGAACGTGAATCAGAAATTAAGAGGAAAGTCGGCGACGCCTTGAAAATGGTTGGTTTGGAAGGTTTTGAAAAGAGATGGCCAGGGGAATTAAGCGGCGGGCAGAGACAAAGAGTCTCTATAGCAAGAGCGATAATTGTAAATCCAGCCATTCTATTACTTGACGAGCCTTTGAGCCATGTTGACTACAGATTGCAGAGGAAAATGATGGATGACTTCAGAGATTTGCAAAAGGAACTGGGTAACACTTGGATTCTAACAACTCACGTTCAAGAGCATGGCTTAAGCATGGCCCGCACATTAGTCGTCATGAGTAATGCGGTAATTGAGCAGATAGGTACTTCCGGAGAAATTTACAACAATCCTAAAACCGTATTCACCGCGAGATTTGTCGGGGACATCAACCTGATCAACGGATATGTTGTCTCGCAAAAGAAGAGGGAATGTGTAGTCAAAACCGAATTAGGAGAGTTGGCAGGCACATATCCAGGGGATGCTGACCTCAAGGGACAGAAAATTGCCTATGGCGTCAGGCCTGATAAGATACAAATCATTAAAGATTCAGACACTTTCGATAATACGATAAAAGCTGAACTGATCAGCTATTACTTCTTTGGTGAAGTCATAGAATACTTGTTCAAGACCAAAGGAAATATTCAGCTCAAAGTCCGTGCTGAGCCTGCCATTTATGAACAAGGAAAAACCTATACTCTTGGCTGGAACGCTGAGCATGGCAATATCATGGATAAACCCTCAATGGCTAAGGGCGTGAAAATAGAAGACATCATCTACGGTAGATGATATAACCTTGCCGCAAAAGACGAGCCTTAAGGAGTTTCTGTCCCGAAACTCAGTCTACCTTATGATCTTGCCGCCCTTAATCATTTCAGTTCTTTTCATGGTGGCGCCAGCAGGATCCATACTTCTGCTATCTTTCAATAGAGGCGAGGCAATGGTATTTGATCCCACTAGAGCAACACTAGAGAACTACGTTTACATTTTCACAAGGCCAGCAACTTATCTTATTCTCAGAGACACGTTGGGCATGTCCATTTCAGCAACGTTACTAGCGCTCATCGTGGCTTATCCCGTTGCGTATTTTTTGGCTTTCAAACTAGAAAATTTCAGACTTCAAAATGTAATAACTTTTCTGCTTGTAATACCCTACTGGGTTGATTGGAGTATTAGAAGTATCTCGTGGCTCTCAATTCTGGGAAGGGAAGGCTTAGTGAACTATTTGCTAATGGCCTCAGGATTAACTAGCGGTCCTGTTGCAGAGCTATTATTTACGCGTTGGACGTTGTTGATAATATGGGTCCAAACTAACATATTGTTCATGCTTTTTCCAATATACTTGGCGTTAAGCAGGGTGGACCCAGAGTTGTTAGATGTTGCACAGTCGCTCGGAGCGAAACCATCTAGATCATTCTATCACATTACCTTCAAACTGTCCCTTCCCGGCGTAGTTGTAGGATGCATGTTCGTCTTTGTGTCAACAATAGGTGACTATGTAACTCCAGCCTTATGGGCAGGAGGACTGCAAATGCTGGGGCTAACTGTGCAAAACTACGCTTGGCTCTTCCAATGGCCAATTGCGTCTGCATACGGTACTTTCCTCTTGGCACTGACTCTGATAGTGATTTACATACTACTTAGGGTGGTTAACATTAAACAGGTGTTTTACGAATAGGGTGGTGTAGCATGCGAGACAGAATGAAAATAGTCTTGGGAATTTATACGGTTCTAGTCATGTTTGCTTTCATGCTTCCAATAATTTTGATAATAGTGCTTTCATTTAACGCCGATCAAACTATAGCCCTTCCAATTGAGAGATGGAGCCTTTACTGGTATGTTGGCGGAGCCACTCATTCAGGATTCAGAACTGGAATTCTAAATGACCCCTACATTTTAAGAGTGATCTCCAACTCGATAAGCTTGGGCGTTGTCACAGCTTCGATTGCAACACCACTAGTAACGGTCTCTGCCTTGTCTATACGCCGTAGATTCCATGGAAGAGATATGTTCTTCTACTTATTGCTCTTGGGTTTCATCATACCACCAATTATCTCAGGTCTAGGCACGAATATCCTTTACAAAACCATAGGTATAAAGGAGTACTCACTTTGGACAGTTCTGCCTGTGCATCTCGTGTATGTTGTACCTTTCGGATTGATATTGACTCTGGCTAGGTTTGACCCGGAAATGATAGAGTATGAAAATGCAGCAAGAGCGCTAGGAGCAAACGAGTGGAAGGTGTTCAACAGAATTACTTTTCCGCTGATCCGGTCTGAAGTTATTTCGGCCTTTATCTTTTCCTTTACGCTCTCGTTGGGCGAACTTCTGCGGTCATCCTTTGTAATTGCAGGTATTGGAACAATATCGACGTACGTTTACAACCAGATGTCTGTGACAGCTCCAACTCCGAAATGGTTTGCTTTGGGTACGCTTACAACGCTTATTTCATTTGCCCTACTAATGGTTGTAGCTTTGTTCCTGACGAGGAGAATAAGGAGAATTACCTACTGACAATTTTCTTCATTCTTTAAGCATTCACGTTGCAAAATCTCAATTTTCTATCTGTTCAAACTTTTTTTGCAAAGAATTCCAGAAATTATCTTTGTAAGCAAAAGGCATATAAAGAAACTGACATCAAAATAGAAAAGGCGGTGATATAGTGTCTGAAGAAGAAAAAATCTCGAGACGAAAGTACATTAAATATGCTGCAGCAGGCGCAGTCGCCGTCGGTGCAGCAGCCGCTGGGATTTATTATTTGACTTTGCCGACAGCACCAGAAGAGGAACTGCCGGCATCAAAGGAATACTTGGACAAATTCCCTGATTGGGAATACTATTGGAATAAAGGAGAGGCGCTTCCAACTCTGAAGTATCTTGGCGGAGCTTGGATGATGTATCCCGAAGTGGCTGAGTTTTGGGAAAAAGTCCACAAGCAACCCGTAGAAGCGAGTTACCTCGACTTGTTCATTATGGCGCAGAGAATAGTGGCCACTGAGGGCTACGGATGGGATGTAGGCGGAGTGGCTAGGTTCCCACCCATCAAAAAAGCAGAAATCATACAGCCCATACCCGTTAGTAACCTTCCTATGTGGAAGGAAGATAAAGTAGTAGACATTTTCATACATCCAGAAACTTACTTTAAGGCAGAGAATGCGGAAAGATTCAATTATAACCTCTGGTTCTCTGAGGATGACTACACATCCCGTCAAAACCTTGCTATGGTTGTTACTAACTGGAACTTTGACTCTGTTACGTATCTTCCGGAGTTTTTGCCATATGAGGAAAAAGGAGGAGCAGCAACTTCATTTTCGTATTCCCAGCTGTGGAATCCACAGTGGAAAGGAAGAGCTATGATGCAAGATGAGGCAATGACAGTGTTCGGTGAAACAGCGAACGAGCTCGATGCTACTGGGCAAATGGATATTTCTGGAGCGACGACAAATCTAACAAGAGCCGAGGTTGACACAGTTTACAACTACTTGCTTCCAATAATCGAAAGTGGACAGATAAGGACTTTCTGGTTTAAGTACGGAGACTGTGTGAACCTACTTTCTACAAAAGAAATATACATCGGAAGCACATGGCAACCTCCATGCTACGACTGTAGACGCGCTGGTACTCCAGCGTATTATGCAAGATTGAAAAATGGACCCTTCTTCTGGTTTAATGGAGATATCCTCTCTAAGCGCACAGCGATCGCTGAAGACGTTTTTAAGTTCATGAACTTCAGAATTGGCATTTGGTGGGACGCCTTCATTTTAGGGCTGAACGGTTACGGTACCTTCACTTCTAACTACGACGAAGTAAGGGAATACATGGGTGCGGAATTCTTCGATTGGGCTAACAGAGGAAATGCAACCTACCTGCCAATTGATCAGGTAATCAAAGATTGGTGCTGGCCCGATAAAGAGGACCTCTGGACCTTAGATGAAAGACTACAGCAAGCACTATTCCTTCCAGATAAGTACTTCCCACCGGGAGCCGAACCGAGAACGGGTAGTCCAAACGCTAAAGGAAACCTTAGAGACTTAGGGTCGATCGCTGATAAACTGGACATAACAAGGTACTCAATATCGCCAGACTTGCCCGACGACGAAACATACTACGTTGAAAAGTACACTGACTTGAAAGCCCACATTCCTGGATAGATTCCAACTTCACTTTCTCTTTTCTTTCTTTTAAACTGGAACTAGTAGCATTACCAGCTATTGTTCCAACCCCTCCGATTATCACAACTATGGGGATTAAATTGATCGGAGAACCTAAATTGAGCCATAGTGTGTAGCTGGCTATGTACAAAAGGAGTTCTGGCGGCTCTGCTGGAGCGCTCGAAATTGTCAATAGTGTTGCGACTCCAATCAAACAAGCTAGCATTGAGCCCGTTAAACCTACTATGAAAGCTTTCAACTCGTCAGTCATTAACAGACATCCGCCTATGAAACCGCTGATAAAAAAGCCGAATAGTGTGCCAATCAATTGGAGATAAAATGTCAGCAACATGCTTAGCGGCAAAACCACGATCATGGTTACAAAAAATCCTATGACAATTCTTCCATTTATATTAAATTTCAAAACTATACCTCTTCTTCCACCTTCATGCCCTTTGTTTTCTTGATCCTCTGAGCGTAGTATTTTTCAGGTTCTGGCAATTCCTTGCACTGTATGTAACTGTCAATTTGAATCACAGTCAGGGCTGTTCCAAACACTGCCTCTATCAAAGCTTTCTTGACAGCCAGAGAATCAAAAACCTTGGTCTCCTTCATGTCCTCCAGTTGAGAGTTTATAACATTAATTCCTACTGAAGTTTCACTTTCGTTGTGTTTTGCGCGCAATTCAGTAAGCGAGTCTAGCTCGTTCATTCCAGCGCTTTTGGCTAATTCAAGAGGGATGCTTTCAAACGCTTTAGCAACGGCTTCAATTATAAGTTGTCTCTTATCAGGTATTTCCAAGGCGTAATTTCTGAGACACAGTGCAACCTCTTCTTCAAAGGCCCCTCCTCCGAAAACTAAACGTTGATCTTTCGCTAATGTCCTTGTAACCGAGACCGCCCCTTTGATAATTCGTTCGATGTCATCCAGGAGGTATGTGGATGTTCCTCTAAGGACGATGTCTACGGTTTTAGGGGTTCGACAGCCCCAGATGAGCAACCAGGGTTCCCCTCCAATCTTTTTGTGCTCGACAACTTTTGCCCATCCGAGACAAGAAGCGTCGAGGTCATGTATGCTTGCAGCGGCAAATGCTCCGGTTGCCTTTGCCGCTCTATCCACTTCAGGCGGAGGGAAACGCCTTATCAATAGTATGTCCTGTTTGGCGATGTAATCTGATATTCTGTTGTCAACCCCCTTCTCTAGCATTATTACGTTGGCTCCAACGCTGAGTATCTTATCAGTTACCGATTTAAGGTATCTAAACTCATCATCTTTGAAATCGCGGAAATGTTGAACCTTGCTGAACTCAAATTTCTTGTCGTAATGTTGCGTCAATTTTTTGGGAGTTACCAATTCGCCTCTTATCAACGCAATCTTCGCGTTTTCGATTCTCTTTGGCATATACATGTTTGGCAATTCTCTATAAAGCGCCAATCCATCAACCAGAAACGAATCAGCTACAGACTTTCCCTTTATTTTTTTGACGTCAACTATGTCTGTGCCTTCGGAGTCTGGCACGCTCTTCAGATTTAAAATCCTAGCGGCATCCGATATCAAAGCAGCAACGTGCTCTCGGTCTTGATAGGGCAACTTCCCAGTAAGAACATTATGAACCTGCAGTCGTACAATTTCCGTTATATCCTGCTTTAGATCAAAGCCAAGTTCGTCTGAAGCTTCTATCGCCTTTTTGTAAGATAGGATTAGACCTTCTCTTACAATGTTGGGATGAATTCCATTGTTGATCAGTTTCTCGCATTCTTCAAGTATTTTTCCTGTCAGAATAATGGTTGAAACTGAACCATCCCCCTTTTCTTTAGATAAACTGAGGGCCGCTCCAGCCATGACTTGCGCAATAGGATGTTCAAGTTTCACCTTCTTGAGTATAGTTTTTAGATCAGTTGTCACGAAAGTCAATGTGTATCGGCCGTCTTGGGACAAAACAATCTTGCTCATTCTCCTGGGCCCTAGGAGACCCCTTACGAATTCTACCATGACTTTGGCCACTGTTATATTTCCATGCAAAGCATCCTTGCCGGTTTTTTTCACTGAACCTTCTCTGAGTACACGCGAATGTTCTAATTCGGGTACTCTCTCGTGTCCTAATGGCAATCTGGTGGAATCAAACTTTTTCGGAGTCATCAGAGCTTCACAATAACTAAAGTAGAAAAACTAGCAATTATATCACTTTTGTGTTTTGAAACGAAACCGCCAGTAATATTGTTGCGGCGATATTTTCCGAAATTAGAGTTGGCTTCATGCGCAATGGCCCATATGGATTTAGCAGTCATTTGTATCCAGCAAGACTCTCAAGAAACTTGTTGAGTTGGTAGTATAAATTAGGTGGATGATTATTCAGGAATAATCATAAAATTGTCAGTTAGAAAAACTTTTTAAATGATTCTGATGGTAAGTTTTTGCTTGAGTGAGTAAAAAATGAGAATCCTACGAGAAACGGAAATAAAAGACATCGTCTATGGTGCTACATTGCTTGGCGCTGGAGGCGGCGGTTCACCTGAAAACGGCTTGCAAGTTCTGAGGAGTATACTTAAGATCGCAAACGAAGTCAAAATGGTTGACCCCGAAGAAGTACCCAACTATAGTATGATAGGCGTCATAGCTGGCATGGGTGCCCCGGAAGCCTTGCTCAAGAGAGGATGGGAAGATGAAGACATCCCAGCACTGACAGCTCTCGAACAAGCAGTTGGCAGAAAAATGGATTACATAATTGCTGTGGAAACAGGAGGATTTAACTCTATTACCCCAATTCACGCAGCTGTTGCAAGTGGAATTCCCATAGTCGACGGGGATGGAGTTGGAAGAGCAATTCCCCAATTGGAAATGACTATGTTTTCTGTACATAATCTGCCAATAGCCCCAGTCACCCTTGCTGATCCATATGGAAATTCAGCCGTTTTGTACCCAATTGACCCCCCTATGGCAGAAAAAATGGCTAGGGGAATAACCGTAGAATTCGGAATGAAAGCTGGATTGGCCTGTCACCCAATGACTGGATGGCAAATGAAGAAAGCAGTTATTCCGAAAACCTATACTATGGCAGAGAAAGTGGGGCGAGCAATCAGAGAAGCGAAAGAGAAAGGAGAAGACCCTGTCGCTGCGGTAGTGAACGTCACTGGCGGTTGGGAACTCGTAAGAGGAAGGGTCGACAAAAAAGAAGTCGCAACCAGAGGCGGTTTTGACTACGGAAAAGTCTATATTGGAAATGTACGGGTTGACTACAAAAACGAAAATATGATCGCTTGGAAAGGAGAGAAGCCCCTCGCAATATCGCCGGATTTAATCTGCTGGATGTCCGCTGATGGGCGCCCGCTAACTAATGCAGACATCAAAGAAGGCATGGAAGTGGCTGTAATAGGAATAAAGGCATACGAGAGATGGCGGAAGCCAGAAGGATTAGCTGTATTCCGTCCCGTACTTGCGGAACTGGGTTACACCGGGCAATATGTGCCAATAGAACAACTCATTATGTAGCAGAACACAACGAAAACAATTTAAAATTCTCGTTTTTCTTTTTTGTTAAAACTTCAGATTCTCATTCCTTAATAATTCTAAAATTTTTTGTGCCGCGTAAATCTGTTGCAATTAGCATGAAGTCGTTTAAGCAGAAATTGGTCTCTGATAGTCTTGAATGTCATTTTGTTTTCTTGAAAAAAAGACTTTTTTGCGAAAGAATCTCTTGTGTAATAAATCAGATAGATAGAATCGAGATTTTTTTCGAAAGTTATATATAAGTAAAAGTCATTTCTCATTTCTCTTAAGTAAAAGGAGAGGGAATCTGCATTGGGCAAAATGATTGAGGTCAGAGATCTTGTTAAATACTACAAGAAAGTTTGCGCTCTCAACAAAATTTCCTTTGAGATTGACGAGGGAGATTTCTTTGTCATCATTGGTCCGAGTGGCTGTGGAAAAAGCACTTTGATGAAGATATTATCAGGCGTGCTTGAGTATGATAGCGGAGAAGTCTATATCAACGGAAAAGACATGAAGGGTGTGCCGCCGCATAAACGTGATATTTCCTTGATGTTTGAATCCTACGCCATTTTTCCGCACATGAAAGTTTTCGACAATATCGCCTTCGGTCTCAGAATGATGGGCAAAGATAAGGATTACATAAACCGTAAGATTGCGGAAACGCTTGAGCTTGTCGGAATGAGCGGATTTGAAAACAGAAGTCCGCTAGAACTGAGCGGAGGGCAGAGACAGCGAGTCGCCCTTGCGAGGTCGCTTGTTATAGAACCTCCAGTCCTACTTTTAGATGAGCCTATCAGCCACGTGGATTATCAGCTTCAAAGAAAGCTAATGGAAGATTTCAAAATACTCCACAAAAAGACTGGGGGAACATTCCTTCTTACGACGCACGTGCAAGAGCATGCGTTGACCTTGGCTGATACTATGATGGTTATGAACACTGGGGTAATTGAGCAGATTGGTAGTCCTGAAGAAATCTACCGCACGCCGAAAACCGTTTTTGCAGCCAGATTCGTCGGAGATGTAAACTTGATCCCGGGCGAAGTCGCCTCCAAAGAAGGAAACAACTACATCGTTAAAACAGAAATTGGCGAACTTATATCCACAACTTTAAACAGTGGCGATGCTATTTCGGCGGGCACGAAATTGGCATACGGAATTAGACCCGAGTTTGTCGAGATTGAAAATAAAACAAAAGCTCACGATAACCAACTTAAGGGTAAATTTGCTCGTGCCTACTACTTCGGCAACTATGTTGAGTGCGTTTTCGAAGTAAAGGGCAAGCTGGAATTGAAATCGGCAGTTCCAACTGAAGATGCCGTTAATCTTAAGCTAGGCAAGGATTACTCTTTAGGTTGGAATTCAAACAACGCTGTACTTTTGGAGAGACCAAGTGTCATAGAAGGACTGAACATAGAAGAGGTAATTTATGGGGCGTAGGAGGGCTTTTTGTGGCTAGTTACACAAGATATCTTCTCCTTCTCCCCGGCCTTGTCACTTTCATTTTTTTCCTTGTAGCTCCGCTTGCCATAATGGGAGTAATGAGTTTTTACACTCCGAAGTGGCCTGGATATACGACAGACCTCACGTTTAACAACTACGTAGCATATTTAACTTCACCGCAGTTTCCAACTCTCGCCTTTAACACTTTTACCACCAGCCTAGTAACAGCGTTTGTTTGCCTCATCATAGGATTTCCGTTTGCGTACGCTTATAGCTTCAAAATAAAAAGCGAGAAGACGAGAAACTATATAACCATGCTTCTACTGGCGCCATTTTTGATTGACTGGACCATTAGATCTGTTGCTTGGATTTCAATTTTAGGTGAAAGAGGCTTCATAAACTCTGTTCTATCGTCTTCAGGTCTGATAAGCGAACCGATAAAGTTCTTGTTCACACCAACAGCTCTTTTCATAATATGGGTCCAAACAAACCTGCTATTCATGATCTTTCCAATGAATCTTGCTTTGGGCAGAATGAACCCCGAGATAATTGATGCCGCCAGAACACTCAAAGCTCCACCTTATAGAGTTTGGTGGGACATAGTTTTCAAGATGGCGTTGCCAGGAGTCATAACAGGGTTCATATTTGTGTTCGTTAACACTATCAGCGACTATGTTACCCCTAGCCTGTGGGCAGGAGGACTACAAACCTTGGGGCTTTCTGTCTCAACTTATGCCAGCAACTTCCTCTGGCCTCAAGCTTCAGCAGGTGGCATGATCCTCCTAGTAGCTTGCATAGTGGTTCTCTATGTCCTGTTTAAAGTGGTTGACATAAAGAAACTTGTTTATGAGTGATAACTATGGAAAGAAAGAAACTGAAGAAGACAGATGTGTTGGCAAAAGTTTACGTCGTGATAGTATTCATTGCGATGTATCTTCCCACAATATTTTTGATCGTGCTTTCTTTCAACTCCTCGCCTAACATTACTTTCCCAATAGAAAGCTGGACATCAGACTGGTACCTTGGAGAATTGAAACCATACCAGATGAACCCGTCATATGTTCCAATAGCTCATGATTGGTCATTCTGGAATGCGGTGTCAAATTCGATTAAGATCAGTGGGATAACAGCGGTGCTGACTTGCGGTATCGTAACCTTAACCGCTCTAACTATGCGTTATAGATTAGTCGGCAGAGACATTCTCTTCTACATGTTCTTGCTAGGCTTCATAACTCCAGGCGTTCTGGTTGGACTAGGAACCCTTCTGTTTTTCCGCATGCTAGGCGCCACAATAACGGAATGGAACATGATCGCCATCAACACCGTGTATGCCTCTTCGTTCGGGTTCATACTCATGATGGCAAGATTTGATCCTGATTTGATGTTATATGAAATCACAGCGTATGCCTTGAGAGTTGGGCCGGTAAGAGTCTTCAGATATATAACTTTACCCTTAATAAAGTGGGAAGTATTATCCGCAGGAGTATTGGGGTTCTTACTCTCTTGGGGAGAGCTGATCCGAAACCTTTGGGTGGCCCGAGGCACGGGAGTAGTTTCAACTTTCATATTCACGCAACTCACCGTATATCCTCTGACAACAAAATGGTTTGCAGCGGGAACAATCTTAGCAGCTGTTTCCATAGTTGGCTTGATAATAATGGCCACTATACTTTCGAGAGGAACCAAATAGCCTCAAAGATTGTTGAAATGACGAATCATAAGAACCTGCTTTTTTTTACTTTCTCAAATTGATATTTCAGGTCTTTTGGCAAAAGTACCACATTTGCATATTCTACTACCGTCTGCTGATAATAGAGCGGCTAAATCTAAGCAGTTCCTCGAAATAACTCATAACAATTAATCTTAAATATAGCTACACATAAACTAAAACTACTACAGAAAAAAGATAATTAATGGAGTGTGGAGGCAAATCTCTCATGTCTGAGAAAATATCTAGGAGAAAATACTTAAAATATGTCGCAGGCGGTGTTGTAGGCGCGGCAGCATTAGGAGCAGGAGCTTACTGGTATCTGTCGACTCAAGGGCCAGGTCCAAAGCCAACAATTAGATATTTGGGTCACCCGTTCTGGTTCCCGCAAGAAGCTGCTGCAGAATGGAAGAGGCTCAACAACCAAGAAATTGAGTGTACATATGATGAGTTGTATGTAATAAACCAACGACAGCTAGCGGATACTGGAGCTTGGGACTGGGGAGGCGGAGGAAGGTACAGGCCAGTTATAGACGCAAACATATTGCGACCTATCCCGCTCGAGAAACTTCCACGTTGGCAAGCTGACAAAGTCATAGACATATTCAACAACCCACAGCTATATTTCCCAGCGAAAATGGCTGAGCGATTCAGCCAGCTGTTGTGGCATGAGCAAGGCGTAAGCCTCATTGCTGTTCCGCAAATGTGGAATTTTGACTCGGTGACTTACTTACCTGAATTCGTTCCTTACGAGGAAGTTGGCGGCCAAGCAGCCTCGATTCCATATTCTGAGCTCTTTAGCACCCAGTGGAAAGGAAGAACAGCCTTCCAAGACGAAGCTTTTACTACCTTCACGGAAACTGCAAACGAACTAGATGCTACGGAACAAGCGGGACCGTTCGAAAACTTCACAAACATGTCATCTGCCGAAGTCGATGAAATCTTTAACTACTTACTTCCAATAGTAAAGGCTGGCCAAATCAAGACTTTCTGGTTTAAATATGGTGACATCGTAAGTCTGCTGAGTACAAAAGAAGTCTATATGGCAAGCACTTGGCAACCAGTTAGCTTTGACACAAGAAAAGCCGGAGTACCTGCCTACTACGCAAGGCTTGTTAATGGACCATTCTTCTGGTACAACTCCTTCTTCTCATCCAAGGACGTCACCGAAGAAATGTTCAATTACATATGCGACGTCACCAACTGGTGCCTAGATCTATGGATGCAATTAATATACACAAAGCAAGGGTATCCCTCTCCGGATTGGGGTTGGGATGATTACAGAGATGCTATGGGCGCAGAAATGTTCGACTGGTTCTTTATGGGCAAAAGGACATACCTGTCCATAGGCGATGTAATGACGGAAACATGGCCAGACAAACCTGAGTACGCTGATCTTGATGAGAGACTTCAGAATGCACTGTTCCTTCCAGACATATATTTCAAACACTTCTGGGAAGGAAACCCACCTAGAACAGGAAGCCCCGATCCCAAAGGAAACCTGAGAGACATAGGATCAGTTGACGACAAACTAGATATAACAAGATACTATCTTTCTCCAGACTTGCCAGACAACAACGACTACTACGTTACGAAATGGGAAGAACTGAAGGCCAATATTCCAACGTAAGCCTTCCTTCTTTTTTTTCTTATGCAGTATGTTTCTCTTGTAGTAGCGATTTTCGCCTATGTTCTCTTAGTCCTAAAGCTCACTCAGTAATATTGGAAAATCATTAAGGCTAAAGAAATATTTATCTCACTTAGACTATATTCTTATCCGAGGTTTGCACATGAAAAAAATCCTTGACATACTTCCAATAGTCTACACGGAAGGCCTTAAGGGTGCCATGGAAGACCGTAAGAAATTGGCTGAAGAAGTGATGCAGCGGACAGCGGGGCTTATAGAGCTTCATTCAGTTTCTTTGGAAAAAGGAACAGCTTCAATAGAAGATTTCTATGACGAAGCCCTTGATATTCCCTACGTACTTGAACAGGTGAAGAAAGCAGAAGAGAACGGCTATAACGCTGTTGTACTCGACTGCTTTGCAGACCCTGGCTTAGATGCCGCCAGAGAACTTGTCACAATTCCCGTATTAGGAGCCAACGAGTCAGCATGTCATTTGGCATCCCAAATTGCGCCGCGATTTTCTGTAATAAACGTTGTTAGAGAATCGGAAAACGTAATAAGAAGTGCTCTCATAAGAAACGGAACTATCCAGAACTTGGCCTCCTTACTGACGATAAATATCCCTGTCTTGGCTTTAGAAGAAGAACCCGAAAAAAGCATGATGACCATAGCTCAAGCGTCAGAAAAGGCTGTAAAACAAGATGGAGCTTCCGCGATAGTTTTTGGTTGCACTGGAATGTCCTCTTTGACAGAAGGTGTCAAAAACCATCTGAAAGCCAAAGGAATCAACGCTCCTGTCATTGAACCCTTAAGAGCAGCAGTGTACAATGCAATAATGTGGATTTTGATGGACATAAGCCAAAGCAAGGAAGCCTATATGCCGCCCAGACCAAAGCTTAGAAAATTAGTGTAAGAATATCCAGTGGCATCTGACCTCCTGAATTGTAACCTCTCCTCATTTTTTTAAATGCCTTCACGACGGCGCTTACTCAACCTTTTATGGACCAGTGTCAAAGTTCGAAGACCTACTGCAAAAATCAGGAAAACAAAAACAAGATTTGGCCCTTTTACAGTTTGATTTTGATTTTTCCTTTCAGCGTGATTCTATTTCCTGTAAAATCGGAACAATACGCGTAAACTTCAACTCCATGGCTCGCGGCATCCCGCAAAGCCCTCCCAAATTTTGGGTCAGCTTCGTCATCTGGCGAGAACACGTGGGTGTCTGTTCTCTGAATCAAGAATAGAACGCATGCCCTGTAACCTTCATTCTTGGCTTTCAATAGTTCTTGTACATGTCTGGTTCCTCGTTCAGTTTTCGCGTCTGGAAAGAGGGCCACGCCATCTTTTACTAGCGTGCATGACTTTACTTCTAAAAAGCAAGGTTTTCGGGCATTGCTCAAGAAGAAGTCGAATCTCGTATGTCCATACAGGTACTCTGGCACTATAGTGCTATATTCTGAAAACTCTGGGAGGTCTTTGTTTCTCAAAGCCTCTAAAACTAGTTTGTTCGGTACGCGTGAATCAACTGAGACTTGTTGGCCTTTATAGTAAACACCTATCAAATCGCATTGCGTCTTCCTTTCTCTATTTTTGGCTTCTTTCAAGATTACTGTAGCATCTGGAGTCAAAAGCTCGCTTAGCCTTCCCGGATTCGGCAAGAAGCACTGAAAAGTCTCACCTTTAACCTCGACTAGGGCTGAAAAGCGTGTTAGCCTTTCCTTGAAAATTCCCTTCACAGTTTCTTCTTTGATTTGGATGAAGCTAACCATTTCTTTGCGCCTTACACTGGAATCAAGGGATTATCTCGCATCCGTTATACTTCATAAATTCGAAGTCTGTTAAGTTTATTTTTCCATTTTCAATAAGCAGTCTAATTCTTGGCAGTTGCCTTCTTATGGTGTCCAGGAGATTTCGAATGTTATTGCAGACCAGACCGTAAGCATCTTTGTTCCAACGTTTAGTAATGTTTGCATAGAGGCAACGGCCCCCGCAGATGTCGAAAATATCGCATTTTGTGCATGGTTCACTGACGAGAATTTTCTTCAGTCTCAGTGGGTCCGCATTGCTAATGTGGCCTAGATAATAGTCTTTCATTCCCCACATGGTTGGGCAGGGAACAATGTGCCCGTCTGTTTGTATGGCATAGTTTATCCATCCGCCTCCGCAGCGGAGAAGGCTTGTCTTTTCACCAGACAAAAGTGAGTGAGTGATTCCAAGGAAGGGATAAAGCCTCAAAACAGTGCCATTTGCTTCCATGTGATCGACCCAAAATTCTGCAAGTTTCCGTATTCCGGGATTATAGCTCTCTTCGCTCCATCTTCTGAAATTTCTTCTTGTAAAATCGTTTTGCCAGAAGCCCGCGTTTAGTTGCCAGTGCACAGAAGAAAAGGAAAATTCTTCATTGTTCAGAAGCCATTTAACTTGCTTGTAGATATCTGTCTGTTCCATTACCGTCATCCTGGCAATTAGCTCGCTCTTGAAGCCATTCTGCTTGATCAGTTTCAGATTGTTGATGACTTTTCGGAAGGTTCCTTTTCCTCTGTAAAAATCACTTAACACTTCATTACCATCTATGGAAACGAGGATTGTGTGAAAGCGGTTAACATACTTAGTTTCTAAAAGGTCCAAAAGCAATCCATTCGTTTGAATGAGGAAACACTTAGCTCTCACATTATCCATCACTTGTTTAATTTCCTCCATGCAAAGCAACGGCTCTCCACCATAGAAAGTCAAAGCACAATCGGAATCTCGTTCGCAAAACTTATCCAGCAAGCCGAAATTGTAATTGACCTTCTTGGGCAGAGAATAGTCCACTTTGAAAACTAGAAAATCAGTATCAAAATCTTCCAGTGCCTCGCCAAAACAATACCTGCACTGAAGATTGCATTCAGTCGTTAATATTAGGTGAAAGAACATGTATCGTCCTTACAACAAAGTAAAATTCTTGCTTTTAAGCGTATTTTCCCTTAGTCTTTTTCGCTTTTTCAATGTATTGTTTGAGCTCTCTTTCCCTAATCTTCTTCTCAGGTAAAGTCTCAGGAGCGTAGATTAAAGGCAGAACGGCGAGGAACAAGAAAATGCTGGCAAACGAGAAAACAGCGTTTTCAGTGACATGGTCGGCAACGTAGGAACCGAGTGAGAGGCGCATGAAATTTGAAATAAGATATGGTAGACCGCCTATAGCATAGTACTTGTCGCTGCTTTGGTTTTGAGCAAGATCCCCCCATAAAGTGAAGAGAAATATCGCATAAAAAGCTCCCCAAGCAATACCATCAACAATAGTGTAAAACCACCATCCAACAATATTTCCTGGATACATTCCCAAGACTGCGTATCCTAAACCCACAATTGCAAATCCACCCACAGCCAGACGCTTGCGTCCAAAGAAATCTGCAAGAAACCCCCAAACAACGGCAAATATTCCCGCTAGAATACCTTCTATTGTTGAAGAAAATCGGACAAAGTCTTCAGGAAAGACTCCGCTGTTGACAGGAACCGCCAAATAATTCACCAAAGAAAACATACACCATGGAATAAAATACAGAATGAAAGGTCTATTTGAAGCAATAAAACCGTATGATACTTTGTCGTTTTTCTCAATTGGTTTTTCATCCGCTTTCAAGAAAAGTAAGATCAGTGAACCGACTGCCCGCCATGAAGAGAGAACGAAAGCATGAACCGTAATGTCACTGACGCCGATGCTGCCAAGCAAGGAAAACCCTAAACCAGTTAAAAGGAATATCATTCCTCCCAATCTTGAACGGTTTTCTGTAGCCGTAGAAGCCGCAAAATATCCCATGCATATAGGCATACCTAATCCAAAATATGCACCAAAAACAGCGGACACAACCATAAGGCCCGCACTTGTTGTCAAATCAAGAACTAAAGGTGTCAACGAAAAGATTACTCCAGAAAACATCCAAGAAAGAAGAAAAGGAACTCGGCGTTTGAGTCTGCTTATCATTGAAGCTCCAAGAATAGCCAAAACTGCTATTCCCACAAAGTTGATACCCCAAATCATCAATGACTCAAACTCGGTAATTGCCGCTTCGTTGGTAATCGCCCTCAAAAAATTAAACGCGTAGAAGTACCAAGTGAAAGCATTCACTAGCAAAACCATATTTACTAAGGCGACTTTCGAACTAGCTCCGATCTTCTTAGATAGTGCTTCCGCTAGCATTCTCTATCTCTCAAACAACCTTAATTCTAATCATAAATAAGCATTCAGAATTCTGAAACAATATTCTGTGTACAACATGAAACAGCAAAGCTTTTAAGCGCATCTGTTCTACATAAATACAGTTCAAGAAGGGGAAGGCGCAAATGAAAAAGAAAAAGCTAATTAGGTCAGTAGGATGGTTCTAGGCAAACCATCTGAAGTTACAAGTTTTCCATCATTGCCCTCGCTGTTATTTCTAATTCCTTTCTTATCTCCAAGTTCTTGATGGTAGTTAACCTCTTAACTTCTTCCCGAACCATAGAGTTCATCTTTTCTTTAAGTTCCTGAACTTCTTGTGAATTCATAACTATTTCAGTCATTTTACTGAAACTTCTTTTGTCAACCTTTTCGTTCTGTAGAAAAGGACTGATTGTAGTTTTTATTTTTAGATTTTGAAGTGCATAGATCATTGGAAGAGGTAGACATTCATTCCTCAATCTATTCTGAAACTCAGGATACTCCAGAAGATCTATGAACTCCTCTCTTATTGTTGATAATATACCGAATGTTCTACCGTAGTGCCCCATAGTCTCAATAGCTCTTGCATCTCCGTTTCCCAGAATGGCGCCGATTCTGGAATGTATCTCAGGAACAACAGCCTTCATTTTGATTATCTCAAAGTATTCCTGCGGTTGCAAATCGAATTTCTTTCTCAATTTTGTTTCTATCGCTTCGGCGTGACTGATTTCAAAAGAAGCGTGTGATACTAGGTACAGCATTATTTCTCGCTGACTTTTAGCAAGCGATTCGCATTCTTTATGCAAAAGCATTAATCCTTGAATGATAAGCGCGTCGCCTACAAGGATCGCGATGTCTTTGCCGAACTTACCGAAAACTGTGGGCTTAGAACCTTTAACCACTGACTTATCAATAACATCATCATGCACATCAGCAGCCGCTGCTATTAGTGTCATTGCAGCGCCTATGGAAACCGTTTTCTCAGTTTTTCCTCCAACGGCCTTGCACGAAAGTGAAATCAAAGCGGGAAAAACAGGCAAAGCTCCACGAAGAGTCACCCGTGCAAAGTGTCTCAACGCTTTCTGAACGATTCCACCGTCGTAAGGTAGACTCAAAATCTCTTTTTGAGCCTTTTCTAAAGCTTCTTTTCCTCTTTTTTCAATAATATTCTTCACAGTTTCCATAAGTTCTGACTCATTGTTCATATCTATCTAGCCCTAACTTATGTTTGGACTCGGTATTTGTTCTTTTAGGCTATTGTACCCAATCCAACTCACTTTTTGCAAGTTAAAAGAGATTTTTGAGACATGTTATCCTATTGACTTTTCCATAAAACAGCGAACATAGCACGCATGCGCAAATTCATGGACCAATTCAGCCAATAGTAGTAATTCTCTTTCAACAAGAAATTGAACCTATATATAAGGGGGTATAATCTCGCAGAGAGCCCTAGAGAATAGAAGAAATGTCAATGGATGAAAGCACTAAAAATAAAAAAATAGAGGAAAATTTTTCGTTTACACTAGGAGTTTTCCGTCTTTCATTATCGCCTTTCCGTCAAGCATTAAAGTAGGCTTTGGAATTATGAAGTCTTGGTGCAGGTCTGAAGATACTTTGCCGCCCATGTGGGAGTTGTCCCCTATGGCCAAATGAACCGTACCCTTTATTTTCTCTGACTCGAGAACGTTGTCAGGACGTTTTGCGTTGGGGTTCGTTCCTACTCCGAGTTCAGCCAAGTTTCGGCGCGAAACAAAGGGTTCTTCTTTCTTCTTGAAATCCAGCAAACCTCTATACTCGTCGCCGACTTTCCCGCCACCCACTATTTTCGTCACGTAGCCTTTCTTAAAGACTATTGTCATCTTTACTTTCAGGTCTGGGAACCAGTTTGGCTCGACCACAAGCTTGCCTTCGGCAGTTCCTTCCACCGGCGCGCAGTAGGCTTCTCCTGAGGGCAGATTACCCCAAGAACTTTTCTTTGTGAAGATACCAGTGTCAGATCCGCCTTTCCTGCCTTTCAAGCTTAAAGTGATATTTGTGCCTCCTGGAGACGTGATCTTCGCTTTGCCAGCTTTCGTTATTAGATCTGCGATTTTCTTTGTCTCCTTGTCTATGTCGCGATAATCCGCGGCCATTGGTCCGCCTGGGTAGAACATTTCTGCCGCGAACATAGGCATGCTTGCGACTCTACACCCAGCTTTGCAAGCGTTTACTCGTGCGTCTGTGTGAGTCAGCGAATAAGTATTTATGACAACGGCCACATCCGCAGCCTTCATTTCTTCTTCAACATCTTTCCCAGGATAAGTTCCGTGCTTGCCTATTGACGGGTAAACGAAGTATTTGACTTCATTGCCTGGGAATTTTTCCGTGGCAACTTCGCTGACTATCTTTGCCAAAAGTGATCTTTCCACGGCATCCGTCAATTTTCCGCTGTCTTTTGTTTTCCATTCCTCTGCAGTCGGGATATCCGTAACCACTACGAGTTTTTCGCCTTTTTTTAAGCCCATGTTCACTTTCAACATGTTCACGACGCCATTAACCAATTTTGTTTTATCAATCATATCTCTCACCTCTTTTCAAAAAAAGAAAACAACCTCTTAGAGTTTGCCCAGTTTTTTGGCCAATTTGGCGAGCTCTGGTTCCACGACTTTGCCTTTATCGAAGATTTGTTTGCCATCTAGCCAAACGGATGTATTGAGGCATATTCCATCAGTGTGTGAAGCCGCTGGAATTGGTTCACCTGCAGTCAGCATTTGTCCTACATAGCCAATGCCCCATTCAGTGCCACCCCAAACACGCTCATCTTCAACGATGTTGCCAGTTAACTTTGCACCCGGGTTTACGCCATAGCATACGTGAGCCATTCGCAACATCATGGGGTCGTTGAAGCTTTTGAGCCAAGCTTCGAAGGTCTGGGCGTCTTTTCCGCCTTCTATTTTTGTTATTTTTCCTTCTATAACGTGAAGTTTAATGGGAGCATCAACTAGTCCAATTGGAGGAACGACAGAACCATCGAAGGCTATTATTCCGTTGATGGACTTGAAGATTGGCGACCAGCCTATTTGGCCACCTAGCATGTGAGATCCCGGTGTGTCCGCATATCCAACTTCGCAAATTATCGGTCTTTTTGGGTCATCGTCGAATTCAACGTTTCCCCCGCTTGGTGTTGTCATTTTAATGTGCTTAGCTGCCTTCGTCATTTCAATCAGTTTGTCTTGGAAGTTGCCCAAAGTTGGCAAGTCAACGCGTGCAATGACTCTCACCATCATGTCAACGTTCATTCCAACTAGGCACATATGCCTGATTTTTTTATTTTCCTTCATGACCCTCTCATACGGCGTTGAGTAGAGAAGCCATTCATTGTTGTATTCAACCCACGCATCAGCCTTGTTTAAGGCTGCTGTCAAAGCTTCTACTGGAAGCATCGGATCGGCTGCTTTGCCAACACCTAACGGTGACGCAGTCCATATCACCATCGGCTTTGCCCCTACAGCAAATGCAGCGGCTGCAGTTGCTTCGACTACTCGCGGGTCTGATTCAGTGTCAGCTGTCAAAATGAACGTCTCATCTTTCTTCAGTTTGTACATCTCAGAAACTAGTTTGTGTGCAGCTCTGTTCAGCTCATACTCATAATATAATGGCATTTTTTCTTTCACGCTCGGAGTAGGTCTATTTTTGGAAAAAGCATATAAGGTTTTTCTAAGATGTTTTACCTTCAAGGTGGTCGCAGAAATATGGATATCTTTGAAGTTATTAAGGGTCGCAGAAGTGTCCGGAGATACAAACCTGATGTTGTTTCCAATGATATGGTGGACAAAATCTTAGACGCGGCACGGTGGGCACCATCAGGCTCAAACATTCAGCCGTGGAAGTTCATCGTAATAAGCGATAAGAATCTTCTTGAGCTTGTCAGGAAAGTATCTCCGGGTTATCTTGGAGAAGCTCCATTAGCAATATTGGTTTGTTCTGATAGAGAAAGAGAATATAAAGTCGGCGGAACCCTCGGTAGGGACTACTTGTCAATTGCAGACTGCTCGATGGCTGTTGAAAACATAGTATTGACAGCGTATGCGCTTGGCTTGGGATCCTGTATCGTGAAATCTTTTTCTCGCCTTGCCATCAAGGAAATGCTTGAGATTCCCGAAGGTATTGAACCTGAATTGCTCGTTATCATCGGTTACCCTGCTCATAAACCAACGCCACCAGCTCGAATTCCCATTGGAGAAATAGTCTATTTAGACAAGTATGGAGAAAAATTTCCGACCAGCTTGGAGAGATGAAAATGACTGAACAAAAAACGGGAAATGACTACCTTTTTGAAATTTCTGTCTTCTTGGCAACAAGTGCACAGGGCTGTCTAAATGAACCTCCTTTATACGGACCATTCAGACTCCTTGATGCGTTAAGTAAACTTGCTAGTTTCCCAGACCACGCAACGGGACTGGCTTCTGACCCGTTCTTGAAGGAAATAAAGGCCATCGTGGACGAAAAGAAGTTTCTTGTAATGTATGATGTGGATGCCTTCAGGAAGGCCATTGATGAAATTGTTGAAAAGTTTGCGAAAGAACTGAAAAAAAGATATCTAGCGACAAAATAGCGGAAGCCAACTAATCTCCCTTTTTAAGTTTAACCATCCTATCTTGTGGTTCTCGTCGTAGGACGTGGTCAATCCTTCCTTCGAATCTCTTCGCCATATCAATTGTCTAAGAAACCTTATTGCTACAACAAGCTTTATTTTCAGCTCCTAGTATACCATCAATGAGGTGTGCTACATGGATAAATTCATGGTATGGGTGATGATGGTAGCTGTATCCTTGCTTGGAGCTATTGGAAATATACTTTTCAAAATCGGAACAGATAAGTTGGGTCAGATACCTCCTGAGCGTTTCCTAGACATTTCCTTCATCTTTCGATACCTCTTTACACCTGCAATTTTCGCAGCATTGGTCTTCCTTTTTCTTGGACGTTTTCTCATCGGAAGCCCTCTGTCATTTTTAGGTGTGACGCAGGCATTTGTTGCCATAACCGTGTTAAGCCTGATATTCACTTTGATTTTTGAAGCTTTAGTTTTCAAGCATACATATGATTTGTGGACCTATGTAGGTATACTTATTGGCTTGACGTCTATTGCTCTAATTGCACGAGGAACAGCGCCCTCTTAAAGCGTAGCACCCTGCGATTAATCTTCGGCAAATTCTATCAAGCTGATATTGCTAAAACTTTAAGATTTAGATACGAGACATGAACCTATATCCGTGGGGCAAGAATGAATTTAAAAAGAAGGCACGTTTTCGTTCTGGTAAGTCTCGTCGCGGTTCTCGTTGCAAGTGTGATCAGCGTTAACGAGTTCATAAATAGACAAAATATCGAAGATAACGAATACAGACTTTTAGTGGAAAGTCTTCTGAAGGATGCCATTGCAGAACTTGAGGAGATTAAGGGGATATCTTTTCCTTGGCAAGTTAGTGTTGAAGTTGTTACCACAAACTGGGTAAAAGAAAATTGGGGTAGAAAATATGCCGATGCTGAAAAGGAGAACATACTGAGGGAAGAAAGAATTCAGAAGGCATTGTTCATGATTCCAGAAGATGCGAGTCTCTATGAAGCACAGATTGAGTGGACAGGGGCTTTTGTTGCTGCAGTGTGGCAAGGCAAGATCTACGTCGTTAAAGAATACTTTAACCCTTCAAATGAGTTCAGTTCAAAGAAGACCCTCATACATGAGCTAGCCCACATTTTACAAGGAAAATACGAGATTCCCGATAGACCCACATATGACGGTGTAAAAGCTAGATCTGCATTGATCGAAGGAGACGCTTGTCTAATGGAGGAGATCTACTCAAACAGAAGCAGTAATATAGGTTTGATAGCAGAACGAGCCAATATGCTAAATTCTCTAATGCTTCTTCCGAGACCGCAGTTTGCCGAACTTAGCGCCAGCCTTCCCAATTCCGTCTTACGCCTAAACTATTTTGCATATGACTATGGCCTAAAGTTCGTTAGGACGTTATATGCAGATGGCGGTTGGATAGCTGTGAACCAATCATACGGAAATCCGCCTAGCAGTACAGAACAGGTAATCCACCCTGAGAAATATACCATCGGTGAAAACGCCCAAGAAGTCAAGGAACCAAATATAATAGAAAACGACTGGTCAAGAATAGAAAATGAAAGATTCGGCGAATACTTCATTCTAGTTATGCTAAACAATTGGATTCCACAGAATGACGCTGAAAAGGGTGCAGAAGGTTGGGGCGGAGACAACTTCACTTACTATGAACGCGGAAGCGAATATCTCTTGACATGGAACATCACGTGGGACTCCATGGAAGACGCATCAGAATTTTATAAATCATTTCAGGAGATGATGAATAAGACTGGCGCACAAAGCGTCGCCCAAAACAATTGGCAAGCGTATGGAAGGTACCTATCGATTACGAGGGAAGGAACTTCAACCCTTATCGTAAGTTCCACAAATGCGCAATCATTAAACAACATGGGCGCCTATGCACAGGCAACTTATGGTGAGAGCGCCTTCATAAAGGAGGCGAAGGCACATCAATAAAATTGCAGTTTCAACTGCTTTGCGAAAACATTGGCTGCCCTTTCTATTGTTATTCTTGACTTCGATATCATTTATTTCAACTCACATGGCCCTACTAACTGGCTTTATTTTCACTTTTCTTATTCCGGGATTAATTTTTCATAGATTTTTTAAACTGAAGTCGTATGAACTGCTAGTTTTAATTCCAATTTTTAGCATTATGATTTCAACTCATCTAATATACTATTTATCGTTGCTTTTGGGTTATTCAAGGGAAACTATACTCACTTCCTTTGTCATTTTTACCGCACTATATGTAATCGTAGATTCAAGGGTGAAAGATACAAATCATCTCAAAAATTTTCTAAAGGTCAAGGAGTTTGACCTAGATAGACTATTGATTTTTCTTTTTATTTTTCTCATTTCCTTAGTCATTCTTTACCGAAGCGTCTGGTTTGAAAGCCAAGCTGGAATAGTCATAACTGGCTCAAACTGGCAAGATACTCCGCTACATTACGAAATAATCGAAAGCATAAATAACGGCAATTTTGCGCCAGAGATGCCCCACTATTCAGGAGTGATGATGGATTACCACTACTTTGTTGACTTTCACACAGCCATTTTGGAAAAGGTCTACGGCTTCCTGCCAAAGCTTTTGCCAATACTAAACACAATTTTCATTCTTATTTTCGCTTTGTCAATCTATTCTTTAGCAAAAATCAATGGAGAGAAAGAAGCAATATTTTCAACACTTATAGCAACGTTTGGCTGGGGCTTCAGCTACGTCACTCTTTTTTCATCGCTACTTGCTGGAGAATTTAGCCTTGGGCTGAACTACGGCTATCAATACGGTGGATTCTTCGGTTTGCCACCAATATTTGATAACCTACTACAGCAGAGACCGCTTTTGATCGGCTTGCCCGCATTTGCTATCGTTTTGAATCTCTTGAGGGATCTAGGCGACAGAAACAGAATAATCTTAGCTGGAATTATTACTGGTTTACTGTTTCCTTTTCACATAATATCTTTCTTCTGCTGTGGTGTCGCATTTTTTGTGAGCATTGTTTTAAATTTCAGAAATTTTAAGGCCTATTACCTTTACTTTCTTATTTCAGTGGTTATTGCACTACCTTTTGTCCTTTCAGCCGTTCCTTCAGCTTCTATGAAAGAACTCTGGATTTTCGACTTCTTGAAGGTGAATCCAGTTCTTTATTACGTTGCAAATCTTGGAATTCCTTTTTTAATTTCCTTACTCTTCTTGAAAAAAGTTGAGGGAAAACTTCTGAAAGGCGTTTTTCTTATCTTGTTTCTAATTCCCAATCTAATTGCTTTTACACCTAATTCTTGGGACATGTACAAGTTTTTCCTTTTCTCTTGGGTTCCCATCGCCGTGTTAAGCGGAACAGCTTTGGCTAGAATCAGGAAAGATTTCGCGGTAGTATTGCTTTTACTCTCAGTTTTGACGTCGGCAAGCGTAGTGATCTACAACATCTCAACGAACTATATCGCAGCCGATTGGGATGAGTACAATTTGGGAATGTGGATTAGAGATAACACTGAGGAAAAAGCCGTTTTTTTGACTTACTATTCCATTCACTCCCCTCCCACAATGATCGGAGGAAGGGTGAGAGTTATTTCCTACTTGAACTGGCCTTATGGTCACGGGATTCCGCTTGGCGATATATGGCAGAGAGTATACGATGTTGATGTGGCCTATGGTGGTAGTGAAAACGATTTACGAAGGGTAGTTGAAACATACAATATTACATATATTTATGTTGGCAAAGAGGAGCTCAGTAATTATCCGGGATGTGTTGAAAAATTTGACCGAATCGAGTGGTTAAGAACAGTTTATAATGGAAGCTTGAGATTGTACAAAGTAACCATCTGATAATTATTTGGGCGCTCTTGACAATTTGAAATTGACCGTAAACATCAAAGAGCAAATGAAATATATGTTTTCAGTAATATAGAGGACAGCCCTTGAAAATCAAACATTTGTTATCACGAATTCCTTACTCCCTAAAGGTCATCGTTCCCTTAAGTATAGTAATTAAGGTTCTAATTTTTTCCTTAGGCTTTATTATAACTTGGCTAAATGTAGGCCCATCTTCACCCATCTCAACACTAATGAATCAATTTTGCCGATGGGACAGCCCCCACTACATTGACATTGCAAAAAATTGGTATGTTAATGTAGGAGAACAACGTCTTTTCATCGTCTTTTTCCCTCTTTACCCAGCGTTGATACGGCTGACCACGTTTGATTTTCAATACATTAACGTATCTGCTCTGTTGATATCAAATGTAAGCTCCATCATTGCTATGGTGTATCTGTTCAAGCTTGCTAAGCTGGATTTCGGAGATGAAATATCAAAGAGAGCGGTTCTGTATCTTAACGTTTTTCCGACAGCATATTTTTTGGCTGCAATTTATACGGAAGGGCTTTTCCTAGCTTTGGTTATAGCTTGTTTCTATTACGCTAGGATGGGAAAATGGCCATTAGCAGGGCTTCTGGGAATGTTTTCCTCGCTAACTAGGATGAACGGTCTTCTACTTCTGCCCGCATTGGCCATTGAGTACCTTCGGCAAAGGGAATGGAAATTAAAAAAGTCAGATGCTAATCTTGTTTGGACGGGCTTGCCCTTAGTAGGCTTTCTGATTTATCTTGGCATAAACTATCAAGTCACGGGAAGTCTCTTCACTTTCATGGAAATTGAAAGGACACATTGGTACCAGAGCATTGATCCGTTGTTGGGCTTAAGTAGGGCCTGGCAATGGGCGACTACTGCTTCTTTTCCAGATAACATCACGATTGGAAGCGCTCAAATAATCTTCGCCGTCCTTGGATTATTAGCAGTTGTCGGAGGTTTTCTACTGAAACTCCGTCTTTCTTATAATGTGTATATGCTCCTCACATGGATGATGAGCGTATCCACAGGATGGTGGATAAGTGTTCCTAGATACGTAATGGCTATGTTCCCACTATTCATTTTGCTCGGAGTATATGGACGCCGAAAAGAATTCAACTACGCCGTTCTGATTGTTTTCTCAGCAACCCTGTCATTCTTCACAATTCTATTTTCCGTGGGCTGGTGGGCCTTCTGAGTACACTAGAGTCTGCTCATCTGACAGATTATCTTGTTCAAAGAAAAGCTGAATCGTATGGAACATAAGGATAATGGAATGCGAGTTCTACAAAATAGTTTCCAATTCGGAAAACTCTTTTATTCAGCTGGTATCTGAATTAGACTTTCTGGAGGGTGCACTATAGCCATTTCTTTGGCGAAGGGTGAAGTCAAAGACTTACTTACCTTGCTTTTGATTTCACTGCTGATCAGAGTTGCCTTGTCTCCTTTGTCAGGCTACAAGATCGACCTATCAACCTTTGCGGCTTGGTTCCACACGGCAGCGGAGTATGGCCCCCGAATTTTCTACGAAGCCGCAGGTTGGTGCGACTATCCGCCATTCAACGTTTACATCTTTTGGGTCTTCGGTTCTTTTGCAAAATGGTTTTCGCTTTTTGGAACCCGTTTTCTAATATATGTTATCAAGTTGCCTTCAAACCTTTTTGACACTGCCACGGCGTTCATAATATTTCTGTTTGTGAGAAGAAAGCTCGATTTCAAGTCTTCACTCATGGCTACTTCCTTCTACGCGTTTAATCCAGCAACAATCTTCAACACGTCGATTTGGGGTCAGTTCGATGCGATATACACGTTTTTCCTGATGCTGTCGCTCATGTTTATTCTTAACGCTAAATCCAAGGCATCGGTCGCGGCTTTCACCGTGGCAGTTCTGACAAAGCCCCAAAGCATTGCTTTAGCACCATTGTTAGCACTCCTAATAATCAGAAAACGCAACTGGAAACTTTTGATCACCTCTGCCCTCGTGTTAGCTGCCACTGTTTTAGTCGTGATAGCCCCCTTCGAGTGGAGCAACCCTATAGACTTCCTAGTGAGCATCTACCTAGGAGGTTACGGCGGCTATCCTTACACATCAATAAATGCGTTTAACATATGGGCTCTGGGCGGCTTCTGGAAATCTGACGCCCAAACTTTCATGTCCTTAAGCTTTTTCGCGATCGGCTGGATCATGTTTGGCGTTTTAACGACTTTCTCACTTTATAGCTTACACAAAAAGATTGATAGGTCCCAGGAGTTTATAGTGCTCTTTTCAGCCTTTGTCATCTTGTTCGGATTCTTCATGCTCCCGACCAGAATTCATGAGAGGTATCTTTTTCCAGTATTCAGTGTCTTGGCTTTGATGTTTCCATTTGTCAAAAAAACTAGGCCTATTTACTGGGTGTTAACGTTGACTTGTCTCGCCAACCAAGCCTACGTCCTCCATTTCCTTAATAACGATAGCTTTATACCCGATTGGGATCCTTTCGTTTGGACAGTGACTTTAATTAATTTATTGGTGTTCCTGTATTCGTTAATCCTACTGTTCAGGGAGCTACGGGGAAAAACTTGGTTGAAGTCAAATGCGGTGCACTCGCCAAAAAATGCTGTGGAGGGTCACACTGAAAATGCGGATAGATAGGCGAGATTTGCTGACAATCGCCATGCTTTCTCTTGTTTTTTTCCTGATGGCTACTTGGAATCTAGGTATGACGGATGTTCCGCTGAGCACCTGCGAAGTACCGACTGGAGAAAATTTTTATATAGACCTTGGTAACCTCGAAGGCGTCGATGCCGTCTACTTCTTGATAAAAATTGGAAATGTATATCTCACAGTTTACACGGGCTATCCTGGAAGCTGGACTGAAAATGGAACTGTTCAAATTCAAGGTTACTATAGCTGGAGTAGAATCGATATCAATCGTGAAACACGATATATAAAATTTTATTTCAGCTATTCTGGTGGAGAGATTGCCGAAATAGCGGTGTTGGGCCAAGACAACCAGAAAATTGCAATCAGCACGATTGGAAGCGAGAGCGCCAACAATGCTTATCTGCCGAAGCTAATCGATGAACAGGAAAAGGTTGAGTGTCCTCCTAAATATATGTCTGGAACATATTTCGACGAGATTTATTATGTTAGAACGGCGGAAGAGTACTTGAAACTTGAAGAAGCATACGAGTGGACTCATCCGCCCCTTGGGAAGTTGATAATTGCAGCGGGAATCTTGGTTTTTGGCTATAATCCTTTTGGATGGCGAATTATGGGAGTCATATTCGCTGCGCTGATGATACCCGTGATCTACTTCCTCGCTAAGAGGCTTATTGGAACATGGTTTGGCGCGCTTGCATCGGCTTTTCTATTACTGTTTGATTTCATGCACTTCACCATGGGAAGAATTTCGACAGTTGACACTTTTGTCGTATTCTTCTCGCTCACATCGCAGTTTTTCTTCTTGATCTACTTTCAAGATGTGCTTAAAAACGGGTGGAAAGCCTCTATCCGTCCTCTGTTCTTAGCCGTTCTCTTTTTCGCACTTGGTTTTTCAACGAAATGGCTCGTTTTATACGGCTTTGTTGGACAGATATTTCTTCTCTTGGCACTTAGAATTAAGGATGTTTGGGCAGTCAAAGACGGTTTAGCGGCAAGGATCAGAACATTTTTCAGCCGTCCATTTTTTATGCTGTTAGGATTTTTTGCTGTTGCGGTAGCCATCTACTTTTTGACTTTCATTCCTTACATAATGGTCGGTCATAGTTTGACGGATGTTTATAATATGCAATGGTCTATGTACTCTTATCATTCGACGTTGACGGCTACCCATCCGTTTTCGTCGGAATGGTGGACTTGGCCTTTGATTTTAAGGCCTGTTTGGCTGTACGTTTCTGCTTTACCCAACGGTTTGGTTTCAACAATCGCGGCCATGGGAAACCCTGCTATCTGGTGGTTCGGCTTCGCTTGCATACTCTTTGCCGTTGAGAAAACAATTAGAGGAAAGAAGTTCGCAAGCATATTTATTACGACCATTTTCTTTTTTCAATGGCTCCCATATGTAGTAATTTCAAGATGTCTTTTCCTCTATCATTTTTACGTCAATGTCCCCTTCCTATGTTTAGCCACAGCGTATTTTCTGAATGATTCTTGGAGTGGAAGACGTGGCAAAGCGTCGGTGTTGGCTTATCTAGTACTAGTTGCGGCTTTGTTCGCGCTTTTTTATCCTGTCCTATCTGGCTATCCCGTCCCGTACTGGTGGAGAGACCAATTAAGATGGCTTAGGAGTTGGGTGTTCTGAAGATGGAAATGAACGCACACCAAAAGGACCAAGTTGAAGTTTCTATAGTTTTTCCAGCCTATAATGAGGGTGACAAACTAGAAGAATCTGTGGAGAAAACCATCGAAGCTGTTAAAGAAATTACGCGTTCGTATGAGATAATAATTGCTGAGGACGGAAGCACCGATGGAACGGACAAAGTCGCATCAATACTTTCGAAAAAGCACTCCTTTGTAGGGCACATTCATAGTGAAAAACGTCTTGGAAGAGGAAATGCATTAAAAAACGCTTTTAGAAGGTCAAAGGGTAGAATTCTGATTTTCATGGATGTGGATTTGGCCACGGACATAAGACACCTCAAAGCTCTCGTGGACTCCATAAGGGAAGGCTACGACTTCGCTACTGGCTCAAGGATGCTTCCAGAAAGCAAAGTTGAAAGAAACCTATCCAGACAAATAGCCTCAAAATCCTACAACTTCATGGTGAGAACTCTTCTTGGCTCAAAAGTCAAAGACCACCAATGCGGATTCAAAGCCTTCGAGAGAGACTCCCTTTTCAAGGTCCTCAAAGAGGTAGAAGCCGACCACTGGTTCTGGGACACGGAAATCCTTGTCAGAGCAGCCCGCAAGGGATACAAAATAAAAGAGATCCCAGTAGAGTGGAAAAGCGGACGCAAAACAAAGGTCAACCTTCTCAAGGACTCTCTCAACATGGGGGGTCAAGTGCTTAAGCTCTGGTGGAAACTAAAGACATCGTCCTCTTCTGGATCATACTTGTAGTTGGTGGGTTCCTTTAAATCAGACAAACAGAAGATGCGATTACAAACCATGAAGCCGCTCGGTTCTATATCATTTTGATATAAAATTCCTTGACGGTACATCCGTATGTAAAAAAAGGTTGTAGGTGATGTCTTCAAAGTGCTGTTAGCTAATACCCTGGTACCTTCAACTCTTTAGCCAGTTTGACTAGATCGGGATGTACGTATTTGCCTTCTGTCTCAATGGCAACATCATCTAAATAGACGCTTGGGTACATTATTCCGCAGTCAGTGTGCGCTGCCGCTGTCCATCCTGGTCCACCAATGAGGTCGCCTTGGGCACCGAAACCGAAGGTTACTGATGCGAAGAAGCGCTCGTCGTCGTTTTGTAGCCCCGTTAGCTTCAGGATGCCTGGATTGAAGCCGTACGTGTAGTGCGCCAAGCGATACACGTTAGGATCGTTGAACCCTGCGAGCCAAGTAGCGAATTTTTTGGCTTCCCAGCCACCTTTGATGTCGACGATTCGACCCTTCTCTACCGTGAGTCGAATTGGTGTCTGGATTAATCCGACATTCCATTCCCAACCATCAATGGCGACTACGCCGTTAATAGTTTCCTCAACGGGATTCCATCCAACTTGGCCACAGAGCATATAGGGTCCAGGCTTTTCAGCGATTCCCCCTGGTTGGGAGACTCTCCGACCACGGTTGTAGCCTACGATGTCTGTGCCGGCAGCGTTCTTTATATGCACCTTATCTGCAGCCTGAGTCAGTTCGACCAACTTGTCGCCCAGTTTGATCACGAGGGGAACGTTCACCTTGCCAATGGTTCGTACAATAGATGCGACGTTCATGCCTGTGAGACAGATGTATCTAACTCTGTTCTTCTTTATCATATCATCATACGCTTTAGAGTAAAGAAGATAATTGACGCAGTATTCAATCAAAACATCAGCGTTGTTCATAGCGGCAATGACTGGCTCGGGCGGGTCCATTGTCACTGCTGGGTTTGTTTCAAACCACATCACGGCAGCCTTCGCTCCTAAGATAGCACATGCATCTGCGGTAGCTTTTACAACATTTTCGTCGCTGGCAGTGTCAGCTACTATCAGAACACTTTCTCCTTTCTTGACTCGCATAACTTCGGTTGCCAGTTTGTAAGCTGCTCCAGCAAGTTCCATATGTAACGACATGATACATCTCCACCTTTTCTGTATATTGAAAGATGTGTCTGCTAAAAAACATTACGTTAGATAGGGCTATTCTGCTGAGCATCCGTGCGACTATGCCTTTTAAAAGTCTGGGAGTAATATAGAAGCTATTTAGGATTTCGTCAAATTCTTCTTGGTCTTGATTATTTCAATGAGCCCTGCATTTGCATCCACTTTCACTAAATCATCCTTTTTAATGACTTCAATTGGGTTTGTTTCTGGTTTGTCGACTATGGGTATGATTTTGCCATAAAGTTTTTCAGATAGTATACCGCCAGCGGCTATTATCGGCTCGGTTTCTAGGTTAATTATGGCTTTTGGAGCTTTGCCGCATCTAGAAGCCTCGAGGATGGTTGCGGAGCTTGAGCTTGAGCCTATTCCATAGGGAAAAACGAGAACTTTTCCTGCTACATTTTCTCCGTACAACTCATGTCTCTTGTTTATGATTAAGCCGGATTTAGGGTCTAGAGAATCATACAAACATATTGGTTGTCTGGTTACCAGCGCTTCTCCTTCTGCAATGCCCTTCAAAACAGTATTACATCTTATTGTGATTTTCTTCATAAATAACACCCTTTCAGCTTTTTGTCCCTATGGCTGCCTCGATACATTTCTCCGTACTGTCAAGTATAATTTTGGAGAATTTTCGGGATGATGTCCAAGCCATTTTGACAGAATCAGTCATCAAGACACTTTCCTCCATGGGAATGAAGTTCCAGCATGTGTCAGCAATAACCTTTCCACCTGCTGCTTCGATCGCACTTATGACTCCCATCTCACGAGCTAATGCCTTCACTATTCTGCTGGTAAACACAAATAGTTTGACGCCTTTTTGTAGTTTTCTGCCTTTTATGGATTGTGCCACTCTTACTAGTTCCTCCACCGAACAGTGCGGGCAACCGAGGCAAACAGCTTCAGGTCGCTCTCCTCGTAGGATATTGAGTTTGTCTCTTGTATCATCAAGTTCACTAATTCCAACGCTAATTCTCTCTTCAGGATTCGCGCCCGCGCATGCTTCCATTATGCTTTGAGCTTCAGGCGTAACTCCGCATATATGACTAAGAGACACTGCACCTCCGATGGCAGCAGCTGTACAATATGATTTAAGCTGATCCGGTGTAGCGTTTTTCGGTACTCCTGTAACAACTGGAACCCTATTTCTAGCGATAGTCCCTATGAAGAAACCCAAGATGCCGTAATCTGTGCTTGTAAAAGTCTTAACGTCTAGACCGTTGAGTTCAAAAAGTACTTGGCCTCGTCTATTTTCGTCCCGATAAAGGCCAAAATTTGGATATTTTCCCACAGTAGCAGCGCATACGTCAGCCAAATCACCCAGCCTCTCTGTCCGTGCACCTATAACAGTGTTAGCAAATGCAACAGCGTTGGATTCACCCCAAGCAACGTTTTGACCGCACTTTAAGTTTGCGCCATATTGGTAGGGAGCACACGTCCATGTGGGAATTGCTCCCATTTTCTTGAAGGCTGTAGCCAATCTGAACTGTTTCTCCGCAACGGACGAGTCGATTTTAAACTCATTCCATTGGTCGAAATCGATTGACGCCGGGTTCAGAGTTGTTGGAACCTTGAAAGTTATTCCTGACTTGTAGAATCGTTCGACTAAGTCTAAACCAGCATCGTTGATCCATCCGTAAGCTGCGCCGTCTATATGCACATTTTCTACATTTATCATTCTGTCAGCCCCGTACATATCTCCAAGCTTAATCAGCACGGACATGGCAATCTCAAACCCTTCACCGTACTCACCCTTCAGCATTGCTTCTTCCTCATTAGTTAGAAACATCAGGAGTTACTCCTTGTTACGCACCACAATCTCTTCGAATTGAAATTATTTAACCTTTGTAGATTTTCGAATTGCGAACAGAAAAAAAAAGCGTTCGATGGATCGCCAAGGATACTCCATTAGCTTTCCGAATCTAGTAGAAAGCCTTTCTTGAAAGGGTCCTCCTCCTCAGAGACAAGCTGTTGAAAACCAGTGATATATGCTCTACCCGTGATCTCCGTGTCTACAGCAGAATACTCGCCTACATGAGATTCGCCTATTACCTTTCCCCGAAATAGTGATCCTATGATACTCTCGTGCACAAACTCGTCTCCGACGTGCAACTTTCCTTTAGCGGCGAGATCAGCCATCCTAGCCGATGTTCCTGTACCGCAAGGAGATCTATCCAGACCGCTTGGAGCCACTACAACTGTGTTCTTCATGTGTGCCCTTGGGTGTGTTGGAGGTGCCGTGAACTGGACGTATAAGACCTTTTCGAGTCCAGGTTTACTAGGATGCTTTATCTCCACCTGCTCCAGTATCGATTTCCTGATGATCTCACCATGTTCGATTAACTTGCTAGCCCATTTCGGTGTTATTTCAAGTCCAAGATCTTTAGCGGAAACTATGGCGTAGAAAGTACCGCCATAAGCTATGTCGACCTTAATTTTTCCAAACCTTTCAGTTTGAACTTCAACATCAAGGAGATACGAAAATGAGTAAACATTGTGCAGAGTAATCTCTTCAACATTACCGTCGGAGACGCTTACTTTCAGGTCGACTAGCCCAGCCAGAGTGTCTAGTTTGACATGAGTTATTGGCTCGGTTACTTCGACTTCGCGAGTTTCTACAAGGAACTTGGCAATTGCTATTGAACCGTGACCGCACATAGGAACGATTCCTATTGGTTCTATGAATACCACGCCCTTATGTGCCTCGGGAATTGTTGGTTCTACAAGGAATGCTCCACACATCGTATTATTGCCGCGCGGTTCATAAAGAATAAGCCGTCTCAATTCTTCCAGATTGTTCTCTGCATATTCACATTTCTCATGCATAGTTTTGCCACGGATAGTTGGAAAACCGCTTGTTACAATTCTAAATGGTTGTCCTTCAGTATGCGCGTCTACGACTGAAATTACATTTGACAGTTTCGTTGAGATCACCAAACATAATTAAATTGTCAACGTATAAAGACCCTTTTATGATTTTGACCAGCTTTTTCAAGAGTTCTTTCAAAGCTAAAGTCCCGTTGAAATTGCCGCGCCCTTTTCTGGCGGTTCGGTGAGTCGAGCATAAACTGTGAGAAATCCTTTTTTGACCTTTGGCTTAGGCATTTTCCATTTTTCAAGGCGACTCTTAAGTTCATCGTCAGAGAGTTTTACATTCAATTTTCGTTGCGGTATGTCAATTTCAATTACATCATCGTTTTCCACGATGGCTATGGGGCCGCCTAGCATGGCTTCTGGTGATACATGTCCAATGATTGGTCCTCTGCTAAAACCTGAAAAACGGCCATCTGTAATTAAGGCAACATGCGAGTCTAGTCCCATGCCAGGAATTGCTTCTGTTGAAAGCATCACTTCTTTCATTCCAGGAGCGCCTTTGGGTCCTTCATATCTGATTACGATAATGTCTCCTCTTTGTATTTTGTTTCGTAGAATTGCATCGTAGCTTTCTTCATCGCTGTTAAATACTTTGGCTGGTCCCTCTATCTTCAACATGTTTTCTTTTATGGCGCTTTGTCGTGTTATTGCACCGTTTGGGGCTAGATTCCCCCTGAGAACTGCTAAACCGCCTTCTCTGAAAACAGGATTTTCAACAGGCCTAATCACGTCATTATTTAGAATTTCAGCGTCTTTGATGTTTTCTCCAAGAGTTTTTCCATTGACAGTCAAAACGTCAAGATTTAGCATGCTTGACAGCTCTTTCAAAATGGCTGTGACTCCGCCTGCTTCATCAAGGTCAACTACGTTGTAGGGTCCATTTGGTATTACAGCACAAATGCACGGTGTTTTTCGGCTTAATTCATCAAAAGCGTCTATGCTTACATTCAAATCGAGTTCGTTTGCAATGGCGGGCAAGTGCAAGACGACGTTAGTTGATCCGCCAATCGCTAGGTCAACTCGAATGGCGTTTTCGAAGGCTTTTTCCGTCATTATGTCGGATGGCTTCAAGTCCTCCTTGACCATTTTCACAATTCGTCGCCCTGACTCTTTTGCCACCCGTAGCCTTCTTGCGGAAACAGCTGGAGCAGTTGCGGAATTTGGCAAACTCATCCCAAGTGCCTCCGTTATGATTTGCATAGTGTTTGCTGTCCCTAGAACTGGACAAGCTCCCGGTCCGGGGCAAACGACGTTTTCAACCTCGGATAACCATTGTTCCGTGATTCTGCCTGTAGGAAGCGTTCCCAGTACGGCTTCGTCAAACTCAGGCATTGTAATATTTTTGCCCTTGTACTTTCCAGGTAGCATTGGGCCGCCAGTGACCAAGATAGAAGGAATGTTGAGTCTTGCTGCCGCCATCAATTCTCCTGGTATTATGTTGTCACATGAAGAAAGCAGAACTAAACCGTCAAATAAGTGCACCTTCGCCATGATTTCTATCGAGGCAGCCAAGACATCTCTGATTGGCAGTTCGTACTTGAGGTTTTCAGCGCAAAGAGAACCTACCGCCACGGCGCCGCATGTTGCAAAGGTGCCAAATTCAAAGGGGGTTCCCCCTGCTTGCCAGACACCAGCTTTAGTAGCCTCAGCAACCTGCCTCAGATGGAAATGCCCTGGAGAAGCCTCATTCCATGTGTTGACAACGCCGACAAGGGGCCGTTGTAAATCTTCATCGGTAAACCCCATAGACTTGCATATGGCACGTCGCATTGTGCCTTCTATGCCTTTGAAGAGTTGTTTGCTTTTCCATTCATTAGCCATAACAAAGACCGAAGATTATTTCTAGTAAACGCGTTTAAGCTTTGCGTTCTTGTTGGTGCTTGAGTACTTCTTCATCTTGTTTTGAATGGGTGGCTCATCAAGTCTAACATAGGATGTTTGGAAAACTGAATTGCATTTTGCAGATACGAAAAATAAAAAAAAGAAAAAGAGAGGAGACTAGGCTTTGCCTAGTTTTTTGGCGTATTCTGCGAGTTGTGGGTCTACTGCTCTGCCTTGATCCCATATTTGTTTTCCGTCAAGCCATACGGAAGTGTTCAAGCATATGCCGTCCGAGTGTGAGGGTGCATCGATCGGCTTTCCGCCAGTCAGAAGAGTACCTAGGTAGCCGATTCCCCATTCGGTGCAGCCCCAAATTCTTTCGTCTTCCACAACGTCGCCTGTCAATTTCGCGCCTGGATTGCATCCGTAGCAAACGTGGGCTATTTTTAGCATGTTGGGATGTTTGAAACCTTTGAGCCATGTCTCGTAGGCCCTGGCGTCCTGTGCACCTTCAACCTTCTCTACTTTGCCTGCTTTAACGTGGAGTTTCACGGGTTCCTTAACAAGACCCAACGGTGGGTTTATCGAACCATCAAAGGCTATTATGCCGTTTATAGTTTCATGTATTGGCGCCCAGCCTATCTGTCCACCTAACATGAAAGACTCGCCAGGCGTATCCGCATATCCAACAGATTTTGTGTAGATCCTACTGGGATCGTTGTCGAATTCCACGTTTACTCCTGCAGGCGTCGTCATTTTGATGTGCTTCGCCATTTTAGTTATGGATTGCAGCCTAGTCATATACTTGTCGAGGGCTGGTATGTCAACTCTGCCTATGACTCTTACCATCATGTCCACGTTCATTCCGACGTAGCAGCAATGTCTAATCTTCTTGTTTTTCTCCATAATTTTCTCGTACGCTTTTGAATAGAATATCCACTGGTTGTTGTATTCAACCCACGCGTCCACATTGCTCAAAGCACCTACTAAGGCTTCCCCGGGCAACATGGGATCGGCGGCTTTGCCCACACCCAACGGCGAAGGATTCCATATCACCATCGGTTTGGCTCCAATTGCGAAGGCAGCGGCTGCTGTAGCGTCAACAACTCTGGGGTCAGACTCAGTGTCAGCTGTCACGGCGACTATTTCTCCGGGTTTCATTTTGAGCATTTCAGTAATCAATTTATGTGCTGCTTTAGCCAATTCATACTCATAATACTGCGGCATTTTTATCACCGACTATTAGTCGTAAGTAGAAAAGTTTATAAAACTTTTCGCAGCTTCGCCAGCGATTACATGTATTTGCTGCAAGGAATTCTTGCTTCTGAATTACGGGGGTGTGGCAAAAATTGCGCTTGAAAATCTTTGTGTCCCATGCCTTGTCCAATTTGGCAGTCTCTCGCCAACACAGCCTATGTTCATAAAAAGCTGATCGCGATGACTTATGTGTGTTTGAAAGGAATGTGAGGTTCAAATGTTTTATATACATCTTTGGAGCACAATTTTCAAACGTAGGTGATTGTATGTTAAAGATTCTGTTCATAAATCCAATAGGCACTGACATTTTCGACGAGCATATGCTGAGGACGATCAATGAAATCAAAAGACCTGATGTGGAAGTCAAAGTCGTTCATCTGACTAAAGGTCCAGTTCATTTGGAATATCACTACTACGAGCATCTGAACCTTGACGAAACTTTGGAATGGGTTAAGTGGGCTGAAAAAGAAGGGTATGACGCTGTTGTCATAGGGTGCTTCTATGATCCAGGGCTTCGCATAGCTAGAGAAATAGTCTCGATACCAGTAATCGGCGTCGCAGAAGCTACGATGCACGTGGCTGCGACTCTCGGACACAAGTTTTCAATAATAGTAGGTCGACGTAAATGGATTCCGAAAATGGAAGGCAACGTACACAAGTATGGACTGACAAAGAGTCTTGCTTCCTTTAGAGTGATTAACTTCACTGTTCCAAGGATGTCGCAAGAGCCAGAGAAGTTAAAGGAGGCGATTTTTGCAGAAGCTAAGAAGGCAGTAGAGGAGGACGGCGCCGAAGTTGTGGTTCTAGGTTGCACGGGCGAATCCGGCTTCATGAAAGAGCTTATAAGTAGGCTCGGCGTTCCTGTTCTCGATCCTGTTGTTACTTCGTGGAAGTTTGCTGAGCTGATGGCTGACTTATACCGCAAACTGGGTTTAACTCATAGTAAATTGTTCGGATATGAACCGCCGCCCTAGCTGATCAAAAGAAAAACCTTATATAACGATTGCAAGCAAAGGAGATTCCGATCGATCAAGGGAGGAAAGATAAAAAATGAAAATTTCGGTATCCAAATCAGCAATCACAAAGATGCAAGCTGCAATCGTAGCAGTCATAATTATAGTAGTCGCAATTGCTGGCGCAGCCTATTACGTGTACACACTTCCCACCGCTACTCCTAGTCCCACCGCTACTCCTACGCCTGGTCCCACCGCTACTCCTGCGCCCAAGAGAGTGTTGAGAATCGGCTTTGCTTGGCCATTATACGCCGACCCAGCTATCGGCAGTGACGAGTGCAGTTCAACGTCTATTACTAACACTTACGACGCATTAGTATGGCCAGTTCCGCTTTCGGAGCCAAAACCGTGGATTGCAGAAAGCTGGACAATTTCAACAGACGGCTTGGTTTACACATTCACGATTAGGTCAGGTGTAAAGTTCCACAGTGGTCGGACCCTGACGGCTGAAGACGTGAAATTTAGCATGGATAGATTGTTAACCGTTGGGCAAGGGTATGCCTATTTATTCTCAGCTTACATAAACAAAACTGAAGTAGTCGGCGACAATCAAGTGAAGGTTACCCTCAACAAGACTTTTGGTCCATTCATTCAGGTATGCTGTAGATGGTACGTAGTTGATAAGGCAGAAGTAATGGATCACTTGAACATGGAATCGGCAACCCAATATGGCGACTATGGAGATTTCGCTACAGAGTGGCTATCCTTACACGATGCAGGTTCGGGAGCCTATGAAATTATCGGCGCCAAAATGGAGCAGTGGTTCAAATACGCCCTATTTGAGGACTATTGGAAGAAAAGCGAAATAAAGGCTAATGCGCCTACTGAAGTGACAATGCAGTGGACAAGTGGCACCCCAGCAACAGAACAAACAATGATGTTAAACCGAGAGCTTGAAGTAACTGATGCATGGCTTCCTGAAGAAACCCTAAATACACTTGATGCTGATCCGGGAATTTCGAAGATAGCTTGGGCGGAGACTAATGAATACTACTACATGCTCAATTGCCAAAAACCCCCGCTAGATGATGTACATGTTAGAAAAGCATTGGCTTACTGCTTAGATTATGAAACAATGATGACGGATATATATTCAAGGTATAGGCTATCCACATCTTGTGTGCCTTACGGCATTCCTGGTTACGCAGACACCCAAATATACTACTACAACTTGACTAAAGCTCAAGAAGAGCTTCAACTGTCGAAGTACGCTGCAAACATATCCGATTATCCCATCGAATTCCACTGGATCCAAGAAGTCCCAGAAAGAGAGCGGGATGCCCTGCTATTCGCCACGAACGCTCAAGCCTTAGGCGTAACGGTCAACATAGTAAAAACTCCATGGCTCAAAACCGTTGAGGAGATGACCAACTTTAATACGAGCGCCCACATTTATAACATACTCGTGGCTGCTCACTTTTCAGAAGCGGGTTCACTACTAGAATCTAGATACCATTCAGCGAACGCGGCATCATGGGAGCAAAACGAGTGGTTGAATAATGCGACACTCGATGCAGAAATAGAAGACGCGTTATCTACAATAAACGCAACGGAGCGATACGCAAAGTATGTCAAGATCCAATACGAAATAATGGAAATATGCCCAAGCCTTTTCATATACGACTACAGTACAACAATGGCAATTCAAGACTACGTCAAGATACCCGCTGTGGACGACCCGTCCACGGTAACGAGCATATTGGGCTACGACAGAGTTTACATGTACTGGGAAATATTGCCTCACTAATCAGTGAGTCTCCACCTTTTTCTTTTTATTCAAATTATGCGTGTAGAAGTGAAAACTTTTTAAATACCTACATCGCTTCTATCTATAATTCTGTGGTGAGACTACGAGACTTTCAACGTATATACTGAAAAGAACAGCTTTCGTCGTCTTCAGTTTAATTGGTTTGTCAATACTAGTTTTCGTTCTTGCCAGGGTTCTGCCCGGAGATCCTGCACGAATGGCAGCCGGACCTAGGGCATCACAAGAGGTCGTTGAGCAACTGCGAAAGAACCTAAGACTGGACAAGCCCCTATATGAGCAGTATATATACTGGGTAAATGATGTTCTTCACGGAGATTTAGGTTATTCCCTCGTCACCAGACGCAGCATAACAGCAGATGTTTTGGAGTACCTCCCGACAACCCTTGAACTCATAATACTGGCTGCGATATTTGAAATAGCTGGGGCGTTCATACTTGGCGTAATTGCCGGCAGGTATTCCTATAAGTGGCCCGACAACATAGTCAGGATTGCTTCCTATGTTGGAATATCTATTCCATCTTTCGTTATGGCTATAATACTTCAGCTTACGTTCGCTTGGACATTTAAACTGTTCCCCTCCACGGGGATGCTTTCGCCGGGAATTGAAACACCACCAACGGTGACTGGAATGCTCGTGGTAGACAGCCTAATCGCTGGCAAATTTGACGCTTTTGCAAATGTTTTGTGGCATATGATACTGCCAGCCTTTGCCTTATGTCTTGGAGGAATGTTGCAGGATGCAAGAATAATTCGATCTGGGATGGTTGAGAATAAAGATAAAGATTACATATTGGCGGCGACATCTCAAGGCTTGCCTGATAGAACTGTGATGTTTAAGTACCTGCTTAAACCATCCGTAATCCCTGCAGTAACTGTTATGGGTTTGGATATAGCGGCGCTTATGGCCAACGCTTTTCTTGTGGAGATGGTCTTTAGTTGGCCAGGCTTCTCGAGACTTGGGATCACGGTTATGCTTAACAAAGATCTTAACGCTATAGTTGCGTTAGTCTTGGTGATAGGAGTCATCTACGCTATTGCAAACATAGTGGTCGACATATTTGTCGCCTATCTAGATCCTCGAATCAGATTGATGGAGAGAGGGGAATAATGCAACTGAAGGAAAGCTTTAGGAAAATCTCTACTAGGTACGATTTGAAAAGGAAATGGTATAGATTCTCTAAAAGTCCTTTGTCCTTGGTGGGGCTGATTATTGCTTTGGGTTCTATATTTCTAGCTATAACAGCTCCTTACGTAGTTCCGTATCCTACTCATGCAGGCTTAGTAACGAACTTCAAAGACAAGTTTCTGCCACCAGGTTCAGCTTACCTTTTTGGCACGGACGAAATAGGCAGAGATGTACTGAGCAGAACCGTTTTTGGATTTCAATATTCACTGATGATGGCTGTAGTGGTACTAGGTCTGGTTATTCCACCTGGGGTGGTCCTGGGCTTGGTCGCAGGATACTACAGGGGAACCTGGGTCGATACCCTAATCATGAGAATATCGGATGTATTTATCGCGGTGCCCCCGCTCGTGCTAGCGTTGGCCATAGCCGCCGTTTTGGTTCCAAGCGTGTTTAACGCCATGATGGCAGTCTCACTGATGTGGTGGCCTTGGTATACGAGGCTGACCTATAACACCGCATCGACTCTAAGGAATGAATACTTCGTTCAGGCAGGCGAGGTAATGGGTGCCAGTTCCTTTCACCTAATATTTAAAGAAATTCTCCCCAATTGCCTCGGCCCAATCTTGACCAAGATAACACTGGATGTAGGCTGGGTCATACTTTTGGGTTCAGCGTTAAGTTTCGTGGGATTAGGCGCTCAACCGCCGACACCCGACCTCGGCACGATGGTTGCCACCGGTGGAAACTATATGCCTCAGTATTGGTGGATAAGCATCTTCCCCGCCATAGCAATCTGCATCATAATACTCGGCTTCAATCTTCTAGGCGATGGGATACGAGACATGTTCGTCGAGGAGACCCGATAGCAAATGGACCAACTTTTAGACGTTAAAGCTCTTTCCATTAGCTACAAGACGTACATGGGTAAGTTAAAAGTCCTTAATGGCGCGAACTTTAGGGTTCACAAGGGGGAAAAAGTTGGAATCATCGGTGAATCTGGCTGTGGCAAGACAACTACAATGAGGGCGATTCTCAGAATTCTAGCCACTAACGGCATAGTGGAAGGAGGCGAAATATACTTCAGAGGCCACAATGTGCTCAAAATGGATAAAAAGAGCTTAAACGAAATGAGAAGAAAACACATAACCATGATCTTCCAAGATCCGACAGCCGCCCTAAATCCAGTATTCAAAGTCGGAGATCAAATTGCAGACGTTATCAGGTACTCAGGTAATTTTGATGGAGATAAAGCTTCCAAAAAAGCGCTTCGCGCCAGATCTATCGAGGTCCTCAAGGAAGTTGCATTACCGGACCCAGACAGGGTACTGGACAGCTATCCATTTCAACTGAGCGGCGGCATGAGACAGAGGGTCTGCATTGCGATGTCGCTGGCCACTGCTCGGGATCTTTTGGTTGCTGATGAACCGACCACCAACCTCGATGTGACGATACAAGACCAAGTCCTACGTCTTATGAAAAATCTTGTGGAAAAAAGAGATTTGTCAGTAATTTTGATCTCTCACGCGCTCGGAACAGTAAGGGGTACCGTCGACACAGTTTATGCTATGTACGCTGGGAACATGATTGAAACTGCGGAAACCGAAGAACTGTTCTCAAACCCGTTACATCCATACACTCAGGGACTTTTGAAGTCCGTTCCCAAACTAAGTGGAGCAGGATTCTCAGAAGGTATTAAGGGAAGGGTTCCAGATTACATAAATCCTCCGTCTGGGTGCAGATTTAACCCCCGTTGCAGTCATGCCTTTGACCTGTGCAGAAAGGAGAAGCCTCAACTCCTCAATGTGGACGACAGCAACCATAACGTTGCCTGCTGGCTCTACCATAAGAGATGAAAAGCCATGGATAAAAATGAAGACCTATTAGTAGTCGAGAATTTAACGAAACACTTCAAAACTTCCTTTGGAGTAGTCAGAGCAGTTGACTCAATAAACTTCAAGGTGGCTCCTGGCGAAACTTTTGGTCTCGTAGGCGAGTCCGGTTCCGGCAAAAGCACAACTGGCTACATGGTGATGGGAATCTATTCGCCTACATCAGGCAAAATACAATTCAAAGGCAAAGACATATCAATGCACACTAAAAAACGCCCCAAATATTTGAAAAAGGATTTAGCGATAGTTTTTCAAGATCCCGCTTCCTCATTGAATCCTACAAAAACTGTTAGAGATTTAGTGGGATTACCTTTAAAAGTGCATAGACTGGTCAAGAATCGCGATGAGCTAGATCAGAAAGTATCCGAACTACTTGAAGCTGTGGAGTTACCTGCTAAAGATTTCATGCAAAGACGACCGCGGGATTTGGGAGGAGGTGAAAGACAGGCAGTTGCAATTGCGAGGGCGATTGCCACAGATCCATCGTTCATTGTACTTGATGAACCTACTTCAGCCTTGGACGTTTCAATCCAAGCAAAGATAATGAAAGTGCTAATGAGGTTGCAACAAAAACTTGGCCTGTCTTACTTATTCATTACTCATGACCTAAGTCTCATGAGAAATGTTGCTTCAAGAGTTGCGATAATGTACTTAGCCCAAATCGTCGAGTTTGCTCCAACCAGTACGTTCTTCCAAAACCCGATACATCCATACACTCAAATGCTGCTTTCTTCTGTGCCGGTTCTAACAAAAGAAGAGGAGAAGCTTAAGCCTAAAGGTGTGATCTCAAAGGGTGAGGTTCCAAGCGCCATTAATCCTCCGCCAGGCTGTCGGTTCCATACCAGATGCCCCTTTGCAAGCGAAATCTGCAAGACTAAAGAGCCAATATTTGTGACGGTGGAACCAGGGCATCAGGTAGCGTGCCATCGCGTGAGTACTTAGCCTACAAGAATAATAATGCGCACTCAGCGTAGACTCGTGGTCTTTGGATGTTGGTGATGAAGAAAGACGTGGTCTTTGATATTAAAAAATTGATATAGACTATGGGCCCGTAATTCGAACCAGCATATTTTTCAAACGCTGTCTTCATTGTCAATGGTGCCGTAAAATAGTCATGATTAATGCTTTTTGAATCTACTATAGTCTTGTTGTTAAGGCTGTTGCAACTTGTTGAGATTTTTCACTGGTTGTTTTCCCTTGGTATATTAGCCTCCGCCAGTAGCAGATAAGATCAGAAGCTCGTTACCATCTTCAATTTCTGTTTCAATCCCTTTCATGCCGCTCACGTTGACCCCATTTAACGAAAATAGCAGATAGGAGTTCACTTCATTTGTTTTTGGGTTGAAAACGTAGTCTCTGAAGGATTTACCATACTTGTCTGCCAAGAGTTTCAAAATATCGATTATTCTTGTGTGGCTTTCTGCTTTAACGGTAATTTCGCTCTGACCTACTATTTCGCTCAAGGGACCGCGGAAGATACGAATCTTGACTTCCATGACTGCACCGCATGTAATGTTCAACCTTCGCTATATGAGTTTTACGCTTCCTTGGAGCCTCCAAAGTTTTACAGAAGCGTTCAATAAAAAACGTGTAAGGGCCTCAAGATACGACTTCGGAGGGCAAGGTGAGCGAGGGCATCCTCTACTGTTTCAGAAAGTTCTCTATTCAAGAAGAGTCATTGCTTTTTTATCTCAAGGTTGCCATGCGTGTTTGTAATTGGCTCATTTGATTAATGCATCTTAGGTCCAGCTGGGTGGCTTTGTTCAAGCCTTTTTCAAAGCAATCCTTGTTGTTCGAGTTGTCTCGTCGCATTTTCCAATCCAAGTTCTTTCAGCTTTTCCCGTGTTGGGATGCCTGTTTTGTTGTTCCATCCTCTTAGTTCGTACCAATAGTCCAGCATTTTGTCCAGTACATCTTTAGATAATACTTCACCCTTATATGGGCCTTCAGGCAGGGGTTCTTCCATCAACCTTTTTGGCAGCACATCATCTTTTCTAGTTATTCCTTCTCGAATATTGAAGGCTCTTTCAAGGTTACAAGTTCTTTCGCCAACGGTCATCAACTCGCCTATGGTAACGTCCCATCCAGTTGCTGCGTTGATTATCTCAGCAAAAGTTTCTAGTCGTCGTCCTCCACATGGATATACGGTCCATCTGCAAATTGGCAAGCAGTCATACAAAATAAATAGATCGTTTACAATTTTCACCAGTTTTACTTTTTCTGGACCAGTATAAAGTCTATCGGCCTTGACCGTTTCATCTATTCCTATCTCTGGATATTTCGCCTCTTCAAAAAGGTCGTCACTTTCCATCTGCAAATGGCAGGCTCCCCTATTTGAGATAGCAAATGATAATCCATGACCCTTTTTTCCTCTTCCCTCGTGCATAGGCATCTCTTGGCCTTTGATGTGCATTGCGAATTCTTCTGCGCCTTGACCTATTTTCTTTGCTGCTATCCTAACACCCTCGGCTAACAAATCTCCGATTCCTTGGCGTCTGGCGATTTTTTCTGTGAGCTGAACTACAGCTTCAGGGTTTCCCCAGCTGAGGTCTAATCCTTCGGTGTCCTTCGTTGTTATCAGCCCTTTTTCATAGCACTCCATAGCAAAGGCTATGGTCACACCAGTGGAGATAGTATCCATAGCGTATTTGTTGCAGAGTTCATTTGCCTTTGCGAGAGCTGCTAAATTGTCATTCATGCAAAAGGAGCCTAGGGCTGCTGTGGTCTCATATTCTGGGCCACAATAATCTGGATCCACCTCGTATGGTTCATGAACTTGGACAATTCTATTGCATGGTATAGGGCAATATGGGCAAGTGTGTGTCCTTATCAATATGGTTTCGCTTACGGTTTCTGCTGTCAAATTCTTATGCCCGGGGAATGTGCACATCCTAAAGTTTTGCGTTGGCAAGCGACCAGACAACTGCCAGTATATGAAATCCGCATTGGACCCGTATTTGTCAAGAGCGTCAGGCCAATAAGGTCCTCTCCGCGCGTTTTCACCCTTATTAGCCAATTCTTTCAACGATAAGTCAATCAATTTTTGCTCGTTAGAATATTTCAGTTTCTGCTTGCCACGTACCACAATGGCTTTCAACTTCTTTGATCCCATTACAGCGCCCATCCCAGTTCTTCCAGCGACATGATTGAAATCGAAGAATACGCTGGCGAATTTGACAAGATTCTCGCCTGCGGGACCGATACAAGCGACAACCGCTCTGTCATCCTTGACTTCTTTGATTATGTCCCTTTGAACGTCCCTCGTCAATTTTCCCCATAGATGACTAGCATCTTTGACCTCCGTTTCACCATCATGAAGCCATAGATAGACAGGTTTAGCCGCTTTCCCTTCTATGATAATTGCGTCATAACCTGCTGATTTTAGTTCCTGACCAAAGAAACCTCCTGCTGGAGACTCACCCCAAACTCCTGTCAGCGGGGACTTCGCCATCACTATGTGCCGAGCGTTTCCAGGAATTGGTATTCCCGTTAACACACCTGTCGCAATAACTATCTTATTGTCGGGGCCGAGCGGGTCAACGCCACGCTTAAGTTCATCGAACAGTATTTTCACGCCTAGGCCTCTTCCGCCTATGAATTTTTTTGCAGTACTTGCATCTAGCGGTTCTTCAGAAACTTTTTCGTCTGTTAGGTTTATTCTAAGGATTTTTCCTGCATATCCAAACATTCTTACTTCTCTCCACCAAGTTCCTTCAACAGTTTCTTAAAAGCGTCTTTTCTATATTCATGTGCCACGTCATCTGTTGTCCCAAATATCAGTGCGCCTTCAAATGGGCAATACTTAACACATTCAGGATCTCCTTCACAAAGATCACATACCGCAACTTTCTTTTTCTTTGAATTGAGCCCGATGGCTCCAAATCGGCAAGCGCCAATACACCAACCGCATCCGTTGCACTTTGCCTCATCAACAATGATTGCGCCAGTCTCATCACTTTGCCTTAGAGCATTTTGAGGGCAACTTCTTATGCATCGTGGGTCTTCACAAAGAATGCAGGCAACAGCCATACTGCCGGTGGGTTCGAGGTTAACCACGCGGATACGGGATAGCATACGGTCGGTGCTTTTCTCTTTAGCCGCCGAGCATGCGAACTCGCAAATGAAGCATCCCAAGCATTTCTGCGGGTTAGAAAGAATAAGCTTTCGTTCCGTTTGAACCACCATTTTTTTGATCTATTTTACAAGCATTACACCTTATATAACCATTTTCATGTGTATGCATTTTTTAGTTCATACCCTGTGACATGGTGAGAATAGTGCGGTTTTAATGTGGTAGACCTTTGTTTGCCCGATCACTGTTAACTTGGAGATTATGATGTCCAATACCTCTGTTGGAATTATACTATCATCATAACAAGTACCCGCGAAAATTATCTTGAGACTCATAGAACTTAGAAACGAACACCAATACACATATATCAAAGACTATCAGTAGGAAATATCCATTAAAAAGACTCATTAACAGGTGGTAAAATCTTGAAAAAATTTGAAGGAACATATGTAGTCGTTGTGACGCCGTTCACGCCGAATGGAGAATTGGATCTAAACGCCTTGCAAGCAAATGTTGACTACTGCGTCGAAAATGGTGTCCACGGGGTAATCCCTTGCGGAAGCACTGGCGAATTTGCAACGCTTTCTCTCGAAGAACACAAAAAGGTAATAGAAGTTGTAGTTGACAAGGTCAACGGCAGAGTTCCGGTAATTGCAGGCACTGGTGCTTGCGCCACGAAAAGAGTCATAGAATTGAACAAATACGCCAAAGATGTTGGCGCAGACGGCGCGCTGATAATTCCTCCGTTCTACAGTAAGCCAAAGGAAAACGAGCTTTACGAACATTTCAAAAACATAGCCGAATCCGTTGACCTTCCGATAATGCTGTACAATAACCCTTTCACGAGCAAAATTGACATGCAACCATCATTGATTGCAAGACTTGCAGAAATTGACAACATATCCTACGTCAAGGAAAGCAGTAGCGATATTACAAGAATTTGGAGAATTATCAACTTGACCGGAGGCAGAATGACCGTGTTCTGCGGAGCAGATAACCTTGCGTTGGAGTCATTTCTGATGGGCGCGAAGGGATGGGTATGTGTCGCAGCAAACGTACTTCCAAGGCATACAAGCAGATTATACGAGCTTGCAGTTAAGGAAAACAATATTGAAAAGGCACGGGCTCTTTATTCTAACCTACTACCGCTTTGCAATTTCCTAGAAGAAACTGGAAAATTTGCCCAACTTGCGAAATTCGGAATTGAAGCAACAGGCAGAAAGGCGGGTCCTCCAAGGAAGCCTTTTCTACCACCGACTGAAGAGGAAAAACGGGAATTCAAAGAAATTCTAAAGAAGGTTCAATCAATCAAGCTTTAGTGTTCAGGTGTCCGCTACATGGTGCTAATACTCACGCGATCAGACCTCGAAAAAATAGTGTCTATGAAAGACGTCATTGATGTTCTAGAAAAGGCATTTGCCGAGCTGAAAAGAGACACAGCGATCCTCCCTATACGAGCAACGATAACTCTTGAGAAACAAGCTGGCTGGATGGGTGTCATGCCCGCATACCTCGAGAAAATGGGTTCGCTTTCAACAAAAATAGTCACTGTTTTCCAGAAAAACCTTGAGAAGGGCGTGCCCACAATAATGGCGACTGTCATATTGAACAGTAGCGAGACAGGCGCTCCTTTGGCAATAATGGACGGGACATTCATCACAGCAATGAGGACAGGAGCTGCATGCGGACTAGCCACGAAGTATTTGGCTAGGAAAGACGCAAAAACCGCTGGAATTTTTGGTGCAGGTGTACAAGCAAGAACTCAACTATTGGCAGTTTACACAGTTCGGAACATCAAAAAAGCTTTTGTTCACGATGTAATTGAAGAGAGAGCCAAAGAATTTGCAGAAGAAATGTCTGAAAAACTCAAAATTCCGATTGAACTAGGTAAGCCCGAGGACATTGTGAAAAAATCGGATATAATAACCTGTGCAACAACTGCTAAGACACCCCTCTTTAACGGCAACCTAGTCAAACCGGGAACCCACTTGAATTTGATCGGCGCGTTCAAACCAGAAGTCAGAGAAGTTGACGAAGTAGTGATTAAGAGGTCAAAACTTGTGGTAGACCAAAAATCAGCCGCTTTGGAAGAAGCTGGAGACATAATCATTCCACTGAAAGCCGGCATCATAACGGAGGATCATATATACGCAGAGCTTGGAGACCTTGCAACAGGAATAAAACCAGGCAGAACATCAGACTCTGAAATAACATTGTTCAAGTCTGTAGGCTTAGGAATACAAGACTGCGCCGCCGCGTGGTTAGCATATACGAAGGCTAAAGAGAAAGGCGGATATACAGAGGTAAACCTGCTCAGTTAATGGCCTTCATCAAAAATTGGTTTTCCATCTTTTTTCTGCACTTTCTAATACTCTTGTAGGAGCGCGCGCTACTCGTTTCTGGCTTTTGTCGTTTTCTTAGCGTTCTGCATTTTTTATAGCGGCAGTTGGGATGCTTTGGATGGAATGAAAAGATTGTGGAAAGTTTATCTCCGAGTCAATAGGATGACGGCTCTGATTATCAATGAGACACCTATGAGAACTATTATTCCAGACCAGAACGCAAACCATATCCTCAGGGTTGTTGTTTCGTTGAGAAGGGTGCTTGCTAAGTAGCTTGTTCCAAACCAGAAAACAAGGTTTCCTGCAGTTTCTGCTGTTTTGTTCAATGGCGAATGCGCGATCAGTCTCAGTGCTAAGATTAGGATTTGTAGGATGCCAAGGCCTAAACTGAGTTGTGTTACGGCTGAGTAAAATGTTGCATGAGCCCAGGGAGCTGTTGGTGCGGGCAAGTATATTCCAGTTCCAGAAACCTGCACAATATCAAAGTTATTGAAGAATGCCACGATGTTGTCAAATAGGTTAGGTGTGATAGCAAAGATCAATCCGACCAATATTAAAAAAGCTCCCAAAGAAATTGCGCTGAATATGCCTTCCCTATACTTTGGTGGACTTGTGCTTAGGCTTTCGTTCAATTAATTCCCTCAATTACATTACTTTTGTTGTGTGTACATATAACTTTTCTTTAGGGAAAAGTTTTAGGTGCATGTTTTAAATAGTTATCTTTCCAATAAAGAGAACATACTGGGGTGAATTTGATGGCGTATTGTCAGAAATGCGGCGCTAAAATTAGTGAGGAAATGGCTTTTTGCCCAAAATGCGGTGCTCCATTGAAAGTTGAAGAGCCAACAGTTAAGGCAGCTCCTGCTCAGGGACCTCAAAGGGGCGAGAAAGCAGAGAAACGTGAGAAACAAGAGAAAAAAGAAAAACAAGAAAAGGGAGAGCCAGAGAAGGGAGAAAAACACGAGAAGCGCGAATTTGGTTTCGTTGGTTGGTTAGTGGGCGGCTTAATTTTGATATTCATAGGTTTGATCTCGTACATCCAAGTGACTGGTTTGCTTAGTAGCGAAATCGCTTCGGCTTTGTTGCTCGTAGTAATTGGCATAGTAGTTATAATCGTGGGTCTTTATATAGTCACGACAGCAAGAAGGCGGCATCCCCCGACTTAGAGAGACCATCCGAAGAACAGCCTATAAAGCCTATGTTCAAGAAGCGTTAGAAATGTGCGTCTCCCGAACACACGAAAATAGTTTTTTCCAGCCGCTTCTATCATGTCCCCGATATCGTATCTAGGAAACATGCAAGAAGAGACTATCAGCTTGCCCCACTCCCCACGTTTAAGTTCATGCAGCATTTTCGTTCCTTGCCCAGTTACAACCTCAAACAAGTATTTGTCATAGTTCGGACTTACGTAAGGTAACTCGTCCAATTGCTGGGCAAAGACTCCCTCTGTCGCAGTGTACATTTCTACAACTGGAATCTGCCCGAAATATTTCTTGAGAACGGGTGCGTACTTGAAATGTATCTTGCGCACACTCGTGCAGAACAAAGCGCGAAGGCTCCACAGTTCCTTAGGCATTTTTCCATGTTCTCGCTTGACATATTTTGCAAACGCCAACATAACTGGTGTTACTCCCATTGCGGAGACTACGTTTCTGTTGAGCGCTTGCTCGTATACTAGTTCAAACCTTTTTTTCCAATCAGCCTTTGTGATTCCTGAACCAAGAGCGTCAATTTCTTCTTGGCGTGGCAAGAGGCTGACCCTGTCAAACATTGGGTTGAGTCTTGCGTATGTTCCGGAACTGTATCCGTAATTGAGAGTTTGTCCGTCCACGACCATTGTGTGGACGATGGATGGAAAATTTAGGTTAAGGATGTTTCCAGTGAAAATTTCATAATCTTCCTTTTTCAAGGCGTAATTTATCAAGGCTCTTGCTCCGCAAGTGAAAATCTGTTCAAGATGGGTCTTGGTTGATGGTAAAACTTTTGCGTGTCCCGTTGAGCCTCTGGTCATTACGTAACAAACGGGCGGTTCTGAAAGAATAGCTTTGTAATTTCCTTTTTCTACCTCTGCCATGTATGGGTTGAGTCCTTTGTAATCCAGTATTGGAAAGTTTGCTCTGTACTCTGCGATTTCTCCGATTTCAGATGCATGATGCGCAATTCCATAGTCAGTTTTTTGGTATTTCACAATCAAGTCGGAAAGAACGCTCTTTTGACTCTCTTGAGGTTTCTCTAACGACTCATACCATGGACCTATTATGCGTTGCAAGATGCTGATGCCGTCTTCTTTTGGTAACATTTCGGGTACATAAAAAACATATTCTAATTGGCTTATATGTTATGCCGTCTGATGGTCTCCACACGTTCTGGGTCAAATCTGTCTGATTGTTTAGTAGAATCAACTCCTTGTCTCGTTTCACTGGTGTACCTGATACTGTTAAGTTGAGTTACCTTACAGCAGCAGAATGAAGCATGGATTCGTCAACGCTTCATTGTCATGGTCTGGTCAGGAATTTTTCGTTAAAAAGCTCAATGTAGCCGCAGTTTTTGCAGTAGAATGGAATAATTTTATCACCAACGAAATCGCCTTTCTTTAGGATTGTAAGGGGGATAGCTGTTCTGCCAGAATAACCTAGGCTGCCTTTTTCCAATTGGCTTCCACATTTCGGGCATTTCATGCTTTCCTGCATAATTTAAATTTCGTCATAGTGAGATAAAAGGATTATATCACTGACATCTGAGCAACTTAACTTAACAGTATCGGTGTACCGAAAGTTTATAGTGCGTTAATTAACTAACTAGCAAGACTAATGGTTCTTGCAGGTGAAAATCGTTGCCTGAAGCAGTTCGTTCTGTTGCCAAAAAGATTCGAAACCTTGAGGTTCAAGGCGCCAGAAACGTTGCCATAGCCGCTATAAAAGCTATGGAGGCCGTAGCAAGCGAAACAAAAGCTAGAACTAAGCAGAATTTTATGAAGGAACTTTCAGATGCGAAAGAGATTCTTTTTGCTTCAAGAGAAACGGAACCGCTCATGAGAAATTCTGTTCGATGGATAATAAGCCAAGTGGAAGAGAGCGATGAGAAAAAAGTTAAAGATTTGGCTACAACTGTGTCTTCTGCTTCGCGCCAGTTTCTGAAAAGCCTCGAGGAATCGAAAGAGAAAATTGCAGAAATAGGCGCCAAAAGAATACGAGATAACTCTGTGATTTTCACCCACTGCCACTCTTCTACAGTAACCTATTTGTTGAGTAAGGCTAAAAGGGAAGGCAAATCTTTCGAAATGATTTGCACTGAGACGAGACCTGTTTTTCAGGGAAGAATTACAGCTGAAGAAATGTTAGAATTAGGTGTAAAAACAACTTTTATCATAGATTCGGCTGCGCGTTTTTTTGTTAATCAAGCTGATCTTGTTATTGTAGGGGCAGACGCCATAACTTCAGAAGGAAACGTGATAAACAAAATCGGCACAAGTGCCATTGCGCTTCTGGCGCATGAAGCGAGGAAACCCTTCTACGTTGTCTCCGAGCTCTTGAAGTTTGACCCTGCTACGATCTGCGGGGATTACGAGAAAATTGAGGAACGAAACGCTGATGAAATTTGGAAGAACGCGCCTGAAAAGCTAATCGTACGAAATCCTGCTTTTGATGTTTCCCGACGCGACTTCATCCACGGCATAATCTGCGAAGAAGGCGTGATTCCGCCACACTCGGTAAGCGAAGTCATGCATCGGGTGTACCCTTGGATTTTTCTGTGAGATCCACCTATTCCCAGAGCTTTAAGAGAACTATCTTGAGCATTGAAACCCAAATGAAACAAGACAGCACTTACAAGTAAGAGAACAATAGTAAACGATTTTGGAATTCTCGTTTTCATTTTCTACCGTTCTCAATTTGTTAATTCTTATAACTAATAATCATTTTTCTTGTTGTATGAATTTTATTCACAAATAATACCAAATCTTTGGAAACCACAGGTTTCTTTATCAAAGAATTTAGAGAGAGAATTAAAATTTAATTCAACCAACACTCTCATGTAACCTGTCTCTCAACCCCTACCTCTACCTACCTACACCTCTACACACGCGCACACTGTGTGTGTATAACATTAGCGTCAGTCGATGCCAATATTGGTCTGAGAAACGAAGTCTTGTTGAAATTCAAGAAAAAAGAGATGTGTGTTTATAGTCCAAACACTGCTACTATACCGTCAATGTCACCTTGTGATAGATCTCTCTTTTCAATGTCTCCTTCAAAAGAATAGCCGTACATGGTTAGGTAAGATTTTGATGTATCGTAAATGTCAGCTAGGTTGAAAAAGTGTCCAAGTTCATGAGTTGCTATGTTCCACAAGTCCATAACCCCTGGGTTTTTGCTAGCGTCACCCCAAGCAAAGTCGGTGTTGAATTGTATGTCACATTCCACTATCGTTCTGGTAAATCTGTTATACCAAACAGAAGCCATAGCTATAACGCCAGAATCAAGGTCAGCAAAGAACAAAGCATTTTTGTTATCAACTGCAACTACACCACTACCTGTCTCATCAGTAATGATTGTGCCAACCAAATCCTTAGATGTGGCTTCATCCCAAGCTTCAGCAGCATAAGTTACTGCCAATTCAAATTCTGTTACAGAAATTCCCTCATAATTGGTTGTGTACATAGTTAAATCAGCAGGTACTTCAGTTACATACCTTTTCAACAAGATTTTATAGTCTGCACTATCAGGCTTAGCCTTACCAGGGAGACCTGGAGGTTTCCCAAAGTTATCCTCAACCTTGATCGTAAAGACTGCCTGAATCAGTTCTGAGTCAACGTTTGAAACAGCAAGAGGAATTGCAGCAAGAAAAGTAGCTACCATCACTAACGCAAAGATTTTCTTCAGATTCATCATAAATCAAGGGTTAACCCTAAAGCCTAATAAGCTTTATTTCAAACAAAAAAAGAATTCAGAATTCTTTCCTCTTAAATTACTTTCAAACATTCCAAAGAATCAGATTTAACAAGCACTATAACTGGAATAGCGCGCGCTAAGTAATAATATAGAAATCTTCAAAAGTGTTGAAAAGCTCTTAACCTATTAGTCTTAAAAGGTGTTCGTTCATGTGGTGGGTGCTTGTTGGATCAGTTAGTGGGTTGGTAGCGTCAAGCATTATGATAGTTTACTGGTTCTTCCGTTTGAGATTAGCCCTAGCTAAAAAGGGTTGGAAGTATACATCTACACTTGGGGCACTTCCATGGATTATAGGATTGTTCACCTCGGTACATGTGCTACTGGGGGAGTTAACGGTCATACAAAAAGGAGGCACAGTTGATACTACGTTGACATACACCTTGGCAATACTATATTGGATTGTCCTACCGACCGTGGGTACAGGAATAATACTCGATGCTGTGAAAAGACGCCCCAATCTTCAACATAACATACTATAGCGCGCGCTTAGGCGATATCTCCACTGTGTAGAAGTGTCAAATTCCGAGAATTTAGGCCGAGATCTAAACTTAGCCCCCGCACTTTATAAATGAATCTCAAACGATGATAAGTATTATTAGTTGAATGCGACTTATTGGGGATAAGCATTCGCCAAGGGTGAACTCACTTTGGATGAGACAAAAGCGACTAAGAACTGGTTTGCCAAGCACGCAGAGGCAGAGGCAAAGAAGGACACCTTATCATATTCGGATCGTGTGGGAAACGTAGCGGCGGTTGTAGTCACCATCTTGGTTACCCTATACTTCATTGCACATCAGACATGGGCAACAGGGTTTTTCACTTCAAAATTCGGCACTCTAGAGATGTTCTTGTTTTATGTTGTTCTAATATACCAGGTTGTTCCAACCGCCTTGAAAGCGCTGCTTGGTCGCAAGAATCTTGCTCGTCTCTTTGAGATATTTGGGTCTGTTTTGGGCACTGTAACGCTTGCCTGGCTCTTTGTGGTGTTTCCATTTGACTTTGCCTATTTCGCGGATGTGTTGCCAAGCTTTCTCAGGTTTTTGTTGCAGTGGATTTCCAACGATATCATTCGGGTACTGATGGTGTTGGGAATCATTGCGGCTCCTGTGATGGCGATTTATACGGCTATATTGTACGTGTTTGTTCGAAGGGAACTCTCCAAGCCAACTCTAGAGACCGCATAGTGGATGGGACACAATGCCAAGCGCTACGATCCAAATAATAAAAGCGCTTGGTGTTATTTCCCGAGCAGAGTTCCTGCTGCCTAATTTGGGATCACTCATCATGGGGCTCGCTTGGGGAGCAACACCTTCTACAAGTATCGGTGACTTAGTGATTATGATAATCTTGTCCTTCACCATAATCAATGTAAGCTCTGCCATCGGCGCACAAGCCAACACCCTCTCCGACCGCGAATTAGATTCAAGGGATTAACGCAAGAAACAACTCATCGAAGCAACGAAATCTTTTGGAGTAAACCGACTGAAAAAGGTGTTAATCATCGAGTTTGCTCTTACTCTGATTCTAGTCTTTCTGTTCATGTTAATTCAGCAAAAGCCTATTTTGCTAATTCTGTGGGTAGTCGGAATCTGCTTAGGCTGTGCCTATTCTCTTCCGCCGATAAGACTCAAAGCCAGACGTTGGCTCGCTCCAATCTCTTTAATTCTCGTACTCGCGTTTTTCCCAGTGCTATTCGCCTACTACACTTTCACTGCTGAAATGAATCCCTTCTTCTTGGTTTCGCTAATAGGGCTGGCTCTGACAGTGTATGGCGTTATAATACCGACTGAAATCCGAGACTATTTTGGAGACAAGGCAATGGGCATCGAAACAATGACCGTTCGCTTGGGACTTGTTCAGGCTTCATTACTAGGCATTGTATTGCTGACCGTAGGCGCCATATTCACTGGAACAGCCTTCCTTTTAGAGTGGACTTATGGACAGCATGTGTGGTTGGGCGTTTTCCTGCTCGCCATACCAGTTACCGTCATATTTGTTCTAAGAAAATTCAAGAGGCTCTACTCTCTTTCCAAAGAACAAGCGTCTTCAAAGGGCAAAAGCTCTGTGGTGGAGGACATTGTGAGCTTGTCTGCGAACAATCCGCAGTGGATAATGATGGTTACTCAAACATACAGTGCCATGTCGATTATACTACTTCTAAGCAAATTCCTTCTCTAACAACACGTTCTGCGTAGCACACACCTGAGATATAAATTAATCAGATCCACGCTTTTCGCGCGTGTGTGTCTGTCGGTCGTTATAGAGGGTGTGTAGGTAGGAGGGTGGGGGAGAGAGTTTGAGTATGTGGTGGTGGTTGGATTAAATTTTAATGGTTTAAGATTCTGCCTTTATATAAGGGGGGTATAGTCTTTTCCGAGCACCAGTTCAGAACGCTGCCAACCTCTAGTTGAACCTATATATAGAGGGGGTATAAGTCAAAAATCGCACACCAGTTGCAAGCCCTTCTAGTCTTTCCAGAGCCCCAACGCCACTTTAAGCTCCTTATGGGTTTCAGCGTATTCCTCCAACTGCGTTCCCTTCATTACAGCATCAACTGCTTGACGCATTGCCGCAGCGCCTGCACACGTACCATTCTTGTGTCCGTGAATTCCTCCCCCAGCTTGAATTACGAAGTCTTTCCCAAAAATCTCTATCAAAGCAGGCACCAACCGCGGATGCAATCCGCCTGAAGCAACAGGCATAACAGGCTTTAACCCACTCATAGGCATCTTGCAGGCTTCAACGTTCTCCAAAACTTCCTGCTTTGTCTCAGACATTTTCCCCACAACCGTTCCCACATGAAGCTGGTCAACACCGATTATTCTTGAGATTTTCGCAATCGGACGCATAGCAATCCCATGCTTCGGATTCTTCGTGAACGCCGCATGTCCAGCCCTGTGCGCGTGAATGACCAGCTTATAATTTTGGTCACGCAACGTCTGCAACGCCGAAAAACCGCACGTCAAGATGTCAACCATTACGTATTCTCCACCATGCGCAAGCACAAACTCTGCCCGTTTCAGCATCGTGTCTGTTTCAGCCGTGATGTTAGCCATGTAAACCTTGCGCTCTCCAGTTTCCTCCTCAGCTCTGTCCCTACTCTCCAGAGTTTCTACAACGCGCTCTTCAAAAGGATTAAACCGTTGACTACTCAAATTCTCATCGTCCTTAACTATGTCGCATCCGCCAACCCACGCTTCATAAGCCACCCGCGCATGATCCTTGCTCTTCAGTCCAAGTTTTGGCTTAATTATCGTTCCCACAAAAGGACGTTCAGACACCTTTAGAAGTCTGCGAATTCCCTCAACACCAAACAAAGGACCTTTAAAAGTCTTCACCAGTTCCGCAGGCAACTCCACGTCATTAAGCCGCAAATTTTTCAGCGCCTTCAACCCGAAAACGTTTCCTGCCACGCTACTGAGAATGTTAGGCATATTCCCAAACTCGAAAAGCTCTATCGGATAAGCTATTTTCACATAGTTTCCTTCCATACTGAAAACGTGTGCCGCAAGCTTCTCAACGTAAGGCTTCGCAGTTGTAAGTTCTGTCCACGTTCCTATCGAGCTCTCTGCAGCGATTCCTCCTGCCGCCTCTTCCATGCTGATTCCTTCTGGTTCAGCGTAAAAGATGCAGACCACATCTGTTTCTCTAGGCTTATACTTTAAATCCACAAAATCCACGTATCGCAAACACTACACAACCCTATCAATCTAGCATGTTTAATGGTTCCTTAAAATCTTTAACTATTCGGTCGTCCATTTAACTGAAATGTGAACCCAAATGCAGCTTTACGCCCAACCTTTAGAAATTACAGCAGGTGGACGAAGAATAGCGATACTGGATGACGAAACTGCAAGTCTACTAGGCGTACACTCCTCAGACAGAGTAAAAATAGTCTACAAAAACCAGCAAATAATCGCCATAATCAACATAGCCAGCAACTTCCCACGCAATCACATTGGACTTTATGAAGAAATTTCAAAAACACTCGGAATAAAAGCTGGAGAAACCGTCGAAGTGCAACTTGCCCAGATTCCAGAATCGCTTAGTTATGTACGAGCAAAAGTACACGGCGAAAGACTACGAGAAAACGAAATAAGAACTATCGTCAGAGATGTAGTAGAACGGCATCTAAGCGAAGTTGAACTCGCAGCCTTTGTAACAGCCCTTAACGTCTACGGCTTAAGCATGAGCGAAAATGAAGCCTTATCAAAGACCATGGTAGAAACCGGCAAAACTCTGAACTTCGACAAAACCCCACTTCTAGACAAGCACAGCATAGGCGGTATCCCAGGCGACAAAACCTCTATCCTCATAGTCCCAATAATCGCCGCTGCCGGCTTCACCATACCCAAAACTTCATCGAGAGCAGTCACCTCCCCAGCAGGAACCGCTGACCGAGTTGAAACCCTATGTCCAGTAAACTTAACAATTGAAGAAATAAGGCAAGTCGTCAAGAAAACAAATGCCTGCATGGTTTGGGGTGGCGCATTGGAGTTGGCTCCAGCTGATGACCTTTTCATTCAGGTTGAATATCCTTTGGGAATCGACCCAATGCTCTTACCGTCAATCATGAGTAAGAAAAAAGCCATAGGAGCCACCCATGTTGCAATAGACATTCCAACAGGAAGAGGTGCAAAAACAAAAACGATTGGGGAAGCATACACGCTTGCCTATGATTTCATAGATTTAGGAAAACGCTTAGGCATGAGTGTTCAATGTGCACTCACCTTTGGAGAACAGCCTCTAGGATACGCTATTGGCCCTGCACTTGAAGCGAAGGAAGCGTTAACTGCTATTATGGGTCACAGTCCAGCGGATCTTAAAGAAAAAGCAACGATAATTGCGGGAATGCTTTTCGAAATGGTTGGTGTTGAAAAAGGAAGACAACAGGCTGAATATATCCTGCAATCGGGAAAAGCTGAGAGAAAACTTCGGGAAATAGTAGAAGCGCAAGGCGGCAACCCAAAGATAAGACCTGAAGAAATTGAAATTGGAAACAAAAAAGTAGAAGTAACTGCAGACAAAGAAGGCAAAATTTTATGGATTAACAACGAGAGCATAGCTCATGTTGCCAGAGAAGCAGGGGCTCCCAAAGAAAAAGGTGCTGGAGTCATACTCGGGGTAAAGCTCGGGGATTCAGTGAAAAAAGGTGGAATTCTGTTTGAGATATACGCTGAAAGAAGCACAAAATTAGAGGCAGCTTCAGAATTGGCCAAGAAACTCCAACCAGTAAGGGTGAGTAAGAAAATGGAGGACAGGATGTTGATAGATCGCGTTCCAGCAAAAATAGTGCATGAAAAAACCTTCATGCTAGAACGCTAAAGTCTCATTCTATTTTCCAGACAAGCATGCATGCCCGTTGCTCGGTCATTCCACTTTGATGCCGTTATCGTGCGTAACACCATCACTTCTTTAAGCGCTTGATGCTGATGTCTTCCACTTTGGTCAACGGCATCATTTGTCTGGCCAAGACTTTTTTTAGCATTGATGTGCATTTTTCAGTCCAACAAAAATGGTGTTATTTTTCTGTCAGGGATTTGCGAATTTCGTTAAGAATTAGATTTTCCTGATTGTTTGCCTAATTTTTTCTATGTCCTCGTTTAATACTCTGTCTTCTTTAAGCATCGGCACAACTTTTCTAATTGTTTTGTAGGCTTTTTTTGTTCCTTTTCCAAGTTTTCTTGGTCCGCGGAAATCAATCGCTTGCGCTGCACATAGAAGCTCTATGGCCACTATGTACTCAGTATTCTCAAGGATTTGCATGGCTTTTTGCGCGGCTGTTACTCCCATGCTTACAAAGTCCTCAAAGTTTGCAGATGTTGGAATCGAGTCTGCACAAGCTGGATGCGCCAAAACCTTGTTTTCTGAGGCTAAAGCTGCAGCCGCAATCTGTGTAATCATTAATCCGCTGTTCAAACCAGTTTTGGCTTCTGGTGGAACTAGAAAGATTGGTAAGCCATTGTTCAGTTTGTCGTCAAGAAGTCTGGCGATTCTCCTTTCAGAGAAGTTGCCAACCATAGTCAGAGCTATTCCCAGTAAGTCCATGGCGAGGGATACTGGTTGACCATGAAAGTTCCCTCCTGAAAGGCAAATTTCTTCTTCTGGAAAGACAAGCGGGTTGTCGGTTGCTGAGTTAATTTCCGTTTCCACTACTCTTTTGGCGTAGGTAATAGCGTCTCTTGCAGCGCCTAAAACTTGCGGTGTGCATCTCAAGCTGTAAGGATCATGAGGGCGCAGTGTTTTCTTAACCGCTTCTTTTCCTGTTTGAACGAGTCGGCTTCCAGCAATTAACTCGGTGATATTTTTTGCTGTTATGGCTTGTCCCATATGGCGTCTGACTTTTTGGATTTTCTCGTCGAAAGCGTCGGAAACTCCGAGCAGACCTTCAAGAGTCAAGGCAGTCGCAATTTCCGCCGTTCTGATCAGGTTTTCAGCGTCGTGAACTACTAATCCTGCGATTGCCGTCATTACTTGCGTGCCATTGTTGAGGGCTATTCCTTCCTTAAACTCTAGCTGAACCGGTTTTATTCCTGCTTTTGCCATAGCTTCTTTTCCGTTCATAACTTTGCCTTTGAATTCGGCTTTTCCCTCGCCAATAAGAACTAAAACCATGTGAGATAAAGGCGCCAAGTCTCCGCTTGCTCCCACAGAACCCTTGGAAGGAATTATCGGGTGCACCTTTTTATTCAACATTTCCACAAGAGTTTCCAGCGTTTCTAGTCGTATGCCAGAATACCCCTTGGCTAAAGTGTTTGCCCGCAAAAGCATCAGAGCACGGACAATTTCTGTGCCTAAAGGTTTTCCAACCCCTGCCGAGTGGCTTCTAATTAGGTTGATCTGCAGTTGCTTTATTTCTTGAGGCAACATTCTTGTGTTGCTCAGAGCCCCAAAACCAGTGTTCACGCCGTAAATAACATTGTTTTCTTCAACAAGTTTTTCCAGAACTTTTCGACTTTCACCGACGCGTTTTTTCACGTGCTCTGGAATCACGACTTTTGCGTTTTCTCGCGCAACCTTGATTACATCTTCGATGGTCAAAGTTTCTCCATCGATGTGCGCTTGATGCATAACCTTGTCTCCACTGTGAAAATAGATGATGCTGAAGTTTTAATTCTTTAGGTGACATACAGAACTTTCTTGTTAAATTTGGCTTTTAAGAGCAAAAAAGTGTGGGTTTTAGCGGGCTCTTGACCTGACTTTTGGTTCAATCAGAGTCCATAGCCACTCTACAAACTCTCTTAAATTCTTTGTTTGTATGTAAATATCTCCAGGACCCGTTATTTGTGTTACTAAGCCTTCACCGCCTAGTAAAGTTTCTTTGAGTCCGCCGAACTTCGTAACTTTGTAGTTGCATGAGTCACTGAAGGCTACCAGGTGGAAGTTGTCAACGATCAACGTTTGTCCAGCTTTTACAGTGTGTTTGTCTATGGCTCCGAAAGTGTTTATGAAGAGAAGGCCGTTGCCCTTAGCCTTTAGCATGAACAGACCTTGACCGAATAGTCCTTTGGTGAAGCCCTCCCATTTCACGTCTAAGTCAACAGTTTCCGTTGATGCGATATATGCAGCTTTTTGTACTATGTAGCCCTGATTTGGTTTGACTTCTAGGGTTTCTATATCACCTACAGGAGCAGAGACAAAGGCTACCTCTCCTGGGCCAGTTGCGGCTACGTAGTCGTTTACCCAGAAAGATTGTCGACCTAGAATCGTGAGACCTATACTGCCCAAAAGACTTTTTTCTCTTTTTCGTGTCTTTGGTTCTATGTTTGGGTCCATGTACGTCATTGCCCCTGCTTCAGCCGTTATACTTTCGCCTTGTTCCAGATTGACAACCAACATTGAATAGGACGGTTTATACTTTATGTCATATTTCATTCTCAATCACTAAACTTTGTTTTATTACTACGTACATGCACGCAGTTCAATTATAAAATTGTATGGAGTCCTTAAAACAGTTTTGCACTGTTGTTATCTTTATAACAATCTTCAAATTCTATTCTGAGAGAATTACAAATATTACTTGCGCGCGAAGAATGTCACGTCAGCCTCGTTTGCAGGTTTTATCTGCGGCGTCTGTAATCGGCCTTGTATTGACCGATGTTTCTGCCTAGGATTAAGCGTTTATGGTATATTTTGCGGTTGCTCACCCTTGGGCCTGGAGAGCTGTTGCTCTTTGACTCTATTTTTGGCGTCTGGGATCTAACTTTACCCGCTTTGGACAGCGAACCATGTGTAGGCACAATCTCACCCCCTTACTAACGACAATTCTCGCTTGATGACACCGAGCTTAAAACCAAGCTTTAAGTCCGATCTGCAAATACAAAAAGCTATAAGCTTTCTTCTCGGCTAACCTTTCATTCTAAAGACGATGGCTTCTTATAAAGATTCGCACAAGTTTTGAATCAAGACTAGCACGCGCTAACTTTTGGTCTTTATGGAAAAGTATTATTATCAGCCTCGAGCACATTCATATAAGGAGCTGTGCTTGAGTATGATTGGATATGACATCTTAGGCCTCATAGGTTTAATCATAATTGGTCTAGTGATAATATTCCTGATCCGTCTGGTTCTCATACTCATTCCCGCGGCTATCGTCGCTTTCATAGTTTGGTTTCTTACGGGAAATTTATGGTGGGCTGGAATTGCTTTTCTCGTGATTGTGGCTTTATCGATACTGAAGAAACTATGATGAAAACTTGTTTGTTGAGGAAAGTTTGGAGACGGTGTTTCATAAAACTTTTATATATGATGGTTTTGGATATGGTTATTGACATACTGGATGACGGTGCTTAGATGGAACCAAGCAAAAAGCCATTGAACGTGCTTATCAAACAGTTAAACGCAAGCATCGCAGTGGTGCTAAAGAACGGTTGCGAATATAAGGGAAATATGATAAAGTGCGATGGGCACATGAATATACTCCTTGAAGGAGCAACTGAATTCAGAGATGACCAGCTGCTCACAAATTATGGAAACGTTTTGTTGCGCGGAAACAACATACTCTACATAGTGTTGGATGCCACTCGGCACTAAAAATTGACCATTTTCCCTTTTCCAGTCACGTATGCACATGCTTCCTTAATTCTAACTTTCAACATGTGCTTACGTTTGAAGTAATTTAGAAGATTTTTGACGTCGCGTGTTAGTAATTGTTGAGCGTTAGGGTGTTCCCTTGTGACGTACTGCGGCCAATCAATTATGAGGATGTGCATGTTAGGCTTTAGAATAACGTTGTATTCGCTTAGGTCTGCGTGGATTAGGCCCGCTTTTAAGTAGGCTTTTCGAATGTTTCGCAGTATCTCATTCAACACTTTTTTTGGATTTGGGATTTCTTTCCATTCCGCGAGTTCGGCGCCTTCAATCATTCCCATAGCTAATACGTGGCGGTTTTGGCCTATCGGTTCTGGAACGGCTACGGTGCATTGGAAAACTAGTTTTAGGGCTTGAAACTCTTTTTCTGCCGCAAGACGCGATTGATAAAGCCAACTCGCGTGTTGATACGTGTAGTTTCTTTTGCGTCTAGTTTGGCGAAAACTGATTCTGCCGAGGCGGTGAAATTTTACGGCTATGCGTTCGCCTTTTGGGGTGAGCGCATCATAAACATCTGCTTCTTTGCCTACGCCTAAGGGTTTTCCGAAGGCTTCAAGAACTCCTGCCTTGACAAGGGCGTTTATTGCCAGGCAGTCGTAGCCCGCGTAATTTAATGTATATCCCAAGTAAGGACCTTGCATTTGATAGATTAAGCCTAACTTGCTGAGCCGGTTTAGTTCGAAGTCTGCTTTTTCCATGGGAAGTCTAAGGAATTTTGCGACCTGTTCTTTCGGGACAAATTCATGCTTGCTCATGGCGGCTTCTATGACTTGAAGTACTCTTAGGTCTTCATTTTCCAGCGTGCGAAAGACTTGAACTGCGACGTCAGCCGAGGACATTGTGTTATGAATAACTCGTTCTTTGCTAATAAGAAATGCGTAACCTCAAATTCTGTACCTTAACCTAACGTTGAATCCCACATTTCGAACTTTTTTGGCTTCTTCGCCAGATATTTCAGTGAGTAACGCAGCGCTCAACAATGTTTCTTTTCAAGCTCGTTACTTATCAGTCAAGCGCGAAGTAAGCGCGTCTGTTATGTTTGCCTTTGTTTTCAGCTTTAAGCAATTTGATCTGTCCCACTTCCTTCAAGTTTTTAACGTGAGTTCCTCCGTCAGCCTGTTTGTCTACGCCAACTATCTCGACGATTCGCAAACGAGGGATGGCTGGAGGGAAGGCCTCAGCCATCTTTATCACTCCTGGAATTTTTAGGGCTTCTTCTCTGGGGAGTTCGTACCATTTTACAGGTATGTCTTTTCTAAGGAACTCGTTAGTCTTGTTTACGTATTTTTCTAGGATCTCGCGATCGAATTCTTCTAAGCTAAAATCGAAACGAATTTTGTCCTCTTCAAGCTGGTTGCCAGTGACAAGGGCGCCTGTGCCCGTGCATAGAATAGAAGCGAATAGATGGGCTGCCGTGTGGCTTCGCATAAGCTTGTATCTGCGTTTCCAATCTAGTATGCAGTGAACCTTGTCGCCCTGTCTTAGGCCAGTTTTATCAACCTCGTGAGATACATCGCCGGAAAATTTTCCGACGTAGACAACGTTGTATGTTTCGTTTTCTCTAACGATTTTTCCCAAGTCCCACGGTTGTCCACCACCTTTGGGGTAGAATATGGTTTGATCTAAAACTACGTATTTTCCGTCTTTGACTGAAATAACGGTGGCGTCGGATTCTTTTAGGTAGCTGTCTTCTAAATATAACAGTTTAGCCATTTTTCTGACCGATATTTTTAATGTGGGATCTGTGTTTAAAGGTTGCCTATTTTTCGGGTGGGTTGAGAAATAATTTTTTGGTTTGAGGCTGGACTTTTTGTGTGTGCCTTTGGGTTTCTCGTTTTGGGCTTTAGGCTTTGTTTGTGCTGTGGTTGTATTGTAGAATGGGTTGTGTTTTGATGTTGGCGGTCGCTTGGGAAGATATGTCGGGGATGTTATCTTAAGGAAAACGAAGCGGTATTTAGATTGTTACTTTTTTTGCTGTTTTTACTGCTTCCTCAATCATGTGCTGTGTGTTGAGTTTTTCTTCAGCCGCCTTCACTTTTTGCAGTTTTGCTTCGGTAGCGGGCTTGCTTGGTGCGGCGGTGCAGCCTTTGGCTTTTCGTGTTGAAATTTCAAACGTGCCGATTTTTCTGGCTAAGGCTTCGGTTTCTGTTTTGTCGAAGCCTAGGAGTGGGCGATGTATTGGGTAGCGCGTGGCGGCTTCGTCTATTACGCGGAGGTTGTGCATGGTTTGGCTTGCTTGTTCGCCGATGGCTTCGCCTGTTATTATGCCTTCTGCTTTTTCTTTTTCTGCTATGCGTTCAGCGATGCGGTACATCAGGCGTTTGCATAATAGGCAGGTCAGTTTTCGGGGAGCTTTTTTTGTTATGGTTTCCATGTTTTTGCCGTTTGGGATTATGTAGACTTTTCGCGGGAAGTTGATTGACCATTCGAATAGTTTTTTGGCAGTTTCTACGGCTTTGTTTGTGGCATTTTCATCTGTGAAGGGTGCGTTGTCAATGTAGATTGGGGTTAGGGGGCTTCCGCGTTTCATTGCGAGCCAGCATGCTACGGGCGAGTCTATTCCTCCACTGAGTAGTCCGACGACTTTTGCTTGTGAGCCGATGGGGAATCCGCCTGCACCTTGTAGGGTTTCTGTGTAGGCGTAGGCTTCGTCTTCTCTGATTTCGATGTTTATGGTGAATTGTGGGTTTGTCAAGTTTACTCGTGGGTTTCGTTGTTTTAGGGTTGTTAGGATTTGTTTTCCGATTTCTTTGCAGATGTCCATGCTTGAGTATATGTGGTTGCCGACTCTGTGGCAGCGGACTGCGAAGGTGGCTTCATTTTTGATGGTTGCGTCTGCTATGCTGAGGGCTGTTTGTGTGATGGTGTTCATGTTTGATGTGGTTTGTTGGGCTGGGGAGACTGAGGAAATGCCGAAAACGTGCGTTAGTCTTGTGGCGGTTTCTTGAGTTTTTCGTGTTTTTATGTAGATTCTACCGCGTTTGTGCGTCATTGTTTCTGGCGAGAGGTTGTAGTGTGTTAGGGCGTTTTTTATGTTTTTCAATAGTAGTTTTTCGTAGGCGCGTCTTGTCCATTCGCTTTTGATGCCTATTTCTCCGCCGAAACGAACTATTATGGAATCTAACTGCGTGGTTTGAACCAACCCTTCGTGCGTGTTTCTATAGGGAACGAGCGGCAAAAGCAGATTTAACGGTTATGCCCCTGAAGCTATTGTGAACTTAGGTGTGCGCGGAAACTATACCCCCTCTATAAATAGGTAGAACCTTAGCGTAGAATGGGTGCTTGAAGGTTAAGTATCTCTCGTCTCAGAAGCGTCTGCATTTTCCCCTATGTAAGGTTGAGTTGTGCGTTCACCTTTGCTGTATGTGTTCTCGGTTGGTTTCAGTGCTTTTTGAAAGGCAGAATAGGCGCTGAGGCAACAGAAGCTGCTTTGCTGCTCTGAGTTTGGAATTAAAATTTAATCCCAAACCCAAAAAAGATAAATGCTGTACAGGATAATCATCATGAAGGTGATTCAATGCCGAAGTTTTTGGCTGTTCATCCGATGCCTAAACCTGTAACAATTGAAGAGGCTACTCCTCTCGGTAAGAAAGCTAAGGCTAACGCTACACTTGATGCCTATTGGGTTAGAAGTTGGGCTCAATGTAATGAAGAGGGGAAAATAGTCAAGATACTCTGTGAATGGAACGGTGTAAATATCGGTGCTGTCCGCAAAGTTCTTGCCAAGGTCCCAGAGATGCCCTGTGAAGGCGTCTATCCATTGATGATAGTAGACTCTGAAGACTTCAGATAGATCTCCAAACTTCCCTTTTTTTGTTTGTGCGTTGAAATTTAGTCCCCAAAACCCCCAAAATTAAAATCTACTCCTAACGCGAGCGAAAGTCTTGTTAATATTTCAGTTTATCAATTTTCTCGAAATACTGAAAGATTTTTGCGTTGTTTGCTGATTGGTCGCTTGGCGGCTGACACGTCGGATAGAACATTCTCATGGCTCTGTAGTTTTTCGATTCAGAGGGAAAAAACATTGAGGGGAACAGTATAGAGATTTGTGGAGGACCTGGTATTGCTGACATGTAAAAAGATCTGAATACGCCACGGTATATTTCCTCCCCGTCTATTTTGATCACAAAACCTGTAAAATTATAGAGGTTCTCTCCTAGTTCTATCAATCTCTCAGAGGCTTCGGAGGTGAGAGCCATCTCCTGACTAGTCCAATTGTATGATAGAATATCAGCATTAGAAATCAATAAGGCATTGTTTTCGAGGGAATATATCCTGAACCCCGCTTCTGAAGGCTGCATCATGTAACTTCCAAGGAGCCATAGGACTGAAAGCGATGCGAGCACCACAAATAAGAAACCTATCCAAATCCTTCTCTTCATTATGGATTCCATCTGCCCAATAAATCTCTTATCCTTCGCCATATTAAGATTAAGGCATATCCATTCTACTAATTCTTGTGTTGTGTGTGGAAATTAAAATTTAATCCAACCAACCACATACTCAAACTCTCTCTCCTACCCCTACCTTCCAACCTACACACCCCCCTATAGCGACCGACAGACACACAGACATACAGACACACACACGCACGGCAAAAGTATGATTTTTTCTGGTTTACAAGCTGCGTATTGTTAGCGGTTCAATCGAAAAGTTAAAGAACACTCTGAAGAATAATGGGTGATTAAAATACTGTACGCAACGAGAGGGTGCAGGAGATTTCAACACGACTGTTGGAAAGGTTTCCGCCCTACTTTATCGTGTATTGCCTTACGTCTGGTTTGGTATTGCTGTTTTGCTCACCAGCAAGGTTTTTTCTTCCTTTGTGGCTGCGTAACCCTTTCGTTCCAAGTAACTCTATTTCTGATACGTTACAGATTGTCATCTTAATCATTAATTTTTTCTTTTTTCTTAGGAGTGCCAGTGTACCTTCTGCGCCAGTTACTTTCGGGAAATAATGGCTTGTTCGCTCAAATTGCTAAGGGTCTTAAAATAGGTCGAACTGTTAAGGAGCAAGATGACCAAGAACAGAAAGAGTTTGGCTGGTTGAGATTTACTAGATGGACTTATAAAGTCAAGCTTGGCTCCGCTTTGGACTTCTATTTTACCCATGAAGCACTGGTTGGTGGTTCAATCAATGGCAGCTTCATAGCGCTTTGTTCTAGTGGGCTTTTCCTGAGATTCCTTTTTCTTTACAATGTTGCTGAACTTTTCCCAAAGTTTTTAGTGCCATTGTCAGAACTAACAATTTGGTTATTAATAATACCTTCAGTCATATTTTTTTGCTTTTTAAGCTATAACAAGTTCCATTTCGTTGAAAGACAGCGTGAGATTTTGGACCATTTGAAAGAGGATTTTGAAGAATATGAGAAAAAGCACCCGAGATGGGAAGAAAAATAGGACAATTACATCTTGACACTTCTTGGGTTCCATTTGCTTCTCTTTTTTCTAAGGTACTTTGCAACAGCACGGCCTCTACTTTTATGTCCTGTTAAAAGTGGGTTTGGGATTAAAATCTGATTCGAAGGAAGGAAATATAGCTTGAACTTTTGGTTCAGTTTGACGCGGGCTGAGCATTTCTGGCCACGCTCCTGCGCGTGTATGCTTAGGCTGTTGGCGGTGTTTCTACTCCTGTGCATAATTGGAATATTTAGAAAATCCTTCATGGAACCAGAACTGCTGGAAACGTGTTCATTTCGTGGAAGCACAAACTTATATGAACTGGAAGATTCAACGATTATATCTTAAATAGGCAATAATTTGCTACTGTACCTTGGTAAGTGTTGATAGCCTTATGCCGAGAGCCAAGAAATCAAAAAAGGTCACCCTTCCGCCTGGAACTCTTGTCTATACAGGAGAAAAGAAGACTGAAGATGTAAGGATAACCATAATGGATTATGATGAATCGCAATTTCAGGAGAAGGAAGCTAAGAAGGTTGAAGATTGCTTTCCCTTCAAAGATAAACCTACTGTAACTTGGATAAATATAGACGGTATTCATAAATTGGACATCATCGAAAAGATTGGCACGCATTTCAATCTTCATCCCCTCGTCTTAGAAGACATCGTCAATACGGCACAACGTCCAAAAACGGAAGATTTTACCGATTACATCTTTGTCGTTCTAAAAATGCTTCAGTTTGATGAACATGAGAACAAAACTGCAGTGGAACAAGTCAGTTTGATTCTCGGCTCAAACTACGTTATTTCATTCCAGGAAAGCGAAGGAGACGTCTTCAACTCAATCAGAGAACGAATTAGAAGCAACAAAGGTCGCATAAGGAAAATGGGCCCTGACTATCTTGCCTACTGCTTAATAGACGCTATTGTTGACAGCTACTTCGCAATCCTTGAAAATTATGGAGAAAGGATTGAAGATATAGAAGATAGAGTAGTTGCGAATCCAACACCGGAAACCTTACATTCGATTCACAGTCTGAAAGGAGAGATGATATTTCTTCGAAAGTCAGTTTGGCCTCTAAGAGAAGTAATCAATCGCCTAGAAAGATGGGAATCACCACTAGTCAGCAAATCTCTGGACATATATTTGAGAGATATCTACGACCACACAATTCAGATAATCGATGCAATAGAAACATTTCGAGACATGCTTTCCGGAATGCTTGACATTTACCTTTCCAGCATCAGCAATAGAATGAACGAAGTCATGAAAGTACTAACCATAATCGCCACAATATTCATACCTTTAACTCTCATAACAGGCATCTACGGAATGAACTTCAAATTCATGCCAGAACTTGAGCAACCTTGGGGTTACCCTATGGCTTATCTCATCATGTTTGCCATAAGCATTCTGATGATAATTTACTTCCGAAGAAAGAAGTGGCTATAGCAGAGATTCAACTGTAACCATCGCATGTGTCACTTTAAGTCCTTAAGTTGCTTAAGGAGCATAGGCGTACTAATGTCTATTTCATGCATTTTGCATGTCTCCAAAACTTTTCGGTGAAGTTCTGCATCTATCTCTGGTAGTCTCTTTATATCATTTATGAAAACGTAAAGATCGTATTCAACAGCATAATTTTGGAATTTTGTTATCCACACATAAGGCTCTGGTTTCTGCAAGACTCCTTGAACTTTGCCTGCAGCTTCCAGCAGCGCGTTCTCCACAGCTTTACTGTCATATTCAAATCCAGGCGTCACGGTGCAGCGTCGTCTAATCACACTTTTCTTTCCATAGTTATCTATTTCAGTTTTAAGCAATTCTTGGTTGGGAATAGAAACCAAGACGTTATCGAGAGTCAACATCTTTGTGTAGATTAGTTCTATGGCCACTATGTCGGCGAATTGTCCGTTAAAGAAGATTCTGTCTCCAACCCTGAAGGGTCTACTCGTCATCACTATCAAACCAGCGATTGCATTTCCAATGGTGTTTATGGCTGCAAAACCTAAGATAGTGCCGCCAACGAGGGTCAAAAGACCAGATATCACACCTAATGTGACTCCAAACTGCGCCAGAATGGCTGAGAAAACTACAAAAGCAGCGCCCCATTTGACGATCCTGTTCAGAGTGTAAGCAAGGTGTTCCTCAAGTCTCTTCTGACTCTTCAGTTTTGTGATTTCTCTCGCGATAATCCTATAGATGATGTATCCTACGACAATTGCAACAACCGAAAGCACGACCTCATCCAAGTTGGACAAGACCCATTCCCCCAGTGCATTAATATAATCTACAAGGCCCATGTACAAGATTCTCCTACTGATTTTATCTATTGACTTCCTAAAAAGATTAGCTGACTTGATATAGCGCACGTAAAACTGATGGTTAAGTGGTTGTTGGAAATTGGCATCAAAAATGCTTTCCCCCACCAAATATGATTGCGCGTGCCTGTGTGCAAGCTTGAACTCTATACAAACATTGTGCAGTCGAGCGTAATGGGCAAGCGAGAACAGCAAGCCGTCGGAGTTCTCCTGTTTCAGCGCCTAGGGGTAGTTTTAAGTTATTGCGTGCGTCAGATAACTGCTGGAAGGAGAACAGTGCATTCAGAAGTTCTCATCAAAGCACGAAATCTAACTAAGAAATATGACGATTTTGTGGCAGTGGATAACATAAACTTCGAAGTTTTTAAAGGGGAATGTTGTGGTTTCCTTGGACCTAATGGCGCTGGAAAAACAACAACAATAAGGATGGTTCACTGTTTTTTGCCTTTGACCAAGGGCGAATTGACAGTAGCGGAGATGAGCGTCTCTGAGAAGCCAAGGGAAATAAAGAAAATGATAGGAGTGGCTCCTCAAGAAGATAACCTTGACCCAGACTTCACAGTCCTACAAAACCTGCTGGTCTATGCCCGTTATTTTGACATTCCAAAAGATGAAGCCCTCAAACGTGCTGAAGAACTGCTCAAATTCTTCCAGTTGGAGGAAAAACGAAAAGTCATCATCAGTCAGTTATCCACCGGTATGAAGCGACGTTTGATCTTGGCAAGGGCACTAATCAATCAGCCTCAAATCCTTTTGCTCGACGAACCTACAACAGGTCTCGACCCTCAAGCCCGCCACTTGGTCTGGGACGAAATTCGAAACTTAAGAAAGCGAGGCGTTACCATAATTCTGACAACACATTACATGGATGAAGCCGCAGCCTTGTGCGACCGCACTTTGATCATGGATAATGGCAACATCATCGAGGAAGGTGCACCTGCAGAATTGGTAAGGAAGCACATAGGCCAAGAAGTTTTAGAGATCGATTATGACGAAAGCGTGATTAAGACGCTTAAGGAAAAGTTTCCAGAAGCCCGCCTTGAAGTGTTAAGTGACAAGCTTCACGTTTTCACCAAACAACCTCATGGAGTCTTTGAAAGTTTTCTCAAGGAATTTCCCACAAAAGGCGCCACTATCCGGAGCGCAAACCTGGAAGATGTTTTCCTTAAACTTACGGGCAGGAGGCTTAGAGAATGAAAAGGTCAAGGCGCATTGCTTCTAACTTTAAGTTGCCAAAATTAACCTACAGATTTTGGAAAGTATGGCGAAGAGATTTCGATGTCTTCATGAAAACCTACAAAGTAAACTTCTTCCCGCCCTTGCTTGAACCCATCTTTTATTTGGTTGCGTTGGGTTTTGGCTTGGGCAGTCTTGTTCTGCCGATTCAAGGCGTATCTTACATTCAGTTTATATCTCCAGCCTTGATTGCCATTTCTATGATGTACGGCTCCTTTTTCGAGTGTACCTACGGTTCTTTCGTGCGCATGTATTACCAGAAGACTTTTGACGCGATAATAGCGACTCCTGTGAGTGTGGAAGAAGTCATTGCAGGAGAACTCATGTGGGGCGCTACGCGTAGCCTCATAAACGCTACTATAGTATTGGGCATTGTGGCAGTGTTCGGTTTAATCTCAAGTCCATTGTCCCTTTTAATACCATTACTCGCTTTCCTTGTCGGCTTAATGTTCTCGGCCCTCGCCATGTGTTTCACGGCAATTGCGCCAAACATAGACTTCTTCAACTATCCAGGGTTTCTGTTCATAACACCCATGTTTCTCTTGAGCGGAACATTCTTCCCACTAACAACTCTTCCCACGTCAGTTCAGACGGTTGCGTTGGTTTTTCTTCCTCTCACCCATGCGGTTATCTTGAATAGAGGATTAGTTCTCGGCAGTATTGAAGTCTCCATGTTTTTCAGTTTTCTGTGGATAATTGTTGTCACGAGTGTTTTCTTCGTGTTGAGCATAAACTTGATGAAGAAAAGGCTAATCAAATAAAAAGGAGCAGTAGGAACTAATCGTACGTCTTATGCTTCTATGCCTAGACTGGAAGCCATGTACAAGTAGAAGCTTGCGAGACCTTTCCATTTTCCCCAATTCTCTGCGATTTTGCGTGCCTCTTCGCTGGCAATTCTCGTTTCTTTGCAATAGTAGTGCGAGATTATTCGTCTTAGTCCTAGATCATCGGCAGGCATCGCCTCCAACTTCTGTATTCCCCTTACCATAGTCATTTCCGCGGTCCAGACTCCTATTCCTCGTATCTCATCAAGCTCTTTGATAATTTCCTCTGTGTTTTCGTATTCTTTGAACTTCTCCAACTTCAACTTTCCATTTGCTATCAGCTTTGAAATTTCTTTGATGTACTCGATTTTTTTCAGGTTTAAGCCACACTGGCGAATTTGCTCGCTACTTACGGAGGCCAACTTACTTGGTGTCGGAAATGTGTAGTAGACTTCACCGTTCAAGTTCAAAGTGTCGCCGAAAGTCTTGATCAGTTTTCTTTTCATACTGTCGGCAACGTTTAGAGAAATTTGCTGTTCAACTATTGAATCCACCAATGCCTCAAAAACGGTTGGAGTTGTCGGACTTTTCAATCCTCGCATTTTCCGCGTTAGTTCAGCCATTATATTATCGTTTTTTACTTCTTCATAGAAGGGGTTAAGATCAAAATTCAAGTTAAACAGGGCGCCAATAATCTCTCTGGCTTTTCTCTTATCAACATCAGAGATTTTTTCATTAGCTCTCAGCTCAACTGACAATTCAGGTTGCTCAACAGTCCCTAATGATTTTATGATGGTCAGAATTAGTTTCTCATTGACTCTTATGACCTGCCAGAATTTCCCATTCTCATAATTGCTGATTTGCCTGTCACCACCGGAAAAAATCTTGGCGCTTATGTTGAAATCAAATGGCGGTGTAGCTTTTACCGTAAAAACTTCGGTTGCAATCAAAATCTTTCCTCTTCTAAGGTCTGTAGCCGCCGAAGCTAGTTACTAGGAAGACACCGTACAGAAATAGCAAAATTGTGCCTTCTCTCCAGCTTATTTTTTCGCTTGATAAAAAGTACCATAAGAACAAGTTTATTATTAATGAGAAAACGGCTAAGTTCGAGAAAGCAGCTATGTTAACCGTTAAGGGCGTCGCTATCAGTGCAACTCCTAGAATGCATGTTATGTTCATGAAGCAGCTTCCAACAATATTCCCCAATGCCATGTCTAAGTGTCCTCTTCGAACAGAATTGATGCTTGTGGCTAATTCCGGTATACTTGTGCCGAAAGCCACAATTGTGGCGCCGATTACGACAGGCGGTATACCTACGCTGGTAGCAATGTAGGAAGCTGATTCGACGATGAAAAACGCGGTGATCACCACTCCAGTAGCGCCCAAAACCGCGAAAAGCGTATACCTACGGAGTCTTCGTCTTTCCATTCCTAGAGCGCTTTCTTCTCTTACGATTCTTACTTTTGATAGCTGATAAATGTAAAAAACAAAGATCGCCAATAAAATTATCCCTATGAATTGGCTTGCATATCCTATGTAGAGCAGTGTCAACGGAATAACTGAGGCTACAAAAAGGCCGAAATACAGGCTGCCTATTTCCTCCTTTGCCATTGTTGGAAGAAGTATTAAATGATTAGAGCTTTTCAAAGCCACCAGTAGAAAGCATATTCCAAGTATCAAACATATGTTCACTATGTTTGAACCCAGAACGTTTCCAATGGCTACACCTATGCTTCCTCCACCTGCTGCAGAAAAAATAGACACACAAAGTTCGGGCAAAGATGTGGAAAACGCAACCAAGATGAATCCAACAGTTGTTTTTCCGAAACCGCTTATTTCCGCAACTTTTACCGAATTGGCGATTGTCAAATCGCTGGCTTTACTCAAAGCAACTAGCGAAGCTATAAGAATAAGCGCATTGCCCAGCATGCCAAACTCTTCGAACACGCCAGCGACCACCTTGTTCTAAACTCGTGCTAATACAACATTAAAAATATTGCTCATCCTTAAGAAGTAAACATGATCACAAAACAAAAATTACGCGACCGCCACAAGTGTAATTATGACTGCGCTTGGCATAGTGTTTCTTGGGACTGGCGGCGGAAGATTCGCAACTATAACTCAAAAACGGCGTACAGCAGGGATTCGCCTAATGAGTGAAGGCTTAAACCTGCACTTAGATCCAGGCCCAGGTGCCCTTGTCCATTCAATCAACGAAGGCTTAGACCCACAGAAACTTAACGCTGTTTTTGTTTCTCATTGCCACCCAGATCATTACACCGATGCGGAAGTGTTGATTGAAGCTATGACCCATGGCATGACCAGAAAACATGGCGCACTAGTTGCGGCCAAAAGCGTTCTTGAAGGAAGTGACGTTTGCGAATCCTCCATTTCCAAGTATCATCAACGAATGCCCGAACTAACAGTAAAAGCCATACCGAACTTGAATTTTCAAGTTGACAACATAAATGTTTCAGTAACCGAAGCGAGGCATACAGACCCCGACGCTGTAGGCTTCCGATTCATAACAGCAGACTGTGGAGATTTAGCCTACACAAGCGACACAGAATACTTCGACGGTATAGGAAAATGCTACGAAAACGTGAGGCTTCTTATATTGTGCGTAATGAGACCTTCGGGAAAGCCTTGGAAAGGCCACATGACGACAGACGACGCCATAAAAATACTTGAAGAAACCCGTCCTGAACAAGCGGTTTTGACGCATCTCGGAATGCAGATGATATTTAAGGGACCAGCAAAAGAAGCAAAATTGATTGAAGATAAAACTGGCATCCCTACCATTGCCGCTCTAGATGGTATGGTCATAAATTTTGAAAAGACCATCACCATACACGCGGGCAAAGGGAAAAGTCAACAAGAATTGAACAAGTTCTTCTAAAGAATTTTTAACCAGAAGCTTGTGTATAGTAAACATCAAAGGATGAAGAATCATGCGATTAGTGCTGAGAATTGGCGGTTCCGTCGTCGCATCGCCAATCAACCCGGATTTGATCAATCAATACGCGGATTTGCTGAAAGATTTGAACTCTAAAGGACACGAGGTTGCAGTTGTCGTCGGCGGCGGTTCATTAGCACGGGAATTTATTAAAGCAGCAAAGAGTCTGGAACTTGACGAACAGGTTCAGGATGAAATTGCAATTTCTGTTTCACGAATTTTCGCCCAGTTGCTTCTTAAGAAACTCGGAGAAATGGGATGCAAAGCCGTACCTTTAACGGTTGATGACGCCGCGAAATGCTTGGAAGAAGGAAAAGTTCCTGTTATGGGCGGCCTAAAACCGGGAATGACCACGGACACGGTTGCAGCGCTGATTGCCGAGCGCATAGGCGCTGACTTACTTGTCAAGGGCACAGATCAAGATGGCGTTTACAATAAAGACCCTAGGAAACATGCGGACGCCGTTAAATTTGATCACTTGTCCTTTGACGATTTAGCCAGCGTTTTTTCTGAAAACAAACACAAAGCTGGAATACATCAAATTATTGATCCTGAGGCTATTAAAATTCTGAAACGTAAACGTGTGAAATTGATTGTTGTTAACGGATTTAAAGCCGCGAACATTTCAGCAGCCGTTAAAGGCGAAAGGATTGGCACAGTGATAAGTTAAGTTGTGGTTCGTATTTTTGGCGCGTTACGTTTAAATATCACGTTTGATATCACAGTTGAGGTCAATAGTGATAAACAAATGTTTCCTCATAAAAAAAATTGGATGAGACACACTGCAATGGTGCCTAAAGGCTTCATACGCTATCATGTTCTCGAAACCCTCAACCAAAGACCCATGTCAGGATCGGAAATAATGGACGAAATTGAAAAACGCACAGGCGGACATTGGAAACCCAGTCCAGGGTCAATCTATCCTCTGCTATCTTGGTTACAGGATAATGGTTACATCAAAGAATTACCCATACAAAACGGATTAAAACGATATGAGCTAACAGAAAGCGGAAAATCATTACTTGAAGAGCAGAAAAAAATAAGAAAAAAATTCAGAGAAGAATGCGGGTTCATTCCCATGCCTCCCTTTGATGGGCTATTCTTCAGAATACCGCCAGAAAAAACCGTTGAAATTCGCGAATCCATTAGGCGGCTCGCCATAGCATTTTTCCAACTAGGCGTCACAATGCAAGAGAAATTCTCCGAGCAAGGCTTAAATGAAGCTAGAAAAGCTTTAGATGAAGCCGCGAGGAAGCTTGAAGAACTTAACAAAAAGATGAAGGGTGAACAACGTGAGTGAGGAAGTAATCAAGGCTGAAGGGCTAACAAAAGTCTTCAACAAAAGCCTGGTAGCAGTAGATCACATCAACTTCAGCGTCAAGAAAGGCGAAATCTTCGGGTTCCTAGGTCCTAATGGCGCTGGAAAAACAACAACAATCAACATGCTCATAACAATCTTGAAACCAACAGAAGGCAAAGCTTCCATACTAGGCTACGAAATCGCCAAACAAGACACTAACGTCAGGAACGTCATCGGCCTTGTGCCGCAGGAATACACAGCCGACGAAGACTTAACAGGCTACGAAAACATAATCTTATGCGCCGACCTCTACGGGATCCCCCGCAAGATTTCCAAAAAACGCGCCATGGACCTTTTAGAACTGGTCGAACTAACAACTTTCAAAGACAAGAAGGTTCAAACTTACTCTGGCGGCATGCGCCGCAGGTTAGAACTTGCATGCGGCTTGATCAACAGGCCTAAAGTGCTTTTCTTGGACGAACCAACCTTGGGCTTGGACGTTCAAACTAGAGCCGCCACTTGGGATTATATTAGAATGTTGAAAAAAGAGTTCGGCATGACTCTTTTCATGACAACGCATTATCTGGAAGAGGCTGATGCCCTCTGCGACCGCATCGCCATAATCGATCGTGGAAAAATAATCGTTACAGGCCCTCCAGAAGAACTAAAAAACAGTTTGGGCGGCGACATAATTACCTTGAGCATTCAGAAAGATGTTGACATCACCGAACTTGTTAAGAAAATTGAACATGTGAAGGAAGTTAAAAAAGAGAATGGCATGTACATGATAAAGTCTGAAAACGGAGAAGTGACTGCACCTCTAATAATTGAGGCTTTACGAAGGGAAGGTCATGTTGTTAATAGACTTTCACTTACGAAGCCTACGCTGAACGAGGTTTACTTGCAGTACACTGGTAAGTCTATGCGTGACGCAGAGGAATCAAGAGAGAATGTTGTTGCACAAAGGATAGCTATGAGAAGGGCGAGAGGACATTGAGCGAAACTAATGGCAATTCCAAAAGCAAATTGCACGGTCTCTGGGCTTTGACTAATCGAGAACTTAAAAAATGGTACAAAGCCCCTGTGATATTCTTTCTTACTCTGTTTCAGCCGATTATTTGGATGGGTTTGCTCGGAAGAGCCATGAACATAGGCGCCATATTCAGTGCGAGCTCATTTCAAATTCCTACAATTAACCCACCGCTGACGCCACAGCAACTTCAGCAGTTGGCCACGTTCTTCGCGGGGCTGCAATCAGAGATAATGCTAAGCGCGTTCAACACCACTGACTACTTCTCTTACATGGCGGTGGGCATGATTGCCTTTACAGCACTCTTTACAACAATGTTCAGCGGCATGTCCATAGTTTGGGACAGACGCTTAGGCTTCCTAAACAAGGTACTGAGTACACCCGTATCCAGATCGGTAATAATATTGTCCAAGGTTCTATCTGCAACGCTGCGATCGATGTTCCAAGCAGGCATCATAATAGTCGTCGCTGTCGCATTTGGCCTCCAATTTGGGGCAAACTTCAGCCCCATTAACATACTTGGTGTGTTCGCGATTATTTTCTTGATATGCGTGGGCTTGTCTTCGCTTTTCATTGCAATTACCATAAGATCAACGAGAATGGAGACTCCGATGGCTGTCATGAACCTCATTAACCTGCCGTTGATGTTTGCTAGCAATGCCTTCTTCCCAACCAAGTTCATGCCTGATTGGCTGCAGACAATAGCACAATTCAACCCGCTGACCTACACCACCGATGCAGTGAGACAACTCTTAATCTTCAACACTGATTACGCGCAACTCGCAGTGGACTTTGCATACGTTGGAATATTCGCTTTGATAGTCGCAATAATAGGCATTGTTCTTTCATGGAGATTCCTGAGCAAATAAACGAGGATTAGCGCAAAAGAGGTAGATGAAATTTATGGCTCCGGTTGTTGAGGCGGTTGACCTTAAGAAAACTTACATGCTTGGCAAAATCCCAGTGAAAGCTCTGAGAGGCGTGAACTTGCGAGTTGAAAGCGGCGATTTCCTCGCCATTCTAGGGCCTTCCGGAAGTGGTAAATCGACAATGCTGAACATGATTGGCGCTTTGGACAAGCCAACTGAAGGGAAACTGCTGATTGAAGGTGTTGACGTTTCCACGCTCAATGACAACCAACTAACAGATCTCAGGCGCCGAGTAGGGTTCGTGTTCCAGTTCTTCAACCTTATCCCACGTTTCACCGCAAGAGACAATGTTGAACTGTCAATGTCCATAGCTGACATGAGCAGAGCCGAACGGAAAAAGCGTGCTGAGGAACTTCTTGAGACCGTAGGTTTGAAGGAGCGAATGAATCACAAACCAGCTGAACTGAGCGGCGGCGAACAGCAACGTGTAGCCATCGCCAGAGCCTTGGCAAACAACCCCCGATTTCTATTGATGGACGAGCCGACGGGAAATATAGATTCCAAGACTGCCAACGAAATAATGAGGCTGATTAAACGGATCAACGAGGAGAAAGGCGTAACCATAATAATGGTTACACATGACCAGCATCTGGCGAGAGTCGCAAAAAGAATGGTTCAGATTTTTGATGGCGTTATAACTATGGACGTCGTGAACTGATATGAGAACAAGAGATGTTTTTTCTTATTCCTTCGGTGCAATAAGATTGCGGAAACTGCGTGCGGGTTTAACGACCTTAGGAGTCGTAATCGGCATTGCAGCCATCGTTGCCTTGCTTTCAATTACTCAAGGTCTGCAAAATACTATAACAATGCAACTTCAGTCAGGATTTGCGACCGATACGTTGATTGTTTCCCCTGGGGGAGGCTTCGGTACTGGCATGGGAAGCGTAATCGGCGCTACTGATTCTGGCGCATTGCTGATCAATGATACACAGATAATCAATGGGTTATCGCCAGACATCGAGTTGTCGATCGCGATAATTCAAAGGGTAGGCTATATTAAATCTGGCGAAAGCACTCGGCTCGCTACCATAGTGGGTGTGGATTTCACTGACTACGTAGAGATTTACAGCAGTACCTTTGTAGCTGAAAGTGGAGATATACCTGTAAATCCAGAAAACGAAACGATTGTGATTGGGAAACGGGTAAGTGCCCCCTGGAAAAATGGAACCTTACTTTTTAACGTGAATGATAATGTTGAAATCATTTGGACCAACGCAACTGCACGCCCGCCAAAAAATGAGACTCATAATGGTCAAATTATGGCTGTCCTTAAAGAGATAGGAGGATTCGGCATTGGAGGGCCCTCGGATTCAAGTGTTTACATGCCAATTTCTCAGGCGCAAAGTTTCTTTGGAACCGATGAATGTAACATGATAGTTGTAAAATTAAAAAATAGTGACCAAACCACGATTGACAGTGTTTCTAAAGCGATAACTAATGCCACCGAATTTAACGGGCAAGTTTCAGTAATATCTTCAACAGCTGTGCTTAACATTCTTTCAAATGTTTTCTCAGTCATAGAACTTTTCTTGGGTGGAATTGCTGCCATCTCGCTTCTAGTGGCAGGCATCGGTATAATGAATATTATGATTGTCTCTTTGATGGAACGTACAAGAGAGATAGGCATCCTCAAAGCGTTAGGCATGAAAAGTAGAACAGTACTTCTGATTTTCCTATGTGAGTCAATAATAATTGGCTTGATCGGTGCAGCAATTGGAATAGCCTCAGGCTGGGTCTTAGCGAACATTGTTGCAATAGTTTTCCGCGGCGGCGGATTCATGGGAGGAAATCAAGCGGCAGCTCGAGCTAGTGCAATGACGATAACTCCTATTTTGACGCCAATGGTGGTCCTGGGAGCCTTAGGCTTCGGCGTAGGAGTCAGCGTAATCTTTGCACTCTATCCCGCTTGGCGTGCTTCAAAGCTTAAACCAGTACAAGCTTTAAGGTACGAATAGCACAATTTAACGAAAGAGGCTTTGCACGTTGAAGAGACTGTATCCTGACCAGCCAATCGTAGGTGTTGGTGCTATAATCGTTTGTGAAGGCAAAATTCTGCTCGAAAAAAGAAAAAATGAACCTGGAAAAGGAAAATGGAGCGTTCCCGGGGGCTTAGTAGAACTTGGAGAAAACATAGAACATACAGTTATAAGGGAAGTTAAAGAAGAAACAAATCTTGAAGTGGAAAATCCTGAACACATCGATGTTGTGAATCATGTAAGCGTAGATGAAAATGGCAAAATAAAATATCATTTCGTAATAATTGACTATTTTGTTAAGTTGAAAGGTGGAACGCTTAAGCCGGCAAGCGACGCGGAAGAATTAAGGTGGGTCCCTTTCGACGAAGTGGAAAATTACAACCTAACGAAAACCTTCAGAACCTTCTTTCAGAGAAATAGGCAAAAACTGGAAAATTTTAATTCATGTCCTTAAAGAAAAGCCTTGTTTCTCCCATGGTTTTCAAGTCTAAGGCTTTAACTTTGGTAACCATTGGAAAATCGCGTACAACTTTTCCAAGAGCAAGACAGTAATGCGGCGGCAAATCTCGCGCGATAGCTTTGACTGTTTCAGCGTCCACGCGAGCGGCGCGTGAAACAACATCTAAATCATGTTCGTTTGTGAAGTTGAAGAGAAATATGTTGTCTGCTTGGCGGTAGATGTTCTCGCGGATTGTGTCTGGCTGATTAGTTATGAACGTGGTGAAGATTCCGAAATGTCGCATGCGGGTAACTATGTCGTCCCAATAGGTTTCACGAAGGTAAAGATGCGCTTCTTCAGCGAAGAGAAAAACGGCTTTAAGCTTCCAGCTTGTCAAGGATTCAACAAGTCTTCCTAGGACGTACTCCACAACTATCTGGCGATCAATAGCTGATGTATTCCGCAGATTTATCACTATAGCGCCTCCCTGCTCCTTAGCTTTTAGCAAGCACTCTTCCAGAAGCGTGGCTTCTGCGATATTGTCCGTGAAAAAACCCGAATTGACCAAGGCGTGGTAGCGCGAAAACAATGCGTCGCGAACGTGCTGGTTACAGTTCCAGTTGCGTATTGCTTCGCCTAACTCCTGTAGCGTGAGATTGTCTTTTTCTTTCAGTGATTTCCATATGCGTCTGAACTCGCGGGCGGACGTTCCAGGCAAGTGAAGGGCATGGATTAGAATTCCAAGCAAAACATGCAAATTCACCTGTTTGAGGGCTACTCTAAAGTTTTGAGAAGGCGTCAAGGCATGAATTTTATCGTAATACGCGTTTCTTTTCCCGTCAGAGGTCATTCCTAGACTCAGGTATTCGCCATTCAAATCAAAAACAACAATAGTAGCCTTGTAGCCCACCAAACTTACCATCAAAAGCTTGGACAAATGAGATTTGCCAGTTTCTTTTTTACCAGTTATTATGTTCAATCTTCCGTCCAGAGATGATGCGTCTATGGTTAGGAGCGATGAATCTTTTGTGCTGCCTAAAATTATTGGAAGTTTTCCATTGACCTTTGCAACTTTGAATAGCGTTGGAATCGATAGTTTTCTTATTGTTGATTGTGAACGTGAAGGAAGCCAAGAGCTACTAGGAATTAAATTTTCATGTTCTAGTGTCGCTCGGATTTTGCAAACAAGCAAACTCGCGTCCTGAATGTACGTAATGTGTGGAGCAATTTCTAGCGGGTCAATGTCTTCGCCTTGGATTAGTTCTCCTCCATCTGGAAGGGTGCGGAGCAACTCTTCAAGGATGCCTGGAATACTTGCAAACTGCACATCAATTACTTGCACAATTAATGCTTTTCTAGCGTCCGCGTCTTCGACAAGCAAGTAATCCCCCTTCTCAACGCTTTCATCTGGAAAACTTAGAATCTGAACAATGTTGCCTTCTTTCTTGTACAGTTTCATGAGTAACTTTCTCCTTTGCCGAATGGACCGAACAAGAGCCTATGCATATCCATCCTCTTGATTATTCTAAGCCCGTATTTGGACGCGACAAAATGCTGCATGGCTAGTACTTCGTTAGCTGTGAAAGTGCATAGAATGTGGGCTAAACGGAGAGTTTCAGGGTAACTCTGCAGAAACAGATCGTTTCCCAACAGTTTCTCAACGGCCTCAATCTTATGCTGGAACGGAACTTCTCTGTCGATGTCCAGCCTGAAAGCATACTTTCCCTTACCTAGCCTAGCTACGTAAACATCACCTAACAAAACCGTTGGTGGTCTAGGTTTTAGACCTGTCGTCTCAAGCAAATAAGGTGGTTCATGTTGAGGTAGTAAGTCAGTTATGCGATATCCATTAGCCCTCAGATTTGTCATTTTGGAGAAGGCCAGAACTGCATCATTCTTTTTTCTCGCGCTAACTAGAATTTCCTTCATACGTTGTACTGGAGTGTCTGCTGTTCCAGAGGTTAATGAACCGTCAAAAAGGATCAGTCCGTTGCTTATGGTTTTTGAAAGCATTGTCTGTAACCATTTTTCCAGGAGATTTGCTATGCGTGTCGGCATCTGCAAGAGATTTGGTGAGCCTTGATGAGTGTAGCTGTATGAGGTGTTGAAGTAAGCTTTCTCTAGTGTGTTGTAGACTTCTCTTTTGTTTTCTTCAGTTATGTGGAATATGAATGGTCCAAGTCTTGTGTATCTATAGTTCTTGTTTTGTTTCCAGATGTTTGCGCCCCTGACAGCAATTACTATTCCTCTGCTGGTTTCGCCGATTTTTATGGTTGAGGTGTCCACTGCGGCCACTATTGTTTCTTCAAACTTTGGTATCAGCGGTAGTGGCTGAGGTATTATTGTGGAAGTTTCGAAGATGCCGGCTTGTTGAATGTCTTGTTGATTTAGTTGAAAATGTTGGCTGTTGACCTGTCTTAAAGAGTGTAAGCTTAGTTCAAGGAAACGTTGGGGTAATGTTGTGTCTACTCCGGGTTGTGGAAAATTATATTTTGGTGTTGCTGCAATAGTGTATTGTTCAATCACCAAGATTCACCAATAGCCAATTGCGGGGGAAGAAATATTTAAATGTTGTGCATGAACAAGATGCACAATTCAATAAGCAACAGGTGAAAGATTGACAGAAAAAGAACAAAAGCCACCGATACGCGTAAAGATGAAAATAGGCGAAATAGAATTCGAGATAGAATGCCAAGAAGATCAACTCCAAAAAGCCATCGACAGAATCCTCTCCACAGTAACCCAAAAACTCAAAGAAGCACCTCTCATTCCAGAACGGACTGTAGCACCCCCAAGGGCAGAAACATGCAAAGGCATAATCCAAAAACTCTGGGAAGAAGGCTGGTTCTCCACGCCTAAAGGCTTAGGCGAAGTCCACAGCGAAATGGCACGCCGCGGATTCCACTACGACCGCACAGCCGTAGCCCACGCCTTGATAGACCTAGTCAAAGACAACATACTTACGAGGATAGGAAGACCCAGACGATATCAATACGCCCAAAAGAAACCTCCAATAGGATAAAGCGTCAACGAAATTGAATCAATTACCCAACTATACTGTGGAGCTTGCTTACAATTACACCAAAAGTTCAATCTATACATAAGGAAGGAGGCTAGTCACTCAGAGCCTAAGAGAATTTCTGAATCAGCAAAACATAAAGCCTTCGCGCCTTCATAAGAGGCAGAAGGTGATAAGCCTTTATGGAACCCTTAATCAAGCAACTTGGTGTATTTTTTAATCCTTCTTCGGTCGCCGTTGTTGGAGCAGCAAAAAACATCGATAAGGCTGGACACGTGATTTTCAAGAATTTTATCGAAAACAAACGTAGAGGCGTCTTCAAAGGGGAGCTTTTCGCAGTAAACCCTTATGAGCAGTCCGTTTTGGGGTTCCGTTGCTACCCTTCAGTGACCAAAATTCCTGGAGAAGTTGAACTTGTTGTAATAGTTGTCCCTGCGAAAGTTGTTCCGCAAATAATGAACGACGTAGCAGCTAAGAAAGTAAAGGTTGCAGTCATAATCAGCTCTGGTTTCGGCGAAGTTGGAAACCACGAACTCGAAAATGAAGTTAAAACCATAGCCAAAACCGCTGGAATAAGAGTTCTTGGACCAAACTGCCTCGGAGTCTACAACTCAGAAACGGGCGTGGACATGCTGTTTCTGCCAGAGACAAAGATCTTGACGACAGGAGACGAAGTTGTCGCAACTCCCAGACCTATGCCTGGAAACATAGCAATAGTCACCCAAAGCGGGGCATTTGGCGCCGCAGCCCTAGATTACTTGGCTGGAATACATGTCGGAGTCAGCAAATTCGTGAGTTTCGGCAACAAAATCGACGTGGATGAGGCAGAAATGCTGAGCTACCTTTTACACGACAAGAAAACCACTGTCATATTATTGTATGTCGAAGACATCAAAAATGGAAGAGAATTCCTCAAAGTAGCCAAAGAGTTTACAAAGAAAAAACCAGTCGTGGCTCTCAAAACTGGCAGGACAAAGGAAGGCGCAAGGGCCGCAGCATCGCACACAGGCGCCATTGCCGGCTCAGACAAAATATACGATGCAGCGTTTAAACAAGCGGGAATCATAAGGGCCCAAGACATGGACGAATTCTTCCATGCTGGAAACGCGCTAGCTCTGCAACTGCCAGCCAAGGGAAAGAACATAGGAATAATAACAGACGCTGGCGGACCTGGAATAATGGCAGTCGACGAGTGCGGACTAAGGGGTTTGACCGTTAAACGCTTTTCTGAAGAAACAGCCAGGAAATTTGACAAACTGAAGCAAGAAGGGAAACTTCCAGCGTTTGCGTCAACTATTAACCCCATTGACATAACTGGCTCTGGAACATCTGAAATGTTTGAACTTTCAGCAGAAATTGTTTTTCAAGACACAGAAGTTCACGGAATAATATTGCTCGGTCTGCACCACATGCCAGCCTTGCAGGAAGACTACATCGACGGAGTGGCGAAAATCGCAAGCAACTACAATAAACCAATAGTCACGTGTGACATCGGAGAAACGGAAATGGCCTTGAACACACGTTTAAGATTCGACAAATTAGGCATTCCAGCTTATTCTTCACCTGAAGACGCTGTAAGAGGCATGGATGCCTTGGTGAAATACGGAGTCTACTTAACTAAAAACAATTGCCTACAAGAATACGAGCGGATTTTTATGAAAAACAAACTAAGATAGCGCCATAGACACGCGCCAGTAGCGAGTACCGCATCTTTCCTCAAGTCTCAAAATGCAAATTCGTTTGAAAAACCATTGCTCCGCACCTTCAGAATAAAACAGCGCTGAATGTTCTAAACTTAAGAGTTCCTGAGTGACCAACGAGGAGCATAGGAACCCGCAATCGTCAACATCATGCGTTAATTATATTTAGCCACTGCATCTTAGTTTCTAACCATGATAACCGTAATCGGCGCAGGAAAAGTAGGAAGTGCCGCAGCATTCAACATTTTACGCTTCAGAATAAGCGATGTCGTCCTAATTGATGTCGTTGAAGACTTGGCGAAGGGTGAAGCCCTTGATATGATGCAGACGGCGCCAGCAATAGAATTTGATGGAAAAATCAAAGGAACAAATGATTTCAGCGAAATGGCTAGTTCAGAAATCGTAATCGTAACAGCTGGTGAAGCCCGCAAGCCTGGAATGACGAGAACCGATCTTATGAGCAAAAACGCCCAGATTATCAAGTCCATAGTAAAAGAAGTGATGAAATATGCTGCCGAGTGCAAACTTATGCTTGTAACAAATCCGGTTGACATCATGACTTACATAGCCTACAAAGAGTCAGGCTTACCGAGGAACAGAGTTTTCGGAATGGGCAACATCCTAGACACTCTACGTTTCAGGTCGTACATTGCAACTGAATTGCACGTCTCCAGAGAAGACATCCGCGCTCTAGTCATAGGCGAGCATGGAGATTCCATGGTTCCCCTCATTGAATACGCTTCTGTTTCAGGAATACCTATAACACGTTTGCTCAAAAAAGAACAAATCGAAAAAATCGTGAACTCAACCGTGACTTCAGGCTCTGACGTTATCACGCTGAAAGGATCAACAGTCTACGCGCCAGGCGCCGTCATAGCAATCATGGCTGACGCCATTCTCAGAGGCAGAAACAGAGTGATGGGCGTTTCCACGTACCTGCAAGGTGAATACGGATTTTCAGACGTTTCAATTGGCGTGCCAACCGTTCTTGGAAAAAACGGTGTAGAAAAAATTTTGAAACTCGAATTGACGCCTCAAACGAGAAAACGCTTTGAAAAATCAGTCTCAATAATAAAAGAATCAATAAAAAAACTAAAGCAATAGAAGCAATTGAACAAGCAAGTCGGTTTCCTTTGGATAACTCAACATAGGTCATTTTTCAAAAAAGAACCGTATTCTTTGTTACGCGTTTTCCCCACAATGTTAAATTTAACGTTTGAGGCGTAACTCTTTCACGATACCCTCAATTATGTTTAATGCTTTTTCTACGTGTTCTTTTTCGATTCCCCTGTGAGTCACCGTTCTTATCTTGTTCTCAGCCAGCGTCAATGCGAGAACGCCGTTTTCTTCCAGTTTTGAAATGAACTGGTCTGCAGTAATTCCTAATTTTCCTACATCAAAATGAACCATGTTTGTCTGCACGATATCTCGGTTGATTGTGAGTCCATCTATTCTGGCTATCCCCTCAGCCAGCAGTCTTGCATTTTTGTGGTCTTCTTCTAATCGGTCAATCATTTTTTCGAGGGCTATTATTCCCGGGGCCGCGATTATGCCAGCTTGTCGCATTCCACCACCCAAAACCTTCCTTGTCTTTCTAGCCTTCTCTATGAACTCCTGACTTCCAACAACGATAGAGCCAACTGGACAACTCAACCCCTTGGACAGACAGAACATCAAGTTATCCACATGCTTCGTAAATTCTTTCACGTCGATTTTCAATGCGACGGCGGCGTTGAAAATCCTCGCTCCATCCATATAGAGCTTCAAACCATGAGCTTTAGAAACTTCGCTAACCGCTTTTATCTGGTCAGGTTTGACTATTGTTCCCCCATGTCTGTTGTGCGTATTCTCAATGCATATTAGCGTGGGTTCAGGGAAATGGATGTTTTTCGGTCTTATGGCCACTTCGACATCTTTAGGGTCTATGACTCCAAGGTTACTTTTTATTGGCCATGGCAATAGTCCCGCTATTGTGGATAGCCCTCCGACCTCGTACCAGTAAACATGGGATTCAGCCTCTAATATCACAAGGTCTCCTCGTTTTGTGTTGCTCATTAACGAGACTATGTTGGCTTGGGTTCCACTGGTAACGAGCAATGCGGCCTCCTTGCCCATCTTCTCGGCAGCCAACTCTTCAAGCCTGTTAACCGTTGGGTCTTCTCCAAACACATCGTCACCGAGTTCAGCGTGTCTAATTGCTTCAAACATCTCCTCCGTGGGCAGAGTCACAGTGTCACTTCTTAGGTCAATGAATTCTTTAATCTTCATTTAACGGCACCTTTTGCTGTAATACGCAATATGAATAATCATTTAAACCTTGCCAATATGGTCTGTTGCACTTTCTTGGAGTAAGTCATAGTACCCAAAATGCTGCTGAGATCTTTTTTACTGATACTAGCTCCTCTAAGGGCTTCCTTTGTTCATGCCTTAGATCCTGTCGTGTTTGGTTTAGGAAGCATATGTTAACCAAATAACCTTATTTAGGAGTTACATGGAATTTTTGTCTTGGGTATAAGTTTGGAATTTGAGGGTAGAGATATCATATCAATCAAAGATTTCTCTCGCGAAGAAATCAATTATATTTTGACGATTGCCCAAACCATGGAACCTATAGCCGCGAAAGGCTCAGATATACTCAAAGGAAAAATTCTTGCGACCTTGTTTTTTGAGCCAAGCACTCGGACACGCTTAAGCTTCGAAGCGGCAATGCACAAACTAGGTGGCTCAACCATAGGTTTCGCGGAAGCGGAAATTGCTTCGGTCAAAAAAGGAGAAAACCTCGCAGACACAATCCGCACCGTGGAGAATTACGCAGACATAATAGCCCTTAGACATCCCCTCGAAGGAGCAGCAAGGCTCGCCGCAGAATTCTCAAAAGTCCCAATTATGAACGGCGGCAGTGGCGCAGAAGAACATCCAACACAGGCGTTTCTAGATCTATATACCATGCAGAAGGAAAAAGGAAAGATTGACGGATTAAAAATTGCCCTCGTAGGCGACTTGAGATATGGAAGAACGGTGCATTCACTTGCCTACGCCCTTTCCCTCTACAATATTGAGTTATATCTGGTCTCGCCTGAATCGTTAAGAATGCGGCGTGAAGTCCTCCGAACAATCCAGAACAAAATCCCCGTAACAGAGGGGACAAGTCTAGAAAAAATAATTCCGTTAGTAGACATCTTATACGTTACGCGCATACAAAAAGAACGCTTTCCAGACCCAGCAGAATATGCCAAAGTTAAAGGCGCCTACAGGATAGACCTGAAAACCCTAAACGGCGCAAAAAAAGACTTGATAGTTCTTCACCCACTTCCACGTATTGACGAGATAGCCGCTGAAGTTGACAGTACGCCGCGTGCTCGTTATTTCCAGCAGGCTTGGAATGGCATAGTTGTTAGAATGGCTCTCTTAGCCCTAGTTTTGGGTGCAGTCAAATAGCATGGCAGTTCCCTCTTCCTGAAAACTCACATCGATGCGAACCTGTCAAAGACTACTAACGTGCCAATTGACCCGCATGAGGGACACTTGTGCAGTAGACCTAACCAGCTTTTCTTGCAGTTTGAACAATAGGTCATTCTACGGTCATACGCGAAAAATTCTATAGACCGGCTTTCAACAAGATGTTTCGTCAGAACCATAAGTTCTTCTGGTTTGCGTTCTGTTTCTCCAAGCTCTATCAGTGTAAAGTTCCCTCCAGTGTTCAGTCCGCTTAACCTTTGCTCAACTGCGAGAAACTCTGACGGAACATTACCCTCTTGAAGATTCAGTCTTCTGATGGTAGAATAGAATGGCTTCTCTCGTGTGCCTGAAAATTTGACTTTTGCAATTCCATATTTTTCAATATCTAATCGCGCTAATCTTTCACCTGTCTCAAGACTGGGTAATATGGCTGGAAACAAACGTTTCCCACGTCTTCTACCAGCCTTACGCGTAAAGGCTACAATATTTTGAACCGTTTCTTCCGCAAACTCTAAGGTTTTCTCATCGCGAATTTCCTTCTCGCAAAAAGCTTCTACAGATTCCCTAAACCCCGCCAAGTTTATTATACGAGAACAATTTTCAAGCCTAAAATATTGATCGCCATTAGTACTTTGCATAACAAAAGGAAGTGAACCTTTACCATACTGTTTAAACGCCCTATACTTGATCTCCAAAGCGCGCCCAACCATCTCAAATCTTTCTTTTAAAATTTCAAAAAATCTTGCCCTATCTCTTTCACACTCGTAGGCAATTCGTGGCAGATTAACAGTCGCACATCCAAGGCAACCTGTACGCAACGTATCTATTTCCCAATCTCCGTTCAAATTTGCCTCCAATTTAAGTCCAGTAGCAGAGAAAATAGGGTATGTTTTGTCTTCTTCCAAAACGTTGGCAAAATACGGAATCCCCTTTTCAGATGCCAAGCTATGGGCTTTCAAAAGAATCGCTTTTGCTTTCTCATCGCCAAAAGTTTCGCCATGCACTTTAACAATCAGTTTTGGATTAAACATCGGTTTAGTTGCACTTTCTTCAGCAAATACGTCAAGAATAAGCGAAACCAAGAGCTGGCTTTCTTCAGCGAAGTCCCCATATTTGCCGAACATTTTCCCTTGAGGCCCAGAGGCTGCTTTATCAGCTATAAATTTTGGAATGGCAATCTCCAAGTCGAGGGAAGTGTTTACGTGTTGATTCAAATCTAAAATGAATAAACGCAGAGCCTCTTTGATCCTTGTTGAATCCAAATCCTTCGTAAAGGGAGCAAGAAAAATGTTGAAGTAACCAAGGGTTTGCATTTCATTCATTTCTCTGGAAGAATGAAGAAGGACGTTAAAGGCTATGGACAAAGCAGATTCCAAACTTTTAGGAGACTGGTAAGACTGTAAAGTGCTTGTTTTCTCTAATTTCAGACCATTTTGAAAGAAGAATCGTAGATCATGCGTTATTTCATTTGGCTTCAAAATCCAGTTACTCAAACCATTAATGTTAATAGAACCAGACAGATGTGCATCCGCAATATCCCTTGGAAAGACGTTCAGAAGAGTGTACTCTTTAAAAACTGTCTCTCCCGCCATTCCAACTATTGAAGCTGAATCCAGTGTAGTCTTAGATCGAGATTCCACCAGAACATTTACTTCGTGAACTGGCAACCCTAAGCGCGTAAGCTTATGTCGATATTCTTCCAATCCCTTTTCGATCAAAATCGCATTCACAACCTCTCTAACCAGAGGGGCTGTCAAATATTTTGTTCTTGATTTTAGTAGCCGTTTTTCCGCTTCCTTAGCCACTTTTCGTGCCAACTCAGGGGGCATTTTCGCTTCTCTTATTAAGGAATTTGCAATTTTATTTGCATCAAACTCTTCTAGTGCAAATCGTGATGTACGAACAAGCATGCCTTTCTGTTTAAAAGCCTTCTTTTCGATTCTATCTGAAACATCAATAATCATTTTCCCGAGCTCAGTCAAGCAATATTTTTTTGCTTCAACATCTGCCTCAATCAAATCCGCTTTAAGCAAAAACTTCAAATGATAAGCGAATCTTCCTGCATCTCTACTCGGGTTCATCTTCAGAGAATTCATCAACTCAGTATAAGAAAGGTCGCCCTTTTCAAAAAGCAAATTCAAAATTTGCAGTCTAAGCGGTGACGAAACGGCTTTTAGAACCTTTACACCACGCACACGACGCGGAAGAGACACGTGCCTCGAACCCCCCCGAATACAATACTTATTATTGGAGCAAGAGTTTAAAGGTTCGCCATTGGCGACATCTCCCGCAAATTCCCTCTTTTCCAAGACAAGCATAAGGCAACATCAACTAAGCAAGAGATGAAAAACGAATAAAAAATGTAGTTGAGCAAATGCGAAACTTACCTAGTTTAGGTAATTCAGTTTTTCTCTTATTTTTTTCTCCATATTCTCGTACGTGCAAATCCCATTAAGAACATAAAGACTCCTACAATGATCACGACAGCGCATTGAAGTTTGTTCTCGTAAGAGACGATGTTATAATACAAACCAATGGCTATAAAACACACACCAACAATCATGTAGAGGCAGCAAATCTTTCTACGCATAATTGTTTTTTCTTTCTGCAATTTTATTTATGACTTTTGTGGTGAACACCTGTCACTCAATTTCAAGTTCTCGTTATGCTGACACCTCATTAAAGATTATCAGGTTAAAAGCACAAAGTACTGTTGTATAAATCAAATAACAAGATAAAACCTTAGAATACAACACCACTTTCTACGCAACGATATCTAAATAAGGTATAAAGGTATCTATACTGCAATCACTATAGACATATTGTGAGAAATGTGGCATCTATGTGATCATCATTGTCTTTGGAGAGTGCAATAGGTGGGAATTGTAACAAGAAGTCGAATCAAGTCGCCATGGCTTTTTCATCTAAATACTGGATCTTGTGCTGGTTGCGACATTGAGATAGTGGCAGCTTTGACTCCTCGTTATGATGTTGAACGTTTAGGATGCGTAATTGTGGGTTCACCTCGTCATGCAGATGTTCTCCTGGTGACTGGACCTGTTACTCGCCAAATGCTTCCACGGGTTATTAGGGTTTATGAACAAGTACCCGAGCCTAAAGCGATCGTCGTCATAGGTACATGTGCAACTTCTGGCAGTCCTTTCATAGGAGGTCAGATGATTGAGGGTCCTGTAGATAAGATTATTCCAGTGGATACCTACGTTGTAGGATGCCCTCCCAGACCTGAGGCAATTGTCAGAGGTATTGTTACGGCAGTGAAAAGCAAGTTTGGGTGAGAATAAGCATGGCGAATGAATCTGATAAGGCGAAGGAGATTAAAGCGGATTATACTCGATGGCGTATACCTTTAGGTCCGGTACATCCGGCACTCAAAGAGCCCATTTCTTTCAAGGTTACTGTTCAAAAAGAGGAAATCCTCGACGTTGACATACGGCTAGGGCATGTTTTTAGGGGAATAGAGGCTCTAGCGGAAAACCGAAACTTGTTTCAAACACTTTACTTGGTCGAACGAATTTGTGGAATATGCTCCCACAGCCACACTACATGTTTCACTCAAGCTCTTGAGGAGATCAGCGGAATCAAACCCTCAGAGAGGGCATTATACCTTAGAACCTTGATTTTTGAGCTGGAGCGTCTTCAAAGCCATCTATTTGTACTGGGAATTACGGCTTATGAAATTGGATTTGACACTCTGTTTATGTTTACTTGGTATGGTAGAGAAAATGTTCTTGACTTGTTTGAAAAAATCACAGGCAATCGCGTTCATCACTCCATGAATACAATAGGTGGGGTACGCTGGGATTTAACGCCTAATCTTGTTGAAGACGTGAACGATTCATTAAACAAAATAGAAAAAACCGCTAAGCGTATTCAAGAAGTATTTCAAGAAAAAACTGTTGAAAAAAGACTGTGCAAAGTAGGAGTCCTTAGCCAAACCAAAGCCCAAGAGTTATGCGTCGTTGGTCCCACTGCTCGCGGGTCCGGAGTGAAAATAGACGTTCGCAAAGACTTTCCTTACGCTGCTTACAGTGAGTTGAAGGAAACCTTTTCAGTGAGCCTGAGACAAAGCGGAGACGCCTATTCAAGAACGGAAGTTCGAATTTTAGAGTTGTTTGAGTCAATCAATCTAATCCGTACAATTTTAGATGGATTGCCAAATGGTCCGATCTCTAAGCAGGAAAGTGTTTTTAAATTGATGAAAAAAATCCCAGAAGGCGAAGCTATCTCAATGGTAGAGGCGCCTCGTGGAGAACTTTTATACTTTGCAAAAACTAATGGAAAGGAAGGCCTGTGGCGGTTGAAAGTACGGACTCCCACAACCCCTAATGTATTAGGCCTAAAGCCTATGTTGATAGGCGGTGAAATCGCAGACATACCAGTGGCGGCTGCTTCCATTGACCCATGTATGGCTTGTGCTAACCGAATAACTATCGTCGATCAGAATAAGGAACAGGAAAAAGTGGTCTATTGGGAGGAACTGCGGCGGCGAGGAAACAAGCAATGATTAGCATATTGATACTCCTAATGACTTTTCCAGGAGTGTTCGTCTTGAGCTTGCTTTTTGAGGGTGTTGATAGGAAGATTCACGCGCGGATGCAGAGGAGAATAGGTCCTCCGATTATCCAGCCTTTTTACGATTTTGTTAAATTATTTCACAAAGAGAGAATAGTTCCTGTGACTGCTTCCTCCGCAATTTTCACAACAGCTCCTTTACTCGCCGCTGCTGCTGCAATTTCGGCAGCGGCTATACTGGTGGCTAACCTGATTATGGGAGCAGGCATTGTTGGCGACGTAATATTAGTTTTATATTTGTTGGCGATGTTCTCCGTCATGGTGATGATTGGCGGTTCCTCTTCAGGCAATCCTTACGGAGCGATCGGCTTCTCTCGGAAAATGACCATGATGATTGCTTATGAATTGCCTATGCTCATATCGATCGTGCCCTTAGCATTCAATCCAAGTTTTTCTCTAACATATTACGGCATTGTGTCAACTCAAACTAAAATGAGAACATTGTTGGCATTTACCTACCCTAGTATGGCAGTTGCTGCATTCACATTTTTGTTATGTATCCCCGCAGCGGCTGATGCCGTGCCCTTTGATATTTCTGAGGCGAAAACTGAGATCGTCCACGGCCCTGTAGTTGAGTACAGTGGACCTTATCTAGCGTTGGTTAAACTGGCTAAGGCAGCGTCAAATTTTGCTTTAACTTTCCTTGTAACATCTCTGTTTTTCTACACACCAGCGTTATTTGAAGGATACATTTCGCTAGGGCCAGGAGGCGCTCTATTTTTATGCTTGGTAACCGCCCTATTCATTATGATACTTACTATAACCGTGCCTCGCACTATTTTTGCTCGGTTGAAGATAGGACAGGCTTTCAAGTTCTATTGGCTTTTTCCGTTGATCTTATCTATGCTCTCTTTGGCATTGTCTATTGTAGGGTTATAGGAGGAAACTGTTTGAAGCTGGGAAATATGCTCCGTGATGCGCTGCGGGCGCTGTTTCGTAAGCCCGTTACGGTTCAATACTTAACTAAAGCTGGAGAAATGGTGCCTGTTCCTGAGCGGTATAGGGGAAAAATAGTTTATGACAAAGAAGCTTGTATAGGTTGTGTTCTATGCATTAGGATATGTCCTAGCGGTACAATAACAGCCACCGAAGAAAAGAAAGTAGCATTTGACATTTCTCGATGCATATTCTGCGGACAATGCGCAGAGGTCTGCCCAACGGACGCCATCAAACTCGGCTCAGATTTTGAAGTGATAACTCGCGAAAAAGAGAATCTGATTGTTCAATAAGATTTATTAGAGACTGAAAATGCCTTAAATTAAGGGGTAAGCGCGAATTTGTCATCACAAGCGCGTGAAGTCGTTGTTTTGGTGCTAAAACACGTTTTATATCGTCATTCTGATTTTGGGTCACTAGAAGACTTTTTGGGTGAAAAGTATGGGTTTAGCAAGATCGAAGAAAAAGAGCATGAAATCTCTGAGCTAAAAAAGATAATTCCGATAAAGGTTAAAGGAACTATTTTGGAAGAGGAGATTGAAAAGAAACTTTCCTCCTTAAAAATCTATGAAGGAAGTCATCTGGACGCTAAAATTAGGGTTTGCATTATGGGTGACGTTTTTCAGAAAGAGGACATAATAGTGGGGACAGGTGAAGAGGGGGAATATCCAATCTACACGGCTGAGTATCAGATGATCAAGCTTGTTAGTGAAAGCGGTTATGCCACACAACAGTTGATTGAGCGATTGACTATAGATCTAGGACTGGAAATTAAGTCGAAGGAATGGGTTTTCCATAGGTGCAGAGAAGGCTAGCCCGCACCGATCAAGCTAAGCAAGATGTTTGGTTGAAGACCAACCAGAAAAGCTATCGCTGCCACTACCATTGCTGGAAGCCACATTGTTAGATGAACTTCTTTCACCTTTTCCAAGCTTTCAGCTGTTTGACCCATAAAGATTCGATGAAATGAACGAATCAAAAATATAAATGAAATCATGGATATGCAAACGAGCAATATCAAGGCCAAAACAGCTAAGAAAACGCCTCCGAGAGGTAACAGAAAATCGTATGTCGCGTTGTAAAGAAGCCATTTTGAATAAAACCCACTCAAAGGCGGAACACCCGTCAGCGAAAGCGCACAAATGATGTAGCCTAACGCAGTTTTGTTCATTTTTCCAAATAAACCGCCTAGTAAATCCATGTTTCCTGTTCTGCTGTGAAACCATACTGAACCTAAGCTTAGAATCATACCCGTCTTCATTAATGCGTTATTTACCAGGTAATATTGTCCTGCTACAAAGCTTATAGATGAAGTAAGTAGGCCCAAGGCGAAGACAGCATGTCCAAATTCATCTATGCTACAGTAGGCTAGCATTCGGTAGAAGTTTTTCTGTGGATATGCTAGTAAAGCACCGAACACTATTGAAATCAATCCCAAACTCATCAGCAACGCAATGATAACGTTTGAAGGATAAACTCCGTAAAAGGAGTAGATTACCTTGTAAAGGGCAAGGATTAAGGCGATGGGTTCTGCACAGAAAAACCCGTTGATAATTATTGTGGACCCGGCGCGCGCTGGAAATACGTCTGGTAGCCATCCATGGAAGGGGACAAGTCCTATGTCTGCTCCAAGACCAATTATGAAGCTAGCCACTGCCAGCATGAGTAACTGTGGATTTTCGATTAGACGTGTTTGCAAATCTGGGTTATTAATTATAGCAAAAAGGTTTGAATTTCCAGTTAAAATGAATATTATTAATGTTCCTAATAGAACAAAAAGAGCGCTTATTGCTGTGATTATTAAATACTTGAATGCTGCTTCTGTTGACATTTTGGCAGGGTTATGGGTTACTAGTAACACAGAAACACCAACTGTTAATTCTACAAAAAGGTAAATGCCGAACAAATCGCTTGAAAGCAGGAGCCCTAGCATACAGCAGAGGAAAAGCAATAAGAAAAAGTTGTACATCGTTGGCTTTAGTCGACCGCCTCTCTCTGCTTTAATGTTGTAAATCGATGTTAAGAAGAAAATGAAAGCGACACCTACTATGCCAGCTATGTTTGTTAGATTAGCATATAACGAAAGTTCCGGAACCTCCAGAACCTCACCGATGAGTACATAGGGGATCATCGATAGCACTATAATCAAAGTTATGCCAGCGCCTAAGAGCAACGAGATTTTTCCAATTTTTTTAAAGAAAGGGTCCATGAACTTGAATGGGTACATAAATAGATGAAAAACCCCTATGAAAAATGGAACTATTAATGAGAGAAGAGGAAGTAAAGAATACATTAGTCTGTCCACCTCCATTTCTTAATTGACAATGTTCCAAAATCACGGTAAGCTTCAATAACTATGAAGACCCCAACAGCATTTACAAAAATCATTAAAGCAAGCATAAAGGGAATTAAGACCAAGGGACTTTCCGCGAAGAGCAGATAAAATGCGTTTTCAGCCATGTTAAGCCCAACAAGAATTTTCAAAGGATCAACCCGTATAGCAGTGATCAAAACTGAGAGTGAGAACATAAGAGCGATAAAGGGAAGGGCATCAATTTTTGCAGGAAGAAAAGATGAGGTGAAGACACACAAAACTATGTTTAGAACTATGATTGTGATGAGCAATATACCACCTCTTCGAACACTGACAACTGGTTTATCACTCATGTTCTCGGTCTTTACCATACCCCAATAAATGATTAAAGGAGATACAGCGGCAGCCGAGAACCACTCTGCAAAAGTTGCGAAGAAATCGATTAGCGCTTCAAATCCCAAGCCCGTTATAAGATTCATAAGGCAGAACATGAGCTCTACAATCCCTATGGCGGCTGCTTGAATAGAGAGCAGACGAATTGACTGTCGCGTAGTTTTCACGGACACTCCGAATGCTGTAGCGAACGTAGATACGATTAAAGCTACAATAACAATGGCTTCCATGTTTTTATCCCGCCAAAACAGCGACTAAGACGATGACAACTGCTCCCGCTATGAAAGACAAAACAGCGGCAAAATAACTTTGCTTTATGTCCAAGCGAAGCAGTTTCGTGCAGAGGTTGAAGAACTTGGTTGATAACGCATTATAGGCACGGTCTATGTTAGATGCACGACAAGAACTTTCAGCTTTCAAAACATATGTTGTTGCGTGGTAAAAATGATAACCATAGGGGCCATCCAGCAAGTCAGAGTCTTCTCCGCAAAGGAATGGCTTAAACGTTTCTTCACTTGCCGGATCTCTGTATGCTACCGCCACTTTCCCAGAATAAAGCGTCATAAAAACGAATACCGCCGAAAGTGCAACCAAAGATATGGCTACAACAATAGGATTCCAGAAACCAAGCGGAGTCTCTATCAACCCTAGCTGCGTGACAATGTCGACTGGGAACCCGATTTGGCTAACCGCTGGAGTGACAAGAGAATCCAATGGTATCATTGGAGCGACACCAAACAATACCAAAGCCACCGATGCTAAAATCATTGGTGCAAGCATAGATATCGGCGGGTCCTTAATTGAGAAGTTCAACGATGACTTCGCTGTTTTTTGCATGAAAACTGAATGCAGCAACCTCATTGCAATTGCGACGTTAAGCAGAGACCCCAGAAAAGCAATCGCCGTAAAAATCGTTGCTCCGGCGTTAATGGTAGCGTTGAAGATCAGGTATTTGCTTGCGAAATCGCTAAACATGGGTACCGTTGACAAGGATAGGATGCCGATCAAGCAACAGACTGCGGTTATTGGCATATGGTGGTAGAGTCCGCCCATTTCGTTGATGTTGTGTTTTCCAGTTGCGTAAACTACAGCACCTGCACAAAGAAACAGCAACCCACAGTATAGTGCATGCGATATCATATGGAATAAACTTGCCGTAGCACCCAAAGAAGTGGTTAATCCTGCCGCCATCACTATATAGCCAAGCTGAGATATTGTACTGTAGGCAACTATCCTTTTAAAATCATTCTCAATTATCCCATTTAATGCCCCAATGATGAGGGTAATAGCGCCTATAAGAGAAATGATAAAGCTCCAAACACTAACATTTCCAAAGAGCAAAGGCAACGACATAGCCGGAGCTGAAACTACGTGCGCATGAAATACATCCAAAAAGAAACGGACAATTATGTAGATTCCAGACTGAAAACCACAGACGTGAAAAAGAACTGTTGCTGAGGTAGGCGCAACGGTTCCATCAGGTAACCACGTGTGAAGCGGAAATAGCACAGTTTTAGGCAAGACGGCAACTAAGAGAAGAGGAAAAATGGCCATAATCGCTGGATCTCCTAACGGGAGTTTTTGACCTATCTCTGAAATTTCTAATGTTCCAGTCACAAAGTAAAGGCTGATTGTAGCCACTAAGAGAGCCAAACTACCTATGTGAGTCATAATGAAACATTTAATAGATGCCCATAAGCAGAATTGATTTTCGTTCCAAAATGAAATCAACACGTAGGAACACACGCTGATCAATTCCCAAAAGATAAGGAGGCTGAGAAGACTGCTGGAAAACAGTGTTCCAAGCATTGCACCGTTAAAAAGCAAGATAAAAGAGTAGGACCTGTTAAATTCCCAACCAACCTTATAGGCTCTGTTGTATGGAGAAAGATAATAAACGTTAAAGGTAAGGGCTAGGGCAGTAAACAGTGAGGAGAGAAGTGCGGGCACCAAAGCCAGATGATCAACATATAATCCCACGTTAGCCATGCCTGAAGGTAAAGAAAGAACAAAAAGCTGCGTCCCAACAGGTCCGTACTGTACCGCCAAAATCAACGACAAAACAAAGAACAAAGTGATGTAGGAAGCAATGATACAAATTGCCTTTGCCAGCTTCGCTCCACCCTTAGGCAGTTTTGCAACTAAATGCGAAAAAACTGCAACCACGAGCGGCGCGAATATCGCTAAGACTGCAATCTGTGAAGGATCCGCCATGCAACTTCACTTTCCATAGACTTATGAGTTGTTAACTTCATATATGTAAATACTGCAGTTTATTTTTCTTTACTTGCACTCGTTAAACATTGGCTTCCGAGTGTTTCTGCTTTTTTTTCCTCATTCTATTTGTCTGTTGCCTGATGCTTACGTAACGGATAAACGCCTTTCGGCCAATCATCCGGCAAGATTAAGGGCTCCAGATTTGGATGCCCCTCAAATTCTACTCCAAGCAAATCGTGATTTTCCTGCTCGTAAAGGGTGGCTCCCTGTATCATTTTGGTGATTGACGGAACAACAGCTTCGTTTTTGGGTAACTTAACTCTGATTGTTAGTAAAACATTTTCATTGCTCAGATGATACAAAAGTTCAATTCCGTCCCCAACTTCCAGACCAGTTATTGCCGATAAATGTGTAAACCCATTGTTTTTCAAAAATTCAATTGCGTGTTCTAAACATTTTTTATCAATTTGTATAAAAGCTTGTTTGCCTCGAAATGAAGGCTGTTCTAAAAAGCACTCCGTCTCAAGATGTTGCCTCAATCTACTAATTACTTGTTCTTCAAACATTCTATTTCCCTAGTTCAGCAGAGCACCCCCTATTTAAGCATACAGGCCTTTCTCATAGAGGAAAGCATACACAACGGTCACCATAGTCGCTCAGCAGATAAGTGCCACACTTATTTCGGCATAAGTCATAATATTGGGGTTCTCAATTCAAGCTTTCCTAAGAAAATTTGGGTTTTGTTGATTTTGATCCAGTTCAAAGACGAAGACTATGAAGTAACTACAGCCACAACCGTGGAAGAGATTAAGCAATGCACGGCCGCGGGTTCTGAAAAATTCGATGAAGCTAATAGAATCCACATTTTCATAAGACCGAGAAAGTTTAGGGAGTAAACGCAGACTTTGGCTATTAAGAGTCTAAAGGTTAAGGAAGACTTATTTTTATGGATTCTTAATGATGAATGAAGCCAAAAGCGCAGGGGCTGTCGGCTAGTTTGGTCTAGGCTTGGAGACTCGGGCTCTCTAGACCCCGGTTCAAATCCGGGCAGCCCCATAACCTTCTCAGTTGATTCAAAGTGTTTTAGTGAATTGCATGTTAAAAATTGCATGATTAAGTATTTTAAGTGGTTTTCAAACGTTTTACTTAGGTTGAAGCCAAGATTACGCGACTTTTTAACTAGTTCTTTGTCGACGTAGAGAACGAGGTTGTGTTTGTTTCTCAAGTGTATTTACACCCGAGGGCATGCATTGGCATTTTCTTTGTTATATATTTGGTGATTTCAGAAGCAATTGATTATCTATTTTCTAAATTAAAGAAAAAATAGAATTCTAAAAAAATAATTAGTTTAAAACATAGAATTCAGAAATTATAGCGCGCTATGTTTGAAGGTACTCACAAGCTTTGTCGTGGAAGCTTGGGGTGAAACCAAAAATGAAATATAACCAATGATTATTCAGGGGTAATTGAAGGCGGGCATTGAAATAGCGCACATAGTTCGGTGAACATGGAATGATTGACACGGAAAATCTGACGAAGAAATTTGGCAATCTTACTGCGGTCGAGGATCTAACTCTGCATGTTGATGAGGGTGAGGTTTTCGGTTTTCTTGGACCGAACGGTGCAGGAAAAACCACTACAATGAGGATGCTTTGCTGCCTTCTATCAAAAACCAGCGGCAAAGCCCAGATAGGTGATTTTGAAATCGGGAACAGTGCGGATGCACAGAAGATCAGAAGAATTATTGGGTTCCTACCTGAGAACGTCGGTCTCTATGACGACCTGAGCGCTTATAAGAACCTCGATTTTTATGGGCGGCTGTACAAGTGTACAGAAGAGCAGAGGCGAGAAAGGATTGAGTATTTCCTCAAGATGCTAGGGCTTTGGGACAAGAGAAACCTGTCGGCAGGGACATTTTCCAAAGGGATGCAGCAAAAACTTGAACCATTTATTACGGGTCCACCAGAAGTCACGCATCACGCTGTGTTCTCTGGTGAGTTGAAACAAAAATAGTGAACACAACAATCCTCTTTCTTGAGGTCGAAGGGTAGGGTTATTGACTGAACGGAAACTAATTATGGGTGGAAGTAGTGCTTCCTGCTAACGAGGAGGTTGCTTTTTACGTCTACTAAAGACCCTGTTTGCGGAATGCCTTTAGACCCATCTAAAACTCAGTTTACCACGAATTTCTTGTCTAGACAATATTATTTTGACAGCGAGTACTGCATGAACATCTTCATCAAAGGCGCCAAAATTGCTTACTTTTCCATGGAAATCGGCATAAACAGTGACATGCCTACCTACAGCGGAGGACTTGGCGTTCTGGCCGGTGATGTTGTTAGATCAAGTGCAGATTTGAGACTTCCGTTAGTTGCAGTAACCTTAGTCAGCAAAAAAGGCTATCTTAAACAGAAAATAACGCCTGATGGATGGCAAATGGAATACCCTGAAGAATGGGATCCCTTGAAGTTCATGAAACTATTGCCAGAAACTGCAGTCATCAAAATTGACGGGCGCGATGTTAGAATTGGCGTCTGGGTCTATGAACAAGAGAGCTTAACGGGCGGAACCGTTCCTGTGCTGTTCCTTACGACCGATGTTGAAGGGAACACGCAAGAGGATAGGGGAATTACTGATTTTCTTTATGGAGGTGACGAAAAATACAGGTTAAAGCAAGAAATTGTGTTGGGAATAGGCGGGTTACGCATCCTTGAGGCGTTGAAAATTAATGTTAAGAAATATCACATGAACGAGGGTCATTCCAGTCTTCTTACCCTTGAACTGTTAAAGAACAATGATTTGAACGCTGATAAAGTAAAAAACTTGTGTGTTTTCACTACTCATACTCCCGTGGCTGCTGCATTTGACAAATTCTCGTACGACCTCCTTTCGGAAGTTCTTGAAACCGAAGTGCCTGAGAAAGTCCTGAAGGAATATGGTGGATTCGACAAATTGAACATGACGCTTCTGGCCTTAAACCTGAGCAAATACACCAATGGTGTGACAGAAGCGCATATGGAATACTCCAGGAAATTGTTTCCAGGATATCACATACAAGAAATAACCAACGGCGTCCATTCCTACACTTGGACATGCTCACACTTTAGGAAACTGTTCGACAAGTATATCCGCCGATGGGCAAATGAACCTGAACTCCTCGTAAGAGTTGATTCTATTCCCGATGAGGAGTTATGGGAAGCCCACATGAAAGCGAAGCAAGATTTACTCGACTTTGTTCATACTAGTTCGGGGCTCCAGATGGATATCGACGTTTTAACATTAGGCTTTGCTAGAAGAGCCACAGAGTACAAACGAGCAAAATTGATTTTCTCAGATCTGGAAAAACTTAAAGAAGTTAAGAGTCAGGACAAGATTCAACTTATTTTCGCTGGAAAGGCACATCCAAAGGACGAGATGGGAAAAAGCCTCATTAAAGACATTTACAAATTCATTGATCTATTGAAAGGCGAAATCGAAATCGTCTATCTTGAGAATTACAACATGGAGACGGCTGGGAAATTGACTTCGGGCGTTGACGTTTGGTTGAATACGCCCCTGCCTCCGTACGAGGCTTCTGGAACAAGCGGGATGAAGGCGGCGCACAATGGTGTTATCAACTTCAGCGTTTTAGACGGGTGGTGGATAGAGGGCTGCGTGGAAGGTCTCACGGGTTGGGCGATAGGTCCGTCCCCTGATCAAAGGCTCAATGAACAAGAAACAAGGAAAAGAGAACTATCTGATCTCTACAACAAACTCGAATATCTCATTATCCCAAAATTCTACCAACAGCGGGATACTTGGATAGACTTGATGAAAAACTCTATAGGCAAAGTCGCATATTATTTCAATACGAATCGGATGATGCGAAGGTACGCCACGGACGCCTATCTCTGACATAGCGTTGAAGAATTAAGGGCTCCTAGATTTGTGAGAGGGGGACTAAGGCATGGACCAAAATTCTCTAACTACAGAAGACGCAAAAAAAGCCGATATTGATGAATTACTAAAGAAACTAGCGGTGAATCAGAAGGGTCTTTCTTCCTCAGAAGCGGAAAAACGACTTCAGCAATATGGGCCTAATGAAATTCAAGAGAAAAAAGCTAACCCACTGAAAAAGTTTCTTAGCTATTTTTGGGGCCCAATTCCATTCATGATCGAGGCAGCAGTGATGATGTCTGCGATAATCCAACGGTGGCCTGATTTTGGAATAATTCTAACTCTACTAATGGTAAACGCCATAGTAGGGTTCTGGCAGGAACACAAGGCAGGAAACGCCATAGAACTGCTAAAACAGAGACTAGCCATAAAAGCCCGAGTTCTGCGAGATGGCAAATGGCAGGAAAGACCTGCAGGAGAACTTGTGCCAGGCGACATTGCCCGATTGCGCTTAGGAGACATCATCCCCGCAGACGTGAAACTGATTGATGGAGATTACCTCTTAACCGACGAGTCAGCGCTGACTGGCGAATCTCTGCCTGTCGAGAAGCACTTGTCCGACGTTGGATACGCAAGCTCCATCGTCAAACAAGGCGAAATGAACGCACTCGTGGTTAATACTGGAACAAGAACGTTTTTTGGCAAAACCACCAAGCTTGTAGAAGAAGCCAAAACCCCGAGTCACTTCCAAAAGGCCATCAGCAAGATAGGCGATTACCTGATTTTCCTAGCTATAGGACTTGTAATAGTGATCTTTCTGGTTTCGATTTTTCGGGGACAAAACATCCTTGAAATCATTCAGTTCGCATTGATTTTGACTGTGGCATCTATACCTGCAGCGCTTCCCGCGGTCCTGTCAGTCACCATGGCCATAGGCGCGATAGTCCTCGCTAAGAAGGAAGCCATAGTAAGCAAATTGGTCGCAATTGAAGAAATGGCAAGCATGGATGTGCTGTGCTCAGACAAAACTGGCACTATCACTAAAAATGCGCTCACTATGGGAGGAACAAAACCCTACGCTGAATTCACAGAAAATGACGTACTACTGTTCAGCGCGCTCGCTTCAAGAGAAGAAGATCAAGATCCCATCGACAAAGCCATTTTAACGAAAACCAAGAGCACATCCGCTATTGCCGCTAAAATTGAACGCATCAAAGTGACCAGTTTTAAACCCTTCGATCCCGTCGTAAAAAGAACAGAGGCAACAGTCCAAGGAGAAGATGGCAGCCAGTTTAAAGTAACCAAAGGAGCCCCTCAGGCGATTCTGACCTTGATCGAAGACAAGAAATCAATCAACGACAAATTGACAGAAGATGTTGATGAATTTGCTAAGAAAGGGTATCGGGCGCTGGGAGTGGCTCGAACTAATAAGGAGAACAAGTGGCAATTTGCGGGTTTAATCGCTTTGTTTGATCCGCCGAGGGAAGATTCAGCCGAAACGATAAAGACGGCTCAGTCGATGGGTGTTAGCGTGAAAATGGTCACGGGTGACCACATAGCTATTGCCAAAGAAATTTCGAGCCAAGTAAACCTTGGAAACGATATTGTTTTGCCTGCTGCTTTTTTGGATAGGCCTGACAGTGAGGCTCAGGGCGTGGTTGAAAAGGCTGAGGGTTTTGCGGAAGTCTTCCCTGAGCATAAGTACCGCATTGTTGAACTTCTCCAAGAAAAAGGGCATGTTGTGGGAATGACTGGTGATGGGGTTAATGATGCGCCTGCTTTGAAGAAGGCTAACGCTGGTATTGCTGTTGAGGGCGCAACCGACGCTGCAAAGTCCGCTGCGGATTTAGTTCTGATTAAGCCGGGTCTTTCTGTTATTATCGATGCGATTAAGGAGAGTCGCAAGATTTTTCAGCGCATGACGAATTATGGAACGTACCGCATCGCCGAAACGATAAGGGTGCTTCTTTTTATGACTGCTTCAATCATTATATTCCAGTTTTATCCTGTTACTGCTTTGATGCTTGTTCTGTTGGCGCTTCTAAACGACCTGCCGATAATGACCATAGCATATGACAACGTGAAATACTCGGACAAACCTGAGAAATGGGACATGAGAACTTTGTTGGGAATAGCGACGTTTCTTGGAATAATCGGGGTATTCTCGACCTTCGGTATTCTCTACATAGGATTAATGGTTCTGAAGTTAGACCCATTGGTGCTTCAATCTTTCATATACCTGAAGCTCTCAGTGGCGGGGCATTTAACCGTCTTTGTTGCCAGAACAAAAGGTCCGTTTTGGTCCGTGAAACCAGCCAAACCTCTCCTTTTCGCGGTCATTGCTACTCAACTGGTTGCTACCGTAATTACGGTGTATGGAATTTTGCTTCCGGCAATGGGGTGGGGGCTGGCTCTTCTTGTTTGGGGATACGCGCTGTCCTTGTTCATTGTGACAGACTCTGCAAAAGTACGCCTTTACAAGCTACTCGACCACACGGGCATAAAGTTTCATCGCTGAGAGAAGCCAAAATTTTAGAGCAAAAGGGAGCGTTTGTCTGGGGCCAGTGACGCATGCGCACTAAAACTGGCCGATCAAAGAAGCGTTCTACTTTTTCTGTTTCTTTCTATTTCGTCTGAGCTTGTCAACAATGTCAGCCTATCACACAAAGCTCTTACTTTGTAAGAGCTGACTGACTTTTAAAAACTAGTACATCCCAGAAAACCTTGGTTGGACTCAATAGTATTGTTTCAATGGGTTTCGCGGATCCGTCGCCAACTTTACAGACGACGGGACCACAACGCTGTGCCAGTCCTTTTCGAGTCTGCGTTCCTCAACTTCGTCAACATTCACGCGGTGTATGTGAAGAGTATATTCCATCGCTTGGTCCTGCGGGTTCTCAATCTGAAGCATCTGCTTAAGGCTTAAGTGTTCAAAGACTCTCCTAATCGGGCGCATCGAGTTGCCATGACACGAGATAGCCACATTACCCGGATTCTGTCGAAGCCACCCTTTGAGCTGCACAACAAAGGACAAAGTGCGGCTTTCAACCATTTTCAGGCTTTCACCGTCAGGAGACGGAAAATCGTAGCCTCGATGAACTTTGGCAAACCATTCGGGTCTTTCCGCTGCAATATCGATCTTGCTTTTACCCTGCAATGTACCATAACAACGCTCTATCAGGCGGTCATCAATGAAAACAGGAACGTTAAGGTGCGGTTTAAGAACAATTTCCAGGGTTCTTCTGGCTCTCAAAAGGTGAGATGTGAAAGCGTAATCAATCTTTTCTTGTTTTAGCTGTTGAGCAACCTCTTGCGCCTGTAAAAGTCCTTTCGAAGTTAAGTCGGGGTCACGCCAGCCTGAGAATATGTGGTGGCTGTTATCGGTAGTCTCAGCGTGTCTAAAGACGAACAGATTGCAGATCATAATCTATTTTCACCAAGAATTTGGCAGCACTCAGGAGGACGCAAATTCTCTTAACTCTTTTATTTTATGTATCTCTATCGAGTTGCTGGCGTGCTCCATAGTGGTTCTCACACCCTCGGTGAACAATACAGTTTCTTCATCATCTACCAGATGCATTTCATGAAGCTTGTTTGCAACTGTCAATATTCTGTCTTTTTCTTCATGGTAGTTTATCAGAACTGGGTACACGCCTAGTGAAAGTTCCAGTTGTTTTTTAACTTTAATTTCAGGAGTTACAGCAATTATCGGCTGAGCAATCTTGAAGCGAGCAATCATTCGGGCTGTGTAGCCTGACCGCGTCAAAGGAATAACTTTGTGAACGGGCATACTTTGACATATTCTCTGGATTGCCCTGCTCACCGTGTCCGAGATGTTGATGAACGGAGTATCTTCAACGTTGCTCTTGACGGCTTTCTCTATTTCATTCGCTATACGAGTCATCATCTCAACAGCATCCACAGGATACTGCCCAACCGCTGTCTCGCCAGAAAGCATAACAGCGTCAGACCCGTCTAGTATGGCGTTTGCCACATCGCTGACTTCAGCTCGGGTTGGATTGGGTTGATGAATCATCGATTCAAGCATCTCTGTTGCAGTGACAACAAGTTTACCCTTCTGATTGCATAATTTGATGAGGGATTTCTGAACCAGAGGCACTTTTTCAGGTTCGATTTCAACTCCCAAGTCGCCTCTCGCAACCATTATCCCACTGCAGGCGTCTAGAATCTCTTCGACGTTTTGAACACCCTCAGAGTTCTCAATCTTGGCGATTATTCCGCCTCCAAAACCATTGGTCTGAGACAGGTTTCTCACGTCTTCTGCGTTTCTTGTGAATGAGAGCGCAACATATTCGACGTCATGTTCTTTTGCAAATTTTATGATCTCCAAGTCCTTCTCAGGAAAGGTTGGAACTGAAAGATGCTTGTTGGGAATGTTAACTCCTTTTCCATCTTCAATCGACCCGCCATTCAAGGCCAGAACACGAAGTTTTCGATCTTTCTTTTCAACTACGCGCGTTCTAATTTTTCCATTGTCAATATATACCTCGTCATCAACCCCCATATCGTCATAGAAATCGTGATTGAAACAGACTTCTTCGCCGTCGAAGCCCACCTCCAAAATGTCTCCTTCGCTGAAGACCCTTGGTTGAGATGTCCTGATTCTGATTTCTGGTCCTTTTATGTCAACTATTATGGGGATATCCGCAATTTCCCTCACATTTTTTATAACTGACTGGTATTGAGCGAAATTTCCGTAAGCGGTGTTTATCCTTACGCCATTCATGCCTGCTTGAAACATTTTTTCAATAATTTGCTTTGAAAAGCTGGCAGGACCTACTGTGCATATAATCTTTGTTTTCTTCAACAAAACATCTCCTCACGCATCCTAAAATACCACACATTCCAAGTTAAGGTTAATGACGAGTACTTCCGGCTTGCCCTGAAAATTTGACGCGCGCCCCGTTAGGAACATGTGTTTTGTCTTAGCTTGTAGAGCACAAGAAGTCTCAGCATGGCTTCTGGCGGGTGTCTGCTTCGCCAACACAGCAGAACTCTTCCAGAACAGACGAGACTGATGAAAGGTCCAGAAAGCTTAAGCACTCAATGACATCAACAGGTCTATTCGGGACGGGTCAATGAAACCTGACATGTTTGCTCAATAATAATATGTGCGCAGAGACCCTGCACCCACTGGGTCACAAAGAAAAGCTGATTAGAAACTCCCTCCGTATAACTCTTACAAAGAAGTGCGTCGCATATGGAGGTACCCGAACAAGCCGTACTTGGCAACAATAGGATGCTAGCTACAATCGGAAAGCATTGTGAGCTTCGATATTTGTTCTGGCCTACAATAGATTACCCTCAACATGTGCGAGGCTCTTTGCCCGGAATATTCTACTCATTAAAAGGAGAAAACCATTTTGATTGGCTCACTGACCCAGCATGGACAAAGAAACAAGAATACTTACCTGACACCAACATCGTTCGCACTTTTTTCAGACACCCAAATAATCCAGACTTGAACATAACATTGACAGATGCGGTCTTGCCTGATTCTGACGCATTAATAAGACAATTCGTAGTCCAGAACGTAAGTTATGATGAAATCTTTCTGAGGCTATTCTATTATAATGATTTGGCACTTTCGGAATCGCCGATTGACGATGCCGCTTACTACTTGGTAAACGACGATTCCATCATTCACTACAAGCGCGATTTACACTTTGCATACACAGGAACATTGCCTTCCTCGGGTCACCAGTGCGGAGTGCACGGTGAAGACTCGGACTCGTTTAGAGATGTGTATGACTCTAAACTGTCGGATGGTTCCCTCACTTTGTACGATGGCTCAAGAGACGTTAACTCCTGCCTAAGCTGGGATATCCCCAATTTGCGGATCAATGAATCAAGGACGTTGGCGGTCATAATTGCGATGGCCTCCACGGAGAAAGAAGCGTTGGAAACCCTCCGAAAATGCAAAAATGAATCGCTGGAAAAGCAAATCAGCGGAACGGAAGAATTTTGGAAAAAATGGATTGCTAATTTTAAGACAGATAATATAGAAGCGCAATCAGCAAGCATGACAAAACGGTCCTTGCTAACGCTTAAGCTACTAACGGCTGAAAGTCACGGGGGCATAATCGCTGCTCCATGCATGGATCCCGAGTATCGTTTCTGTTGGCCCAGAGATGCCACTTACGTTGCTTATGCCTTTGATAGATGCGGGTATCACGAGGAGGCAAAACGTTTCTACAAGTGGTGCACAAAAGCTCAAGAACCCGAAGGCGGACTATACCAGCGCTATTACATAGGGGTTCGTTTAAAGGGTCCCTGTTGGAGCTCTCAGATAGACGAAATCGCAACTGTTCTATGGGGTATGGGAAAGCACTTTGAACTGACGGGTGACCGCCGGTTTGTTCGCTCAGTGTGGAATAGTGTCAGGAAAGCCGCGGACTTCTTGGCTGCGCAGGTTTCTGAAGCTAATGGTCTGGTTGAAACTGTGGGTCTTTGGGAAGAGAAATTCGGTGGTCACACATACTCTAACGCAGCAGTTTGTGCAGGGCTGATGTCATCCGTCGCTCTTGCCAAAGTGATGGGAAAAGACGATTTAGGCAGCGAGTGGGATCAAAAAGCAGTTAACCTCAGGAAATCACTGCTCAACTTATCGTGGGATGCGCACTTAAATCGATTCATCAAAACAGCTATCCCCCGAGACGAGAACATTGATGTCAGCCTGTTAAGCTTATCCTACCCGTTTGATGTTTTGCCTGCTGATGACGAGAGAATTAAAAAGACAGCCCTAGCTCTAGAATCTGCTTTCAAGTTTAAGTCAGGCGGGTTGGGCAGGTACCCCTTTGATCAGTACTACGGCGGCAACCCATGGATTCTGACAACGCTATGGTTAGCGCTATACTACGAAAAAGTAGGCGAATTGGACAAAGCGGAGCAGCTTATTCGCTGGGCACTTAACCACTTCACCGAATTGGGGTTACTTTCGGAGCAAGTTGACAAAGAAAGCGGAGTTCCTATCTCTGCGATACCGCTAGCGTGGTCCCATGCTTTCTTCATCCTATCCGTTCTTGATCTGGAAGAAGCAAAAAACAGTATCAAGCAAAAAATGTGATGGAGAAGAAAATTTTGAGCGCAACGCCTGATACGAAACAAGGTCATGGAAGATTTGTTTATGTGGTTGCCATAGTTTCTGCCTTAGGCGGATTGCTTTTCGGTTACGACACGGGTGTTATTTCTGGAGCTGTCCTATTCATTGAACAAGAATATGCACTTTCAAACCTTTTAGTTGGCATCGTGGTTAGCGCTGTTTTGATAGGGGCTGTAATTGGAGCGGCAGTGGGGGGATATCTAGCGGATTTGGTGGGTCGTCGCAAAATGATTATCATTGCTGCCTTAGTTTTTATTTTGGGAGCAATTGGAACCGCGTTTACACCCAATGTGTTGCTGCTCATTGCAGGAAGAATTGTTGTAGGACTTGCGATTGGCATAGCTTCCATGACGGCTCCGCTCTATATCTCGGAGGTTGCTCCAGCAAAGGTGCGTGGCTCTCTTGTTTCTTTGAATCAGTTGGCGATAACAATCGGCATCGTTGTCTCTTATCTTGTCGATTACGCGTTGGCTCCAATTCAAGGTTGGCGGTACATGTTAGGTTTAGCTGCAATTCCAGCGGTGATACTGGCGTTAGGCATGCTTCCTTTGCCGGACACTCCAAGATGGCTAGTGAACCATAACGAACCTGAAAAAGCAGGCGTGGTTTTGAAGCGAATTAGAGGTAGCGGGGATGTGGAAAAAGAACTGAGAGAAATTCAAAAGAGTCTCAAAGAGCAGAAGGGTGGGCGTGCTGAACTCTTAAATCCATTGGTGAAGCCTGCCTTGATAATCGGTGTTGCTTTGGCTATTTTCCAGCAAGTAACGGGAATAAATACGGTTATCTATTATGCACCAAAAATCTTTCAGTTTGCAGGAATATCGTCATCGTCTGCGGCCATTTTTTCAACCCTGTTAGTTGGCGTCGTTAACGTGGTATTTACTGTTGTTGCGATAATTCTGCTGGATCGTGTGGGTCGACGTCCATTATTGCTGGTAGGTTTGGCTGGGATGGTCTCAAGCTTAACGTTACTCGGTGTTTCCTTCTATTTGTCAAGCTTGTTTGCTTTCCAGGGAACCTTTGCCACAGTCGGGCTAATGGTTTATGTGGCGTCTTTCGCCATTGGATTAGGCCCAGTTTTCTGGCTTCTTATTTCGGAAATATATCCGCTGAGGGTTCGGGGTCTTGCCATGAGCATTGCTAGCGAAGCAAATTGGGGATCGAATCTAATAATCGCATTAACTTTTCTCACGTTTATTCAGGTTCTCGGTAGATCTGGAACTTTCGGGTTATACGCGGTAGTGGGTGTCTTAGCATGGGTATTTTGTTACAGGTTGGTGCCGGAAACCAAAGGACACACTCTTGAAGAGATAGAATCGCACTGGCGAGCGGGTAAGCATCCGCGCGAAATGAGCAAGAAGTGAAGCACTATACTTTTCAGCGAGTAAGAATTTTATGCACCCAAGCTCTATGCGATGTTTATCTGATTCCGGTTTGTGAAAAAACAGCTATAGTAATCACTCGTGCGACCAAATTCCCACGGATTTGCTCATTGCTACATTATATCTTTTCCTTAATTCACTTTGAAAATGTAGCTGTGCTTCTACAATCACAAAAGATTATAACGCTCTTCCATTATTCGTTCCCTGTTTCAGGTCGTGTCCGTATTTTGTCTAAGATAGCAATGACCAAAAAGCAAACTATAGAAAAACGGAAAAACCTAAACCTACTCAATACCGTGCCCTTTGAAAATGGCTTTCATTTTTTCACAGAACATGGCAAATACACTGGAATAACTGCAAGTAGCACTGTCGAATTCGCTGAAAAACCCCTTTTACAGAACTAGAAATCATACTTACGCTTTTCCCTCAATTATATATGAAGTGGAAATTAAACATTGCAGAATCAACTTTAACATGGCCTAATTTATGATCTGGTATATGCAAGAAAGTCTCTTAGCTCTGCTCAAGATAGTGAAGATGCCATTAAGCTTCAGTGGCCCTTATGAGTCTGAAAGCGTTAAACCCCAAAAACCGGACATTCCCGCAAAAAATAGGGAAGCAGGTGCGCTACAGACCAGCATGGCCTGCCCTCGAAGATTTGCGTGACCGTGGGCAAATTTAACTTAAGGCTTAATTACTATGGTTATCCTTGCGAAAGCCAATTCACATAGTTTCCTGATTCCTCTTTTGCCCCGTCCATAGCTCACGTTGACTAATTTCGCTTCTTCTAGCATGCGTACTTGTTCGCTCATGTAAGCCTCACTTAACCCCAATTTTCGAGCTATTGTTGAAACATCCAATTGCTCCTCTGAAACCAGCTTCAATATTCTTAGGCTCGTTGAAGTTAAAGAATCGACTACCTTCAAAGCCTCTTCACCAGTTACCACAAGGTCTCCCAGTGCCAAGATTAACATCCTCCAATAAGATATGAGATGAAAGAACGGTTTTATAATATTTGTGCGAGCCCAATTGATATAGCCAAAAGAAATTCTTTTTTATAATTAATTATAATTATAGATGAGTGCACGCAGGACAGAAATTCCAATCGCAACTTATGCTCATAACAAGAACAATAACAATCTAAACAATATGAACGCCCAACGGAAATGTTAATACTTTTGTATTTGAATAACAAGAGCGGAGCAGTGGATAGCTAGTTTGCATTTGCGTCTTCCTCTCAACAGAATTAAAGAGATAGAGCCTATTCTTCGGAGGTTCTTCATAAACACGTTGTTCGACTCAACCTTCATGCAGTTAGGCATAATCATTGGCTCTGCATTCGCTGCCAATCCAGATTTGCGGATAGTTATAGGTACTATGGTTTCCAGCAGTGTTGCCCTTGGAATATCAACTGGTGTTAGCGTCTACGAATCTGAAACTTTGGAGCGCGGGAGAAGGGTCATTGAGCTCGAGAAGGCTCTATTCAGGAAGTTAGATAACACCCTGATTACCGAGAACTACAGAATCTACGCAATAATACTCTCTGTTGTTAACTTCATCACTCCGCTTGCGTGTTGCAGCATCGTGATTCTTCCCTTGATTCTTGCATTTTTTCAATTGCTCGATGTATTAATTGCATCTTGGATTTCGATTGCACTGGCATTAGGTATTCTGTTCATAGCAGGGATTTTCTTTGGAAAATATGGCAAGCAGAAACCCTTAATGAAAGGGTTGAGAATGGTAACGTTCGGTGTCATTGCTTTCATCGTCGGGTCCATAATTCACATCTTGATATAGAAAAGTGTTTTCGGAAGAATCATTAGATGATGTGAAGCGATCACATCCTAGCCACACTGATTTCGTCTACGCCTCTTATGGAAACACCATATCTTTCCATGACTTTCGAGACCGCGCTATAGTCTATTTGAGGCCCTCTTACAGTTACTTTAATTGTTTCTGTCTTGGAATCGACTTCACTTACGATTATATCTACTTCTTCTATTCCATAAACAGAACCCACGGCCTTCGAAAGTTCAATGATTGATAGTTCACGGGGCTTAAGTGCGTCCAATAAAACTCGTTTAATCGCTACTGACATCGGACATCAACTATAGTTGTGTTTTGTTGTTAAAAAAATTTTAGTTTTCAAAGTTCAAATGCTCAGCAGTTTTCTTGAAAGCTCGCCTGTCCATCGTGTTGACCATGGGAAACATTCTAAATCAGAACTATTACAAGCTAACATGATAAAGCTAGAGTCAACACATAAAAGTTTGAAAGAGACACAGCTAGAGGAAAAAGAAGCAGAGGTAATTTAGCAATGACTAATTTGTGGAGAGATCTTCCATCTGGTCCAAATCCCCCGAGCAGGATCTACACAATAGTAGAAGTGCCAAACGGATGCAGCAACAAATATGAATTTGACCTTGAAACTGGAGCTTTCAAGCTTGATCGAGTATTGTACTCTGCCCTTTATTATCCAGGTGATTACGGAATAATCCCCAGAACATGGTCCGCAGACGAAGATCCACTGGACATTTTAGTGTTGACTACGAAGCCTACATTTCCCGGATGCATAATGGTTGTTAGACCCATTGGCGTGTTGACAACAGAGGATGAAAACGGAGAAGACAGCAAAATCCTTGGAGTTCCCTTGGGAGATCCTAGATTTCAAGAAGTCGCGGATGTAAAAGACGTTGCTAAGCATCTGAAGGCAGAGATTGAAGATTTCTTCTTGAGCTATAAAAGATTGGAACCAAAAAAATGGGTTAAGGTTAAAGGGTGGAAAGACGCAAAATTTGCGGAAAAAATGATAATGGTGGCTATTCAACTGTACAAAGAGAAACTTGATAGACATACATAGTGCAGCAAGCTTTTATCATGGCAATAATTGTAGCGGTTAGAAATTGCCTTAACAAAGCAGTGGAGCTACTAGTTCCCAATACCCAAAAGGGTTCAAGTCTCCAACAGAACACTCATAATGGAGACGAGGGTTCGAATCTCTCTTGGGCTGCTGACAATACCGGACCAAGAAGACTTTCAACGCAGCAATTGTGTGAATCATCTTTTCAAATTTTGAGGCGGGCTTTCAATGTTTAATTTATCTCTGAACGTCCTCAGACTTGGAAGCGTTGTCATGATTTATTCTGAAAATCCTGAATTCAATAATAGTGTCTTAAGTAGGTAATCAATAACCTCTCGACGAGGTCTATAGGAACTTCAAATTTAGCTCAGTTGCAATTGATGGCATATCTTCTCGTTTTAACCTGCATTGCCAAAGGAGAAACATGGGCGATTGCTGTGAGTCGTTGTTTTGGATCATTGTGGTTTTTTGACGAGTTTTGTCCGGCCAGCACATGGTCTTTTTTCAGGTTTCGATTTGCTTTTTGGCGGGTTCTATGCTTAAAAGCTCCGTTTGCCTAGCCTAAATATAGAATTCAATGTATAGAATGTCGTACAATAATATTTATAAATTGTTAGCTATATTTATTGCTCTACGGCGTAGTTTACAGCCCCGATGAATTCACAAGTAACGCATTCAGAAGATCCATTTAACATTGTTTACTGCTCCTCTGACTCAAGGCAGAGAATCGTGTAACAGACCGCCAGAGAAATCACACAGCGGAAGGTAATAAAGTACGAGCCGCTCTTATCTATTCGGGGGTTAAATAGCTAGCAAAACTTGTTCATTAGGTGAATGCCTGTGCGAATTGCATTTATTCGTTCTTCATTCCACAGAGGATCTGGTCAAGCAATCCACATAAGCGAGACAACGAAGAGACTATTGGCTCTTGGTCATGATGCTGTCATTGTTTCTCGGGAAATCGAGCTCAGGTCCAAAGAGATCCCATCATGTGAATTGAGTTTTGCTGGCGATAGCGTTCCGTACTTACGAAACTTCATTTTCCCTTTTAGGTGCTTTTCTTTTTTGAAAGATTTCGATATTGTACACACGCAATATCATCCTGACGTTTTTGTCGGTGCTATCACCAAAGAAGTGCTTGGAAAGCCTCATGTGTTTACATACCATGGTTTTGCTCCTGTTCGCGTCTGGAATAATCCTAAACAAAAACTGAAGATGATTGATCATAGAGTTGGAACATTTTTTGCACTCCGTGCCGGCGTTGATTGTATCATCACAGTTAGTCATTACTTGAAAAAGGAGTTGATAAACAATTACAAGATTGATGAGGACACAATCAGGGTGATTTACAACGGCATAGACATTGAAAGGTTCAATCCAAAAGTCAGAGGAGACGAGATCAGACAGAAATACAGGTTGAAGGACCATCCAGTCATCCTATACGTGGGCAGACTTGTTCCTTATAAAGGCCTACAATTCCTTTTGAGGGCTGTTCCCATGATCCTGCAAGAGTTTCCGAAGGCAAAGTTTCTGGTAGCCGGTTCTGTGCGACACGATATTTTGAATTTTAGCGGAATTGCTAAAGATCAAAGTGTGAAGGACGCTGTTATTTTCACGGGCTTCGTTCCAGACGAACTTATCTCGGAGTTGTACGCATGTTGCGATGTTTTCTGTTACCCTAGCCTATGGGAAGGATTTGGGTTGACGCCTGGAGAGGCTCAAGCTAGCGGAAAACCTGTCGTAGCATTCAAAACCTGTGCCATTCCAGAAGTAGTAGAAAGCGGGCGCACAGGTCTGCTGGTGGAGCCTGGAGATCATGAGCAAATTGCAGGGGCGATAATCTCTCTGTTAAGCGATGAGAAGCTTCGGAAGAAAATGGGCTTTGAAGGTAGGAAGAGAGTGTTGCGGCTATTTTCTTGGGACAAGGCGGTAGAGCAGACCCTCAAAGTCTACCAGGCGGTTCTATCATGAAAAAGTTGGCAGTTATGGACATGGATGGAACCTTACTGGAAGACCAGACGGTTAAGGTCCTTTGCAGTGAGTTCGGTTTAATGAAGGAACTGGAGAATATAGATCGACGAGCCGACTTTCTAGACGCCTATGAAGTTAGCAAAGCAATTGCCCTTTTATTCTCTGGTTTGAAGGCTGAAGAGATAGAAATAGTCTTTGGCGGCATGCCAATAGTGAATGGCGCAGAAGATTTTGTCCGGTTTTTGAAAGGGAACGATTTTATAACCGCCATTATCACAGATTCGTACACTTTCCTTGCCTCAAAACTCGCTAAGAAAATAGGGGTAGACATTGTTAGGGGCAACGAGCTAGAGATTATCGATGGAGTTGTTACAGGACGGATAAGTATGCCTCTTGGCTGGGAAAAGCAAGGAGACTGTCAGAAGAAGGCAGTATGTAAACTCCATGAAATGCACGAGTTGACTCGTGAATATCTAGTTGATAGAAATGAAACTTTGGCGGTTGGTGACTCTAAGACCGATCTGTGCATGATTGAAAATGCAACTATTGGGATTGCCTTCCGACCGAAAGATCCACAAATCATTCCAGTCGCAGATATCGTCGTAGAAACAGACTTTTCTGAACTTACTGAAAAGTTGAAAGAGTTTAAACCCGAATGGTGGAAGAAAGATGATTCAGACTAAAGAGCAGATTTTTGGCGCGGACTGTTGCGGCAAGACTACTTTTGTCAAACATACTGAACAAGAAACAAAGCAAAAGGCTTTGCAGAGAACCTTTTCTTATCGAAATGAACTAGCAGACGCTGGCTACTTCGACAAGAGAACGGTTGCGAATGCACTTCAACAAAAGGCGGTATCTTCGATTCAATTATGCGTAATTGTTTTAAATGTTACCGAGTTAAATTGCGAACTGAGGTTTATTTATGCCGCATGATTCCGCTGAGATTAGCCACCTAGGATCATACAAGGAGTTAAACGCAAAAAAATGCTTGGGCGACAAGTTGAATTCCTTGGTTGAAGATGAATTTGGTTTACTCAAGCCCTTGTCTATTTCCCTAGTGATACCTACAAAAATTGATGTCACCAAGGAAACTAGAGACGTTGAGTTGAACGTTATGCGAGATGCAATGTCGGAATGCAGTAAACTCGTAGACTTCGGATATGTTGACGAAATCATCGTGATCGACGGATCACTTGATGAAAAAGGCAGGCCGAATTTTGAGGTGCTGGAAAGAGTTGTTGAAACTTCGTACGATCAGTTGAACCTATTCAAGAGGCAAGTGCAACTACTAAATGAGAATAAAGCTCAAGCCTTGATGGCAAGACGAGGTTTTTTAGATTTTATAGTAAAGACCGTTCATCAGTTTGATCCCAACATTTTCTTTGCTCTTAAAAAACTAGGGATACAAAAGATTACAGATTTGCCCCGCATTCCAACGGGCAAAGGTGCGGCTCTATGGCTTTCGACTCCGTTGACTGAAGGAAATATAGTCTGTTTTATGGACTCCGATATAATGAATTTCAAAAAAGAATTTGTGATGGCGCTTTGCGATCCGATCGTCAGTACTTGGCGGAACACGCCATCCCGGATCAAATTGGTGAAAGCGTTCTATAGAAGACTGACCGTAAGCTTTGAACCTCTTGGCCGCAAGTATTTTTTTGGGGGTCGTGTTACGAGACTTTTCGCAGTTCCAATGCTTAGAGTTTTATCTAGAGAGTATCCCAGCATTTTCGGAAGTTTAGATTCTTTGGATTATCCGCTATCAGGGGAGCTTGCGGTTGAAAGAGACCTACTTGAGAGAATAAGTTTTCCTAACAATTACAGCATTGAACTTTCCTTGCTTAGACAAGTTGTAAAGTTCGCTGGTGCTGATCAAATGGCTCAAGTAGACCTCAATTTTTTCCACCATATTGGTCAGTCAACAGGGGGTCTTGGAAAAATGATAGCCCAAATCACGAGTCATATCGTGAAAACTCTTGCAGAAGAGGGGGTCGAAATCTCAGAAACTGTTTGGAATAAGATTTTAACTGAATATGACGATGAGGTTAAGAAATTGCTTGCTGAATATGAGAAGCTTTTCAATGAGCAAAGCAAAAGTTTAGCTCCAGACTTCAAAGAAAAACTCGTGTATTCAAAAAAAGCTGACATTGAAATGTTCCAAGAATTCAGAAAAATTCTTAACGACACACTCACTAGAGCTTCGCATGAGCAGTTTGTTCTCCCATCTTGGATGAAGTTAGGCGAAGAAACAAACTATTTCGCGGTAAGTTCAATATTGAGAAGGAGAAGCAATCAAAGCACATTTAGCAGATTGAAGGATTCTGGTTTATTCTATGGGTTCTAAGCTGCAGTTAGCTTAAAGAGCATCCTTATACAAAACACTTTTAATGTAAAAAAGTTCTATTGCTTGATGGTGAAGATGAGGATTTCAAAGATTCAAGTCAAGAATTTCAAAAGTCTTAAGAACACAACCTTAAATGGTTTAGGAAAAATGGTTGTTTTAATTGGAAAGAACGGCTCAGGGAAGTCGAATATTCTTGACGCATTGTACCTATTTTTTAGCGAATTTAACTTAATTGAGCCCAGTTCAGTTGGCCCAGTTACTGAATTTGACAATCATATGTGGCATAATTTGGAGACCAAAAATCCTATTGAAATTATCTTATCGATTCAGTTCGACCCCAAGGAATGCGAAGAAATCTTCCCAACAGAGGCGTTAAACATCGTAAGAAAGAGGTTCCCCGAATCATATGATCAAGTCACGTTTTGCAGGCAAATTATTGACGTTAGAACAGGTTGGAAAACAGAATACGTCAAATGGGCTGATGTAGCGCTTGTTAAGAATAACAAATTAGTTGCTCCAGATGATTTCTGTAAATCCCTGATCGCCCCGCCCACCGAGATAACGGTTACACCGCCTTTTCCAGAATCTACAGCAGCGAGAATGATAGGTAAGATAACTTCCAGCCTGCAAGAGAGAGTTAAAGGAAAGTTTAGGTTGGCTAGGGTGACAAGAGACTCCTCTGACCGGTCATCCAACGTTATGGCGCGGGCTCCCGTAATAGATCCTGAGACATGCGAGACCATTCGATTGTTGGGACAAAGCCGTAAGCATGAAGATATAAAGCGATGGACCGATGTCGAAAAAACGTTTGAGACCTTCTCATGCATGAGACTAGAAGTTAGAGAGGGCGAGATATTTGCCAGAAAAAACAGTCTATGTTTACCAATACACCTGGTCGGCGGAGGAGACCAAGAGACTCTGATCCTAAAACATTTCTTGATGCATGAAGGTTCAATCATGGCTATCGAAGAACCTGAAATGCATTTGCACCCTATGGTGGTCAAGCGTTTTTCAAGAATAATTGAAGAAGTTTCAACCACTTCTCAAATCTTCTTAGTAACAAACTCTCCCATAATCCTTGATGGAATGGATGTTCAGAGCACTTGGATTATCAGGATGGAGGGAAAGGAAACAAAATCCATCGGACTCCACAACGCTGAAGAGATGAGACAGGTACTTATGGAGCTGGATATACCCTTTAGTAAGCTACTTTTCGCGGAAAGAATCATTCTGGTAAAGGGACTGATGGAAAAGGTTATGTTGCCAATTTTGGCAAAAACCATGGGCATAGACTCGGATAGCTTCTCTGTTATGCCAGTAAACTCAAAACCTCAGAGATTAAATGGGCTATTCGCACTCTTTAGAAGGAGCCAGTCAAGAGACTACAATTTAAGAACATGGAGCAAGTTTTCGAAAAAAACCGATATTCCATTGTTCTTATTACTCCATAAAACAGCGAAAGATGAAGTTGAAATGCTAATACGAGAAGGTTATTTAGAGCCTCGAAGTTGTGCCATACTTCCAACGGCGATTGAAAACTACGTGCCAGTTGAAACATTAACAGGAGTCCTAAATGAGAACTATGGGTTGCAACTAAGCATTAAGAACATTGATGCCGGAAGACCAAGGACAGCTGAAATTAGACGAATTCTCACTACTTGGCAAAAACTACATCCAGGCTGGAAAACCTTTGTTGCGAAGAAGATGGCGGAGAAGATGCCGCGAGAAAAAATACCGGACGAAATCAAAATGCTTTTCGAAAGTATGATGAAGGTAACACAACATAATGCGTTGGCAAACGTTACAACATCTTGCTAGACAACAAGCAAGAACAAGTTATCTGCTTTTTTGGAATCCATCTCCACTATTTGACGGGGCACAGAGAAACAATTCAATCTCAGGAAAACATGAAACTACATGAATTGGGTGAATATAGGGAAGAAGATGATACGCTCTGTTGGCAATGCTATAAAAAGAAAGATGCTGGAAATCTCCTATTCAGTCTCGCTCTTTTTGCTTCGGGAATACCAGCTCCAAAAATCTTCAGCTTTTTTTGCAACTGATTGAGAGGTTTCAATCCATTTCTCAGCATTCTTTGCGATTACGTCCTTAAAGCCTAAGCCTAATGCGATGCCCAATCCAATGCATACGCCTAGAGCCACTCCCCATGCTAGAGCAGTTGCGAAGGTATAGATGATGGATACATCAATTTTCATGGTAGACAGCGCCATCATAATAACTATGAAGTATAGGAAGAGCTTCAACAAGCTGGCAAACAGACCTGAATATTCGATTTTCGCTTCTTCACCAAAAGATTTTGCGACATCTCCAATGAAATCACTCACAATAAAGCCAATGGTAATAATCAAGATGCCGGCGATGAGGTTTGGTATATAAGCGACGATTCCCCGCATCAGCGTGCTAAGCTCGCTTATATTTAATATATCAACAGCCAGAAGTATGGCGACAAAATAAACAGACCATCTCGTGATCAAATCGAAGAGGCGAATGCCTGTAATTCCTGAGCGTTCTAACGCTTTTCCAATTATCGTCTTTCTCAAAATTTCATCAAATCTAGCCCTTGCCAAGACTTTCGAAATTCCTTTTCCCAAAAGTCTTCCCGCCACCCAACCAATCGCCAAAACTACAAGCACCCAACCAATCGTTGGAAGAAAATCCACAAAGGCTTGGAATAAATCATTCAAATATGTGTTGATTGCCATAATCTCCACCTGAATAAGCCCTCGCAAATGTCTTTGTTCTCATTGAGAAGTAATGTTACTTATGTATTTTACGCTTCAAGTTCAAGTCTAATGTGACGAGGGTTTTAGGAATAGTTTATTTTTTATAATGTGAATAGTAAATTAACAACTCTAAGGGATCAAGAAGAGGATTTGAAAATGCCAAAAATAGGAATCGTACATTACACAGCACCCCCAAGAGCGATAGGTGGAGTTGAAATAGTCATAGATCGACATGCTAAATACCTAAGCGAAGCTGGGTATGAGGTTCATTTGATTTATGGTTATGGTGGCGGCCTAGACTATGACCATGTCTTGGAGCACAAGATTCCACTACTCTCCCCGCACGATCCGAAAATTGAAGCTGTTCAGAAGAGAATAACTGAAGAAGAAAAAGAGAACGCAGATTTTAATGCGTTGAAAGAGGACATTAAGAAAGAACTAGTTAAGGTTCTTTCAAAAGTTGACACTTATATAGTTCATAATATTCCATGTATGCCTTTCAATTTTGCTGCTACAGCTGCTATAAATGAACTTGTTGACGAATTGGACGCGAAAATGATCTTTTGGCTCCATGATAGCGTCCTCTTGAGAGATGAAGGGAAAAGCAAAATGGAAAAATTTCCATTCACTCTACTTCATTACAAGGACTCAAAAGTGACTTATGTTGTACCGACAAATTTTAGGTTGAAACAATTTACTCGGTTGCCCGAACCATATAAAATAGAAAAAATTGTTGTTGTGCCCAACGGTGTTGATGTTGAAGAGTACATAAAAATCGATGAGACTACCAAACTCTTGATGAAAAAGCTTGGACTATCATTTCAAGATTTCATCATAATAACGCCTGTCCGTGTTACTCCTCGAAAAAACATTGAACTGGCATTTTTCGTTGTTGACGAATTAAAACATCTCATGAGCTCAGTATGGCGAATTAGACTACTCGTGACAGGACCGCCTGAGCATCAAGTAACAAAGATGGGCTTACTGTATTCTGAATATTTACGTGAACTAATTACCAGAAGAAACTTGCATGAGAACATAATTTTTTGTCATGAGTTCATCTCTCAAAAGAGGGAGTACAAGGATGGTGAGATCAAAAAGTGGAGTGTAGCAGATGTTTATAATATCGCCGATTTGGTTTTCATTCCGAGCAGGGAGGAAGGTTTCGGATTACCTGTAATTGAAGCGGGGGCCGCGAGGAAAACTCTTTTCTGTTCAAGGATTCCTCCGTTCCAAGAACTCATAAGAGACGACTTGGAAGGATACATGTTTGAGCTTTCTGAGAGTCCAAAAAGTATAGCTTTTAGAATATATAGACAGTTTCTTGAAGATAGAGTTATGAACAACTTTGACAATGTCACCAAAAGATTTGACTGGAACTCCATAATCTCCAAAAAACTAATTCCGCTACTTTGAGGCCATTGATGGATGTGTGCTCGTATGGTGCCTATAGAAAAGTCAGCCTTGCCCATAGGAACTTGGAGGAAACTGCAAGCAATAAGGGAAAAAGATGTTTTAGTTGGGATACCCTCCTACAATTGCGCTCATACCATTAACTATGTTGTATACCAAGTTGTGAAAGGGTTGGAAGAGCATTTTCCAGATTTAAGAGGGATCATACTCGTATCTGATGGCGGCTCAATAGATGGAACTTTGGCTTCAGTGAAAGCTATGAAAGTTCCGGGGGAAACTGAGCTTGTGACCACAAGATACGTCGGGATTTCTGGGAAGGGAACCGCAATCAGGGCTATCCTAGAAGCGGCACAATATCTTGGGGTTCGCGGAATGGTCATGGTTGACTCCGACTTGAGAAGCATAACTCCTGAATGGATGAAGCTTCTCCTTTCTCCGACTATTGAAGATGTAGGACTCGTAACTCCACTATATTTGAGGCACAAATATGACGGCACCATAACCAACTTTGTGTGCTATCCCTTCACCTGCAGCCTCTACGGTAAGAGAGTGCGGCAACCCATAGGTGGAGACTTCGCTCTTTCGGGAAAATTAGTAGAAACAATTCTAATGTCTCCGTTGTGGAGTACGCCTTACGTTTCCAGATTTGGAATTGATATTTTTGTGACGCACACAGCTTTAGGAGAAGGCGTCAAGACGAAGCAAGCCCTTCTGGGACTGAAGACGCATGAGGCAAAGGATCCATCAAAGCAGTTAGCCTCAATGTTCACAGAAGTAGTGGGTTCAATGTTTTGTTGCATGGACTTTTTTGAGGAAACATGGGAATCAATTCGAGGAAGCCAGCCCGTAACCGTCATTCGCGGAAAAATCAATTCAGGCAGCCCTGAGCCCATTCAAGTAGATCCATGTGAACTCACAAAAGCGCACAAGGCAGGATTTCGTAGCAACAAAAGCATCTACGGCAAAATTCTAAGTCGAGAACTGCTCCAAGAAATGGAAAAGCTTCAAGCGATGGATGAAAACAAGTTTTTCTTTCCAGCAAATGTCTGGGCGAAGATAACTTATTCCTTTGCAGCAGCCTTCAGAAGAGAACAGAATGAGAAAAATAGAAGGATCCTGCTGGATGCCCTAAGGTTTCTCTGGATTGGGAAGACTGCTAGTTTTGCTTTAGAAACACAAGAACTGGACAGTGAAGAAGCAGAAAAGAAAATCCAAGAGGAAGCCAAGATTTTTGAAGACTTAAAGCCGTACCTATTGAATGTTTACCAAATATAATCTCTGATTAAAGTTCACTATCTGGATCTGTGCTAACTGCAACACATTGCCTATAAGTCTTGGTTCTTAGAACAAACTCGCTTTCCCTTCACATTGATCCGCATAAAAAATTAATGTGGAAATATTTATAAACATTCACCTATATTTATCGGTGTTAGGCATTGAAATCTTCGTTTAATATAACGAAAAATCGTTTACATGACAGAGATTAACCAAAACTAAGGGAAGTGGATCTAAAATGTGGCAAATTGGCGGTATCGATATCTCTCAAGTTATCGGAGTAATAATAGTGTTAGGAGCCACCTACCTGATTGCAAAAGCTGTTTCTAGAACTCTTGGTAAGATCTTTGAAAAAACACCATTCCCAGAAGAAATCGAAAGATGGATAGTGAAGCTCTCAAAATACGTGGTGTACATTATCGGACTTTTTGTGATAATCGCTGTCTCAGGTTTTGATCTTACTTCAATTGTCATTGGATTAGGCGCTTTCAGCATTGCCATAAGCTTTGCCATGAGTACAGTGATTCAGAATTTCGTATCTGGGATGCTGGTGCAAGCGGATAAGGCCTTCAAAGTAGGAGACAAGATAAAGGTGCAGGCATTCGAAGGAAAGGTAATTAAAGTAAGCATAAGGACAACAGTCTTAGAAACTAAGGATGGCGACATGATTTTTATACCCAATTCTATTTTCATCACTAATCCCGTCATCAGAAAAAAAGAAGAATCTGACATGTCCGTCCAAGGATAAACTTCAATTGAGCCATTTTTTGCATTACATTAATGTAACTTGAAGTCACTGCTCCTTTTAGTAGTCCGATAGTGTGACACTTTTGCTGACTTCAAAACGGAGAGACCTGTCGACGCTTGAAATCCAGAGCACATGAAAAATATCGATTCAACTCCGAGTCTACTGACTATAAGACCTGAGAGAAAAGCGGCCACAGCCCATGTGATATCATGAAACCAGATGCCAAGTCCAAAATAAGCTTCCAACGCAGAAATGCACGCATTTATGATACCCTGTTGAAAGCATGGAAAAGGCATAGAATTTGGTCCAAAAGGGATCTATTCTCCCGAAAATGCGATAAAAGCCAGAAAAACAATAATCAAACTATTGAAAAACTTCGACTTCGCCTTTGCAGGTCATTTGATTTATGCAGAGTGCAAAGAAGAATAATGACTCGGCATACCTTATTTTTGGCTATGTTTCTTTGTTTTTGTTGAAATGAGCGCAACTAATATTGTGGTTACGATAAACAGAATTATCATAAGTTCCTGGTATTCGGGTATTACTGTGTATGTGTAGTATTCTCCATTTCTATCTTCTATTGCCTGGTTATTGGCTTTATCAAATGCTACAATTCTGTATAGCACGGAAGTATCTGCTTCAAAACCTGGAATTTCTCCCATATAGGTGTCGTGTGAGATATTGTTCATGGTGATTGTTATCCATGTTTGGCCTCCATTTATGCTGTAGAAAAGGATGACTTCACGTATTCCAGTTTCTTCATCTGAGACATATACAGTTATTGTAACATTTTGGGAGGGTTCCACGGCTGTTTGATTTGGTTCTTGAGACGGAGTGCCAATTGTAGGCGGGATTGTATCTGGAACTTGTGTTCCAACTGGTACAACGTACAAGGGAATATTCGAAGAGGATACGTCAAGAATGTTGCGGAGTATCGTTGCCCCTGTTCCATTCCAATCTTCGAGACCGTTGCTAACTATATTTGCACTCAAGTTCCATGCAGCTGCTTCAAGAAAGAGTTGCTGGATTACTGATCCAGCATTTACTTCTATGAATTCGTGAGTTAGAATGCCACCATCGCCCGTGTTTCCGCCGTTGTATAATGAGTTGTAGAGGATGAGGAATATTGCTGGAGCCTTTGCTGCCCATGTTTGACTTGCACATGCATCTGCAATTTCAAATCTTTTATCGCCACTTAGTATTTTAGCAATTGAATGATTTTCTGGTAAGTATTGATAAACTCCTGTTGCGTTTGAAAGAAAGATTACAAGCGGATAGATTCCATAGGCACTCGGGGTTGTTCTATGGTATGTGGTGCCGCTTGTGACGTTCGTGTAACCATAAGCAGCCCACAACAGCTGGGAAATTTCCTGCGAGGATAGGTTTTCAGTAGACCAATTCTGCGTGAATTGCATGTTTCTTAATGTATCTTCAAAGGACAGCATGCTGAATTGCACGTCAGGAAGGTTGCCCACCATAAGATTATAATTTGGGCTTGCTGGTGGATATGGATCTGTTGGAAAACCTAAAGGCATCACTAATAATGGAGTTAGGTTGGTGAACAATTTGAGGTTGTCGCGTAATCCTGGAGAATCTATATTTCCAACGCAGCATGTTCCAAGATTGAGTGAAGCAGCTGCCAAATATACATTCTGAACGAGGCAGCCTGCTTCAGCTGAGGCAAAATATCCGTTGCTCATTCTTGTTTGATTCCATACAACGACCAAAACAACGCTGGCGTCACTGGGCCAATTTTGATCATTAGAACGTATAGTTTCTTTGTTGACCATTAAGTCATGTATGACGAGTGAATTGTTTTCTGGGACGTACTGATAACTTCCAGTGGCGTTTACTGCATATATTATTAAGGAATAATCGTCACCTATTTTTGGTATATTTCTATGATCGTTACTGTATCCATAAGAGAGCCACAGTACTTCTAAGAGTTGCTGGTTCGAAATGTTTTCGTTGATGTAGCTACGCATTGATTGTCTGTGGCTGATGGTTTGTTCTAGTGGAAAAGATAATGCGCAAGAGATGGGAAGGGTAAGGCATAATGCGAGCAGCACGCCTGAACAGAGTACTTTTTTGTCCATGTTCATCTTAGACCAAAATGCTGTTATGATAAGTGTAGGATTTCAACGATTTAATGTTTTTTGCAGTGCACGCTAGAAGCCGTTGAGAAAGACCGCATGCTATTTTGGAATTGTGATTATTGGAACGTTATGAAACCGTTTCCATAGTTTATACTATTAGGTACCACATTATTACATATAGCAATCGACGTTTGAGTTAGAATTTACTGCAGCTTCAAAGCTAATGCAAATGCAGCATTGAAAAAGTCCTATAAATGCAAGAGTTTTAGCTCACAGGCTTACTGCAAAACCAAAATCAGATAATTGAAAAATTATCTGAATATTCCTGGAATTAGAAATGGACTAAAAACGTTTTGCGCGATTCGCTTAAGAATTTTTCTACATACGAAAATTCTTGGCTGTTCTAGATGATTGAAATTCTTGCCACAGAAAAATGTACCTTTCTTCTAGATAATTTATATAGATGTTTCATTCTTTAGTGTTTAAATAGCGCGCTTTCGAAGAACATGCGGGGAAGGCGGAAGATCAAAACTACACTAAAACTAATAAATGTTCCCATCCGCTCCTGTCAAGGAGGGATTGAATAATGGTGACTCCAACTCAAAAAGAAATTGTCGAAGAACTGAAGGTACAATGGAAACAATTGTGGCACGAGCGAGTTGATGATAAGTTGAGAGCCGAAGGCATTGCGACTAACAATTATTCCAAGCTATTCGTTGATAAGGGCACGATAATACATGCAACAAGAGATTATAAAGCGCTGAACTTTAGGGAAATTTTACAGCTGCACAAAGTTGAAGATGCCGACAGAATTATTCCTCCTAGCCCTCACGTCGGCGGATGGGGAAAGTTCATCAAAACCAATATTGCGAACCAAAAGCCTCGCAGAAACAATCGCGCTTCGCACTACTGTAATGATAAAAAACAAAAGCAACAGTTGAAAAAAAGCGGCAGAGGCTGGCTTCATCTTTAGCCTAAGGTAATTTTCTGAAGCTCGAATTGACCAAAGTCTTTTTCAAATTCTATTCTGAGGGATAAAGTTTGGGTAGTTATAGAAGCAGACTGGACATTATAGCGGATATACTGCTTGTGGCGAGTCGAAACGCTAAAAAAACGCAGATCATGTACCAAGCCAATTTGAGTTATAAGGTTTTAACAAGATATTTGGCTGAAATTGTTGAAGCGTCACTTGTCAACTTCGAATATGAAAAACAGTGTTACGTCCTTACAACTAAGGGACGAGAGTTTTTGGAAGCGTATAAGCAATATTCCAGAACCAATAAACACGTTGAGAAACGCCTCAAGGATGTGCGCACCAAAAGGAAAGTCCTAGAGGACTTATGTTCAAACAAATAGAACAAAGCCTTTAAGGATTTCTATGTTGCTTGGTGCCGACGAAAAATCTGCTGAGTGGAACGGCAATGCGGACTACAATGCGCAAATGCATCTTATTCGGGACTCTGTTACTACTGTTTTGTTTTGGCAGTCATACTTCGTTCGCTTTGGCAGATGAAGCTAATGCTGCAGCTACTATTGCTTCAGCCGAAGAAAAAATTATCGCTTGCTATCAAGCTATCTCGGAAGCGCAAGACGCAGGTGCAAATACTACTGCCTTACTGGTTATTCTTAATGAAGCGGGTGCGCTATTATCTCATGCTCATTTCGCCTATAGCGCGGGTGATTTTGACTCGGCTGTTGATTTTTCCGTCCAAAGTCAGCAAAGACTTGACAATTTTGTTGCTGAAGCAAACTTTTTGAAGGAAAACGCACTGCAACAGCACCATTGGGATTTCATGATTAACGTTTTAGGCTCAATCATTGCAACGGCGATTGTTTTGTGCGGCAGTGTTGCTTTGTGGTTTCTCTTGAAATGGAAATCTGGAAGCAGGGTTTAATGAATCTTCAAGAATATAAAGCGTTTTTTCTAGTAGTCACGGGAATCCTATCTCTGCTTGTGGCTTCGCCTGCGCTCCAGCGACTTCTGGTTTTTCCCCAGACTGAATTCTTCAGCGAACTTTGGATTCTTGGTCCAAATCACAGCGCTGAGAATTACCCGTTTAATATTACACGAAATCATGGCTACAGCGTATTTTTGGGTGTTGGAAATCACTTAGGATACGCTGCCTACTATTTGATCGAAGTGAAATTTCGCAATCAAACCCAACCAGCCGCCAACAGTTCCAGTCGCACATCAAGCAGTTTACCGTCACTATACAACATTACAGCTTTTGTGGCAGACAAAGGAGAATGGGAATATCCTTTGACATTTTCTTTTGATTATGACCTTAACACAACCCTATCGCGTATAGAGTTTTACAGTTTGAAGTTGAATGATGCTCTATTAGATATTAATAACTACACCGCAACATGGGATCCTGAGAACAACGGTTTTTTCGGTAATCTATTTTTTGAACTTTGGATTTTCAATGCGACCACCAGAAGTTTTCAATATCACGAACGCTTTGTCAGTCTTCGGTTTAACATGACAAGTTCTTAGTTAGTTGCGATGAAAACTTTTGATTCTGTTGACAAAAAAAGCACTTTTCGATGAATGGCTTTAAGTGAAAAACGAGTAGCCACTAGAAATCAGTGTTAATGGTGTTTACATTTGGAAAAACAGATATGTGAAGAGTTAAAAAACAAGTTGTGTTGATATTAATGAGCTATTCCTCAAGGCGAAAAAATACGGAGCCATCGAGGCACCTTGAAATGGCCCCCAAGGTTGACTCGATCTTGGCGATAGGGGCTCACCCAGATGATATTGAACTGGGATGCGGAGGAACACTTTACCAAGCATACAAAGCAGGAAAAAGAGTTGTTGCTGTTTACATGACCAAGGGCGAAAAGAGCGGCAATGTGAAGGTTAGGATGAAAGAAAGCATAGATGCTTTGACCATTCTAGGAGTAAAAGAAGTCCACTTTGGGGATTTTCCGGATACTGAAATACCTAATTCATTTAAAGCTATTGATTTTCTGGAACAATTTTGTATCAGGAATAGCCCTGAGTTAGTACTGACGCACACAATCAATGATACTCATCAGGACCATAGGCAAGTGGGGTGGCTTTCTATTTCAGCTTTTAGGAATGTTCCGAAGATTCTGGCTTATGAAACTCCTAGGGTAAGACCTTCCGCCTTTTCTCCAACCTATTTTGTGGACATATCCAGTTGTCTTGAGAAAAAGTGGGAGGCGATGAAATGTCATATATCGCAGAAGGAGAAGAGATATTTTGCGTATGAATCAACGATCAATCTGGCCTCTTTCAGAGGCAGCCAAGCAGGCGTTTCTGTAGCAGAGGCTTTTGAGGTAGTGAAATATTTAGAGAAATTTTAACATAACCAAATCTGGGAGAAAAGAATGATTGTTGCCGGGCATCAGCCAAACTATTTACCTTGGTTAGGTTTCTTCGATAAGATGCTTCAATGCGATGTTTTCATTATTGAGGATAATGTTCAGTTTGAGTGGCAAGGTTTTCAAAATCGAACCAGAATAAAAACGTTTCAAGGAGTTAAGTGGCTAACAGTTCCGATAAAACATGTTTCAAAATCATTGCCTATCAACGAGGTAATGATAGCAAACGATGCCGAATATGACTGGGCAAAACATCACTGGCTAATGCTAAAACATAACTATTCCAGGGCCCCCTCTTGGCGAAAATTCAGCGGCTTCTTTGAAGAGACTTACAGCCAAAAGTGGACAAGACTAGTAGACCTTAACATGCATTTCATAAGAGGATTAATGGATTTTCTCAAGATAGAGAAACCTTTGATTATGGCATCATCTCTTGGAGTTTCTGGGAAAAAAAGCGATTTAGTGCTTGCTCAATGTAAGACTCTTGGAGCAACCGTACTTTTCTCAGGAATCGGAGCGCGCAATTATTTAGATGTTAGACGTTTTGAAAAAGAGGGCATAAAAGTAGTTTTCCAGAACTTCCATTGCCCCATTTATCCTCAACTAGGCACGGATTTTGTGCCGAATCTTTCTGCAGTGGATTATCTCCTTTGGACTGGGGGAAAAATGTGGAGAAACTATGTCTCAGCAACAAGCGATGATTGATTATGGAAAAAACAAATAACATACAGTCTGCTTCTCCATTCTTTGATGGCAAAAGCATTCAAGGAATCTTAAGAGACATGGAATTAACCCTAAAAAGCGGAATGCTAACCAATGGCCCTCACGTCAAAGATTTTGAAAGTAAATTTGCTGAATATGTTAAGGCTAAATACGCAATAGCAGTCAATTCAGGGACCTCCAGTCTTGAAATTGCCCTCAGATACTTCAAAGTGAAAGACCGGGAGGTAGTTGTCCCGACCAACACCTTTGTTGCAACGCCTAATTCTGTCATACTAGCGGGCGGAAAACTGGTTTTCGCAGACATACGAGAAGATACTCTGTGCATTGATCCCGAGGATGTTCGAAAAAAGATTTCGTCACGAACTATCGGAATAATCGTAGTTCACATAGCAGGTCTCATATGTCCTCAAATCAAAGAACTTTCAGAAATCTGTGAAGACTACAAGCTGTTTCTTCTGGAAGACTGCGCTCACGCCCATGGAGCAATGATTAATGGAAAAATGGCCGGAACACTTTGTGATGCCGGGTGCTTCTCTTTCTATCCAACCAAAGTTATGACAACTGGAGAAGGTGGGATGATAACCACTGATAATTCAAATCTGGCTGAAGCTGCAAGGAGCATGCAAAACCATGGTCTAAATTCGCAGAGGCAGATGGTGATGTTGGGGCATAATTGGCGCATGAGTGACATCACTGCCATATTAGGAAAATATCAGTTGGCCAATTTGGAAAAGTTTGTTCATAAACGTAACGAAATCGCAAGAAATTATGACAATGCACTAGAAAAGAACGAAAATGTTTTGTTGTATAGAACTCCAGCCAACACAAGACATAGCTACTATAAATATCCTTTAAGGCTCAGCAACGATGTCGATGTAGAAAAACTTGGGCAAATCCTCAAAGAAGACTATAATATCGAAACTGGAAATATTTACTATCCACCTTGCCACCTTCATCCTTTTTATAGGCAGAACTTTGGAACACGAAGAGGAGATCTACGGACAGCTGAAAGAATTCTTAAAAAAGTTTTGTGCTTGCCGATGCATGTAAATCTGACAGAAGAAGATATAAAATACGTTTCAGAAGCGTTCAGCTGCGCCATCACTAAACTGTAGACAAAGCCTATTTTCCTTTGGGCAAAACTTATTGACAAAAATTAGGTTTTGAAGTTGTGAAGATGCTGATGCTGCTGCTGAGTTGTGTATGCAAATTCTGGATGAATTTTACTTGATTGAGATATTATTTTCTTTGTTTCTGACGTTTTTGATTATTTTCTGTGGGATATATATCGCGTACTTTGTTTTCCTTCGGAATTGCGCCAAAAAACCTTGGAAACTTGAAATCGACAAGAATTTTCAACCTAAAATATCCATTTTGATTCCAGTGTATAATGAAGAAGACGTAATAGAAAAGAAATTGGAGAATGTTGAAAGCATTTCCTACCCCAAAGAGAAAATTGAGATGATAGTGGCTGATGACGCTTCCGAAGACAAATCATTGATGAAAGTTGAAGATTTTATTAAATACCATCCTGAATTGAACATAAGAGTCGTTAGACAAAATCCTAGAGGTGGGAAATCAGCGGTTTTGAACGCCGCTTTGCCAGTTTCTTCTTCTTCAATAGTGATTGTTTCAGATGCGGATACGTATTGGCCTCCAGACATACTTGAGAAGGCTTTGCCATACTTAGCAGATCCTAACATAGGCGCAGTCACTGGCCGAGGAATAAACGAAAACATGAATCAATCTTGGATAACAAGGGCTGAGGATACATACCTGAATTTCGCGTATTTGATAAGACTGGGTGAATCAAAGTTATATTCAACTATAAGGTTTGAAGGAGGTTTCTGTGCCTACAAAAAAGGAACATTTGACGAATTTGATCATGAAACTGGTTCGGACGATTCTGGCACGGCTTTAGAGGTTATCCAGCATAATCATCGGGCAATTTTAGCGCCAGAGGCGATTTTCTATACGTCGTTTCCCACGGGTTTGTCTGGTAAACTGAAGATAAAGGCGCGCCGTGCCAATCAGCTCATAAGTTTATGGGTGAAATGTTTTAGACTTATGCTCCAAAGGCGGCTTATTCTTCCAAAAAAGATTGCGATTCCTGAAATTATGTTGTTCATTTTTGGTCCAATAGTTCTTTTTGCCTTGATTGCCACAACTGTAACCACGATTCTTGTTTTTCCGTTCTCCTTTTTTTCAATTGCTATTTTACTTTTCATTGGAGTCTTGTTGCTTTTTGCCCGAAGAATATTCATTGAGGTTTTGTTTGACAATTTGATTCTACTTTACGCGTTGATGAGTTTTCTGCTTGGACGACGTTATGTTGCTTGGGAAAAAGCATAGGTTTGAAGTTAGATGCTAAGGTGAGATCCAGATGATAAAGGTCGGAGTTGTCGGTCTCGGAAGAATGGGTATGCTCCATTTGATGAATTGTTCGCGTATAGAGGGCATAAATGTAGTAGCGGCAGCCGACTTCTCAAAGAAAGCGTTGAAAAAAGCGGGATCTCTAGGTGTGAAAAATCTTTACGAAGATTATCACGATCTGCTGAATCATTCTTCAGGCATAGATGCAGTTGTGATATCGTTGCCCAACTTTCTGCACTTCGAAAGCATTCAATTGGCGTTGGAGGCTGGGTTAAACGTTTTTGCGGAAAAACCATTGGCAAATACCGTTGAAGAGTGTCGCGAAATCGTGAAGTCGGTACAGAAGAACGGTGTGAAATTTATGGTTGGACATGTGATGCGCTTTACAGAGGCAATTCAAAAAATGAAAGAAACTGTAGATAGGGGAATCATTGGGAATATAGAGGTTGTTACCCTTGAAGAAGTTATTAATGGTCCCTTTGCTCATCCAAGAGCCCCTGCTCCAGTGTCTGATTGGTGGTTTGATCCGAAAAAGTCTGGAGGTGGCGCACTTATTGACATTGGTTATCATATGATTGATCTATTCCGTTTTTTTGCGGGTGATTCTCGTGTTATTTTTTCTTGTCTGAATTATAAGTTTGATCTTCCAGTGGAAGATGGTGCAATAGTAATATTGCGTTCCTCTGATTCTTCTTCTAAAGGAATAGTTAATGTTGGTTGGTATCAACAGACTATTTTTCCCAAATACAATTTTAGAACCATTCTTCATGGTGCTGCAGGGTACATTTCCAGCGAGGATTTGGTGCCACATAATCTCTATCTCCATGCCGCAAAAGAAGGCGCCAAGAATATCTTGAGAAGAGCTGTGGGTAAAAAAATCCGTCCATTATATTATACCTATCACTACGAATCGTTCTACAAGGAACTATTGCACTTTTTCGATTGCTTAAAGAACGATTTTGATCCTTCGATTTCTGCCACTGACGGATTGAAAACTATTGAGTTAATTCAAGAGGCGTACAAGTTTAAAGAAAGCTTCTGAGAGGATGGTTATTGAATGGGCAATGTTGTTAGCCTTGTAAATGCACATGGATCATCAGAGGATCTAAAGAATTCTGTTTCAGAAGCGTTGGCTATAATAGATTTTAAGCCTGATAATCCCGTGAAATCTGTGGTTGTTAAGCCAAACTTATGTTATTATTGGGACTCAAGTACTGGCTACACTACAGATCCCAAGGTCGTGGGAGGAATCATAGACTACGTTCGTGAAAAATGCGGCGAACGAGTTAACATCAAAGTAGCTGAAGCTGACGCATCGGCAATGCGAACGAAATACGCTTTTCCCGTTCTGGGATATGAAAAGTTGGCAGAGGAGAAAAAGGTGGAACTTGTTAATTTGTCTGAGGATGAATTGACAGAGATGCCGGTTTCAGTGAATAATCACAGTTTCTCTTTCAAAGTACCGCAGTTATTGTTGAAGACGGATTTGTTTATTAATGTGCCTAAATTGAAAGTTATGAGAGCTACCAAGATAACGTGTGCAATGAAGAACATTTTTGGCTGCATAGGTTTCCCAAAAAAAGTCAAATATCATTCTTTCTTGGATGAAGCGATAGTGGGCATAAACAAGATTCTACGTCCGCATCTCACGATTGTTGATGGTCTAGTAGCTCTGGGTCAGCATCCTATTCGATTAGATCTTATAATGGCAGGGGTTGATCCGTTTTCTGTTGATTGGATCGCCTCTGAGATAATGGGGTATAATCCATCAAAAATTAGGTTTCTAAAAATTGCAATTGAAGAAAAAATTGGAAATCCAGATGGGATAGCAACAAAGGGAGAAAATCTTGCAGAGTTCCGGAAGGTTTTTCCGAAACCAAATTTCACTTCTTCAAAACATGGGTGGAGTATCCTGTTTTGGTTACTAAAAGCATATAGCAGACTTGCTGGCGATATTATTCCTCCCGTTCTTGATGAATAATCAATGCTTTCTGCGAGAAGATGCTGTTTATGAAACTTAAACTCACAATAGGAGTTTGCGTGAGAAACTGTGAAGATTATATTAGGGATGCCATTGACAGTATCCTTGACCAAGATTTTCCTCATGATCTTATGGAGTTGATCTTTGTAGATGATGGTAGTGAAGATAAAACTCTGTCGATTATTCAGGAGTACGCTTCCAGGGTTGATGTGCCAACTAAGGTTTTTCACACCTCTTGGAGAGGATTGGGGCATGCTAGGAACACGGTAATTGCCAACGCTGAAGGAGATTATATTCTCTGGGTTGATGGTGACATGGTTTTGTCGAGAGATTATGTTAAAGAGCAAGTACTGTTCTTGGAGCAGCATCCTAAGGTAGGGATTGCGAAGGGAAAGCAAGCTTTGGAACCAGGAGGCAATTTGCTTGCCACTTTGGAAACATATTCCCGTGCGGCTGGCAGAATGGTTGATTATGATTCGAAAAAGTCACGTTCTAAGGCTCTAGGAACAGGAGGGGCTATATATCGTGTTGAAGCGATAAGGCAAGCAGACGGTTTCGATGAGAAACTGCGAGGGTATGGCGAAGATTCGGACATTGAGATGAGAATCAGAGAAGCTGGTTGGTTGTTGCGTACAAATGATGCTACATTTCTTGATTATGAACGTCGGGGGTTGTCTTGGAAAAGTCTTTGGAGTAGGTATTGGCTTCGCGGTTATTATACGCATTATTTTCTTCATAAGAATCGTGGATTGCTTAAGCATTACAGAATGTTTCCTCTGGCTGCTTTTTTGTCAGGTCTTCTTAGCGCTCACTCTCTCTTCAAGCTAACATATCAAAAAGCGGTTTTTTTGTTGCCATTCCAATACGTGTTCAAAATGTCAGCTTGGTACCTTGGGTTCATAAAAAGTCATCTGAATTCCTACAGACCGAGAACATGAGGGATATCAAGTGGGCTGAGCGATTATGTTATGGTTTTTCTACCGGAGAACAAAACTATGAAAATTTGCTTTTTAGGTTGTCTTGATGACCTGTTGCAAAAGGATACTGGTGGCTCTATCCGAATTTATTATTTAGCTAAGAGTCTCGGAGAGTTGGGCCACGAAGTTCACATAGTTATTCCTGGTGACGAAGGAACATTTGAGTGGGCTGATAGAGTAATCGTGCACCGTATGAATGGGATTGTTCCTTACTGGGTTCTAAGATTTCTTTCCAGATTAATTGGTGTGAGGAAAATAAACTCTCTTTTCCTATATGATTTGTCTTTTGTCTTAAAATCTCGCCATATAATTCTGAATTCTGATTTGATCCAAACGGAAGGTTCAGTATCGTCTGCCTTAATAATTTTCTTTATAAAAAAAATTTTCGGGAAAACAGTTGTTGTCGATTCTCATGATGCCTTTCAAGCTTTGAGGATAGAATATCAGAACAGTTTAAGGAGACTTATTGAGGTATTCCTGGAAAAAATGGCGTACAAATATGCTGACTTGATCTTGACGGTTTCTAAAAAAGATAAGGATTTTCTGGTGAAATATGGGATTTGCCAATCTAAAATTATTGTTATACCTAATGGTGTGAATACTCAAGCCTTTATACCGTCGACGAAAGCAAATAAGACTGTTTGCGATTCTGAAGGATTTTTTAGAGTAATTTTTGTAGGAAACATGGAATATTTGCCAAATCAGGAAGCTGCAAGCATTGTTATTTCGTCTATTGCGCCAAAGGTTTCTAGTCGTATTGGCAATGTGAGGTTTTTTATGATTGGAAGGGCTCCCCAAAAACTTTACGCTAACCAAATTAACTCTAATGTAATTTTTACAGGAGTAGTTGAAAATGTTGTTGACTTTCTTACAGCTTCTGATGTTGCTATTGCTCCTTTACTTCATGGGTCAGGTACAAGATTAAAGATTCTTGAGTATTTTTCATGTGGTCTCCCCGTTGTTTCAACCTCGATAGGTGCTGAAGGATTAGAAGTAGCGGATAAAGTAAACATATTCATAGCCGATGATATGGATAAATTCGCTCTGAGCATAATTGATCTGTTAATGAATAACGATTTATGTGCAAGACTTGGAAAAGCTGCAAGGGACTTGGCTGTGACCAAATATGATTGGCGGATTATTACGAAACAATTAGATTCGGTTTACTGCCAGTTAACCTGCAATGACGAAAGTGGAAATAAAAAATTTAGCGTTCAGTGCGATTGTTCATAGGCTGGTTAAGCGAGGAAATCAAGAAATGAACGTAGGTTTGATAGGTTGTGGTAGGGTTGCCCACATTCACATGGGCGCTTATAAGGCAATGCGCAAGGTGAACGTGGTTGCTGTTTCAGATGCTGACATTAATAGGGCGAAAGTTTTTGCTGAGCCCTACAAGATTGGCAAAGTCTTTTCGAACTATATTGATCTTTTTCGGGTCAAAGACCTAGATTTTATCGATGTATGCACCCCCACGTCGACACATGAATCAATAGTACGTGAGGCTGCAAAGTCTGGGCTCAATGTCTTGGTAGAGAAGCCATTGGGTCGAAACAGTAAAGAATGCGAAAAAATGGTCGAGGAGTCAAGAAAGCGCGGAACCAGGCTCTGCGTCTGTCACAATCAACTCTTCTTTCCGTATGTCAGGCATTTGAAATCAATAGCAGATTCTGAAGGTTTTGACTTAACATCTTTTCGAACATCTCATAGGGAGAATTTTGAATGGCTCAAAGGTCATGGTTTAGCCCAACCTTGGAATGTGAGCACCGAACATGGAGGAATCCTATGGGAGGTAGGCTGCCATCTTGCATATCTCCAATTGCACTTTTTGAAGGATGTGGAAGAGGTCTATGCGTTAGGCGTCAAGGCCAAATATCTCGTATGGGATGACTTCATAGTCTTACTGCGGACTTCCTCTCAACGTTGGGGCATTATGGAGATTTCATGGGTTGCGCAAGAATCTGAAATAGTGTACGAAATAGTTGATTCTAATGGAAAAAGAGTACAGACTTTCTTGCCTCATGGTTACGTAATAGAGAGAATGCAAGAGTCCCCCGCGAATGTGACGGGTGTTTTACGCAATTTCTTTACAGATAAAAAAAGACTTTACAAAAAGTGGAGCAAGTTTGCGATGGATCAAATTAAGAAGCCGCAGCTAGGACATTTTGATTTGATCAGTAGCTACGTTGAAAGTCTAGAGAGAGGCTCTTCTTCACCGGTGACGGGAGAAGATGGCAGGAATGCTATTAAGCTCCTTGAGTGTATTGAAGAATCTTTAAGGGAACGAAGACCAGTAAACTATTCTCCTTGGTGAGCATTTCTCTGACTGGTTAAGCCTTTACGATGATCTGAATATGGGTAGGGTGAATTGTTCGTTTTTTGATGACCGCGTGCTGACGAGTTCATGTTTCTGCTGAGTATCCAACTGATCGTTAGGTGTTTATAAAGATTTCATGGGTCGAAAAAGAATCGGAGATACGCTCCCTGGATACTGGAAGTCATTGAATGAACGTAAATGATTGCTATTACTATTAGTACACATTTATTGAGGCTTTGTCTGTATTTTATGGTTCATAAGAGATCGAAATTGGCATGCATTCTGCCTTATCCTAAGGTGTTGCTTCAAGTGTTAAGGGATGCGGGTATGGATAAGGAGTATATCCAGATTTTACGGAAAGGAAATAGTCCACGCCTTCAGTGTAGCCAGCATAATTGTTAATCAATGCGCCTCCATTTATGTTGTTGCCCCAAATATAGAGGTCCTTAACATAATATAGCGGGTTGTCTACATCCTTGTATAATCCAACTCCGTAAAGGATGTTCTGCATTGTATTGTTGAAAATAACGCCACCGCCTCCACGTATCCAAAATGCTTGTGCCGCGTCATAGCCTACGCTTCCAATTATCGTATTATTGTATGCTTCTAAGCCGCGTCCACCAGGGGAACCGCCTCCTGCGCTGCCATGGACGTCAATTGAACCAAAATTTTTCGGTCTTTCCTCCCTTATAATGTTGTATCTGGCGACGTACCATGCTCCTTGGTTGGATGCTATTGCATGTCTGCAACGGCTAAAGTTATTGTCTTCTATGTAAACTATTGGGAATCTGCTTGGGGCAGTTTCATACTTTCCCAAAAAACTGTCAATGCTGTTATCCCATGACCAAGCTTGCCCGTTTATTACTATGCCGTAAGCCCACATACCGCCGCCGTAAGTGTCTTTGTATGGGTTATCAAAAATGTTATGATCTATTACGCCTCTAGTTGTTCCAGTTATAGTATTACCAACATATATGGCCATCTGTGGAAAATTCATGAATATGCAATGGTCCACGCGGAAATCAATTGCCTTATCTATGCCTATTGCAATGCCGTTTACACTATCTTCACTGCTTGTCACGTTTCCTTCAAAACGTATCCCAGAAATCCTTGTTGATTTGCCGTTACTTCCGTCCACCTGAAACATACGATTGAAAGGAGCCGTCTTGTTTTCGTGCAAAATTGTGCTTCCACTACCTTGACCGATAACGTTGACTCCGCCAGGGATAGACACAGTTTCATCGTTGAAAAAAAACGTTCCTGAAGGAATGTACACAGTTCCTCCACCTAAAGCTGCCATTGCATCCACGGCCGCTTGAATATCTTTGGCAGAACCACTCTTAGCAACTTCTTCCTTTGGTGGCGATATACTTCCAGTACTTTTAATAGTGGTAGAAGATGTTAGAGATGAGAATGCAAGGGGAAGGCTGATCATTTCTATGAACATGAATAAAACTAGAAGTCTAAAAAGCAGACTTTCTTTTCGCAACTCCTTCGCATCCACCCTTCTGTTTAGCATTTGCGAGAGTAAAAAGTTTTCGACTAGCTTTCATGTTGTCCACATGTTCTTCGCTTGTACATATATCTTCCCCAAGCAGTCTAATAAGTATTACGTCTTAATATATAATACCGCTGGAGCCTGAGGGGGGATTTCAATGAAAGAAGCAGTTGCAGATCGATCGAAACCTTCAAGTCTCTTGATTCCTTTGATTTTGACGCAAATTACTCTTTTTCTTGTTATAATATTTGACATTCCAGTTGCTAGACAAGTGCTCGGTTTTCTTTATCTAACCTTTGTGCCTGGTTTTACTATTTTGCGTCTATTAAGGTTGAAGCTGGAGATAGCAGAGTCTATAGTCTTTGCGGCTGGTTTGAGCCTAGCATTTCTAATGGGCGTTTGTTTCTTATTTAACTTCGCAGGCCCTTTCGTTGGCATTTTGGAACCTTTGGCATTATTACCTTTAATGGTGGTCACGAATACTCTTGTAATTGTTTTGATGATTTGTGGTAGGTATCGTTCAGAATTCCAACAGTTTTCTGCTAGCTATAAAGGGTTAATCACTTTTTGCGTTGTTACTTGCGGAGCAGTCGGTCTCAGTATTGCTGGAACGTTGATGGTCAACATTCCTCCACATACAGATAACTCGATCTTGCTTCTGATGATTATATTAATCTCAGCCGTAGTTGCTTTGATGGCGTTGTCCAAAAGATTAGTGCCTACTGAAGCTTATCCTCTAATCTTGTTCGCAATTGCGCTTGCACTTTTGTTTCATGTTTCTCTATTCTCCAGTCATATACATGGAGGAGACATCTTTGGCGAATATTCTGCTTTCAAAACTACACTAGGTAGTCTATATTGGGATCCGACGATTTCAGAGCGGCTTTATTCAATGTTGAGTATCACTATACTTCCGACTGTATACTCTGTTGTTCTATCTCTAGAGGAGACATGGATACTGAAAATCGTTTATCCCTTGATTTTTGCGTTAGTTCCTGTTGGGTTATATCAGCTATTCAGGCTGAAAGTTAGTAGAGGAGTTGCCTTCTTTTCTGCTTTCTTCTTCGTATCCAACATGGTTTTTTTCACTGAACTACTGGAATTGGCAAGACAAATGATCGGTGAATTATTTTACGTTTTGTTGTTCTTGACCATTTTTAGTAACAAAATCAAGGGTTCAGCTAAATTGTTGTTTTTCACAATCTTCGGTTTCGGGCTTGTGGTATCGCATTATGCTCTATCTTACATCTTTTTGGCTTTTATTCTTGCTGTTTGGCTGTTCAGTTCTTTTAGGAAGCGTACCAAAGCGATAACTTTGGCTATGGTCATATTATTCGCAGTTATCACTTTCAGCTGGTACATATATGTTTCCTCCTCAGTGACGTTTAACGATCTGCTAAAAATGATAGATCATATACGTGAGAATTTTGTTTCCGATTTTCTAAATCCGCAATCTAGAGGAAGTCAAGTACTGATGGGCACGGGCTTCACAGGACTCGGAACGTTCTGGCATCTTGTGGGAAGATACGTCTATTATGGTACAGAGCTACTTGTAGTCATTGGTTTACTCAGCTTGGTGCTGAAGCGTCGAAGATTATTTTTTGATGATGAATACAACATTATTGCCCTTTTCAATATGCTGCTAGTAATTGCGTGTATTGTGGTGCCAAATTTGGCAGACACTTTCAATATGACACGCTTTTATCACTTATCACTTTTCTTTTTGGCGCCATTTTGTGTTCTCGGAGGGATCAGTGTTTTGAAACTGTTGTCGAGAAAGAAGGTCAAAAAGAAGAATCTTAGTTTAGTCGTGGTTTTGCTTGTCCTAATTCCATTTTTCTTTTTTCAGACTGGATTCGTTTACGAAGTTACAGGAGAAGAGAGTTGGTCTCTGCCTTTGAGTTCGTACCGGTTTGACAAAGTGAAACTCTACGCGGGGGCAGGCGTCCTTGGGGAAGCCGAAGTTCAGGGTGGAGCATGGTTGGCAGTGTACAGAAACACTAGCGCTATTATCTACACCGATATTACTTCTAATGTTGTGCTTGGCTATGGGCCACGACTTTCATTAAATCCCTACGAAAGAACGCAAGACGGTTCTTACGTCTATTTAAGAGAGTACAACGTATTGGAAGGGATAATTTCTACGACTTATTCTTTAGTGGGCGCATTCAATACCACCGATATCTCCCCCAGCTTGGATCAGATTAACAAAATATATTCAAGTGGATATTGTGACATTTACAAAAATCCTTAAATCGATTGAGAGACTAATCTAATTATCTCGCCTCTCTCACTGTTCTAGAAATAGCAAAATATCTGAAGTAGACATAATTGGACACCTACGTTATTGATCAGATATTATTTGCCCTCTTTTAAAATAATACACGTGCGCATCAAAGAAATGCGTTGATCGAAATGCTTGAACCAAAATACATTAAAGTAGAAAAATTAAGAATTATAAAAAATCAAACTGTGGTTTCTGAACTTTCCTGTTCTAAAAACTTAGAAAAATATTTTCGTTCAAAACTACTTTTTGCTGAGTATAGTAAGGATGTTCGAGATGTCAGCAAAAGCATATTGTACATCCCTGCTATTTCCAGCCTGATAACTTTTGCTTGGGCCATTGGGGTAGATGTTTATGTTGAAGAGCTTGACAAGGCATTCATAGAATCCCTTGAAAAAATAAAAACAGTGATGAAGAGGTGGTATCCGAAGTTTTCTTTTTCCTCAAATATACACGTTGACAAGATTGTAACAAATACATTTCCGAGAACACGGTATGGGTTGCTATTCAGTGGTGGACTTGATTCAACTTGTTCGTTTATTAGACACAGAGGCAAAAAACCAATTTTGGTAATGGTGTGGGGAGCTGATGTCCCTCTCGTGAAGGAAGAGTTTTGGCGAAAAATACAAGAAAAATATGAAAGATTTGTAAAAGAGGAAAAACTAGAAATACATTTTGTCAAAACAAACATACGTGAATTTTTTGATGAGAAATCTTTGTTTAAGGAGTTTAGACAGTCTTTTCCTCCTGATTCCGATTGGTGGGCAGCTGTCCAACATGGTTTAGGCTTATTAGGCCTCTGTGCTCCCGTAACAGTAGCGGAACACATTGGCACGTTGCTGATTGCTTCATCGTGCACCCCCAATTACCTGCGGAAAAATCTTCCTTGGGGGTCACACCCTCTTATTGATAATCAACTTTCTTGGGCAAACGTAAAAGTAATGCATGATGCTGTGAATCTCAGCAGGCAAGAAAAGATTAGACATGTGTTAAAGAACTATGTTAATGATTATAACCGCTATCCCTACTTGAGAGTCTGCACATCCCAGTTTGACCTTCTCAACTGTGGACAATGCGAAAAATGCTTAAGAACAATTGCTGGTTTAGTACTTGAGAACATAGACCCCAACAAATGTGGTTTCAACATAGATGCAGACTTTTTTGTTTTTCTCAGACTGTATTTCTCAAAATCGAGACGTGACATCTACATGACCAAAAAGACGGGTATGTGGGACGATATCAAACGGCACATTCCGAACCCGCTTGACCACGACCTATATGGTTCCAGAGAATTCTGGGAATGGTTCAGAGATTTTGACATTTCAAAAAAACCATATGGAAAAAATGTTGGATGGTGGTTCTTGTATTTTTTTGAAAGACTACCACAAGAAGTGAAAGGGCCTATGGCTAACCTTTCAGTTTACTTACGCAGAAAGCTCTTGAAGCAGAAAATTCCTGTCTTTTAAGGGAGTAACAGTTCTTAATGTCCATATTTCAAAGTTATGAGATATTAAATGTGATTTGGTGATGATGTGATATCTGGCACTCACAGAGAACAAGAAAGAGCAATAACATACGTTGGCTGGGCAGGGCATGGTAACATAGGCGACGAGGCGTTATATCATGTAAACGAAAAACTCTTCAAGCAATATCGTCTTGCGCCAACACAACGAGAGAAATATTCCAAGGTGTCACTATTTGGTGGGGGAACGCTTTTGCCGCTTTACGCTTGCAGCATATTCCCCAATAAATACAATTATGCAATTGGCGTAGGAGTACACCATCCCTCATTTTGGGGATATTTTGATTCTTTTACAGCAGACATGATGAGGAGACATCACTTTAGATTTCTTGGCGTGAGAGGGAACATCTCAAAAAATCTTTTGAAATCTCTTGGTGTTGAGTCATATGTGACTGGGGATACATGTTTACTTCTTGAAGCTTCCACACATAAAAGAAAGGATGAATTCATTGCTATTAATGTCAGCGTTCCTCCTGACGGTATGTGGGGAAATCCTGAACTTCTTCTCAGGGAAATAACAGAATTTTGCACATGTCTGAAAGCGGACGGATATCAACCTGTTCTGATTCCTTTTTGGAAAGGTGACGCAATAGTTGCCAGGAGAGTATCAGAAGCTGCGGACATTGATGTCTTCGAAGAGTGGACAGATATCAGAAAAGTTCTCGATTTTATTGCGTCTTGCAATTTGCTAATTGGAGAAAGACTTCATTCTGTTGTTTTTAGCGCGGCAACCTTTACTCCATTTGTTTGTATGGAATATCAACCTAAATGTTTGGACTTCGCCGAAAGCGTCGGTTTTGAAAAATATACAATAAGAACAAATCAGGTGAATTCATTAAGACTGATGAGATTATTCTGGGATCTTTTAGACAATTGGCGCTGTATGCAGAGTTTATTGATTAGAAAAGTGGAAGAGTACCGCAAGAAACTAAGAGAATTCGCAGTTCAAATATCAGAAGATATTGAGTCATTGCCAAAAGATAAGTGGGCTATTCCTGGAACAGTCTTTGACACAAAAAGCAGAATTCTGTTGGGAAGTGAATTCCTATTATATAATAAAAATAAAAATCTATGGAACGCTTGGAATATTTTACCTCTTAAAAAACATGCAAATTCCCTCAGGGATATGATTCTATTTGGGGGTTTAGCACCTAAGGCAAAATTGATAAGATCTCAATATTTGAAAGGGAAGCATGAAAAGCAAAAAATCCTGATCGACAATTTACCAAAAGTTTCTGTAATCATCCTAACATACAATCGTGCTCCTGCTGAAATTCTTAAGTGTCTAAAATCCGTAAGCTCGATGGCATATCCATACTTTGAAATAATCTTAGTTGACAATAGTGACAAGCCTTCTCCAGTACCCATTAAGTTTATTGATAAACATATTGTCTATGTTTCTGGTCATGGAAACGTTGGTCCTGCCGCTGGAAGAAATATCGGAATCAAACATTCGAATGGAAAATATCTCTTTTTCTTAGACGAAGACGTACAAGTGCAAAGTAGCACACTTGCAGAACTAGTAAAAATTATTGAAAATGATCCTTCTATAGGGATAATAGGTCCTTTGATAATCCCACCAAGAGTGAGTTTTTATAAGGATTACTTGGATCAATATCCGGAAAAAGATCCCATTGATGTCCATACGGTCTTAGGCTGTTCCATGCTAGCTAAACGTGACATCTTAAGCAAGACCGGCTTGTTTGATGAAATCTACTTTTTTGGTCATGAAGAATGGGACTTATGTTACAGGTTTCAAAAGGCAGGATTTAGAACAGTATTCACGACAAAAGCGCGGTTTCGACACTTAGATACAGAAGACGACGCAAGTAAAATCTTTATCCCTAGGAGAGCCTACTTTTGGCATCGAAATCTTTTCATTTTTGCTGGAAGAAACTTTAACGATTTAAAAGAGACACTAAGATTCTTATTCAGAAACCTAATTTACAGCGGAGGCCGCAGTTTTCCGTCTTTATATTCAATAATGGCTTTGAAAAATAGAAAAAACGAAGCCTTAAAATCTTATTTTCTCGGCATCAAAGACGGCTTAGCACTATACCTCAAACTGCGTCTACACAAAAACCATAGTCTTTTTGACGTTTCTCAAGACTGATTCTTAAACTTGGAATTTTTGAGAACAAGTCATTGACAAAGATACAATTCTCCTTTAGGTAAGGTGGGAAGCATTTTTGTCTACTCGAAACAATAATGTACCTCTTGTTTCAGTAATTATGGTGAATTTTAATGGAGAGCGCTATTTAGAAAAATGTCTCTCATCAGTTTTGGAAACAGTGTATCCGAATTTTGAAGTTATCCTTGTGGATAATGCCTCCACTGATCGAAGTTTGGTTCTCGCTGAAAGGAATTTTGGATCTGATAAGAGGATAAAAATAGTTAGAAATAGCGCAAACCTAGGTTTTGGCCCTGGCAACAATGTTGGTTTTGATTACGCAAGGGGAAAGTACATCGTTTTTTTGAACACTGACACCATCGTAGAGTCCGTTTGGTTAACTATCTTGATCGATACTATGGAGAAAGACCAGACTATTGGCTTAGCACAAAGTATGCTACTGGAAATCAACGGTCAAAAGATCCAAGTAGCAGGGTGGCTCGTTGGTGATTATCTGGTGTTCAGATGTGCAGTTGGGCAAAATGAGTTAGCTAGCAGCAATTTTCCCCCAGTCTTTGAAGTATCTTTTGCATGTGGGGCTGCGATGATTATCAGAAGAGAGCTTGTTAATGAAATAGGTCTGTTTGACCCAAAACTTCCCTTCTACTATGATGATACACTGCTGTCTTTAAAGACATGGCTTGCAGGTAGACGTGTCGTGACTGTCTCGAAGTCAAAAGTTAGTCATGTGGGAGGAGGAATTAGGGGAGGCGATACTCATTTTACAACTTATCACACTATACGAGGTCTAATATCTTTGATATTTGATATATATTGGAATTTGGGCGATTTAATAAAGGCTTTATTTATCTTTACTTATGCTTTATTTGGCTCCTTAATATTTATCGTGAAGGAAAAAAATTTTGGAGCTTTCACTGCAGATATTTCTGCAATAATTTGGTGTATTAAAAACTTGAAATACATATGGAAAAACCGAATAGGGCTCTGGAGCAAAGCGAGAATTGACCCAGAAACGTTAGTCCTAAAGTTCATAAAAATAAGAATTCCAACTTCACTTTATCTGCTACCACCCTTGTCAGCCAAATTGCTAATGTCATATTACGAAAATGAGGTCAAGAAATACCGAAATTCTTTAGCCTCGCAAAATTGACCTGTCGAATAGGGGACTGATAGTGAAAGCCGACAGAACGACAGAATTTCCATTCATTTCAATCGTAATCTGCACCTACAATAGACAGAAGCTCTTGAAAGACTGCTTGAACTCGATTTTTTCCATGGAATACCCAAAATCGAATTACGAGGTTATAATAGTAGACGGAGGATCAGACGACGGCACGGATGCGCTCTGTAAGGCGTTTCCTAAAATCAGATTTGTTGTAGAAAGAAAATTCGGGCTCGCATACGCTAGGAACAAAGGCGCAGAACTGGCACGCGGATCAATAGTTGCCTACACAGATGATGATTGTATCGTTGACAAAAAATGGCTAACAAATCTGGTAGCAGGATTTGAATTTTCTGAATCATTCATAGGTGTTGGCGGTCCTGTCTTTCCGTTGCATCCTGAAATCATTCCAAAAAAGATTTTAGTGAAACCAGCGCTTGGGCTTTTGTATGAAGGAGAATCCATAAAACCAATTCAATGCGTTCTAACTTCAAATTCAGCTTTCAAGCGAAAAATTTTCAAAACCGCAAAATTTGACGAAACGCTAGGAACAACAAGACGAGGAAAACTCATATTATGTGGAGAAGATACTGATTTCTGCCAAACCCTTACAGATTCAGGGTACAAGCTTTTGTACACGCCTAGAGCGAAAGTCTATCACCAAATAAGAAAGGACCGAATTAGAGTTTCATATATTGTTAAACATGCCGTTCATAATGGGATAAGTCAATCAAAAATTTACCTCAAGAAGAAACACTCAAGAATTTGGGCTATGAGATACGCCTTGGGCCAAATGGTCCAATGTTTTTTTTTCATTCCTTTGAACAGGTCCTTCAGTTCGTGCTATAATCTTGTATATTCGATGTCCACACTCCTTTTTAGCTTTGCCAGTTTAGATCAACTTCTTTAGCCATGCCTGCAACTTCATACACACATCATGCAGTAAGGAAGCGGCGCTTATATGAAAATAGTTGAAATTGATAATTACCGTGATTTTGTTGCCCTAGAGGAAAGTTGGAATGAAGTTTTACGCAGGTGTGACCACAACGTTTTTTCAACATGGGAGTGGCAATCAATTTGGTGGAAACATTTTGGAAGTGCCAAGAAACTTGAACTTTTAATAGCTGAAGATAACGACAAGATTGTCGGTATAGCCCCGCTCATGTATTCAGTTCATAAGATGTTCGGTCTCCGAATGGGAAAGCTAGAATTCATAGGAACACCCTATTCAGACTACAACGATTTTATTATAACTGACAAAGACAAAGAGTGCATAAAATTATTCATTGATCACATGAACAACCTTCCAAAAAAATGGACTTGCATAGATTTAACAGATATCCCACAAAATGCCAAATGTCTGCGCATCCTCCGCAGTGTATCAAATATGCTAAAAGTAATTCACAAATGCCCTTATGCAACACTTCCTAAACCCCCAAACACCTTTCTCACCAGCTTAAGCAGCAAACTGAGAAAGGATTTAAGAAGAAATTTAAGACACCTAGAGAATCGTTTCAAAGTAGAATTTGCTGATTATTCTGACCCGCAATCATTTGTTGAGGGAATGAACATATTCTTCGAACTTCACAAAAGACGCTGGGAGTCGAAGGGTCTTAGTGGAGCGATTACTGACCAACAAGTTCGCAGTTTTCATCTTGATATTGCAAAATCATTCTCACAAAAGAAACGGTTAGGTCTGTTTTCACTTGTGGTTTCGAATGAACCTGTGGCAATATTGTATGGCTTCAAATATCGTTCTAGATTCTACTTTTATCTTTCTGGTTTTGATCCCAAATATTCCAGGTACAGCGTCGGGAATTTGCTAATCGCGCATGTCATCGATAAATGTGTTCACGAAGGGCTGGTTGAATTTGATTTCTTGAGAGGTGCAGAATTGTATAAAGATCGGTGGAATACCAAAACGAGATATAACCTTCAAGCAATTATACCCAGAAAAGGTTTTCTCTCTAGCTTTCAAAATTGGTTATACATGGAATACTGGCACCAAGGAAACAGGATTAAGTATATTTTGAAAATAAAATAGAAAAAAGAAGGTCGCTAAGGTCCAACTTTGCAATACTTTTCTTTTGGTGGATGGCATATGTCATTTATAACGTTATAGATTTTGCACTCGGAGTAGTGGATGTTAAAATAAAACAACTGGCAGGCGCTCCATCTATGAATCGGGTAAAACGAAGATAGACCAGTGCCGAAGCATTTTGGCATGATGAACCCGTAAGGGGGTAATAATCTCTTGGTGAATTTTGTAATTGTTGTAGACTCTGACAAGGAGCGGCGATCTCTCTTCATCAAGAAAATAGAGACTCTCTTGTCTCCAGTTGAGGGTCTAGTAACTTCTCTGAGTTCTAGCAAGGATTTCTGTGCTATCTGGGCCGCTGGGTCTTGGGCACCTGTTAGTTGCATAAACAATAACAAGGGCGTTGCAATAATCTGGGGAGATGCCATCGTCGGACCAGGACCAGAACGGCTAAACGCAGAACAGTTGAGGCAGTTATGGGCGAATATGTCCGATAATTTACCAGATGCCTTGGACGGTTTTCATGCTGCCGTAGTCTATAATCCCAAAAAAGGAATTGTAGTGGGAGCCGATCTTCTCGGCGTATTTCCCATATACTACTATGTTTTTGAGAACCTTGTACTGGTTGGATCAAGTCCTGAGTTGTTCCGATATCATCCTTGCTTTAGAACGGAACTCAACCCTGCAGGCCTTGTGGGAATACTGCTTACAAAGGGCCTCGTTGATGGTCAGACCTTGCTACAAGGCGTCAATCGTCTAGCTGCTGGACACTTGTTGGTGAGACATTATGAAGAACCGGTAAGAGAAGTAAAACAATACGAGGTCCCCGTATCAAATAGACATCTTGATCTTTCACCATCCGAACAAGTGAATGTTTTGGACAAAGCGTTCGAAGAGACTGTTACTCGTCATGTACTTCCAGACATTCGCCACTGCCTGATGCTTTCTGGCGGTCTTGACTCACGCACTATTGCGGCGTATCTTAAACGGAAAAATAGGGATATTATTGCTCTTACGGAAGGGCTGCCAACCGACAACGAAATGAAATGCGCGACAAAAGTAGCTAAATCCCTCGGTATTCAGCACCATATGGCAAATGTAGGATTTGATGACTATTTGCGACTGGCTGATTTGGCCGCAAAATGGGAACATCTTGCCTCAGGCTTTACCAATTTGATGTTCTGGGGGCTATATCCATATCTGCGACAGGTCGCACAACGTGTTGTTTCAGGTTATTTGTGCGACATCGTTCTAGGCGGAGGTGTTAATGCTCAGGCTTCATTTGAGAGTTTCTTTGAAGACTATCTCAGCAGTTGGGGTTTCAGACCGGAAATACTGAAAGGGCTGCTCAAACAGGAATATTTTGGCGAGGTGGTTTCAGAGGTACTCGATAGAGTCAAGGAGGTATATGGGGACTGTTCTGGGTCGCAGTTTCATTGCATCAGGCGCTTTATGTTGTATCACAGAGGGAGGTTTCATGTGGGAAGTATTATATGGCTGCTTTCCTTTGGCGCATGGCCTGTGGTGCCGGTGATTGATCGCAGATTTTTGGAAGTTGCAGGAGGGTTGCCAATAATGATGCTTGAAAATCGCCGTGCGGAAAAAGAGTTGCTCTGTGCAAAGTTTCCAGAATTGGCTAAACTTCCAATTGAGCGATTTACCTATGATATTACACCGCTTATCCCAACAATTCAACAAAAGATCACGCATTACGTTTATGGCGATGGGTCATTATTCAAGTTTAGCAGACGCGCAAATCTTTTGCGAAATATGATGCTAGGACTGGGTGGGGCGCGAAGATACTACTACCGAACGTCGGATTTTAATGGACCTGGATGGCGGAAGATAAGGCAACAAACGGAGCGTCATCAAAAACATGTCTTTAATCTTTTTGACGAAGATGCTTTTCACAAGTTAGTGCCACCCTCGAATGCTAATTTGGGGTTTGAAAATCCAGTACACGAATCCGCAAAATTGAAGTCGTTGGTAGGATTTTCGCTTTGGATGCACAACCATCTTTCATGAAAAACTGCAATATTAAAGTGCGCCTACGAGACGCGCGCTATGCAATCGATTAGCATCACGCAAGATTAAGTGCTTGCGCGACAAGGAATTTGCTTAGAAATTTCCAAAACGGCTTCTCAAGAATTATGGATTTCTGAAAGCAGATTGCAGAAGCTAAATCTTGTTCAATCGAAGCAGGTCAGATGCTTATGCACAAACTCTTTTTAACCTTTGATACTGAAGACTTCATAAGCGAGAATTCAATTTTGTCATTACAGAAGACTTTGGAAAGTTTGAGAAAACACGATTTGACAGCAATATTTTTCATTACTGGGCATGTGGCTGAACTTCTCCAAAATTTTCCTTCAATTGTAGATTTACTTGGCGAGTTCAAAATTGGGTATCATTCTTCGAGTCACTCAGTTCACCCCACAATTTTTGAATATACAGACATAGAGGATTACAAAGAAGCTTGTCGCGTGTCGCTTGAAAGGGAAACTTCACACATAAACCCTCTAACTGGCGAAACTGAAGGAAGAGGCGGAATTTACGTATTAAACAAATTGTTCCCATCGAAACGAATAGAGGTTTATAGGGCTCCTACAAATTGCTGGAGTCCCCCGCACTTGGAAGCGCTGCGAGATCTAGGCATCAAATTTGATTGTTCGTCCAACATTGCATCTGTTCCAGTTCATTATAAAGGCATAACCTTTTACCCATACCCAATCCTCGGTCAATGGCATGGAGATCGGTCAGACTATCAGGTTTTCTTTATCTCAATCTTGAGAAACAAAATTACGGTTATAGGTTTGCATCCAAGTCTTTTTGTAAATGAGAATAATTGGGACTCCATTTACTATAAAGGGAATCCAAAAAGAATTCTGCCGCCCACTCCAAGAACACCTGGAGAGATTGAATACTTGTTTCGCACTTTTGACTTGTTCTTAACACGAGTCAAACTGCTTGAGAAAATGGGCTTCATTGAAGTAGCCTCGAGTTTGATAAGAGCAGAAAGAATGCTTATTCCTGATGAAAAAATGGCTGACAGATGCTATGAAGGGAGTGTGAAAGGAGCTAGAGAATGGTTCAATTATGAACCGAGATTTCTTCGTGATCATTTTTTCAGGTTCTTCTGTTGCGAGTAGTACATTCCACTAGTGTGGCTTGCGGAACGATTTTTGTTAAGTCAACAGCCACAAAAGACAGACTGGCTTTGTTTTTTGTAGTAGACTTGATCTTTCAAAAGTATAAAGTTGATTCTTGAAGTGACAATATCTGATATATTTCCGTCTTTGCAGTATAGTTTATGTTCAGAGATAATACTTCTGATACTTTGTGAAAGTTAGTAAAAAGTTTCAACAAATACTTAAATGTGGATCCTTAAAAATTAAATTAGGAGGCGAAAACGCATGAAGATCCTAGTGACGGGAGGCGCAGGTTTCATAGGAGGGCATCTGTGCGAAGCCTTGACTTCTAAAGGCAATAATACTGTCGCATTGGATAACATGGCAAATGCTAACATAAACAACGTTAGAAACTTGTTGAACAAGCCAAATTTCAGACTGGTTATTGGGGATATCAGCGATATAGAACTACTGCGAAGGGTAACAAGAAATGTTGATGCCATTTTTCATTTAGCTGCACAAATTCATATTGACAGATCAATTATGTATCCTGAGACTACTTTTGAAATTAACACGATGGGAACACTAAATCTGCTCAAGGTTGCTGTCGAAAATGATGTAAAACGTTTTATTTTTGCTTCAACGAGTGAAGTTTACGGAACAGCTCAGAGAATTCCCATGACAGAGGATCACCCATTGAACCCAGCATCTCCTTATGCTGCCAGCAAACTCGCTGCAGATAGACTATGTTTTGCTTATCATAATACCTTTAATTTGAATGTAGCCATTGTGCGTATGTTTAATACATTCGGCCCGAGGCAAAAAGATTCAGGTTATGCTTCTGTCATACCTATATTCATCAAACGGGTGTTGCAGAACAAGCCGCCAATAGTATACGGTGATGGAAAACAAACACGGGATTATTTGTACATTAAAGATGCCATCGCAGCTTATCTTAAAATCCTTGAGGATGATAGATTTGTAGGGCAAACCGTAAACGTTGGAACTGGTAATGAAATAGCTATCAATGATCTAGCCAGCCTTATTATAAGACTAAGTGGGCGGAAAAATATCGAAGTTGTTCACAGTTCACCCAGACCCGGAGAGGTCACGCGCTTATGTGCAGATATTAATAATATACAGAGTATATGCGGTTGGAAACCAAAATATACTATAGAGGAAGCGCTAGCCGAATTTGTTAGATGGTATCAGACATATCAAGAAGATGTTTGGCTTGATGATACCTCTAAATTTCTCAACTCGAAATCCAACACTCATCATCTGTAGGCTACTATTCGCGAGCGTTTTCCAATAGTAAATAGTGTTCGTGGTTGCGATTCGTCGAAGATATTGTCTAGGCTAACACAATAGTATGCAGAAGCACGAGCTAAGTTAGTGTGTCGATCAAAGAAAAGTCAACTTTTCTACATTCGAAAACGTTTGTTTGGTGTTTATTTGTGTGATCTTGCAATGAAGGTACTAATAGTCACTCCTTCTTATTACCCAATTATCGGCGGTTCCGAAGCGTTAGCTCAGATGATATCCATCAAACTCAATGAAATAGGAATTACAACAGACATCATGACGTTTAACATGAAAGAAAAATGGAAGCCGATCTGGAAGGAAGAAACATTTAAAGACGGGCCGATACGTGTTTTCAAGGTATCGGCTTTCAACCCCTTTCCGAGTCTTCCAAACCCTCTATTTTTCTTACTTAGAGTTAATGTCGTGCCGAACCTGATTTTTCTGAGAAAACTGAAAAACTATGATGTAGTTCATTTCATAAGTGAATCAGATCTGTCCTTCCCACTGTTTTCGTACCTTATTCATAAGCCCAAGATAATGCATTGTTGTGGAATTTTCAAGCATGGAGGATTCTACTGGTATTATATGTTCAAACGTCCTTTTTTGAAAAAAGTGCTCGAAAAATTCTTTCCGAGTCTCGCTGACGAATACCTCGTTTACTCACCTGAAGGAAAAAGACTTCTTTCCGACTTTGTTCCCGCAAACAAGATTTCGATCTTACCATATAGTCTAGACACAAAGATTTTCCGACCTGACGATGCAAAAAAAATCGATAATTTGATTTTGTTTGTGGGTAGGATAGACCGTATTAAAGGTTTGCATATTCTACTACAGGCGCTCCATTATCTTAAAGTCAATGTACACCTTGCCATTATTGGTCCGATATGGAATGAAGGATATATGAAAGAAGTTGAACAAAAAATCAATTCAATAAATGAAAAAGGTACCCATAGAGTGGAATTATTGGGGGCCATGAATCAGAGCGATCTAGTGAAATGGTATCAGAAAGCTACCGTTGTGGTGTGTCCTTATCTTTATGAGACTTATTCCATAGTGACACTAGAAGCTCTGGCATGCGGGACTCCAGTCGTAAGCACAGGAGAGCACATCAAACAAGGCATCGATGGTGTCCTGATTGCACCTAAAAATCCCAAAGATCTATCTAACGCTATCGAACAATTACTTGTGGACAAAGAAATGAGAGAAAACTATGGTAGACAGGGAAGAGAGTTGGTTGAAAAATATTTCTCATGGGAATTCGTTCTAACAGGGTTAGTCAAAATCTATGAAGATATCTTGAACCGGCGACTTTCTCACGAAACTCATCACGATGCATGCTCTTTTTGAAAAGGCATAGATCCGTTATTATTTCTTTTTTGATAGATATACAAAATGCATATGGTCGTGAAAAAATGAAATTGCCTCTGAGCAAACCCTTCATAGGGAAGGAGGAAGAAAAGGCAGTTCTACAAGTGCTACGCAGTGGTGCTCTAACTAGGGGACCCATATTAGAGGAATTCGAAAGAGAATTTGCAAAATACATAGGCGTCAATCACGCTGTAGCTGTTTCAAGTGGAACTTCCGCGCTTCACTTGGCCCTTCTCCTACATAGGATTAAGAAAGGGGACAAAGTAATAACCTCTCCCTTCACTTTCATTGCCTCTGTGAATCCAATTCTTTATGTTGGAGCAAAACCCGTTTTTGCCGATATTGACCCTATTACTTATAACATAGATCCAGAAAAGTTGAATGAGGTGATCGATGAGAAAACAAAAGCTGTAATAGTCGTTCATGTTTTCGGGGTTCCATGCGATATGAAAGCCATTATGCAAATATGCAATGATAAAAAATTGGTTTTAATTGAAGATGCGTGTGAAGCATTAGGCACGTGTTATCAGAGTAGGAAAGTTGGAGCTTTTTCCACATCTTGTTTCAGTTTCTATCCAAACAAACCGATAACTACTTGTGAGGGTGGAATGCTATGCACTGATGACCCTCAGAAATCTCTCTGTGCCATATCTCTTAGGAATCAAGGAAGATCAACTGAAGAATGGCTTGAACATCAATGGGTAGGGTTCAACTATCGTATGAGTGATGTTCACGCAGCTATAGGATTGGCTCAGCTTCGAAAAATAGATTCAATACTCATGATGCGAAACCGTAACGCTGAACTGTACACCAAACTCTTGAGAAAACTCTCTAACGTCAGAGTTCCACCTCATATTGATGGAAGAACATGGTTTGTTTATGTCGCGGAATTTGAAGAAAGAGATGAGCTAGCTCGGAAATTGAATGAGAAAGGCATATCTTGCAAGCCCTATTTCCCCCCGGTGCATTTGCAAGCTCCCTATAGAAAATTAGGTTTTAAAAAAGGCGACTTCCCCTCATGTGAAGCCGTGAGTCGCAGGGTTTTGGCTTTACCCTTTTACACACAAATGACAAAGAAAGAGATTGAGTACGTAGTTTGCAACATAGAAGGTGCCCTAGGAAAGTAACAAAGTAACTATGTTCGTTCAGGAGGGCACTGGACAGCGCTATTCATTCCATACTCATTTTGGTGTATGTACTCAGTGAATCTATGGACAAATTGTCACCTACAGAAGGGCACGCTGACCCAACGGTTCACTTCTCCTATGAAGAGTAATAGTGTAAGCGATTCACTGCCAAAACAACATCTTATTGAGTTTGGATGTCTGGCTTTCAGTAGTTCAGCCATACACCAATCAGTACATTCTTACAGAGAGTGGGAATATGATAATCTGGTTGTTGAGAGAGGTCATTCAAGCCATCAAACGAAGAAAAATGCGAAGGAAATTCGAGGAGCAATGGAGAATCACAGACATCTACAATTACGATGCCAAGTCATCGGAAATTGCCGGTTTTTATGCGCTGCAAAAAACCGATAAAGAATGGCTGGATGTTTTTCGAACTCTTGCTTCATTTTGCAGAAAACACAAAACGGTTCTGAATGTAGGATGTGGTCCTTATGAGCTTATGGCCGTCAAAAATGATGAGGATGTTGTCGGCATAGACATCAGTGATGTGGCTCTGGAGATGCTTTTAGACTACGGTTTCAAAGGTCAGGTAGTTCAAGCCGATTGTCGACATCTCCCTTTCAAGAGTCAGAGTTTCGATTGTCTTGTATCAAGTTTCGTGATTGAACATCTTACTTCGATGACAGCACTAGAAACCACTATAAAAGAAATGCAACGTGTTTCAGAAAACATAATGATAGTCACACCAAATTCTGCTTTTTTTAGAAGACAAAATGACCCAACTCATTTCTTCTTCTTCACAACTAGAGACCTTAACCGAATGATGCCATCCTTCAAAATATTTGCGTCCAATCTTCCGCCAACCCAAACTTTGCGTCATTACTTGTTGTACGATAGTCCAAAACTGAGAAAATTGCCACTTGTAGGAAGTTTACTTTTTGATGCATTTCGCCTCATAGACTCGTCAAACTTCTTTTTGTGGTTAAACAAGAAATTGTGGGTTGGTAATCATTTAATAGCAGTCCAAACAGCCAAGAAAGGATAAATCAAAAAAATAATTCGTATAAGTGAGGTCAATGTTTAAAACGTGAATGGTGATTACTTTGAAGGTTTACATAAGTACAAATGGATGCGAAGAGGCTCAACTCAGTTCGATGTATGCTGAGCAGTTTTTCCGGAAGAATGGACTAACCATTACAAACGACTCAACAGAAGCTGACTTGGCAGTCTTCTTCGCGTGCGGACTAACCAAACAAACCGAAAAAGATTCGTTGGTGATAATAAAGAAACTGAAAAATACTATCAAGCCTACGGCGAGATTGTTAGTCTGGGGATGTTTGCAAAAAATAAACCCGCGATCACTTTCTGCCGTCTATGATGGTCCTGCAATTGGACCAATGGATACAGGTTTCTTTGAGACGATCCTGGAAAAGACTTCAATTCCCTTCGACACTATAAGTGCAAATACGCTTGTGGCAAGGGAGACATCAGAACCATGCACTCGTCGTTATGCTGATGTGTTCACCAGTGTGCTTATGCTTCCCAGAAAAGGCGTGGAAAAGTTGCGGTTTATGACTGGGGGGGCCCCTGAGAAAACTCCCTTTTTCATTCGTGTCGCGACAGGTTGCACAGGACATTGCGTATACTGCAGTGAGCGAGCTGCATGGGGGAGAATAAGAAGCCGGCCAATCGATAGAATAGTCTCTGAATTTGAATGGGGATTGAAAAAAGGGTACACACGTTTCTTTCTAGTAGCTGCTGACCTTGGCGCCTATGGCATAGATATCGGTTGCACCCTTCCGGACCTTTTCACGAAAATGATAAAGCGCAATGATGAAAGAAATTACAAGATCATTCTTAATCAAATAAATCCTTTCCATCTGAAGGATCTATTTTGTGACTTGGAAGAAACCTTTGCTTCTGGAAAAATACAGTTGGTCTGCTCTCCAGTTCAGTCTGGAAGCAATAGAATCCTCAAACTCATGGGTAGATCCTACAGTGCAGAAGAATGGAGGGAATATATGCTACGAATGAATAGAAAATTTCCAAGCATTCGACTCAAGACACATTTCATGGTCGGTTTTCCCACAGAGACTGCTGAAGATTTTAGGGCAACCTTAAAACTTCTTGATTACCCTCTCTTTCTTGACAGTATGGGCATCTTTAAGTTTTCAGTAAGACCCACGGTTTACGCTTCACGCATGCCGCAACGGGTTTCTGAGGAGACCAAGGAATTGAGACGTACGAAATTGTTACGAAAATACGCGTATATGTTTATGTTAAATCTCGCAATTGGGCGGGCTAGGCGATAAATGTTGTTCAGTCCACACGTTCGTCTCGCTAATCTTCGAGTTGAATGTGCACTAGTTTTAAGCTTTGAGAAAGTGTCTATACTAAAAATATCACAGCGACTCTGTGTCTGTCCGTTTTATGTACACAACATAGGATGTAAATACTATTTCCTAAATGAGTACACTAGCCATCTGAATAGTTGTTCGTTAGTATGTTCCTAAAGAAGGTAATCAATATGAGCTTGGTAGGCCTATCCAAAATTCCTGAAAACGGGAAAGCTTCATTGAAACAGGCTGTACTGGAATCATTAAATCTAATAGGCTACTCCTTCCCAAAGGCCGAGGATGTAGTGATTAAGCCTAACCTGTGTTATTATTGGGATTATTCCACGGGGCAGACTACGGATCCAAAATTTGTAGCTGCATTAATCGAACTGATTAGGGAAAAAATTTCCCCAAAAATAGATATTTCTATCGTAGAATCTGACGCCTCAGCCATGAAGTGCAAATATGCATTCAAAATGCTCGGCTACGAAAAATTGTCTCAAGATTATGGCGTAAAACTGGTTAATCTTACCGAAGATAAGAGAGACGTTGTCCAAGTAACGGCTGGAAGCCAATCCTTCCATTTAATGGTTCCCCACGTAATTCGAAATGCAGACTTGAAAATCAACATACCGAAAATCAAGTATGCTTCAGAGAAAATCAAAATCACTTGCGCATTAAAGAATATTTTCGGTTGCAATCCATACCCTAAGAAGTTCAAGTATCACTCCAAACTGGAAGAAACAATCGTTGCCTTGAATAAGGCAATGAAATTTGACTTATGTCTCATTGACGGCAACATTGTTTCAGGAATCCAACCGCGCCGATTAGGGCTAGCGGTGGCGAGCGAAGATCCAGTGGCAATCGATGTTGCTGCCGCAAAGATCGCTGGAGTAGACCCAGAGAAGATACGGTACATTCAACTGGCAAGCACGGAAGGTTTGGGAAACGCTTCGTTCATCCCAAAAGGTGAGCCACTCGACTATTTCAAGGTCAGATATCCCAAGAAGGGTGTCAAGAAGAAACTGATGGCCAAAGCGTATACCATAGCAGTTCAAACGGGACTGGGCAAGAGGCTAGGGCTATCGTAGCAACAAAGTAATGGAGAAACGAAAAAATGAAAAAGATGGGGATAGGTATAATCGGTCTTGGGTACATAGGCAAAATCCACCTTAGACACAGTCTAAAGTTACGCAATGCAAATCTTTTAGCAGTCTCAGATTTGTCAAAAAAAGCCCTGAAAGAAGCCAAAAACGCAGGCGTCAAGAAAACATTCAGCAATTATGAACAACTCTTGAAAGATCCTGAAATTGCCGCTGTTATAATATCATTGCCTACCCATCTCCATTTACAATGCGCAAAACAAGCCGCAGAAGCAGAGAAGCACATTTTCCTAGAAAAACCAATAGCAAGAAACATTGAGGAAGCAAAAGAAATCATTTCAGCCACTCGCAAAAATTCCGTGAAATTGATGATTGGCTATCCTTTGAGATTCAACACAGCATTTCGTAAAATAAAAGAAAAGATCGAAAGTGGGCTCTTAGGCGATGTGGAGGTTGCCCAAGCTACGTACATAAGTTCTGGACCCTTCTTTCACAGAGTAGAGAGTTACGTTCCAGTTCCAGTGCCAGATTGGTGGTTCAATAAAGAACTAACCGGCGGCGGCGTCCTAGTTGACCTAGGGTGTCATGTGATAAATCTTCTCAGATGGTATTTTGGCGAAATTACAGAAATAAAAAGTCATTTTCGACATAGGTTCAGCATGGATTTTGAGGATAGTGCAATTTGCCTATCTAAATTCCAATCAGGAACGGTGGCAGTGGTGGATGTTGGTTGGTTTTCTCAAGAATATAAACTGAAAGTGGAGTTGTTTGGTAGTGTCAAACACGCAAGTGCAGAGCATATTTCATCAAATCTTTTGTCAACTGTAACTCAAATGTTGACAACAGGGACCTCAAAATTCTATCAACCACATCTTGCGGAACTCCAACATTTCGTCAACTGTCTGATTAAAGACTTGCCTCCTTCTCCCTCAGGTCTGGATGGACTTAAGGATTTGGAAGCGATTTCTGAAGCCTATAAGAATGAAATCCGACTAAACTAGCATGTGAAGGCTGATTTGGAACGATGAATAAAGCAGTAAAAATGGGCAAGGATTCAGCAACTGGAAGTTTCCAGTTATTTGTAGGGAAGGCAATATCAACAATAGTATTGGCTGTTGGAACAATAATTTTGGGAAGGTTAATCTTGCCTGAGGAGTACGGATTGTACTCTATCGCTTTGATCCCAGCAATGACTATAAGTCTCTTTCAAGACTGGGGAGTAGGTTCCGCCATAACGAGGTTTAGTGCAAGTCTAAGAACCACAGACAAGGTCGACAATTTACGCAGCACAATCGTTGCAGGTTTATACTTCGAGATTGCAACGGGGCTAGCTATGTCTTTAGTTTTATTGGTTATGGCAAACTTTATAGCGTCAGCAATTTTTCACAGACCAGAAATTGCACCCTTGATATCTATAGCTTCAATTAGTGTTTTTTCAACGTCATTGTTGACAGCATCTCAATCCAGCTTCATCGGATTTGAAAGAATGAGGTTTAATAGCCTTATTATGGTCAGCCAATCTGTAGTTCAGAGCATAACATCTCCGTTGTTGGTCTTTCTTGGATATGGCGCCTTGGGGGCTGTTCTTGGCTATGCTTTGGCGTACTTGATATCATGTGTTATTGGAATAACCGCGCTTCATTTCGTTATTGTAAAGAAAATTGGGGGGAACAGCCCAACTAAATCTGAGATACTGCTAACCTTAAAGACAATGCTACGTTATGGGATTCCGCTCTCAATATCTTCCATTTTGGCGGGATTACTGGTTCAGTTCTATGGTTTTATGATGGCTTCATTCTGCAGTGACATAATGATAGGAAATTATAAGATTTCAACTAACTTCGCAGTATTGTTAACTTTCTTTACGATACCTATAATGACAGTTCTCTTTCCAACTTTCGCAAAACTCGACCCACGAAACGAACATCAACTACTTAAAACAGTCTTCACATCGTCGATTAAATACACCACAATGCTTTTGGTGCCTGCCACTATAGCCATGATAGTGCTATCAAAACCTATGATCGGCACATTGTTTGGAGATAAGTGGCTTTATGCCCCTTTTTTTCTAGTTCTATATGTTATAGGTAACTTATTCGCAGCTATTGGAAACTTGAGCATGGGAAGCTTTTTGGTAGCTCTTGGAAAAACAAAAATGTTGATGAAACTAAACATCCTAACACTTTTGATCGGAGTTCCTTTGGCTTTTCTTTTGATACCTGCCTTTGGAATCGTAGGAGTAATACTAGGCAACACTTTCGCTGGAGTACCTAGCATGTTTTTGGGGCTCCGTTGGATTTGGAAAAATTATAGAGCTAAGGCAGACTTTAATTCGTCCGCAAAGACAGTTCTCGCGTCTGCAATTGCTGCCACAACTACGTATCTGTTTCTGAATTTTTTTAATTTCGCTGATTGGATAAACCTTATTGCAGGGGGAATAATTTTTCTGACAACATACATAATCACAGCTCCACTCATTGGCGCTATCAATCAAACCGACATCAACAACCTCAGGGCCATGCTTTCTGGATTGGGGATAGTGTCAAGAATATTGGAGATCCCGTTAACGCTATTAGAAAAAAGCGCGCGCTAGCTAGAAATGCGTCAGGCATAAAAAAGATAAGACTCAAAAGTACCGCCGGCTTGAATATAGTTAAGAAGGCTAAATTGATTTCAGGTTTAGCAGAGTTCTAGAAGATTATTCCTGAAAACCTAAATACTGCGCAGAGTCCTTAAACGTTGGGAGTTTGAAATGAAAGGATCAAAAGTTGCCATTGTTTTAGCGCTGCTTGCGGTATTGATAATTATTCCAATATACGGTGTAAAAGCAGAGGATTTACTCTGGATGTCTGACGTACCCAGCAATGGGACTCCTGTGACTTCTCCAGTTTTGCTTCTCGGTGTAACATATCGTATCAGAGTCACAGGAACATGGTTTGATGCCTATTACCCCTCTGAAGATCTGACACAAACCAATTTTGCTGATGCACAATATTACACCACCCCTCCTTATGATACAACGCCTGGAAATGCATACTATTGGATTTGGGATCAATTTTTCCAGCCAGACAGTCACTCGTTTCTGCAAATCGACGGACAAGACGTGAATTGGGGACCGTTCAGCAATGGAGGGTGGGACTCAGTGATCGGTTGGTTTGGGCATGAGTACGAAATCTACTATACTGGGCAGGGTAAATCAATAACTTTCAACATTTATGATTGGATAGACGGAAACTATTGCAATAACATGTGTCATCTTGTGGTAGAAATCTATGGACCTGAAGTACGGTTTCCTAAACAGTTCACAAGCGCGTTCGCTTTTGGCGGGTTCGAAGCGCCTAATATAGTGGATGACGGACTGAAGACTACTGTTGTCGGCCTTCACAGTGGTCCAAGGATTTCTTGGAACATTACCTACTACTTCGCGAACACTGCAGAATTCCTGGGTTCTCAATATGACGGCCAAGCGCACTACTTCCGTCTTTGGGACAAATGGGGAGGCAACCTCATGGCTCTCAACTCAACACCAATCGCCTTCAACACCGAATCCAATATTGTGACGCTGGTAGACGGGACCATGTTCAAAATAAATTACGCTGGATATGCAGCCTATATAGGCAACGGCCTAACGTTTACAGACAGCAGAGGTGGCAGTGCTACGATAACGCTGAAGACAGGCAATCAGCAGGCAGGGACGAACCCAGGCAAAGGCAAAGGAACCAAGAACGATGGGGCTTCGTATGATGTTGACTTGGTCTGGAATATAGGCTATCTGGAGCTAGGCCAAAGTGCAACACTGAAAATAGTCATAGCTCCAGGAAAGAACCCCGCTGGCGTACTGATGTTCTCAAGTCCAGGATTCGAGTGGATTAACACAGGACCAAGGGCGCGAGTCTATGCGGACGAGGGGTTCACGGACTTCCTTTACGCCGTCGAGAAGACAGTTCAACTCGGTGTAACGGTTAAAGTGTAGCGCCGCCACTTTAGCGCGCTCACACCAACCCTTTTTTTATTGGAAATGAACCCCAAATCCAAACCAATTCCTTAGCTTCTTGATGGTTGTATTTCAATTGTGTGTTTTGGTCTTACATTTGCCTTACAAACTCTAAACATTGCAATTAGCCAACTCACAAACTGCGGATGCACCGAATCAATTAAACAACTCTCAAACCTAAAACATAGCAACCTTGTCAAGAACTTGAAAGCCCCTCCAGAAAGAACAAGATCGCTTACTCAAAGAAAACGCCAAACTCGTAAAAAAGAAACGCTTTAATCGCCGACAACCAGCGGCTCTCCTCAGAAAAGACTGAACTCCAGAAAAAATAGCTCAAATAGAGGAGACTCTTCACAAGGCAGTTGATGAGTGCATAAAAGACTCCGGCACCGAATCACCAGGGCAAATCTTCTGAGATCGAAACACCAATCAAGTATGGCAAAGATCATTTTTCCGAAAGCAACCTGAACTGCCAAATTGAAATGCTCCGCTTTTCGGAAAGTTTAGAAGAGCTAATAAGCAAAGTCGGCAAAATAAGTGTTTGTTGACTGGTTAAAGGGAGAGTCCAATGTACGTAGTAGGTTCCGCCTATACGTCTTAGGGTGTAATGAAAAAATGTCAAGAACTCGAACATTGACCGTTCTTTTGGCTGACGTCATGTTGGCTGTCATCTTGATTCTGCTGATTCAAATCGACAAACTGGTTAATGACACCCTATACAATTATGGCTTGACTTTCAGCACCGAATGGGCCCAACCCTACTGGCTAATTATTAGGATAAGTCTTGTGTTGACCATCGTAACAATCTTGGCAATATCGTTGATGGAACTTTACGCGAGCGGCGAAATCCGACATCATATCAGAAAAGCAATGCTGTTGGTGAGAACCGGTCTGAAACGTGCTTTTCATGGATTGAAACGTGCTTTTTATAGAGTGAAACGTGCTTTTCATGGCCCCTCCAAACTTCTGCATCGTTCAAAAAAGACAATGTTGCTGATAATGGCTGTTGCAACAATAACAATAGTTGTCAACTCTGCAATCGCCATGTGGCTTAGCAGATATGGAAGTCTGCATGTTCCAAGCATCGGCACCATACAAACTATAGACGTGGAAGCCTACGGAGGAAACGTAACACTCAAAGACGGAGTGGCGTACATTGACTGGGGTTCAATATATCCAGGAGCATCAAAAAATGAATCCTTCTATTTGCGAAGCACCAGTAACGTAAACGTAAAAATTAACCTCGAAACTGCGAACTGGGACCCCTTAGGCATTGCATCTTACATGAACGTTTCTTGGAATTACAGTGGAAGACTGCTTAGGCCAAACGAAGTAGTTCCCATAACTCTCATTTTAAATGTTTCTTCCTCAGAGAATTTCATAACCTATCTCATAGCTAATGATGTGAAGCAATTCAGCTTCGACATCAGTATTTACGCTTCCGAATGGTAGCCAATTTCTGGGTCTATATTGATCAACGATCAAGACGTGGCAGTCTCTGGGCAATAAATGTGGAACAATTTGGAAATGTTCTATATTTATGGAACAATGTTCTATACCACCCTTCCATAAACATTTAAATGCACCACTTGACAATTCTAAACATCGAGGAAAGGAGAAGCAGTGTATCGTTCAGTGGTGTCAGTGATTATTCCAGCGTACAACGAGGAAAAAACCATAGGCGACGTTATCTCAAACACGATTTCAGCAATGGAAAACTTGAAAGTTCCTTATGAAATCATAGTCGTCGATGATGGATCCACGGACAACACTGGACGAATAGCTAGTGGCTACAAAGCAACAGTGCTTTCCAATGGCAAAAACCGAGGGAAGGGATACGCCCTAAGAAAGGGATTCCAGCACGCCCAAGGCGATATAATCGTGACTATAGATTCTGATGGAGCACATAGGCCTAAGGAAATACCAGACCTTCTCAATCCCCTATTCAATGGTACTGATATCGTATCTGGATCCAGATTTCTGGGTAACCAAGCCGCTTCGACATCAAGACTTAATCAAATGGGCAATTGGCTTTTCAACATCACAATTATGACTTTGACAAGAAAACGTGTTTCAGATAGCCAAACTGGTTTCAGAGCAATAAAGAGAGAAGTTCTAGAAAGACTAAACTTGGAATCGGTCGGCTACGAAATCGAAACCGAAATCACAGTTAAGAGCTTAAAGAACGGTTTTGTTTTCCAAGAAAAACCAATAAGTTGTGAAAGAAGAAAATACAACATTTCAAAACTACGTATACTCGCAGATGGCACAAAAATCCTCAAAACAATTCTAAAGGCAAATTTTGCAAAACTCGCGGATCGGCATATTAGAAATTATTAGTCTCAAAACCCTTTTTGTTGTCACTCATTGTACGTTCTAAGTAATATTCCACTGGAAATTTCCTGAATTTTTCTATAGCGTTCATCAATACTTCTTTTTGTGTGTGAAACGGCGTTCTATACTAAGAGGGAGAAAGGTTCGAAACGAGCGCGTGCCGCCTGCAAACCATATTCCGGAAGTTCCTCTCGCCCCAGTTGCGGCAATCTCTTTAATGTTAGTTGCTTTAGGGGCTTACTTTGGACTGCAAAGGCGAAAGTTCAAAATTTGCTAGTTGCTTGGGCCAAAGTAAAAATACTGCGTATATTCGACTGTTGCTTTACACCAAATGCAGCCGATGTACTTTCTATTAGTGAACAATCGTTTATCAAACTTCTGCAAAGGCCACAAGTTTTTTGCTGAAGCAAATGTTTTACTTTCGGAACAAAGAATTTAATGAAGGTTTATCTCGATTTACTTTGCTGAATGCTAAAAAAGTGAAAAACTGGTGATTATTTTTGAGACAAGAGTTTGGTAGAGCATTGCGTGCAATCTCTACCTACTTGAAAAACTACTATCGCTATGTTTTTTCCTTTGCTTTGATATTGACGCTCGTCTTTGTAGTCTACGGTAATGATCTTGAAATTTTAGCTAGCGAAGCTTTGCAGAATGAAGCTTTTAGTCATGTTCTTTTGTTGCCTTTTTTCGCTGGCTTTCTGTTTTATTTAAAGAAGGATGTGGTCAAGGCTTCAATAGCGTATGAGAGACGTCAAAAGCGGAGAGAGGCAAAATACGTGAATGAACTTATGGGAATTGTTTTGTGTCTTGTTGCCTTTGTCATCTATTGGTATGGTTCCTATACGTTCTATCCTCTGGAATACCATGTCCTTTCCCTTCCAATTTTCGTGATGGGTATTACGTTAGTTTTATTAAACCTCAGAGCTCTGATTATGTTGCTTTTTCCAATACTTTTTCTTCTGTTCTTGATCCCGCCACCTACAGAGTTCATTTACACTGTAGGCGGAGCCATGGCCAGCTTCAACACCCAAGTCTCCTATACCATAATGAAAACTTTAAGTTTACCCGTCACCTTGTCTCCTTCGTACGGACCTCCAACAATTATGCTCATGACTTCCGCTGGAAAACCCGTGACTTTCGCGGTTGATTTACCTTGCTCAGGAATATACTCCTTGATAGCTTTTGCAATGTTCGCCGCCTTCTTAGCCTTTGTGGCTTCTGCTTCGATTTTGAAAAAACTCTTGATGTTTGCTTTTGGTTTTATTATATTTGTGGTCTTGAATATTATCCGTATTGTGGCAATTGTTTCTGTCGGATACTGGTTCGGTGAAGAAATGGCCCTTCTTATGTTTCACACCATTGCTGGTTTATTGCTTATCTTCATTGGAATGTTGCTTGTTCTTGTCTTCGCTGATAAGGTTTTGAAGATAGCGATTCTAACTAAACCGCAAGAACAGCAATCATGTCCAAAATGCACAATAAGCTCGAAAAATCTTGAAAATTTCTGTCAAAACTGCGGCAAATTTCTCGATCAAGCTAACCTGAGAATCTCTAGAGCTTCATTTGCTAAACTTCTTCTATTGTTGCTAAGTTGCTCCATAGTAGTTCTGAGTATTCATGCACCAACGTTTGCCGTCGCCCAAGGACCTATTGGTGTTACTTCAAATTCCAGTTGGCAAAACGCGACGAACGTCTTTCCTGAGATTCCAGATTACAAGCTTTCATTTCTCTATCGAGATACAGATTTTGAAAAAATAGCGCGTCAAGATGCTTCGCTTGTTTATGGTTATTTTCCGCTCAATAAATCCCGTTCAGTAGTGTATGTTGATGTTGGTGTCGCAAGCAGCATTTCCAACCTTCATAGCTGGGAAGTATGCCTAATAACATGGCAAACTGCCCAAGGGCGCTATCCGCTAGTCGATGTGCTCGATTCAAGGGATATACAATTGTTGCAAGACGTTCCCATAATAGCACGCTATATAGTCTTCGAAAGTCCGGCGAACTATACACAAACTACGCTTTACTGGTATGAAAAAGCAACGTTTAATACAGGTTTTACAGTGGAGCAAAAGTACGTTAGAATAAGTTTGATAATCTTAACGCGAGACTCCATAAACTATCCCCAATTTGAAGAGGAACTGTTGACAATCGGTCAAATCATTGCGCTCGAATGGGAACCCTTGAAAACTCAGTCTCTAATATCCCTCGGAGTTCCAGCGCAACAATCGCTTATAGTCATTTCAATAGCTTTTCTCGTTACTACAAAAACAGCGCAATATCTCACTGAACAAAGAAGAAAAACTAACAACCTGAAGATTTTTAACAATTTTGCCTCTAGGCAAGAAAAGCTTGTGCTTCAGACTATTCTTGACTTAGCTAAAGAAAAGAAATCAATGGGGACAGAGGATATCATTGAAAATGTTAAAGGCAAACGTGGAAAGTCCATGAAATTTAAAAAATTGCTCAACATACTGAACAGTCTAGAAGAATACGGATTTGTAAAAAGGAGCGTTATCTCCGTCAAAAACAAACCTCAACTGGCTTGGAAAACATAAAAATTTAGAAACCTTAAATTGTTGCCAGTATTTGTTGATTAATGGGCTAGCTGTAGAAACTAAAAGTCTAAACTAATGGAAGCTGAAAAATTGAATGCAGACCTTGGAAGACCAAGCAGTACTACTTCGAGCAAGATTGGAGTAGCCTTTCTAGTTTCAGGCGTCTTGTCGCTTATTTTCTCCATGTTCTACACCTCGCAGATTCTCGCCTTTGTCGGGTTAGGTTTAACTTTTTGGGGTGCCCTTTTTCTTCTTATAAGCCCTGTGAGGCATGTGGAAAGCAGTCTTCTTGACAGGGTAGCAGTTTCATCATACTCAACGATTGACCGAATAATTGGAGATTTAAAATACAAAGATAAGGGCTATTACATCCCGCCGTATCCAAAGGACGTTTATCTTCCAGAACATCTGGGAGGCCTAAAAGACATGGTTATCTTCATTTCCGCTGGAAGTGGTGTTGACGTGCCTTCTATCGAAGAATTGGCTAAGGGAAAATTTTTCCTTGAAAATCCTAAAGGAATTTGCGTGACGCCACCAGGTTTAGGTCTTCTAACTCACATTGAAAAGAAACTCAGTTTAGACGTTACGAAAGTTGAGCTTAACGAACTTTGCGAGATTCTACCTCGGGCAATTCTGGAAAACTTCCACTTAGCAAAAGGAATTGAGATGAAAATCGATGGAAATCAAGTTTACCTCAAAATTTCTGATTCTGTGCACAAAGATCTCTACGACGAAGAAAATAGTTTGAGAAGTATTCATTTCATAGGATGCCCACTTGTAAGCGCCGCAGCCTGCGCAATTGCCAAGACTAGTGGCAAGACAGTCATAATTCAAAGGGAAAAGGTATCTCCTGACGGCGAAACAATAGAAATCTGGTACCGCATAGGACAAGGTTGAAAAAATGAATTTTCCTCTGTCAATGTCAGACATAAGTCTCTGGTTCGCTATTGTGGCAATCATACTTTTGATAACGTCCGAATTATTGTATTCCTCAGCAGAATATTCGCCGAGAATCATGATGGAGAAAAAACGCCTGAGGCTCGTGGCTCTTGCATTTGGCTTGGTATTCCTTGCAACGGTTGTTGTGCGTGTTTTTCAGCCTTTCTGATTCTCGTCTGAGGCTATTTTTAATGTCAAGAAGATATTCTTAATTGACGTTTTGAAAATGCCTTCGTGAGCTTGATGAGAAACGAAGTCTATGAGGTGGGCAACATTAGAACATCGGAAAGTGAAAGGATAAGAATTTGAAAAATTGGGGCTTTGTTTTTTTATTATTCCGTTCCAGTTATTATTATGTCAAAGCTGAAGTATGCAACCCCTTCATCAATAGCTGATGACACTGAAAGAGTCAATGTCGCCTCAATAACGGCTGATGCTTCCAGAGTCTCGCCTTCGCGATTCCAAGATAGATTTATAGGACCTTTTGCCTCTACTGGATCCCAATTATCTGTAGTCATTGTAAGATTTACGGGAACAGTACCGTTATTTTTTATATAGACCTTTTGCGTGGCTGTGTCTCCAGGCAGCAAAAATCCCCAGTCAATAGAAGTCCGATTGTACCTACAATCTTCGTCTTGAAACACACCTATGTTTACTGTAGCTACTGTTCCAGTTGCAGGAACTTTCTGAGATGACATTAGCAACCCGGAGGCCAATAAAGTTAAGAGCACTCCTGAGGCTGCAATTGCTAAGATTGCTCCCATAGAGAGTTTTTGCATTGCCATTTTCTAGCTCCGTTCTGGAAACCGATATCGTAAGTATTAATAAACATTATTGTCCTTGGGAACTACACAGATACAGTTCAAGCCATTTTGAAAAACAACCATCGTAACTTGTCCAATAAGGAAAAACCATAAGTGTTGTTCAACCGATTATCAGATGTACTTCTTCTTGAACGTATAGAGTTGCGCGCGCTGTTCGTTTGAACCGCGTAGGCTAAATCTTTTAGAAATTGAACCGTGTCGTCAGTTATTCTGCCAGCTATATTAGGCGGCCACTGACGGTCACCTAAACGCGATTCTAAACCTATAAACTTAATAGTGGGCCAGGCAACTCTTTGGCTTCTAAGGGGGAAAAGAACTCGTTTCGCTGTTGGACACATGGCATTGGGGTACATCCTAGGTAAAACGTCAGCGAAATTTCTAAAAACGGACCTCAATGTTGCTGCGGTAATGGTTTTCTCAATTATTCCGGATATAGACATTTTGATTCCAATAATTCAGCATAGGGGTCCAGCCCACTCATTAATAACGGCCTTGGTGATTTTCCTTCCCATTTTCGCTATTTATCGCCTCAAAGCAGTGCCATACCTGTTGGCTTTGATCTCGCATTCCATGATAAGCGATTATCTTATAGGGGGTCAAATACAGTTGTTTTGGCCCGTGACAACGGAACGCTATGGCTTGAGCATATCGATCCAAAGTCAAACCAACATCACCCTTGAATGGGCGTTGTTCTTGGCCTCGATGATTATCATGTTCAAAGCTAAGGATATATCCGTGTTTTTCCGTTCCAATAACTCAAACTTGCTACTAGCAATACCGACGTTTACAGTGTTATTGCCCACTTTCTTGGGTTTCCCGTTGAACGTGCCTGCTTGGCTAGTATTCCCGCATTTATTCTACCTGTCAATATTTTGTGCATCAATGATTATTGTGGTCTTGCACAGTTTCAGAAGGCCGCAATAGTCGTTGGCTGTGCATTTTTGAGTTTTGCCATGTGCATTGTAGAAAATTTGAACAATTTACATGGCTCTGAACCAGTATTTCAAAAGAACAGAAAAGTTTAAAAACGAAACTCATGCACCAACGAGGTGCACGCTAAAATTTCAGGTATGTGTGGGTGGAATTTTTGCCAAAGATTAAGAAACTCCCTGCAAACTTTAATGCCGTAGCAAGAGCTGTGAAAAGATACGGTAGGTACGAAAAATTAAAAGCATGTCAAATCAGACCTATCCGATAGACAGAATTGCTCACAAAGTCCAGCAACACCCGAATTTTGTTTTATTCTCAAAAGGGTGTGCCCACCAGAAAGATTAGCCAAATGTTTTCTCTTGTTTTAGCCTTGGTGTTACTGAAAAAAGGGGCTTCCATCACACTCGCTGAATTAGCCGGCCAACAAAACAACTTTTAAGTGAGTTTTTGAGAAAATATAGACTAAAGATTAACAGGAGACTAAATGTTTGCCGGTGAGTAGTATAAGGTTGTATGAGCTGAGCTGGAGCGATGTACAAGAAGCGATACAAAACGGCTATGAGACAGTAATAATCGGAGTGGGCTCTACCGAACAGCATGGTCCCCACTTACCGCTGGCAGTAGACGCCATTTTGGCGGAGACTATGGCTCTGAAACTCGCACAGAAGATGGGCAATGCCTTGGTTACGCCTACGATAAGGACTGGGTATTCCGCGCACCATCTGGACTTCGCGGGAACCATATCCCTTAGGGAAGAAACGCTGACTATGGTGATTGAGGATTACATAGACAGTTTGGTTAGACATGGCTTTGAGAACATAGTCATAGTATCGGGACACGGAGGCAACATATTCGCCATCCGCACCGCAATGAACAACATGAGAATAAAACATCCGAGGAAAAAGATCATTGAGGCAAGGCTGGAAGTTAGAGCTCCCAAGGAGAAGTTCAGCAAAATTCCAGGAACTGACCTCACTTCTGGTATTCACGGCGGCTACCTCACTAACTCGCAGGTGATGGCTGTGAGACCAGATCTAGTGCATCTAGAGAAGGGCACCATCGAATGGGGACCGTGGCCTGACGACATCGAAGAATTCGAAAAAATCCTCAAGGAAAAGGGCATGAAGGCCTTCACAAAAACGGGAACCCTCGGAGACGGAACCAGAGGAGACCCCAACTTCGGCAGAGAATACTTCGAAACAATCACAACAGAAGCAGCAGAGGAAATCGCGAAAATTATCAAACTATATCCCAACTGGATATAGACCGCGAAAGCTGACTGATCTACTTTTTTCTCTTGCGAAATTTCAATGTTTTATTCGGAGCTGCAGCATGTAACCGTGAGAGACCACTGGCGACGTTCTTTACAAACCAAAACTTTATAATGAAAGAGAACAGAACATCTTAGGTCTAAAAGGATGATGGTAAGTTGAGTAATATGAAAGATAAAGCATTAGATCTTCTCCGCAGTTCAATCGTAATCAATGCAAGTGAATCTGTCTATCCAAATACGCCAGATGTCATGTTCAGCAAAGACTTTTTGGACAAGCTTAGCAGCATTGGGGTAAATGCCGTGGCAGTTACTTGCGCGTGGTTGCCCGAGCACACCTTCAGGGCTACGCTAGACAGGATCATCAGTACCTATAGCATCCTCGGAGGCGGAAGGATGGTTTACGGTGAGACTGTGGAAGATATACTTGAAGCCAAGGAGAAAGATAAGCTCGCCGTTATCTTGCAGTTTCAGAACAGTCTTCCAATTGAACATGATATGAGATTACTTGAGGTATGGTACAAACTTGGTGTCAGAATTATGCAGCTTACATACAACCCGAGAAATCTTGTGGGCGACGGATGTTACGAGAAGACGAACTGCGGGCTGAGCGAGTTTGGTCATAAGGTTGTAGAGGAGATGAACAGAATAGGGTTGGTCATAGACCTTTCACATGTGGCACCCAAGAGCGCCAACGAAGCAATTGAGATGTCGAAAGATCCCATAATCTTCTCACATTCAAATGCTAAAGCTCTCGCTGATGTGAATAGAAACATAACGGACGACCAGATCAAAGCCGTGGCCGAGAAGGGCGGCGTGATAGGAATTGGAACTCCTTCTTTCATAGTGAAAAAGGATGGTGAAAAGACAGGCACCACCATAATTGACTTCGTAAATCACATCGACTACATGGTTAAATTGGTCGGCTCAGACTATGTAGGAATAGGGACTGACTATACTGAAGGAAGAGGACCACCAGACTTCTGCTTCAAAAGCATCACAGATCTGGTTGACGTTGCAGCAGAATTACTAGAGAGAGGATACTCAGACCAAGATGTCAAGAAAATAATGGGAGAGAACTGGCTGCGAGTATTCAAGAAAGTCTGGAAAGAGTACTGAACAAGATTCAAATACTGATCGAGACGGCAACTAAGCGCATCAAGTCTGATTTATTGTTTTACTTCACCCTTTTAGTTTGAGGTATTCTCTGAATAGCTGTTTTGGAGTCAGTACGCGTACATAACCGCTGTTTTCTAGACTGAAAGTTCCTCTGCGACTATCCTATCTGAGTGCCTTGAAAAACTCCTCACTCCACAGTGTACAGCAAAAAACGCACACGCTCAGTTTTCGTTGACTCACACGGTTTGGCACTAATAAAGCCTGTTGATGGAAAATTAGAACATTTATGGCACCATCTTATATTGCATCACTAACATGTTAATTATGAGATTGGTCAATGTAGGAAGCTGGATGAAATGAATTGCGACGCTACTTAATTACATTGATCTCCCTTGGTAATGTTGATAATGTTTCCCCTCCGTCCGCGGTAACGAGAATGTCATCTTCTATCCGAACACCGAATTCATCAGCCAAATATATCCCCGGCTCAATTGTGAAGATCATCCCTGGTCTGAGCACAGTTTGGTCAGTTGATCCTATGAATGGTTTTTCATGGGTCTCGAGACCCAGTCCGTGTCCCGTTCGGTGAAAGAAGTAGAGTCCATAACCAGCCTTCTCGATCACCTTTCTTGCTGCGGCATCTATCTCGGATGCTTTTTTACCTGGCTTCACAGCCTCGCGGGCAACTTTGTTTGCTTCGAGAACAATTTGGTATACTTTCTTTTGCTTTTCAGAAGGCTCAGCTATCACAGGCGTGCGCGTAATATCTGCTGTGTAGCCGCTTATTCTACCCCCAAAATCAAGAACTATGAAGTCTCCTTTCTTTATGACTCTTTCAGAGGCCATGCCGTGAGGTAACGCCCCGTGTGGACCGGAAAGCACAAGCGGTAGCCTATCCCTATCCATTCCCAGCTCAAGTAACTTAAAGAAGAGTTTCAGTGCAACCATTCTTTCGGTTAATCCTTCCTCCAAAATTCCAAAGACGTATTTCATGCCCTCCTCTGCCTTTTGGACTGCTTTACGCGTTGCAGCAATCTCCCCCTCCGACTTAATGATTCGAAGATCTACCAGTATGTCTGAACAATCTCGAAACTCCGTTCTTGGAGAAGAGGAGCCCTTTATCCTCTCAAACATGTCCACACTCATGAAAGTCTTTTCTATTCCTACTTTCTCTAGTTTTCTTTCTTTTAGGGCTTCTCCAACATATTTGTACATTGAACCATCTATGAAATCTGCATCTGTATAAAGTCGGATGTCTTTTATCCAAGAATCTTCTTTCACATGTTTTTCCTCTAATTTTGGCACAACAAAGATGGGTTCACCATCTAGAGGAATTATGGGCATTAACGGTCGACTCCAGATGACTGCGCGAAAACCGCTCATATAGTAGACATTTTCGGGCTTGCATACTATCATGGCGTCAATGTCGTTTTTTTGCATTAACTCCTTCGTCTTTTCGTATCTGTTTGCTTCCAATATCATCACCAAGGTTTTGGTAATTTACAGTGTACAGTATGCTATAAGAATTGCGCAACAGGTCGAAATTGCTTCATGAAAGTAAGGGTGCTGTAGAGAAGTGGTTTCACAACGGGGATGAGCACGGCATAGATAGACTCACGATGCTTGACCCTCGGCATTATCGGCGATGCGCTAGCCTTCGTTAACAAGTAGCAAGTACCGAAAACCTTAACACTCTAGCGCGCTTACCGACCTGCTAAAAGGAGAAGTTGTCAACGGTGAAGATTCAGCTAAAACTAGGCACCATGCAGAGGGAAAGCACCGTAAAAATTGAGGTAAAGTCATTACTTCTGGCAGGGTATGCTGGAAGAAATCAAGAAACCGTTAAAAAACATATAGAAGAGCTTAGAAAAATAGGCGTGCCACCTCCTAAAAAGGTCCCAACCGTCTACAACGTCAGTCCAGAATTACTTATAAATGAGGAGGAAATTGCAGTAAGAAGTGCAACTACCTCTGGAGAAATTGAATATGTTCTTCTGCTCACTGAGGATCAAATATATGTGACGGTAGGCAGCGACGAAACTGATAGAGAAATAGAGAAAATCGATGTGCAAAAATCGAAGGAAGCATGTCCCAAAGTGATAGCGAAGAAAGCCTGGCTTTATGACGAGATAAGAGATCACTGGGACGACATTGCCATGCGCGCGGTCGTACGTGAGGGAGGACGCAATATAGTCTATCAAGAGACAAGTTTAGAAGCGTTACTTGAACCGGAGGTTCTGATGGAAACTTTGGATGCCGGAAGAGAGGGAGTTGCCATTTTTTCAGGAACCGTTCCACTCAAACAAAAGTTGATTTACGCTGACGAATTTGAAATGGAGATTTGTGATTTGAACATAAATAGAAAGATAAGTCATAGGTACAAAGTGAGGAGAGTAGTATAGATTTGGAGAAAGTTAAAGTTTCGATCATTCAAATGGATATAGCTTTGGGTAACCCAAAAAGGAACAGAGAAAAAGCTATTGCTTCCATTGAAGAGGCTTGCAGGCGTGGTTCGAATTTTGTGGTTCTTCCGGAGCTATGGACAACTGGATATTCCTTAAAGAACATTCGTGAGCTAGCCGAACCCTTGGACGGAGAAACTATCACCATGCTTCTAGAAATTTGTTCAAAATGGAAAACCTATGTAATAGGTTCGATTGCAGAACTGAGAAATGAAAAAATATTTAATACAGCAACAATCGCCGGTCCGGAAGGGCTGGTCGGCTTCTATAACAAGGTACACCTCTTTCGCCTTATAGATGAGCCTGTATACTTCACTCCGGGATGGTCATGCCATGTCTTTCAGACAATTTTTGGAAAAGTCGGGATAATAATTTGTTATGACCTGCGATTTCCCGAACTGGCAAGAAAAGTCGCTCTAGACGGTGCTCAAATACTGTTTGTGCCCGCAGAGTGGCCTTCTCCGCGGGGCGCCCAGTGGAGATTACTTCTCAAGGCAAGAGCTATTGAGAATCAAATGTTTATAGTTGCCTCAAACTGTGTTGGTTCTGATGAAAAAAACACATACTTTGGTCACTCCGTGGTTTTGAACCCTTTGGGCGAGGCGATAGTTGAAGGTGGCGATGCTGAGATGATACTAACTTGTGAAGTAGACATGAGTCTGATAGATAAAACTCGAAGTTTCATCCCTTGCTTTGAGGATAGAAGGTCAGATTTGTACTAGGACGCGCAGTTATTCTAGGTTTTTGTATTCTCGGGGAATCGGTTGCTGGAATGCAAATAACTCGAATTTTGATGCTTTTTGCGGGCATAAAGTTCCTGTCAAGGAAAGAACAGATCCCAGAAAGATCAAAAGATATAAACTAATTTTCAGACTCAAATAGCAATAAACTGAGCTCATACTCTTGTGGGTGAAGATCAGTTCACGAGAAACAACAGTGTAATTTCAATCAAGGTTGACCTTCATGTCTGAACGTACTAGCTTGGGGTGGCTCAGAGTTCGATGGCTACACTTTGACGGAAAAATACTGTTGATTACAAAGTTCTTTCGTACGCTGGCTTTTGGCTATTTTAGCGTGGCTCTTCCTTTTTATCTGGGAAAAAGTGTGCTCGACCTACCAGGCTTTGTAATCGGGGCGATTTTGTCAACCGCTATGTTCGGAGGGGTGATCTTCACTCTTGCAGGAACTCTGATTGCAAACAAGGTGGGAAGACGAACCTCGTTGGGCCTCTTTTCACTCCTCATCATAGTTTCAGGCATTTTGCTCACAATTTTCACAAATCCGGTCATTGTTTTTCTAGCGGTCTTTATCGGAAGCATAGGTGTGAATGCAACTGAAACTGGACCCTTTGCCTCTCTTGAACAAGCCATCATTCCTCAGACTACGGATGACAAAAACAGGACATACGCATTTAGCGTCTATAATCTCCTCGGTTACGTCGGCGCTTCTTTTGGCTCATTACTCGGTGGTCTGCCCGCTACGTTCACCGAGTATTTTGGTTTTGCCCCGATCAATGGACACCGCATACTATTTGCCACCTACGCCTTGACCGGACTGCTTCTGCTTTTTCTTTACAGAATAATGTCCAAGCGTGCCGAGGTAGAGACCACTTCAGTCAGTCTATCAGGACTCACAAAGTCAAAAGGAACGGTTGCCAAACTATCTTTGCTGTTTTCAATTGACGCTTTCGCAGGCGGATTCGTCATCCAGTCTGTGCTTTCATATTGGTTCGAAACAACGTATAACACTTCTCTCAGTTCGGCCAGTGCTATTTTCTTCGTAGCCCAACTGATCACCGCTGCTTCCTTCTTGATCGCTGGCAGACTATCTAAGAAAATCGGTTTGCTCAAAACTATGGTTTTTACGCACCTGCCCTCAAATCTACTTCTGATGGGAGTCGCCTTGGCACCGAACTTCTGGTTGGCTGTTGCTTTCTTGTTTGCTAAGCAGACGCTTTCGCAGATGGATGTTCCCACAAGACAATCTTACATAGTGGCAATAGTGGAGCCGGAAGAACGAAACGCTACAATCAGTATCACAAACATCTCTCGAAACATAGCTGCCTCGATATCTCCTTCTCTTTCAGGCTACCTCATAAGCGCAACTCTTCTTGCAGAACCCTTCATTTTCGGTGGTTTGCTCAAAATCGTGTATGATATATCAATCTACTTTTCCTTCAGAAGAGTCAAACCGCCCGAAGAGAAAAGCGATCTGATTTAACTGCGATTAGGTAATATGCGCCTGCTATTTCCACTTCACGACATTCTCTACTGAAATGTCAGAGAAAGTTCTTGTTTTTTGATTTTTACTGGGGTTCTTGAGGAGACGTTTTTCCCCTTCTTCTTAATCCTTTGAATTTAAGTTTCGCAGTTAAAATTTTCTCAGTTGCGAACAATCTTGATGCGACATACATGACGACCATTGTTAAGGCAGCAACGTAAATTATACCGAATATAGCTGTCCAATAGTCGCCTATAATTATGGCCTTCGAGGCTATGATTGGTTGACTGTAAGGAATGGCGTATAATATGATTTTCAATGTGAGAGGCAAAGTATTAATGTCGAGATACATCAAGGCGAGTGCTGGAACGAATACCAAGGGATAGATGTAACCTACGAGAGATTGAGCGCCCCGAACATCTTCTGAAAAAGCGGACATTATTACCGCAAGTGCTAAGGCTGAAAGCAAAGTGACAAAAAGAGATATCCCAAGGAGCACATATCCGAAGGCCGAAGGAACAAGACCTAGTTTGACCAAGTCTATGGATGTGCCAGCTTGTATTCCTATCATGATCGAGCCAAGCATGTAATTGTAGCCTATCATGTAGGCTAGGGCTCCGACGCCTGCAACAAATATTGAACCGGATAATTTTCCCATAAGAATAGCGAAACGATCCACAGGCAACGTCAACAAGGTTTCTAAGGTTTTCTCTTCCTTTTCCATGGCCACTGAGGTTGCTGCTATCTGCATGGCATAGGTAAGCAAAATCATTATCGTGATTGGAAGAGCAATTGACTGCGAGAGCATTAAAGTCGAAAGCGTACCGGGATCGATGCCTTTCTCGATTTCGCCCTTAATAATTGTTGACTTTGCAGTAAACACGACGTTTGGAGCTATAAGTCTGTTGAATCCATACACGGCATTATCAATAACCGATGAACCGATATTCGTGAAAATTCCACTACCCGTGAATACTCCATAGACATCTATGGTGGCTGTAATGTTGGTGTTCCCTCCCGTGTGTGCTGTCATGTTTGCGCTGAAGCCATCGGGAATTTCAATGAACTGTGTACTGTTATTCTTTGATAGCAAGTTCTGGGCCAAAGCTTCTTCTGGGCTTACATTATTGTATACAGAAACTCGCATCGATAGATTTAGAGAATATATGAAAATTTGGGACCAGTTTCCGTCATCATTGTTCAAGACTAATATAGTAGCCTTTTCAGCCTGTTCTTGCGCCGATTGAGCGGCGTAGCCCAATACGCCGCCTAAAACGGGAAACATTAGTAGGGGAACAACGATCATTCCTAGCAGTATTTTCGGGTCCCTAATCAATTCTTTGAGTTCCTTAACGAGGATATTTCCAAAGCCTTTAAGCAAATCCAACCACCTTCGCGAAAACTTCTTCCAAATTTGTGCTTCCAAACTTTTCTTTCAATTCTTCCGGTTTTCCTTCTGCAACAATTTTTCCCTTGTTGAGCAGGGCAACTCTGTCGCATAGGTATTCGACTTCAAGCATATTGTGGCTTGAAAGCACCACCGTAACGTCGTGTTCTTTTACGTACCGTTTGATTATTTCTCTTACGTGGTATGAGTGTAAGACATCTAGTCCGCTGGCTGGTTCATCTAAAATTGCGAGCTTAGGTTTAGTCATTAATGCTCTTGCCACGAGAAGACGACGTTTCATTCCTTTGCTATATGTTTTGGCCTTATCCTTTAAACGGTCGTCTAGACCGCAGATTTTCGCAGCCTCCTCGACGGCTTCACGCATCTCGCTATTGCTTTTGCTACTAAATTTAGCCATAAACTTCAGGTATTCCCATCCACTAAGGTTTCGATAAGCTCCAGCCTCCTCAGGCAGATAAGTTATGATTTTGCGGACCTGAGTAGCATCATCAACAACATCTAAGCCGAAAACCTTCACCGCACCCGAGGTAGGCAGAAGCAGAGTGGAGATAATGCGTAGAGCCGTTGTCTTGCCTGCGCCGTTTGGTCCAATGAGTCCATAAATCTCTCCAGATTCTAATTTGAAACTCAGCCCATCTAAGGCGCGAATGTTACCGAAAACTTTATCGACCGACACTGCCTCAACCGCAACACTCAATTTTGCCACCTATCATACGTCGGATTCTCACTAAATTATTTTAAGTTTTCGTGCCAACATACGATGAGTTCAAGTACATTTAGAGACGTGAAAAACACATAATTAGGCTTCCAGATTGAGAAGAGATTACATGAGTGGCTTGGAAAAAAATTGTAGATGGAAACGATTCTCATGGCCGTTGGGTTGAACTTGTTCTTGTGTTCGTTGACTGGGTGTGGCGGGGTCATCTGCAAGCAATTATGACTTTCTAAGCTACAAATCGACTTTTTCCAAGTCTTTGGCTGTTTGATTGTTGTTAGTCAGTTATTTGTGTCAATCGGTAGATTAACGAGCATTTCTTGACTAGTACGTGAAAATTTTGACTTAAAATTTTTAAGCATCTTCTTGCATCTTCTTAGGTAGGGGATGGTTTTGTCCGAAGTCCCCGTTCCTCTTGTAAATTACGTGAACCTGATACGGAATCGTATATCACCTTATTATGATATTGCTGAATATCTTGTGAATGACATGGAAGCGCATTATTCTAGAACTGGGCAAGGCTACGAGGTTGTTTATACAGTTAACCCTAGACATTTGCGGGGGAAGATTGAAGAAAAAATCCGCAACAAGAAAGTGACAACGGTGAACGTATGCCGAACGATTCTGGCGCTCTTGTATAGTAGCAAACTAAACAAAAAGAAGGACTTCTACATTACGACAACTAGTTGTGGCCGGAAAAACTATCACATTAGACTTAACGTTCGAACGCTAAGCTGGCTGTCCAAATTACTATAACCAGTTGTCATTCTATGTAGATTGCTGGTTGATAGGGCAAGGCCATTGTAGCCCTTCGTTTTGGGTCATACCGTCCTTTTTCTTCTTCACTGTAGACCACGATATCTGCATTGAATCTTTCTTTCAAGAAATCCTTTGAATTTCCAATTACTTTGTACTCATCTATTTCTTGGACTTTTGAAATGTTTGCTCTTCTATTTTCTGGCATCCTGTTTAACGTCTTCACTGTTTTTGCGACATAGTTTGCAATCGCCTTAAGGTTTTCCTTTAGGTCCTTTTCTGCTGCTAGATCTTTCATGATCTCGCTAGTCTTTACTTCGCCTTGCATTGCCTTTTCCAAAACTTTGAGATAGATTCTCCATTTCCAAGATGAAGCAGTGTAATAGCATATTTTTTTAGGAGTGATTTTTGTTGCTTTTAGAACGTTCAATGTATCTTCGATTAGGTCAGTTATTAGGTTCTCATGTTCTTCGGCGAGTATGTCTATTTTTTCTTCGCTTGCTTGTGGCCATTCGGCAACGGATATAAAGTCTTTTTCGTTCATTTGGCTCCATAACTCTTCGCATACGTGTGGCGCGAAGGGTGCAAGCAGCTTTACCCATATTTTTGTTGCTTCGAGCAGTGTTTTCGTTTCTACCTTTGCCTTTCTACGGATGTACCACCGGAAGTCGTTCCAAGTTTCAAACAGGGCTATTTCTAAGGCCGTTCTCGTTTTCATTTCTTCGAGGTTTTTGGTGACTTCAGTTATGCGCTGTTGCAATCTGCTGATTAACCATTTTTCCATATGTCCTTGTTCATCGTTTTTTGTGCTTTCAATCATGTTTTTTGCAAAGTTGTAGAAGGATTCAAGTTTGTTTTGCATGTCTCTGACGTTTTCGCTTCTCCAGTCCGGATCGTCCATTCCTTCTGCTGCCAGTAGCAGTGCGCATCTTGTGGCGTCTGCCCCGTATTGTTTAATGGCGTTTTTCATTGTTATGAAGTTGCCTTTTGACTTGTGCATTTGTTTGCCTTCTATCATCAGCATGCCGTTGACCCCTATGGCTTTTGGCCAACGCTCTGGCGGAAACAAGGCAGTGTGCTGGAATATGAAGAAGGTTAGGTGATTTGGCAGCAGTTCTTTAGCTGAAACTCTCAGGTCGACAGGATACCAATATAGGAATTCTTCATGCATTTCTTTCAGTATTTTCGTGGCTATTCCAGTTTTATCAGCAATTTCTGTTATGTTTCCTTTTCCGTAGAAGATGTAATCGAAAACTTCTCTGGTTAAACTTCTTGGTTTTATGTCATATTGCCTTACGTGTTTGTTTATTGTGTAAAATGCCATGTATATCGTGGAGTCGCTTAGGGTTTCAATTATCCAGCCTTCGCCCCACGGTAATGGAGTTCCGAACCCTGTTGTTCTTGCGCATGCCCATTCTTTCAGCCAGTCGATTACTGTGATGAACCATTGGGTTGCTGTTTCCGGGTAAATATTCATTCTGGCTACTGCTTCTTTTGCCCTTATCTTCCATTCTGGATCTGAATAATTTAGAAACCACTGGTCTGATAGGACTTTGACTATGCACGGCGTCATGCATCGGCAGACAACTGGCTGCGACAAATCAAACATGCTATCTGCAACTCCGCGTTTTCTAAAATCTTTTATGAGGATTTCTTTGGCTTCTCTTACCATTTTTCCAGCGTATTGTCTGCAGTTTTCTTTAAGGATTCCGTTGTGAAACTCTTTCTTATAGAGGAGCTTTGTTGCTTCGTCCGCTTTAGGGTCATATTGGTCTTTTATTCCCATTTGTTCTACGATTTCTACGGCAGGATATTCGCCGAAACCTTCCACTTCAATCAGAGAAATTGGCTTTATTTTTTTCACGGTTTCAGGGTTTATGCCGAACTCTTTCAGGGTCTCGGGCTTTTTTTGCAAGTCTTTCAGGGCGAGCCAGTCGTAGGGCGCGTGAGCTGGTACGCTGTAAACCACGCCTGTGGCTTGTTTTGGGTCGACGAACCACCCTGGCAATATCAGAAATTTGTCTTTTGTAACTGGGTTTTCGAAGGTTTTTCCTATGAGTTCTCTACCTTTCAATGTCCGTTTTGTTTCTAGGGTTTTTTCCTGTTCTTTCAATTTTTCTGCTGCTTCTTGACTTATTATCCATTTTTCATTGTCAACTTGTGCTTCCACGTAGGTTGCGTCGGGATTTATCCATATGTTTGTTACGCCGTAGATTGTTTCAGGTCTGAAAGTGGCTGCTGGAAGATAAGTTTCCTTGGTAAGTTTAAATTTTATTAGTGTGTATTCTTCTGGCGTTACGCCTTCGCCTACTTGGCGGTCGTGGTCTCCTGTTGGGCTTCTGTCTTTTGGGCACCACACAACTGGGTGTGTTCCCTTTGTGACGTAGCCCTTGTCCCTTAGGCTTGCGTATTGCCATTCTATAAATTTCTGGTAAGTGGGCATTACTGTGTTGAATTCCCTTCTCCAGTCAATTGAGAAGCCTGCCTTTTTTGCGGCCATTCTGCCTTCATTAGTGTAGTAAGTGGCCATGTACATGGGGTCGGAGAATTTTCTTAGTTCTTCTTCTGGGACATCGTCTACCTCCTTTAAAACTCTGATGAAATCTTCGTCGCCTTTGGCAACGCGTTCACTTGCACCTAGTAGCGGCTGTCCGGTCCAATGCCACGCCCACGGCCATAGCACGTTATAACCCTGCATGCGCTTAAACCGTGCGTAAGCGTCTACCCGGGTGGCAGTGAAAGTGTGGCCCACGTGTAATGGGCCGTTCATGTACGGATATGGAAAAGTTAAGAAAAACTTTTTTCTAGCTGGGTCCGGGTTTGCCTCGAATATTTCGGCGTTTTCCCACTTTTTCTGCCATTTTTCCTCGATTTGCTCTAGAAGGCTCATAAAACTTTTTGAACTGGGGTTAGGTCTATTAAGGGTTTTGTTTTCACCAACAGAGAACACAATTCCTCACATTTAACACCGCACAACTAATCATTACAAACTTCCTTTAAACCTTTACCTTGGCAAACCGAATCTCAGACTGTTTTGATGGTTTCTGCGACAAATTCTCCGAAAGACTCGGACATGAAAAGTGCAATTGGGGTTCCTAGGCTCTGAGGGAGACTTTATCCCCCTTATATATAGGTTCAATCAAGGCTTGAAAAAAGCAAAGTGGTAGAGACAAAGTGGGCTGAAAGTATGTGTAAATACGTTCTTCAAAAGAAAGGAGCTTTGGTCGGGCGAAATGGGTTTGCACAGTCGTTTAGATTCGTCGTTCTTTCAATGTCAACGCCAAATGACGATAGAGTGCAACTGTTACAGCACTACTTGAATTATAATTAGGACGATTATTAGTATCGGCAAAAATCTTAGGGCTTTTCTGTTGAATTTCGCAGCCTCATCAGTTTTCTTTGAATCTACAAGTTTCATGATGTAGACTGAAGAAGAAAGGTTGTAAAGGAAAATGGTGTAGATAGAAAGCATCATTCTGTCTGCAAGCGTTAAATACCCAGTCGGCGGAATGCCACTGAGTAGTGATAAATGAAAGGCTGTTGCTGATAGAAGAGTAGTTACACCCAATCCTATTCGTTGAGCAAAATTCTGAGGCGATATGAAAAAAGCAAGCAGAGAAATCGTCGTTATAACCGAAATTGGCAATACACTTTTGATGAAGGATGAAAGCACAGGTCTCGCCAGAGTGACGCTGAAAACAAAGCGAGAATAAGTTTCATCATACGCGTGTTCAGTAACTGAAGTCTGAAAATCTCCAAGGGTCCATCCAGCCACGTTTGCCGCCTGTTCAATATGCGAGTCCGGGTCTTCCTCAAAAACCACGCTGGAAATGTCAAGATTTTTGTGTTCCAATTCGACGGCAAGTTCATGACTTTCAAATGGGTATCGTGTAAAATCGAAAGTTTTAATGAAGTCTCCTCTAACACGATATTCTAAGTAGCCTTGCGTCTCGTCTGCAGAAATCTCGTATTTTGTTGGTGCACCATTGATGAACTCGAAGTCTTTCACTTCTTCGAGGCTTATTTCAGAGGGATTGAATTTGAACCATAAGTAGAAATCCAGCTTGTAGCTGTTTGCAATTAAATCTACTTTTTCCACATTCACAAGCCAAACCCCGACTTTGACAGTTACAGGGTCCCCAGACGCGTTTACAGCCATTATGTTCTGTGTGAATAACGCTAAAAAAACCAACGCGAATGCTGCTGCAACAAGCCACTTTGCCATTATGCTACGCACCATTCATTTAGCATTCTGCTTCATATCCAGAATGGAATATTTAAGAATTCCGAAACGAGGTGACAAGACAATCAAAAAACTCGCAAAGTCTTGTTTTGATGAAAGAAGGCTTGTCGGGCGGGATAGCTTTACAACTTCGTTTAAATTCTTCGGTCGTACCAATACTATGTATCAATCTTTTACCGATTCTATTATGAGACCTGCCAACGAGCTTAAACCTTCCCTAGCGTGGTTAAACCATCGGGTAATAAACACAAGCTAAGCCGAAGCGAAATAGATTTAAAAGCTAGTAGTGTCTTAAAAGGAAAGGTTGCAACGGTGAAAACTTTTGTCTCAACCAGTTTATGGAACAATAGTAAACTATCGAATAGGCATCAGAACGCAAACGTCTAAGGAGTGCCTAATCCAATTTGCACATGTAAATTCCGTCTCTCTAGCAGGTCAACTTATCGGCCGAAAAGTAGTTTGGAAGCAGGGAAAGAACAAGTTTATCGGAAAAATTGTAGGTTTACACGGCAAGAAAGGCTTGGTCAGAGCCAAATTCCGTAAAGGAGTGCCTGGTCAAGCTTTAGGAACAACCGTTGAATTAGTCGGCTAATTAGAGTACAACGGCAAGCGAAGGATCTATCAGTAAGAACTATTAGGAGAAAAGTAACGCAATATGGCCGCTTTGACTCTTTCTCTAAGAAATCCCACTACTACAACTGAGACCAAAGTTTACTAAGCTATTCTTCCAAGGCCATCACTTTTCTGTTGCTTCTTTTTTCCGCTTATACTCTCCACTCTGAAACAGTGGACTTGAAATTATCAGATCTGCTGTTGCTCGATTACATGCAGTTGGCAAATTATACAGAACAGCTATACGGAGAAGAGCTTTAACGTCAACATCATGAGGAAGAGACTCTAGAGGATCCCAGAAGAAAATCAAGTAATCCAATTTCTCGTTAGCAATCAAAGCTCCGATTTCCATGTCTCCTCCATACGAGCCGTCTTTGAGCAAGCTAATGTTTAAGCCTGTTTTTTCTATGATTTTTGTTCCAGTTCCTCCAGTTGCGTATAAGTTGTGAAGAGCCAATGTTCCTTTGTTGAAATCACACCATTCAACTAAATCAGTTTTCTTGTTATCGTGCGCTACCAACGCAATAGTCCTTTTCAAAACATCACCAGTTCCTTTTTTTCCAGTCACCATTAATGTCGATGTAGACTGGATACTTATATTCTTTTTATACGCTGAAAAACCATCCTTTAATTCATCAATTGATTCTGCTTGAACCTTCGCCACAAAATTGTAGACTCCAAATAAGCTTCGTCTACACCCAATATCTTCTTCAAATCTTCGAGAACTTGGTTTTGCGGCGACTCCGTCTTAGTGTTTATCAAAACAAAAGTTTCAACCATCAAAATCACCAGCCTATGCCTACTTCTCATCAGTTAAAATAGTTTGCTTTAAAAACAAGTAAAAACATGCTTTACTTCTAGCTGGCCCTATTTAACGCACTCCAAAAGGTCATGGAAAATTGAGGGCCACTTCTGAAGTTGATGATAGTACTAGTATCTTTTCCAGATATTGTATGGGCATTGGTTCCAGCAGTATCGGCTTCCCTTGAAAATGCAGTTTTGACACTAAGTTCGGTCAAAAAGCCTAACTTTGCTCAAAAAGTTCACTGTGTATTGTGTTGAATAAACCTCCTTTTTTGCTTTGTGTCCTTTGTACCTTCATTTGATTAAAGGTTTGTTGAGACTCTGGCAATTATGGAGCTAGACTAATATAGTTTCAGATGCACTAGTTGTAACGGTTGGAATTCTTTAGAGAAAGAGTCAGATATGCTGTGTACGCATTTTACTTTTTCTCCACATTGTTCTGACTGATCAATCTCGGAGGTGGAAAATTTGGGAAAAAGAAAAGTTACAAACGAGGGAAACCTTGAAAACATGACGTTGCCAAGTGCAAACGATGTGCTGGGCATAGCTGTTAAGATGCTTGGTTTTGACAGAATCTTAGTGAAATGCCAAGACGGCAAAGAACGATTATGCAGAATTCGAGGCAAGTTGAAGAGACGCGTATGGATCAGAGAAGGCGACATCGTTTTGGTTTCTCCCTGGGACTTTCAGTCAGACAAGCGAGGAGACATTTTCTGGCGATACAGAAAAAACCAGACCGAATGGTTAAGAAGCCATGGTTACCTTACAATGTAGAAGAAAAAAGAGACGAAACAGCTTGAGAAAAAAAAGCGTGCCAGTCGGCGAATATCTTGCTCTTCTGTCGATAAAATACAAAGTTGACCCTGACAAATTCTTTCAAGCCTTAACCTCAACAAAAGAGCACCAAAAATCTATGTGTGGAAAACTTTCAATCGAATGCCGCGGCAAGACAAAAAGCGATATGATCTTTTTGATTATGGAGGACTCCAAAGTAGTCGCGCAATTTCGAATTCCCGCAGAGTTTCTATTGAAACGAGACAATCCGCTCAGAAGATTCATGGACACCGACAGAATCCGCAGGTACATAGCCAAGAACAGACGAATGTCTCATTCTAATTCGATCCGAGATCTGCGATCAGGAATGAATCATGTTAATCTGAAGGCTAAGGTTCTGGAAATTCCAAAACCAAAACTTGTCTATACACGTTTTGGAAACTCTGCTATCGTAGCCAACGCTTTGATAGCGGATGAAACGGGAAAAATCAAACTTTGCCTATGGAACGAACAGATAGACTTTGTCTCTGTAGGGGACACCATTCAAATTAAGAATGCACGAGCATTCACGTTCAGAGGCGAAAAACAATTACGCCTTGGACACAAAGGAACGCTCAGCATATCACAAGGATTCGCTATTACAGCGAATGCCTAAACATTTTTCTGGGACATGGAATAATTGCCAGCAAGAGAAACAAATACTTCCTTGGGATCCGGATTTTTTTCTGCCGATTCTTCTGCACTTATTTCGGCAGGAAGCTTAACTTGGGGAAGTATAAGTTGGCCAAAATTGATTAGGTGCACTTTTCGTAAAAAACAAGCGTGAATTATTCTTATTTCGGCTAAAAAAGCTTTGGTCGGGCGGGCAGGAATTGAACCTGCGACACTCCGGTTTCTGCTTGTACGCCTGATAGGCTGGGTAACAACTACCATGGGTAGATGTCTACAGCGTCTCCGCCGGCTAACGCCTTATAGGCCTATGCTGGCTCGGAAGCTCTACCAGGCTGAGCTACCGCCCGAACAAAATTTTTAAGATATGACAAGAGAATTTATGTGTTGCGTCTCTTTTCAGGGTGTTTCGTATTCTTTCCAGCTGCGCGCGAATCTTTAGATAACCCTTAGAACTAAGAGGCGTGAAGTAACCATCTAATTCGTGTTTTCGTGAGCGCGCTAAAAGCATAGTACAAAGGAGTATCACATTTGGAACTATGCCTACTCGCATCGACCCACGATTAGAAAAAAAGGGTACGTCGGGCGGGATATCTTCATTGGTCGCTGGTTCAATTCCATTTCAGTTTCTCTTTCTAAACACTCCGTATTTCGCCCGCCTCTATACATGCACTGTGATCTCCTAAGGAAGAAGGCATAACCCCAAACTATCGGCTCGCTAGTCCGCCTGCAATCTCTCCACCGTCGATCACGAAATAATGCCCCGTAATGAAGGCGGCATCGTCGGAGGCAAGGAAGGCAAAAAGCGCTGCAACTTCTTCAGGACGCCCCACACGCTTCAAGGGAACCTTGCCTTCGAACGTACGTAGCATCTCAGGCGTGTATTCTGCCTCTTGCATTGGTGTAAGTATGAAGCCTGGGCAGACAGCGTTGACTCGCACCTTCGGAGCCAACTCCAGTGCCATCGAGCGCGTCAGCTCGATAACACCTGCCTTCGAGGCGTTGTAGTCGGCGTAGTAAGGATAGCCCATTATCCCGTTGGTCGAGCCCATGTTTAGGATCACGCCGCCTTGGCCTGCCAGCATCCGTCGAGCAGCTTGTTGGGCGACGAAGAACATCCCGTTGAGGTTTACGTCCATCACCTTACGCCACTGCTGCGAGGTTATATCCATAAAGTGTTGTCGAATGCTAATCCCAGCATTGTTGATAAGCACATCCAGCCCACCAAATAATCCATCAAGTTCGTCGAAGGCGCGTGTCACAGAGTTGACATCCGAGACATCAGCGTGGACTGTTCCGCTCAGAGAAGGCAACACATCTTTAATACGATTCAGTGCATCCTTGTTGCAGTCCAGAACGACGACATGAGCGCCTTCTTCGTGAAACCTTTTGGCTGTTGCAGTGCCGATACCACCAGCTCCTCCAGTAATGAGAACTCGTTTACCTTTTAAGCCGCGCATAATCTGCCTCCTCACGCTTATCCTGCCGCACTATTGAAGATTATACGTACTCTATTAAAGACTAGCTCCTCATAGCTTGGCTCAACTACGATGTGATCAACATGATATCCTAGCGCGCGTTTTCATACTTGGCTGTTCCAAAGTACTAGAACGAAGTTATCTCAAGTTGAAAGAATATGTCAATTGTGAGAGAATTTCGAGACAGAGAGATGAATAATTTACTCAATAACTGTTCCTTTCAGGTATGTTGAAAACGCTTCAACGACTTTGACCCGCAAGGTCTTGCCAAGCAAATTATCCAGACGTTTAACAACAACGGGTTTGTAAGCAAAATTGCGGCCGATCCATGAAGTTGGCGTCTTGCCAACCTCGTCAAACAAAGCTTCACCTCTCCAGCCTACCCAACGCTTGTTTCTTTTGAACGCGATTTTCTTAACCAGCTCCGTTGCAACGCTACTTCTGCGTTTGATTTCGGGTAATGCCACAGCCTCCTTCTGCATTTGAACCGCTGCTGTCCTGGGCCTTGCAAAAAACTTCGAAATATTCACTATGTCAGGTCTAACCTCGCCAATCAATTGCATAGTCTCTTCGAACGCTTCCTTGGTTTCCCCCGGGAAGCCACATATAACATCGGTGGCAAGAGTCACATCTGGAAAAGTCCTCCTGAAGGCGGCTACGATTTCTCTGAAATCATTTATCGAATAGAATCTGCGCATACGCTTTAGAGTTTGGTCATCGCCACTTTGCACGGGCAAGTGAATAAACTTGAAGATCTTTTCACTTTTGAAGGCCTGAATCAAACTGTCCAAGATATCCGTAACCATGTTAGGGGTCATCATGCCCACGCGAATCTTGAAATCACCTTCTAGTCTGCACAAGACGTTAAGAAGCTCTGCAAGGTTTGTGCCGAGATCTCTCCCATAACTGGCCGCGTCTTGCGATGTGATCCAGACCTCCTTCACACCCGCGGTCAAGTCCCTTCGTATTCTTTCGACAACTTCTTCGACATCATGGCTTCTCAAGTGTCCTCTTGCGAAAACTACACAGCAGTAGGCACATGAACCCAGACAACCATAATTTACAGGAACAACACTTATCACCGGGTTCGACCGCAACCGCGGAAGATTCAACTTTGGCTTTACATTCAAAGCGTCCTCAAGGTCAACAACTTTTTCCCCGTTCGACACTCGTTTCACGACTTCGACAATTCTATCGCCTGCAGCGGGGCCGATGATGCCGTCAAAATTGACTTCTTCGCGTATTCTTCCAAAATTGATCAGGGGCAAACAGCCGGCAACAATGACCTTTTTCCCCCTTGGAACCCGTCTCAAGATTTCAATCATGCGGTTTTCTGTTGGTCCTTTGACAGCACAAGTGTTGTAGATAACCAAGTCTGCCGCCGAAACTGAATCCACCAGTTTGTACCCGGCCTCCGCTAGGCATCCAATCAAAACTTCACCGTCGGCTAGATTTGCAGAGCAACCGAAGCTTTTTGCAAAAACCTGCATGATTCTTCATCGCACTACATTAAATGCTTTAATAAGGAATAAAAACATAAAGGTTGTTAACGCCTTGAATTTACAGAAATTTGAAAAGGGCTGGTAGCAAGGTTTATAAAGTCTGGACCGAACATGTTTAACACATATTTTAATCATAATATATAGAACTATAGGCCATAAACGTTCTTCGCTAGTTTACCGAGGGAGAGAAATATGAAGCTAATTACACTTTATCTTCCCGAGACGTATATCAAAGCTTTGGATCAGCTTGTTGACGAGAGATTTTATCCTAATAGAGCTGAAGCGATTCGTGTAGCTATCCGTGATTTGATCAGTGCTGAGGTTTGGCGGAGGAAAAATGTTGACTAAGGTTGGTCCTGCCGAGCACTCGTTGAACTATGCTTGGCGTGACACCACAGGTAGCGAAGTTCATTCATTGGGATATTGTCGCATAGTGGTAGTCGGCGTCGGAGGGGCAGGCAACAACACGATAAGCAGGTTAATGGAGATGCGTATAGCTGGCGCAGAGTGCATAGCAGTTAACACTGACGCTGTTCATCTGAATGCTTCAAAGGCTAATCAAAAGATCTTGATAGGGGAAAAACTCACTAGAGGCATCGGCGTAGGCGGAGACCCGAAGCTCGGCAGAGCAGCAATTGAAGAGTCAAAAGAAAGCATCGAAGATTTACTCTCCAACGTTGACATGGTTTTCATAACGGCAGGGCTGGGCGGCGGAACGGGAACCGGAGCGGCACCAATCGTCGCAGATATTGCAAGACGAAAGGGAGCCATAACCGTAGGCGTGGTAACTACGCCTTTCCGCATTGAAAAAGGCCGAAACGAGTACGCTGCTGCTGCCTTGGCAGAGATGCGGAAACACTGCGACACAGTGGTTGTGATAGACAACAACAAGCTCATGCAACTCGTGCCTCAATTGCCAATAAACGAAGCTTTCAGAGTTGCAGATTTAGTTTTGGCAAACATGATAAAAGGCATAGTTGAAACAATTTCAGCTCCAAGCTTGATCAATCTCGACTTTGCAGATTTCAAGACCATTGTTAGAAGGGGTGGCATGGCCGTTGTTGGTGTTGGCGAATCAGATGCTCCTAACAGAGCTGAAGAAGCTGTGAGAAATGCGTTGAGAAGTCCACTGTTAGATGTGGATTATGCTGGTGCGACGGGCGCGTTGATTCACGTTACGGGGGATGGGCATATGACGATAGAAGAGGCAAACCGTGTCGGCGAAATTGTAACTGAAATGATGGATGGAAGTGCCCTGGTCATCTGGGGAGCCAGGGTTAATCCAGAACAAGAAGGTAAATTGAAGGTGACTTTAGTGGTGACGGGCATAAATTCGCAGTCTGTTCACAGCGAGCTCAAAAAGATCGCGCCGCAACTTTACAATCTTGAAACCTACACTGAGCCAGAGAACTCGCTGAACATTGACTTGAACCTTTATCAGATGGAGAACTACTAGTTTCCCTTTCTCTTTTTTACTGGATTCTTCTTTCTAGCAATAGGAATTGTCTTTTCAGTCTTTGTGTTAGTGGTATGGGTTTACCAAAGGGCTGGCATAACCCTTTGCTTATAGCCTCAATTACAGCGTCAACTTGTGATTCAGCGTCAACAAAGGTATATGCTAAACCTATTTCAAGGCCATGATGGGCGTCGCTTCCAGCGACCCGTGGGATTCTCAAGCGAGAAGCAATCTTTTGGCTTTTCTTTACAGAGTAGTTAAAGGGAAACGCTGCAGAGTTGATAACTTCTATGGCGTCGAACTTTGAGCTTGCATGTTTGCCTATGCTCCCCTTGAAAAGGGCTATAGGGTGACAAGCAACTGCTAGCCCGCCGGCCTCATGGATCTTCTCAACTGTTTCGTCTGCGTCCAGTCCTTTTGGAATTGGCTCTTGGAGGTTAAGTGCGACTATGTGTCCGTCTAGGCTTGAAATTTCTATTCCTGGGATGATTAGAAAATTTGTTTGTTTGGCTATTTTTAGGGCACCATCGAGTCGGTCATGGTCTGTTATGGCGACTCCGTCCAATCCGCGTTTTCGAGCGTAGAAAACAAGGTCTTCTGGTGTGATGAGCGAGTCGGATGAGTAATGGGTATGTACGTGGAGGTCAACTTTGATCTGCATGTTTCCCAGCCGCTATATTCCCTTACGCGGTTTTGCTAGCTTTTCTCTGACTTTTTCTAGCATTTCGTCAAGCTTTTGTGCGTCCCCTTCTATTTTTCGGAAAAGAGGCTTAGCTTTGGCTATCTTATGTTTAGGCGGAATAGGCTTCAGTGCCTCGTCCCATTTCTGCTCGTAGACGCTTCCTAGGAGATTCAGTGTCTTCCAAAGTTCCTCCGCAGTCGAAGGAATGAAGGGAGCTGAAACTATTGCGAGGCTTTTGACAATTTGTGTTGCCACGTAGAGGACGGTTGCTGCTTTTTCCTTGTCTTTCTTGATTAGATTCCACGGTTCCTTCTCGTTAAGGTACTGGTTTCCCATGCGGCTTATTCCTATCACGGTGTTTGCGGCTGACTGCAGTCTAGAGACTTCAATTTCTTCGGCGACTGCTATCACTTTTTCCCTGAGAGCTTCGAGTATTTCCTCACCCTCAGTCTCCAGTTCTTGCGGTTGCGGAATTTCGCCGTTAAATCTCGTATTTATGAATGTTAGTGTTCTGTGGATGAAGTTGCCGAACGTATCATTTAGGTCTGAATTGATTTTTTCAATGAACAAGTCCCAAGAAAAGTTCGTGTCCTTGCTTTCTGGTCTGGTTGCCATCAGGAAAAAGCGCCAGTAGTCCGCAGGGAAAAGTTTCAGGGCTTCGTCGATCCATATGCCGATTCTTTGGCTTTTGGAAGCTTTTTCGCCTTTGAACTGCAGGAACTCGGTTGCAGAGACGTTCCATGGCAAATTGTAGGTTTCGCCCGACGCCAGTAGCAGCGCTGGGAGTATTATCGTGTGAAATGGAATATTGTCTTTTCCCACGAAATAGAGCGTCTTAGCGTCCTTGTTGAACCAGAATTCCCTCCATTTTTCTGGCTGTCCGCTGTTCCTGAAGTATTCAATTGCTGCTGAAACGTAGCCGAGGACTGCTTCAACCCAGACGTAGATTGTTTTGCCTTCCGCTCCAGGGAACGGTGCAGAAATTCCCCATTCAACATCTCTCGTTACGGCTCTTGGTTTCAATCCTTCTCTTATCCAGTTTAAGCTGAAGTTTTTGGCGTTGCTCGGGAACTGCTCATTGTTCTTGATGTATTCGCTAAGTTCTTCTGAGAATTTTGACAGGTCAATGTACCAGTGTTTGGTCGTTTTCACGATTGGCTTGCTTTTGCATATTACACAGTAGGGTTCTATGAGGAAAGTCGTTTCTAGTAGCCTTCCACAAGACTCGCACTGATCTCCCCGCGCGCGTTCATAACCGCAGTAAGGGCATTTGCCCTCGACGAACCGATCTGGCAGGTAGCGCTGGCACTTTTCACAGTATAGCATCTCTGTTTCTTGGACGAAAATGTATCCGTTGCGGTAAATTTTCATTAGATGATCCTGAACGAACTCTTTATGCACTGGACTTTCCGTTCGTGTGTAGTTATCGTAGGACACATTCCATTTTTTGAACAGCTCAGCCACTCTTGCATGGTTTCTGTCGGTTAGTTCCTTAGGAGATATGCCCTGTCTTATGGCTTCCACTTCTATAGGGGTTCCATGCTCGTCCGAGCCGCTTACCATCAGAACGTCTTCGCCCTTCAGCCTATAGTATCTAGCAACTACATCCGCGGACAAAACTGACCCGACTAAATTGCCAAGGTGAGGTATGACATTTATGTATGGCCACGCGGATGTGACTAAAACTTTTCCGAGTTTAACTGCACCTCCAACATTTCCAGTTTGAATAAGCATAATGTGAATTCTATTACTTAATCATTTGTATCATGTTGAATTTTTCCCTTGTCGAACGATGACGGCAAAAAAGACAAAAAACGCATTGACACGAAAACATATGACAGTGGTTTGAGGAAAGCGTTATTTGAAATTCACTGCTTTGTTGCATGTTAAAGATTTCCGGAAAATTTCCTTCATTATTGTGGCAGAAGCGTCTGTTCTTATTCCTCTGGAATTGAAGTGTGTTGGAAAAGCTTGAAAGCCGTTTTGACGTAGAGTCTGGAGAACCGCGTTAACTGAAGGCACCCGCAATGCCAGTTTTTCGCTTATTTTGTCAAGGACGTAGTAGGTCATCGGAGCGTCAACCTCGTTTTCTATCAAAGTCAACGTCTTTCGAATTTTCTCGCTGCTTCTAAACGCCATGTGCATGTTTTCTTTCTCCATAGACTCGCAAAATTGTTTGTCGAAGATTCTTTCTATCCATAAAGGGCCTGCAACGTCCATTTTTGAGCCGCATTCACTGCATTTCTTAGGCAATTCAAGGCTGAAAAGTTCCTTTGCGTTTTCTCTGTGCAAACAGTTAAAGCAGTGCAGGACATATCCCAAGTTTTTGATGCTTTCGTCAGCTTTTTTTGCGCCGTACACTATTTTCGCGTAGACTCTGATGTAGTGATCTGTGCAGTGGCTGAAGACCACGCGTATGCCTATATCATGTTTTGCTGCCGTTGTGGCGAGGCATCCAGCCAAAAGCCTGACAGCCAGTTCGTGGCAGTATTCCGTACGTAGTGGTTTTCCGCCGTATTTTCTTATGCATGCTTTAGGGTGAACGCCGCAGAGAGGTGCCATGTCCGTTGCTGTTAAAGCCAAAAGTCCGTCTTTGCGCAAAGCTCGGATGGAAGAGTCTAAATATGGCACAGGTGACCCGAAAGGATCAATGTCTATAGCGTCAAATCTTTTACGCGGCGCGCCATGACAACTCAAGAGGCAGTTTGCATCTTCGTTTTTCACAGCGATTCGCTTGTAAAGTCCGTTCATACGTACGTTGTAGTTTGCGAGGTTGAAGGCTTTCTCATTGATGTCGCTGACCAAAACTTTTTTGACACCTCTAACTTCTGCTGCAAACCGTATTCCTCTAATGCCCGTGCTCGTCAAAGGCTCGCAAACAGAAATCTCCCTGTTAACGCTTGTGTGGTAGGCTTGGAGAGCTAGGACCGCCATGTCACGGTTGAATTCCATGACGGGGTTGTAGAACACGGGCGCCTTTGAGGGCGCGTATTCCGAAGGCGATTTTACGAAGGCTTTGAGCTTTGGAACTAGTACTTTTACTTTGCCTTCTTCCACGATTTCGGCTGGAAAATCTATTTTGAGCTCTTCATACGCCATGCTTTAGCTGTTCCTCGGTTACAGTTACGAGAAAATCTTTTAGGGGCAATATTAGACTTCTGGTTTCTAGGGGAAAGACAGCTGACAAAACGCGTTTTGCTTCTAACTGGCAGTCCAGGCGTAGGAAAGACAACGGTGTTGCTAAAGACAGTCAAAGCGTTGAAGGCTAAGGACTACAATGTTGGCGGGATGATAAGCCGCGAGGCCCGCGTAGGCGGAACTCGTGTCGGCTTTGAAATTTTGGATTTGACGAGTTCTAAGCGCGGGTGGCTCGCGCACGTTAACCAGAAAAGCGGTCCACAAGTAGGCAAATACCGCGTTAACCTCGAAGACCTTGATGAAATAGGTGCAGAGGCCATAAAGAAAGCTGTCGAAAATTTTGATGTGGTAACCGTGGACGAGATTGGACCCATGGAGTTATTTTCAGAAAGATTTAGGATGGCAGTTGAGAAGGCTATTGAAAGCAGAAAACTCGTGGTCGGTGTTGTCCACTGGAAAGCAAAGGACAAGCTGATAGATGAAGTTAAAAAGAGAGAAGACACGGAAATAATCGTTGTTACACAAGAAAACAGAAATAGACTATGCCAAACCGTAACAGAAGTTGCCATGAAATTCTTAGCAGAACAATAACTAACATTCTGCTCGGTCAAATCTCAAACTACTTTGTTCCTAATTCTTATATGACTTCAAAATAAACCTCATCCAAAAAACAAGGCCCCATATTTGTGCTTTTTGATTAGAGATTCGTCAAGCCTAACAAAATTGAAATGAACTCTTTGATTGGCTTAGCGCGCGAAATAAAGAAGACAGAAGACAAACGATATTACATCTGGAAACGCACACGCGTTGCAAGACACTCTAAATCATAGTTTTTGCCGTTTAAGATAGGCAACTGTGAATAATCTACCATCTTCTAGGCGAATATTTTGAACGCTTACTAATTCCCATTCATCTTTCCCTAAAACGTTTAACTCTTCTTGGATGTGTTCTATTACGGGTCTTCTTTCTGTTGCGAGACGGTCTAAGTGAACCTTTGTCTTTAGGGGAAGTACTTTGTACTCCCATTTCACCAATTTAGTCACACCTCAAACACTAGTAATGTTGAATTAAACAGTAATTATCTTTGCTTGGAATGATATTTATCTTTTCAACCACATCTTGCGCTAACCATCTTAGTTGTTTCGTTTTAGACGCACGCAGAAGCATAAATAGCAGTTTCAGAAGTGAGGACAGTTCGTCAAGAAGTGCGCACACACTTTGAAATTCAGCAAAATCTGTTTTAGCGCGCTATACTGTGAATTTGCGTTTAATTAGGCACTTGCAAGAGGGACATCTATTTTGATCGCTGAACCCGAAAAAAGTAATTCGCGCTTTACTATCTTAAAGATATAGTGAGTCGCAAGCAACCTCAACGATAGATCGAAAAAAGAAAGATAATAGCGCATAGACCAAGTTGCTCGGCTAAATGCACTCTGGGTGAACGATCTTTCCCTTTTTGACGATTAGTTCCCCGTCTAGATAGAAGTCGTGGTTGAGCAGCGATGGACCTGATACATGTGCTGGTGCTCTGTTCTTTCCTCCTAGTCCCTTATGCGGTGCAGGGCAGTTAAAGATGTTGATGCCAAAGTGAATCTGCACATTGCCCAAGTAGCTTTCAACGTCGGCAATGCAGAATAGCCTGTTGTCTGTCCATACACATCCTTCGTGCGTACCCCAGCCGATGTGAGCAATTCTATATACGTCATCGTTATTGTAGCGGGCCAGCGACCTTGAAATTAGCTTTGCTTCAAGTCCCCCTTCGATTTTGGCGATCTTCCCATCTTTGAAGATTAGCTTGATGGGTTCTCGAACTATGTTGACTCTTTCCGTTGAATTGTCATAATGATAGTGATCGCCGGGAGATACGACTATTACACCCTCAGAGCTGTCTTCTAAAGGAGCACAGTCCACCATGCCGAATCCATAGTTGTCCCATTCACCGGGGCCCGGGACTAAGCCGTTCTGTGATCCACCTTTTCTTCCATCTTTCCGGCAGGTGAAGTTTGTGCCTGTTTCTGATACGATCTTGATCTCTTTGGCCTTTTCCATGAGTTCTGCACCAGCCCAAGTTCTCTTTATTAGTTTTTGTGAAGGGAAGAGTCTGCGGATGTTAATCTCAGGGAATGGAAGTGAAAAGTCTAGCCAACGGGTTCCAGACGCGAAAATTTCGTTGGCTACATCAGAGTAAAGTTCCTTTGCAGATGGCACTTCTGCTTCCCATGCTTGCCACGGCTTCACCTCTAGCACGATATCTGCGGCCTTGAAGACTTCCATTCCAAGAGGTTGAGTTGCTGAAGGGATCAATTTTTTGTTTTTGTCTCTTGTTGGCGCAATTATCCTTAGAAAATCTGTTTCTTTGTTAGCTAGTGCTACCATAAATTCTTGGATCAAAGCTTCATCGTACTTTGTGGGGGTTAATAGTATGGCTTTCTCGTCTGGTTTCACTTTGCAAAGGGTAAGGATCTCCTCTATTACCTTAGATAGGCCAGCCAAATTAATCACCTAATTTTGTTTTTCGTTGCCCCTCATATCTTGAGAAGGATATTTAACGTTTGTTACAATGAACTTGATCAACGTTGCGAAATTCTTTATAGCATTCCTATGTCAGCCCATACAATTAAAATCGGTGAAAAACCTTTTGAGATCAATACTCTACTCTGGCGAATTTGCGAAAGACTTCTCTATTGTACTTTGTAATGTATCTTACGCAATTATGGTCTACCTTTCTTGTCATAGGGCTAATCTCTGATGGCTGTTCCGAAATTTTTCTCTGTTTTCTCATAGACTTGAACGGAAAGAAGCTGTTTAAGAAGCGGGAATGGAACCATATTCAATTCCAAAATATCACACATTATTCCAAGACCCTGTGGTTTTTTCGAAATAAGTGTGGTTTTCAGCCCTTCTGAAAAAACCAACTGGTAGCCCCTAGAACTTTACGCCGCCTGTTCTAGAATGATTGTCCAAAACCCTTAAAACCGCTACCAAAAATAATCACATGTAAGAAAATCTGAGGAGAGAGAAGATGAAACGCAATCATATTGAGAGAACATTCGCTGCTTTAACACTTTCAATATTTGCCCTTGCACTAATCTGCAGCCCCCTGATCTCAAATGTAAAAGCACTTACTCTTCCTAAAAGCTCGATGGTTGCACTAGTTCCAGATGCTAACGGACTGAATTCAAATGGTGGAGCTTTGCCAACAAGCCCGCCCGGAGGCTTTCCTAACGGTGACACATTCACATTCGTGAACCTCCATCCCAACAACATCAGAGACGACGCGACTGACCCCATATCTGCCGGAGGATTCGACACGGTGGTAATCGTAATGATAGACTACTTCCAGAACTACTGGTCCAACTCCACTTTCAGAAGCAGAATCGAGAATTTTGTTAGCGGGGGCGGAAAACTGATAATCTACGATTCTGAAGTCACTGTCAATGACTTTTCAGGATTCATTTACCCATTCACTGCTAGCACTCCAGGAGCTTATGGCGCAAGCGGACCCTCCTGGATAGTGGAAAACAACACACTGTCACACAACGATACAGCCGCCGCAAGTTATGTCAACGTAGCGCTCCTGGTCAACACGGACGCCGCTGGCGATGCCAACGCGATGACTTCTTCAAACCCCAACTGGTACGTAGACATCGTGGCCAAAAACACTCTCGGGGTCCAGGGACCAGTTCACACATACGCCATATACGGCAACGGCCTAATAATCTACAACGGTTTAGATATCGACTATCTATCAAACTCGGTTACCATCGGAAATGCCAACGGCCAACAAGTTTTAGGCATGATCTGGTACTTGGAGCTATCTGGACAAACCCTTCCAACATCGGGTTCGGTCCCTGTTAGCGGGCTTGCCCTAACGCCAGAATCAGCCATAAACTACATTGGTTCAAACCACACGGTTACCGCGAGAGTTACAGATGCCCTTGCCGAACCAGTACCTGGCGTAGATGTGGACTTCGAGATTACCTCCGGAATTAATGCTGGGCTCAGTGGTTCTGGGGTTACAGATGCAAACGGAGAGGCAACCTTCACTTGGTCTAGTTCAATCAACGGAATTGATGAAGTCACGGCGAGCATCGGAACTGCTCCAGGCCAAATCATATCCACCACAGCCACTAAAACTTGGATTCAAGAAATAGATAACGTTGTCCCAGAAGTGCCTCTTGGAACAATTGCAATTGCCATCACTATGATGTTCGGTTTCGCAGTGTACTATAAGAAAGGCGGAATGCGCAAACCAACAACGCTATAGGCTTGTAAGATGCAAGCAAATTCGGGCGAAAACCCTTCGGCCCTTTCCCTTTTCTTTGAATCTAAAATTGAAATCCGTTAATTGAAAGCGTGCGCCTATAGAAAAAGAAGGGGAAAACTTAGTCTAGCTCCTCAAGTTTTTCGCGTATGAGCTTTTCCAGGTCTGCAAGCTTGCTCTCGGCAGCTTGAAAACTCAAAAAGACTGGGCCATACACTTTATTCACTTTCGATCTGAAGTGTATGAATGAACTGAATAAGCATGATTGATATGCTTAGAGGCATATTAAGTATGCCTAAAAATCCTTATACATACATATAGTGGTCGCTAAACAACAACGAAGTAACAATAAACTAGCAGAAGTGAACAGAAACCATGATTCAATTCCTTTTATCACACTTTAGGAAATACATTGAAAGTTAACATTCTTTCCCATCAAAACTGTACAGTTTTTTGTCTATATAATATATGTTAATTAATTAAGCGTGTATGTTTGACGTAACGTCATTATATATTGAAGTGTAGGGATGTGTGTGGAAAAATGCTAACCGATCCTATCAACTTCTCCAGACTGTTTCTGTTCGCGCGTGATAATGTCCGCTGCATAGCGCCTCAGATAGTTGAATCCAGTTTTGAAGTCTTCAAGGTCAAGGCGTCTCTGTACTTTGAAAGCTCCTATTATTGTTGGGTCGCTTTTGATGACGTCTGAGCCTACTGTTTCCCTGAACAAGTGCGGCCATATACTCTCGTTTGTTGCAGCATCTAGGCTCAGTTTCGTTTTGGCTCATTGAAAATACCTCACAAAAGTTCTAAGGACTCCATGAAAGTTAAGAAGCGAATCACAAGAAAAAGAGGGGATTGCGCGGGAGAAGTCTCCATTCTTGCACAGTATTCCAAATAAGTATAGATATGTCTTCACATGGATAAGTTTTGAGGATTCGCTACGTTTATTTATACATACTCATATTGAATAGGCTGAAGGACAGGGAAAAAGGTAATGTCCAAGAAACCGCCGTCGAAAGATGAAGCATTGGAAGCTTTAGACTTCATAGTTAACGTCCTAAAAGAACACGAGAAGGACCTAGACCGGCTAATAACTGAGTTAGGCACAATAACTGGCCAATTGGGCGAAACTGGCGAACTGAGCGGGAAAGTAGAAAAAGTCGAGGAAAGACTGACTAAGTTGCAGGATGAAATAGCAAATTTGATAACTTATTTGTCAACCAGTTCCCGCGAGGTCCCAATCCAAGAACGAAGAACAGAAACAATTCCTGCTAGCGTCGTGCACGGTCCACCCGTGATCTTGCGTTGCAAACAGTGGGAAGATTTTCTGACCTTAGCCTATCAGGCTCAAACACTATCTTTTATGTACAAAGAAGCGGAAAAAACTTTCCAAGCTGATGCGCTGAAAAACAACCAGATTATCACATACAATGGTGAACTTCCCAAGTTTACGCCTCTTCTTAAAACGTGGCTTTCCAGACAGCTGGATATCCCTGAGAAAAAGATTTTGGAAGGCATTCTTGCTATCGGTTAGACTTGGTGTTTGTAGTTTAGTTCTAATCAGCAATATTTTTATAGAAGGGAGATATCTTAAGTCTCATGACGCACTATGGAGGGCCATGGAGGTTGAAGGCTATAACCACAAACAGCCAAAAGAATTTTTTCCGTTTTCGAAGCCTTCTCCTTTCTCCTCGATGACGGATTGGCTGAGTGGCTAGCCAAAAAACGATGAAAAAAGCCCTCCATTGCATCGTAGTAACAATAGTGAAGAGGAAGGAAATGAGCGAGGAAAAAGGAATTCGCCGAAAAATCCGTGAAGAAGTGGCAAAATTCGAGAGAACAATGGAAGAGCTTCATCTTTTAAAGTGCGTCGCCGAAGACCTGAAAAGCTACAGAAGAATGATAAGGCTGAAAAGATACGATTAGGGAACGCCAGGTCAAAATAACGGCAAAATTTTTATAGACTGACACTTGCTTTTCTTTCCTTGCTTTAGCTTGCAAAAGTATAACTTTAGCTTGGTGGATGACTGGGGTAAGAGCATCTGTGCAGGTGAAGGTTCAATGGTTGGCCTGATTGGAAAGAGATTAAGTTTTAACCTCGTATTAGCGACAGCGTTACTTGTGAGTTCCGTTTCTTCAAGTGTAGTTTTTGTGTTTGCCACTCCTGCTTACTCGATTGAATTGGAAGAATTCCGGTGGACGAGTTTTCCTTTGATAGTACTAGTTGATATGAATCAGTGGAGCGTGCCCGATTACGCTGCGTCTGTGCATGAGGCTTTGGACACTTGGATACGGAGTATCTGGCAGTATATTGATTCATATGATGGAGCGGTGTTGGGTGCCATAAGCTACGAGTTTCATGTGAGTACTGTCAATTCCACCAACAGCTATGACGTATTGATAACCTTCACTGAAGATGAAATGCCTCCTAATTCCGGTGCAATTGGCCTCACAACTTACCAATGGAATCCTGCAACGCATGAGCCCATGCCTCCAATAACGATTAACATTACCACCTATTCCAAAACGGCGTCCTCACTGTTTGTTAAGGACGTTGCCATGCATGAGTTTGGACATGTGCTTGGGCTGGGCCACGCCTCTTCTCAGAATACGTTCGATGGACCAGAGCTAATGTATGAGAGGGCGTCTAGAAAAGAAATAGTTTATCCTTCTACTTTGGACGTGTACGGACTCACCGTGCTGTATCAGGGCAATTTCGGCCAAGTAGTCCAACTGCCGTCCTCCATCCCATACAAAATGTTGTCCAACGGAAGTACGTCACCTCCGCCTTCCACTACAAAATCCTTTTGGGAAACCTACTTCAACTATTTGATTTTACTAACAGGGGTCCTGCTTATCATTGTTGCAGGCTTGGCACTTCGGAGGACCACTAAGAAAGCAAAACCTGAAGAACCTGCAGCAAAATCCTCGCTTAATCTAAGAGTGTAGATTATTCAAAAAGCAAGTGCTCTTAGAACTGAAGCAAAACAACATCCATAACCACGAAAGCGGAAGTTCAAATCTTCCCCCTCAACTATGTCGGCACAAAACAAGCACCATAATTCTTTGCATATAAAGAAAAGCGCCCACAGTTGTCTAATGGAGTGAAATCCTACAAAATGTTCGCTCAAATGTTTGGCGGCAACTCTGGCGGGTATGTCGAAATGTGGAAGTTTGAGAACATAGCGGACCTTGAAAAGTTTTTTAACAAGGTACCGCAATCGGATTGCATGAGGACATTTTATCCAGAGTTCAACCAGATTCCTTTGTTAACGTGCGAAAATCTTGTTAGCAGTTATGGTTAAATTTTCTCTTAAATCATGTGTGGTACTGGAAAGCGTAGAATAGATGAATTGGAGAGAATTGGCAAAATATCTTGTCCATGGAGTCACATTTTCTTTGCTCTTCACATTCTTTGTCATAGGGTTGACTCTCTTTTCAGTAGTTCTAATGGTGTTCGGGTCATTTATAGGTTTGATAATAGTGATTGGACTTATGATACTCATGATCGGGTCTATCAACATTGAAATAACCGAAAGATTGTGGTTTTCAGTCAAATCGGAGTTTTGGGATATACTGTTCCACGGTCTTCTTCTTTTCATTGCATTACTCGTCGTAGATGGTGTCTTCTTCTTGGCACTGTTGCTGGTCTTTCCTGGAATAGGGACAATAACACTTACTTTCATTATCGGGTCATTTATAGATGGGTTCGTTTGTAAGAAGATAGCTGGTTTATGGGAAGAAGGTTCGGGTTTCTTTTCTTAGAAGGAAGACTGATTCAGTTTTATATTTTTGGAGGGCCAATTTTCTAGGGTTAAATGTTTAAATATTCTCCATGGCTATTTCTAAAGGAAAGCAAAGTGAGTCTAACTTTGGAAAACGTACATTTTTTCAACACTCTTACACGCAGAAAAGAGAGGTTTATCCCTTTAGAAAAAGGAAAAGTCAGAATGTACACATGCGGACCTACAGTTTACGATTTTGCTCACATAGGAAACTTTAGGGCTTTTCTCTTTGAAGACCTGCTTAAAAGGTGGCTGGAATATCGGGGTTTCGAAGTTATCCACGTGATGAACATAACCGACGTTGACGACAAAACCATAAGAGGCTCACAAAAACAGAAAATCTCTCTTGAGCAATACACTGACTATTATACAAAGGCGTTCTTTGGGAACATAGACGCGCTATACATTGAAAGGGCAAACTACTATCCAAAGGCGACGGATCACATTCCTGAAATGGTCGCGCTGATAAAGAAGTTAATGGAAAAGGGCTACGCCTACCGAGGCGAAGACGGGTCAATATACTATGACATTTCAGAGTTCGAAGATTACGGAAAGCTGTCAAAAATCAAAGTCAAAGAACTCAAAGCAGGAGCAAGAGTGAAAGTCGACGAATACGCGAAAGAAGAAGCACAAGATTTTGCCCTTTGGAAGGCATGGACTGAAGAAGACGGCGAAGTCTTTTGGGACACAGAACTAGGCAAAGGAAGACCAGGATGGCACATTGAATGCTCAGTCATGTCGATGAAGTACTTAGGCGAAACCTTTGACATTCACTGCGGCGGAGTGGACAACATGTTTCCCCATCACGAAAACGAAATCGCCCAAAGCGAGGCAGCCACGGGCAAAAAATTCGTGAACTACTGGCTTCACAATGAGCATTTGCTTGTTGAAGGAAAGCGAATGGGCAAAAGATTCGGCAACTACTACACTCTAAGAGACTTACTTAAAATGGGCCATGACCCAAAAACTATTCGTTACCTGCTCTTGTCAACACACTATAGACAACAACTGAACTTCACCTTCGAAGGGTTAGAAGCTGCCAAAGGCGCCATTGACCGTTTAACAAATCTGATGCATAGACTAATGGATGCTGACGGAGAAGGTTGCGAAGAAAAGATAACCTCAGCAATGAACCAAGTGCAGAAGAGCTTCGGCGAAGCGATGGATGACGACTTGAACATATCCGCGGCCTTGGCTGCGCTATTTGATTTCGTGAGAGAGGTTAACAATTTGCTAGACGCTAACATGTTCAGCAAAGAAGAAGCAAAGGAAGTCTACAAGCTAATGTCAGGTTTTGACAAAGTCCTCGGCGTAATCGGCGAAGTCAAGAAAGAAGAGAAGCTGCCGAAAGAGGCAGAAGAACTAATTCTGAAAAGGGAAGAAGCTAGAAAAGCCAAGGACTGGAAGACAGCTGACGAAATCAGAGCGCAACTCAAAGCCATGGGCATAATAATTGAGGACACGCCTCAAGGAGTAAAATGGAGAATCCAAAAAGTCTAGCCCAAATTGTTTTTTCCATTGAAGTTCCAATCGTCTGTGGAATATTTCTCTTTACACAGCCTGTTGGCAAGCTCAAGCTCAAAAGGTGTTAATTCACCGTGGACAATCTCAACGTTCAGAGCGTGTCTAAAACCCTCAATCAACGCATTGTTCACTTCTTCTACCGAAACTGTTTCGTTAAGTTCGTTTTTTATTGAGGTAATCTTGTGTTCTGCAAGGTTCACGACTTCCATGCATGTGTTAGCCCAAGGAACACGCAAAAGGGTAAACATTTTCTCCAAATTAACGTCCAAAAGAAGCGTGCCATGCTGTAATACAACTCCGCTCTTGTGTGATTGTGCGCTCCCAGAAATTTTTCTGCCCCTAACGGTTAAGTTTGGACAGCTTCTTGAGTCTCCTCGGCTGAAATCTGCGTTTATTCCTAGATTTTTTAAGGTTTCAGCTATTCCAGCGTAAACTTTCGTGTAGACAGCAGTGATATCCGCAGTTTTCAAATCCTTTGTTCTTACAACCACGCTATAGGTAATTTCATCTTCGGAGTCATGGTAGACTGTGCCTCCGCCGCTTATTCGCCTAACAACATTTACTTCATATTTTCTACAATTAGCCAATTGAACTTCATTTTCGACTTTCTGGAATTTTCCAACGGAAATAGCAGAAGGCTTCCAACGGTAAAACCGCAACGTGTTTTGAACACGATCATCAATTCTCGCCCTTAGAACAGCCTCGTCAATAGCCATATTCATGAATGCGTCATAAGTTTCAAATTTTAGTAGACGCCAAGCACTCATTGCAATCAGTTGTCCTATGGAAAATTCAAATTATCCTTAAATACATTATGTGACTAAGCCTATAAAAGGGAAAGCAAGACTTGGAAATATTTCCACTCTTTCAAGTAGCCTTCGCAGTTATTTTCATATTGGCGATAATTTCCGTAATAATTGGAATCGTACAATCCATCAGAAAATCTCAACGACAACCAACATTCGAAAATCAACAAGTAGTAAGAGAAAGGGAAATAGTGCGCGAAATAGTGAAAATTCGCTGTTCCTACTGTGGTAACCTGTATGATGAAAAATTGGATAAATGTCCTCATTGCGGCGGCAAAAAATCCTAGACCCCAAGTTTGAAAGAACGGTTATCCGACTATTAGCTAATTTCTGATTTATCACTCGCACATTGATGCATGCTTACGGAGTGTTCTAAAAAATAGAATTATCAGTGCGTAAACACACTCTTTTTAGGCGTAGCACGGTAGGTGACAAATTGCGTATTGAAACAGTAAAGTTGAAGTTGCTATTTGGAGCTATTACTTGCGGCGTCCTCATATCTTTGGGCACTGGACTCGTTAATAATGAGTCGGGAATAAGTATACCTGAAATCAAACATTACGGCTATCCACTTGTTTGGTTAATAACCAACTTAAACGCACCAACTGAATATGTTCTGACCAACTTTGCATTAGATACGGTATTTTGGGTGACTGTCTCATTAATCATTTTGATCTTGCTGGAGAAAACAGCGTTTCCCAAGTTAGAAATAAGCAGCGTCAGTTACAAATCACTCATACTACCTCTGGCTCTGTTAATCCCCTTAGGCCTAGTCATGGATTTCGTCCACGAGTCTGGCCACGCCATTTGGGGAACCGTCATGGGAGGGAAACTCAGTTACATGCAAGTAGCCTATTTCGTGATCTTTCCTCGACTTGCCATAACTCCACATTTTCGTTTGGGATTAGTCAATATTGATGGACTCGCGTATGATTCATTTGGCTACGGTCTCATGCTTCTTGGCGGTTCAATGACAACGAACATTGCTTCATGGCTAATAGCTCCAATTCTACTCAAAACAAGCCTCGGTAACAAAACGAAAGTCGCTCTAAAGGTTTTAGGCCTGTTTGGCATCTTGGATCTTCCCTTTTACGTCATATTCCCACAGATAGGCCTAGGCCACTGGATCTTCCTAGGTGGATGCGAACCTGAACCTCTTTTGGGAGCACGAATAATGGGCATTCCTGACCCAGTTTTTTATCTAATAGTTGCTCTATCAACTCTTGGATTAGCCCTTCTCTATTCCGAAACCTTACGTAAGAAAATAGGAACTATTGCGAACAGCCTATCTCGCAAAGACATCCCAGTGCAATGATCAGGTTCTCAAACACGTTCTCCTAGCGGATTATCAAGATGGTACCAACCACTTTGGTGGACACGCAAAGTTCAAGCATGATCCCATTGAAGAACTCACTAAATCTTTATATTTTGCAAAGAAATTGAGAACGTGCCCGTTGGATATAAGAAAAGATTAGGAAAAAAGGAATTGCGAGGAAGAAGTGTCCATTCTACTTCGTTCAGTTTAAATATTAGTGTTGGGATTAGACGTAGCGAGAGGAAACATTAGAATGGGTTCGAAGTCTCCAAGAGGCGAATTCGCCGCCAGAAAACTGCTAAAAAAACGGAAAAGATTCCGTTGGAGTAACATGTACTATAATCGTCGAATGCTGATGCTTGACGAGAAAGTAGATCCCCTTGAAGGAGCACCCATGGCACGAGGCATAGTTCTTGAAAAAGTGGGTGTGGAAAGCAAACAGCCCAACAGTGCCATAAGAAAATGCGTCAGAACACAACTAATCAAAAACGGAAGAGTAATAACGGCTTTTCTACCCGGAGACGGAGCCCTTAACCTCGTAGATGAACACGACGAAGTACTCGTCGAAGGCATAGGCGGCACCCGCGGAGGAGCCATGGGCGACATTCCAGGTGTACGCTGGAAGGTCATAATGGTTAATGGGGTATCTCTGAACGAACTCGTTTATGGAAGAAAGCAGAAGCCAGCGCGGTGAAAATTTTGAGTCAAAAGCAGGAACAACAACAAAACGAAATAAAACTTTTTGGAAAATGGAGCTTTAAGGATGTTCAAGTGAAGGATACAGGCTTGCAGAGGTATATCTCTCTCAAACCAATGGTTGCTCCACATAGCATGGGAAGACACGAACACAAACGTTTCCGCAAAGCAAACGTTAGCATCGTAGAAAGACTTGTAAATAACCTGATGCGACCTGGAAAAAACGCCGGCAAGAAAGCTAAAGCTACGAACATTGTGAAACAGGCTTTAGATATTATTGCTTTGCGCACTGGCAAAAACCCGATACAAGTTCTTGTGAGCGCTGTAGAGAACTCTGCACCATGCGAAGACACGACGAGAATTAGCTATGGAGGCATAGTTTACCACTTGTCAGTGGATATCGCACCACAAAGGAGAGTTGACTTAGCCTTGAGGCACATATCCGATGGGGCAAGACAAGCATCGATTAACAATCCCCGATCAATAGAGGAGTGCCTAGCAGACGAATTAACGCTAGCTGCAAACCACGACATCAAAAGCTATGGTGTCTCAAAACGTCACGAAATAGAAAGAGTAGCCCAAGCCTCAAGATAAAAGTGCTTTCAACAACTATTTTACGTGGATTTCAACGACATCTCCATCTTCCAGAGTGAATCCTAAACCAACTTTTTGTGGACTGAAAACCAACCGTTTTGCCCAGACCTTTGCAAAAGTGAATCGCTTTCTGAAATCACTGTGGATGTTCTTTGCCAGGTCGTAGACCGTTGATCCTTTCTTTAAGGTGAAAGGTTTTTTGGAAAAATCTTTTGCGCTTGGTTCTTTCGTGTAAACGCGAATTATATCTAACGTCTCAAACAGGGTTTCGCCAAGCCTTTCTAGGCCTTGTCTTTTCTCGCACGACACTGCAATTACTGGCATTTTACTGTCAACATAAGCCTCTAGTAATTTCAGTTTTGCCTCCGAGTTTTCTGAATCAATTTTGTTGGCAACTATGACTGCTGATTTGTACGTTGTGCTTCCAAAAACAGCATCCTCAACATCGTCTAGAGCGGCTTCACCCGAAATTTTGACAACTGCATCACTGATACGATAGCTCTTAATAAGTCCCTCAACATCTTGCATCGAACAGTCAACAAGTTTCCCCATCAAAACTATCCTCAACCCGGCACCCATAAACTTCCTTTCAATGTCAACACGGCCCGTTGGCTTGCTCACCAATATTCGCGCTTTTTCCAGTTCACCTGAAATCAGAGTCAATTGCCCAATTGGATCTTGAGATAAATCCACCATTAAGATTAGACCGTCAGCGTTTCTTGCTAGGGCGAGGGTTTGGAGTCCCCATGCTCTTCCATCCGCAGCGCCTTCCATCAATGCTGGGGCTTCCACAATTTGAAATTGCACGTCTTGATACGTCATCATGCTGGGAACTGGCTGTCTTGTGGTGTAAGGGTTGGAAGAAACTTCAATTTTCGCGTTCGTGACTGCTCTTAGCAAGCAACTCTTTCCAACGTTTGTTAAACCCATGAGAGCTATCTGCGCTGCACCCTCCTTCTCTATGAAAAATTTTGAGCCGCCTTTTCCAGCTTTCCTTTGTTTCTTTTCCTCCATTTCTTTGCGCATTGTTGCCATTTGCTTTTTAATTTGAGCGCAAAGCTTTGCAGTTCCCTTGTGTTTTGGAACTAAGCTTAGGAATTCTTGCATTCGCTGAAGCTTTTCTCTAGGGTTTTTTGTTGCTTCAACCTCTGCCCATTTTTTTCTGGCATCAGGAGGTAGATTTGTTGGCATAATCCAGACGCGCTCATTGAATAATTTTAAAACAATATTTAATATCGGTTTCTAGTCGTGACCGCTTCATAGCATCATGCTGTCATAAACTTATGTGAGCCGCACTGTGGAGATATTTCCCGCGCAACCTTTTTTTAGCAATAGAAGCCAGACTACGAGCATATTTAATGCACGACAATAACCAAGCCTAAAACAAAGAAAACAAAAGAGCATACGCATATGATAAAAATTGAGGTTTGGACTCTGGGAAGTGAAAATGTAGTGGGCGAGTTTAATGCATATTTTCTGTTTGCCTAAGCCTTTGCGGGAACAGCCAGGCGAAAAAACCAGGAGAAGTAGAGTCAAAGAAAAGACTTAAGGCATGGACGGAAGAATCATGGATTTGTTTATGGAAGGGTTGCTGAATGATTAGGGAGATCGGATTTGATACAGAGAAGTACTTGAATGTGCAAATAAAGAGAATACTTGATCGTGTTCTGTTGTTCGATAAGCTTTATCTGGAATTCGGCGGCAAATTGTGCTATGATCATCATGCTTCACGTGTGCTTCCAGGTTTTGGTCCAAAAACAAAAATTCAGATGTTGAAGCGATTAGGAAAGAAAATTAGAATAATCCATTGTATAAGCGCGAAGGATATAGAAGGAAGAAAAATCAGGCGAGATTTTGGATTGGCGTACGATGACCAAATACTAAAAGACATAAATGATCTTTGTGAGACGGATTTAGAGGTTTTTGCTGTGGTGATAAATAGATTCAACAATGAATTAACAGCGAAGAAATTCAAACAAAAGCTCCAGAATAGAGGAATAGATGTTTTCTTACATCATGAGTTGCAGAGCCACACTAATGATTTGGATCTTCTCGTGAGCGACAAAGGGTACGGCAGACAAGATTATGTTGATACTGAAAGAAAAATCGCAGTTGTTACTGCACCCGGACCTGGCAGCGGAAAATTCTCTTTTTGCATGGCGCAAATATACAACGACAGAAAACGAGGGGTCAAGTCTGGTTTTGCAAAATTTGAAACATTCCCGGTGTGGAATTTAGATCTTGATAATCCTTTGAACATTGCCTATGAAGCTGCAACTGCAGACATAGGCGATTACAACACTATAGACCCATTCCACCTGAAAGTATACGGAATAACGGCAACCAACTACAACAGAGACGTGGAGAATTTCATGATAATGAAGAAAATAATCGATAAGGTTGTCGATACGAACGACCCAATGGTTAACATCAGGTCACCAACTGATATGGGCGTTAACATGATCAAAGAAGGAATAATTGATGATAATATAGTACGTGAAGCGAGCAAGGAGGAAATCGTAAGGCGCTATTTCAGATATCAGAGAGAATTCGTAGAAGGCAACACTCTCTACGATACACTTGATAGAATGAAAAAGATTATGCGTAGGGTAAACGTCCGACCGGAGGGTCGTTCTGTCGTCATACCCGCCAGAAGGGCTGCAGAAGACGCCAGAACAAGGAAAGACAAAGGGAAAGGACATAAAGGCGTGTTTTGCGGAGCAGCAATCGAAATCCTCTTAGATTCTGGTCAAACTACTATTGTTACAGGCAAAAATTCTCCGATGCTCTACGCTGAATCAGCCGCCATTCTAAACGCGGCAAAGAAGATTGTGGGAATACCGGATGTTGTCGATGTGATATCCCCAAAGGTAATTCAAAAGATGATAGACCTAAAGAGTGCAATGGGATTAAACAGTACATCTTTAGATACAAAAGAGATACTCAACGCGTTAGCCTCAAGCTCAGTTTTTGACAAGAATGTACACAAGTGCTTAGATGCCCTTAAAAGATTGAAAGACTGTGAAATGCACACTACCCATCTTACGAACGAGGGGGACGAAAAGACTTTGAATCAAATAGGCTTAATCTTGACTACGGATGCGAAATTGCCATTTTCTGATTACCGACTGTAAAAAATTCCCCTTTTAGCCAACGATTCACTAAACACACTCTACAATATCATCTATCGCGTTATCGATCAAATAGATTGTTCTGCAAACAATGTCTCTTTGCACCTCGATTCTATCTCAAATTGACGAGTAAGTGGCAAAATGGTTACGATGCCATTTTACTATTAGCTATTTATGAAGCATGCTATCTCATTACACCAATGGCAACGTCTTAACCGTTAAGAAACTACTGCCCCACGATAGGGTTGAGAGCACATCGAAATACATCAGCATGATATATTTAAAAGACAACGAATTTGAGGTTGCCTCTGCAACGACAGTGGAAGAAGCAAAAAGATCCCGTAACAGAGAAAGATGGGATAATGCTCTTCCGTAGGCCAAAAAGGTTCTAATCATAAACGTGAGAGTACAATGATAAACTTAAAATAATTGAAAGAACTGTTGTGTAAACGAAATCACTAAAATTAGAGGAAATTTGAAAAAGAAAGTAGGGAGGAAAAAGAATGAGCAAAACCGAAAAACCCCACTTAAACTTGGTAATAATGGGGCACGTAGACCATGGAAAATCAACAACCACAGGACACTTGCTATACGCTGCAGGAGCTGTTGACGAGAGGACAATAAAGGCTTTTGAAGACGACGCTAGAAAATTGGGTAAAGAGACTTTCAAGTTCGCATGGGTCCTCGACAACCTCAAGGAAGAAAGAGAAAGAGGCCTAACCATCGACTTGCGATTCCTAAAATTTGAAACCAAGAAATACTATTTCACAGTCATAGACGCGCCAGGCCACAGAGACTTCGTAAAAAACATGATTACTGGTGCAAGTCAAGCCGATGGCGCAGTACTTTTCTGCTCAGCCAAAAGAGGCGAATTTGAAGCAGGCATCGGTCCAGGCGGCCAAACACGAGAACACGCGTTCTTGGCCTTCACATTAGGAGTTCGCCAAATTGTCGTCGCAATCAACAAGATGGACGATGCATCAGTCAACTGGAGCCAAGAGCGATACAATGAAATCAAAAACGAAATTTCAAGGATGCTCAAAATGGTGGGTTATAAAGTTGAAAAGATTCATTTTGTGCCCACTTCAGGATGGACTGGCGACAACCTAGTTAAGAAAAGCGACAAAATGGCCTGGTACACTGGACCAACGTTGATAGAGGCTTTGGACACTTTCGAGTTGCCTCCTAAACCACTTAACAAACCATTACGCGTTCCAGTTCAAGATGTTTACACTATTACTGGTGTTGGCACGGTTCCCGTTGGCAGAGTGGAAACGGGAGTGCTCAAAGAAGGTGACGTAATTCTATTTATGCCAGCTAACAAGCAAGGTGAAGTTAAGTCGATGGAAATGCATCACACCAGAATTACGACGGCTGAGCCTGGCGACAACATAGGATTCAACGTGAGGGGAATAGCCAAAACCGACATTCGCAGAGGAGACGTTGCAGGTCCAGTAAGCAATCCACCCACAATAGCCAAAGAATTCATTGGACAAATAATCGTGATTTATCACCCAACAGCCGTAGCAGCCGGATATACGCCAGTTCTTCACTATCATACTGGGCAAATTGCATGCAGGTTCACTGAGCTATTGAAAAAGATTGATCCACGTTCAGGACAGACTGTTGAAGAAAAGCCAGCTTTTCTGAAAACTGGGGATGCAGCCTTGGTAAGGATGGAGCCTTTGCATACGATAGCGCTTGAAACCTACCAAGAGTTTCCGGAGCTCGGGCGATTCGCAGTCAGGGACATGGGCACTACCGTAGCAGCAGGCGTTGTAAAAGAAATCACGAAAAAAGGACCATAGCTTCTCTTTCCCATTTTTATATTTTTAACGTGTTCTTACAGTTTCACTTATTGCACCTAGGGTTTATAATTAAGAAGGAACACGCTGATCGCGTGAGAAAAACAAGAAGAAATCATGGAACATTCGCCGTTTAAAAAACAACTAATAGAACGAGAATATAAAGTGAAATTTTTTCTACAAGCGAAAGTAAAATAAAAGCAGAATTGTGTGTACGTTAGTAGAGTTGAGGTTATGTCTGGGTCTGAGACTTTACTTCCATACTTAAAAGAAAAGAAAGATGGCGATCAAGAGCCAACGATAATAGTTGATAGTCGCGAAGCAAATACCGCAGCGAAAATTGTTAAAGGTCTAAGAGAACGTAACGTTAACGTCAAAATTGAGGCACTTGGGAAAGGCGACTATATTTTATCTGACGAGTGCGCGGTAGAAAGAAAAACTGTCCAAGATTTTGTGTATACGCTCACGCGAAGATATCTCTTTGAGCAACTGTTTAGGCTTAAGGAAGCTTATCCAAAATCGTTAATATTACTGGAAGGGTATCTGCCTATAATCTATAAGTTCAGCCGGATCCAGCCGGTATCCGTTTGGGGGGCAATGTTCAACCTGGCAAAGAATGGCATAGCGATGGTAAATACGACATCTTACAAGGAAACAATCGACTTTCTTTATGTGGCTGCTCGCCAAGAACAAATTGTGGAAAAGAGAGTGCCGACAGTGCATCCTTTCAAGAGGACTGAAACCCTTTCCGACGCGCAAATATATTTTGTAGCTAGTTTACCTAACATTGGAAGAGAAAAAGCTACTGCCATACTTAAGTCCTATAAAACTCCCCTAAATGCCTTGATTAACGTTGAAGATTGGTCTAAAACAGTTTACGGACTTGGACCGATAATCAGCGGGAAAGTCAAGGAGGTTTTGAACACTCCTTTCAAAGAGTAACAAAAGCTTTTACTATTTCACCTACAGAACTCGGATAATCCAAATTTAACGTGGGTCAGTCTTTACTTTTGACATAGTTGTAGCCGAGATCAAAGGCTTTGATGTTTGTTTTCACGTGCCTCGCCGGGACAAGCTCCTTCATCGCTTTAACCAGACTTTCTCTTTTAACAGGTAGTTTTTGGGTTGCTGCTAAGGCGCCTATTAAAACGATGTTTTGTGTTAGGCTACTTCCCGCCTCTTTAGCTAGCTTCGTTGTTTCTACAATTACTATTTTCTTTGTAAATGTTTGAATCTTTTCGGAGATTTCGTCCATGCTTGGATAGTCTACGTTTCTGGATGTGAGTCCCGGTGGAGGTATCTTTTCATCACTCATAATGACAAGAGTCTTTTCTGAGGCATATTTTAGGCTCCTCAAAGTTTCTAGGGGTTCAAATCCCAAAAGCACGTCTGCTTTGCTATCTAAAACTGTCGGTGATAGGACCTTTCTGCCTATCCTCACGTCTGAAGTTACGGCTCCGCCGCGTTGAGCCATTCCATGAATTTCGCTTACGCGAACATTTAATCCATCTTTGAGCGCTGCTGTTCCCAAAATTTCGGCTGCTAAGAGAATTCCTTGTCCTCCAACGCCAGCCAAGACGACATTGAATTCTTTCATGACAGCAATCTCCTTAGCTATTTTTGCCGCCTTCTATGGCATTGTAGGGGCAGACTGAAGCGCATAATTCACATGCTACACAAAGGGCTTCATTGATGTTGACTTTTCCTTCCTCGACAATTAAGGCTGGACAGCCTAAAAGTTTGACGCAGGCCATACAATTCGTACATTTGTCAGTTATCTTGTAAACCCCAAGCTCTATGCCTTTACGCCTTTTTTCTCTAACCGTCATCAAGGCGCATGGTGACCGAAAAACTATAACAGAAGGCCCTTGGAACCGCAAGGCCTCTCTCAAAACCGATTCCGCCTCCTTAATTTTGAAGGGATCAACAACTCTGACGAATTTTACACCACATCCTTCAGCAACCTTTTCAATGAGTACTTTCTTTGAAGGAGTTTGCATGCCAGTCACGCCTGTTCCAGGATGGGGCTGATGTCCAGTCATTGCCGTCGCGAGGTTGTCCAGAACAGCCAGAACGACTTTATGATTGTTGTAAACCGCATTTATTAATCCGGGAATTGCTGCATGGAAAAATGTTGAATCTCCAATTATTGCGACAGTGTCTGCGTTCGTTGCTTTGCTTATTCCTTCCGCTGTGCCTATGCTGGCGCCCATGCATATCATGATATCGCCAACATTGAGTGGCGGTGCTATTCCGAGGGCATAGCAGCCTATATCTGTTGGATAAATTGCTTTTTCGCCTGCAGCTTTTTTTATGACGTATATGGATGCTCTGTGTGGACAACCAGCACACAAGATTGGCGGTCTGGGCGGAAGTTCTTTAGCAATGCCAGCATATTTTGCATTAATTTTTTCGAAGTCAATCGGCAATTCTTTGCCCGTTATATCGGCCAAGCCCATTAAGACGTTACGTGTGGAAAGTTCGCCTGTTCTTGCGAAATATTGCTTTCTCATTTTTCCGTAGATTTCAACATTTGGCGCGTAATCTTTAGCTATAGCCTTCACTTGCATTTCCAAGTACGGTTCGAGCTCTTCAACAACAACTATTTTTTCATGCGCTTTCAGAAATTCTCCAATCATATTTTCTGGGAGCGGATGCGTCATGCCGAGCTTTAGGACGCTGACATCTAAACCTAACAGATCTACGGCTTCAACCGCGTAGTTGTATGCTGAGCTTGAGGAAATTACGCCTAAATCCTTGCTTTTTCCTTTGCGTGTAACCCTATTATACGGAGATGTTTCGCTGATTTCTTTGGCTTCTTTCACTTTCCTTAAAAATACGTCATGCTTTGGTCTAGAATTCGCTGGGACCATTACCAAACGCTTTAAATCCTTGATGAATTCACCCTTCAAATTAGGTTTTGTAACCCTGTTGTAAACTACTGGTCCCCTAGTATGGCTAACGCGAGTTGTCGTTCTTAACAGCACTGGCAGTTCTAATTTTTCAGAAATTTCAATGGCTGAAGTTGTCATGTCTTTTGCTTCTTGAGAATTAGAAGGCTCCAAGCATGGGAGATTTGACAATAGAGCGTAGAAGCGGTTGTCCTGTTCGTTTTGTGAACTGTGACATTCCGGGTCATCCGCGGTAACAATAACATAACCGCCTCGTACGCCAGCATAAGCCAAAGTCATAACTGCATCTGAAGCTACATTTAGTCCGACGTGCTTCATAGCCGTAAGGGCTCTAAGTCCACAGTTTGCAGCCCCAGCGGCAACCTCAACAGCGACAATTTCGTTAGTAGAATACTCCATGTATAATCCAGCTTCAGCAGCTATTTCCGAGACAGAGTCTCCTATCTCAGATGCTGGTGTACCCGGATACGTTGTGACAACGCTTATCCCAGCCTCCAGAATCCCCCTAGCGATAGCTTCATTGCCAAGCAGAAGTACACGTTCATCAGGTTTGCCTTTTAACAATATGCGTAGATCAGGCAATGGTCTCTCTCCCAATGCTTAGAGAAAACTTTCATGAAGGCATTTACATATAGCTTTTGGTCGAAAAACTGCAACAATATTGAGCAAAGCCAGATATACCTGAAAGAAATATTAAAGAGTGCAAAAGGCTTGCAGATAGCAGAACTTTCGTGAGGTTTGACTCATGTCTATAAAACTTTCTTCAGGTAAAGAAATACCAATTGAGATGCACAAGGCGCGGATGGTGCAAAAAATTTGGTTGACACCTGTAGAGGAGCGGCTTAAAGCCATAGAAGAGGCAGGATATAACACATTTCAGCTTAAAACCAAAGATGTATTTCTTGACATGCTTACTGACAGCGGCGTAAATGCCATGAGCGATAACCAGTTCGCTGCCATGATGAGAGTTGACGATGCCTATGCTGGTAGTATGAGTTTTTACGAGTTTGCCGATGCAGTAAAAGATGTTTTAGGATACCAATACGTTATGAATGTTCACCAAGGAAGAGCAGCAGAACACCTGATATCAAAAGTGTTCGCAAAAAAAGGTGATGTGGCTCCTACAAACTATCACTTTACCACCACTAAAGTGCATATCGAGCTAACTGGGGAATCGGCATGCTTAGAAATTTACTATGATGAGGCACTAAAAACTGAAAGCACTAATCTCTTCAAGGGTAACATGGACCCGCAAAAGTTGAAGAATACTATCAATAAATATGGTAAAGAGAAGATACCTTTTGTACGCATGGAAGCAACAACTAACCTGCTCGGCGGACAACCGTTTTCCATGCAAAATCTGAAAGAAATCAAACAGATTTGCAAGGAGCATGGCATAATTCTCGTTCTGGATGGAAGTTTAATCTGTGAAAATGCCTACCTTGTACGACAGCGGGAAAAGGGATACGAAAACAAGACTGTTGCAGATATAGTTAAAGAGATGTGCGGCATTGCGGACTTGTTTTACATGAGCGGAAGGAAAAACACATGCGTTAGAGGCGGTTGTATAGCGACAAACAATAAAGAACTCTTCGAAAAGATACAACCTTGGCTCCCAGTGTATGAAGGCTTCTTCACATATGGCGGTATGTCCCAAAGAGAAGTTGCTGCCATGGCTGTTGGGATGCGAGAAATGGTCCATCCTGACTTGGCTGGTTGTGCAGCAGAGCAGATAAAGTATTTCATTAAAAGGCTTGTTGAAACAAAAATTCCAGTGGTTACACCTGCGGGTGGATTAGCTTGTCACTTAGACGCTAAGAAATTCTTGCCTCATATTCCTCAATCAGAGTATCCAGCTGGAGCTCTTACAGCGGCGCTTTACATAGCCTCAGGAGTCAGGAGCATGGAAAGAGGCACTATTTCAATGGAAAGAGATAAGGACGGAAAAGAAGTCTTCGCAGATTTGGAACTATCAAGAATTGCGCTTCCAAGGAGAGTCTATACAGTATCACACATCGAATATGCAGTTGACAGAATAAATTGGCTATACAAGCATAGAGACTTGGTGAAAGGCTTAAAATTCGTGTTCGAACCTCCGGTGCTAAGGTTCTTCGTTGGAAAGTTAGAAGCCATCGATAACTGGGGAAAAGACCTAGCTGAAGCGTTCAAAGAAGAACTAGGCGATTATTGAGTTCCCTTTTCTTAACGTTAAAACAGCTGTCAACCTCTCGATTCTTTTTTTCACAAAAATTATAGATACATTTCTGAAACACAAATTGAAGGTTGATTATCCTAAAGAATAGAGCAAAATTTTAGAATAAGGAATAAGAATTTTGTTTATTTTCCTTTGAATTTTGGTTTTCTTTTTTCTGTAAACGCTGCTACGCCTTCTTGCAGGTCTTCTGTTGAGGCGACAACGCTGAAGCCTTCCCGTTCTAAGGCTAGGGCAGAATCCAAACTAATGTCTGTGCCTTTGTTGATTAGGGCTTTAGCCACCCTTAGGGCTACTGGAGCTTTTGCGGCCAATTCTGCAGCGTATTGTCGCACGGTTTCCTTGAACTTGTCTGCCGGTACAACGATGTTCAATATGCCCAATTGCTCAGCTGTTTTTGCGTCAATCATTTTTCCAGTGAAAACAAGCTCTTTCGCCTTTGTCTTGCCAACTAGACGCGTAAGTCTCTGAGTTCCGCCCCATCCTGGGATTAAACCTATGTTTATTTCTGTTTGTCCCATGCGAGCGTTTTCCGAGGCTATGCGAAGGTCGCAAGCCATTGCAACTTCTAAACCGCCGCCTAGGGCATAACCATTTATTGCTGCAATAACTGGTTTCTCCAAATTTTCCAAGGAACTACAGAGCTTTTCACCCATCAGCGAAAGCTCTCTTGCTTTTAATGCGTTCATTCCTTTCATGGTCTTTATGTCTGCTCCAGCAGAAAATGCCTTTTCACCAGCGCCAGTTAGGACAACTACGCGCACGTTTTCATCGTTTCTGCTATCCTCTAAGGCTTGTAAGACTTCGTCTATGACTTCTTTGCTGAAGGCGTTTAATGCTTCAGGTCGGTTTAACGTTATAGTGGCTATTGCTTCGCTTTTCTCGTAGATTATGTATTTGAGTTCCATTCGTATTGCGTCCTCCTATTTTTGTGTCCAGTCGTAGAAGCCCTTTCCTGTTTTTCTTCCTAACAGTTGTGCTTTGACCATTTGTTTCAGTCCTGTATTCGGATGAAACTTTGGGTCCAGCTCTTTCTGTAAAACTTCAGCAATTGCCAAAGTCGTGTCTGCGCCAATGTAATCTATCAGCATTAATGGTCCCATGGGCCAGTTTAACCCGAGTTTTATAGCTTTGTCAATGGCGTCTCTTTCCGCTACTTCCTCCCAGTACAGAGCAGCGGCTTCGTTTAATGCGGGTATAAGTATGCGGTTGACGATGAAGCCTGGGCAATCCTTCTTTACGAGAACGGTCTCTTTTCCCATCCTTTGGGCTGCTTCTAGAACGGTTTGTGTGGTTTCGTCGGAAGTTTTTGCGCCTTTGACAACTTCAACGAGTTTCATGAGTTGCGGTGGATTAAAGAAGTGCATTCCGCAGAATTTTTCTGGACGTTTTGTTGCCGAAGCAAGTTCTGTTATGCTGATTGAAGATGTGTTCGTGACTATCATTGCATGTGGTGGAGCGTAACCGTCTGCTTCATGCAAAAGGGGTTTCTTCACGTCGGGGATCTCCGGTACTGCTTCGATTATTAGGTCAGCGTTTGAAACTGCCATCTTAAGGTCTAGCGTTGGATGGATTCTCGTCAAGATTTCGTTCATTTCAGCTTCGCTTATTTGTCCTTTCTTGAGGAAACGTTGGAGGCTTTCGCGGATCATGTGGAGACCATTGTCAATGAATTTTTGTTCTACGTCACGTAAGGCGACGTCGCATCCACCAGATTGGGCAGCTACTTGGGCTATTCCATGTCCCATCAAACCTGCGCCTAAAACCGCAATTTTTTTGATTTCAGTCAAGAATTCCATCTTCCTATGTGAAGAGAACTATTTGTCGGCCTATTGTTAAAAAGTTTTGTAGCACAACATTCTTTCGGAATGCGTTATTTGCTCGTTTCATGGTATTTGCGGAAAAGTCTATTGTATTGTACTTTTTTATTGTGAAGCTTAAGCAGAAAGCGTTACTACAATAACTATTTATTAAGATAGAGTATGGAATACTTAGTTTATGCTGAGGCGGCATTGATGAAGGCAGTAATAATTGAGTGTCTTTTCGGAGTTTTGGCGTTCGATGAAAAAAACAAGCTGGTAGAGAAGGTTTTGTTTCCTAAGAAGCAGCAGATTGTAGCTAGAACCCTTGCGAGGCTTGAGACTGGGAAAATGGTGGATGAAGTTGCAGCCTTAATTGATTTGCTTCGGAATAATGGTTATGACAGTTTTGTTTTTGAAAACGCAAACCTCGCTAATGAAACTGAAGAAAAGCTAGGCATCAAGGTTGATGTTTCTAGACCTTCTGAGGCTGGGGAAGTTTTTCGTTCCAACATGGAGAAGTTTGCTGTTGAAGCGGGCTTTGTCAAGAATGCGGAAGAGTTCGGCCTCTGGACTCATAACGTTAGTATGGAAATTGCAAAGCTGCGGGTTAAAGGCGCCATTGAGAAGAGAGATTTGATAATCGCTCAGGCCATTCAAACCCTTGATGACTTGGATAAGACTGTAAACTTGTTCATGGGTCGCATTAGAGAATGGTACGGAATTCACATTCCGGAACTTGATCGTCTGGTTGAGAAGCATGAGACTTACGCGCGTCTGGTTTTGAATCTGGGTAGCAGGGATAATTTTACGATTGAAAAACTTGAGAAAGAGGGTATTCCAAAAGAGAAGGCTGAGAGAATAGCCAAGGTTGCTGAAACATCCATGGGAGCTGACGTATCAGAGGCAGATCTGTCCCAAATTCAAGCCCTCTGTAAAAACGTGCTCGGCTCATACGAGTTGCGGCAAGTTCTGGAAGGCTATTTGGACAAGACAATGGAAGAGGTTGCGCCTAACACGAAGGCCCTTGTGGGCTCTCTTTTGGGAGCGCGTCTGATAGCTGTTTCTGGAGGTTTGACGAACTTGGCTAAGAAGCCAGCAAGCACTATCCAAGTCTTAGGAGCAGAGAAAGCCCTGTTCCGTTCGCTGAAAACAGGGGCTCGGCCTCCAAAACATGGCTTGATTTTCCAGCATACCCTTCTGCATGAAGCTAAAAGATGGCAGAGGGGAAAGATTGCGAGGGCGCTAGCTGGAAAACTAGCCATTGCAGCGAGGGCTGATGCTTTCGGAGACAGGTACTTGGGTGACGAGTTGAAGGCAGATTTGGAGAAGAGAATTAAGGAAATCCGTGAAAAGTACGCTGAGCCGCCTAAAGTTCCGGAAAGGAAACCAAGGCACGAAAAGAAGTGGAGAAAGAAGAGGCGTGCAGGTAAAGGTTAGGCCTCACCCGCAGTTTGCGGGAATTTATAGGTTAACGCTTGAAGATGGCGCTCAAAGGTTAGCTACACGAAACTTGGCGCCCGGAAGAAACGTTTATGGTGAGCGTCTCATCCGCTTTGAAGGTGCTGAGTACCGCGCTTGGGATGCTTTTAGAAGTAAACTTGCGGCTGCCATACTCAAGAATTTGCAGAGGATTCCCATAAAGCCAGGCCACAGCGTTCTTTATTTGGGTGCAGCCTCTGGAACGACGGCGAGTCACGTTTCGGACATTGTCGGCGAGGGGGGTCATGTTTACTGTGTGGAGTTTGCTTCCCGATCCCTAAGAGAATTGGTCAACAACGTTTGTGCTTACAGGCTTAATATGTCGCCGTTTTTGGAGGATGCGCGTTTTCCAGAGAAGTACGCCATGTTCATTTCTGGGAAGGTTGATGACGTTTACTGTGACATAGCGCAGCCTGAACAAGCCAAGGTTTTGGCTGATAACGCTGACTATTTCCTGAAGGGGTCTGGGTGGGTTATGCTTGCTGTGAAGGCGCAGAGCATTGACGTGACGAAGGAACCGTCCGAGGTGTACAAGCGAGAAGTTCAGGTCTTGAGAAATCGAGGTTTTGCCATAGAAGCGATTGTGCATTTAGAGCCTTACGACAAGGCACACGCCATGATAGTAGCTCAACGGTAAAAACGCGTTTCGCTCTTCTTACTTGGCGTAGAATATTGCATAGAGAAAAGGCATACTGTATTCATTGTGGAGTAGAAAATCCAACCGACGCTATGTTTTGTCAAGAATGTGGAAAGAAAATCTTAAAGTCCATTTAGTACCTTTGGGTTTGGGATTAAATTCTATGCATAAACTGGTCAGGATTTACTTAATGACAACCTTTTTATTAGAATGATTAGACCTAAAGTGACAAAGGTGTAAAAATAATGGAATCTAGAGCTGCAATTGTGGTGAGTTGTTGGTTTGCTGTAGCCATTATATCTGTGGCATACATGTGGATTTTTGCAGACAAACTTGGAGACGTATTGTTTGGCGTGTTCCTGCCAATTGGACTACTAATCCTCGTTGCCATAATCGTAACGTTCGGAATCACGTCAAAGTCCGAGCCAGAGAATAAAACGTGAAGCTAAATACGCAAACGACTTCCAAGACAAACTTCAAAACGCATAGCAAATCCCAATAATGTTTTTTGATAGAAATTTTATGGTTTGGGTTTGGGATTAAATTTTAATCTAGCGCGCGCTAAGAACCCTTCTCATCCACGAAAAATGGAATTTATGAGCTAATGTCGGTTTTAATTTTGAGAGGTCTCATTCCAAATAGTTTTCGCATAATGCGATTCCGGCGCACGAGTAGATCATAAGCAGCAAATGTCGCTACGTACGTCCCGGCAACCATAAGGAGATAACTGATGACTGGTAAAACCGGCAATTGAATGATAAAGTACGCCACGACCGAGAGCAACACCCAGTGGAGAATGTAGAAGGGATATGAGGATTCACTGAGATAAGTCAGGGTTTTACTCTCGGTTTTGATATACCGGTGGGCTAGTCCGATCAATCCAATTACCCAGAGCCAGCCCCCGAAGGAGTTCACAACCCAATAAAGGATACTGGACACATCATAAAGCGGGGGATAAACCAAGGGGAAATATATTACTTCCACAACAAAGAGACCTGCTGCAAGACACAATGCAAGTGGCGCAAGCCGGTTAATGCAATTTTGAATCTCCGGGTGCGCCGCCAAGACAAAACCGAGGACGAATAAGGACCCGTAATAAAATATATTTTTACCAGGAAACGGGATAGACCCCATTCCCATCGTCAAGAACACGGGGAAAAATATGACTTGGAGGGGGAGAGATTTCGAAGATACCACTGGCTGATCACCCAGCTTTTTAATCCGGGCGTTGCGATACCTGGTGCAAAACGGCAAAAGCATGACCGTAATGACTAATAAATATAAAATGAACCAGAGGTGACCCATCGTCCACCTGCCGTCCTCGCCGTTCAAATCAGTCGGGATTTGGGTGTACATCCCAAGCCAAGCGCCCCAAATCGTTGCAGTATTTGGTTGCACTTCGAGCTCGTACGCATACATAGCGATGGGAATCAGGACAAGTACCCCCAAAATAAAGGGAATCAAGAGGCGATCACGCCGTTCAACCAAAAATTGCTTCGGGGCTCGTTTTGCAAGGGAAAACCCCGTTGACCAGCCTGCCAAAACAAAAAGGAGTTGCATCTGCCAATGGTCAAGGAAATGCTCCAACACGATGAGGGCAGGGACTGCAGCTTGTTTCTGAATTAAAATTACAGCCGCCGGTTCGGGGTTAAATGCTACCGCAGCGTGGAAAGGAATAAGCAATAATACTGCCAATACCCTTAACCAGTCGACATCAGTTCGGTGTGATTCACTGATCCTTTTTTGATCTATATCCTCTGAATTTTGAGTTGGACCTGTTCCCAAATCCTCTGCCATTTAAATCTTGCCTTATACTTTAAATTGTGAATAAAACCTTGTGAGATCCTATGCAATATATATTTGTTTTGTGTTGAGGGTTTGACAGTGAGAGAGAGTGACAGACTGACAGACAGTGACAGAGAGAGACAGACAGGGTAGGCACGCACACGCACGCGCGCACGCACACACGTACGCGTACGCGTTTGGGTTTGGGATTAAAATTTAATCCAACAAACCAAATTTTCAATGTGTATGGTTTACGAGAAAAGACTTGTAGGCAGGCTGTATACAGCATTCGGCATATGCAGGCTTGATTCTTGCATAGCACGAGTAGCAGGCAGGAAAAATCAGATCAATGTAGGATATTAGTATAAGCGGAATCGAGTATACGCCATTTTGAAAGAGAATCTGAACTCATGTTTAAAGATGAAAGCCAAATGGTTGAGGAAATCTACTTGACCGCTTTGCTTCCTTTACGCGACAACTTAAACGCAGCCGTTGCGACCATTGCTGACATTGAAGTTGATATTAGAGTCAAGCTGACCGACGAAAACAAAGGTGACAGGATCGCTATTGGTCCTATTTCTTTCATGGATATATGAAAAGTGAGGCCATAGTCAATGTTGTCGTAGAAGATATCCATCATTATCTCGACTGTAAACCAAACGCTTGCAGCTGATTCCAGATAATTCATGTTCACAGTTTCTATAGACATATCCAAGTGTCTATGCAGGTAAGAATCGCTCGAATCTTCACCGTCCAGAAAAGCTGAGCCAAAACCCACTTGACGAAAATCTTTCCTTTCGAAGACCCACAAATTAATCCAGAAAACGCGCCATGAAAAATTCGCCACAAGGTCACTGACTTTTTCTGCTGAAACATCAAGAACCACGTTCTCAGGCTTACCGACAAACCAGACCCCAGCAAAATTTGACAGATTCAGGTGAACTATTACGCCAAGATTTTTCGTTTGAGCATCATCATAGAAAACCACATCGTAACTGTAAGGGCCTTGCGATTCCGTCTTGGCATAAATCGCATTTGTCAACCCAAAAACTGTGAACCCCGCCCCCAGCGAGATTGTCAGAATGAGGGCAACTGCAAAGGCCGCCTTCATACTTTCTTGTCTCCCTATAAATCTATTTATCGGTCCCTAATTAGCTCTGAAGTTTCTATTAAGGCAATTCCAATGAAAGGGGCAAACCCTAGAAAAGAGGAAAGCAAGCAGCATAAAAAGAGCTAATAACTAAAATGGAATCTTAAATTTAAGTGACGAAATCGCGCGTGTGCGTGCGTATTGTGTGTAAAAGTATGCATATGAGTGAGAGAATGTGAGAGGAAGTTGAGGCAAGTATGAGTAAATATGTTTGGGTTTCAGTCTTTATATAAGGGGGTTATAGTCTTTTTCGAGCAGCTAGTCACAAACCTTCCAGTCCAGTCAAACACTGGTTCTACCTATATATAGAGGGGGCATACTCTCCGCACACACGTAAAACCACAACACTTTCGCCCAAAAAGTAACAGACGAGTTTTTCCAATTCTGCCTTGAACCTATCACTTTTCCTATTTTCGCATACTTCAAAAAAAAGTTTTCTTTATATCGGAAAAGTTGCATACAGGAGAGTGAATAGGGAAAAGAGTGAAGTTAAGTTGAAAGGCTTGAATTGTCCTTTTTGTGAGCTGAATTCGAAAGAAGAAAAAGTGTACTATGAAGACCAGTCCTTTATCGTGTTGAGAACTAGAACTCTCAAAGGACATAGAGAGCGAATAATGATAGTGTATAAACAGCATGAGCACGAACTAACCCACAAGGCTTTTGAACGTGCCCTGGACATCCTTTCAAAAATGGGTAGAAAACTTTTCAGCTATACGCCGAAATTTGTGATTATGGATTCAACTTTCGCCACCATAAATGACCATTGGCATCTAGTTGCCACTGATCTTGACCCCAAAAGCCAAGATTTCGCCCAGATTTTGGCTACCAAGTGGATCAGAGTAATAGACAACACAATAGAGGCCGAAGTTGAACTTTAGCACCTTTCATATTCATATTTTTAATCATCATTCAAGAACCCTTTCGCAGAAGCTCTGATTGCATGCTAAATGGAAAACGTTTTATTCTAAACCATATTTAACGATCTAAAGGGGGACTCTTATGGTTAAATGCCCTGGATGTGGAAAAGAAGTCAAAACTCCTAAAAAGACATGGAAGATGGCTGGCAAGCCAGACAAGAAAGGTAAAAGAACAGAACTTACGATTGGACTCTTTGAATGTTGTGGAAAAACTTTCAGATCTGTCTTAGATAAAAGAAAAATATAGTTTCAGTGAAGACAACAACCCTTCTTTTTTTTATTTCATTCTATTTGCTTGAAGAGATTTCACATTCTTAGCTGCAACAGAAGCCTTATAATTAATACTGTTCCCATTCGAATATTAAAACGAGGCTGAGGGAATCAAAGTGTGCGAACATTATGAAAAAGAAACCTTACAACCAACTGAGGAATATGTCAGAATCAACCACCTTGACCTCAAGAAGCTTGTATCAACAGTATTTCAAACGCTCAACATAACCAAAGAAGACGCAGACACGGTCGCCGACGTCATAGTAACGGCGGACTTGATGGGAATTTCAAGCCACGGTATCCAGAGACTACGAAGATACGTTGATGGCATCAAAACAAACAATGTCGACATAAAATCCGACATCAAAGTAATTGAGGACCACAAAGCCGTCGCATTGATTGACGCGGACAACGGCTTAGGCCAAATAGCCACCACTAAGGCCGTGAACTTAGCTATCAGAAAAGCCGAAACGTATGGCATCGGTCTAGTATTGGTTAGAAACAGCAACCACTTCGGAATAGCAGGCTACTATTCACTGAAGGTCGTCGACAAAGGGCTTATAGGCATGACGCTAACCAACAGTGAAAAACTTGTTGCCTATACACATAGTCTGGGCAGAACACTCGGGACAAATCCTATAGCGGTTGGAATACCTCGAAGAAACCCACCACCCATACTCTTCGACGCTGCTACAAGCGTGGTTCCAGTAGGCAAAATAGAAGTGTACAGAAAACTTGGCCGAGAAATACCAGAAGGCTGGGTGATAGACGAATTCGGCGAGACAAACAGTGGCGATGCCAGCCAAATTTACAAAAAAATCAGAGAAAACAAGGCCGCAATTCTACCTTTAGGCGGAATAGGCGAGGAACTCGGTGGACACAAAGGTTCAGGACTATCCTTCTTGGTTGACATGGCTAGCGGAATACTTTCTGGCTCAGCATGGGGCACCCACGTAGGTTATACCGTGGCCAATAAACCTGCAAACGTAGGTCACACGTTACTAGCCATCAACATTGAGGCATTTATGTCAAAAAATGAATTCTTCAATAGAATTGAACAGTACGTGCAAGAAATCAAGTCAACGCCAAAACACCCAAAAGTAGATAGAATATGGATACCCGGCGAAAAATCATGGCTGACAAAACAAACAAGAATGAAAATAGGAATCCCAGTTAGCAAGACAATCTACGAAGACCTCAAGAAACTGGTTGACGAATTAGGAATAAATTGGACTTTTTAACCAAAAGAACGCCTTAGCCAATTGCTTTACTGGAACTGGCGCGCCAACTATAACCCATCCTCCATTTTTTGCTAGACCCACCATCAAGTTTCTGAATCAAGTTATCACGTGACTGCACGGATAGACGGAGCGGCTGAGGGAACAGAGCTATTTAGTCTATTGACATCGAGGAGCACATGCGAAAGAGTTTTATGCCAACTGGATAGAAAAAAGTGGAGGTTATTAGGATGAACAAGAAGAGCGAAATTAAGTTTTGGAGCGCAGGGAGACTAGAGCTTCCTGATGGGGTTGGAGCCGAGATACCAGTAGTACAGGTGGACGGAGCCAAGGCAGGTCCCACTCTCTGTCTCACATCAGGGACCCATGGGTGCGAGGTGACTGGAACCGGTTCGATCATAAAGGTGACTCGTGAGATAATTAACCCTGACGCACTCAGCGGAAGGATCATAGCGGTTCCAATGGTGAATATGCTAGCCTTCCAGCATAGCAAACACCGTGCTCCGCAAGATGACGTCAACTTGAACCGCGTTTTCCCAGGAGACGCAAATGGCTCAGCTAGTGCCCAAATTGCTTACGCTGTTTACAAGGAAGTAGTCCAGAAGGCAGATTATCTGATCGACTTTCACACCGAACCCTTAGAGAGCGCCCTCCCAACCTGCTTCACAATTACCAAGAGGGAAGGAATAGAAGAAGACGTGTTGAAGAAATCCCACGAGCTCGCCAAAGTCTTTGGTTTCACTATGCTCGAAACAGCCGCTACTGGCACCATTATGGAAGCGGCAATGAGAGACGGCAAACCAGCGTTCACAAGTGATCTTCCAGGTCCTTGGGGAACTATAAGCGGAGGAGCTGTTGATCTCGGCGTTCGGGGAATTTTGAACATAATGAAGCATTTAAGGATGGTCGAAGGTAACATAGAACCGCATCCAGGCATACTAATGCTCGAGGGCCTTAAAGATTCCATAAGTGTTAGGGCAAAGAAAGGAGGCATTGTGTTGGCCATCTTTAATGGGGGAGAATTCGTGGCTAAAGGCAGTCCAGTAGCCAAGGTTTACAATCTCTATGGCGACGTAGTTGAAGTCGTCAAGTCACCGGTGGACGGCTATGTCTTCGGATATCCCTTCTTTGAAAATGAAGCGGTGGCTACTGGTGAAGTAGTTGTCTCTATATTGAGAAAATGACTATCTCCGATCGCCCGTAGAGCATAAAAAACTGATTAGGGGCTTACGGCAATTCAGTGATCTCTTCCTTTGGGTAAAGACCCTCACTTAGGATTGTAACCCCAGTTTCCGTAACTGCCACATTGTCCTCTATCCTTACGCCCCATTCTCCAAGCAGGTATATTCCAGGTTCTACCGAGTGGCACATGCCCGGCCTTAGTTTCAAGGTGTTGCCTTCTACCATATAAGGCTCCTCATGGGTTTCAATACCTATTCCATGTCCAACTCTGTGGGTGAAGTTGGCACCAAATCCCGCGTTGCTGATGACTCGTCTTGCTGCGCGGTCCACTTCCTGCGCCTCGATTCCCGCTTTTTCAACCTTGATGGCTTCTAGTTGTGCATTAAGGACTATCTTGTACACTTTCTTCATCTTATCAGTAGGTTCACCAACCACGGCCATGCGGGTCATGTCGCCTCTGTAATATTTGTAGGCCGCGGCCATGTCGATGAGGATCATTTCTCCCTTCCTTATAACCTTGTCACTTGCCACACCATGAGGTAAAGCTGTGACTGGCCCCGATCTGAGGCCTCCGATGCTTGGAGAACTCCCTCCAGCCTTTGTTATCGCGTCAACAATGGCCCGCGTGCATTCAAGTTCAGTTCGGCCGATAGCGACGCTTTCAAAGCCCGCTTTAATGCCTGCGGCAACACATTTGCAAGCTTGTTTCATAAGATCTAGTTCTTGTCTTGATTTTGTAATTCTCAGGCTGGAGATGAGATTATCTGCCAATTCGAATTTTGCGTCGGGCATTGTCTGCTCGATTCTTTTGGAGAAGCGATACTCGAATCTTCCGTCCATTCCTATAATCCCTGTTATTCCTAGGTCCTGAAAAGCTTTCTTGACAAGTTGGTAAGGATCCTCGTGCTCCTGCCAAGTTTTAACATTTTCGAGTTTAATCTTAATTGAATTTTTCACTATTTCCTCTTCAAAGGCTGGTGCTATTACAACTGGTCTACCTTCCTTGGGGATGATTGTTATTAGAAGTCTTTCTGAAGGCAGCTTCCATATTCCAGTGAAGTAATAGTAGTTTACGCCAAGAGATAAAACTAGGGCGTCCATACCAGTTTTCTTCAAGGCATCTTGCGCCTTGCTTACTGCATGCTCATGTAGTGACATAATTTTTCGCCGAAATTAGTTATCTATTCACTATTTATTTTTTTCTACCGCAACTTGCTCAATTTGCGCATCTTTTCGCCAGAATCAAGCATATTTTACGTCTACTTCTGAAGAAGTATAGCATTACTAATGTCAAGGTTGAAATCGATAATTTTAATACTTGACGGGGCGTACTGGGTTTAGGATGTGTTAGTATGGTTGTTGTAAGAGGTGGAAGTACTAATTACGGTGAAGCCATCGGCATAGTGATGCTCGACACGAGGTTTCCTAGGATTCCGGGCGATATAGGCAACGCGTCAACTTTCGATTTTCCAGTTCGCTACAAAATAGTCAAGGGCGCTTCTACAAAAAGAGTTATTTTCGAAGCAGACCCCACATTGCTGGAGCCTTTTATAAGTGCAGGTGAGGAGTTAATCAAAGAGGCAGGCGTCAGGGCCATAACCACGAGCGGCGGTTTTCTAGCTATTTTCCAAAAAGAAATGGCTGAAGCCTTTCCTGTTCCGGTTTTCACCTCCAGTTTAATACAGGTTCCTCTTGTTTATCGAATGATCGGAAAAAAGAGAGTCGGTATACTCACGGCGCATAAAGCCAGTTTGAATGAAAAACACTTCAAAAGCGTTGGAATGGAGGAAGTTCCCATAGCCGTCGAAGGAATGGACGATAAAGAGGAGTTCATGAAAATTATCTATAATGAGTTGGACCTTAACGTTGAGAAGGTGGAGGCGGAAGTGGTTGAGGTTGCAAAAGAGCTTGTTTCGAAAAACCCTGACGTCGGCGCCATCGTCTTTGAGTGCACGAATTTGCCGCCGTTTGCCAGAGCTGTGCAGGAGGCAACAAACTTGCCCATATTTGACATAGTAACCTTGACCAACATGGTGCATGACACAGTCGTTAGGAAACGGTACGCACCGTTCTTTTGTTAGGGGCTGAGGCGTTGGTCATAACCCGCTTTTGTTTTTGAGAACTACTACTAGTGCTTGGAAAAAACTATACCCCCTCTATATATAGGTTGAACTCCAAACCCAAACTACTTTTTCTCTGATAAAACAAAAATAAAACATGCGCAAGAATGGCGTAAGTTTAGAGTAATTCTTTTTCTTTGACACTGAACCTGTTTTCTTGCGCCCAAAGCTTAACACAATCTAGAACTAGCCACAAATCTTCGATCGATTTTTCATAATCCCATTTTCCTTTTTCTTCCACAATTGTATCTATTTTTTCAACGTCTCTGAGGATCTCTTCTTTCAGATGTACATCGTATTTTGGCGAGAAAAGATCATATAACACTTGATGATTTCCTTCATCTACGTGGAACTTGGCTGTCAGAAAACCATATGGGCCTTCAAGCCAAAATTCCGAATCAGAGGTCCTCCGCAGTTTCATCTTGATTCTCTCTTCTCTTATGAACTTCACGACATTTGAGACAAGATCTGTTACCAACTGTTTGCCTCCTCTTATAATTTCACCACTTCGACTTTATTTACTCTTCGTTATATTAAATTTTAATCCTTTCTCTCAAAAAAAGAAGGAGAGGATTGTCGCATAAGCCTTTTGACTTAAAGGAGTTTTATTGCTTCTTCCCGTGGAACAGCTACTAGCGTTTCAGTTTCAACTACATCTTGAAAAAGGAAGAGTGCTTTCATCGCGTCCTTTTCGGTTGGGGCTTCAATAATTGTGACTCCGTCATAGCGTCCCAGAGTCCAGTAGACACGCATCTTGATGCCTTGCTTCTCCAACTTTTCAAAGGTTTTGGTGGCTTGGTCGAGACGTGTTAGCCTTTCTCTTGAGGGCGCTTGCTTCCATTTGGAAAGAGTTATGAAAATCAATTAAATCACCTCCGTTTCTATTTGACAAAATGATTTTGAACTATTTTCACTCTTTTTTGACTGCTGCTTTTATAGCTTTCATCATTTTCGGATCATTGATTTGTGCATCTGTATATTTATGAACAGTTTTGGCGTGTTTTGTTAGGTCGGCTAATAACTCATCCATGTTTGCCCCCCGAGCCACATAGGGACAATTGGAGTTTGGATCTAACTCCTTACAGACAATTTTCAATCCCAAAATCAATTCACCTCCTATGCTTTTTTCGGCTATGCTAACGAGAACCTATTCGTCAAATTCAGTATAAAAAAGTGTAGGTCTACACTGCAAAACATTGCATTCGCATGGCGTTTGTGTTTTTTGTGTTGGGTTTTTCGTTTTGTGAGCGGAGAGCAGAGAGAGCGGAGCGAAGAGAGCAGGGACATATAAGATAAGATAACACAAGACAACACAACATAAGTTAACATTAGACAACAGCAGGGAAAAAAGATTAAAGTTTAATCTAACCAAACAACCAACTCTCTCCAAGCCTACCCCGCTCTGCCCCTACCTCTACCTACCTAAACCTCTATAAACATGCTGCACGTGGACGCGAACGCGCACGCTATGTTCGCAGTAAAACTTAACTTGCGAAGCACATACTTGGTCTAATGGGGGTGGAATTGGTGTGGAAAGATCCAATTCTGGTTATTGACAAGCTCGATTTTGTCGTTAGACTCCATAAAGACTGGATTGAAGTTGATCTGAAAGAGGGAGGTAAGGCGAAACTTGAGGCTGCGATTGAGAAGGATCCGTTACTCAGAAAAACCTTTGGGTTCGTTCTCCAGTCAACTATTCCTTCGGATGTCGAATTGTGCGAAATTAAGTCTTTTGAAGTTGACGATAAGGGGCAACTAAAACTGGTTATTCCACGGCATGTGGACATTGTCCTGCCATTGGGGATAGATGATGCAAACAGACTTGCAAACGAGCTAAGAGATCTGATACCCTTAGCGAAGACAAGGAAGAAAGCTTACAGAAAAAGGATGCCTCTCCATACGTGGTGGGCGACTTACGTGGTTGTATCTGGAATTCGTTAATAGTTAAGAATATCGGGCACTACGCAAACATGGTGCAGGAAATGCTTACTTGGAGGTGATGGCGTTATCAGAGAGTGAGAAAGATTACTCAGAGTACCTTCAGGTTCTCGCGAACAATTCCAGCATACTGGTTCTCCTCAGTGGTTTTACATTTACAGCCATCACGATACTGCTCAGCCAGTTTCCTGTTCTGGACAGTCTAACCTCGCAGTTTATACTCTTCTTTCTATCATCTTTGTTCTTCTTGTTCATGTTGTTGTTGGGATGGGTTCATGCTATTATGATGAGGTTTTGCAGGAATCTTCCGCCAGTGACGAGCGAGATAGTAGATTTCAATCGTCTAACATTGTTGAGTTACATGCTATTACAGTTTGCAGTGGTGTTGATGTTTCTTATTTGGAATCTCATCTATCTTTCCTTGGCATCAGGAGTTGTGTTGGCAATGTTCATCATCTCTTACGTCCGTGCGGTAAAAGGGTTGAGGCGCTTTAGCACCGAAGGGTGAGGCAAAACCTAGAATCACTTTATTGATAGCTACAGAGCTACAGCATTTTATCTTTAGACTGACGCCTGATGGTATCTCTTAACTGCTAAAGTTTAATCCAACCAGCCAAAATGCAAAAGCAAACTCAAAAGCAAAAGAACTATATAGATAGAAAGAAAAAGAGAGGTCCCTTCAAGTGTATAATTATTTGATAGGTGCATCTCTTTTTTTGGATATTTGTCTATTGTGACAAATGGATAATCGCCGCGCGCAGAGCACCTATGTAAAGGAGATTCAATTGAGTAAATATGTCTTTGATTATGTTCGATTTGACTTTTATCTATGAAATTTTATGTCACTGTGGTCGAATAAACGGTAGAAATAGATTTTGAGAAAATCGATTATTACAAATGCCGTCAATGAGTATGTCCAAATAAAAAGAGCTAACCCCCAACCCATTGCTGGAAGCAGGACGCCGTAAACAGTGATTAACGTGGCAATAAGCTGAGTAGTCACAACTGCCAAAAACAAAGGTTTTGCTGGTTTAACTGACCAAAAGTGATTCTTTGTTCGGGCCACGAAGACTGTTAGATGGCCTGCTACAGAAAGCTTAAGGTATATAAAAGATTGCAGAACTTGACGGTTCAAATGAAGTATTTCTTGCCCTATGTACAGAATTCCAAATGAGGATATAACTCCAACGATTCCAAGCAGAGTGGCTATGCCTAAAATTGCTACCATGCTCCATTTCTCAGGCTTGTTCGAGTATTTCACGTTGTCATAAGCGATGGTCATTATTGGTGCGTCATTCAGAAGTGCCAACAAAACTATCATTAAAGCAGTAACGGGATAAAACTGGAACACAATAATGGACAAGGTTATGAAATGTAGCACTCTGATTGTCTCGGCTATACGATAGACAGAGTAATTACTCATTCGTTGAAATACTCTGCGGCTTTGCTTTATAGCATCAATTATTGTAGAAAGTCCTGGTTTTGTAAAAACAATATCTGCAGCAGACGCAGCTGCGTCTGCTGCACCCGCAACTGCAACTCCAACATCAGCTTTCTTAAGGGCTGGAGCATCGTTTACGCCATCACCTGTCATGCCGACAATATGATCTTCACTTTGGAGCAGATCGACAATATGGTATTTATGTTCGGGAAAAACCTCAGCAAAGCCATCAGCTTCTCTAACGATAGTCTTAGCCTCTCTATCCTGTTTATCCAAAAAAGATGAGCTAACATAATGTTTGTATTCAAATTTACTTGTTTTGCGATTTCCTTAGCTATGGCAATGTGATCGCCTGTAACCATTTTTACGTGAATGCCCATGGATTGAGCTGTTTTTATGGTTTGAGCTGAATCGTCACGTGGTGGATCATAGAGCCCAATAATCCCTGAATATTGCCAGTTTTCTTTGCTTCTTCAGTGCTCAAAGCCCGACTCACAGAAATGCCCTTATGATAATTGTCTTTTCAGAGTTAAAAGCTAACTCTGCGCGAAGATTTTCTTCTTCATAGCTTTATCCACTCAAAAATAGCGCGCGCATGACTAATTATTGCGTAAATAGCCATATTTAGGTCGATTCCTTGCCCAAGATTGCCTTAGCTGGAAGTGCTATACCAATCGCAAAAAGTATTGCTCCAACTATGAAGGTCATGCTGCTCATGGTCGGCTGGAAATAGTCGATTGCGACTTTGTAACCTATCAAGCTTCCCCAAAGAATGCAACCAGTTACCAGAAGAGCATACCAAGACCATTTCTCGCCTTTTGCATAGCTCTTTGCAGTTACGAACATCGTCAGAAGGCTTAATGCAAGCAATTCAACTCCCCACAGTCTTTTCGTTACAAGCCACAATTCTGCTGATTTAGAACCCGCAGCTAAGGCATCAGAAAGATCCTGACCAGTGTATGCTAGAAAGTCACTCACAAACATCACCTCGGTTATGGATACCCAAAGAAGCGAAATGACCAAAGCGAAGACCGCCATCGCCATCATAATCGAAGAACCAATCTTAACAGACGATTTTGACAATCCCCCACCTCCCACGAATTTGCTATTAAAGGACAATGCTCTTTTTCTTCAGTTAGAATTTAAATAAATTTTGCTAAGTGTAACAAGCGCAGTACAAAAATTCAACTCCTTCCTTCTTATGGGTAGGTCATGCCTTACAATGGGGTTTAGGATATAGCTTGAACTGCACGCTAAAACTCAAGTTCAGAAAAACGCTAATCGCAATGTCGCTTTGTCTTTAGTAGCGGCTTCCAAAACATTTTCAAAGTTCGAGTCTTTTTTGGTTGCGTCTCATTTGAGAATATGAGTGCGGTGACGGACTAAGTTTTTAAGTCTAGCGTTTACATAAAAAGCTAGGAAACCGCAACAAGCTGGAATGGCAACTTGGATACAGAAACGAAAATAGACTTGATCAAAAGACCGCCTACAGAAGAGATTTTAGTAGAGGAAGAACTGAGGCAACTCTTGGAAACGAATGAACATCCCGGGCACTATCAGGGTTTCGAAATCTCAGGCCTGCTGCACTTGGGCAACTTCGTTATTTCTGGCTTCAAAATAAACGATTTAATCAAAGCTGGCGTAAGATGTCAAGCTTACCTTGCAGACTGGCACAGTTTCATAAACAACAAGTTCGGCGGAGACTGGGACAAAATCCTATCCGCCACAAAATACTACGCAGAAGCCTTCAAATTTTTCTGTCCCGGAGCAAAAATAGTCATAGGCTCCGAACTATACCATAACAACAACGAATACTGGAAAAACCTGGTAAAATTTTCCAAACACCTCACCCTCAGCAGAACTTTGAGATGCATGACGATAATGGGCAGAAGCGAAAACGAAAAGCTAGATTTAGCCCAATATTTTTATCCTCCCATGCAAGCAGTGGACGTAAAAGAAATCGGGGCAGACATACCCCACGGCGGCATGGACCAAAGAAAAGCTCATGTCCTAGCCAGAGAAATATTCCCAAAAATGGGCTGGCAAAAACCAGTTGCAATCCACCACCACCTACTAATGGGCATAGCAAAACCTGTTGAACTCAAATCCAAGGACAAATTGGAGCAAGTTATCGCAAGCAAGATGAGTAAGTCAAAACCTTGGACCGCGATATTCATCCACGACACGGAGGAACAAATAAAAGGAAAACTCAAAAAGGCGTGGTGCCCCGAAAGGCAAGCAGAGATAAACCCAATTCTGGAGATAGTCAGGCACGTAATATTCCATGAGCACAAAAGCTTCAGAATAGACCGGTTGGCGAAATTCGGCGGCCCAGCAGAATTCCAAAACTATCAGGAACTGGAAAAAGCCTACGTGCAGGGCAGCCTGCACCCGCAAGACCTCAAGAACGCAGTGGCGAAGGAACTGGCCAAAATCCTCGAACCCATTAGAAAATATTTCGAAAACAACAAAGAAGCAAAAGAGAGCCTTCAAGTCATGAAAAACGCGCAAGTAACAAGGTAAAACCCATTGTCAACACACCTAAAAGAAAAGGAAGAAAAAATCCTTCAAATCCTAGAAAAACTGTTGCAAGAATCCGCAAAGGGAAAACCCATAATTGTGGAAGGAAAAAAAGACACCGAAACCTTGCGAGCCCTTGGCATTCAAGGAAAAATAATATCCGCCAAAACAGGCGGAAAATCATTCTTAGACGTAATTTCTGAAGTGGAAAAAATTGGCGTGCCAGAAGTCATCCTACTGTTGGATTTCGACAGACGAGGCAAGGAAGGAACAAAACACATTAAGACAAATTTAGAGAAGGCAAAAATAAAGACAAACATCAAATTTTGGCGCGAACTCTTTGCCTTAATCGGAAAAGAAGTAAAAGACATCGAAAGCCTGACAAGCTACATGGAAACCTTGAAGAGGAAATTGGCGTCTTAGCATAACGATTTCCTTATAGTTTCCAAAACTGCTTTGAGAAACGCTGGGGTTCTTTCGGTTATATGTTTAGTAATGACGTTGGAAACATTTCTGAAGCAGATTTATTTGCAGACTGCGTTCGCAAAACCGATATACCTATGAAAAACTTCACGTTTACGTGGTCTGTGCCGAAAAACTGGTAACAACGCTGCCCAAAAAATTATATAAAGAGAGAAAAGTAAGCAGAGCTACAAAATTAGGTAGAACAAACTTTATAGTTGAAAGAGGATTGCATTGAAACCAGCAGTCATCATCCCAACTTATTGGTCTAGAGCAAAAGGCAAATGGCACGAGGGCGATCAAGTATTCGATCATCCAACGCCACTAGACGAGGAAGGAACTCTTAGGAGATGTCTTGAAAGCCTGAACAATTTGAAAGACGAATTCACTTTGATCTTAATCGCAGTTCCAACCCACCAAGATGTCCAAAAAAAGATGGAGCGAAAAATTATCTACATGTTGAATGGGACGAGTCTGAAATATGATTTGATACCCATTTTTCCTTCAACCTTAGAACAAATTCAAAAAAGAGTCCAAGACGAGTCGAAAAGTGAACTTTTTAACTTGAAAGGCTACCCTCAGGTGAGGAATCTATGCCTATTGATTCCTTATCTTTTAGGATTTGAAACATTCATCTTCTTGGACGATGACGAAGTTGTCCTAGACAAAAATTTCGTTAGTAAGGCTATAGAACATTTGGGCGAAAGCTTTTATGGTAGGCAAATAGTTGCGAAGGCAGGAGTCTATCTTCAACCTCACGGCACACCTTTCTTTAAGGATAAAGATGTTTGGTGGAAACACTTTCTAAAAAGTAAAGAAGCCATGAATGAAGCTTTCAAAATAATAGAATGTGAAGAGCGGATTCAAGACACACCATTTGCCTTCGGAGGAAACATGGTTATATCCAGAGAAGTTGTATCCCAAGGTATCTGTTTTGATCCCTATATTACTAGGGGAGAAGACATCGATTTCCTCGTGAATGTCAAATCTGAAGGATATGCCTTTGTATTAGATACTGCCCTCAATATAGTTCATTTGCCCCCTCCTTCATCTAATCCTGATTGGATGAAGCTTCGGCAAGATGCCTTTCGTTTTCTATACATGAGGAGCAAACTTCAATTTAAGATTCTGAGTGCAAAGCGTAACATTTCATCTAGCGATCTCAAGCCCTATCCCGGGCGGTTTCTTGGATATACCATTAAACCTAGACTGTTAATCACCACCTTACTTTTGTCTCTGGACTATGCTTGGAATCGTATGTTCAGAAGCTCTAAGGAAACTATATGCAACATTAAGTTGCTGTTTGAAGATTATGACAAGCTTATTGTCAAATACTATTCTTTCAAGAAAAAATGGTCGAGCACCGTGCAAGAACTGATTGACCAACCAGACTTAAAAGAGATTTTGTTGGAGAAAACTGTGAAAAGCAGATAATTCCAGAAATCTGACATTCTTTCACATGTAGATAAGAAATTTGGAATGCGTTTTTCAATCGATGCAGACAGTTTGGATGCGGGGCAATGGCTTTTTCCCTCAACGTCGCAAGTGTTAAAATCAGCAAAGGATCGTGCGGAAAACGTCTTTCCCTTCAGAAACATTAAAGAGCAAGATCAGTAATTCATAAAGATAATAAATAGTAATAGTAATAATCTCATGATCAGTGAAAGTTTCCCCATCATGTGATTAAATTAACCCTAAACTAATCATTTGGAGGTGCACGTTTACGGGATCATCACAAACGTTTACCATAAAATATGTCATGCACGCTAGATTTGAAATAGACGGAGTAGTAGAAAAACCAGACGTTATAGGCGCAGTTTTTGGACAAACAGAAGGTCTCTTCGGACCAGACCTCGACCTTAGAGAATTACAGAAGACAGGCCGCATCGGAAGAATAGAAATCGAACTACACTCAAAAAACGACAGAACGAACGGAACCATAACAATCCCAACGAGCCTAGACCGCGTTTCCACAGCCCTAATTGCCGCAAGTATAGAAAGCATAAACCGAGTTGGACCATGTTCAGCAAAAGTAATCCTCGACAAAATCGAGGATGTCAGAGAAGCCCGAAGGAAAGTAATAATCGACAGAGCCAAGGAAATTCTTCATAAATGGACAATCGAATCAATGCCCACAGTGGACGAAGTTTTCAAAGAAATCTCCGAAACTCTGAAAATTGCGAAAGTCGAAAAGTACGGACCCGAAGAACTACCCGCTGGACCAAACATTGAAAGCTACAAAGAAATAATCGTTGTAGAAGGAAGAGCGGACGTAATAAACCTAATGCGTTGCGGTCTTCTCAACGTAATCGCCTTGGAAGGCGCCAAGGTTCCCGAAACAATAAAGCGCTTATGCAAAGACAAGGAAGCTACAGCCCTCTTGGACGGGGACAGGGGTGGCGACCTAATCCTAAAAGAGCTCATGCAAGTCACGAATATACGGTATGTCTGTAGGGCATCCCGCGGAAAAGAAGTTGAAGAATTAAACTGCAAAGAAATATTCGACGCCCTAGAAGCAAAAAACCCCATCGGAGAACCGCTCAAACCGAAAAAGGAAAAACCGAAAACAGAAGTTTCTGAAGCAATCGTTCAAACAGCAAAAACGTTAGAAGGAACACTGGAAGCCGTTCTCCTGAACGATAAGCTAGAGGAGATAGAACGATTACCAGTAAACCAATTGGCCGAAAAACTCCAACAAGCAACAGGCGTTGACACAGTCATCTTCGACGGAATAATAACCCAAAGAATCGTCGATGTAGCAGGCGAGAAAAACATAAAGCGAATCATCGCTTCCCGCGTGTCAGAAGCCGTTAAACCTGCGCTCAACGTTGAATTGTTGACGTTCGCAGACATTACATCCGGCTAGTTCCCAAAAAACTCCGTGAGAGTGCGAGCCCCTTTTTCTCCTCCTTTGGATTTTAGTAATTGTTCTTCGGTTATTCCGAAAAACTCTAAAACTCTCTTAGCAGCAGGCACGACCTGTCTAGATACGTAGTATTCTATGTCTACTTCATCGTATGTGGCGAAGACGTAAGGCTTAACCCTTTCATAGAGTCGCCCCGTCCCAGTCAAAATGACGTAACCCACCTTGTCGCCTACTGTCAGCTTCCAACCTTTATCCGCCAACATTTTCGCTGCTTCAACATGCGAAGCCTTAACTGCGTATTCTTCGATGGGTTTCGTTAATGTCTTCCAAATGATGAGGTCATGATAGGGAACGCGTTTTTGCCAAAGCTCATTAATAACTTGCTGCACAAAATTGGCTGCCTTCTTGGGCGATTGCTCCTTCAAAATGATTTCCAAGACTTTTTCTTGCACATTTTTTGCCACAGTTGCCCAGTCACCCCGTATAACCTCTAGACCAACAATGTCCAAGCTCCCATCGGGCAAGAGCCCCGCATAACGCTTTTTGGCTTCTGTAAAGAAAACTCGCACGTAGATCTTGCCTGGTTCAATTTCTAAGCGCAATTCCCTTTCGATGTCCTTTTCCAACTTTTCAATTTTTTCCTTTTCATGCTTTATGAATAGGCTATCTGTGTCGCCATAAACAACTTTCAGCCCAGCCTTTTCAGCCATCTTAACCGTCTCAAGTATTGTGTACCTACCCCAAGCTGTGGCTGCTTCTGCCACTGGCTTCATGTACCATCTTGCGCCTATCCAACCCGCATAACCATAAGAAGCATTGGTTATCACTTTGACAGCTTTCTGGCGAGCATCCAGAACACGATATTCGACACTCTTAGGGTCAAGAATCTTCATTCTCGAACGAATTTCAGCTCGCACATCAATAAGGTATGATAGAACTTCCTTGTAGAAACCGACAGGTTCTTTTCTAAATCTATGCTTGACTTCTGGGGTTTCAAACACCTCGCTAGGCGGAACCAGCTCCTTTGGAGAAACGTAGGTGTCAGGGGAAAGATTGTACGCTATCATTATGTTCGGATACATAGATTTGAAATCTAAAACAGCAATGTTTTCGTGTAACCCAGGTTCTGGCTTGAGCACTATGGCGCCGACATATGGCCTGTAAGGCTGCTCAATTCTTTTTGGAATAAGTTCGCCTATTTTCTGTGCATGCTTTATCAGAAACCATTCAACTCTGAAGCCCACGGCAGCTGTCATAACATGGTCCAGAGGCAAACTTACAAGATTTGAAAGCTGCATGGCGAAGTCCAAAACAGCATTAGAGATGCCCATAATACGGCGCGTGTTATCCATGGAAAAACTTGTCAAGATTCCCCGTCTTTTTTGGTTATCCCAGTAATCCGCAAAATCTACGTCCTCGATTATTGTGCGTTGTTCAAGTTTCATGACGCCTAAATAGTCAGCAAAATTCTGCAAGGTCTTGACTTTGACATCGGGGAACTCATCTACAAAATCGGCAATGTCAATGTTGACTCGCCCAGTCAATGAAACATGCCCATAAATGCTCGTGTGGGGGTCAGTTCTTGCCCTGTCAACATTCAACTTCAACCCAAGATTTCGACATCTTTCCCTCAGATACAACCAATCTTGCGCATTCACACCATAACCTGTGACAATATCGGGATCGAAATTTTGAATGCACTTCATGAAATCTTCCAGAAGGGGTTTGTCATTTTTGTCATTGTCAGCGAGGAATTGCTTTTCTTCACCATCGCTGGTTGCCACCGAAATTATTATTACAGGGTTTCTCTGGGGTTTCGGCGAGCCTTCTCTGCTATAACATATTGCTGAAAAACCCAAAATTCTCAATGGCGGAACTTCCGACTTTTCAAGAAGCTTCGGAAAAGATCTTGTAGCGTAAACCTTGTCGACTTGGATGCCACTAGTGTTTTGTTCCTCAGTACCTTCAACCTCGTGCCACCCGCATGGAACAACATTGTTGTCAATTAAGTACCGCATGGAATACCGAATGTCATCTTCGAGGCAGTTTCTCACCCCTTCGAACTCTCGAAAAGTCTTCGCACATTTCGCAACAACGTCAGGATTCTTGCAGTAAACCTGCACTGTCTTCACTGGTTTGCCAAAGAATTTGCGGTCAACAACATCCACCTTCACGATGGAACCGTGATGCGCCTTTTTGATTTGCTCAGCAACCTTAGACGGGTCAAAACCTTCTTCAACAACAACGTAGAAATAAGCAAGAAAATTCCTGTCAATAATAAGCACTCTCTTTCCAGAATCATCGATGCCCCAAAGCCACACCTCTGGCGTATTATTCTTGACTTCATAGTTAACATCTAAAAGCCAAAAAGTAACTTTCATGCCCATCGTCTTCAAACACTAAATTAGAAAGAAAAGGCTTTTAAGAGTTTAAAATTGCCACAGCCAAGTTTCGTCATCCCCCTGTAGGAATATGATCCATGTAGAACTGGGCTTTTTTACATTTTAAATAGTCGTATTCGTAGCACAGTAAGAACGAGAAAAAATGTGGGTGAAGCCGACGGAGAATTTTCATGCATTCTTTTTCAGGACAGCTACTACTTCTGGGAAATCTATTCCTAAGGCCTTCACCTTCTCAAGCGTCGGCACTCCATTCAAGTTCCATCCGCGCCTTTTGTAGACTGCGTCCTTCAGTTTTTCGTATTCCGTCTCGCGATGTTTCCTCAAAACGGCCATTTTCTCTTCCGTTGCCTTGCCAGCTGGATCGTAGCCAACTTTTTCCTTTAGTTGTTTATCGTAGCGTTCTGCACGGCTTTCGTATTCTTCCTTTGTCACAGGTCCAGCAGCCCGGTACGGTACCGTGTCATGTTTTCGTGTGCCAAAGCCCATTCGCACGTTGAAGACGCGTTGGAAATTGTAGACTTTTTCGCTCGTCAGTATTATATCGTCAACTGTTATTTTTTGGCCTGTAACGGCATAGAATAATCTAGCGTAGTTTTCGACATGCGCAATGACTTTAGCTGGTTCCTTTGTTTTTTTGTTTTCTGGAGGAACAACATCGTTCCAAGGAAGTTTACACAAGCCGTTTAGGCCAAACCAAGTGCGCCACATAGGGAACCAATGGAGGTTCTCGGCCTTCTGCTCAAAAGTTGGCATGTAATTGTGAACCATGTCAAGGAATATTAGCCAGGCTTCGTCATGTTGAGGGCCTTTCAATGTAAGCCCGTAGCCGCCTTGCTGCGCCAGTGACTCTTTCGTCACGTACTCAGAGAATTCTAGACCCTTAGATTCCATTCCGATGTCCTGCATAATCTTGAGGTCAGCACCGTATTTCTCTGCGAAGAGCTTCTTCATTTTCCGCACACCCTGACCCACAACTGCGCCAAAACCTTCACCTTTTGCCATTTGATGGATAAGCTCGAGGATTGCTTCTTTGTTGCCGAATTTCAAGTCTAAGCCGCCTGTAACTTTCTTGTCGATCAATCCCCTTTCGTAGCATTCCATGGCAAAGGCTGTAGCGGTGCCCACAGAAATAGTGTCTAAGCCGTAAATGTCGCAGTAATAGTTAATCTCGATAACGGAGTCTGGGTCAAAAATACCGCAGTTGCTGCCGACTCCAGCTATGGTTTCGTATTCTGGTCCACCTACGAAAACTTTTTGTCCCTTGTATGGGCCTGTTTTGAGTTCGAAATCTTTCACGCCGTGAGCACACGCCAAGGAGCAGCCCATCCAGCATCCGTCATAACCTTTGTGGAACTTCTTTCGGTAGGTCTCTCTGCCTAGGTTTTCCGCTTTGGGATGACCGCCGAACTTAAAGTTGTTCACCGGTAGAAGGTCAAACTCGTTCATTATCATTACAAGATGGGTGGTTCCAATAGATGCCATTTCGTTCTGTACCGGATCAAGCGTTCTTATTTCTTGGTTGTAGGCTGTTCCGACCTCTTTGACCAGTTCAGGATAGACTGGACCATTACTTTCAACAGTTATTTTTCCTGAATATTTCACAACTATGGCTTTTATCTTCTTCTTCCGGAGAACTGTGCCTATTCCGCCCCTTCCAGCTTGCTTATACCTATGCATTTTACGTCCAGAGTCATACCACGAAAAGTTGAGACACCCAAACAATGTGTGATCGGCTCCAGGGCCAGCTGATACAACAGAAATGCTATGAGGGTTGTCGCTCCCATATTTCTGGGCCAAGGCTTCTGTAACCAAGTTAGCTTCAGAGGGAAGTTGAGAAGCATCTTCAATTTGAACACTGCAGTCGTCACCATCAATGAATATGACCACTTCAGACTTTGCTTTTCCTTGAACCTCAAGGGTGTCCCATCCTGCAAATTTTAGATAGGGACCAAAGTACCCGCCAACATTGGAGTCAACGACAGTTCCCGTCAAAGGGGATATTGACACAGCGATGCTTTTTCCGCTGCCCGGATAGACTGGAATGCCGCCAAGTGGACCAGAAGCTATGCAAATTTCGTTTTCAGGGTCATCCCATTTGATAATCCTATCTTTCGGCAAGGAGTTCCAGAGAAGCCACAGGTCGAATCCGCGACCGCCTATGAATGTGTCTTTCATGGTTTTTGAAACTGGCTTACCTGCTATTTTCATGGTTGTAAGATCAACGTGCAATGTTCTGTTGTTGTATCCTCCTTCAATTTTGGTTGGTTCATATTTGAAACTTGCAAATACCAATGCTTACACCTTCGTGTGGATTTGAAGACAAGAATCATACAGAACATAAACATAGAGTTTTCGCTGCAATTTAGAGGGTTTGAACATAATATTTCGCGAGCGACCTTCACGTTACGCTTTCATAGCGCTAATGCGAATTTAATAGGTGGAAGTCAAATAATTACTGATAAAAACTTGGTGGAAAGGAGACCTTAAGTTTTGAAAATTCTAGAAAAGAACTTAAAGAAAGGGTTTGTGAAGGTTGTTCCAGAATCTCTCGATGATTTGTGGCATTTATACAATATCATCTGCAAAAATGACGAGGTTTACACTTACTCGTCGCGACAGATAAAACCCGACGCAGAGTATTCAAGGCCCAAAAGTGGAGAGAGGGTTTCAGTTTTTCTAGGAGTCAAAGTTGAAACAGTTGCTTGGGACAAATTTTTGGGAAAGCTTCGCGTTCACGGCGTCATTTGCGAAGCCCCTGAAATTGTCCCAACTGCCGCGCACCACACCCTCAACATTTCTTTGAACAAACCTTTGACGATTGTGAAAAAGGAATGGACAAAACACAGTGTTGAGAGGCTGGAAAAGGCAAGAAAATCTGAAAAACCCATAATAATATTGGCCATAGACGACGAAGGCTACGCCATAGCGGAAACCGCACAATACGGTGTCGAAATAAAAGTGGAAGAGCGAACAAAGCTTCCCGGAAAACTTGAAGCTGAAAAAAGAAACTTAGCCATGAAAGAGTATTTCAGAAAGGCGCTTGCCAGTCTGCGTCAATATTGGACAGCAAAGCATAGTGCAATAGTAATTATCGGAGTAGGCTTTGTAAAAAATGACTTTGCCAAATTCCTAAAAAATGAAGCAGGAGACATTTCCCAATCAGTTACAGACGTAAAAAGCGTTAATAACAGCGGCGTCGGCGGAATATACGAAGCTTTACGCTCAGGTGTTTTATTGAAAACTGCAAAACGGCTGCAGGTTGTCGAAGAGACAGAAATTATGGAAGAAGTCATGAAAAGACTTGGAAAGGGTGAAATGACCGTTAATTACGGGTTCACAGATGTTAACAAGGCGGCGAAAATGGGAGCTGTTGAAAAACTCGTTTTGGCGGACAAGAAACTGCGCGATTCTTCTGATGAAGAACGTTTAATGATCGAGCAGATTATGACTGAGGTGGAACAAAGAAGCGGGGAAGTGAACGTTATAAGCACGGAACATGAAGCAGGGGCGAAACTTCTCGCATTGGGTGGAATAGCTGCAATTTTGAGATTTCCAATCTACCAAAATCCTTCACATGAAAAGCCCAACCAATTGTGAAAAAAGGCCGCTGAATAGGATTCGGTTATATACTTACATGTACTTTACTTATTTTGTGCACGGGAAGAAATATGAGCAAAGGAAAACCTTCAATTTCCATCCAAAATATTGTCGCCTCAGTTTCTCTGAGTCAGAGAATAGATTTGCATGTGATAGTCGAAAAGTTCCCGCAGACTGAATATAATCCCAACGTGTTTCCTGGACTCGTTTTTCGATTAAAAAAGCCAAAGACAGCCACTCTGATATTTGGAACTGGTAAAATGGTTTGTACTGGGGCAAAGTCTGAAAAAGAAGCAAGGAAAGCTGTGGGAAAGGTCGTGAGAGAACTTAGAAACAAAGGCATACCCATCACGGAAAAGCCAATTGTTAAAATTCAAAACATTGTTGCATCTGCAGCGCTGGGTGGCGAAATAGACTTAGAAAATGTTGTTTACAAACTTGACAGAGTCATGTATGAACCTGAACAATTTCCTGGAGCAGTTTACAGAATGGCTGACCCGCAAGTGGTGTTCCTCATCTTCTCAGCTGGAAAACTGGTTTGCGTAGGCGCAAAGAAGGAGGAGCAAGTCTATGAAGCTGTTGATAAGCTCCAGAAAATACTGGAGGAAAAGGATCTTATCTTTTACCCTTGAAAGAGGATTAAACTCTACTTCTCAGTCTTCTGCGAACAGCAGGATTTAGGTCAGCAAGCTGCTTTAACGCCATTTCAAAAGTTTCGCTTGCAGACACCTCTCTTTTTATGAAAACTCCAGTTCTGCCAATTTCATCCCTTTTCAAAAGTGCGTGTACACGATCTAAAACTGTTTCTACAGATATTCCCAACACTTTAGCCACATGCTCTTCGCGGCCGATAATAGTGCTCTCCTTATGACCTTTCTCCGTGGGCTCGATTAGCATTAACCGCTTGTCCACTCCAGAAACCCGTAGATTTCTTCTCAAATTTTCACGGGTTATTTCGCCGCCGAACTTGTAGAATTCCCTTTCAACTTTCCTCATATTCATTAACGGAAAAGAAACACTTGTCTTTTCGTCTATCTCGATGTAAGCTTTCATAGCATAGGCTGGTGTGGCTTGCACGACCAAACGCCGATTAACTGGCACTTCGGCTCTTTCTAAAGCTGTTTCCACAACGAAGGACGAGTGATGATTTGGTATGAAAACGTCTATGTCACTTTTCTTGCCTACGTCGCCCCTCGCGATGCTTCCATGCACTGTGGCTTCCAAGTGAAAAGTCTCAAGGGCTATCATTATCTGCATCGCCTTTCGCCTAAATTCTTGAAGTAAATTCCACTGTTGAGTCTTGTAAGCTACTTCTCTGTAATCTGAATGTCTCTTCGGTTTCTTGGACATTGCATCATCTCTTTCAAAAAACTATTGTATTTGGTTTATTTAGTATTCTGTATGATAAAATTAACGACGTGGATATCACATGAGTGCTGAGTCATCTGCTTGCACTGTATGCAAACGCAGAGAAGCCTTTTTCTTTAGACCGTACTCTGGAGAAAGACTTTGCAAAAAGTGTTTCGTTGGGTCCATCGAAGGAAAAGTCAAGGCGACGATTGCCAAGTATAAAATGTTCAATTTCGATGATAAGATAGCTGTGGCTGTTTCTGGTGGGAAAGATAGCGCAAGTCTTTTACACATTTTGGCAAAGATAGAATGCCATCACCCTAAGGCTTCACTTGTTGCAGTGACGGTTGATGAAGGGATCAAAGGCTACAGAGACGAAGCCCTGAAAATTGCGGTTGAGAACTGCAAGAAATTGGGAATAGAACATCATGTAATATCTTTTAAGGAACTTTACGGTTTTACGTTGGACGAAATTGTTTGTCGTATTAAACGAAAGAGTGAAAACGAATTAACGCCTTGCGCCTATTGCGGCGTCTTGAGACGAAAAGCGCTTAATTTAGCCGCCAGAAGAGTAGAGGCCAACAAAATTGCCACCGCCCACACGTTAGATGATGAAACGCAAACGATACTGTTGAACATTTTTCACGGCGACGTTCTGCGCATAGCGCGCGAAAAACCTGTAACGGACGAAGTGCACCCGAAACTTGTCCAGAAAGTCAAGCCTTTCTGCGAGGTCTTGGAAAAAGAATCTGCCTTGTATGCGTATGTCCAGAAGATAAAATTTCAAAGCGTACCATGTCCATACGCCACCACGGCTTTGAGAAACGACATTCGCCTGATGCTTAATCGGATGGAAGAGAAACATACAGGAGTAAAATTCACAGTTTTCAGATCTATAGAAAGAATAAGGCCTGCTTTAGAGGCGCTTGCTGATAAAGAAGGATTAAGCGAGTGCGGTGAATGTGGGGCACCAACAACTAATATTGTATGTAGAACTTGCCAAATGCTCAAGCAGATAGAGTGACGCAACCGATATTCTAATAAAGCGCGAGCAATTGAACAAAAATGGTATGTTTGAATTAGTTGCAATTTTAGCCTCAGTAATAACGGTAAGCCTAGTAGCCCTCATTGGAATAGTTTTCATAGGCTTGAAAGAAAACGCGCTAAAGCGGGTTCTCATGGCTTTGATAGGTTTTGCTTCAGGTTCCCTCATAGGCGGCGCGTTTCTTAATTTGCTGCCAGAGGCCATGGCGGAAATCGGCGAAGCAACATTTTACTATGTTGTTCTTGGAATAGTAGTCTTTTTTGTCCTTGAGAAATTTCTGTACTGGCGGCACTGCCACGAAACCGAGTGTCCAGTGCACATGTTCGCATACTTGAACTTGATTGGAGACGGAGTTCACAATTTTATCGACGGGATGATAATAGCATCCACTTACCTTGCTTCCGTCGAACTTGGTTTTACGACAACATTAATGGTGATTTTCCATGAGATTCCCCAAGAAATAGGCGACTTTGGAGTTCTGATTTACGGTGGTTTCAGCAAGCGAAAAGCGTTGACGTACAACTTTGTTTCAGCCTTGGCCGCAGTCCTAGGTGCGATAATCACTTACTTTTTGGCTGGAGCCGTAAACTTTGCTCCGTTACTCGTTCCTTTTGCTGCGGGCGGTTTCATTTACATTGCAGCAACAGATCTCATTCCGGAACTTCACAAGAAAAACACGGCAGGCGCATCTGTAATTCAATTCTTTACCTTGCTACTAGGGATAGGGTTGATAGCTTACCTTAATATGGCCGTCGGCGGCTAAAGTGTTTCCGATTTTTCAAGTCCTGCAGCATTGCTGAAGCTTCGTAGACGTTTTCGGCTGATGCAACCTTCTTGGCTTTTCTTATATCCACTTTGGACCCACAGTAAGGACATGTTCTTGTTTTTTGATCGGCTTTAGCCAGTAGCAAGTTGCCGCAGTGGCTGCATGCAACAATTAACGTGTGTACCATGCGAGCACTATCCGAAAGACTTTTCCACAAACAACTAAATAACGTTTAGTGAAAATATGAGACGTAACGGGTAATGAGCAAAAAATGAAATCGGAATCAGGTTTGTTAAAACTTGCAACTAGATACTTCAAGAAAGAAGGTTACAAAATAAAGCAAGAAATGGTGTCCCTTGAGGGTTTCAGTGGGATAACGAGAAAATTTGACTTGATAGTTCAGAAGGGGCGTGTAGAGCAGGGGGTCTGGATAAGAGATTGGAAAAGGACAATAGGTGTGAACGTCATAATAGGTCTTGACATGGCCTCCGATGATGTCGGCTTGTCAAATCCCATAATGATTGGAGAAAAATTTAGTGATCATGCAAAATCTTACTCGAACAGAAGAAAAGTAACGCTCTTAACGAGACAGAAAATCGCCATGAGTCTAAGATAGAATCTATATTCGTAAATACTCTTCCAGTAAGCGCTTCTTTTCAAGCATGCCCAACCAGTCTACACATCCCACGCGACATTTCTCGCGACCATCTAAGATTTGCAGAATCTCGTCTACAACTTCTTCTACGCTTTTGTCAGAAACATTTACTTCGCAAACCTTTTCTTCGCCTTGCACGTTAAGGGCTTCAACTAGACAAACGTCCAAGATTTCAGAAGCCAGATTTTCCCATAGTTTGCGGCCTGAAAAGCCGCTTTTCTTCATGAATTTCCGCAGTTCAATAGGATCACGCCTCAAAACAAAAACTCGTGTTACATGTTTTTCTGGAACAACACTCACGGCGTAATGACCATCAACAACAACGTTTTTTCTGCAATTTTTAATGATTTCTCCGATCCTGCGCCGCATCTTGTCTTCATCAACGACTATGGATTTTCTCTCTTCGTCCTGACCCAAAATTAGATTCTCATTTACAGCTAATTGAGTTAAATTAACGTAGAAAGCGTCTAATTTTGAGGTGAGCTGGCGTGCGACTGAAGTCTTTCCAACGCATGGTGTTCCAGTCAGCAAAATAACTCGTTTAGTCATGGTTGAGCCTTCTGTCAAAATGCATAAAAGGGCGTAGACCAAATTAAAGTTTCCAAAATTCTTATTGCGTACGACTGCGCTTTCTATTTTGGGGCTGGCGAGTTGGTGTGTGGCTTTCGAGCTTCGCTTAGGCGAGGTTTGAGGAAACTCCGCCCACGTGTAGAATTGCACCCCTTATGGGGGAAGGCGAGAGCCTTGGCTACGGAGCAGAAACGAAACGTCCATCCAGCAAGTGCCTATGATGCATGTTAAGTTGCTGATGAATGCTGGGTGTGAAGCGGTGAAACGGCCGTCCTGCAAGTGGAAAGGGCAAACAGACGCTGATGAGGAATCTACCTAAAGCGCGGGTAGCCCGATTAGCCGAATGCCACAAAAAACAGAAGGCGGGTTACAACCAACACACCAGCCCTATTTTACTGTATACCACAATTTTCCAGACCGCAATCAGCCTAGCAACAATTTTCAGAGGTGAAGCCTGAAATGCCATACAGAAACCATAAGCCACGACCTGTCATAACCGTACCATCAAAAGAACACCACATAATCGCAAACGAAGCACCAATACTTAACGTACTCATTCAAATGAAAAACGACAACAAAAGCGACTACACAATAAACTTCACAAGAAAGGCATTGACGTTCTTAGCTAAGCACACAAGTCTACCCGAACCCGAAGCAGTAAAACACCTCATAGCTCAACACAAAGTATCAGACGGATACAAACGAAACCTATGCATAGCCTACAACAGATTCTGCAAATACTACAATATTAAATGGCAAATGCCACTATACATCCAAGAAGCCAAGAACATCACATTACCAACCAAAGAAAAACTCTCAATGCTCATCGCCGAAGCAGGAACAATACTATCAACGAAACTATCAACAAGCATAGAAACAGGATTAAGACCTGTAGAAATTTGCAGACTCAAAGTCAAAGACATAGACTTAGAGCACAAAGTAATCAACCCAACCACAGCCAAGAGAGGCAACCCAAGAACACTACCGATATCTGAAAGCCTAAAACAAAAACTCCACAAACATATAATACGAAAAAACCTAAGCCCAAACGACCTACTATTCAAAGGAACAGACCCAGACCACTACGGAAAACAATACCGAACAATGCGCAATAAGCTCGCAGAAAAACTCAAAGACCCATCAATACGCACAATCAGACTATACGATTTCAGACACTACTTCTGCACAAAGAAACTAAACGACATCGGAAACTCTTACACAGTAATGGTCTTAATGGGACATAAAAAACTCGAAACCACACAAAGATACATGCACCTACTGAACTTCAATGACGACGAATGGAACTGTGTCGGAGCCACAACAGCCAAAGAAGCCACCAAACTTATAGAAGCAGGCTTTCAATACGTCACAACAATCGAGGGAATACAACTCTTTAAAAAACGCAAATAACCATCCTTTTTCTGAAATCGGAAAGATTGACAATGACAATATTGAGATTTAGCAATGTCAAGACTTGCAGTGTTGATATTTAGTCTATTGGAGAATCAATGAATCAATAATTTATTCATCTAACCATACTGCACCAATTCTTCGACCAATATCCAAGCTGTACCATCAGAATTAGCAGCTTCTTCACTCAATCGGTACGAAATACTCCCTCAAAATCACTAAGCCACGCGCTTGCGCTTCGCGCTACGCGCCGACCGACACGCGCAAAAGCCAAACGATACGCAAGTCAGAGAAAAAAGGGAAATTTGAGAGTTATATTGAGATACTAAATGTAGCATATCTAAGTAGTATCTGAGGCAACTTCAGGAAGGAAGCTGTTATCATCAGGCATTATTTTGAGCAAATGCCAAATGTCTTAAAAGCATTCAACGACGGATCAGAGGTGATGTCATTATTGTGAATTGAGAAACTACTCCCCAATTCATTTCAAAGAAGAATTTGAGGAAAATGATATAAAAGAATTATTAAATATGAGATATCGGCACAAGACACTTTAACAGAGGAAAAAAGATGCCTAATCCACGTGTTTTCGTTAGTTCAACTTGCTATGATTTAAAATACATTAGGGAGAGTCTTAGGAATTTTATCATTAGTATGGGTTTCGAACCAGTACTAAGTGAACGTGGGAATGTCTTTTATAACCCGTTGATGAATGTTCAAGATGCGTGTCTTGCGGAAGTAAGAAACTGTCAAATTTTCCTTCTAATTATTGGCGGTCGAGCTGGTTCTCAATATAAGAACACAGCAAGCTCAATAACTAATGTTGAGTATAGGGAAGCTGTTAAAAACAAAATCCCGATTTTTGCTTTGGTTGAGCAAGAGGTATTAGGCGATTATTTAATTTTCAAGCAAAATAAGGAAAATAAGAATATAGATGTCGCTAAACTTAACTATCGGGCCATTGATACAATAAAAATCTTTGATTTCATGGAGGAAGTTCAGAAAAACGCTATTAATAATGCATTAACACCATTTTCGTCCATTACTGAATTGCAATCTTTCTTAAAACAACAATGGGCAGCTATGATGTACACATTTCTATCTGAGCAATCAGAAAATAAGCGAGTTGCCTCTGTCTTGGATTCACTTACGATAATGAGTGAAAGAATTGAGTTTTTAGCAAAGCAAATTCTACAGATAGTTGGGACTAATAGCGATAAAGCAATGGCAGAAATCAATGAGAAAATGCAAAAACATAAAATTTATCAATTTTTAACTCACTTTCCCTTAGCTGATAATATTGACCCAGTGGATATTGTGAAATATGCTGATATGATAGAAATTATGAATAAACTTAATTTTCCAATAATCCAAGATGAAAAGCAAATTTATTTTGTTTTAAGAAAAACTTCAGGATTCGAAACAAAAATAGTATTATCCAACAACTACCTATACGATCTTCAATTGGATTATGACTCATTAAGACGTGAAGCACTGTCAATTCTAAAGAAATATAACGTTTCCATTGAAGACATTCAATAAAGCGCCCGCTATGGAATGCTATTTGGCTCATTACGCGTCGCTCCGCTCTCCTGCCGAACAGATACGCCAAAGTCAATCTATATTAAATAACTTAAAATGATTCGATTCTAGTATACAAAATCATGATTCGCCAAGACAAATTCGGCGGAAGAATCTACTCAGATGAAGTATGGTCACGAATGCTCGCAACTGGGAAAAAGCTTGAAGAGCTTGCATACACAGAAAGCAAGAACAAGCCGAACTTGTTTTACTCAAAGAGGGAATATGGAATATTTTATGCTGACATGCGAGGAAGCGACGTAGTAGCGATATGGGATGACCCCCGACCATTGTTCTATTGGCAATTCAACGAAGACCAGCCACACTGGAAATGCAGAAGCCTCGTAAAGGAAGAACTATTGAGACTCGGTAATAACGGCGCTAAATGTAGATTAACTTTTTACTTGCATAATCAGCCCATTTTCGAAGACTGCGGAGCCTCCATTTCTGAAGACGAACTAATATTTGAATGGGACGTAACACATTGTCCTGAATGCCCCAACTTTGAACAAGACGGAAAAAACTGCACTAGAACATGTGAAAAACAATACATGGATAAATGGCGTGAACAACAATCAAATAAAATGCGAAAAAAGAAAGAGAGAAAATTGAAAAACCGATCAACACGCTTAGGTGAAGCAAGTTAATGCCAGTAGAACGTTATTGTGGAAAATGCGGTAAAGCCTTGCTACCGCAAGAGGATACATGTTCAAAGTGTGGAAGCTCTATTATTGCAGAACCTATGACAATTCGAGTCAATGAGAACGGGACATTTAAAGCCAAAATAAAATTTATCTCAAGAAACAAAATTAGTAATCACGGAAAAGAAGCAAAGGAACACCTTAGAATTGACATAACTGGAAATAGAAAAATTCACACTGTCGTAGAAAAAGATTCTAACGGGAACTGGCAAACAGTACACGATGAGAACGTACCATTACCACAAAAGAAGAAAAAGAAACAGTGACAAAATCATGGCATCCCTCGAAAGTTTACACGGAGAGTCATCCCTCAGAGAGTTTACAGAATCACAAAGTGCCTTTCTGAGTTTTTCAATATCAGCTCGGCGTCGCTTTCGCTCCGCCTCGCGCCGAACGATACCGCGCAAGCCAAACGTTACGCAAGCAGATGTGAAGACCTAGGGGTTTGGCGTTGATTTATCCCAAGCATTTCCTAGATTTTCTAGGATAAACGCAAGTTCAACAAAGCTTTCATAATGAATTAGCTTCTTTGAAAAGTAAGGCTTCATACCCCTAGCTTTTCGGTAAAGTTGAACGCTCCCCATACTGCCATCAGAATCTAGGCAATGTATGAAGAATTCTGGAAACTGCCTGTCATCCTTTCTAACTGCTCTGTATTTTTCAACCATTTTTTTACATTCATTTTTTATATCTCTAAATTTGACTCCCATTTTTTCGCCCCTTCATTCATTATCCCCAACAGCTTATAACATTTTTATTTACTTGATAACAATATTATTTTCTATGCCCGACAAAAACTCACTGTCCAAAGAATTAATTGGCTTGGTTGACGTTTTATTTGGAATTGGGATGGGCATAAATTTTAAAAGTCTAATGGAGCGACCATGGTTCAGTGATATAACAAAACTATACAGCTATTCTTTTGAAATATTAGTAATAGCGTTAGTCTATTGTTGGGCATTAGGTAGCTGGTGGGGTTATCATGTATCAATAAAGGACAAACCGATAGGGGGCAAGAGGTTTTTTGTTGACATAATTACAATGTTTGTTTATTTTGTTATATTTGTATCATATCAGAGTATTGCAGCTGTTGTTGTCCTTTTTAGCTTATCTTTCGCTATCTTTATCGTGTGGGACATCCTTAAGTCGCAGGAGCGAGCTCAAGAATGGGCACAGAAAGGCGTAAAGAAAAGGGCACAGCAAAGCAAACCAGAGTATGGGTCGAATAGAGACATTGCCACCATTTGCTGGTCTATCTATTTTATCCTTTGCTTGTTTATCGCGATTCTGGCTCCAAAAGGGGTTTGGCTTAATTGGGCTCTTCTTCTACTATCCTATATTGGTACAGTTGGATATCGAATTCATAAATGGGCTTTAGGTAATACAAAATAAATTCTTCACCGAGTTGAAAAGGATATTTCGAAAAGCTTGAAACATAGCTTGGAGAAAAAAACATCACTGGCAATCGCACCTTCTTGTTTAAGAAATGGCTTTTAAGAGAAAACCCTTAAAAACTGCCCTAATGAAAGCGATATTTAGAATTGTACCTTGGGTGGTTGGATGTCTACTCCAAAAGAAATTTGGCAAGAAGAATACCTCAAGATAAAAAGCCTTCCTAGTAGCTATCGAACTGAGCCGTCGCGAGGCTTGGTTATGTTGGACGGCTTAATCCCTTATAGAAAAATGAAGCACGCATTGGATTTAGGCTGTGGAATTGGCAGAAATTCGATTTATCTTTTGTCCAAAGGGGTCGATGTTGACGCTATCGACTTTAGTGATGCAGCGTTAGATGAGTTCAGAAAGAACTTAGAAAAACTTGCAATTAACTCTAGCGTTCGAATCATCAAGCATAATCTTCTTGAAAGAATTCCGCTTAGGGATGCGACTTACGACTTGATTATAGATTTCTACAATTTCTGTCAGTTTATTAGTAATGAGGAGAGACATCGTTATCTTAATGATGTATTGAGGTTGTTAAAACCTGACGGCTATGCGGTATTTGCATTATTTTCATTGGGTGATGAATATTACAGCCGATTTTTGCCTCAATCAGGCGATAGAGTTGTCGACGACCCCGCTAACAATATTATTTCTAGGTTATATTCTAAACAGGAACTGTTAACGCTCCTGTCAATGTTCCGCAATCAATATTTCATAACTTTTGAGTTCGATGATATTATGCAAGGAATTAACTTCCGCAGGAGTATCTATATATTAGTGCTCAGAGGAAGCTAGCACTCGGCACAAATTTCCGAAATCATAACCATAGCCTACATATCTTCGTTTTAACGTTGGGAGTAGGGAAAATTCCCTTATGCCAACTACTCATTCTCATATTCCCGCAGATACCGTTCGCCCTTCTCTGTCAAAAGGTCGCATATACGCCCGTTACGCTTACACTTGCCTTCCGAAGCTGCATCAAAACTCGAACATGGACTTGCCAACGACTGCATATGCCTACAACTACTGTCACGAATAAACTGGTCAACAGCACGAGTGAGCGCTGCTTTTCGACCTGCTGGGATTTCCCCAAACAAAAATGCTTCTCCATTGTGTTTTTCTGAACTATGACGTTTACGCACCGACAATTTCTTCGGGGACTTCTTTTTCCACTTTCCCATTAAAAATCACCTCCGAGACGATGATAGACATAGCTTCCGCTATCATAATTGTCCTTTTCTACCCAAATCGGAAGACCATCTTTATCAAGAGCGGGCTCCTCGAACTCTTTAATCCAAGACTCTTTTTCAATACGTGCCTTATCAAAGCCCAAATAACGCAAGGGAACACATTGCGAACCGCAAATCGGGCATAGCTCAGCTTCTTCTTTAAACTCAGATTTATCTAATTTCAAAGCTCGAATACCGCAAACTCCAAACCAAGTGAGGGAATGGAACCGCTTTCTAGAAGGAATAATTGTGGAATGGTTGAGCTGATAGTAGAAAGTTCCTAAGATTGTTTTACGTTTTTGAGCCACCTTGACAATCCAGCCATCTGTATTGTAAACTCGTCTTGTTCTTCCCTCGAATCCGTTTCGACATTTGCGACAGAAATCACGGTAACTCTCACGGTTGTGCAAGCAATTGCGACACATGCCGTAACCATCAACTAAGAAGCCGACAATATGCCAGTGCAAACTCCAATACCACCCGAACGGCACACCCTTGACCCGCGATTCTCGTTTATTGGCAAATCGAAAGCCATGGAATATGAGACCTCCACCGATTACCCCTCTGCTATCTAATATCTTCTGCACCCTACCTCGCCCCTGCAAATATCCTTCGTATCCTTCGTCGAACATGCCATACTCCACTTTCGGGACGCTAGCAATTACATGTTCTGCTCTACCATACTTCCTTGAGGCTTTCTCAATACGCCAAGCTGCTACCTTTGCCTCGCGAACTGCCCACGCTTTGAAGCATTCGGGGCACCTAGGATTGAAACAGCGCCGAATCCTTTTTTTAACGTATGCGTTCCCATGGTGATTAACCCCGTCAAGCGTAGTCTTATCATGAAGGTGAGTCTTTGCGCAACCAATGAAACCATACATCTTACCGCACCTTTTCGGAGAATTAGGGTCGCTATTCGTAACTTCCCCATTTCCAACAACTTGATAAATGCCATGAGTAGCCCACCTTTCTTCTTTCGCATAGTCAATCTCGCTCGCTTGTGTACTCAAGGAGTATCTCCCTGACAAACCATTAACCAAAAACATTATTAAGGCAATATGGCACCTTTTACATTAGAAATGACACCTTTCAAAATTACTAATCTGAAAGATAATATTGAGGCAGAAGACATAAACAGAATAACGGCACTCTGCCCAGTTAGAGAAAAAGCCTTCTTCACAATCATGAGACAATCAGGACTAAAACCGCATATATTAAAAAAACTTAGAATAAAAAATGTCGAACTAAACTCAAGGATACCATGCAAAATCGCCTCCTCAGAAAGAGAACTCGAAACACCTGCTTTTATTGGAGAAGAAGGATTAAATTATCTCAAGCAATACTTAGCCACTCGAAAGAACTTAACACCTGAAAGCCTTCTTTTCACTATTCACACTAATCCAGATAAGGAAATCAACATAAAAGATGTTAGCAGAACATTTAGAATAGCAGCAGAAAAAGTTGCGAAAGAAAAGCATAGACGATTAAAACTATTGAGCTTAATCTATTTCTATAGAAATAGAGCCAAATACTACCTGAAAGAGTTAGAGAATAATCCCTTTCAAAACGACGAATTTTATAGAAATCTGTACAAAAAACACGCTTTACCATTCTTAGAAATCGAGACACACATAACCATACAGAAACGCGCTCCGAGAAAATGGTTCCATCAAAAGATAGAAAGCCAAAACAACCAGATTGAAGAAATGAAAAAAACAATTGCCAAAGATAACGAGTACATTAGTTCCATCTTGTCTCTGTTATACGATAACAAAGGAGATTGGGAAACAGGGGAAAATGTGAAATTAGGAGACAACTTCATCAAACTATGGCAAAAAACAGCCGATGCACAATTAATGAATATGGTCGATTTTTTGAATGGAAGAAGCGAATATGTGCAGTACGTGGATATTCTAGAAGAATTAACAAAGACTCTTGAAAATATTCTGAAACGGTACGAAGAATCGAAAAAAACAAAGAGAAAAGAACCACAGGCTTTTTCAGGCAAACCCCTATAACACGACCTCAAAGCACCTCTCTTTAGGGAAGAGAGGATGCCCAGAGAACCCAAGTAATGTC
>CAZRVS010000004.1:0-315196 GCA_964603675.1 uncultured Candidatus Bathyarchaeia archaeon
AAGTCGTAACAAGGTGGCCGTAGGGGAACCTGCGGCCGGATCACCTCCTAAGAAATGAAGCGCCTGCAAAGGCTAACTGGAGGAGCAAGGAAGCATAAGCCACAAGGGAAACGTCAAAGCCCATTTATCGCATGTTCTAGAAGAGACTAGTGCTTGGAAAAAACTATACCCCCTCTATTTATAGGTTCAAGTTTGGCGTGAATTAGGTGTTAAGCATAGGCGCTGTTTTCTGCGTTTACATGCCTTTTCCGAAGGCGTGGGCTGCAAGTTTAACGTGTTAACTTTCATGGGTTTTTTCGCTTTGCTATGCGCTGTACGCTTAAGCGTAGAAAGGCTTGGATGCTATTTGAACCTCTGCAATCTTCAGACTTTTTCTTCCTTCAATTTGATTGCGAGTTCCCTTGCGTAGTCTTTTGTCCGATCGATTTCGCCTTCTTTAAGCGGTTCCTTTTGCCCGAACACAACGGCTTTCAGAACTGGCAACACTTGGTTCATCTTCTTATCTCTAAGCTTTGCAGCAATCTTTTCGGTTGCGCTCCATTCTTTCTTCTCAATACACGCGCAGATTTTATATACTCTATTGGAAAACATCACGCTCGGTGAGGGATATGGTGGAACTTACAGGGAGTGGTAAGGCTCTTGTCGTGACGTTGCTCTTCCGTTTGCTCTTTGGGGGGTATCTGGCAGGAATGGATCAATACCACTTCAATGATATTGAAAGCGCATTGACAGTCTTACTGATATATGGTCTAATAGGCATATTCGTAGCCCTGTTCTTATTAGGTAAAAGATATGGGCTCATAGGCGTAATGGGTCTGGAGGTCATTTTCATCACATTACAGTCTGTATTCATTGTCGTGACCTTAGGTCAAATAGCAGACGCGGGCATGCATGACCCGCTGGCCAATTGGTGGGCCACCTTGTTAATGTATCTATTCTCCTTACTAACACTCATATTCTCCGTCAGAGCCTACAGAGAAACCTAACTCTCCCGCACGCTCATTCCAAAACTTCTGATTTACATTTGAGGCAAATACTATAACCCTACGAGTAATAACTAAAATGTCAGTAATTAAAGCGGAAAAAGAAAGTAAATTGGAGGATTCTCTTTGATTATCGAAATGTTATCTGGTTTTCTCTTTCTGTTTATTATAATTACAAACCTTGCAAGTGAGAGATTTGGTTATGAAACATTTAGTGATTTGGACTCAGACGCTAAACTGCAAAAGATTAACAATGATCCAAAAAAATTTAAAATAGGCACCGTGTTAATTCTCATAGAACATGTTGGCATAATTTCTCTTGCTGTAATATTGTTTATTGCTTTTAGTCCCTATAACATAATACTTGCTGTTGCTTGGACAATCTTTCGAATAGGAGAAGGCTTGATACAAATCTACAATAAAAAGAACTACTGGAGACTTCTCAACGTAGCAAGGCAATACTCAGCTACTAGTGGAGCTGAAAAAAACGCGTTAATTGATTTAGGTCGTCGCATTCTCAAAACAAAAAACTCTAGTTTCACATTTGCACAAATCTTATTCTCCATTGGTACGTTCGCATACTCAATCCTGTTTGTTACCTATGAGGCTGTACCAGCAATTATTGGATGGTTTGGAATTGTTGCCAGCATTCTCTATGGCTTCGGTAGCGGGATAAAACTTGTAAAACCTAACTTTAAAGCCCTGTGGAGCTTCGGGGGTCTGTTAATCTTACTTTTTGAAATAGTTTTAGGAGGATGGCTATTATTTTCTCCACTCATATAGAAAGAAAAGATGATTCTATATGAAAATGAAAGCGATTGTATATGAAAAATATGGACCGCCTGAGGTTCTTCGGTTCAAAGAGATAGACAAACCTATCCCCAACGACAATGAAGTGCTGATAAGGATACATGCAACAACAGTTCATGCAGGGGATTTGAGAATGCGAAGTTTCACAGTTCCTCGCTTGGAATGGCTCTTCGCGCGAATATATTTAGGTCTCAGAAAACCAAAGAGAGGTATACTAGGGATGGAGTTAGCTGGGGAAATTGAAGCAGTAGGCAAAGATGTAAAGCTGCTCAAGAAAGGTGACCAAGTTTTTGCATCTACCTTGTGGTCGGATTTTGATGGTTATGCCGAGTACAAATGTATGCCTGAAGCTAACTAGATAGACCTGTGCGTCAGCACCGTTCTAGAGCCGCTTGTAGTTCGTTTAGACTTTTTATGGTTTGGTCTGGACAGGTGTATTCGGCTTCTTTTTGCTGGCGTCTCTCGATGAGCACGGTTTTCATTCCCACGCTCTTCGCGCCTCCAATGTCAGCATCCACCGTATCACCCACAAAAACCGTCTCCGACGAGTCGACGCCTAATCTTTCCAGCGCCTTCCTGAAAATTTCTGGACTGGGCTTACGCTTGTTAACCGCCCCTGACACAACAACAACGTCAAAAAACACGTCTAAGCCGTGCATTTCCAACAGTTTGTAAACGCATTCGGGAATGGCAAAGTTTGAAACGATGCCTAACTTATATTTTCCATGCAGTTTCCGCAGAGCTTCCTTAGCGTTTTCATCAATGCGCACGTAGTTCATGAATTCTTCGTAGAAAGCCAAAGTTGCTCCAGTAACGATCTCATCAGACGCGTCAAAGTCGTATCCCAAGCTTTGCAACGCTTTCGCAATCCGAAAATTGAAGTGGGGCTCTTCTAAATTCTCAGCCGCTTCAGCGTAAAGGGCGTCTCGCGCAGCCGAATAAGCACGCCTAAAATCTTCGAAAGACACGCTTATCCCCTTCTTGACCAAGAATTCATGCAGTCTTGCAAGCGAAGGCACGTAAAAAGCGTCTCCATGTTCAATCAGGATTAACGTGTCAAAAAGGTCGAAAAGCACAGCTTTGATCTCCATGCCATTTTCCTCACAGTCCACAATACATTGACCTTTAAAACACTTTTTGCCACAAACAACTAAAACCTACTTTCGACTTCTCTCGTTACTTATGCCATTTTCCATTGTCGCCCAACAAATAGCCGACAGTGCTTCTTGAACGTGCAAGTATGTTAATCAAACGCAAGAACGGATAAAAAGGCGTGTAAAAAAGCAGATCGTAATAATCGTGCTTGCCATAGGCGTACTTCAAAGCAATAGCCTGATTCACAACGCCTATAAGGAAACCATACGGCACAAAAACCAGCAAGTTGAAAGCAAAGAAAACACGGTCAGGCGCGAACCAGAACAAAAACGGAAACGCAAACAGCGCAGCCAAATCAACAAACGCGCCAACATACTCGAAAATGTAGCAGTACCACAAAACCAAGGTCAACCAAGATTTTTTCAAAAGCAAATTCCTATGTATCCCCAAAGTGTTGTGCAGCCACCCCGTAAACCACCTCAATCTTTGATTCCACAACAAGCCAAACGACGTCGGAACAACGGTTGAACTCGCAGCAACGCCCACATAGCCCACTTTTGCGCCTCTCTTATGCATTTCCAAAGTAATCTCCAAATCCTCAGTCACGGAACGAATACTCTTCTCAGACAGAATATCACGCAAAAGATCAGCATCATACAAACCTATGGCTCCAGAAACCACCAACACCTTATCACCTAAAGACTGAGCGCAACGCCCAACGCCCAAACCCTGACTATACTCAAGCTGCTGCAACACCAAGTACAGATAAGACGCATCACCATCGGCCGAAGGATGCACATAACCAGTCACAGCCTTTTTCCCATCCGAAAGCTTGTAATCAACAAGCTTCACAAGCGTGTCCGGCATCCATTCAGAATCCGCATCAACAATAGCCACAATGCTCCCTAAGGCTCTATTCACACCAGTCTTAAGCGCCTCAACTTTGCCCAAATTAACAGAATGCCTAACGACTTTCCCACGAACTTGAGGATAACGTCTGCGATTAAATTCCATGGTTGACCAAGCAACTTCGTAAGTGTAATCCCCACTCCCATCATCTACCACTATAATCTCGCATGGACCATCATATTTTTCAGTACACCTGAAAAGACTCGTTATACAACGGGAAACATTCTTTTCCTGATTGTAAGCTGGCACAACAAAGGAAACCATCGAATAATAATGCCATTCGGGTTTAACGCGTTTCTTTCTGGCAAACATGGCGGCAATAGCCCAAGCCCCCGCAACACCAATAGCCAAAAAAGTGTACCAAGAATAGAAAACGCGAATAGCCACATACCAAACCCAACTAACTGCCTGCTCAACCAGTTCATACCCAAAAACCTGAGTCACAACCCACCGGGCGAGAATCGGAAAATACATCCAAGAAAGAAAAGCCAGAATAAACGGTACACAAAACACCAAATAGAACATCTTAGAATTCTTAGACAACGCAATTCTCATCGGAAAACCTGTCCTCAACTGCCGATCTTTTTGTGCCTCCTCCTTCCTCAATCAACAAACAAAACTTTCACTGAATAAAGACTGTATTCCCACAAAAACAATATTCCAAACTCTGAACCATAAATCAATACAGATTCTAAATATGTATTACTCTCTAAAAAAAGGTATAAGAAGGCAATACGGAATTTAGTTCTAAGAACCAAGGGGAACTTGTGTAATGGAAGACTTGTCCAAGTACTATACTCTCCTCAGGGACCCGACGCGCAGAAAAATAATAGAGATTCTGGGCACCCAAGAAAAAATTGGATTCAAAGAGCTCCGTCAAACCTTGGGCCTAGGCGTCGGCACAGTTTACTACCACTTGGACATGCTTTCAAACTTTCTCACCCAGGACAAACAACGCAAATACAGGCTTAACGAACGCGGACAAATGCTCCACAGAATTTTGAAAGACGGAAATATCCCCGCAACCCTAGAAATAGGCGAAGCTTTCAGCCATCGCGTGGGCAAATGGCTTTTTCTCTCACCTCTTTTCGCCAAAACAGCTAAACCCCTGCTGCTTTTGCCAGCAGCAATAGCCATATTGCTTGTCGGAGCGTTGGGTTCAGCCTACGTGAGACTTGATCCTGCCCTGTTTTTTTATTTTCCCTATTCCGTTTCCAGTCTCGCAAACATAATAGCGTTGTACCTTCTCGGTTGGGTAGGCTTGTTCCTTTTTGCTGAAGTATTCACTTACATGGTCTATCGACGGGTCGGCAACAACCTTCAACTCTTCACATGCGTAGGGTTGGCAACTTTTCCAATGGCCGCTTTCCCATACATCTACCTATTCCTAGGGAATACCTTTTCCCAATACGTCTTGTTTGTCTTGCAGATCTGGAGTTTGATGCTGATTTCTGCAGCCTTCTGCTTCGGAAAAGGCATAAAACTCGACAAAGCGATAGTCGTCAGCCTAACAGCCATATACATAAACATAACATTACTATTCCTGCTAGGCTACTTCGCTTAAAAGTTTGAATCCTTTAGCTTTGTTCAAACTGTGCCTAGCATGGGATGGGCGTGTCTGTTGCCGACACATATGTTACATATGTCCCTTCGGAGCCGTCTTCAAAGCCTGCAACAAACTCGATTTCGTAGGCTGGCAGAAACTCTGTGAAACCGAATATGGGCGCTGGAGTGAAGTAGTCAAGTTCGACGCTGTTTATTATTATGTTCTGCACTTTGCGTGGGTCCCTTCCCGTTAAGCTGTTGTTTCCCATGTTTTGTATGGCCTGCTCTGGCGAAACCGTTATCGCAACGGACTCCGCAAACTCTACGTTCCTCCAGAAACAGATCGAATTTCTGTTCCGCGAGATATGAACATAATGCCAAAGGAATTAGTTAAGGAATAAAAAATAGGACAGTCCAGTAAAAAAACAGTGATATACCAATTATGGTGATTATGGCTGTCAGGAATTTCGTAACAATGTAAGTTTTAAACGTCATGCCTTTGCCTGCCAATATTACATCCATGGGCGTCAGTCTTATGCGCCAAAAAGAGAGTAATCCTGCTGATAGGATGGATAGACAGCCAGTTATGATGGCGAGCATGCCAATATCGATGGTAAATAGATAGTTGGTGCACAGTATTAGTGCTTGAAGCATCATGTAAGCTCCACCAGCCGTTAGGACCAAAGATAGTCCTCTCGAATCTCTTTTGGCCAGTAACAAATGGATATATGAAGCAGTTAAAACGAGAAGAGGAAGCATCAAAGAAGGAATCATTATCATCAAGGGTGGGAAAGAAGCACCAGTTAGAGCAATTAACACCTCTCTGGTGTTTCCATATTCTACTAGTCCTTCAGGAATGAAACAGCCAATCCAAGCCAAAAATAAGCCAATCAGCCCTATGGATAGGGACGCAATTTTCAGTCGCCTAACTAGCGGCTTACGCACAGTTTTCAAACCGAAGCTCATTTTACCCGCAGGAAAAAGAAAAACCAAGAATATTACTGCCAAGTATAAACTAAGCATTGACAGCGACACGATTGGGACAATGGGGCTGAATTGGAAACCTGCTAGAATATCACCCTCAAAACTTAATGAACCAGAAAATCTGAAGTAGCACAAGTAGGGATTTCCATGAAAGAGCTCAGTAATATTGGGACTGATTTCCTTTAAGGTCTCTTGTTTAATTTGAAACTGAGCTTTTTTCACGAATCCTTCGTCAACAATTGAATTATCATCTAAAACATCGTTCGTTATAGTGATCAGAGAAATCTCTGTATCTCCTGAAAACAGGCTGGAGATTAGTAACGGATAATAGAGTTTTGCGCTTCTGAACTTGTACACCAGAGGATCTATTGTCTGCACTGTTGAATTTGACTTTATAACATCTATGACAAAAAAGTTCATTCCGTTTTGGACATAATAAGCAATTAATTCCTCCATTTCGGATGGGAACCATTTATCATATCCTGCTTTTTCGAGAAAATCTTCCAACCAGCCGACTAATTCACTCGAATTTTCCGCCCTCACGACGGTAATATGGTGAACTCCTATCATTTCTTGAAAAGTTATTGTGATGCTCGGCGTAGTTTGTTCACCACCCGCTCCGCGTCCAGGCGCGAAAGTCCACCGTGAGGTCGTGACAGCCAAATACATATTGACTAGATCTTGAACTTTCAGAAAAGACTGCTTTTCCCCTTTACTTATTGCAGGGTTGGATGGAAGCGGCATAATCTCCACCACATCAGATTCTGCACCAGAGCTCATATCAGTGGAAAGAACAAGTACCTCATAAGTTCCATTCCACGCAACTATCGCTTTTTGCCCCGATTCCGACACCAACTCCCTCAAAGGAGAGAAACCGCCTCTGTCCGCATAAGCCAGAGGAACGACTATTGAACAAGCTAAAATAACAAAAAAGATAAGTGATACTCCGAAGAAACTCGGTCTTGACATCCAAATATTAAATAGATAGTACACCTTAAAAAATTATCGTAGATGTTTTTCAAGAAAATCGAATATTCTGTAAGTTCTGTAAAGAAACAAACATTAGAGTTCTAGATTTCTAGAACTTTCCGGAAGTCATATTCGGGGTTTTTGGAAACGGTTTTCTTAAAAGACCGTTTTGCATAGGTTTTTTCGGTGAAAAGCCGTGAAGGACACGAAAAAACCGATTATAACAGCAATTTTGGCATTTCTGCTGGTTTCAACTGTAGCACCGATGCTGCTGATGAACAACGTTAGCGCTGAAGCCGCTGATGCCTCTAACGGCCAATATAGCTATTACAATGATGGAAAATGGTGGAGACTTGAAACAGACTTAATTACCATACTATTTCCTGCTGACGGAAAGAAACCAATGTTTCTGTGGTGGTATTCAAACGACACCAGCAAAATTTACGTTGTGAAATACAAGGGCTTAATCGAGTACATGACTCTTGATTACCAATACTACGCGCAAGAATACGAAGCAAACGCATTGACAGTACAGGAACGACTAGAAGCAAAATATGCATCGCAAGGCCCACATCAAACTCGTATAAGACAGAAAATCATGGAAGCATATTTCAAGTGGCTTTTGGATTTTCATCCCTCCTACTTGCCATTCAGTGCTTGCCGCTGGAACCTAACAGGCCCAGTTGAAGTCACTAGAGAAGATGGAATCTCCTACATCTCCTTCAACTTTACGCTGGTAGAGGCGCCTCCAAGGTTTGAGTTTGCTGAGGGTAACGTGATAATTCGCTGCAGGTTCTACGCCACAGAAGCCACAGAAGACGTTTACGGCCTGTATGATTACACAGTGAATCCTGGCGAACTGAAGATGGACCTAGTAATAAAGAATTGGGAATGGAACATTGATAAACTCAACGGTTTCTTAGCTGAGCTGCAGGAGGATTTCCCCGACGTGACCTTTCCAAAGCTGAAAGCCGGTTTAGCTTTATGGACTGACATGGCGTCAATAACAATTGAAGACATGCCGATCGCACAGGAAGACGCTAATTTAACATCGCAGGTCGTACCAGACAGCAGTGTTTTAGCTCCATCCGAACCCATTGAAACTAACTCCAACATGGCAGACGTAATCGCAGGCGGACAAAGGATTCAGATTCAAAACAAATTAGGCAATGACACAGCACCTCTAAACCTTGGGAATCGCTTGCACGAGCGCTTTAGGCTTCAATTTGCTGAAGGAAGCAAAACGCTGGCTGGATTCTTTGATTTCGTAAACACAGCGGTCGTCATTGATCCTGCCACTGAAGAGAAATCAGTGGTTGACGTCACAGCAGCCTACATCGCAGCGGGAAACCACTTGCGCCTGTTCATTGGCTATCCATACTTCGGCGAAAAAACTTTGGAACACGATCCTTCCATAGGCGTTGAAGGCGTTGCACCATGGTTGCCAACAAACCTGCTGCTCATTTTAATTGGAGCAACCGCCATCATAGCAATTGCAGTAGCTGCTATCAAATTGCGAAAGAAAACAGTCAATATAGTAAACGTCCGTTAGTTCTCCCTTTCTTTTTCAGTCTTTAGAAGGCATAATATTCTGGGCTGGGAAAAAAAGTTTATATTGTATATTGCTATATAATACTCTTGTAGTAATGCGCAAGGCGTTTAAGACATGAATGACTCTCCCAAAAATAACGAGGTGCGCTGGCGAGTTGTAAAAGCCATGATAGATGAATTTCCAGCGCTAAGGGAAAAGGTTAGAAGCTACATAGAGAAACAAGACAGGAAAGTCAGTTAAAGTTCAACTGTTCTTTGCGGCAAGCTCTTTTGCCCTATTTGATGGTTTTCGATAAAAATATTATTTGATTTTTGCTGTGACGCATCTCAGTTTCTTTTGAGCAGATTTGGAGGAGGAATTCTAACCCCGTTCTTACAGTTTCCACTTTCGGTTTTAAGTAGTTCCGTTATTTCTTGGTGTCGCTGAAGGAAATTCATGCCTTTTTGCGTTGTTCTGTATATCTCTTTCCCGTTGTCCACAAACTTGTCCAACAGGCGAGTTCTTAACATAAACTTGAGATATTCATTGAGCTGAGTGAAGCTCAAATTAGCCTTATACATGATTTGAGTTTTCAAAGTTCCATCCCTCGCGATGTCCAAAATTTCCGCAATTATGTGCAGCTTGTCTCTTCTTTTGCATGTTGAGTCTGAAGCCCACGAATTCATTTCTAGTTCCCTCTTTCAGAACAGTTTTCTATAACTGAAACAGTTGTGGATTATTTTAAGTCGTGTTTCGCATGTCTGACTATTCTGAGAATCGAAATATGTCCTAGAACAATCTTCTATAATCTAACACAAAGACTTTATTTTTGCGAATCGAAGAATTTCAGAGTGTGATAGAAGTGAAGGTAGGTTTAATTTCTGATACGCATGACAACTTGCCGATGGTGGAGAAAACTGTAAAAAGGCTGAACGAGGAAAAGGTTGATCTTGTGCTTCATGCTGGGGATTATGTGGCGCCTTTTGTAATTCCTATATTCAAAGGTTTAAAGTCAAAACTTGTAGGCGTTTTCGGCAACAATGATGGCGACCATGAACTGCTTAAGAAGAGGTTCAGCGAAACCCAGAACTGCGAGGTGAGAGGCAGATTCGCGCTGGTAGACGTTGAAGGCTTCAAAATCGCCTTGCTCCACGGAGACGAGACTGAACTGCTTGATGCGTTGCTTAATTGTGATGGTTTTGATGCGGTGGTTCATGGGCACTTGCACGCGATGGGAGTTAGAAAGAAAGGGAACGCTTTGATCGTGAATCCTGGCGAAGTCTGCGGATACTTGAGCGGCAAATCTACTATAGCTTTGCTGGACACGGTGAAGCGAGAAGCAAGAATAATCGAGCTGTAACCTTTGCGGTACTAGCGCGTGAAAAACAGACTATACCCCCTCTATAAATAGAGTCAACTAGAGGTTGACAGCGTTCAGAACTAGTGCTCAGAGAAGACTATAGCCCCTTTTGTAAACATTGAAACGTCGAGCGAACTTCTATTGAGTTGATTGTATGTTAGCTTTCAGATATATTCAGGCTATGTTCACGGTTTTATCTTTAAATGCTTGCTTCTCTCTATGCGAAACGATTGAAACACCATATTGAAAAGATAGTAAAGGCTATGCTCTTATGCACTTTTGTTATATGGCTCTCTTATTTGGTTTGCATGTACGAAAAGCTGTTTTAATTCTTCGTCGCTTGCGCTGTGCCGTATGGGCGTCAAAATATCTATCAGATTATCATTCCTCATCAAGCATGATTTGAGTTTTCCGTCGCTTGTTACGCGCAAACGTGTACAGTGCATGCAGAAATCAGTGTTTTCTATAGGATGTACGACTTCAACCGTCACATCCGGAAAATAATAGATACACCGATTGTGCATAAATCGCCTAGTTTCAATTTTCAAAGCTTTTTGCCATAACTGGTTTTCGTATTCGTCTAGGGACCTGTGGTGTATGGAATAATATTCTTCGTCTACGTTCACTGGATCAAGCTCAATCAACTGCAGTACCGCCCCTGTTTGTCTGGCAAAGTCAATCATTTCTGAAACCGCATCTCCATTGACATCGTTTAATATAACCATGTTGAGCTTAACTGGCCAAAATCCAGCTTCGGCACCGGCTTTTACGCCTTCCAAAACGTCCTCTACTCTGCCGCCAGTCAGCTTGTTGTAAACTTTCGCGTTTAACGATGGAACATTGATGTTCACTCGTTCTAGTCCGTTTGCCTGCAATTCGCTGGCTACGGAGGCAAGCATAGTCCCATTGGTAGTCATTGAAAGATCTTTCAGGCCTCGTATGGCTGCGATTTTCTTGACGATTTCGCTGATATCCTTCCGCATAAGGGGTTCTCCTCCCGTCAGCTTGACCCTAGAAATGCCTAACTCAACAGCTATTCTTACTATTCGGACAATTTCATCGACAGTCATTTCTTCCGCTATGTCGGATGCGTGTTTTTCTTCGCCTTCCCTGTGGCAGTACTTGCAGCGCAAGTTACAACGCTGGGTGACTGCTACGCGTAGGTTGAGAAGAGGACGACCGTAATTATCTGTCAGGACCATCGTTATTCCCGTGCATGCCTAACGATATGGGGAGCCTCCGGCAATATAAGCCTTTCAACGGAAATCCTCACAGCGTCAGGTGAACCGGGAATGCAGAAAAACACTTTGCCTTTTGCCACGCCCGCTATAGCGCGGGATAAAACCGCCGCAGAACCAACCTGTTCATAGCTTAAACGTCTGAAAATCTCACCGAATCCTAGAAGAGTTTTCTCCAAAAATGGCGAAACCGTTTCAATTGTTACATCAGAAGGAGCGATGCCAGTGCCACCACAGAAAATAACGGCGTCCAAGTCTGCGGTCTCTAATGCGCTTTTTGTTGTTTCTTGAATCATCACTTTGTCATCTGCAATTATTTTCCTAAATAGGACAGTGTGGCCAGCGTCTTTCAGTTTTAACTCAACTAGATCGCCAGAAACATCTTCTACTAGCTTGCCCTTTTTCAGCAGTTGATATCGAGACGAGCTGCAGATGAAAATTCCAAAATTCAGCTTCTTGGGAGCTTGGGCTTTATGCCTCTTTGTGCTTTCGCTCACTTGACGCGCCTTCCTTAATCTTCCTTAAAACGCGAATGTTTCCTATGGCCGTAGTTGGGTATTGTCCATCCACATCTTTTTCATACTGCTTTACCATATCCCAAATTGTTAAGAGACCCACAGAGGTTGCGACAAGAGCCTCCATTTCAACTCCTGTCTGGGCTTTCGCCTTAACGGTGGACACGACCTCAATAGAGGATTCGTCTAAAATTTTTGCTTCAATTTCTACGTTAGTCAATGGCAGTGGATGGCAAAGCGGAACTAAAGCGCTTGTTTTTTTAGCAGCCAAGGTTCCAGCAATTTTTGCTGTGTAGAGCGGGTCGCCTTTGGCAATTTTTCCTTTCTTGATTAAACGTATGGTTTCGGTTTTCAACTTGATAGTTCCCGAGGCGGTTGCTTCCCGAAAAATCTCGGGTTTATTCGACACGTCAACCATGGACACGCTGTTTTCCTCCAGTAATTAGATACAACTCTATTGTTTATTTGCCTGTTCCCATGTCTCTATGAGGTTTTGCACAGCTTTAGCCTTAGGTGAACGTTCATTGAATCTGTAAAGGCGAATTCTCCCAAAGACTTTGTGTTGAAGAATACCTTCTTCTTCCAAAACTTTTAGATGCCTACTCGTTGTCTCGTAGTTTATACTTAGTCTTCGGGCAATTTCAGAAACGTTAAGCTCTTTCAAACGCTCTATAAGTCTAAGAATTTTCATCCTGATTTTTGAAGAAAAAACTTCTTCTATTTGCATAATGTTTCACAAATTTCACTTTTCCAGAGATGCACTTAATTCTTTCTCCAACTCGTGAGCGGGAATCCTTGGCAAATACACGAGTGTCGATCTTCCACGGGTGCCGCGTGTTGAAACTTCTGTTTTTAGTATACCTATGGCTGAGAGAAGCTGCAAATACTTCCACAGTTGGGTGTGACTGTGGGGCCGTTCATCAAACTCTTCGCACACCACGCCGTAGGCTTCCTCAATTTCTGCAAGCGTAGCGAAGGCTCTTTGGCTTTCCTTGAAAATTCGGGCTACAGCAAGCAAAAACATTTTTTCGTGGAGTTTCAGAGATGCCAATTCGCCTTTGCGGACTGTTGGAATTATGCTTGAGACAGCTTCTCGAACACACTCAGGCGTGACAGCGCCTAAATCTTCCGCATCTGCGTATTTTCCAGCCCGCCATAATAGTTCAATGGCAAAGCGGGCGTTTCCGCTTTCTGAAAAGGCAAGTTCAGCTATAAGGCTTACAGTTTCTTCTGAAACGACCAAGGGTTTAAAGGCGCTGGAGACACGGTCATTAAGGATGTCTGTGAGCTGCTGTTTCGAGTATTTTTCAAGGTTAATTATGTTAAGCTGCAAAGTGCTTCTCGTGCTGGCGTCTAATCGTTCAATTGCCTTCAGGTTTCGCATAATACATATGAGTGACAGCCTCTGAGGCTTGTTAGGTCTTATCTCCTGTAACCGCGTGAGCTTGTAAATGGCTTCTGAGCCTTCCCGTTCAATGAGGCTTTCAAACTCATCTAAAGATAGGATTATGTAGACATTTTCCTCGTCTAGAATTTGTAAAAACGCGCCGAGAAGCTCTTCTGCAGAATAGCCACGCTTTGGATACGTAGGGTGGAAAACGGTGACTGCATGGTGCAGTATAAGGAAGAGACTGCCGCGATATTCACGACAGTTGATGTGTACGTAACGGAGGTTTATCCCTATCTTGTTTGCTTCGTGGGTTATGTCTGCTCCGAAACGTTGGGAAAGAACTGTTTTTCCAGTGCCAACATCTCCCGTTATTATAACTCGTTGGGCCATTTTCTCTGGAAAACGAAGCATAAAACTGAAAAATTCCATGAGCAAACGTCGTTCCTTTTCTCTATGGGGCAACTTGTAAGGAACATAATTGATATCAAGCTTCGTTTCGTCTCTAAATACACTTTTGTAAGTTTTCACTGGGCTAAACCCCAAATTAATTAAGTCTAAAGCTCTGTTATTCTTTTCCCTCGCAGAATAAAACACTTTTTTAAAAACAAAAGCCTAATAAGCGAATCCTTTACATTTTATTGCGATACGGCAAAATGATACCAAAATATTTCTTCCTAACAAAAGGTGTCGGCAAACACAAAGAACAACTTCAATCCTTCGAATTAGCCTTAAGAAACGCGGGCATACATCATTGTAATCTAGTGAACGTTTCAAGCATAGTGCCGCCAGGATGCAAACTGATCTCAAGAGAACAAGGCCTAAAACTCGTGCAGCCTGGAGAAATAACCTTCGTCGTTCTAGCCAGAAACTCAACAAATGAACCGCATAGATTGATCGCATCATCCATAGGTGTAGCCATTCCGTCGGGCAAACACAACTACGGCTACCTTTCTGAACATCATTCTTATGGACAAACTGACGAAGCAGCTGGAGATTACGCGGAAGATTTGGCTGCAACAATGCTTGCGACAACCATGGGGATTCAGTTTGACCCTGAAACCGCTTGGGACGAAAGGAAACAACTTTTCAAAACCAGCGGAATGATAATCAAAACCACCAATATTACACAATCTGCAACAGGAGACAAGGGCGGCTTATGGACAACAGCCATAGCAGTAGCCGTTTTTGTGCCAGCAAAGAACAAAGTACTGAAGCGCTGAAAACACTATCTTAACACGTGTGATCTCTATTTTCTGTTTTAAAACATTATCAATCTTTCAGCATTTATTATAAGGATATTGTGATTCTTCAAGCGGCACAACGGTTGAATAGGCAAGTTTGAATGTTCAGCATCAATGTGCGCTTTTTCACTTTCTATGATTACGCCATCTAAGTCAAAGATTATGGCTTTTATCTTAATACCACAAAATCTAATTCTACCTGTTTATGTGTCTTGCTGCTCAAAGACCCAAGCGGCTCTGCTTAAGATCTCTTGGATAGGAAGTTGCTGAGGACAAAGTTCTTGACAATTCCCGCATCTCATACATCTCTTGGCTTGGCTTTCCGGAGTCACGTGTTCCCAATACTTCTTCTTGATTTCGTCGCTTTGGCTTTTCATGTAATACTCATTGTACAGTGAAATTATTTCAGGTATTTTGATGCCTTGAGGACAAGGCAAGCAATATCTGCAACCAGTACACCCAATAAAACCCAGATCCCTGTACTTCTTTGCAACTCTGTTGATTAGCAACAGTTCTTTCTTAGTAAGCATGTCGGGGCCTGAACGACCAGCACTTTCAACGTTTTCTTTCACCTGTTCCATTGTGCTCATTCCGCTGAGGACAACAGACACTTCCGGATGGTTCCAAACCCACATGAGCGCCCACTCTGCCAGCGATCTTTCCACTTCCACGGCGTTCCAAACATCTTGAATCTGTTTCGGAGGATTCATGGCCAATCTTCCGCCTCCTATCGGCTCCATTATGACGACTGCGAGTCCCTTAGAAGCGGCGTACTTCAGCCCCTTTGTGCCTGCCTGATAATTGACGTCCATGTAGTTATACTGGATTTGACAAAACGTCCACCCATCATAGCTATCTACGATCTTCTTGAACACGTCGTATTTGTCATGGAAACTGAAGCCCAAATGGCGGAATTTTCCTTCGTCAATTTTCTTTTCAGCCCATTTGAACACGTTGAATTTCAGGAGTTTTTCGAACAAGTCTCGGTTTAAGCCATGCAGCAAATAGAAATCCACATGGTTCAGATTGAGCCTTTCAAGTTGCTCCTCGAGATAATTGTCCATGTCCTGTTCGGATTTCACCAGCCAAGTAGGCAATTTGGTTGCCACTTTGGTTTTCTCTCGATATCCATCGCGCAATACTTTGCCAACAAAAGTCTCGCTGTTTCCTCTGTGATAAGGGTAAGCAGTATCCACGTAGTTAACACCATGATCAATGGCGTATCTTATCATTTTGATTGCTTCTGGCTCATCGATGTTGGCTGCGTCATTGCCAACTATTGGAAGTCTCATTACTCCAAAGCCTAAAGCTGAAACTTTCCAATCCAGTTTTCTTCCAAAATTTCTGTATTTCACAATGATTCCTCATTTGGCTTGCCTACTATCAGAGAATGTCCTTATAGGTTTTCTGCTCCCGTTATGGATATTTTGAGATTTTGATTTTTCGACGATAGGGGTGTTAATATTGGAGAGTCGATATAGGAATATGTGGTTTAGGGACTTAAGGTGACCGTTTCGTGGAAGAACGACTAAAAGTTTTGAAGGTTATGACCGTAATTACCAGTAAGGTCGACTTGAAAGAGTTCGCTCGAATGGTGAATTTGACACCAAGTCAGACGCTGGAATGCATACAGGAACTTGCGAAAACTGGTTTTGTGAGAAAAATCGGGTCAGGGTATGGAATAACGGAAAAAGGAAAAACAGCCCTCAAAGCGCTTAACCCTGTTCCTAGGGGAATGGAGTTTCACTTCCACACCGGAATAGGACAGCATACAGGTTTGTCAGCAGAAAACCTCAAAGACTTCTGGGAACTAGTCAAGAAAGTGGATGTAAAAGCATTGGAATTTCACGTTTCTAGAGGCGATTTCGAAAACTGGATAAGGACTGTTTTCAATGACAGAAAGTTCGCTGACGAGTTCATAAGAATAAGGAAATCAGAGTTGAAGGGAGAAAGCCTGAGAACCGAAATCGTCAGAGCCGCAGAAGCAAGATACAACTTTAAAAACATATTTTCTTCCTAGCGCGCTCACTATTTTTTCTTTTATGATTTTGAACAAGTCCTCTGGTTCCACAGTCTTCACCTATCGACAAAACAAAACTATTCGTCATGCTATCAGAAAAACAAGATCAAGAAAAGTAGACATGCTACTCAAAGGCCATATTTTGTTTCAAAGAAAGTTTTTGCTGCTTTATGATTTAATGCTTGCCAAGTCTATTAGGCATACTTGGGCGTGTCCCTTTACTTTTACCTTTCTGTACTCTTTTTTAACAATTCCATTTTCATCTACGAGAAATGTTGTTCGCTCCGTGCCCATGAATGTTCGGCCATAAAGGCTTTTCTCCTTCCATACTCCATAGAGATTCAACACTTTTCCTTCGGGGTCGCTGAGTAAAGTGAAGGGTAACTTGTGTTTTTGTTTGAATTTCTGGTGAGATTTGACGCTGTCCTTGCTTACGCCGAGTATGACGGCGCCTTCTTTCTCAAACTCTTTTATGTTGTCCCTGAACTGAATAGCTTCATTAGTGCATCCAGGTGTCCCATCTTTAGGGTAGAAGTAGAGCACCACTTTCTTACCTCGGTAGTCACTCAACGAGACTTCTCTTCCATCGTCGGCTTGTAGAGTGAAGTCTGGAGCCTTGTCTCCCTCACGTACCAATTCAAATCACTGATATTTGAATCTCCTTCGGATGGTATAAATTCTCTGCTTCATGGGTCGCTCTTAAACAGGTTTTACATGTTTTAATTGAATGGTTATTCTTTGGCAATACATGGCGCGTAACAGTTTTATATTTCGCTGAGGTATTTTTTACAGTTTCTTTGTTTGAATCCTTTAGGTTGTATTGATGTAAAATTAGAAGGATTGTATAGTTAGAAGGAGATGAGATGTATGAAAAAAATTGGAGAATTAGTACAAGAGGCTGATTGGAAGATAGAAAAACACGTACCTGTCATTGAGTGCCCTGACACCGTGAAAGCAGGTGAGATGTTCGAAGTAAAAGTAGGAATAGGCAAAGAAATTGCTCACCCAAATACCACTGAGCATCATATCCGTTGGATATCACTCTATTTCCATCCAGAGGGAGAAAAATTTCCTTACCACATAGGGCGTTATGAGTTCAACGCCCATGGAGAGTCAGTGAACGGACCAAACACGAGTTCAGTGTACACGCACCATGCGGCAACAACTTGGTTTAAGACCAGCAAACCTGGAACGATTCTCGCCGTTTCGCTGTGCAATATCCACGGGCTATGGCAGTCTTCAAAAGAAATCAAAATACAATAAAACAATGGTTCATTATAGTCTCTTTTGACGCCCTGTGACGTGCTAGGAAAAGCAGTGAAGAGTATGCATTGTAATTAAGGATTCGAGCGAAAAGCATCTTCCCGTGATAGTGCACAGTTCAATAATTGACGCAGCCTTTATCGAAATTTTCTTCAGTAAAAGATAAACGGATATTAATAGTTACTGTTAACCCTAAGTTGGTGGGGAAACTCTTGGATGCAAAATCTCAGACGCCAATGATAATTGTCAACTTCAAAGCATACTCTGAGGCAACGGGACAAAGGGCCGTTGAGCTTGCAAAGAAGGCTGAAAAAGTAAGCACTGAAACCAACGTCTACATTGGTGTGGCTCCTCAGTTTGTAGACATTCCAGCCGTTGCTAGGGCTGTTAACGTGCCTGTTTTCGCTCAGCACATAGACCCGATAAACCCAGGTAGCTACACTGGCCACGTGCTTGCTGAGTCCGTTAAAGAAGCGGGAGCAGCAGGAACACTCGTCAACCATTCTGAGAGGCAGCTTAAACTATCAGATATTGATGAAATAGTGAAACTGACGAGAGAAAAAGGCCTAATATCTTGCGTTTGCGCCAACAACCCGAGCATAAGCGCGGCAGTAGCAACCCTCAAACCAAACATAATCGCAATTGAACCGCCAGAGCTTATAGGAACGGGAATCCCAGTCTCTAAGGCAAAGCCAGAAATCGTTACAGACACTATTAAGCTTGTCAGGAAAGTCAACTCCACAGTCACAGTTTTGTGCGGCGCGGGGATAAGCCACGGCGAAGACGTTGCAGTCGCCTTGAAACTGGGCACCCAGGGAGTTTTGGTTGCAAGCGGCATTGTGAAAGCGAAAGACCCATATAGGATTCTACGTGAATTTGCAGAAGCAATAAAGCACTAAACGAGTTGGAACTGTTGAAAGTCGAAGCAGAATGTGCTGCGTGTATACTAAGCAGAGGTTCATCCGAAGCGCACGAGGCCACAACAAACCCTGCATTGCGCTTTAGAGCGATGGCAGAACTTCTAAGACTGTTAAAAAAAGAATTTAAGCCAACAGCCGTGGCAGCAGATCTGGGGACAAAAAGGGACCGTCTAATAAAGAGAATTACTGGCAACGACGATCCGTACAAGAGAAACAAAAAAATAAGCAACCAAAAAGCCTTGAAACTTTTGCCTTACGCAAGAAAGCTGGTTGAAGAAGGCTATACTCAGCCAGACAGGTTCAAAAAGGCGTGTTTGTGCGCCATTGTTGGCAATGTAATGGAGTTTGATATTCCAGGTCACAGGTTCACTTTCAGCACTTTAAGAAAAGATTTCAGGGAAGCCGGGAAGGATTTGGTCATAGACGATATTGACAAGGTCTACGAAATAGCCAAAAAGGCTCGCAATGTTCTCTATTTGACCGACAACGCTGGGGAAATAGTCTTTGACACTTTGCTTGTTGAACAACTAAAGAACATGGGCTTAACCGTTACTGTAGCCGTTAAAGGTGGAGCAGTAATTAACGATGCCACCCTAGAAGACGCAGAAGTTTCTGGAATGACTAAGATTGCAGATAACATAATAACTACTGGAACTGACGCGGTTGGCTTGGCCTTAAAGGAAGTTTCGGAAGAATTCCTTAAAGCTTACGATTCTGCAGATTTGGTTTTTGCGAAGGGCATGGGTTACGCTGAAACCTTAACAGAGTATAAGCTGAAAAAACCCCATGCGTTAATGCTTAGGACCAAGTGTAATCCAGTCGCAAACTATTTTTATGCGCCAAGAGAGAACAATATTGCCAAGCTGATGCCTTAAATGAATCTTCCAGCCATAACCATAACTCGGGAAGGCCTTTCTCGCTTTGAAGAAGTTATCCAGAGAGAGTGGTTCATAACAAATGGTTTAGGCGGCTACGCTTCGTCCACAGTTTTAGGCGTAAACACAAGAAAATATCATGGCTTGCTTGTAGCGGCTTTGCACCCGCCGGGAGATCGCACAGTCTGCTTGGCCAAGCTAGACGACGAAGTAAGCATAGACAACAATACCTATCCGTTGGGAGCGAATGAATTTCAAGGCAAAATTTTCCCCCAAGGGTATCTGTTTTTAAGGGAATTTTCTGTCTCTCCTTTTCCAAGATACGCGTATGACGTGCAAGGCGTTAAGGTTGAAAAGACAATTTTCATGCCCAACGAGAAAAATGCCGTTGTTGCCTTTTACAAAATAGTAAATGAGAATAACGTTGACGCTGTGATTCGAATTTTCCCTTTGGTCAGCTGTAGGCATTACCACTCGGTCATAGACAGATGGAGAAACCCGTTGGACTTTGCTCAAAGGTCGAACGGCAAGGCATTGCAGATCAACTTCAGAATTCCAAGGGTCACGTTGATAGCACAGGCAACTGAGGGTCTGTTCTATGAAAAGGCGAACTGGGTTGACAGAATATATTATCGCGAAGAAGGCTCTCGCGGTGAAAGCAGCGTTGATGATTGTTACCAGCCTGGATATTTTGAAGTTAATGCCAAGGCGAACAGAGCCTTTGACTTTGCGATAGCCACGGTTGCGGACGCGGATGGCGAGAAGGCAAAAGAAATCTTGCAGCAAATGCAGATCACCATGTACGATCTCAAAAGCTTATTTCAACGAGAGCTTGAAAGGCGACGGGACTTTTTAGCCAAATTCTATGAAGAGCACGGAAAAATTTCAGCAAGCGATTGGCTGAATTGGGTTCTTTTGGCAACAGACACTTTCATGGCAAAGGGAAATGGTGAACGAAAATCTGTGTTGGCTGGCTATTTTTGGTTTGAAGCATGGGGCAGGGATACTTTCATTTCTTTACCCGGGTTGATGCTTGTCACTGGGCGGTTTGAAGATGCAAGAAGAGTTTTGACAGAGTTTATGAAGCACTGCAAGCAAGGTTTGATTCCAAACTTTGTCCAAGATAAATCAGGAGAGCCAGCCTATAACACTGTTGATGCAACTTTGTGGTACGTTAACTCGGTGCTGCAGTATCTGAAGTACACAGGCGATTTCAAGTTCGTTCAGAAGGAACTCTGGGAGAATCTGAAGGCTATTGTTGAAAACCATGAGAAGGGAACAGAGTTTGGCATACGCGTGGACAGTGACGGTTTGATTACTCACGGGCCTCGGCTCACGTGGATGGACGCTGAAGTGGATGGCAGAGCGATAACTCCTAGGGCTGGAAAGGCTGTGGAGATACAAGCCTTATGGTACAACGCGTTGAAGGTCATGGGCCTCTTGGCGAATAAGTTTGAAGAGGAAAGTCAAACTGGAAAGTACGCCGAGATGGCTGGGAAAGCGAAGAAGAGTTTTGCTGAGAAATTCTGGAATCCAGAAACGAACTGCCTTTTTGATGTCGTAGGCGAGTATGGCAGTGATGCTTCTTTGAGGCCTAACCAAATCCTCGCGGTTGCTCTTGATTTCACGATGCTTAACGCGGCTATGAACGAGAAAATCGTTGATTTAGTGCATCGTGAACTTTCAACGCCCTACGGGTTAAGGACCCTAGCAAGAAGTGACTCAAAATATATAGGCGTTTATTCGGGAGACAGGAGAAGAAGAGACGAGGCTTATCACAATGGTACAGTTTGGCCGTGGCTTCAAGGGCCTTTCACGACGGCGTTTCTGAAAACTAAAGGTTACGTTGATTATAGATTGGAGTATGCCTTGAAGAATTTTGTTATGCCATTGTTTACTGAACAAGTTTCCAAAGGTGGGCTCGGAACTATAAATGAAATTTTCGATGGAGATCTGCCACACACGCCTAGGGGATGCATCGCTCAAGCATGGAGCGTCGCGGAACCATTAAGGGCCTATGTAGAAGATGTCATGCAATTTAGGCCTAAATATGAAAAACAAGTTATGCAGACAAGCCACATGCAGTCGAGTTCCCGTTAGGCCTATTTTTTGTGTTTTATAACCGCTGATTATCCTTTTGATTTCCAACGTTTTAGACGATGTTTAAACCGAAAAACAAGCGAAGCGCTTTGTGAGGAGTCAACAGAAAGAAGCATCTTAGGTTTTGGAAATGGCTTCTCTCAGGCTTTCTGCTGCTGTTTCGGGCGTGATAGTGTTTATATACATTCCCGTGCTTTTTTCGAATCCCGCCCAAATGGCAAGCCTGGGATACACTTCCAGATGCCAGTGATAATAGTCATCGGCGTCTTTGTTTATGGCCAGGTGAAAACCGTAATTGTAGGGCGGATCATTAACCAGGTCTTTCAGTGCCTTCAGGCACATTTTTAGTGTTTCGGCGAAGGTTTTCCTTTCATTTTGAGACAGATCAAGCAGCGTTGTATAGTGTTTTTTCGGGATTATCCAGAACTCCATGGGATTGATGCTTGCATAAGGAGCGAAGGCTACAAACGATGAATTTTCTAGAATTCGCCTTGGGCCTTTTGACTCTTTTTCCAGAACGTCGCAGAAAACGCATTTTTTGTTTTGTTCCCAGAATTTTCTGCTAACTTCCACCTCTTCGTTGACAATTGTGGGAATGAAAGGCGTCGCAATTATCTGGCTGTGGGCGTGCGAAAGCGAAGCTCCTGCCTCGTGGCCGTGATTGCGGAAAATTTGAACGTACTTTACGTATGGTTTCTCTGAGAATTCACGGAGTCTATCAATGTAGGCGTCGATTACGTATGTTAACTGCTGAATATCCGTGTCTGCTGGATGTCCATCATGATTTGGTGACTCCACTAAAACTTCGTGATATCCCACGGCCAAGGCTAAATTGCCACTTCTCTTAATCTGTGTCAAGCTAATTTTCTCTGTCAGAGGACTGAAAGCTGGATAAAGGTTTGGAACGCATCGAATCAGCCAGTTCTTGTGACGGAAACCATCTTGGTCTCTGTCCTTTCTGATTCCACCATCCGATTTCAAGTAAACCAGACTTGCCGGAGGCGTCATGTGCTCGTTGCCCGCATCGAGAGGGCAGACGCCTGCTTTGCCCTGCTCTTTTTGTTGTTTAGCAAAGTCTGTTGGTCTTCGGCCGCGTTCAGTTGCGATCGCAACCCAACGGTCAAGCAAATAGTCTTTACGAAGTTCATTAAAGCCCATAGTCAAACTTCCAACACACTAAAGATAACACGTATAACATTTTAGCGTTTTCTAAATTGACTTGCTCGAAAAAACATAGCCCCCTAATTATATAGCTTGAACTTCTGGTTGCGTAATCTGAAATGCGTGTTCATGAATTTGTTCAATCTTCAATCTTCAAAAGTTGCGATAGTTTTGTGGCTTGGGTGGGGCAGGTGGTGGTGCAGAGTCCGCATCCGTGGCAATTCTCCTCTATTACAACGCTTTTTCCGTTTTCAAGTTTTCTTGCTTGAAATATGCAGCGCTTTAGGCAAGCACCGCAACCTATGCACTTTTCTGTTTCTATCTTGGCCACTAGCCCTGATTTTGCTATGTAATGCTTAACTCCGTAGTTCATGTAGGTTCTCAGGTACGTGCAGCAGCATGGGCAGCAGCTGCATATGTCAAAGATTTCTCCCTTAAGCCAATCCGTGTAAAGCGCTTGAAGAACAAGACCATGCTTATCCGCTGTTTTCAAGACTTCCTTAGCTTCCTCAACTGACATCTCTTCTGCGACGCCTCGCTCCACCAAATCGTCTGAAAAATCACCTATCGCAAGACAGGTTCTGAGGGGCTTATCACAATTCTTGTATGTGACTCGGCACTCGCAATTGCGAATCGAAATGGAATTCGCCTTTTCCAAAATACTAAAGGCGGTTTCATAAGAGAGAACAACGGTAACGGGCTCTATAACAGCCTCTGGAAGGGGTAAAATTTTTGCCTTAGGATATGGATCAGCTTTGGCTTGTTTAACACGCTCTTCCATTCGATAATTCGCCAACGCAGCCGCGTATTTTCCGAAAGTGTCCGCTCTTCCTTCGCCTAGGTACCTGCCGATTATGTTATGGAAGTTTTTGAGAGAATACCGCGTCTCAACACCTTCACATTTCTTAAGAAAACCTTTCACAAACAAACCGTTAACCCGCACTTCCACAGTGTCTTGGGATAGACCCAACAACATGGAAAGTTGAGGAATAGACAACTCCTTTTCAGACATTCTAAGAAGTAGATCAACCTCGTCGGGCTTGACTATTAAGGGAAGCACGTCTGTGAACATAGGCGGCGTTCCTAGGACCTTAGCCAATTTCCTATAATCCTCTAAACACATTCTTTCTTCACCTCCGAAAACCCCGTATGCGCCTGTTTTCTCTTTCGCTTCTTTAATGCTAGTAGTAATGCAGAGGAAAAAAATGTTATCAGAAGAATTGTGCTGGTTTCGGGAAATTCTGGAATCACGTTGATAACATAGCTTAAGATAAAAGTGTTGTCTAAGGTGTCTGTCTCATTCACAACTTGGGCTGCCTCAACCTTTATCGTGTAATTGCCCAGAACGGCGCTTGTTGTGTTCCAAAGAAAAACGATTGCCGTCAACTCTTGAGCTCCTAAGGTTACGTTTTGAGCGTCAATGAACGTGTCGTTTGCGTACAGAGTTACGTTAAAGGTTTCAGTATAGCCCCCATGGTTTCCGGCAGTCACGTTAACCGTGAGAGAAAGACCCTGCTCTATGACAGTCTCAGAAGCTGTAACGTTCTCAATAGCGACATCGTGATCTGGGAGAACCACTAGAATTTGAGATAGGTAAGGCATCAAATACGGGTGATCGGTTACTGTTAGATTATAAATTCCAGGGTGTGCGGGAGCAGTGAAAGTTGCGTTCCCGTTGACATCGGTCAGATTCACTGAACACCAAACAGTTCCGTTGTCGTCAATCCCGGAAACGCAAACTTTTGCGCCTTCCCTTAAACCCAAGGGTGGATAGCTGCCTTCAGCAATTGAAGCCGCCAGTTCCACATGCACTGTGAATTTTGCTCCAGCGCTTACCGTAGTTGGAGAAGTAACATTATAGAACGACGATGCATTCAAGGGAGCTTCGGGCCAGATTTGCAGACTTGGGTCGCCAAGCAAATTGAAGCCTAAGCATGTGGCCATGTGGATTTCTGCGGGAATCTCCGTGCTCGGTGGAAGGGTGTCCCAAGACGTTTCATTGTAAAGTCTTTTTGCTTCAAATAGCGCGGCGCCCAACGTCCATTTTGAAGGTGAATAACTAATTGGAGAGCTCACAGAGTACAACTCGTAAAAAGTGAGGTTGGCCAGCCTGTCCGATAGAGTCTCAAGAACCTCTGGACTATTTTGGGGGGCGTCAAGGTATAATGTATGCCAACTTGCGTTCGAAGAACCAATGTAGCCGACTACACCGCCAACGCTGGAAGGATCTGCCAACAGCAATTCTTCGCCCAAACATTTCTCTCCAGACTTCCATAAATCAGCTTGAAAAGCTCCAGTATTGCACGCTTCAGCGAACCAAAAAGGAAGCACATAGCTATTGTTTAAGGAAGATACACTTGCACTATTGAAAAATGGCATGTTCCAAGAACCCGGTGATCCCGATTTCATGCCTAATAAAGAGTCAAGGCTACCGTGGCTGACTGAGAGGACTGCGGAAAATCCAACGTTATTTATTTGGTCGATTACGTTTGTATACGTTAAATTATGAAGATCGTTTAAGTACTGATACTCGGGCGGCCATATTGTTGTATTGTCGTTTGTGTCGTAAAGTGCTGTTGGATTCGGCGAACCCATCCACCAATCAGTGACGTTTTGCTTTATGCACTCAGCCACGAAGGCACCGTCTTTCCAAGCTACGGTAGAATCAACTGTGTGACCATTATTCAATATTGCGCCTAGAAACAGTATACGCCTTTCCCAGCCAGGCAAGCTTTGCTGAAGCCCATTTGCATACATTTCGTAGGTTACGGTTTTGTTGACAACATTTGTTAACTCTTCAGGGTTATTAACTGGAAATCTTCCTACATACACTTCTGCTCGCCAGTCGGTCTTATTCACAGTAGGGTCGATGTACTCGTCAAGGTCTGGATAGTAAAAGTCCGCATAGTACTGGTCAGTCGCGTAAGTACAATAGTCCCCGTTGACCGTGTTGTTGTAGAGGTATGAAGGAATATGCTTAACGTCTCCGACAAGCAACACATACTTCAACGTGCTTGTGTGTCCCGAGTAACTGTTGGCTTCCCAAAAGTCTTTGATGTAATTTCTAATGCTTGATGCGTTTGCCGATCCGTAACTGTTGGAGATTTCTGTCAAATTGGTCACTTTCACAGGTACGCAATTTGCTGGAAAATCACTGAAATACTGTAAACCTTCCCTAGTTTTCCATTCTACAAAGGGCTGTAGAGCAGAGAGCCAACTTTCATTATCCGGGACAAGAACTAGACACTTGTAATAAAAAGTCTCAGGACTACTCGCCGACGCCTCAGTAACGTAGGAAAATGAGGTAAAAAGGGCTCCGAGAAAAAGAGAAACTAAAATAAAAAGAGAGAATTTTTTCACTGTTCACTACTCCATTATCCGAAACTCATTGTGTTGTAAAAAATTTTTATCTGGGATCACAATATAGCCTTTTTGATTGGAGAGCTTCAGATGAGCGATAGGGAATTGCGTGTTTCAAAAATTAAGGATGGCACCGTCATTGACCACATTAGTGGCGGATACGCGTTAGATGTCGTCAAGATTTTAGGAATAACTGGACGAGAAAAGAGGATTATGACAATTGCGATTAATGTGCCGAGTAAGCGTTTCAAAGTCAAAGATATAGTTAAGATTGAAGGGCGTGCGCTGAATGCCCAAGAAGTTAACAGAATTGCATTGGTAGCACCCCATGCAACTATTAACATCATTCGAAATTATGATGTCGTCGAGAAACTGGAGGTTGAGTTGCCAAAAGTTATTGAGGATATTATCAAGTGCGCAAATCCAGCTTGTATAAGCAACAGCAATGAGCCTGTGGAAGCCAAGTTCTATGTTGAAAGCGAGGAACCCCTGCTACTGAAATGTCACTATTGTGGCTATATTCTGGAAAAGAATGATGTGCTTCAACAGTTTTAAAACGAAGTATTCGGGTTCGGAATATTCGATAATGCTTATATCGTAATATATCATATGTTTCTTCTCAGAAAAATATGTCTCCAAAAAGACATATTGTATATGTGTAGAACACAAATACACATGGTGAAAAAGATGTTAAGCATACTCATGCCCACAGTATGGGTGTGTTTCGCAAGTTACGCATTTTGGTACGCAACATCGGCAAAACATAATGTACCAATAAGCTTTAACGACGCAGAAATGCTTTGGAAAATCCACAAACAAAACGCCAGTTGCAATACCCACAAATGGCGACCGATAACCCGCAGAGGCGGCAAAATCGTGGGTTTCGAATGCGAATGCGGATTCAAGCACATACAAAAACGCCCAATAGTAGCCAGCACCCCTGCCTCTAGGTCCTAAACCAACCTTCGCTGTCGCAAGCTTAAAAAAGAGTGGTGAATCATACGCCTCTGCGTCTAAGAAAACTCACTCTTCTCTTTTCTCTATCCACCCTTCTACAAACTTTCTTGAACTCTAAGCTGTCGGAGTAGTTTTTTGAAATAATTCTCCGTCAATTTCTTGCCCCTTCCAATGCCTGGACATTCGGTTGTGCAAAGAAATTCGCGCTTTCCATTTCCAACAATTCTCAGTTCAAACGGGTAAAATCTACAGATCAATGGCCTTGATGCATAGATGGTGCAGCGCTCATTTTCTAGAAAGAAGCATTTGCCTCCTTCCCCTGTTTTTATCATCTCGTAGACGTAGGGCTCACGGCCTCGAGTTTTCTCTGCAAATTCTTCAACAGATTTCTGCGTCGCCGCGACAATTCTTTCAACATCCGAATCCAGCAAAAGAACACGCCTAACCCTTTCTCTTGTATTGCCACAGCAAAGCCCGCATCTCGTGCATCGAAAACGAATATCTTCAGGATAGCTGAAACTCAATCGGTTTCCCGGCAAGACTTGTCATTCACACAGGAATTTTATGTAATATCAGCTATATCTGGTTCTACGCTTTCTCCAATGCAGGTTGTGAAGAAATTCTTACCTAGGTGTTGGCAAGGATGAAACTTTGTCAGGTCATAGACTTCTTCAAAATAACCCTTAGTGGCGTATGCTGCAACGACCTGACCGATAATCAGAGTGTGATCCCCAGTTTTTACAGTTTTCACTAGTTTGCATTCAAGGTGAGCCGCACATTCTTTGATTACTGGAACATTGACTTTTTCAGCCTTCTGGGGGGATAGCAAAGCTTTTTTGAACTTTTCAAAAGTTCTTCCAGATCGCCGTCCACAAAGAAGCACTTTTTTAGCCATTTTGAACGTTGGAATATTTACAACAAACTCTTTTGTTTCCATGATAAACTCATGGGAATATCTTTCAGGCCGAATACTCATGGCTAATAAAGGCGGATCTACGCTAACGGGAATGACCCAAGCTACAGCCAGCACATTGGTTTCTTCATTCTTGCCTTTGCAGCTAACTAAAGTCGCATTGTAAGGATGTAGGAGATAGAGAGATTTTTCGAAAGGAACAGGAACCTTGTTTTGAGTCCCACTCAAGCGAATTGACCCCCATAGATGTGAGTATGGCTATTATATGTAAAAATTTTCTTGAACGGGGAGCGCGCGCCTCATTCCTCGACTATTAACAATGTTAATGTTGATCTGACGTTGTTGAGCTTTCTAACACGCTGTGTTACCAGTCCTTTCAGTTTAGGCATGGATCCTGCTTCAACTTTCGCTATTATATCATAGACTCCATAGGAAACGTAAGCTTCGTCTACTCCCTCAATCTTCTTCAAATCCTTGAGCACGTTATCTTCGAAACCTGACTCCGTATTTACTAACAAGAATGCTTTTGGCATTAAAATCTCCCCTATAAGTCTAACTTCCTATAATTAAAACATTATGTTGCAGCATCCCTTTTCCGCGGAAGCCGTATTAACTGATATTGGACCATAGTAAACCTTGCCTGAGAAGAAGGCCTGAATATGATGACTATTAGACCCTTGAGAAAATCTGACACTGATTTCGTAACGCAAATGACCGATTGGGAAAAATGGGGACACTTGGCTTGCGATATAAAACGATGCTTTGAGTGCGAGCCTGAGGGTTGTTTGATGGCAGAGGTTGATGGAAAGCGGGTGGGCCATGTTTTTTCAGTCAGCTATAGCAAGCTGGGATGGTTAGGATTAGTGATAGTCAAGGCCACGCATAGAAGAAAAGGCATTGGAAAGATGCTCACGCAAAAAGCCGTTGATTACTTGGTCAGCCGCGGTGTAGAAACGATAAAGCTTGAGGCAGTTGCAAACATAGCCAATTTGTACCGAAAGCTTGGATTCGTGGATGAATACGATTCCATAAGATTTGTCAGGACTGGCAAGAAAGCTGTTGATTTGTCCAGTCAACGTGTGCAACCTATGAAAAGAGAGGAGCTTGAAGAAGTTGCAGAATTTGACACGCAGTATTTTGGAGCCAACCGCCTTAAGGTATTGCAAGGCCTTTTCCGAGATTACCCCGAGTACTATTTCGTTTCAAGAGTAGCAGGCAAAATAGCCGGTTACATAATGGCGAGGGAAACAACGAGGGGGTTTTGGCTGGGGCCATGGGTATGTGACCCACAGCACTTGAATACAGCGGGGAGACTCATCGTGTCTTGTATGAATTTCTTGCGCAAAGATAATTTGGAACTAAGGGTTGGAACCCCTTCAGTGAATGCAAATGCAATCTACCTTCTGAAAAGTTTGGGGTTCGAAGAAGTGTCCCGAAGCCTACGAATGTTCCTCGGCAAAAACGATAACGCTGGCAACTTTTCAGGAGTGTATGGAATAGGAGCGCCAGAAACAGGATAAGCCGTCCGTTCAAATTGATAAGAGAGCTGCAGTTTATTCCGAAACAATGTTGTGGCGCCGCCGGTAGGACTTGAACCTATGACCGACTGGTTAACAGCCAGCCGCTCTACCTAGCTGAGCTACGGCGGCTCATGTTCAACGCTTATGATTTTCAGTTTTATGGAAGTATTTAAGTTTAGTTATTCGGATGTTTACTATCGAAATTCGACCTTCTTTGCTTTATGCTTAGCTATACTCACAAAAGTCCTGTAAAACGATCGCAAGCCTTGCAGGTACCATCTTCCAGCAAAAGACAAATGGAGTAGGCTGTCTAACCAGTAAAAATCATGTTCCAAACATTGAGCTAACAATTAATCCTTAAAGAGATGCTCGAACATTTCGACGCTTAAACTCAGTAATACATGATTTTCTCAATATTCGTCTAGAAAGATGTATATTTGAGAGTTCACAATAAAATGAAGAAATTACGGAGAGTAACTAGTTGAAAAAAATCTTGGAAGTCAGATGGCATGGCAGAGGCGGCCAAGGAGCATGGACAGCCAGTGAATTGTTAGCGCGAACAGCCATCTATGAAGGAAAGTACATTCAATCCTTTCCAGAATTTGGACCCGAAAGAATGGGCGCGCCCGTGACGGCATTCACAAGAATAAGCACCGAGCCGATTAAGATACACTGCGCAGTCTACGGGCCAGACGTAGTGGCTGTTTTGGACCCGACACTTCTAAGAACGGTTCCGGTAACATCGGGCATAGGCGAAGAAGGAATAATCATAATCAATTCCAAAGATGACCCAGCTGAAGTCAGAAAAACCCTTAAGACTGAGAAAGGAAAAGTCTGGGCCATTCCCGCAACAGAAATTGCGATAAAAATCCTAGGAATGCCAATAACAAACACGGCCATGCTTGGAGCCGTCGCCCGTGCAACCGGCATAGTCAGCTTAGAAAGCGTAGAAAAAACCGTCAAAGAACGTTTTAAGCTGGATATCGCCGAGAAAAACTTTGCAATTATAAAAGAAGCTTATCAGGAGGCAAAATCAGAGTGACCGTTAAAGATAAAGGTTGGAAAGAAATCGCACCGGCTGCAGTATGTCCTAAGCCAAGCACCGAGTTTCTTACTGGAGACTGGAAAACGTACCAACCCGTAAGGGACACGGCTAAATGCACTAGATGCTTGTTATGCGTGCTTTTCTGCCCTGACGGAGCGATACATTGGAAACCCGAAAAGGCAGACATAGAATTCGATTTCAACTTCTGTAAAGGTTGCGGAATATGCGCTAATGAATGTCCGACTAAGGCGATAGAAATGAAACTTGAATAGGAGTGTATGGCAAAATGAAAAGTGTTGTTAAACAAGAGGTTTTGGCGTTAAACGGAGACGAAGCAGTTGCTTACGCTGCTAAACAGTCAGATGTGGATGTCGTGGCAGCTTATCCTATAACTCCTCAAACCATTATCGTTGAAAAATTCAGCGAATACGTAGCTGACGGCGAAGTTGAAACTGAATTTGTCTGTACAGAATCAGAGCATAGCGCTTTAACCGCTTGCCTCGCCGCGTCAGTCACGGGAGCAAGAGCTTTCACAGCCTCAGCTTCCGCAGGTTTAGCCTTAATGCACGAAATACTGTTCGTAACTTCTGGATGTCGCGCGCCAGTAGTAATGGCTATTGCCAACAGAGCATTGTCAGCGCCAATAAACATCCATGGCGACCAATCAGACAGCATGGCTGAAAGAGACAGCGGCTGGATACAAATATACGCTGAAAACGCCCAAGAAGTTTATGATACGATAATTCAAGCTTTCAAGATAGCGGAAAACCACAACGTTCTCTTGCCCGTTATAGTAGGTTTAGACGGGTTCACTTTAAGTCACACGCTTGAAAACGTAAGCGTGCTTCCAGACGATGTTGTTAAGCAATTTGTCGGAACACGCCAGTTGCCTACTGTGCTTACTCATGAAGGAAAAACCGTACCTTTCAAGCTTGACCCGGAAAACCCCATGAGCATGGGACCGATAGCATTGCCTAACTACTACTTCGAGTTTAAGCGGCAACAGGAAGAAGCCATGAAAAATGCTCTCACCGTTATTCAACAAGTGAACGAGGAATATGCAGGAGTAAGCGGCCGAAGCTACGGAAACGGACTACTTGACGCCTATCGCCTTGAGGACGCAGAAATAGCTGCAGTATGTCTAGGCTCCACTGCAGGCACAATGAAAGCAGTAGTGGATGACCTTAGAACAGAAGGCGTTAAAGCTGGGCTTCTAAGAATTCGCACTTTCAGACCTTTACCCGTTGAAGAAATAATAAAAGCCTTTGAAAACGTGAAAGCCGTTGCCATTATGGACAGAAGTTTGAGTTTCGGCGGAAACGGCGGAGCGGTTTTCCATGAAATCCGCCATGTGCTCTATGACGCGCCTATTCATCCCTATGTCGTCAACTACATCTATGGCCTAGGCGGAAGAGACACAAGTCCAAGTGAACTGCGGAAAATCTACGAAGACTTGCAGAAGATACTGCAGACCCAGCGCATTGAAAACCCAATACAATACGTGGGGTTGAGAGAATAAAGGAGGAATGAAAACAAATGGCTGAAGAATGGAAATTCACCACAAAAGACATCGCTGAAAAACCAGACTTGTTCATGTCAGGACACAGGGCATGTGCTGGATGCGCACCGGCAACGGTATTAAGGTTGATAATGAAGGCAACCAGAGGACCCACGATAGTGACTGAAGCCACTGGATGCATGGAAGTAGTCTCATCAATCTATCCATACACTTCGTGGGCTACACCATGGTTGCACACGGCCTTCGAAACCGCTGCAGCAAACGCTTCAGGAATTGAGTCAGCTCTGAAGATACTGAAAAAGAAAGGACGAACAAAACAGGAGCAGGTAGACGTTATCGCGTTTGCGGGAGACGGCGGCACATATGACATAGGTATCCAAGCTCTTTCTGGAGCTGTTGAACGAGGACACGACTTCCTATTCGTGCTTTACGATAACGAGGCTTATATGAACACTGGGATTCAGAGAAGCGGGGGAACACCCCATGGAGCTGCTACAACCACATCTCCAGCTGGCACAGCTATACCTGGAAAATTGGAGCACAAGAAGCCCATTGCCGACATTATGGTGGCTCACGAAATGCCTTACGTGGCGACTGCGGTGCCGCACTATTGGCGAGACTTACTTACGAAAGTGAGGAAAGGGTTGGAAGTGAATGGGCCAGCGTTTTTGCATGTGCTTGCGCCTTGTCCGAGGGGATGGAGAAGCGATCCTGCGAAATCTATTGAGTATTCGAAGTTGGCGGTGGAAACATGTGTGTTTCCCTTGTGGGAAGCTGTGAACGGTCAGTATCAGCTGTCTATTCCAAGCAAAGTTTTAGCTTTGGCTCCTCAGAAGAAAAAGCCAGTAAAGGAATACTTGCAGGGGCAAGGACGTTTCAGGCACTTGTTCGCAGCGAAGAACGAAAAAGTGCTTGACGACATCCAACGCTTAACGGACGAAAAATGGCAACGCCTACTCAAAAAATGCGGAATAACGCAATCCTAAATCTGTCTTTCTTCTAAATTTTTTGTTTGAGATATTTTTCGAGAGACTAGCGCGTGAAAAAAACTTATACCCCCTCTATATATAGGTTCAACCTCCACTTGCTTAGGCGGGACTAGTGCTCGGAAAAGACTAATAGCCCCATTGCATAAAGACTGAAACCAAAATAGAACCAATGCTTGATTTTTTGGTTTTCCAAATAGCCAGTCATAGCTAATTTTCGTCTGCAGATGGTTTTAACTTGTTTTCCAAGAGTTTCTTTGCAAGATCTGTAAACTGAACCTCACCTTTTGCGCATTCTATCTTAGATTTTATGAAGAAGTACTCTAGAGTGGTGCCTTAGAGTCGAGGCTTCCCCGCTTTCAGGGCTTTCTTATTAGTCTTTTGTCAATTCAAGCATTGTTTCCCTTAAGTCGGAAGGCAGAACGGATCCTATATCCAAATCAAAGCTTTCTAAAGCAAACCGATTGATGAAAGAGCAAACCCATTTTAAGTATTCACATTTAGAAAGTGAGTCTGGAATAGCTCCTCGATGCTGAGCGAAATTCTGAACGTTATGTACCTTCCACAAATAAACTTTTTCATCATCCCGAACTGCTATATTATTACTTTTAAGTTGGTTCATTGCCTCCGCAAAATCTAACCGATCTTGTTGTTTTTCGATAAATTCTGCTGGGCTTAGCTGATACAGCTTTGCCTTAAGTGTATATTCCACGGAAAGATCCATGAGTATCGTTGCGCCCAGACGATGTCTCTCTTCCCCTTTTTGGAAAAACTCTAGTGCATTCATAAGACTGTAAAGTGCTATCCCCAGGAATGGATTCATTATCCTATGCCTTTTAACCACGGGTAAAGGGGAGATTTTCCGAGTCAAGGGCTGTCTTCTCGCGGGTTCTTCTGGAACAGCAATTGACAGCTTTCCTCCTTCTTCTCGGACTATTGACCAATAACCGTGCTTTTGTGGGTCATAAACCTCAACTTCACCTCTGCCAGTTGAGTATAAGAGGTCATACCTACTGTTGCAATCTCGGGGTTTCTTGTTTTCTGGATAATGGATTCTTCACCATCTGCCAGACAGGAACTCTTCCATTGGGACTCATGGAACTCTCCGGTTTTTCCACCTGTTTTCTATTGTTATCGAAGCGCTAATAATTCTTTTTGTGCTTTTCCTTTTAGGTATTTTTCTATTTCTTTTTCTGCGTTGTCTGCTTTGATGAATATGGGCACGTTCTCTATCCCAGTGGCTATGTAGCTTGACAGGAGCCATTCGCCTGGTGCGAACTCTAAGGTTTTCTCTAGTATGCCCTTGTCTATCATGAAAGTGTCGCTGATTAAGGCACGGTCATACGGTCGCGGTAAAGTGCCGACAAAGTACGTATGAAGCTGTTGCAAGGCGTTTGTATTCAAGTAGGCTATGCGTTGCGTCGCCACGCAAACACCTAAACCGTATTTTCTCCCTTGCCTAAGCATTACTTCCACTTGCTTGCTGCATTTCTTGTCTATACCAGCTGAACCGCCTGTTTCTGGAATGAATTCTTGTGCCTCGTCAAAAACCAAAAGAATGTAGGGCTTAACTTGGAATTTTCGTTTCCTGCGTGTAAGCAACTCTTGCGTTAGATTTATGACAAGGTCCTTCATTGTGAAGGGGTCTGAAATTGAAACGCAAACAAGCCGCGTAGTCTTGTCTTCTAAGAGTTCCCGTATTTTTTCTCCTGTTAATCCGCCTACTTGTTCCTTTTCTTTCTCATTCTTCTTTTTGATTACGTCCAAGATTGGGGTTCTCGTGGTTGCCCATGCGTATAGTCCACTTTTCTCATGAACTTTAAACTGCTGCACACTTTCCAGAGCAAACTGATCTATGTATTCCACGAAGTCTCCGCTTACCTCTTGCCCTTCGCTTAAGCCCCGCGTCTCTATGTATTCGATTACAGCATCGTGAATCCTGTCAATGGCGTTCATGTAATGGGGTTTATCCACGCTATCCTTTCTTTGGGCGCCAAGCTCGTCCAAGAATTGACTGTAGGTTGGAACCCTCTGTTTAGGCCTCGTGTAATAGGCAACTTTCCCTTGTTCTGTAATTCGTTGCAGTCCAATCTTGATTCTTTCATCTATCTCGTATTCTCTTGGCTTAACAACGGAGTTGAAAAATTGTTCCAGAGAATCGATTCTGTGTTCCAAGATGACTTTGGCAGTGAATGCCGGGTCTGCGAGCAAATCAAGCATTAGGAACACGTACTCGCAGCTTATGTCAAAAAGTATAACCTTCGTATTGTCCGTGTGCAGCAAAATTCGTCTGAGAATGTTTGAGGTTAAATTGCTTTTTCCGCCTCCGGTGAAGGCGAAAACGCCGAAGTGATAACGTACGAGCTTCTCGAAATCAACATATATCGGAATCACGGTTTTGCTTGTTTGAAACATTTTAATTAATCCAAGTCTGGGATCCACTCTAGCGTCGTCAACGGTCTTGGATGGGTCTATGTTGAGTTTTTCGGCTATTTTCTTGTTGTACATTCGGTTAATCATTTCGCTGTTCAACAAGTAAACGGGGCTGCCCACGACTGGATAGGAGAAGCCCTTGAAAAATTCGAATTCACAGTTGCGGTTTAGAATCAAGTCATAGTTTATTGGTATGGCGTCTATTTGAATCATCATCGTAGACTTGTCGTCTGTCTGCCAATCTTCTTCCGACTGCTCAATAATCTCGAACTGCATGGGATAGTAGCCGTGATTTGACAGGCCGCGCAACCCGAAGTGTTCAGGCCAGACGCGGCTAATTTCCATAAGCGTGTATCTCTCAGCGTTTTCCTCTGTCTGTTTGAAGTTCCTAACAGCGAGGAGCATGCCTTCTTCCAGAAGCCCCATCAGGTCTTTTTGGTATTCGATTTTGACGCGGCATTGGTAGCGGGCGCTGGTACCTGAGAGTTTAGTTTCTTCTCCTCCAAAATATCGTGGGATAACGGCGGCTAGTCTCGCATGGAATTTGCCTTCGAAATCCGTGAAGCATAGGCTGTTAAAGGTTTTCTCTTCTTGCGGCTTCAATTGTGGCTCGCCTCTCTCGGAAAGTGCTCATATAGAATATGAACTTTCTCAATTTATGATTATTCAGTATCCAATCCGCTGTAGTATCGACGACGCATTTGAACTGGCTGTAGTTCCACTTGGCAATTTTATCAGCTATGAACAGGGGTTTGTTGTGGCCAAAAGCTTCGGGTATGTTTGAAGGGGCCATGGCTGTCAGAAGGGTCATGGTCAAGTTCTGAAGTTTGTTTGGAACATTTTTGTCCATGAACAGGACTGTTTCGACAGGCTCCCTCGTGCCGTCGCTCAGCTCGTTCCAAAACTCCACGATGTTTTCTGGTCTATAATCATATTCTGGATAGACTAGACGATCGACCAGTAGGACGTTACTTCTTAGCATTTGGTCTGTTTTGGCCTGGCTCAGTTGCACATATGTTTTGAGGAAAGTTTTTTCGAGGCTGATTTTGTTTTTTATGGCTCCTGAAACGTAGCCTTTGCGGTTTTTCTTGTCTGGAAGCATAGTTCTGAAGGCGGAATCGTATTCGATCAGAGTCCATGGCGGCTTGATTTTGTCTGGGTTGAAGATGCTGGCTGATTGAAGTATCATGCGGTCTGTGTTCGGCAGTTCCTCCAAGTCTTTTGGCAAAACTGCTGTTTTGAGTAGGCCTTCGCTGTGCATTATTGGGATTAGTTGCCGTTTGAAGTCTCTGGCAGCCGTGTCTTTGGTTACGCCGATGAGCAAGATGCGTTTTTTCCAGCATTCTTCCATGAGCATGTGGAGCGTGAACAACGTGAGAAAGGCCATGTCAAGGGTTGTGAGCCAGTGGTCTTTGCCGTCTTTAGCGATTTTCATGAGACTGGCTGTTTCTGTTCCAGGAGTTTTCGCGAAGAAGAGACGGTCGCCCAAAGTGCGTGCAAGCTTTCTTATGCGTTCCCAGGTTGTGGCGTATTTCTGGTTTAACGTGTAGGTCTCGTTTCTCTCGTTTAAAATGCCTCGGGCAACCATATTCTTTAAGCTGCGTTTGATTCTTTTTATCCGTTTTTCGTCAGTTATTGCAAAGGCGGTTTGAATCTGTTTTTCAGTTAAGGATCCTTTTCTTTTTGCTAAGTCGATTATTGCGTAGCGTAGGTAGTCAGCTCGTGGAGGCGGCAAACCTATGTTTTGGTTGCAAATGTATTGCCTTGCAATCGTCAAATCGTTCTTGTCGATGGGCACTTCGTCGACTTTGTATCCGATTATACTGCTTTTTGCAGTCCAGAAGTCGATTTTCGACGTGTCATAGAGCAGGCTTGCTCTTTCGATGGATAGGCTTCTGTCCAAGAGGAGGATGCGTATGTTCTGGTTAGGATCCGTGGCAAGTCTGTAGGCTAAGTAATACTCGGCGAAGGTCATCATCCAATTCGCAATTGTAGCATTATCTATTATCGTCTCATCCGTTAACGGTCTGGCTAAAGTGACTTCTCCCGGTTGGTCAGCGGCAAAGAATGTCTGATCCACATCTGGAATTTCGTTGATGTAGATTGGCACGACGCTAGATAAGCCCGCGCCTTGCTGAATCATCTTCTCGTCATAGACGACCGAGGGCTTAGCATTCTCAAGAAATGTCACAGTGCCTGTCGAGGCATAGGCACCGCCGAAAAAAATCACCATGTCAAAAAGTGGCCGAGAATACATGGTGCCGTCTACACCAGCAAAACGAACGCGCTCTGCTCCGAAAAATTGCTTAGCTGTTTCACACGCTTCTTTTGGGCTAAAATCCATTTGTATAAGGTTCGAGAGCAAGCCATCATACAAGTTCTTAATCGATGAGAAGCGCTTTTCGTAATCAGAAACTTGCATGGCAGCGCCTTGCTTGAGCACATCACAAGTTCGTTTCACAGCGTTGCTGAGCGAAGATAAGCTCATGGCCGTTTTCACCTTGCTTTTACAGTAACGGTTTTGCAGTAAAAACGTTTGTTAACATGGAAACACAAAATAGCTCAGCAGACAAAATCAAGTGAGGCTAAGATGCGGGGTTGCCCTATCCTCGTCATAAGTGAAGATGCCTTCACAGTCTCCTGCAACTCCTTTCTTTTTCAATGAGAGAGCGAAGTAGCTATGTTTCTACGCGGACAGGCGTATTGACTGTAATACCATCTCAAGCGTGGATATCTCCCGCAACCCCTCTTTTTTTCTTTGTATTGTGACTCGCTATACGCTTCTGAGAACCTCATGGAAACTTTATTGAAAGCGTCTGCCTTGTTACTGTCTTCCTACAGTCACATACCTTTAATACTTCATACGCCCATGTAGAACAACAAAAAATCTATTGCAAAGTGGCTTTATTTGGAGGTGAAGGGTTGAAAGGAGCAATCGTCTTTCTTGTTGCCTTCGTAGTATTTCTTGTTGCAACTCTTGGATACGCTAGTCTTCCGCCCGGAAGAATGATCTATGATGCTGTGGTCGGAGCTGAAACAGACTACTTGGTACTTGGGATATCCGCCACTCTTTTGATTGTGGCCGTTTTTAACGGTGTCATCTACGGAGTAATAATCTGGCTAGTATACACCTTAGCTGTGAAAATGTACACTCGCCAAACAGGAACGCAACCGCAAACGCAAACACCTGCCTAGGAGACTTCAAAGAAGAAATCGATCGAAACAAAAGGCCAAATTTTCCTCCATTTTTTGTTCAATTCAAATTCAATTTTTTCGCAGGTTAACGCGCTGTTCAAGAGGCTAACAGCTTGCTATACTTTCCTTTCTACTGTTTGCGGACTACAAATTCAATATGAGAATTAGTTCGCCAAGTATGAGGTGCAACATAGAAAAAACAAATATTCATAAGTTCAATAAATTTTGCATATTCATGCATGAAAAACAAAAATATCGCGCGCTAAGAGTTTGAATTCATTGTCGATAGAAGTCCACTGCGAGTTCATGCCATCCGCCTGGAGCGTCACTGGCTACTAATATCCAAGCAAATATGTCGTTGTTTCCTGGTGTGATGGTGTAAGTGTAGTTGCTGAACTGTAGATATGATTGTTGATAGGCAGTATCATTTAGTGTAAAGGTGAGGACTACAGAGTAGTTTATTGTTGCGGAGTTCAGAATAGTAATGGTCAGGGTCTCGTTTTCGCCTGGATGGAAATGAATGGAAGATGGAAAATTGGTTATGGATAATGGTTCATCTACTGACATCGGTATTGTTTTACTGGTCCACAAGTAGTATGTTGTAGCGAACACTATTGGACTCGCTACAACGGCAATTAATAGAAGCACCACGGAAAACTGATAGTTGCCAATGGTTATGTAACGCAACTTCCTACCCTAAGCAATATGGGCGGAACTCGAACTTAAATCTTACGACTTAACAGTGCAAATCCTAATACAGAATAGCACACGCTATTCATTAACAGTAAAATCGATGATATGATAGCATCTTCAAATCTTCAATTAATCCAAGGGGAAGAAAATTCTAACAAAAGCCCGTATGAAAGGCGTTATGCTCGTTTTTTCCTTATGTTTTGTCTACTTTGATCTTAGTGGATCAGAAATTTTTCGCGGATTTTGCTTTCTATGCATATAATAAGCGACCATTTTCTTTTGAGTTTCTTAGTAATCTTTTTGAAAAGTCGCGACAGACGTCGAGGGAAACTGTGAATTAAGAGGGCAGCGTCTTTAATACCTCACCGGCGAGTACGTTGCCGGCGGCAAAATCTTCCGAAAAAGAAAATAGCGGGCCTCAACATTAAAAACCCACGGGGTCAGGAAAAAACAGGGCGGGGTTGCCCTAGCCTGGTAGGGGGCAGGCCTGCTAAGCCTGTGGTTCGCAAGGGCCGCGCGGGTTCAAATCCCGCACCCCGCGCCACCACTTCACAAGTGAAATAATTGGAAACTGAACTGAAGTGACTTCTTGAAAATCTTGGTGATTTGCTTTTATTTTGAATTTTAGCTCTTTTGAAGACCTCAAAAATTCACATCCTTGAATTGAAACAGTCCTTTTCTGAAAATAATATAAAATTAGTCGTATTTCAAGGTTGTTGGCAGGGTTCTACATCATATTTATCAATTAAGTATGAAACAAAACCTATGAAACAGAGAGGCTGAAGAGAACTAAGAGGCTATGGAGAGGTAGGCTCAATTGAGCTGAAATAGTCACTGGCATCTCTAAGCGCGCGCTTAACACATTGATCTCCGAAAAACAATTTTTTAGCGCCCTACTCACCAGTAAAAAAGTCACTATTCTTTCTCTTTCTTCCTTTTCCCTGCTACATATGCCAATATAGCTAACAACAAACCGCCTATACCCACAAGCACTTCTACTATCGTCCAAAAGTTTGTTTGCCACCATGGAGCTTCTATGTTATTTATCGTTACTGTGGTGCTACACGTTTTCATGTTTCCGGGGTCGTCGTATGCCTTTACAGTTATGGTATACTCTCCATTTGGATATCGTGTTGTGTCTAATTCCCATTCATTCTTGACAGACGCTTGGTGTAAGGTGCCTATCAAAACATTTTGAAGATAATACTCGATTTTTGATATCTCCTCTAAATGGGGTGAGTCCACCTCGACAGTTATTACTAAACCTACAGCCATTCCATTGGTAGGATTTGAAATTGCTAAGGGAAAGGGATATATTGACTCTGTTAGCCAAGGATTGTAAAGGACATTTCCAAGGATTTTCAAGCTAGAGGCCCCCCAATAGTTGTAGGTGGCGTTCACCATTTCCGCAACGTCGTTTCGTATATCATAAGCAGCGTTGCCGTAAATGTCATTCCAGTGAACTTCTATTTTGGAGCTGTTTCTACAATTAATACCCTCTTTGTTTTTGGTTATGGTATTGTTGTACAAATCTACTCTGCTAGCTCTATACAATAGTAACCCGCCTCTGGAATTATTCATAATAGTTGTGCACGTTATGCTTACGTCATAACATTCAGGGGTTAAGTGTACTCCCCAATCTGCATCATTGTTGCATGAAATTACGTCGCTTATTTGAACGTTGCCTTTGTCGTTTACAACTATACCTCCTCCGCCTTGGCCAGGTTCTCCATAGCTATGCATTACGGTGAAGCCACTTATGGAAACGTTGTCTGAGGCCACAAGAAGAGCAGTTAGAGTTCTATTTGCATTAATAATAGTTCTATTTTTGTCTTCTCCGACGAGAGAGAGTGGCTTATTAACAACTACATTTTCATAATATGTTCCTACATCAACAAATATTGTGTGTCCATTGGAAGTTTCAGGAGCGTCTATTGCCTCTTGAATTGACGTGTAGGTCAAACCAGTGTTAAAGTTGTGAACTGTATGATCACTGGAAGCTTTTGTCTCAAATGAGCTGAACTCTACACAGAGGAAGGAAAACATAAGCAAACTCAGAACAATGACAGTTTTCTTAAGCATCCTACGTCATTTACAATATATTTAACTTCAATTTTTATGACTTATGGAAGAAGCATCAACAAATTTGTATACGCACAAAAAGAAAAGAGAGGAGGTTAAGCTAACACTCTGAGGTCAGCCTTACCGTAGGCTCGCTTTGCGTGCATGCTGAACTTTGTAGTTTAAGTCTTTAACTAAATTACAGAATTATACGAGCAAGTCCTATCATGCGCTTTTTCTTCAATCACAACTGTGAAGTAGAAAAGTAGTTTTGGAATATGGCATATCAGTTTTCGCATTCAAAACCGAGGATAATTGTAAACTTATTTGGTGCTAGTTGTTTGATAGTTTAGGAGAACGCTATTTACGAATTTCATTGATTTCTTTGCTTTTCTTGTTGCTGTTTCATTTTTTCTAAGCGCGCGTTAATTCTGCATGTTTAGTTTCTATCTACTAAATCCCTGGAAATAATCTATATGTAGTTTGTTTAGTGTATTCTGAATATTCATCCAGTTCTTTCTGAAGTGTTTTATCTTCCAGCCATGTACGCACCATAATCAAGAGAACATAAATTCCGACTGGAATGAAAGCGAAAACGGATCCAATCATCAGTGGAATTTAAATAGCGAATAAGATTCCTGCCAAGTAACCAGGATGTCTTACAATATTGTAGGGTCCACTTGTTATCACCTTATGATAAGGTTCTTTTTGAATTCGAACAGTAGGCTCGAAATGCGGATTCACTGCCATAGCCCAATTGAGAAGAAACTTGGAGATAACGATGAATAGAAAACCTATTGCTGCAAAATAGATATCGAGATTCGACCAATGAAATCTGCCAACATCTAATCCTGCTACGGCAGGTATAGGAATTATCACCATGAGATTGCTGAATCGCATCAATATTTCATCCCATAATTTTGAGCCCTCTCTTTTCCTTTTGAGTCTCTGAACGAGAAGTTCAGGGTTAAGCTTTAGCTGGATTGCAGTGCTCACACAGTAGTGCACAAAAGCGGTACTGAAAAAAAGCCATGGCCGAGGATCGGCGATATAACCTGCAGAAACAAAAAAGACAATTATTTGGACGAAAAGCATAACAGATGTCACGAAAAGCTGTTTGATTGCTGCCATCCTAAACTGTGTGGAGTTACCTTCGAGCATAATTCTGACTGTGTTCTACTCCAACTTAATATTTCTCTCTCAGGAGTACGGCTCCAATTTGCAATTATGCGCACGCGTATTGGAAGTGGTTTTTTGCATTCAGAATTTTGGGTTTTTCCAACGCTGTTCCAAGTTTGTGGCGCGCGCATAAATATTATATGTTTAGCAGGCTTCATTATAAAGGGTGATTTCTATGCCTATAGATCGGAAAAAATTTGAGATGGGCTCGGTGAATTTGGAAGAAGAAATACTTGCTTTTCTAAATGCGCGTAAGGGCAAGGCTTACACTTCTGACGAGATAATGAATGCTACGAGTTTCCATACGGATTTTGACTTAATTGCCGCTCCCAAAATATCTGTTTTTATCGTAGCTAACTTTGTTGCGTTTCTTAATGATCTGGCGGCGAAAGGCAAAATCAGAAGGAAAGTTGTTAACAACCGAATGTATTTCATAGCGGTTTGACGCACCATGAATCCTTATTGTACAGTTCGCAAATTTTGGCGCTTCAAGCTTATCCAAAAGGAACCTTTCAGTTAACTTTTTGCAGTCGTTTCTTTTTTTACCCATTTATATGCATCATGTGACGTCAGACATGCTCTTGGTTCTGGTTCCAGTGTTTCTTCTGGCACTTCTGAATGGTTTTCTATTCTTGCGAACGAGAAATATTATGGGTTGTATTCTATCGCATTCTGCGATTAACAGCTTCGCATTATTGTTACGGTTAATATCGCGTTGGACAATGAACTTTCAAGTCATATGTAAAATAGGATGATGCAAGAATAGCAGTGAGTTGCATTGAAATTTATGAAACAAAGGGGCTATAGAGAACTAAGAAATTGGAAAGAAGTAGAGCGAATGTGCTGTGGTGATATATCGATTTTCGGAATATGTCGTGTTTCAAAACAACATATATATTGAATCTTACGACGCTATATGTATCTAAGTGTAACAAATCAACAGTTGAACAAAACTACACAAAGGTTGAAACTCATGGCACTCACAGAAAGTTTAGACGCAACAAGTGAATTGCGACTCCCCGAAAGGAAACCAGAGTCGTGCAAAGGTAAGTTTGAAAAACTCTTAGTAGAGGCAGTGGATTATGGGCTTTCTTCGTTGGGAGATTCCTGTAGACAGGCCATATATTTCTATTTAGAGAATAACTTTAAGATTGGGAAAAAAGAGATTCCTTACAGAATTGAAGATTTTGCCAATGCGATTGAGCAGATCTTTGGGCCGGGAGCAAGGCTCATTGAAATAGAGATTATGAAGGTTCTCCACAAAAAGGTTGCGCATTTCGAGTATTCTCCAAAGCAAGAGGACATAGTATTCACAGAGTACATAGCGAGCTTGCGTCATTTCTTATGATCGTTACTTTTTGAAGTATATTGTTTTGCGGGTTCATTTCTTATGTTTGACAATTCTTAGCGTATGTGTTGAACAGTTCTCTGGTTGACGATTTTTTTTCGAGCGCAATGATGCGTGAGGCACTGTTTCTTGAGTTTTCATGTTTTGGCATATTAAGAACCATGGGCATAAGATTGTTTTCCGATATGCTTTAGTATGCTTTTTTATGCTTGTGGTAAGCATGAACCTTTATATCGTTGTTTATGCTCTATAAAGACGTAAGATATGTCTCCCAGGAGACCTATTGTACAACTGTAGAACAAAAATACACGAGGAAAGAAACAAATGGTCAACATCCAAAAAGAAGTTCAAGTCAAATTGATGAAGGGACTTTTGGACCTCGTAGTTTTGCAATTCTTAAGAGCGCAACCTATGCATGGTTACCAAATAATCACTAAAATCCGCAAATCCTTCGGAGTATACTTCGGCCCCAGCACTGTCTATCCGCTTTTAACCATGTTGGAGAAGAAAGGCTACGTGAAAAGTGAGTGGAACATGAAAAGCGAAAGGCCAAGGAAAGTATACAACCTTACATCGGAAGGGCAAAACCTGTTAAATTTCACAGAAGATTCACTCAACTTAATATGCCGAAAAATAGGAACACCCAGTATATCCAAGACTGACTTGGAAGCAGGAGAAATCAATCCAACTATTCCTCGTTTTCCAAAGAAAACGAAATTTGTCTCAACTTTTGCAAAATAGGCTCCAACACGCAAACTACAGAAAACCCAATTCGACCAATTTGACTTTTTATTTGTCGTCTAGTCGATTATTTCCCTTTAGCATGCTTTTTAGGTAGCGCAACTTGCTTTCTCTGTTTCCTCTTCATTTTTTTGGCTCTCTGCAATTGTCTATGCTGTTCTAGACCTGCAGCTTTAGCTTTCTTGCTTTTTGACATAGTTCAACCTCCGTAAGACATTAGGCATTATTGATGCACTCTAAAAAACATTACTGTTCCTTTTCTGGAGTTACAGAGAAACAAGAGGCTTCAGAGAGGTTGACCTCAATAATGAGCACGCCAAAATCGTATCATAAGTCAAGTTAGAGATTTCTCTTGTACAGTCCTTTTCGATTTTTTAAAAAAAGAACTTGAAGGAAACCCTCAAGAAAATTTTGGAGTTAATAAGGAAATTTAGGGGGTCGTTGAGTCCGTTGGAATCAACACTGGAATCCCGTCTGTGCCAACTATCAGTATTTCCACTTCTGGCGCAATTCTCTGCAACGCTTGAACCCACAGATAAAGCTCGGCAATTCTTGTCTCATTTCCATTTTGACCAACCGACTCTAAAACCAGTTCGATTGCCTGTCTCGTCGCATTGGCTTCTATTACTTTAGCTTCAGCTTCACCCGAAGCTTTAATGATGACTTCTTGGGCCGTTGCGTTAGCTAACACCAATATCCTTTGTTTCTCAAAATCTGCCTGAATCTTCTGTTGCTCGGCTACAAGTTTGTCCTCTATAGCTGCAGTGTATTTCGCTGGATAGCCAATATTCCTCAAGTCAAACTCAAAACGCGTCATAGCTCCAGCCAACGACGGTTCTTTTGTCACCTCTTCAAGCACGGCTGTTTCTATCTGATTTCTCACAACATCTCTGAATTCTATTGTTTCCAGCGCAGTGAAGTTTTTAGTCACCAGTCGTATTGTCTCTGCCATAATCGATTCAACAGCCGCTTCTTTATAGTTCAATCGTGGATAGTTATTGTAAAGATCTTTTAGTTTGCCGGGATCAAGTGACCATCTGACTAGTATTTGGATTTGCATTTCAAGCTGATCTGAAGAGAAGCATGGAATAGTGTCTTCAAATGAATCGGTAGCATAGTAGACATCAACAGCAGTAACCCAAGGTGCCTTCACCACATAAGTTGGTCCAAGTATAGGTTCACTTGTTGATTTTAGAAGCGGATCAACAAGTATTACTGCGTGTCCGACTCCAACTGAAATTACCATAGCCAAGCCAAATGCTATTGAAAAAACAAGCAAGAATATTAGGGCCACTATCAGAATTGTAACCTTCGGGGGCACTCTCAATCTAACTCCTTTCTCTTCTTCCACTATTTTCACCTCCACATGGACAATTCTTAATTCAGTAATTCAAAACAAAGTATCAAATAAATAAGTTGCTGGAATATTTCGTGCACATGAAGCTTTCACTGTGCGGGCTGACTTGAAAGAACTAAAAAGCTGAAAGGCGACAGGCTTTAGCGCGTCAGATAAGAATTAAGTTAACTCTAATAAATTAGGTATAGCCTAATCTAAGTTAGAAACTTGAAACTTACACGTATAACCTTTGGATGTGGTTATCTGAATAGAGTAAAGTTTTGTCCAAAATGCGGTTCAACAGATGTGTATTATGCTTCAGGCCTTCCTCAATTATGGTCTCTTTGGGATTGCAGAGACTGTGGTTATCGTGGAGCATTGATTCTTGAAAATGGCAAACTTGCAGAAAAGCTTAGAAAAGAATGGAACAAAAAGAAAAAGGCTTCAAGAGCGGCTGAAGAGGACAAAAAGGTTACGAAGAGGTAGGTTGCCATTGGATATTATTTGCAGATCTGATTTGGTTAACCAAAGTATCAATCCAGACAGAGTTTAAATGTTGAAAACGCGATATTTGAGAGATAGATGAAGAAAACATGCCATTTACGCCATACCATTTGGGTCCGGCTTTAGGTTTCGGGCTTCCTCTCAGGAAATATTTGCATGTACCCACATTCATCGTAGCTAACATTATTGTTGATGTTGAACCTTTCCTTGTGCTTTTTCTCGGATTGAGGTATCCTTTACACGGCTATTTGCACACATTCGTTCTAGCCTTCCTTTTAGGCCTTGCTCTTGGCTACACGATGTTCCTTTTTGAAAAAGTTTTATGCCCACTTTACAAAGTGTTCTTGTTGGAACCAAACAGTAATCTGCGTCTGAAATCTTTCCTAGTCGCCGGCATTTCAGGCACCATGTTCCATGTTCTGCTGGATTCTCCATTATACAACGACATACGCCCATTCTATCCATTAACAATGAATCCGCTTTATAATCCAGCTTTGTCATTGGAAGTGTACAGTTTTTGCGTGTGGATGGGAATCCTAGGAATAATATATTATGTAGGCCTGATAGCTTTCTCAGCTTACAAAAAATTAAGAAAGAAATAAAAATTTCAGTCCTTCGGATTGAGTTTTCGGAGTGGTGAAAGGCAATCTGTGTAACGAGATAAATCTTCCTCTTTATCCAGTGTATGAAATATTCGGTGAAGCATGGGCGCGCTAAATTTTTGATTAGTTAAGACTTGCTTTATTATGAACTCTTTTGGCCAGCACTCGCCGAAAGCAACTATGCTGAAACTATTTAAGACATTTGCAGCAGGTTAATTATTATGAAAATAGTTTTTATTCAAACTGGAGGAACAATCGACAAAGACTACCCAAAGCCAGTAGAGGGCTACACCTTCGAAATCACAGAGCCCGCTGTGAAAGCAATACTACAGAAAGTCAATCCTAATTTCAGTTTTGAGATTATTTCTTTGCTGAAGAAAGACAGTTTAGATATTACAGAAGAAGATAGGAATAAGATATTGGACACTTGTCGGAAAGTCAATAGCCACAAAATAGTAATCACCCATGGAACTGATACAATGATTGAGACTGCTCAAAAATTGAGTAAAATCAAAAACAAAACAATAATCTTAACGGGTGCTACCAAGCCGGAAAAATTCTCTGATTCTGACGCATCTTTTAATGTAGGGACAGCAATTGGAGCAATAAATATTCTTAAAGACGGCGTTTACATCGCTATGAATGGTCGAATTTACCCTTGGGATAAAGTTAAAAGAAATCTTCAAACAGGGCAATTTGTGGGGCATAAGCGTACGCTACGTTAATTTTCAGTATCCTTGAGCATGGTGTGCCATGTTTGCTTCCAATTTCTCAAGTTCACAAGGTAGGTCTCATACAGGTTTTCTGCACTTTGAGGGCTGACGTGGAAAAGTGGATTCAAAAGTAGGTCGCTAAAGGCCGTTTCAGAAACAGAAATCACGCTATAGAGTAGGCGTTGCTTCAATTTATTGAAAAAAAGAGCGAAACCATCATCCACTCGATACAGGTTGGCTATTTCTTTGGACTCAACATTTTTGTTATAGAACTAAACGTAAATTTCTTCAATATTAAAGTTTTTTACTATTTGTGATATGGCCTCACGAGTTGACTCCACGCGCACAAAAATCAATGAATATGCCCATTATGCCAATTTAAGAAAATTTTGAGGAGTTTTTGCAGGGAAAAGTTTAAGTTAAGATATTGTCTTAACAAGTACAATTTATTTTGGGAAGTGAAGGAATGGTTTCTCCAGAATTAGCAAAAGTTGCAAAGGTCGTTGTAGACGAGTTTCTAGACGTAAGGCCTGGAGAAGAACTCCTCATAGTCATTGACTCTAGAACACCCTTCGAATGCGGCTACGTCTTCAGGAACGCCGGAATCGCAGCTGGCGCTAAGACCACGCTTATGGAGATGCCGAAACCTACATATGGTTTCGATTATTGCTTTGATTATCCGCCTCCCAAGTCTGTGGTAGCGGCTATTGAGAATTGCGACGTCTTAATCAATTTTTCAGTAGGATACTCTGACTTTCTAATTAAGGCGCTTAGGGCGGGCAAGATTAGAGGAATTGGTCCGGGAGGAGGCCCAATGACTGACGAGGTGTTGGTCAGAACAGTAGGGGAGGTCGATAGCGAGACGATGAAGAATGAGATGGAAAGAATGGCTGCCTTATGGAACAGATCTAAAACTATGAGGATAACCTCTGAGCATGGAACAGACGTCAGCATAGATATCAGAGGAATAACTTCGTATGGAATAACAGGACATGTACAACGTAATCCTCCATTCAATATGGAATTTCTGCCTGGGGGATTACTCCAGTTTTACGACACTGCCCCTATGAAAGAGGGAACCATCGTAATAGACGGTGGCTGTCTTTTTGGACCTGTATGTGGTTTTCCAAGTGAACCTATACGAATGACGGTTAAGGACAATGTAGTCATTGATGTCGAAGGAGACAAAAACCTGTGGCCCAAAATAAAAGCGCAATTTGACGAGTTAGACGATCCGAACATGTACAGACTCCCTGCTCATTTCGGTATTGGAACTAATCCCAATTGCAAAAACGATCTAAGGCATCAAGAGTGGGAAAGGTACAGAGGAAGCTTCCTCTTCGCGACTGGAGACAACAGTCGTCATTTCTTTCCTAAGGTATTGCCACCGATAAAGGCAAAGGGCCACTGGGATTTTCAAATACTTGAGCCAACAGTATACGTAGACGAGAAACTCGTCGTTGAAAAAGGAAAAATACTGTCCCCATAATTTTCTTGAGTGCACGAACATTTTCTTTTTGTTTTGCAATATTTTCATGCTTTTCTGAATAAATTTTCAAACTTTTTTAGTGCGGAGAAGTGTACATGACCACCACCGATGTAATTGCAGCACAACATAAGTAGCCCGCGCGAAAAGGAAAACACAGCCCGTACTAACGCGCGCAATTGTAGTGGTCAATGACACAAACATAAAAGAGACGAAGAAGGTAGTCAAGGAAATTGCTGACCAAAAATCGCCAAGCAGTATTTATTCACGCAGATGTTTAAATTACCAGCGAGTTGCAGAAATGGTGGGATACGGTTTTACGTAAATATGGAAGATAGATATTCTGGTAAGTAATGCCAGAATTCTATGTTGTCGGAGATCGATTGAAGAAATTGATGATAAAAATGGGATCTTGTAATTGTTGTCAACTAAAAAGAGCCTTCAATTGCTCAAAGATGGTAATTGAAACTATGAAGAAATAAAGGAGTGGAAAAATTGTGAATACATTTCCATCCGCTGGGAGGAGTACGAGTGAATTGGGTGGAGTGCACTATACAGAATCCAAAGCCGCCGTTCTTGGTCTAACAAGACATCTTATAATCAGCACTATTTGACATAAACGTCAACACCATATGTCCTGGTTTTATTGAACCCCTATTGTAAGAAGTTCCACCTTGCAGGAGGAGTTAGAAGCGCAAATAAAAGCTATTCCGATGGAAAGATTGGGAACTCCCAAAGAAGCTGCGGATTTCATTCTTAGTTTCGGAAGCACCCTCTTATGTTAACGAGGCCACGATTGATATCGGAGGAGCAAGTCCACTAGTTTGAAGTTGAATCAGAAGACCGTCTTCTTAAAGCTATAAAGTTCGTTTCTTTTGATAAGGCTTGGGATAAGCCTTTTTGCTTTGGGCCAGTTTAAGTTTGACTAGGTCTTCAACTACCTTTAGCGCCACCAGACCTGGATCTAACACGGGCACATTGAGTTTTTTCTGCAGTACCTCAGCAACGTTTAAGAGACCCCCACAACCCAGAACTATGACGTCGGCCCCGTCTTCTTCAACGGCCTTCCTGCCTTTCTCCATCAGTGCATTCACTAACCGATCAAAATCTTTCTTTATTTCAAGGACTTTTATATCCGTTAATCTTATGGAGGCTAGTTTGCTGCCTAATCCATAAGCCGTCACCTTATCTTCTATAGCCCCTTTCTCATTTTCTCCTCCTACTCCAATCACAGAGAATTTTCTTCCTAAAATTGATGCAAAGTGAACGCTTGGTTCATTGATGCCTACTACAGGAATGGTCAAGGCCTCCTTCAAACTTGGCAACGCAGGGTCATCAAAACAATAGTCTATCACTGCGTCGTAGCCCTCCTTCTCTGCCTTCTCAGCTTCCAGTAATGTTGGTAGACTCGTCCAAGTTTCGTCGTATAGTTGCTCTATTGACTCGGGGCCTTTCTCAGGGTTAACAACGGTTATCTCTGTATCTGGGTCTTTGTATGCTTCATACACCTCTTTTATTGTTTTATTCCATGGGGTTGGCGGTGTAACCGGCTCAATAACCTTTATTCTCATAACAATCCCTGTTCTACTATGTTATTTGAAAAAATAAATGTATTGCTTCGAATTTTTATTGTTTAGGTTGGAGAGCTCCTCAACTTATGATAATTCCACCAGATAGTCAATGAACTAGGCGATAAACAAATAACAAACTAGAAAATAGATAAATTGCTCAATTATTAGTTAGTTAGGCAATGATGTAAATGGAAGTCCTAGATGTAAGAGATCTGCGCATCTATATCGAAGTCTTCGAAGGGTTATCTAAGATAGTAGATGGTGTGAATTTAACACTTAAGAAAGGAGAAACGGTCTCACTTGTAGGTGAGACAGGTTGTGGCAAATCCCTTACTGCTAAAGCTGTTTTAAGGTTAATTCCAACTCCTCCTGCGAGAGTTTCTGGAGAGATTTTCTTTGAAGGTAAAGATTTGCTTCGGATGGGAGAAGATGAATTCAGTCTATTAAGGGGGAAAAAGATATCTATGGTTCCGCAGCACCCCCACACTTCTCTCAACCCCGTGTTCTCGGTAGGAAAGCAACTTACAGACATATTTCTATATCAAGGCAGAGTTAATGTCAAATGGAGAAAATATTTCAGAACTGAATTGAACAAGGATGTAAAAAGAAGGGTGAAAGAACAATCGATCAAAATCCTCGAAGAGCTTAGAATACCTTCACCAGAATTGATTCTTGATAGACACCCTCACGAGCTAAGCGGTGGGATGAAACAGCGGGTATTGATAGCAATAGCTTTAGCGGGTAACCCAGATTTATTGATCGCGGACGAGCCGGGGACAGCTTTGGACGTTACAGTTCAAGATAAGATTATTAAATTGCTTAGAGAACACATTGAAAAAAGGCATCTTTCAGTTTTATATATTACCCATAACCTAGGTGTAGCGAAAATGCTGAGCCAAAGAATCTACGTTATGTACGCTGGAAGAATAGCCGAATCTGCGTATGTCGACACAATCTTCAAAAGGCAACTACACCCGTATACCATTGGATTACTCGGCTCTGTCCCCAGATTTAGCGGAGGGGTAGGTCGAGGAATAGACGGTTGGATACCTGACTACGTAAATCCGCCTAAAGGTTGCAGATTTCATCCACGCTGTGGTCAGAAAATACCGATATGCGAGGAACAAATTCCAAAATTCACAGAAGTTGAAAGCGATCATTGGGTAGCCTGTCATCTCTACAATAAGAGGTAATTTTATGGCTAAAGAAATGTTGGAAGTAGTAAGTTTGAAGAAGTATTTCCCGATTCTTGGCGGTGTTTTTAGAAGGAAAATAGGGGAAATAAGGGCAGTTGATGACATAACATTTAGTATAAGAAAAGGAAAGACTTTCGCTTTAGTTGGCGAATCCGGTTCTGGGAAAACCACTACGGGAAAGACAGTTATAAGATTATATGAACCGACCAGCGGAGAGATATTGTTTGATGGAGAGAGTATTGCAGGGTTAAAAGATAAAAATATGAAAGGAATTCGAAGAGCTATGCAGATGATATTTCAGGATCCCACATCCTCACTCAACCCAAGGATTAGAGTGAAAGACATAGTCGCTGAACCGCTTATAATACACAAAATAGGATCCATGTCTGACCGCAGGAAAAGAGTGTCAGAACTGTTTAATGTTGTTCAGCTACGCGAAGATTATTTGTACAGGTACCCTCATGAGCTAAGTGGAGGTGAAAAACAGAGGGTTGGCATAGCCCGGGCTTTGGCATTAGATCCCGTGTTCCTCGTTCTTGATGAGCCAACTGCCTCACTCGATGTTTCAGTTCAGGCCAAGGTTATAACGCTCCTCACTGATTTGCAGAGAAAACTAGGGCTTACTTTTCTATATATTTCGCATGATATAGTGGTGGTGAAGAACATAGCTGACGAAATTGGGGTTATGTACTTTGGAAAAATGTTTGAGATGGCTCAAACCAAGGAACTTTTTGAAAATCCTATGCACCCCTACACAAAAACTTTGCTTTCAGCCATTCCGCTCATTGATGAAAATGCGGAACTTCCTCAAACGGCCGAATTAGAGACTGCGAAGACTGTTAGTCTGAGTGAAATGCCTTCTGGATGCCGCTTTTATCCAAGATGCAGCTTAAGAAAGAGTCTCTGCAAAGAGAAGCAGCCTGAATTGAAGGAAATACATAAGAATCATTTGGTCGCATGTCATCTTGAAGAATAATCATCAACAGCAAATGAATTTCATTTTCTTTACCTTTAGTGCTCATCTTATCCTTACGTCAAATATATCTCTTAATCCGTCTCCGAGGAGGTTAAATCCAAGGACTGTTATAAAGGCGAAGAGACCGGGAAAAGCTGAAAGCCACCAAGAATATGGCATATATGAGCGTCCCTTCCCTATCATAGTTCCCCAATCTGCGGTTGGTTCTTGAGCACCTAATCCAAGAAAGCCCAGGGTTGTTCCCACTATAATTGCGAATCCTATGTCCAAGGTCGCCTTCACCAACAATGGCGTGAGTACATTTGGCAATATCTCTTTAAAGGCTGTTCGTATTTTGGAAGCACCTAGAGCTTTACTTGCCTCGACAAACTGCAACTCTCTTATCGATAGGACTTCGCCTCGTATCACCCTCGTATACCAGGGCCACCACACAAAGGACACTGCAATAATACCATTTTCGAGGCCTGGTCCTAAGACAGCCAGCACAGCCATGGCTAGGGCAATACTCGGAATGGCCATAAATATATCGGTAATTCTCATGATTATCATGTTTGTCTTTCCACCTACATATCCAGCCACTAAACCTAAGGGAACACCTATGCCGATGGCTATAGCAAGAACTATAAAGGCTATGGTAAGGGCTGAACGACTACCGAAAATAGTTCTTGTGAAGACGTCTCTGCCGGCAGAGTCCGTTCCAAACCAAAACTCAGAGCTTGGAGGCAAAAATTTTCTTTCGAAGTGTGTTGCTTTTCCTACGTCCTCAGGATAGGGTGTTATAAAGGGAGCCAGTATTGCTATTGAAAATATAAACAAAACGATGAGTAATCCTACAATGGATAATGGGTTTCTTTTAAACCTGTACCAAAACAGTTGGAGGTCTTTGTATTTCAGTTCAAAGTATTTCACAAAACTTGAAAAAGGTTTCCTTTCTTCATCTTCCATTTTACTCGTACCTCACTCGAGGATCCAAATATCCGTAAAGTACGTCAACAGCCAAATTCAGTATCAAAAATCCGAGACCAAAGATTATTGTTCCACCGATCACTCCATTGAAATCTTTATACATCACTGCGGCAACTGTGTAATGTGCAATTCCAGGCCACGCAAAAACAGATTCCACAACAAATGCGCCTCCTAATAGGAGCGCGTAGACAGATCCAATCATCGTTAAAGTAGTTGTTAAAGAATTTTTCAACATATAACTATAGATTACTAGATTTTTGGGTATTCCATTAGCCTTTGACGTTATTATAAAATCTTCACTTGATACATCAACCATTTTCCCCCTGACAAATCTAGCGATCTGGGAGATAGAACTAAGTGACAATATAAAGGCGGGTAAAATGAGGTGTTTAAGACTGACAAGAAATGCGTCCAAATTAAGAGTGAGTACGCTATCCAGTACATATAAACCAGTAATATGATTCGGTGGAGGTATCCCCGTAGTAGGCCATCTGCCTGCGGCTGGTAATAGGCTCAGAATGCCTGCAAACATTATTTGAGCCATAACTCCAGACCAATACTCCGGTATCGACACCCCTCCAAGAGATAAAAATCTAGAAACGTTGTCAATGAGTTTATTTCTGTGTACTGCTGAGTATACGCCTACTGGGATACCAATAGCGATAGCTATTATCATGGAGGTTGTTGTTAGCTCGAAAGTAGCCGGAAAGAATTGAATTATGTCCTCAATGACAGGTCTTTTGGTACGTAGTGCATAGCCCCAGTCGCCATGGAATAACCCCCATAAATAGCTAAAGTACTGAACATAAACAGGCGCGTTTAGGCCAAGACGCTCTCTAAGAAGCGCGAGCTGCTCGGCTGTCAACAACCCGGCACCTGGTCCAAGCATTAGTAATACAGGATCACCTGGCAAGATGCGGGTGATAATGAAGATTATGGTGTAAAGCCCTAGAAAAACAGGAATCAATAGTAGCAGTCTACGTAAAATAAAGCTCTTGAAATCCGACATTTTCAGTCTATGATTAAAGTCAAAAAATTGGATATAAACTTATTGTTCCGAAATTTTTTGAAAAAAAGGAGAAGTTATATTCACAGTTACATTTCTTCAGCTGTGAGCTTAATGTACTTGTGCCACCGTAAAGGCATATAGCTTGGCACCGCTCCATAAGGCCACCATTCGTATCCTCCTATGTCCTTACGCATCACACTGAAATTGGGTTCCCCTTTTACGGCGAAGCAGGAATACGCATTATCCGCTATTCTCGTCTGAAGTTCATAGTACATGTCACGTCTTTTGCTATCATCTGGTTCATACCTCGCCGTGTCTAACATATCATCAACTACTGGGTCGTCGAGATAGACGAGACTCCACATTTTATTCACCTTCCAAATTTTGGAGTGGTAGACAAAGTATAGATAGTTGTCCGGGTCAGGGTAGGTACTCATTGGTATCATAACAGTCATATCAGGTGCTGTTTCGGGTCCTCCCAGGGCGCGTTCCATCCATGTAGCCCAAGGAAGCTCAACAACATTTATGTTTATTCCAATTTGGGATGCCCCATCCGCCAGCAACAAAAGCATATCTTTTCTTTGCTCTTCCAGAGACAAGGCAACAGCCTCAAACGTGAGCTCACCTGGTGCATAGCCAGATTGGTCAAACTCGTCTTGTGCCTTGACCAAGTCTAATTCGTACATCGGTACGTTTGGGTTGAAATACGTAATTCCTTTTGGCACTGGCCCCTCTAACCGTTCAACCCATCCCCTAAATATATCATTGACGCATTTGTCGTAATCAAAGCAGTAGTTGAGGGCTCTTCTTACATGGACGTTATTCAAGCCTTCATGTTGAGTATTATACCAGATTGCCAGATAAAATTCTAGGGCTACATCATAATCGGTTTTAAGGTCCGGCTCTTGTTCTAGGTCAGCATATAATGCTACTGGTAACCATGCTCCTATTCTGTCTGCTTCTCCAGCCTTTATCATCTGAACCTGCGTTGTTGCCTCATGGACTATTTTATAAACAGCCTCATCAAAGTACCTATGTCTCCAGCCGCCCCAATACTGCGGCCATCTCACCCAACTCACATGGTCTCCGATCACTCTCTCCTTCATGGCATATGGACCTGCTCCTGCATCGTGAGTTTGGATCCACTCAGTTGCATAATCTCCTTTATCTCCATACGGACCATCCGTCTTTATGTTTGCTTCAATAGTCTTACTGCTTAGCACGAAAATTAGAGGCATGCCAAAAGCGAAAAGTGGAGAAGACATGGTTAGATTCGCTCTGGCTGTGTACTTGTCTAATTTTTCCACGTTATCTACTGGTAAAGCTTCTGAGTATAGAGAGACTGGATACTCGTTTATTACAAGCATTCTCTTTAGCGTGTACACTACGTCATCAGCTGTCATCAAATTTCCGTCATGAAAGAGGACGCCTTCTCTCAAGTGGAATGTATACGTTTTCTTGTCCTGTGAAACTTCCCATCTTCTCGCTAACATTGGCATCATGGATGGCGTCCCAGCAGGGCCTTCCGTCCCTGGTCCCCAGGCTGCTAGTGCATCGTATCCGTGTGTAAATGTCCAAGGTCCAACGAAGTCAGCCCACTTAGCTGGATCTCCTTGTACAGGGTCATGTTGTTCTACTTGGATAAAGGTTAATTTTGTAGGTGTTGGTGTTGGAGTTGGACCTGCTGTAGGAGTTGGTGATGGTGATGGTTGTGGTGCAGTACTTATGCCAGCATAATATCCTACGGCGCCGCCAACGGCTAAACCAGCTACAGTTCCACCTGCAACCTTCAAATATTCTCTTCGGTTTGTCTTTTTTTCTCCCATTTGTTGTCACACTCAAGAATCCACGGTCTTATTCTCTATTAATTATATATTAAACTTTTCATCCTGCGCCCAAATTGCATTTTCGAAAAGATCCTTCAAGTAATCCTCGCGCACCGCGTTAAGCGGGAACAGTCGGGGGTTTAATTCCCCCTCCATCCGTCCTAAAGGAATTCTTTTACTGCTACTCTGATGCACGCTTTTTGATCGCTCATTTTTAATATGAAAAGAAGAGCCTTTTTGAGAGTTAACATGAAGTTACCAAATGACTTTGCCCGCGCTCTTACGACAAATAACCCAGAACGATCCACCAGAAATGCTAATGTAAAAAACCCTTCACATTCTTAGCACTTTGACTTTCCATTCCAAATGGCTACAGAACAGCTAATGAACGCGCTAGTTAACGAATGTTTGACGTTTTTTGGTTTGAAACATAATTCAGTACGCCCAACGCTTTTTTATATTCGTTCAAGTTTTTCCAGTGTCCGCTCGTCCCGCACGTTGCCCGTATTCAACGTGGACGCAGGCTCGAACAGAAGAATATGCGCTTCTTCTTCCGCAACCGGTCGATGCTTCACCCCTCGCGGCACGACAATAAACTCTCCTTCCTCAAGCCAAATGTGCTTATCCCGGAACTCCATCCGGAACCTCCCCTTCACCACGAGGAACATCTCGTCTTCGTCGTTGTGGTGATGCCAAATGAACTCGCCCTTGAGCTTGTCCAGCTTTACATACTGTCCATTGAGCTCAGCAACGATGTAGGGCTTCCAGTATTCTCGGATCTGCTTAAACTTCTCCGTGACATTTACCTTTTTCACCAATCCACCTCCTGTTGAATTCAGAGCGTCAGCCCCCAAGTCTATCCCATCAGATAATGTCCAAATAATTTAAGAAGGTCTATATTAGAGCTCTCAAGCTTGTGTGTTTTGTCGGGAGCCTCTCCGTTTTGTCCAACATGCCTGACAGTAGACTGGCCTGTTTTGGTCAGGTTTGAATGGAACTTCGCATTCTTGGCCACAATCACTGCACACTGTCTTATGCAGGTTATTCTGGTGAAAAGATTTGAATAAACGGTATCTGGACAGGCGTGGCCAACCAGTTTTGGCGTACCTCAGCATGTCTGGGTTCTCTTTCAACCAACGCATCATGTGAAAGAAGCTTTTCGCCCTTTTGCCTTCTCGCTCTTCTAAGGGTTCATAACCCAAATTTCTAATCTCATCGAGATAAGCTATTTCTGTAAGCCTCTGCGGTTCTCCAGTCACCTTAACTCTGTGAATTCGGTCATCACCGTAAATCCTTCGCAAATCGTTAACAGCCTCATCAAAAATGTAACCCTGGCAAATGTGAATTTCTTCTTCAGACTTGAGTTTCAGTTTACTAAGTAGTTGGGACACAATTTTTGAAGATTGTATTAGATACTTTTTTTGATGGAAAAGATCGGACTGAAAAAATTTTACAGCTATGAGGCCGTACCTGAATTCTTGGGTCTCAGCACGAAATGCGCCTATGATCACACCAAAAAGCAGGTCTCCGCTACCCGCGTCATCTATGATAATCGTCATTGGGTATTGCCTCATTCGTCCTCATGGATACTTGACCTCGTATAAAAACAGTCCGCCAAGATTTCTAGAAATGGATGCAGAGGTTCTATTTCAGATTTTTCGCTAAAATTGGCATTGAACGCCAAGTTGCAACTTTGTGTAGATTGGATTTTTGGTGGAATTGTTTTTCGAAGAAGAGCGGTGGGCCACTGGGGTTTGACGCCCAGACTCCGCCGGACGCCCCCATGCCCTACACTTCTACCCGCACTCCCTTGAGCGCTGAACGTCCAGACTTAGGTTGCTCCCTCCCGGGTCTGGCCGGGTTCGCCTGCTAAACATTGAAGACGGCTTCCCTACGGAAGCTGCTCAACAACCGCCAGCCCCAAGGGACGGATAGTCATTGCTTCGGAAAGGAGGGTCTCAGCGGCCTTTGACGCCTCAGCCTCAGCTTTCGGCCCGTCATATAGAGGGTTTACGGTGCAAGGGACCCCTAGCCCCCCGCCTAAGACCCACCGCCAAAACATTCAGAAGTCAATCAAAACTATAAAACTTTATCTTAAGCAGCTCTCAAGCCATTTCAAATAATCATGCGAGCCCTTAACGATCGGCAGGGCGAGGACTTCTGGAACTTCGTAGCTGTGCAGAGACTTGACCTTCTCTGAAAGCTTTTCAAACAAGTCCAAGCGGGACTTCATTAAGAGGATATGTTCCTCAGCCCTATCGATCTTTCCGGATCACCAGAAAAGTGAAGAAACTGGATCCCCCATATTTGCACAAGCGATCAGTTTTTCATCGAGCAAGTGGCACGCGATTTTTTCTGCTTCTTCCCGGTTTGCAGTCGTAACCATCACAACAACATACGCATTTTCCAAATTCTCCAAACTCCGGCAAAAACTTACTATAGGCTTGATTAGATGATAAAACTTATTCTCGACTGCAAATGGCGAGTATTGCGCTGAGTATGGGAAAAGCCAAACCTACCGCCGTGCCTAAAGGTGAAGATAGCCCAAAAATCCAATAGTATCCTATTCCCGACCATGCCATTAGAATCGCTATCAGATTAGGCAACCCAAAAAATCCGTAAAGAACCCCTGGCACCAGTACAAGCAGTGCACCTTGCGTAAACTTCTTGCGTAAAACGTAGTAACTTCCATATATCATCAGAGCACCGTCCACAATCATAATGGGGGCCAATGCCCCGAAAGGCCAAGCACCAATGAAGAGAAAACCACAAATTAGACTGCTCAACCCACTGGTTAACGCCAGAGCAAAACTCACTCTCCAGTATTTTTGCTTCTTGGAAACAACAACCTCCTCAACGCCTATTGTTTTCTTTTTGACCCAGAACGCCAAAGCACCACTCGCTACTGGCAAAGCAAGTACTAACAAAAACACAAGTGTTGTTCCTAGCGCACTACTTAACAACGTATAAAACGGCAGATCAATCAATTTCGTAGAAAAGTAATTCACTATCTTTCAAATTAAACTAGAATTACAACTTATTAAAATTTTTCGCATACACATCAATTCTCAATCCGAAAAGTAAAAACAGAGCTACTGTCGAACAAATCATATTTATTCGTTGACAAGTATACCATATTGTCACAGACTCTTTTACCAAACAGGAGAGTATGGCGACTGAAAACCATTGGCGTAGTAACAAGCGGCGGCGACGCTCCAGGAATGAACGCTGCCATCCGAGCAGCTACACGCGTTGCCTACTCAAAAAACCTTCAAGTCCTAGGCTTTGAAAGGGGTTGGGAAGGACTCCTAACCAATACGTTTAAACGTTTAACTCCCCGCTCCGTGGGAGGCATCGTACAAGTAGGCGGCACAATCCTTCACACAATAAGATGCCCAGAATTCAAAACTGAAAATGGAATCAAGAAAGCCTCTGAAACTCTCGCGCTAAACAAAGTGGACGGCCTAATTGTCATAGGCGGAGATGGTTCTCTCCGAGGAGCTCTAGAACTAAGTCAAAAAACTGACGCTTTGATGGTAGGAATTCCAGCGACAATTGACAACGACGTTTATGGGACAGACGAAACCATAGGCTTTGACACAGCCGTGAACACGGCGGTTGTCGAAATTGACAAGATCAGGGACACTGCAATTTCCCATGAAAGAATCTTCATAGTTGAAGTTATGGGCAGGAAAAGAGGCTTCATTGCCTTGACCGTAGGCATAACCGTCGGCGCAGAAGTAATCCTAGTTCCAGAAGAAGAATACAAAATAGAAAAGATTCTCAAAGTAATAAGAGAAAACACCAGCAAGGGAAAAAAGTCAGGCATAATTGTCGCTGCTGAAGGATGCGGAGACACCAACAAAATTGCAAAGGAAATCGAAGAATACACAGGTTCAGAAGTTAGACTATCAATTCTGGGTTACGCTCAAAGAGGCGGTAGCCCAACAGCAAGAAGTCGACTCTTAGCCGGCTTATTTGCCAACAAAGCTGTTGAACTATTGACTCAAGGACAAGGAAGCAGGGTAATAGGCTTGCAGAACGGTGCCATAACAAGCATAGAGCTTAGAAAATCATGCGAAACACAAAAACCCTTAGATTTGAGCCTGCTGAAACTGGCGGACGTGCTTGCAACATAAATTACCTCTCTAAGCTATAGGGAATATTGGAAACGTGCTTTTCCACTAGCAGATTCTTCCATCAATGCCGATTCTTCCGCAAGCAGATAATCGCCTGCCATAAGTTCAACGTCTGCAGAGCGATATCCCCCCCCCGAACGAACTCGCGCCATTGTCTGGAATCAGTTCTCGATTGCACACTTCACGCCATTTGCCGTTCCGAAGCACCCGCGCTTTTAATACGCACCTCTTTTAGAGGAGAGATTCGTAGATTTTTATTGTTTCTTCAGCAACTTTTCTCCACGTAAAATAGTCTTGTACTCTTTTACGTCCATTTTGGCCCCATAGCTTTGCCCTTTCTGGATCCTTGAGCGTTTGTCTTATTCCCCATGCTATATCAGCCGGTTCTTCACCATTGACGTGAACTCCGTTTTGATCTGGACCAGAAGACACCACTTGTTCTCGGAAACCTACTACTCCGCGGGCGCCTACCACAACTGGTTTTTCCATGGCCATGGCTTCTAGGCTAACTATGCCGAAGGGTTCATAGACTGATGGAAAGATGCATACGTCCGCTGCAGCGTAATTTAGAATTCTTTCGTCTTCAGGCACAAAATCAAAACGGTAAATAATCTTGTCTTTTATTCCAAGTCTGTCTGCTGTCTCGACGATGTCCCTCTGCTCTTCTCCCTTGCCCAAAATTACAAGTTTCGTTTTTGGATATTCCTTCAAAACCATAGGCATCGCCTGCAAAAGATTTCTAACGCTCTTGACCCAAGTGAGTCTCCCAATAAAAAGAAGCATATTCCAGTCTGCCGGAATAGCATACTTCTGCCGAATTTCCTCTATGTTTTCCTGCTCACAGTTTTTCGGATTATAACGTTCAGGATCAACGCCATTCCAAACCACGCTTATTTTTGATTGAGGCCAACCATGCCTTATCAAGTCTTCCTGCATGGCGTGACTGACGGTTATTATTCTATCTGCGTTTTGACCCGTTGCCCATTCAAGATGCGAGACAACTTCTGAACCTTGTCCTCCACTTCTGCCCCATTCAGTACTGTGGACATGAAAGACTAATGGAATTTTAGTCTCATTCTTCATTATGAGACCTGCGACGCTGCTCAACCAATCGTGCACACATACTACGTCAAAAGTGTACCCTTCCTTTTTGATTAATCCGTTGATGAATTTCGTTGCGCTCAAAATGTTGTAGATGAAGATATCGTTAAAAAGCCGTATGTTTGTCCCCCATTTTTTCAAGTCGTCGACAACAAACATTGGAAAAACATTGCTTGCATCCGCGATCAGGGGACGATGAACTTCCACTCCTTTCAAAATCTCCCTAGTTTTCAAATCGCCTCCATTGAGCGTAAAAACTGATACGTCATGTCCTATGTCAACGAACTCATGGGTGATGTATTCTGCATATGTGCCTAAACCACCTACAAGCTTAGGAGGATATTCCCAAACGAAAAAACCGATCCGCATAATCAACTACCACCACAAAGATTTACAGTGCAAAACTATTCTGAAAATCATATTTATAGCTTCTCTTTACCCTTGATAATGCACAACTATGTTTCAAACATAAAGAACATTCTGCTTCTTTCAAGCCACATTTCCGTATAAATCGCGTGCTTTTTAAAGAGTGTGAACCTATAAAGTTATTAAAAAGGAGCCCAATTTTTGAATTAAAATTGTAGTAACGAGATTTGAGGTAAAATGAGCGGCAAAACTGTTTCATATGAAATTGAAACTGAGGTTCCTTCGAGTTATATAGGAAACTTGCTAGATTTTGTTTACCAAAAATATTTGCTGCCTCAAAGAGAGCAATTCAGGAATTTTTATAGAAAAACCGTTGACGGTAATCCTTTCCTTAGTTTTGGTGCCTTAGATCCAACTGGAAGAGAGGATCTCAATGTTGAGATAAGAGGCAGCGAGCCCATAAAAGTGGACATCACGCCCGCTGACGAAACAGTGTCAAAGGCAAGGATTGAAAAGGTCAAACAGGATGTTGTTATTGGTATACAATTTTTCGAAGAGGAAGTTAGGAAAAGCACCATATACTTCGCATGGGGAGCAGGTGAAAAGATAGTTCCAGAGCAAATTAAAGGTAAAGAGAAAAAACCAATTAACCGTTTGTTCCTTGAAACTCAAATTCTTCTTTTCATCGTCTTCATAGGCGTTGGAATGTTTCTGTTCATAGTTCTGGGGGCTATATCTCCAATCGGGTTCTGGCTGGCTCCACTTATACTCATGGCAATGCAGTTGGTTTTCGTCTTCTATTCAAACAAATTTATTGCGAGAACAGCGGATTGGCACATAACTAAAGATAACCCGTTTATACATTTGCTCGAATACCGCCTTCCCATCCAAGAACGCGAAGATTTTAAAGAAGCATATCCGAGGGACAGTTTGCTCAAGATGAAAAAGGAAATTTACGAAGAAATACTGATCAAAAAAGGAGAAATTAACTGCGAAGACGCGCAAAGAATCTTTGCAAAACATGGGATTGAGTGTCTACCAGAAAATTTGACAACCAAAAAAGTGAACGTGTACGAACTTGTGAAGAAAACCTCCGACAAATTCGATTTTCCCATGCCAGAAGTCGTCGTATCAAATACCATGATCCCAAATGCCGCGGCTTCTGGGCCTAGCCCAAGCCGTGGAGTAGTTTTGATAACGACAGGGCTTCTGGTCCAACTCGAAGAAGACGAAATCCTAAGTGTTTTAGGACACGAATTTGGTCACCTGAAGGGACGTGACCCCCTTCTCCTTTTCGGGTTAACCGGTGCCGAGTTTCTCTTCAGGTTCTATGTCCTTTTCCCATTATTCCCATCCCTCTTTGTCTCCTTTCTTTTCTTCATCTACTTCTGGGTTGTTATGACTGTCATATACTTTATCGCAAAATTCTTTGAGGCAAGAGCCGACCTTGTTTCCGCCATAGTCATTGGGCAACCTCGGATCTTGGCTGAATCCCTTGAAAAAATAGGCTTCAGAAGACTGGTCTATGAACGAGCCCCGTCCTTCCGCATTCAGGAATGGCTAAGTCTAGATGCACATCCTCCCATCTACTTTAGAGTTGACAGACTCCAGAAAATAGAAGTTCCTTTGAAAGTAAAATATCCGCTTATTCAGTCCATGAAAGATGTCATAAGGGGATTCCTTGACACCGTGGGAGCATGACAAGCCTATCCCTCGCAATGCTCAGGCAGACAATTACGGTTTGTCTGACTAGCTGAGGAGAAACAAATCAAGGTTGACATGGAAGTAATTGAAGCCAGATGCAAAAAGCTCTATAAGAATTTCTAAATATTATTGGCAATTGAAAGTGTGAAGTGAAAATGGAGGCACGAAGCATTTTAAAGTTAATTTACGTGGTCATAGACGGCATGGGCGACTTGCCAATTGAAGAGTTGGGGAACAGAACTCCCCTTGAGGCAGCAGAAACGCCCAACATGGACTTTCTTGCGAAAAACGGCAAAACAGGATTGATGTACACTGTCAGAAAAGGTGTTGCTCCTGAAAGTGATGTTGCTGTTATTTCGATCTTAGGATATGACCCATTCAAATATAGCCCTGGAAGGGGAATTATCGAAGCGGTTGGCGCAAATATAAGTTTGAAAGAGGGGGACCTAGCCCTAAGATGCAACTTTGCAACGTTAGGCCAAGGAAACAGAATAATTGACCGGAGAGCAGGAAGAGACTTAACGATAGAAGAGGCCACAGAACTAAGCAAAGCAGCAAACGAAAAGATAAAACTAGAATCTTATCCAGCGGATTTCGAGTTCAAGAATACCGTAGGGCACAGAGCAGTCTTGGTCATAAGAAACCGTAAAAAACCTTTATCAAGCAGAATAAAAAACACTGACCCAGCCTACACCAGAATAGAAGAACTCGGAGTAGCAAAAACCAAAGTCAAAATGATTCTAAAAAAATGCGAACCCATGAACAAAACCAAAGAAGCAAAAATTTCCGCAGAACTCGTGAACGAATTCACCGAAAAAAGCCACAAAATCTGGCAAAACCACGAAATAAACAAGAAGCGAGCCGCTGAAGGAAAACTGAAAGCCAACGTCATACTCGCCAGAGATGCTGGACATCTTTTACCGAAATTTTTCAACATTAACGAAAAATATGATGTTAAGTTTGTCTCTCTCACTGATATGCCTGTTGAAAGAGGAATTTCCAAACTGGCTGGCATGCAAACAACCGTTCTGCCACCACCTTCGCCCGACCTAAAAAGTGACTGCGAATTAAGAGTGAAGAGGCTACTTGATCTACTACCCTCTCATGACTGCTTCTACATACACATCAAAGGTCCAGATGAACCTGGTCACGATGGCAAATTCAATCTAAAAACACAACTTATCTCGATAATCGACAAGTACTTTTTTGGCAGACTGCTGGAAAGCATAAACCTAGGCAACGTAGTTATCTGCGTTACAGCGGATCACGCAACGCCTTGCACATTGAAAGCTCACAGCGATGAACCAGTCCCACTGCTCGTCTGCGGCAACAATATCGAAGGCGAAAACATTTCCAAGTTCTCTGAAAAAGAGTGCAAGAAAGGAAGCCTAGGTGTCTTGGATCGCGGCACTGAACTTATGCCAAAACTGATTCGGTTCATCAAAAAATAGAAAGGGCAACATGCAGATTATGCTACAGTGTAGAGATAAATCCGCTTCAACCGAAAAACACGCTTGCAAGGTTATAAAGTTCTAAATCTACAGTCTTTCTTTTACGAACAACGTCCTTTAGGGGAACAGGAACCATCTTGTTTCCTTGAATGCCCACTAAATAACCAAATTTTTCTTCATGAACGAAATCTATGGCTGCGATTCCAAATCTTGAGCCCAAGATTCTGTCGAATGGTGTTGGAGAGCCACCTCGTTGAATGTGCCCTAAGACTACAACGCGCGTTTCAACGTTTATGGATTTTTCAATTTCTTTTCCCAAGTAGTAACCGATTCCGCCGAAGCGAACGTGTCCAAACTCGTCCACGCCATCGCCATAGATTACTTCTTTTCCACCCTCTGGCCTAGCTCCTTCAGCAACAACAACTAGGCTAAAATTTCTGCCTCTTTTTTGTCTGCGCTTGATGTAATCACAGACTTGATCTATATCAAAGGGTTTCTCTGGAATCAATATGGCGTCTGCGCCTCCAGCAAGCCCCGCCTCCAACGCTATCCAGCCTGTATATCTCCCCATGACCTCAAGAATGATTACTCTGTGATGCGCTTCCGCTGTAGTGTGAAGCTTATCTAGAGCTTCTGTTGCTATTGTTACGGCAGTGTTGAAGCCGAAGGTGTAGTCTGTTCCCGAGACGTCATTATCGATTGTTTTTGGCACGCCGACACATTTGAGTTTAAAATCGCCGAGTTTGTGAGCTACGCCCAAGGTATCTTCGCCACCAATAACGATAACGGCTTCAATGCCAATTTTTTGAGCGTTCTTCAGTATTCTCTCAGCGCCATTTTCGTACTTGAACGGGTTAGTTCTTGAATAGCCAAGGATAGAGCCTCCGCGAGTGAGAATCCCAGATATTGCCTTTAAATCAAGTGGCCAGAATTCATTTTCAAGCAGTCCACGCCAGCCGTCTCTTATGCCGATGATTTCATCATTATAATATTGGATGCCCTTTCTAACTACAGCACGAATAACTGCATTTGTCCCTGGAGCATCTCCTCCACCGGTTAGTATTCCAATTTTCATTTCGCTATCATCTTCCTATGCTTTTCCTGAACTTCCGAATAATCTCATTTTGTGTTTGATAACATCTTTCATGGCCTCTTTTGCGGGTCCCAGAATTTTTCTTGGGTCAAATTGTTTCGGGGAATTTGTCAAAATCTCTCGTACTGCTGCTGTGAAAGCGAGTCGCAAGTCAGTGTCGATGTTTATTTTTGAGACTCCTAGGGAAATGGCTTTTTTGATGTGATCTTCTGGAATGCCTTTTGCTCCGCCTAGCGTGGCGCCGTATTTAGTGGCTTTTTCGACAATCCAGTCCGGCACGCTTGAAGCCCCATGCAAAACAAGGGGGAGGTCAACTCTTTCCCCAATGAGTTTCAGCCTTTCAAAATCAAGTTTGGCTTCGGCCTTGAATTTGTAAGCGCCATGGGATGTACCTATAGCAACCGCAAGGGCGTCCACCTTGGTCTGCTCAACAAAATCTTTAGCTGTGTCTGGGTCGGTTAAGATGGCGTCTTTCTCCTCTACCGTGTACTCTTCTACACCAGCGAGTTTTCCCAATTCAGCTTCCACGGAAACTCTCTTTGGATGGGCAATATTCACTACACGCTTCGTTAGGGCAACATTCTCTTCAAATTTTAGGAACGAACCGTCAATCATGACTGAAGTGAAACAGGCTTCAACACATTTTGAAGCTATTTCATAGGAATCGCCATGGTCAAGGTGCACGGACATGGGCACAGGCGCTGATTCTGCCGCTGTTCTAGCGATTTTCGACAAGTAAGCTAAACCACCATATTTGATGGCGCTTGGTGTAATTGCAATAATGACTGGCGATTTCTCCTCCACTGCTGCTTCGGCTACAGCCAACACGCTTTCGAGGTTATGAATATTGAAAGCGCCAACTGCGTACGCGTTTTTTCTTGCGGGAACTAACAAATCTCTATTAGTGACAAGCATAACATTCACTCTCTGCTGGAACCAAATATAAATTGATATCGATTATCTGCAGGGCATCTTATTTAATGTTTCTAGGTGCGCGTCAGAGGGCTAACGCGGTTTTCCCATCAGTACAAACGTTGCGACTGCACCCATGCACACTATAACTATTACTATAGTCAGGAAAAGCATCTGTGGTATCCCGAAAATGTAATGCTGAACCTCATAGTTCAAAGTTACAAGCTTGTTTTCCGCCGAATCCTTGTTCGAAAAATGCAATGTGTACTCGCCTTCAGCGTCGCAAACAAAACTGTAGCTTAAGTCTCCTACTTCGCCAAATTCCTTCACAGTCGCGTTGGGATAAATCAAAGAAAAACGTAGAGTGTTAGTAGATTGACCGACAACGGTGAATCCTATCAAGACGTGATCATCAACAACAAGATTGAGCGAACGAGTAACCTCTTCGCCACCACCTACATTGAAATTCATTGTTGTTGCTTCTGCAAGCTGAACGAGAAGAAGGCATACTGTTGTCATTAAGAAAAAATAGGGTAGGGACTTTTTGAAATTGTTCATCAAGTAATTCTTTGCTTAGCCACCAATAATCCTTGTGAATCAAAAATACAGAGAAAAAATCAGAATTTAGCAGTCTTATTCGAAAAGCAGTTCTTAGCGAGATGAGATTACTGCTTGAATCTCGGTGAAGCACCATATTTATCTTCGAACCACAGTTCTTTTTAAGCTTCAAGATGTACCTCATTCTTTGAAGTGTCTTCACATGACATCATGCCAAAAGCAGAAAATTCCCGAAATCAGAGTAAAAAAAGCTGAAAAGCCACCCTACGTTACCGACCCCTCTAAGCTTAGACGATTCAGCATCGAAAACATAATTTTTGAAAGAGTGACTTCTGACCCATCTTGGCAAGGCTACATGCACCTGTATGATGAAAAAGTTCCCAGCATGGTCGAAGAGGGAAAACTTGGCCACTCAAGAGTTGACTTCGCATTAGCCTACGCATCTTGGATCGTGCATGACGCCTTTGAAGGCGGAGTTTCCCATTCAAAAATCAAACTTTATAGAAATCCAGTATGCACTGTCGGAGTTGACTGGACAAAGACGAAACATACATTTGACAATCTACGCCAAGCGAGCGCCTATGTGAAGCGGGCGGCAAAATTTTTTGGCGCGTCGCTTGTTGGAATTTGCAAGCTCAATAAAACTTGGTTATATGCTGAAGCTGATATTCCAGAGGAACTTGAAAATGTTGTCGTGTTGGCTGTTGGGATGGATGCAGATGGCATTGCGACTTCTCCAGCTGTTCCTGCTGCGGCTGCCACAGGAGTGGGATATTCAAAAATGTCTTTTGTTCTTGCGTGCCTCGGCGAGTTTATCCGAAATTTAGGATATGAAGCGATCCAATGCGGAAATGACACAGCTTTGAGCATCCCCCTTGCCGTTGACGCTGGACTTGGAGAGCTTGGTCGAAACGGCCTGTTGATCACTCCTCAATTTGGTCCGAGGATTAGACTCTGCAAGATTTTCACTGACCTTCCAGTGGAACCCGATGCTCCCATAGAATTCGGAGTAAGAGAGTTCTGCAAACATTGCAAATTATGCGCCAAAAATTGCAAGTCAAAAGCAATCTCAGAAGAAGGCGAACCCAGCTTTAAAGTGGCTTGTCAATCAAACAATCCTGGAGCGCTTAAGTGGTACGTAAACGCGGAATTATGCTACAAATTCTGGTGCGAAAACGGCACAGATTGCTCCACCTGCATAAAAGTCTGTCCATACAACGTAGTTTCAACAAAAAATGCTGTGGCTCCCTCCGAATTCTGGAAGGCAAAGTGACACTGAAAAAATTGATGGGGCATAAAATTTACAAGTGCGCTATTCCAATTACTTTTGAAGTGGTTTGATTATGACTTGCTACTTTAGGCATCTTAAAGAGGTTTTCAAAAAAGCTGGGATAGAAGTCACAAATGACAACAAGCGGGAAATCGACAAGATTATTCACGGCCTTGTCGGCGTGGAGTATAAGAATTGTCCAGCTGCGTGGAGAGAAGTTAAAAACAGAATCGCACAGGATGAGGATAGCTTTGCTTCAAAGTTGAAAGACACTTGCAACAGTCGAAAATAGTCAAGCTTTAAGATTTCAATTTATTCGTCACAATCACTGGTAGTCTTTTCAGAAAAGCTATGAGTATTGTCTTTAAGGAGGTCATTGAGTTGTGTGTATAATTCGAGAAACCGATATCCCTTCTCAGCTATAACATATTCACCTGAGTTCTGCATGAGCAAACCTTGTGAAGTCAGAAAGTTCAGGTAGCCTTTCAGTTGAGCATAATTTATATTGGTTGCGTACATGATTCTTGTTTTGGATCTTTTTTGGGAACAGAAAGTCAAAATTTGAGCCATTATTTCCATTCGGCTTCTCTTAAATCTGTTCCCGATTTTCCGCGTATTATTTGACTTTGAAGGCGGCAACCTTGATTTATTGTCGTATTTCAAGAGGTGAACTTTATCAGGTGAATTTGTTCTGTCTGCTTCAATCATACTTGCCTCTCCTTTCCGCCGTCGAAATATTTTATGGACGCCCAAATTTTTAAGTGAGTGTGACTGTGACCTCACAGCAACAACAACTGGAGTTCTTAAGAAAACATTAGTAATCTCGTCGAGTCATTCTTAACGCACCTGTGGCCTAGCGGCACTATTGCTTCATTGTTGTTTTGAGCCGCAGTGGGGGCATGTTTCAGAGGCTATTGGAATTTCTTGACCGCAGTTGGGACATTTCTTCAGGAAAGATTGAGGTGTCTGCTGTAGTGGTTCATATTCTTCAGGTGGTTTTTTCCACCAATTCGCGGAATTTCTTGCCACGAATCCATCGACAAAAGCGTAGATGAGGAACACCACTATTTGCAGGCCTATGTTTGGGAATAAGAAATTTACAATTGCATTTGGAATGTGCACGATCAGCAACAAAATGAAAAGAACGAGTCCATGGAGCAAAAGACTCTTCCAGTCTGTTTTTATCGGAACGGACCATATGAGGTTAGTCAAAAAGTTGTTGAGGCCGCCTACGATGAAGAAAAGCACTACAAGTCCGACCATAAGTCCTATGAAGAATCCCACAATGACTAGGACTACCAAGAGAAAAACCCATACAAACGCCAAGGCGAGGTAAAGTATTGAGAACACCATTCCATGCAGAAAATATTTTGACCCAATCTTCAGAGGCGATTCTGTCATATTTCTGCTTCCCATTTGTAATTCTTCTGTTCATAATAAAAGTTTTATCAGCTTAGGCTAATTGCTTGCAATACATTCCAATGAATTTTGTCCAAATTACTAATAAATGACAGACCTTTTTTGATTCTCACGAACGGCAAGGGTTATAGACCATGCTATCCTAGCTTCAATCATGGTCAAGGTAGAACTTCGTTATTCAATCGACATGGTGTCTCTGGCTACTTTCATTATCAATGCAGTTTCAGGTTACATTCTATGGTTCATTCTTCCCTCGGGGAGTTTCAGGTTTCTAGGAATTAGTAGGCTTGACTGGAAAACGATTCATGACTACAGCGGTTTGGTCTTCACGGTTGCTATCATAGCACACTTCATTGTAAACATTAAATGGATAATCCAAATGACAAAAAAGATTTTCATGAAACAATAACGTCGCAATAATAATATCCTCAGTCTAGGCGGTGCCATAATATCTCTCATTCGTGGAGCGATAGGTAGCTTGATAAGGCGATAACCACGCCTCCAATTTTTCTTGTTCTGGCAGTAGAGAACATAAACGGACACACTAAGCTTTTTACACTTTGATAGTTCAAATAATTAGCAGAGATGATCAAATGGTAACGTCTAAGGCTTTTAAAGCAATAGTTTTGATTCTGGTAATAATAGTCGCAGCGTTTTTTGTCTATGCCATAGCTACATACCCCAGAACGGTTATTAATTTTCAGGTATCTTTCACCGTGGGAGCCGATGTTCAACAAAGGGAGTTTGACATGCCTTTTCTGCATGATTGGATTCAGGTGGAAGTAGTAGTCAGCAGTGGCACATCGTTATGGTCCGCGAAAATCCTCAGCCAAGGCGAAGTTGTTTGGGAACACGCTGCGCATCAAACAGGCCAAACTTCCTACAAGAGTGAATGGATAAAATTGCCAAGCGGGCATTACAACTTCACTTTTGCGACATTTGGAATTGGATCACTAGAAGCAGAGGTCAAGGTAACTTCAAAAGGTGACTTCTGGTAAGAAACGCGAGCACTAATATTCAAAGGCCGAGTTCCATTGAACCCTCCTTTTTGGTTATCCTTATTCAGCATATTGCAGGGTTCGAAATAACCATTTTATTAGTTCTTCAGTACGCTTTCTCGAGAAAGGAGAAGGCGAAGAACATGAAATGCCCTGTGTGCAGTGACAAATTAGACATTGACATCAAGCTCAAATCAGCTCAATGCCATACTTGTGGCTGGAGCAAAATCTTTAAGGTTAAGGTCTAACTGTTTTCGACTGCAGATTATAAGGAGTAAATTCGAGAGCAATAGATTCATAGTGAGTTAGCCAGTTCTGCAACTTTCTCTCTGATCTGTTCATAAACGTTCTCTGCATCTTTCCGCTCTAAAAAGTATGGGTCTTCAATGTTCCATACGACTATTTTGCCTTCGCATTCTAGACATCTGTGTAACACAGCATTCTTGTGTATTTGCTGCATGGCCACGATAAGATCGTATTTCCGAAGTTGCTTGCTGTTCAGGCTTTCAGGAAATCTCTTAAGGTATTGTTCGGCGTTTTCCTTTGCCAAGTATCCCTTTACATCTTCCGATATGGGAATAGCAACGCGCAGTCCCGCAGAGTCCACCTCTAAGTCAGGCCTCATTTTTTTCAGAAACGCTTCTGCTAAGGGACTGCGATGCGCATTGCCAGAACATACAAATAACACCTTCATGTAGCTTCAGCTCTGCATCGGGTTCTAGTTTTTACCTTATAATTGATTTGGATTTTATAAGCTTCCATAATTTCCCGATAACAAAGTTATAAAGTTAGAAAGTGGAAATAAAATGTTGAGAGGTGAGTAAATGACCAAGCTTGGAGAGGTTTATTTGTGCGAAATCTGTGGCAACAAAGTGAAGGTTTTGGAGACGGGAAAGGGAACGCTCGTTTGCTGTGGAAAACCAATGGTCCTCGTGAAGTCGTAACACGCTGCTAATTTGACAAGCGAAGGACAGATGTTGAACAGTTCAAAGTTGCCAATGAGTTTATTTGGATTCCGCTTATTCTCTGCGGCCCAGCAGCGTTATTCGTGCGGTTTGCTTGTCTCATTATAGGGAAAAAGCTGCCTGAAAAACCCTTCAGTTCCAAGCTTCCAATAAAGTGCATCACGTTTCTCGATGCCCTTCACCGTATTGGTAAGGTCTGTTCCTGTTTTTCTCCAGTTTCTTTTTAAACATTTCATCCATATTAACCGAGGGGCATGCCAGTCGGCTTGCATCCAGAAGGTAGAATATTATGTCGATAAGTTCTTCGGCTATTTTTTCTTCGCTTTCTCCTTTTTTCCAAGCGTCACTTGCCTCGCCTAATTCTATAAACGCGAAAAGCAGCTTCTTTGGAATATCTTCAGGTTTGTTGTAGAAGCCCTTTTCTAGAACGAGAGACTCTATTTCCTTCTTCATTTCTTCCAAGTGCATATTCCGTTCCTCCAGATTCCATCAAATTCTCTAGTTTTTCAGTATATATTTACTAATTCAATAAACGCTTTTGAACTTCTAATATTTTCTGAGACTGTGGTGATGCTTTAACTACCGATTTTGACCTCGGCTACGACTGCAAGCAAGCACAAAATCAGAACGCACAAAAAAGTTTCATTGACATCGAATCCGTTAGGAACATACTTTTTGAGCTGATTATTTATTTTGCAAATAAACAGATTCTGACGACACAAAAACAGTTCTATAAGAAAACTGAAATCGATTACAACGGCATAAAAGAAACCTTAGTGTTATTTCTTGTTTTGCGTTTGACGAGGAATTTGAAGATTTGATGGTAGAGCCTTGAATACTCGAGTTGCCAAATAGCTCCCGAAAACCAGCCCGGAAAGAAAAGAGGCAAAATAGGCAGACGCAAGAACTAAAGTTGGAAGAGGCGGCAAAAAGAACAGTTGAATCACAAGGACATTGCTGGCTGATGAAAAACCACCTGCGAGATAAACCGAAATGGAATTGTTCTTTTTGAGAATTGCAAGGATAACATCGACAAAAAATCCTTCTATGAAGGATACTAGAAAGGAGAAGACGCCGATGTGACTGAAAAGCGACGCTTCAATCAAGCCTTTCAGAGTCCCCGTCATGGTGGCTGAGCCTTTCATGTTTACCATCATGGCTGTGAGAATAAGCCAGAACACATGAAACCCAGCCAACAGTTGGGGCACCACAAAAGAAAAAACGGCAAGTGATGACAAAAGCCTGCCAGCATAACCTACAAAGATACTAGTCAATCCGCCAAGAGCGCTCATAACAAGTATTATTGGAAGTTCTCTCAAGCGATTTCTGCTTTCCATTCCAGTCTTCTATGTGCATGCAATCAAAAATTAGTTGTGGTTTATTATCGCGGGGTTTACATGATAACATATAAATAACATTGATAGCAAGGAAGGCTTGGAGATTGAAGCGTGAAGATCGTTAGAAACGAGAACCTTTGGGTCAGATTAGGCAGCATGTGGATTGTGGGTTTAGCGATTCTGCTTCTGGCTTGGGTCTTGAGTTACAGAGCGCTTCCTGAAGGTGTTGCTCGAGGAAGTGCTGTTCCATACTATGTTCCCATAGAGGCGGAGGATGTTATGACGACTTTCATCCGCATCTTCCTTTGGAATCTTGGTTTTGGCTGTGTACTTATAGTGATTGCTAATTTTTTTCAGATAAAGGGCTTTCCCTTGGGATATCTGCTGGTCTTTTATCATTGGGCTATGTATGGGGTTCTGCTTGGAACAAACTCTTTTGTAATTCCGGGTCCAGAAAGATTTTTTCCCTCCCTTACCACCCTTTTCTATGGAAGCGGAATGTATGAGATTTCAGCTTACACTCTAATCTCTTCAGCAACCTTCAACCTTTATAGGCAGTCTGAAGACAGTAACGCGCCCAGTCAGGGAACGACCGAGAAACATAAGTGGAGTATGCCAAGACTGTCAAAAGCTGAATTGGGTGTGCTAGCATTCGCCATTCTGGTCCTTGCTGTATCAAACTATTTTGAGGCTTTGAATATTTTCCACACGTAGCCTACGACACAAAAATCGTAAACGGAATTGAAACTGAACTTAACTACTACGTGCCCGCTGAGAATTTGTCCGATTCTGTTTGACAGCTATTATACGGAAACACGATTTCATCTATTCCAGAAGATTTGCGAAATTTGAATAATTACTGCAAAACGCTCATGACCAATTTGGCTAAATTCAAACGATTCTATAAAAAGGAGAGGCTAAGTGGAACAGAATAATCCGAAAGACAGCACCTTTGACAGACTAAAGTTTTTCTGTTTCAACCTGTGAATATAGGAGAATGTAGTGATGTTTAATGAAGGCAGAAGAGATAAAGACCGCGGCCACTGCTTTGGATGAATTGAATGAAAGCAGTATTGACTTGCTGAACGCTATGAAAGAAACAACTAAAGAAGTCAAAGCCATCAAGAAGTTGTGGCGTGATGGAAACAAGTCAAGGCTCATAAAACTTGGCTTGACGCTAATAGCGTTCCCCGAACCTACTCCAATAAGCGAGACTGTTGGCGCATGTTTTGTGGCAGCTGGCGCAATTCAAAAAGGAATTCAAAGCCGAACCATCTACATCGAAGACATAAACAAAACCTTTCAGAACACACTGAAAGAAGTATGGACAACTAAACACAACCTGCGAATCTGATGGATTCTGATTTTGCGAATTGCCATAAGAGAAAGAAAGAGGGCACAATAAGAGAAGTGGAAATCAAAGCGAATAAATTCTTGATTTCTTGAAAATAATAAGGACAAGTATTCTACAGTCAGTTCTTCGATTTTCCGAATGAGCGACAGCCTACCCTCAGAATCTAAAACTATTTTGCAGTTTTCCAATTTCTATACCGGCGCTATGTCAAAATTAAGCGTGTGTGCCCGATATTTTTAGAAGAATTTATTAGCGTAGACCGTAAAAGTTTTTAAGGACGAAGTTGAATTGGAGATCAAACCAAAAATTATGGGCATTCTGGAAAGCCATCTTATCATTTTGGTTGTAACCAACAACATTCCAAAACTTCTGAACCTAAGAAGCAGGTTTCAAGGAGTTAATGGCAATTATGATTGAAGTTGCGATTGTTGGAGGCGGACCAGCGGGTTCTCATTGTGCAGAATCCCTTGCTGAAAATGGCATTTACCCGGTTATCTTCGACCACACTCATCCGCGGGAAAAGCCATGTGGTGGACTGGTATCTCCATTGGCACAGAGATTTTTTCCATTCTTGAAAAGGCTACCAATAAGGCACAGTAGCAAAAGCAGATTGCATCTAATTTATCCTAATGGAAGAGACTTATGTATTTCAACCAGAGAAAGTTTACTCGGCTTCTCAAGGTTAAAGCTTGATCAATTTTTGGTGAATATGGCTGTGGACAAAGGAGTTAAATTAGTCAAAGAAAAAGTCATGGCTCTTGAAAGAAAAAAAGATTTCTGGAATATCAAAACGACACATGGAGTTTACAACGCCAAAATTTTGATTGGTGCCGATGGAGTGAACAGTTTAGCTAGAAGAAAAATCATTGGTCCTTTGAAAAAGAGGGATAAAGGCGTTTGTTGTGGATATTTCGTTAGGGGTTTAGAAGAAGAGGACGTTATTATAAAATTCTTAGTTCATAGGAAAGGCTACATATGGGTAATTCCCAGGGACGACCATACAAGTCTAGGAATAGGGGCTTCTGAGGCATCTCGCTCTTATGGACTCAGACAAGAGCTAAACGCATTTATCAAAGAACGATATCCTCATGCCGAGAAAATTTCTAGATGGACGGCCTTGATTCCAAATATCAAGAATTTTAGAACATTCCAAATTCCAATTGCAGGCCCCGACTGGATATTAATTGGCGATGCAGCAGGTCATGTAAGCCCATTTTCAGGAGAAGGGATTGCGTATGCTCTCTTGGACGGTGAATTGGCGGCTCAAGCAGTCGTCGAGAATAAACCAGATATGTTCAATAAATTGTGGAAAGAAGCGTATGGAACAAGCTTACTTATTGACAGCGAACGCAGAAAATGGGTCTATACAAGACCTGGTATTGAAATCCACAGCATGTTTCTTAGGTCTCAACTAATGCTGACGGGCATATTATAGAAGCTTTAGTTGCAATCTTGAACATTATGTGCAATGTGGTTGAGTGAAAAGTTGGAAAGAAGATGAACGCCTGCAAAAGCTGAACTTTTCGTGCACGTTACTTCACGAATTTCCTTGGGTGTCTTTTAAATCTCTTCTTGCAAGTTATACTACAAAAATAGTAGGTTTCTCCATCATAGGTAATCTTAAACTTGGATGTTCTTTCATCTAGAACCGAGCCGCAAACAGGGTCTGTAACCATTACTAGTTCTTTACCTCGCACGCTGATAAACGTATAGAACTATGCCTTATTATGTTTAATGGTAAGAGCAAAAACAGGACAATCAGAAAAACTGCATTCCCTATTCCCTTTGACCTCCTTTTCTACATTCATAACCAAATCTTCACCAATGAACTTGCTTGTGTTTTACTGAAGTATCCTCAATCTCAGAATACATAGAATTGAGCCAGATTCTCTAATGCTTTTTTGACTTCCTGTTGATATTCTTCTTGCACGCTATGGGCCTTTTCTCCGAAACGGACACCCTAGTCGATACCTTTGCCGATTTGTTTAGGGGAATCTATTTTTAAGTCAACGAAATTAGCGTCCTCTACGACGCTAATGGTTCCTTTTTTTCCAATACGCAGCTGTCGTTCACTTCTGAACATGGCCACATGTGCGTTGGCAATTTGAATTATGTCGCCTACCGTGAGGGACTTTATTTGTTCGTTCCATAAGGATAGTTTAATTTTTCCAGTTTCGTCCGCTATCAAAGCGTTAGCTACGTTGGCGTAATTCCCAAACCTGGTAACGACAAGTATTGGCTTTGTGATTTCTATTACTTTAGCCTTCAGAGTGACTTGTTTCATTCCAGCTCGTAGATCTCCAATATTACTCTGTTGTTCCCTCTTGCTTTTTTCAATCAGACGTCGTCGCAGCATGTTGGTTCTTGCGAGGTTTCTAATTGGATTATTGCGCTCTCTAAAGAACTCTTTAGGTATTCGAAACTGTGCAACAACTTTTTGATCATTTGTTATTAAGAAAACTAGCTTGCCCTGTAGTTCACAACGGCATTTGATTGTAAGTTTTCCGCATCTAGCGGTTCGGTTGTTCTCTGCCGAGATCAATGCATGAAAGAGTTTGTCTGGGTCAACTGTATATTTGAATGAAAGGAAAGCGAGATATTCTTCTATTGATACTTTGTTTCGCAAATTTTTCCTACTCTCTTTTGATCGTATTTTTAATATTGAGACTCTTTTTCACTTGTTCTCACTTTGTCTCGGCGGGTGTCTGTCGCGCAAGTAATGAATTTAGAACGCTACTGCCATGTAATGTGCAACCTTCCTTATAAATGCACTTAAACAAAGAGACACCCTGAAATTATTTTCTCGGTTTAAACTGCACGAGGATCGTTCTATTCCATTTCTTCTATGGTAGTTTTTGTCAGGTCCTTTATATGATTAAATTCTGTTAGTTCACCGTAACCTACAAGCGTTATGGCTGTCCCCTCTCCACCCTTTCTAGCAGTTCGTCCGATTCTATGAAAATATACCAGCGCATCTAAGGGAACATCGTAGTTAATTATGTGGGATATTCCTTGGATGTCTAGACCTCTTGCAGCAACGTCTGTTGCAACAAGCAACTTTAGTTTTCCCTTTCTGAAAGAGTTAATAGCAAATTCTCTTTGCGTCTGAGTAAAACCACCATGAATTGGTCTTGCGTCGTACCCTCGAGCTCGCAACTTGTCTGCTAACAAGCTTGTGTATGTCCGAGTTCTGCAGAATATTATCGCTCGGCCTATATGATTTTCGTCTAGCAAGTTGCATAAAACGTCAAATTTATTTTTGGGGTTTACAACCATGTAATACTGGTTTATCTGCGTAGGGGCTATTTCATCTTTACTTACTAGTATCTTTTCGGGTTTCTTCATGAACTTGTTGCAAACTTCCATTACTGACTGGTCTATTGTAGCCGAGAAGAGGCTTGTTTGTCTGTTTGTGGGCACTTTTGACAGTATATATTCTATGTCGTCTATGAAACCCATGTCAAGCATTCTATCAGCCTCGTCGAGAACAATGATTTTCACTGAAGTCAAACATAGCGTTCCTCGTTCTAGATGATCGATTACACGACCTGGTGTTCCCACAATAATGTTGACGCCTCTTTCCAGCGCGTATATTTGGTTTCGGATAGGTTCTCCACCATAAATTGGCAAGACGTTGAATGGTCCGTATTTGCTGAATCTGCTTATATGATCTGCAACCTGCACGGCAAGTTCACGTGTTGGCTCCAAGACTAGGCCTTGAACACCATTGATTTTTGGGTTTAGCCGTTCAATCATGGGAATTCCGAAAGCCGCGGTCTTGCCCGTTCCCGTCTGGGCTTGTCCAATTACGTCCTTGCCTTCAAGTAATGGGATGATAGCTTGAGATTGAATTGGGAAAAGATTGGTGAATCCAAGCTCTTCAATGCCGTTCATAACTTCTTGACTTAACGGCAAATCTTTAAAGTATCGCATTTGCATATTTTTCGTTTCTCCTATCACAAAAATTCTACATGCAGTTTCCAAAAAGCCTTCAAAAGCTTCTTCAATTAGCAGGAATTAGTGTGATGTTCTCCATTAGACATGCGCTCTCATATAAAAAGGTTTGGCACCCACAAGAAAGAAATCGTGTTAAATCCTGCATTATAACCATGATAGTGCTACAAATCTCGTCGTTCACACTCTAGTCTATGTGTCAATAAGCTTGAAGTACGACCTAAGTCGATAATGTTTGACCAAAAGGACGAAAGGTCAATTAAAACCTAAAAGCTCAGCGCTTCTCGATGGATCTTAATACCCATGTTTCTTAGTTGCATCCATACGCAAAATCACAGTCTCGTATTGTAGGGCGTGCATTGACAAGAGTTTTACTTCTTAACCTTTATCAAAAAGCTTATATTGTCTCTTTTCGTTCTGTAGAGGCTAAAAATGGAAGGCGAGACTTGCTAATGAGTTTGAAGACTATTCCAACTATACTTCTCTTCAAACCTATTAGCATGTGGTATTGCCTTCCGTAATTGGGCTGGAAACGCGCGCTTTCTTTTGGTGTGTTCGTTTTCCTGCCTTTTTGCGGATGTGTTTGAAATGAGTGAAAGAAATGGTTTGTTGCTCGTGTGCTTGCCGGATGTCCATGCTTTCTGTAGAGGGAACTCGGTGCATTTGGTGACTGGTTTCATAAATGGCCACATCGATGTCGCGGCCTCGTCAGGTTGCCTTAGTAATTTAAATAAAAGTTGGGAGGTGACATGAATGGATTTCTGCCCCACATGTGGTAAACGATTGATCTACAAGCGCGGAAGCAAAGGCTTCTTGTACTGCCCAAAATGTGGATACAAGTCTGCGTCCGTCGAAGCAAATTTCTCTATGGTTAGGTCCAGTGCTGTCAAGGTTTCCGATTTCAACGTTGCCATATTAGACAAAGAAATGACAAATTTGAGAACTATTCCAACGGTCGGCGCATACTGTGAAAAATGTGGGCAGAGCAAGGCTGAAACTTGGACTGTGGCAGTCGGATCCGTAGGCCTGTCAAGCATAACCTTCTACAGGTGTGTTTCTTGCGGATATACTTGGCGTGAAATCGATTGAACATGGTGAGTTCATGAGGACTTGAAAGAAAGCTGAAAGGGGGATTGACTAAAATTGGTTTCAAATACTCTGAGAACCGATTCCATACGAGCGGCATTCTATTTCTTCACAGATATTGAACGATATAGGTGATAATGATTGCCCATCGCGTTTCTCTTGATATGTTCGATGATGAGCCAAAAAGAAATTCTACGAGTCCTAAGAGGAATCAAAGAAGTCAAAGAGACCTACCTATTCTATGGACCCTACGACGTTCTTTTGAAGATCAACTGCGAATCAACAGACAAACTTGAGGAAATTGTTGAGAGAAAAATAAAGCCTCTAAAAAGCGTCGAAACATTGACTATGGTTGTCAGAGAGTAAGAGTAATATCCAATGACAAGAGAGACCGAAAGCAAACAAACTTTTACGCATTTCAATTCTTCTGTCATAAGCGCGCTTAACAATCCTTAAGGGGAGACATAACCGCTCCAGCGGTTCTGCGTGTTAGAGGAATCATAAAGTCGCATTCCTTAACTTGGACTTCTGCATCGGCCATGAACTCCCCAATTCTCTTTGCCCTGACACATGTTTCTTGATGTACCTTTTGTTCAACTTCTTCAAAGAAGAACAATTTCACAATTGAATCTGCATTTTCAGCAAAGTCCCAAACGCCAATAACTCTTCCATTTAGCAAAATCGTTGACGTGGCATTGCCAGAGCGGTCAAAGACTTTCTCATAGTGTTCACGATCAAGATACCTTGAACGTTCTTTGTAACCCATAAGGTATGGATCGAGACTTGGCAACAAGTTCAACGTTTTCTGAGAAATATTCATAACTTTTGGTAACCTCTCGTCTGATCGGAACATAATGAAGTCACCTTTTAAGCCAGAAATTTTGATGCGGGACGTCTGCTCTTGGATGCGGACTAACGCTTGCCGAACTTGTGTCTTACCTAAACCAGTCCACCATGCCACATCGTCCTCAGTCACAGGACCAAATGATTTCAAGTAGTATTGCACCAACAGAGTCATTGCCGCCTTCTCATCCGTTTTGGCAAGGTCCAAGTCTGGAAAATAATCGTTAAAGAGAGCATATCTCAGATTCTTGTCTTTCCAACCTTTTTCTGCTCTGCTCCTTACTAAAAGTCCTTGGTCACACATCAAGTATAAAATCGCAGAGACGTCTAGTTGTGTTTTCAGAATTTTCTTGATCTGGGATGCGGTCATCTCTTTGCCTTTCAACATATCAAGAATTGATTTTGAAATCTCTCTGTATTTCTCTGGTGAGACGCCTCGAAACTCTGCATATTTCTTAGTGAGGTTTTCATTCTTTTTTCTTGTTGCCGCGCATGCTGTGGGCATCATGTCCTTTGTGAGAATATAAAGCGTTTTTCTCATGCAACGAATTTTCCCCAGATTCTTTGCGGAATAAAGCTCTTCATCTAGGCACTTTTTCTGGAAGTTCTTAGTTCTGGCAAAAAGAGATAGATAAGGTGTTGTGGAGCTGGTGGCATGTAGGCCACTTAAATCTTTCACTATTTGGACGATGTCGTCAATTTTTGAATTGTCTGTCAAGTGTTGTTTACGCAAAACCAAATGATTAATTTCGTCTAAGGTGAATGCTTTCATTTTCTCAACTTTAGACAGTAGTTCTTTCTTTCAGCAAGTTGATCTATTATTGAGTGCAGAACCTTTGATTTCTCCCTTATCTCTAACTCCTTTGATTTTTCCTTTGCTTCACTTAATACTTTGATTAACTCCTCGACTTTCAAGACTGTTGATGCAATGCAATAATAATTCTTTGAGCGTCCTTCATTGAAGTCTTGCAGCATTTCCTTTAGTAGTTTCTCTCTGTTTTTCTGCAACTTGTCAAACTCGTCAACTCCACAATTCCGAACAAAAGAAATGTTATCCTCAAGTTTTTGATAGCATGTGAATGTGTCATGCTGAGTGCTGAATTCTCTATGTTTTCTCCATTTTTCACAAGTCTCATTTTTTCCACACTGCCAACAAAACTCGATGCCTTCTTTCTTTATTGCACAGGTAATGAAAGGACAACCAGCGTTCATTCTGAACTCGCTTTTGCATCCACCGCATCTACTTTCGCCTTTAATATGATACCAAGGACAGAGTCTGCAAGAAAGACCACAGATTCCAATCTCAGCATATTTGATTTTCACTTTTTTCACAGCCGTTTCTCTCAGCATCATCAAAGTTCATAGGTTTCTACTTAATGGTTGATTAAGAATTTGTAGACTTCAACTTCTTTTTTGGTCTGGAAGCTGCTTTGGTCTCAAGTCGGCTCCGCATTCTGGGCAAAACTTCGAACTCACTGGGATATGAGTTTGACACTTGGGGCAGATCAGCACAACTGGTCTTTGCACTGGCCTGTAGATTGGAACGCAGACAACAACAATGCCGTAGATCATCTTTTACCTTCAGCAGGAATACTAGCAATATTCTACGCCAAAAAGGTTGCGCATCTCATCGCCATTCTATAACAAGCGTGACACTTCTGGTTTCTCTCTATTCAAAAAGCTACCATGACCAGACGGTGAAAATACCCAGAATACGTACTAGCGGCAAGCTTTTTTTGTTCTCATATACATAATAAAACTGGAGGGTTTGAGATGTTTTTCGTTATGCGTTATTATATGAAGTGGGATAAAGCGACGGAGTACCAGAAGTGGCTGGTTTCCGACAAAGCGAAAGACTTGATCAAGAGGTTTGAGAAGGAAACTGGATGGAAATACTTGAATACATACTTTCCTATTCTCGGATTTGGCGAGGATATAGTAGAAGATTGGTTTGAGATTCCCAACTGGGCAGCCCTCGATAAGTCGAGGGTGTCGAAGGTTTGGAATGAGTGGTACGATGAGACTTGGGAGTTCATGGATATGACGAGGTCAGCACCAAGCGTCGTCTACCGAACGGCGAGCGATGTCATGATGCCAACTCCACCTAAGAAAAAGAAATAGTCATCCTTCCCCTCTCTTTTTATGTTTTTCAAGTAACATACGCGCTAGTTCGCGCATTCCATCACTGAAATCTTCATTTCTTTCTTAATTTTTTGTAAGCTGAGAAAGCTATCAGGCCTACATAATATATTATTCCTAGGATTCCCATCCACACGCAAAAACTGTACACTTCCAATGACAAAGCTGGAACATCAAGCTGATTCATCGTAATTGGTGCGAGCGCTATTAGAACTTCAGAATCGAACCTGATTCCAATTACCTTGGAATTTCTGCTTTTCCGAAACGACCGATGTGCACAAGATTCTTGTAAGAAATTCTTTCGTTTCTCAACTTCTTTTACCATGCTATTTGGCTCATTTTCTGATGTTGCGCACAAGTTTCTTACAAATTCATTGGTTTTCTAAGTTTTAGAAACCGTTTCTAAACCGTTGATAAACCTTCTATGTCTTAATTTCCTCGTATTTCTTGAAAAGAAGCTAAAATAAACCGTTTCCGTTTCTAAAAAAAGAACCTCTCAAAACCAAAAATTTCGAAACGCTTTCAACATAGATTTCTATTGAAATTTACAGTTTTCAGAATTTTTGGGGTTTGTTAACCTTTTGGTAACTATTTTGGTAACATTTCCCATCAATTCAGCATTCTAAGTTATGCGGGCGAGAAAATAGCATGTTGCTCTAGGACGTTTTCTTCAAGATTTTCAAAATTCGATTTTCTTCGTCGACAACAACAATCTTAGGATTAGCAGATTCAGATTCATCAATTTCAGTGAAGGCGAAGATTGTTACCTTGTCGCCCACAACATTATATCTGGCTCCAGCGCCATTGACGCCAATTATGCCAGAGTCAGCTTTGCCTTTTATGACGTATGTTTCATAGCGGTTCCCGTTTGTGAAGTTTGCAACCAGCACTTTTTCGTATTCTTTAAGGCCGGCAGCCTTCATCAAGGACTCGTCGATCTCAATGCTTCCTTCATAATCGAAACTGGCATGTGTAACCTTGGCACAGTGAATTTTTGATTTAAGTACTGCATATTTCATGAGAAAAGCTTTGTATCTGCAGGCTTTTAACAATTATGTCGCTAATACCCTGCAAATACTGGCCCACTAAGTTGAGTCATTTGGTTTGGGATTAAATTTTAGTGCACACACACAAAATCAACGCTTATCAGGTATTGGTCTTGAGTGGCATTAGTGCTTAGCAGGTTACAGTGCTAAGCAGGTCTGAATGTTGAGAGGCATTAGTGTTAGGCAGGTATGTATGTCCAAAAGAAAGAGAAAGAAAGGGGTATGAGGTATTAGGGTAGGGGGTTAAAATTCAATCTCCAAAATCCCAAATAAGAAAAGGCGCTATTTTAGCGTTGACGATTCAAGCTACTTCTTCATTTTGAGATAGAGCTCCGAAGTCTTTGCTGAGTCCAACAATGGAACAATCTTTATCTTCATTTCTGGATAGTAGCTCACAATATAATCGATTAACTTCTCCTCATCGTCGCTCTCGTATATAGTGATGCCTTTACTCATCCCTGTTTCGCTTGGCTCACCTAAATGGTGAGCTGGAAAGATTGGCTTCACATGTTTCTCAGGGTTCTTCTTAATGGCTTCATGAAACTTCTGAAATTTTGCAAGCACCTTGTCTGTATCCTCTCTAGAGTACTCCCAAAACATCATAAATTTCATTCACCTCACCTCCCTTTGAAGTGATGTTTTTAGGTGTCTGTTAAAACTCGTATTTAAAATCATGCATGCATGGCAACTACACCTATTCAAAGAGACGGGCAAGGAACAGGTCATAGAGGTATCGGTGGAAATAGGCACGTAACCACCCACCCTATCCCCTAACCCCTTCCCGTCCCTCAAGGGAACTGGGGAACTATTGACATTAAGCCTTGCTCATTTCTCGACGAGTTTCTTCCCACATCTTGCACGGAAATTTGGATCTGAAGAAACTGAGGCAGTACGGTGTTGACAAGTTGTGATATCTTTTGGTTCTTAATTCCCTCAGTGGTGTCGACTACTTTCTTCCCAAAACTCTCTGTAACACTCCAAGCTTTCCGAAGACCTTTCCCGACAAGCTTTCCACTATCTTCTGCTACCTATTCAAGGTCGACAGGTTTTCTCCTTCTCGTCAACCTCTGTCTTGCTCAATGGACTGAATTCAATTGTGGGTTATTGTGTCACTTCTTGCTCTTGGGGTATGACTATTTGTTCAGTCTGCACAAGTTCTTTTCCGCATCTCTTGCAGTATACTGCCTCTTCTGTGTTTTCTGCTCTACAATTGTGGCAATAGACACCTTTGAATGTTGTCGTTGTGGTTATTCGTCTTTCTTGCTCAAAGTGGTCTGTCAACAGCAATGCTCCTTGAAATACCAGAAATAATCCAACTATCCAAACGAGAAGGTTTGGGAACAGTATGACCATTAATCCAGAAATGATGCATACTATTGCTAGCATAGGCTTCGAAATTGTTATTCCGATTCTTCTCAGTCCTTTGTCTACATAATCAGCCATAGATTCACTTCCCTGAAAAGGAGTCCTATATTAGGTTTCTTAACAATTATGAATCCAAAATCTGTGTTGTAGAGCTGCAAAGGCCTTTTCCATATTGTTTTGCGGAAAACGTGTGGTTGAATCGAAATAGACTGTCTTAAGTCTTGAGAAATATTTATTAAACATGCTGAGAATATATAGTATGTAAAGGCAAATCTAAAGGTTGATGCATTGTTTTGAATGTTGCTTGCCTTTGCTTGAGAAGGCGATAAGAAATGTTGTGGACGAAAAGAGTTGTTGGTGAAGATGTCAGGTCAACCTATGCATGGGCATCGAAAGACCCTCCAATATAACAGCACTCTGCAATAATAGAACAATCCCCTATCAGTCCTTTCAAGCCAGTCTAACCCCGTTAGTTCTTAGGGAAAGTGTATAATCGAAGCAAAAGTTCTGGTTGCGGGAGATATTTTCCCTATTCTAGTGCACTAAATTTCTGCGATGTTGAAAGCATGGAGAACGCTGGAAAATGCCATTACACACTGAAGCAGAGAGATTTAAGTTTTTCTACTAAACGAACTTTTTGTTCAAAGTGTTGTTTGGTTCTAAAATTCAATCCATACATAAAGGAGGAGAACTAAGCACTTTCTACGAGAGAATTGATTTACGTAAGAAATAAGTACCTCTAGACAAGTATAAAGGAAGGCAATTTCAAAAGAGGATATAAAATGAGTCGTAAATCATTAAAATTTGCAGTTTTAGGAGCCAGCAATGCTGGTCTCGCTCTCACCGGCAGGCTTTCGGGAGCAGGTTATGAGGTAAACTTGTACGAACACCCGAGCTTTGAGCAGAATATCATGCCCGTAAAAGACCGGGGTGGGATCGAACTAGCAGGACCGGCTGCTCCTAAAGTTGGTTTTGTCAAGATAAGAGGGATAGCCACAACCGACATGAAGAAGGCCATGAAAGGCGCAGACGTCATAAATGTCGTTGTACCAGCCTTCGCGCACTCAGTCTTCTATGAATCAATGGTTCCAAATCTGCAAGACGGACAGATAGTATTGACGCACACAGGCAATTGGGGTTCTCTTGAGCTTGCCAAGATCATGACGAAGGCAAAAATAAAGAAGGACGTAAAAATAGCTGAAACATCCATATTCATATATGCATGCCGGATCTCTGGACACGCGAAGGTATCGATTTTTTCCCACAAGAAACAACTAATGGTCGCGGCTCTTCCATCTAGCGATACAAAGTACGTCATTGAAACTTTGAGAGAAGCATTTCCAGAGTTCATTCCAGCACGCAACGTACTAGTGACGAGCTTATCTAATTTGAACTACAATCACGTACCAATAATGATCCTGAACGCTGGAGCAATAGAATCAAAGAAGGACGGTTTCCTGTTCTGGAAAGAAGGAACCACACCATCTGTCGGGAACGTGATGGAATCTTTTGACAAGGAAAGGATCGCTTTAATGAAAGCCTTAGGCCTGACACCAACTTCTCTGTTGGACATCACAAACGAGATGTATGGCACATCAAAGGAGTCATACTACAAAATGATCCAAACTTTGCCACAGGTAAACATAACCAAGGCGCCTTCAAATCTACGTCATCGGTACATATCCGAAGATGTTCCCTTCGGTCTAGTTCCTCTAGCCTCCCTGGCAGATTCGCTGGGAATCCCCACGCCCATAACTCACGCATTAATCTATCTTGCATCATCGCTCGTCGGTGTCGACTTCATGCACGAAGGAGCAAATGCGGACAGACTAGGGTTAGCTGGTCTAACAGCAAAGAAGATCATGGAAAAAGTTAGTCAATAGAACCATTCTATCCTCTAGCAATCGAACTAGGCCAAAATGTAGGCGATTTCTATACAGCTGTTGACAGCTATCAAATACCAGCATATTCTTTTTTGGAGTTTGGGATATGCGTTGAACCCCCAAACTCAAACTAGTCATTTAGTTCTTTTCTACATTTTTCAGTAATTTTATTATTTTTTTCTCATGTTCATATATCAAATGAAAGAAGAAATTAATAAAAAATGGAACAAAAGATGTTAATTTCGTTCGTATTGAGTTTCAATAAACCTTTATAAAGCATGCTGAGAGTATACGAGCGTACCATTTTATACAATTTTGGCTGATTACGTCAAAAGAAGTATTTATGGGGTATTCTAATCAAAAGAGGTGAGTATTCATGTCTGCAATGCCAAAATTTGAAATATACAAAGACGCTGCAGGGAAATTCAGATTCAGACTAAAGGCTCCAAATGGAGAAACAATAGCAACAGGTGAAGCCTACGAGTCAAAAGACGGCTGCAAGAAAGGGATTGAATCTGTAAAGACTAATGCGCCTAAGGCTCAAATAGTTGAGATAACACAATAGGCGAACAGATTTTTGCTAGTTTAGGCTTAGTTTCCCTGTTTTTTCTATGCAATTTTTTTAAGAAAAATTTTCGTCAAGAAATGGGTTGAGGTTCAACGTACATCCCAAACCCAAACCTCGATACGCGCGTTAAGGAGGTACTTTCAGTCGAATTATTTAAAAGCAGTTTCATGACAATACTAAAATGAGAAGCTAAATGGATCAAGACAAAAAGAAAAGGTTTTGGGAGCAGACAATCCCTGTTGAGCAGTCAATTCAAACTAGGACTTATCGCTGTCCAGTGTGTGGCGAGTTGTTGTTTAGCGTTCCATATGACCTGCCAGTTCCGACAGAAAAAACTGAGATGGTCTGCAAAAATGGGCATAAAGTGATAGTTCCAAACTTCGAACGCTCTCAAATGGTTTAATTGCAGAGTTAGAATTAGGAGATGAACAATGTGAGTGAGAAGGCTAAAGAGGCACTTGTCACCGTGGAAACTCGCAAAATTCAAACGCGCATTAACGAAGCAGACCGCAAATTCATCCTTGCCCTAGTTGTAATAGTAGCATACGCGATTATGCTAGTAATTCCAATTCTAAGAAGTAATCTTGACTTGTTTAAGGACATTGCTGCGACGATGTCTGGGTTTGTAGGAACCATAATTGGGTATTATTTTGGGACTAAAAAAGAAGGAAGCTAACGCGCGCGCTAAGTAGCAACAGTAATAATGAGTTTAAATGGATACGAAACCTCTTGTGAGGTGATTCGGCATTGTATTTCGTAGCTTCCCTCTTGGTGGAATGCTTTTAATATTGCACCGTACATGGCGCCATCATTTGATAACGGTTCAATGGTTTCATACTTTAGTGCAAAAGGTTCAAGATATGGGTTGTTAGAAAAAAACAAAAGTGATACCCCGTCGGAAATCTGTTCAAGATGTAGTGTTACGCTATGAACAGGGATCTTGCCTGTATTTGTAACTCTATAAAGAACATCGGTTTGTGCGTCAGGTTGCATTGTAAACTTTATGACATCATTTTCGTTTTCTACGAATTGGCATTGATCAGGGTCGGTTACCAAACCAAAAGAAACGCGTACAAACGCTTTGGGCTGAGAACTTTGCCAATATGAAAACAGAATCAGTGCTATGGCTATAACTGCAACAACAAAGGCACGGAGATCCTTTTTTTAATTCCCCATCGCCTCCATCATAAACATGCGCTAGTTGACCATTCTGGAGTTTTTGTTTTATCATTGTTCACATTATTCTTTTGCCACATCTATTGATAAGTTTGGGTTGGGGATTAAATTTTAACCTTTCTTCTTCTGCGAAAGACGATGAAACCTGCAATCCCAATGATGGCCACAGAAAGTATTCCACCAACAATATATGAGCCATAGTCTAAGAAAATATCTATGTCTCTGAAAATAAATTCGATGTTTATATCTTCGCTACTTGACGGAGCATAGGTTGTATTTCCGCTAAATACGGCATTAAATTTAAATGTAGCTTTTAGCGGAGGAGTTTCCAAAGAAGCTTCAAAGGGTACATATTTTATAGAAGCTACACCACTCGAATTAGTCTTTGCGGTACCTCTGATAGTAGTACCACATTCATAAAAGTCAATATTCATGTTCGGAAGTGGGTTGCCATACTCGTCTTTTAGGGTTGCTTCTATTGTACATTCTTTCCCTCGTATTGGAGAAGGAGCAAAGATGGTAAGTGATGTTTGTATGGACTGAGCATTCGCTAAATTTATCGGGATTGAGCTAGTCAAGAAGATGCCCGCAATCAATATCATGCATTTCATTTTTACGGAAAACATCTATCAATTCCCCAGAAAAGGAACAAACTGGGTTGCTTGTATATAATATTTAATAATTTCCGTCAATACCGCCTTTTCTACAATTTTCAATCCTAATTATCTCTTTTTTAGTATATAAGATGATATTTTTTATGATTTTTTGATTGATTAGTTGTTTGTTTCTTTGTTTGTATATCCCCCTCTATATAGCGAGATAGATAGAGTAAGGGTGAGAGAGAGAAAGTTAGTCAGTTAGTTTGGGGTTTGGGGGTTCAACCTATATATAAGGGGGTATAGTCTTCGCAGAGCGTAAAGGAAAAGAGGTTTAGTCGCCTATTTTCGATTTTATTTTCGGCAGAACTTCCTTTTGCATTTGAGCAACGCCGAAAGTTGTCATTTTATATTTATCATCAGAAGTCTTCATAACTACTTCGCTTTTTACCAGTTCGCCTAGGCGCGTACTAGTTATTTTTCCGCTCTTCCCAAGCCTCATCTGCAACTCCTCCTTAGAAACAGCATCGCTCTCAAGCATGCCCAACCTATAACCCACATAACTGGCCAAAAGCAACAAAGCCAAAGTCTCATTATCCGTAATCCTGCTCTTGGAAATCAACAAGTTAGGGCCTTCAGGCGAAAAGGCAATCAATCCTTCACAATCTTTAACGAGGCTCTGCAAATCAACACTAAGCAAAAGTCTATTCGCAATTTCAAAGGAGGGAAGAAACTCTTTGAAAAACCTGTTTACCAGAAGCCACACTTCTTCCGGAGTGCCCGAAAAGGTTTCTTCAACATCCTTATATTTAACTTGAACTGTAACCTTGTCTGCGCTGTTCGTCAAGCCATCTTTCCTCTGAGTTTCGCTATAACGTCGTCTTCAAGCCATTTTTCGCCCTGTATCGTCAGCTTATATTCTGGCTTGCTGGGATCCGGCTTAAAGACTTGGCCTCTCTTAGTCATTTCATTCAAGCGAGCTGGAACCATACTCTTTATTCCGCTTGACTCCAAAAGTTTCGTTATCTGTGCAGCCGTGTTCTTCTTATCCTCTGAAGCGTACAAAACCAAGCCAACAGCCTCATAATGCGTGAGTTTCGCCTGCGCCACTATAACCGGACCCTCAGTGGTCAATTCCACAATGCCCTTCAGCTGAGCTCCAGACGGCATCAACCTGTTTGAAACAAAATCAGAAAGCTTTTCCATGAAATTTTCTGGAATAGTTCCAAGAATGCTCAGAATTTCCTGCGGGCTTTCTCCTTCGATCACAATTTCGCCAAAAGCCGTCTTTATTCTTGCCTCAATTTTCTTCATTAAGCCTCTCCCTTCAGACTCGAAGCTTTCTCCTCAGCCAGTATGTACACGAAGCCCGCGTTCGTCTTCCAGCGCCTAACCATCCCCTTCCGCACAAGTCCCGAAAGAGTCCCCGCCAGCACACGCCCCGAATAATCCAGTCCATTGGCCTTTATCGCTTCCTTCAACTCATCCACGGTTCTCGGCCGCCACTTCCCCCAATCAGTCTCAAGAATCCTCAAAATAGCCTCGTCACAGTTCGCCGTCGCCGCTATCTTCGCATACTTCTGTGCAGGTGGAGCCTCCGCCTTCGGCGCCTCCGTCTTCACAGTCAACGTTGCAACCGTCTTAGGCTTCAAACTCTCAAAAGCCTTGTGAACATTAGCCACCAAACTAGGCAAATTCTCAATCACCCTCAAAACCTCCTCGCTAGTCCCCTGAATCTCCACCTCATAATCACCCATCCTCACACGAAACGCAAACCCAGCCTCTTTCCCTTTAACCTCTCTATCCTGCACCGCAATCCCACCCATTATAAAACACATTCTTGCCTTTTAGAATTTACGCATCTCGATATATGTCAAATTCGGGATATAGTATTAAATATTAAGATGCAATATTCTCCGTGTAACCGCCAGCAAAACGGAGAATCAACTTGGCAAAAAAAGGAATATCCATATGGCTCTTCAGCACTTTAACCTTTATGTCGCTTCTACATTTAATTGAAGCGATTTCTGTCATAGTCTTCCACAACGAAATAAGACTTCTGCAGCTTTACCCTCTTGTAAACGAAAAACTAAGAACGATTGATCCTGCAGCTTACTTCTGGACAACCGCTATTTCGACCTTCGTTCTCTGGGGAATTACCTGCGCAATAGCCTTCGACAATCCTGTGGAAACTTTCTTAAACAAGATACTTTCAGACGCTAAGAAGCAAAGCCTGATGGAAACACAAATGCTAGAAGAGAAAAGTGAAGTCCTTGATCTAATGTACGAGACAATGCAATCGGACAACGAAACTCTTGCACAAGTCAAAGACCTAATATGCAATGTAAGGACCGATGTCAAGGAAATTCAGCCGTTAAAGGAAACCATAGAACAGGTAAGAACAGAACTAAGTAATCTAAAGAAAGAAATCAAAAGGATTGAGGAAACAGCGTATTTCCAAAGCCTTTGTCCCTCATGCGGAAAGCCACTCTTGCCAGAATTCAAAATCTGCCCCTATTGCGGCCAAAACGTAAAACTAATTCATGAAAAGATAATTTCAGTCAGAGACTACAGGTAAACTAGTAGAAATCAAAAAGGACCACTACATAGCATGTAACCTTTACTGATCCTTCATTATTGTGAACGGGGAAAGATCACCGTTATCTAGGCGTAATAGCAGGACAAGAAGTGTCCCTTCTTAACCTCCGTCAGCATTGGTTCCTTTTCACTGCAGGCCTGTTGTGCCCTCGGGCATCTCGGGTGGAAACGACAGCCTAGGGGCGGATTGATTGGGCTTGGCACTTCTCCATACAGAATGATTTTAATGGCTTTTGTTTTCGGGTCGGGGATGGGAACTGCTTCAATCAAAGCACTAGTATAGGGATGAAGCGGATTGTCAAACAGTTCATCGGTGTCTGCCACCTCGACTAATTTGCCTAGGTACATGACTCCTACTCGGTGACTGATTTGTCTGACAGAGCTTAGGTCGTGGGATATGTACAGGTAAGAAAGTCCTATTGTTTTTTGAAGGTCGCCTAGCAGGTTGAGAATTTGGGCTCTGATGGATACGTCCAGCGAGGAAACGGGTTCGTCGGCAACTATAAATTGGGGTTCAACAGCTAACGCGCGGGCTATGCATATTCTTTGTCTTTGTCCGCCGCTAAACTCGTGGGGATACCTTTCCGCGTGATATTCCTCTAACCCTACAAGTTTAAGAAGTTCGTAGACGCGGTCCTTCCACTTTTCCTTCGGGATGTGTCTATGAATAACAAACGGTTCAGAAATTATGTCAAAAACCGTCATCCTGGGATCGAGTGAGCCATATGGGTTTTGGAAAACTAGCTGCATTTTCCTCCTTAACCTTAATTTCCCATTTTTGTCAGCGGAGTTGAATTTGTCGATGACGTTTTCTCCTTCAAAGAAGATTTCTCCATCCGTGGGCTCTATTAGGTTTAGTATTAACCTTGCCGTTGTAGTTTTTCCGCAACCACTCTCTCCGACTAGAGCGAATGTTTCTTTTCTTTTGATATTGAAGGTAATGCCGTCCACAGCATGGACTACGCCAACTTGTTTCTTCAACAAGACGCCTCTGGTGTAGACGGGAAAGTATTTGACCAGATTTTTCACTTCGATGAGATCTTCGCTAGCCAATGTTAGCTCTTTCCCCCTTTAACGTAATGTTTCGCCATTCGTGGCAAGCAACAAAATGTCCGGGCTCTATCTCTTCCAAAGGTGGGACTTCTTCTTCGCATCTCTTTTGCGCATAGTTGCAACGAGGATGGAAGCGGCATCCCGAAGGAGGCTCAATAAGGTTAGGGATATTTCCCGGAATGACTCTCAAGGTTTTTCTCATGTCCAGTCTGGGAACAGCAGCGAGTAATGCTTCTGTGTAGGGATGTCGCGGCCGTTCATATAGATCTATGGTTTTGGCGATTTCGGAAACGTAGCCCGCGTATAAGACTACTACCCTTCTTGTCATTTTTGCTATTATTCCCATGTCATGAGTTATCATGACGAGCGACATTCCCAGTTTCTTCTTCAAGTCGTTTAGAAGATCTAGAACTTGGGCCTGTATTGTGACATCGAGGTTCGTGGTGGGTTCGTCAGCGAACAGTAGTGTGGGTTCTAAGGCTAGAGCTCTAGCGATGGCTACTCGTTGTTTCATGCCGCCGCTGAATTGGTGTGGGTATTCACGCATTCTGGTTTCCGCTTCGGGAAGGCCTACTAATTCTAGTAGTTCTATTGCTTTTTTCTTGCAATCTTGCTTAGAAATATTTGAATGCGCTAATAGGATGTCTTTCAATTGCGTCTCTATGTTATACACAGGATTTAGTGAGGATGTAGGGTCTTGAAAGATTATAGCGATTTGTTTTCCTCGAATATCATTCATTTCCCCATCAGTTTTTTGAAGAAGGTTTTCACCATTAAATTCAATTTTTCCCTCTACTATTCTGCCTGGCTGAGGAACTATTCTAAGCACGGATAGGGCTGTGACTGTTTTTCCGGATCCAGATTCGCCTACGAGTCCCAGTGATTCTCCTCTTTTCAAGTCGAAGGTGATGCCGTCAACTGCCTTAACTACTCCAGCTTCGGTGAAGAAGTATGTTTTTAGTCCTTCAATGTTCAGTACGGTCTCTTCCATTGTCAGTACACTTCCTTAGTCTCTTAATCTCGGGTTCAAGGCATCGGATAATCCGTCGCCTAGTAGGTTGAAACCAAAGACGGTGAGTAGAATGGCTAGGCCTGGGAAGACTTCGGCCCACCAAACGGTTCTCGTCTCCGAGAAGTTTTCTTGAAGGATTTGTCCCCAAGTCGTAGTGTTTGGGTCTCCGAAACCCAGAAAGCTTACTGCAGCTTCTATTAGAATTGCGTAGGCAATTGTTAAACTTGCAACGACAATTATAGACGAGAGAATGTTGGGCAGTATATGCCTAAATATGATTCTGGTGTTGCTGGCTCCAAGGGCCTTTTCTGCTTCTATAAATTCGAGTTCCCTAACCCTGAGAAATTCGCCGCGAACCATCCTTGCGTTGCCTGCCCAGTTAAAGATTGCCAGAACAAATGTTACGATTGTGAGACCTACAGGTATTTGTATGTTAACGACTGGCAAGGTCCAAGTGGTCGCAGGGGCAGTCAATGTGAATATTCTCACAAATACCAAAATGAACAGAAATGCCGGAAAAACCAAGAACACTTCACTTATCCTCATTAAGACGTTGTCAACCCATTTGCCGTAGAATCCCGCTATGGATCCGACGACAATTGCTATAGCCATGGTTATAGCTGTCACTATGACTCCTACGTAAAGCGAATATTTTGCTCCATGAATTATTTCGCTCAAAATATCGGTGCCGATAGAGGACGTTCCAAATGGATACTGCTGATTCGGTGGCACACGAACATCTCCTCGATAAAATGGATCGAAGGCGCCTGCGTTCGGTCTAGCTGGGTAGGGGGCAAAAAATCCCCCGAAAATTGCCACAAAGACAACGAAAAGAACAATAATTAAGCCAGCAACTCCAGCCTTATTTCTTCTGAATCGTCTCCATGCTACTGCCCATTGGCTGGCTGATCTTCGCTTGTATTGTCCCTTCGTTTCTTCTGCTTTTTTGTTTGTGGGCATCTAGTTATCTACCTCAGTCTTATTCTTGGATCTATGTAAACGTAGACTATGTCGATTATTAGATTAGCAATTAGCATCATGACCGTTATTATCATGGTGATTCCCATCACCACGGGAAAATCTAGCCTCGTAGTGGCATTAACATATTGACGACCCAGACCAGGCCAGTTGAATACATATTCGGTCATGGGTGCTCCCCCTATCATTGCTCCTAGGGCAATTCCAAGAAACGTAATTGCTGGGCTAATGGCGTTTCTCAGGGCATATCTATATACTATTTTTCGTTCGCTTAATCCACTTGCTCTGGCTGCTAGAATGTAGTCGGATCTCATAACTTCAAGCATGTTTGCTCGAATCAAGCGTATGTTTTGAGCTAACATAACCCATACAAGGACTACTGTTGGCATTATTAAATGGGCAATTTCATCTAGTACGTAGTTATCATACCAGATTTTTATTCCGCCGTGTGCGCCTTCTGGCGGTAGCCATCCAAGCGTATATGAAAATATTATTATTAATATTAGTCCAAGCCAGAAAGTAGGCATTGAAACTCCGAACAAGGAAAATGATGTGACAGCTACGTCTTGCTTTGAGTATTGCTTTCTTGCCGAGTTTACTCCTATAGGGATAGATATTGCGAACGCTATCCCAATGGAAACTATTTGAAGTTTAGCCGTTTCCCAAATCCAGTTTCCTATAATTAAGTTAACCGGTCTTCCGCCGTACAAGGATTTTCCGAAGTTAAGTTGAATTATGTTTGTGATCCAATTTAGATACTGTACCGGTATTGGCTTGTCAAGACCATAATACGATCTCAATGCATCGAGGGTTGTTTGGTCGATGCCTGGTTTTCCGAGTCTGATTATGTTTAGTGGATCTCCTGCTGCGTACATGGTTATGAAGCTAATGATAGATACGCCTAGGGCTACGGGAATCATGTAAAGTAGTCGTCTGGCAATGTATCTAACCATCGAACTGCCTAGGAATGCCTTGAGCTTTCTCCCCGCACTCAATATGTTCATCTCTGTCGAGTATGTATTGTATTTATCTTAATGCGATAAATCCTACTTAAGTTTTTATTTTCAGTTTCAAAATTTTCATTTTCAATTTTATTGAAACGGCAAAACTTTCTGGGGAAGCTTGAGGTTTTTGAAGGCAAAAGCTAATATATCTTTTATCAGACAAAGAAGGATGGAGATAGGCAGGTATAAAAAAATGCACAAAATGAAAAGAGCGTCTTTGATACTGACAGTGTTCGTTCTAGCGATTTCAATTCTATGGCCATTAGCCACGGTGAAAGCTCAAGATCAACCATTGTTCCATGTTACAATAATTGCTCCTGGAAATGCAAACTTGGTTAGGCGTCAATGGGGACAGATATTTGCCCAAAATCTGCAGTTGCTTGGAATCGATGCAAGAGTAGTGTACTTGAACTGGGCACCAGTCTACGACCGCGTTCTAACTCCTCCCTATGACATGGTCGGCAAAACTTATGATGATGGCGGTTATGACATACAGCTTATCGGTTGGACGCCTGGATTAATTCCTGAACCCCGACAGATTTACTATGGAGGCGATCCAGCTTTCTTTGCGCCTGACGGTCAGAACTATTACCTATGGAATAACACAGACGCCAATCTTCTCTTGGACAAGTTCATAACCTCCACTAATAAGACTGAACAGGGAGTACTTTTGAAAGAATGGCAAGCGATATACAAGGATGCTATGCCCTGCTCTGAAATATTTTATTCATCTGCCCCCGCAGTGGTGAGTCCTGTCTTTGAAAACTGGTTTAATCCGCAGCCGAACGGTGAAGGCTGGTCTTTCTTTAACGTGCAACCTTATCCTGAATTACTTGATCGCACGGATGGCAAAACCACGGCCGTTTATTGCTCCACAGGTGAAATTGAATCACTGCTCCCGCCTCTGTCCAACTCTTGGTATGACACAATCATACTCGCGAATATCTTCAGCGGCTTAGCTCGAACTTGGCCTGATCTGAAGCCAGAGAGTCTCGCAGCTCCTGATTTGCTCGAGTCATGGAACTCCAGTACAGATGGATTCACATGGTACTTCAATTGCAGGCATGGCGTCACGTGGCATGACGGAGAACCCTTTACCGCAGATGACGTTGTATACTCTTTATGGGCCCTCATGAACAGTGCGGCAGGTTCCCAGTTTGTAGGATATTACCAGAGCGTTTACGGCAACAACGTTAATTTCACATTCTCGGACGGCACATCAGCAGTTTTGGGAAACGGCACAAGACTGGGCCGCATAACAGCAGTGGATCCATATACAGTAAAGGCTGAGCTTCCAGTTCTAGCACTGGGCAAACCATACGGATATTTTGACCCATACCTTCTGTCATTCGCTACCAACATCATTCCAAAGCACATTTTCGAAAATATAGCACCTGCGAACTGGACAAGCTCGCCCTTCAACACTGGTCAAGGATCAATTGTAATAAATGGAACAACCTATACTGGTCCTCTAGGAACTGGACCATACAAATGGGTAGACTTCAATCCTGTCACGCAACTTGTACACCTCCAAAAATTCGATAACTATTGGAACAGGACAGCACTTGAAGCTGAAGGATACTACAAAATTACAGATTACTACATCAAATTCATCGCTGACAAAACTTCAGCCCTAGCAGCTCTAAAGAACGGCGAAGTCGACATTCTCGATCCACAATATCAGATGCAAATTGATGTTCCCTCGATAGATCCCGCTTGGGGCAAGGTCTTACTCAACCAAGGCACAGGCAGACAGGAGATCGGCTACAACATGCGCCACCCAATATTTGGTACGGGCGTTGACACCCCTCTAGGCAAGAGCGATCCGTCAAAAGCGGCAGAAGCAGCCAAATACGTGAGGCAAGCTTTTGACTATGCCATTCCAAGACAGCTGATTATTGACAACCTACTCGCAGGCTACGGAGTGCCAGGATGCACCCCCATGTTGCCGACACAAGCTTACTTCGACCCTTCGGTTACTCCAAGAGCTTATAACCTCACAGCATCCAAGGAACTTTTGAGCAAGGCAGGCTACGGTGTACCAACTCCTCCTCCACCACCGACGATTCCATCGTTTGTGCTAGGAATGTCCCTTCAACTACATGGATTCTACACAATTGCAGGCGTTCCGATGCCTAACAGGGAACTTTCGCTGTACGTAACCACTAACAATGCAACATACGCAACGACAGGCCTATTGGCAGGCAGGACAGTTACGGGCTTGGACGGCTTCTACTCGTTCTCCGTAACGCCTTCAGAAACTGGGTGGCAATACTACTGGATCTTCGATCGGCTAGGTGCAGCAGAAGGCGGCGAGTGGACGTATGCTGGAGCAGCCAACGTGTCGTCGATTAACAGCTTGTTTACGCCTTACTACGACCTAATAACACAGCTGAATACTGCTCTCAATAACTTACAGTCGCAAGTAGACGCGCTCAGCGGATTGCAGGATTCAATTAACAATGCCACAAACATAGGATACGTAGCAATAGCCATCGCAGTGATACTGGGCATAATAGCGATAATCCTCGCCTTGAGGAAACGCTAGACGCATCTTCCCCCTTTTTTTGTTTTCTTTCTAAAATTAAAAAACCACAAGAGCCACTAGGAAAGATTCTACAAAGAAAAGAATCCCAGCAAGGATAAACAGGTCAGCCCTTTTCTCGCCCTTTCTAAGCTTCTCAACAGACCACTTCTCTTCAGAATGAAGAACATGCTCCCGCACTTTACCTGCAAAAATCGAAGAAGACATGGCTATTGCGCCCCCAACAAGAAAGACGACACCAGCTTCGAGAAGCAGCATCTTCGAAAAATAACCAGTCCCCATCAGCACGAAAAAATCGAAATTAAGCAGCAAAACTAGAAAAGCTAGGAAGACAAAGTCAATTGCCCAAACAACTATATGCGCTTTTAAAATCCAGATTGAAAGTTGACGCCAACTTCTAGCCATCATAGTCATTGAACCTTCTGGACCTCGTGCTTTATATTCATTCTCTAATCAACTGTCTATTTCTGACGTTCTAATGTCTTTTTTATCAATCTACTTACCTGCTCTGCGTTTGCTTTCCCACGTACTTCCTTCATAACCATACCCATAACTATGCCGAAAGCGTTTTTCCCGAGTCTCCCAACAGCATCTCTATTTGCATCAATTACATTGGCAATAATTTTTTCAAGTTCTTCTTTCGAAAGCATCTCTAAACCAAGGCTGCTGATCGCGTTTTGCAAACTTTTGTTTTCGTGCTTGGAAAGCCAACTCACTACTTCTGGCAAGGCTTCCTTCGTCACGTCTCCAGAACCCACGCTTTTGAAGATTTCTTTCAGCTGATTCTCAGAAACGTTGTTCACTTGGACGCCGTCACGTTTCAGTGCCTTGAGGGTCTCAGTTAAGAATGCTGCGACTGTTGTTGCCGAAACTCCACTGTCTTTCACGATTGTTTCAAACACGTCGCCATATTCAGAATCGATGATCTGTTTGGCTAACTTCTCGTTCAGGGCGTACTCCTTGATCAAGCGTTCAAGCTTTTGTTCCGAAGGCTCTGGCAAATTTGAACTCACGTTCTTAACGAAGTCTTCTGTTACGATTGTTGGAGGAATATCGGTTTCAGGATACATTCTTGCTGCTCCAGGTCTAGGTCTCATATAACGTGTTGTTCCGTCAGGGTTCGCCGCTCGCGTTTCCTCAGGCACTCCTCCTACGGCTTCTCGGGCTCTTTCCACAACTGCCTTTAAGGCTTCTTTTACGTTTTCTGCGCTGTCTGCAACGAAGACTACAGCAGTTCCTTCTTGAGCTTTCACTACACTCCTCAGTGCCTCAACTTCTTCCACGGTTACTCCATAAGCTGGCATCTCATCCGTGTGGAATATTCCGCCAACTCTCCCCCAGAAACGTGCCCTATCAGCCATTTCTGTTCCGAGGCGAAAATTCGGCAAAAGCTCGCGTTTTAGGTAACCTTGGAATTTGGGAAGTTTTACGGCTGACACTTTTTGATTTTTGTCCAAGGCCTTGCGAATAACCTTGCACTTAGTTTGTTTGAAAATATCCGTTACATCAAAAAACTCTTCCTTTAGGTCCTCTGGTTTAACTCCGCTTTTTTTCAGTTCTTCGCTTATCTTTATGAGGTTTAATTGGCGTCGGGCTTCGTATTCTACAGCTAGCGAGATCAGTTCAAGCTCTTGAACTCCTTTGATTTCTACTAGTGCGCCGTTTGGAATTGAAATGTTTAGGTCTTGTCGGATTGTTCCTAGGCCTCGCATGACTTTTCCTGTGGCTCTGAGGGTTCTTCCGATGGCAAGCGCAACTTCTTGTGCTTCCTTTGGAGATTTTATTACTGGTGCGGTGGCAATTTCTATTAGTGGTATGCCTAAGCGGTCTATGCGGTAATGGATTATGTTTGTCTCATCTTCGCCTGTTTTTCTTGCCGCGTCTTCCTCTAGGCTTGTGTGCTGGATTGGAATGGTTTTTTCTCCAACTTTGATGTCGCCATTCAAAGCGATTACGCATGTTCTCTGAAAACCAGTTGTGTTAGAGCCGTCTATCACTGTTTTGCGCATTACGTGTATTTCGTCGACGGGTTTGGCTTTCATCATTAGTGCTGCTGTTAAAACTGTTTCGATTGCGTCCATGTTGAGTTGGTGTGGTGGTTCTTCGTCCATTTCCACTAGGCAAGAGGTTGCACGGTTTGCTTCGTAAAGAATTTTTACTCCTTTTTGGAATTCGAAATAGGCTGCTGGGTCTATTTGGCCCAATTCGCTTTGGGTTGGTCTGAGTCTGCGTAGGAATGTGATTTCTGGTTCTTCTTTGAAAAGTTCTGGTTTGCATTTGCAGAACAGTTTTGCAGCAGTGTTTAGTTGCTGGTGGATTTCTAAGCCGACTTTTAACCCGATTTTTTCATAATCTATTTCCATTGGCAGACTTGTCCTCCTCATTCGAAGCCTATTTCCTCTGGAAGAGTTCGCGGCGAGAATTCTCCTGCAATGTTCGTTTTCAGAAGTTTTTTCGCTTCATCTAAATCTTTGATCTGGCCAAAAATCCACATTAGCTTGACAACGGCTGTTTCAGAAAGCATATCTTCTAGGGGAATTACACCGAGAGCAAGCAAATCACGGCCGGAATCATATACATTCATGTTGACGCGTCCCCAAATGCACTGAGAAGTCATGGCAACCAAGACATCATGCTCTACGGCGTTTTGTATAGCTGGAAAACAGTAGTTGCCGATGTGGCCTAAGCCTGTTCCTTCAAGAACCAAGCCTTTGTAGCCTTTTTCTACGTGCCAATCGATAATTGCTGGGTTCAAGCTTGGATGAAATTTCAACAGCGCAACTTTCTCGTCAAAATTCGGTTTTAAAACAAGCTTGTTTGCCGAGTTGCGTTTTCTATATTCATTTGTTAACATGACTATTTCTTGATCTTGTATTTGGGCGATTGGCGAAGCGTTCACGGATTTGAATGTGTCTCTTCTGCTCGTGTGGCACTTCCTAACTTTTGTTGCCCTGTGAATTGCTATGGAAGTGTCTGAGGGTGTTTCGTGCATTGCTGCTACGACTTCGGCGAAGGGAGCTTTTGCAGCGGCTCTAACTGCACCTATGAGGTTTGTAGCCGCGTCGGAGCTTGGACGATCTGCAGAACGTTGCGAGCCGACTAATACAACCGGAACTGGAAGGTTCTGTACTGCGAAGCTTAAGGCAGCAGCCGTGTAGCCCATTGTGTCTGTTCCGTGGGCTATCACAACGCCGTCTACGCCCTGCGATATTTGGCTCGCGACTGCCTCTGCTATTTCTTTCCAGTGTTTTGGAGTGATGTTTTCACTGAAGAGGCTGAGTAGTATTTGGGCGTCTATGCGTGCTATGTTGGCTAGTTCTGGCACGACGCCGTATAGGTCGCTTGCTGTTAGGGCTGCTCTTACGCCGCCTGTTCGGTAGTCCACGCGGCTGGCTATGGTTCCGCCGGTGCTTATTATGGCGACTTTTGGCAGCTGTGGGTTTTGTTCTGGGAGTGGGGGAGAAGCAAAGGTTGGTTTTGTTCCTTTGCCTGTTTTTTGTATTTTTGTGTTTGGTGTTATGCGGATGCCGATGTTGTAGCCGCTTTTCAGTTTGATGACGACGTGCCTGTCGTCGCCGTATTCTGAGCGGGGAATCAGAATTCCTTCGTAAGCTTCTCCGTTCTTTGTTACGCGTATCATGTCGCCTATTTCGACTTCAGCCTTTTTGATGGCTTCTAGTGCTTCGCCTTTGTAACCTGAAAATTCTTTGTCATTCATTTTTAGCTCTCAAACATTTGAAGTTTAAGAGAACTAATATGCTTTTTTATAGGAAGATTATTGAGAGCCTAAGGGTTTAGGAGAAACACGCGCTTGAGCAGCAAGTCATTAACCTTTCACAGGGTAAGTCTATCCACCTTTTAGAGAGATGAAGCTTCGTTTAACTTCCACTTCAACACTTCCAGACTCCTGAGAAAACAAAAAACTGACGCTAACAGACAATAACCTCTATAAGAAGTAACTAAGTTCAATGCACCTGTAAGGTAGGACGTATGCGTCTCCAACAGCTAAATCTTTTATTTTTTAGCCAAGTTTCTACCCAAGAACATCTTAAGCCAAAATGCACTCAAGATTCTTGTGGACCTGTTGAAAGAATTGGATGATTAAAAGGAAACTGTGAATTAATCAATAGAAATTACTTCCACAGTTCATAAAAACCTGAACACAAAGATATTAATCCCTTTTCTCTGATTTGGGTATTCCTATCCATCTGGGCGTTATATTCTTGTATTTTCGATAGTCATCTCCGAACCTGTAAAGGCAATAACGTTCTTCAGCTGACAAATTAGCGTTGAGTAGAATCATCAAAGCCACGGTTAAGAGGAGATATAACCAAGAAGAGCAAGCTATTCCCAAACCGATTTGCATTAGAATCATACCAATATACGTGGGGTTTCTTGTAAAACGATAAAGACCCTTAGTGATGACTTTCTCTTTTGGGCTAGTAGCGAAATTAAGAATTGCTACACTGGTGAAAATCATTCCAAACAGACAGATAATTAGACCGCTGTATAGCCATATTGTGCCAAGTTGTAGAGGCAAAAAAACAGCATACGTGAGTCTGTTCTCTTTTCTGGTTAGCTGAAAATTTCCTGCTTTTCCTGATTCCCTAGAAGCTGTCGCTCTCATATCAGAGAAGGAGATGATTAGTATAGGAATGACAAGAATCCAAGCATTCCACAAGCCCAACTCAAAAGCTGGAATAAGAGACACAATTTCCCTCTTTACAGTTCATTTATCGCATATCTAACATTTTTGGTATGAGTCATTTAGAATGAAGCTAAAGCACCCAATGGCGAATTATCAAAAAGCAACTGGGAATGAATAATAGCACAAGTGATTTAAGCTGAGAACAGGAAAGTATGGTTATTGATTTTTAACTTGGGAGGAGGTGATTGAGTATGCCCAGATACTTTGTGAAATGGCAGATGGATCCAACTAAGACCCCTGTCAATCCTGAAGAGATGGTGAAGGGGTGGTTAGCAATGGCTGAAATGGTTAAAGCAGATATTGCAGCTGGTAAGATTAAGGATTTTGGAATTGCTGCTGGTGGAGGTTGGGGATACGCTGTTAGGGAAGAAGCTAGTGAAGCTGAACTTTTTACTGCTTTGCTGAAATGGTCGCCTTTTATTGGATTTGAGGTTACGCCTGTCCTTAAGGTGGAGCAAGCTGTAGAATCAATCAAGAAGGCAGCTGCAGCAGCAAAGAAGTAAACCTTCACACCTAAACAAAAAACCAAAAACTTCTTTTTTTTGATTGTTATAATGTCAAAGTCTTATCCCTGTTTATGGAGCATTAGAAACCTCAAAATGTAAGAAATGTGGTAAGACTATAGCTGAACCGAAAGAACTAGTCATTTACCAAGAAGAGGGAAACATAATGGAGCATTACTTTAACATATTGAGCAAGATTGAGAAGTTCATAACAGATTTTAGAAAAGAAGTTTATGAGATGTGGTTCGAAGACAAAAAGGATGATCCCATTGGAACAACGTATGCTTTGGTAGGTAACCAAAGGTATTCTTGGGATATGCTCCAACAAATTACAAGCATACTTGATGTGTTTGAAATCGAAAACCTATCACAGAATAAGAAAGCTTTAGAGACTTGGATGGAAGCTATAGAACGCCCTTTTCACTTTTTAAAATGGAATGACATTGATAAGTGCTTTGAAAATATCTCATCCATTTTTAAAATGAATAAAGAAGAACTAAACGAGAAGATTAACTTACTTGAAGGAGAGGAAAAAGCAAGGCTCAATGAAGCATTCAACTGCTATATTCAAGAATTGAATTATTCAGCAATAGTAATGAGTGTTTCTGCAATTGAGAATAGACTCTTTTCATTGATGTTTTCGAAATGCCCTGATAAGCAGCTTGAAGAATTGACTTTGGGTCAACTGATATGGGAATACACGCATAACAAAGAAAAATATGGTAATATAATACCAGAGAAACATGAACCTCTATTATATTACTGTAATACCTATCGAGTTTTCTCTGTTCACCCTAAGAAAGAAAAAATCAACAGGTCTAATGCCACTACAATACTCTGTATGTCATGTTCATTCCTCTTTGATAAAAATCTGAAAATAAAAACAGAATAAAATAAGAATAGCGTAAAAGACAGAAGTTTCATCATTTTCCACAAGTTTTCTATGTACATCTAAGGCTATGTTGTACGTAGTATGTAGTTATTGAAATTCTAATACTCTCTCTATTGCCACTTGTGAATTTCGTTGGGGGTTCTTATAGTTCTTTTTGGCTTTCACGCTTGTTGAGAACCCTATGTCAAGCAGCAAGTTCCAACCAGCTTCTAACAGAGGTGATACACGAAGAATAAAGAGCGTTTCCTCCGCTGTTCACTCAGCAATCCATTGGATAAGCACTAAAACTGCAGTCCACTCAAAGCTTCAATATACATATACGGAAGAGAGCAGCCTCCCACAGCACAACAGCACAGCAGCGGTTAACTCTAAAGTTCTACCTATATATAGAGGGGGTATAAGTTCCGTCGAGCACAACAGAAGAAACGTCCCTTTCAATTCTCCAACATCTTCGACATGTAAACCCCATCGTACCGATAGCCAAACCGCATATAGTACTCTTTCGTGCCCAAAGCACTTATAACCAGAATCTTTCCTAAACCATAATCTTCCCTCGTCATACGCTCTGCCTCAGCCAACAAAATGCCCCCATAACCTTTATGCTGCCAAGCTTTAGCCACATGCTTACCAACCGGCACCAACGGTCCATAAACATGAAGTTCCCGCACAATCGAACAAGCCTTCGCTCTTATTTCTGGCCTATGCGCCTTTTCCGACGGAATACGCAATCGCAAATAACCTATCAACGCGTCGTTTTCAGGGTCCTCAGCTGAAATGAAAATCTCCTTTCCTTCAGAAGCTGAATAACCCATCGTCAAAATCTTGACTTTATCTGGATCAAGCTTGAACCCGTCAACCGCCATTCTATGGCCCACTTCTCTGCATCGTATACATCTACAACCCCTATTCTGTCTAATCAATTCCCGCTGAACCAACTGACGCAGATTACTCTTCTTCACACCAGCAACAATCAACGAAGCAGGAATGTCCCGCTGAACACGCATTATCCGCACCCACGGAGGAACAAACTTCTTCATCTCCACAATCAGCTTCGCCGCTTCCTCGCTCGCATAAGGTCTGTAACTGCCTTCACAATACCACTCGTACGCTTTTGTCCCCCTCAAAACCAAACAAGGATAAATCTTAATCATGTCTGGCCTAAAAACTGAACTTCTGAAAACTCTTCTGAAAGCATCCAAATCCTTTTCCGGGTTAGAACCAGGCATTCCCGGCATCAAGTGATACACAACCTTCAGTCCAGCATCCTTGGTTATACGAGTTGCCTCAACCACGTCCTCAACGCTGTGCGTTCTTCCCACTAACGAGTAAATGTCATCGTTTGGGTTTTGGACACCCAGTTCCACACGGGTCACACCCATGTCAAGCATTGCGTCCACGTGTTTCTCTTTAGCCCAGTCAGGACGTGTTTCCACGGTTATGCCAACATTGCGAATCCTACTTGTTTCCGCATTCTTTTTTGCCTCTTCAAGATTTGCAGAGTTTTTGCCTGTAACGCCATCTAAGCATCGTTGAATAAACCATCCTTGATAATTCAAGGGAGTTGCGGGAAAAGTTCCCCCCATAACTATTATTTCCACTTTGTCAACCGTGTGCCCTATCGCTTTGAGCTGCTCAATACGACTTCTAACCTGCAAATAAGGATCAAACTCATTCTGCAACCCACGCATAGCAGCAGGTTCAAAACCAGTATAGCTTTGAGGAACGCCAAAGGGTGGTCCACCTGGACAGTAAGCACACGGTTCTGGTTGAGGACACGCTTGCGGTTTCGTCATCACAGCCACTATCGTAACGCCTGATATTGTACGGGTGATTTTCCTGCGTAAGACCGTCAAAAGTTTCGGTCTTTCTTCCGGTTTCAAGGAATGTACTATTTCAGAGTTTGAAGGAATTCTGCTAAGCTGGTATTTGGCGGCTACTTGCATTTTCACACGATTGACATCATCACGACTAGGCAAACGGAGAAGCATTAGACTGTCTATGATTTCCCTCAAGGCATTATTCTCGTTCAATCTAGCGACCACAATAAACTTGCAACAACAAACAAATAAACTATCTAGAAGGAGAACTAATATCCCAGAAAGTATCTATTCTTCGGACAAGTTATGCCGAAAACTTTCGGACTCTGGTGAGCAAAGCTTGGGCATATCCTCTGGAATTAGGCAATACTTCAAACACGTAAACATGTTTAGCCATAACGCGAACCTCTACATGATCGCAACCATTCTACAGGGACTATCCACCGGAATCTGGCGTGTAATATTCAACCTGTACCTCAATGCAGTCGGTTTTCAACCTGACTTCATAAGCTACATGTTCACAGCCAGCACCATCGCCATAGGCTTCATGGCTCTGCCAGCAGGACTATTCTGCGAATACATCGGCACAAAAAAAGCCTTATACATTGGCCTAGCAGCAAACCTGCTGAACCTCATCCAGATAACCGTACTGCAACCATCAATCCTTCTTTCCGCCAGCCTCGGTTTTGGCCTAATCAATACCCTAGCCTTAGTCGCCTCTGCCCCATTCATGATTGAAAACAGCCGACGAGAAGAACGTACCTACCTGTTTAGTTTTCAATGGGCTCTGTTCATAATCATGAGCGTCATAGGTAGCTATACTGGCGGTGTTATGCCAAGCCTATTCAACGCATTTCTGAGTTTACCTAACGGAGAAAATGTTTCACCTGTTGGTTATCGCATAACTCTAGCAGTCTCAGTTGTTTTAGCAATTGCCAGTGCTGTTCCAATCTTGCTAGCGAAAGAGAATAAGCTTCTGAAAAGACAAAAGATGAGCGATCTCTTAAATTTGAGAAACATCAAAAGTCAGCGCGTAATACTCAAGTTTATGATTCCTGCAAGCATTATTGGCTTAGGCGCAGGTTTCATAGTTCCCCTTTTCAACCTGTTCTTCAAACTAAAATTCTACGCCTCTGACCCAGAGGTAGGAATAATATTTGCATTAGGCGATGTCGCCTTAGGCATAGGAACAATTGCTGCCCCCTTACTAGTCAGAAAGTTGGGCAAAGTCAAAAGTGTAGCCTTGTGTGAGTACCTTTCTGCACCTTTTATCATGCTCATGGCTCTGGTTCCGAACCTGGCTTTAGCGGGAAGTGCGTATGTTGCGCGGATTACCTTGATGAATATGGCCTATCCAATAAACTCTGCATTGCAGATGGAGCTTGTGACAGAGTCAGAGCGTGCGACGACGAACGGTTTGATGACTATGGCCGATAATATTCCTCGAGCCATAACTGCTTCTATTTCTGGTGGAATGATGGCGGTAAGCGATTTTTACTCGCCATTTCTTGCTACAACAATCACTTACATAATAGCGAGTTCGCTATATCTCGCGTTTTTCAGAAGAGCTGAAGTTCAAATCAGTGGAATGGACTCTGAAACTGCTCACTAACATAAGCAATTTTTCCGTCTACGATTGTCATTTGAGCTCTGACGTTTCTGATCTCGTCTGGTGGGACATCGAAAAGGTCATCTGACAAAACTGTTATGTCTGCGAGTTTTCCAGACTCAATGGTTCCCCTCTTGCTTTCATCGTAAGAAGCGTAAGCAGCGTTCAACGTGTAGGTTCTCAACGCCTCTTCAACGCTCAACTTTTCCTCAGTAAAGTCTTTTCTGGTGACAGCTGCCCAAATGCCTAGGATGGGACTTATGGGTTCCACTGGGCAGTCTGAACCGGAGACAACTATTAGTCCTTCATTCATGAGCGACTTGAAGGGGTAAACCCAACGGGCTCTTTCTTTGCCTACGCGGTCAAACACCCACCAGTCGGAAAAAATGAAATGGGGTTGAACAGAAGCTATTAAGCCTAAACGCTTCATGCGTTTGATGATTTTGGGATTAACGACAGAACAATGCTCAATTCTGTGCCTGTGATTTTGGCGCGGTTCCTCGTTTAGGGCTTTTTCGAAGGCTTTCAGAGTGGCTTCTGCTGTGAAGTCTCCTATGGCGTGGACAGCCAGTTGCAATCTGGCCTTGTGGGCTTCTAATACGAGCTTGTTCAGTTCTTCTTGCGTGTAGAGCATCATGCCGCACGTCGTAGGTTTGTCATTGTAACCCTTTCTTAAGGCGGCTGTGTGTCCGCCAAGTGTGCCATCCGCAAGAATCTTTACGAAGCCTATTTTGACCATGTCATTTCCGAAGCCAGTCGTTAGTCCCAGATCGACAAGTTTGTCCAAGAACTCTACTGGAATGCCCAAGTATACTCTTAAAGGCAACTTACCTTCTGAGTAGAGTTTTTGTATTATGCGCGTTTCTTCTGGGGATCCTAGAATCCAGTGGACGCAGGTAAGGCCTGCTTCAACCGCCATTTCGCAAGCCTTGTGGCATATTGTTTCAAGGTCCTTTTTGTCAAGCTTTGGAATGGCGTTTTGGACTAGTTCAAGGGCGTTTTCCCTCAAAATTCCGTTAGGCTGGCCTGAAAGCTCATCTAAATCTACGTTTCCGCCTTCAACAAAGTTTTTGTTTGTGATGTCTGCCAGTTTTAACGCTCTGCTGTTTGCTACAGCTATGTGTCCGCATACGCGAATTAGGAAAACTGGTTTGTCTGCAACTGCGTTGTCTAGGTCCCAACGGTTGGGGTAACGTTTCTCTGCAATTTTTTCTTGATTCCATCCTTCGCCGATAATCCAGCTTGTCTCTGGATTTTTTTCTGCGTACTCCTTGAGTTTCTGCTGCATTTCTTTTATGGATGCTGCTTTCCTAAGATCTACTTTCTTCAAAGCTTGTCCGAAGCCTGTCATGTGTACGTGGCAATCAACCAATCCTGGGATGGCCATTTTGCCTTTTGCGTCGACAAGCCTTGTTTTTTTGCCTATGTATTTGCGGATCTCTGTGTTTGGGCCCACAGCGATTATTCTTTCATTTTGGATGGCTATTGCTTCTGCCGTAGGTTGCTTTGAATTTAATGTGTAAACTTTGGCGTTCAAAATTGCAAGTGTGGCCTCTGACATGCGTGCTATTTATGCTCCGAAAAGATAAAAACTTTGCATAAAGCTCTAGAGCCAGTTTTGTCCAGGCTTTCTTTGTAGAACTATTCTTTTTTCATAGTTCCGTCTGCTTCTAAGCTTTGGGCTGGGTCTGGTTTTTGGCGTAAGCTGCATTTTTGGCGTTTGGGATCTGACCTTTCCAGCTTTGGAAAGTGAACCGTGAGTCGGCATTCAAGTACACCATGCGAACCTAAAGAAACAGTAACTCTTAAACCTTTACCCGTCAAAGTTTTTGGTTAGCCGTAAGATTTTTGGGTTGCACTAGCGCTCACACAGACTTATACCCCCTCTATAAATAGAGTCAACTAATGGTTGAAAGCTTCCTGAACTGGCGTTCTTGCGTGTCTATAACTCCTTGTATAAAGGCTGAAACACAGGTTGAATTGTCTATTCACGACTGATGTGTGAGACATTGAAGGACTTGGCTGATGCGAAAGCATCCGTGGCATAGCCCTCTCAAACAGTATATTACAAAAAATAGACTAGAAAACAAGATCTCTCCAGAAGGTTCCGCTCGCAAAAAAGAAAATATAGCTGAAAATCAACATGGAACAAAGAAAAGGAAAAGAGAATGATGCGGGGCATGTCGCCGGCCGCTAACCTTTAAACCTTTTCCCGCATATTCCCTATTTACCGCGGGGGTCGCCGAGCATGGCCAAAGGCGCAGAGCCGCTGTTAAGGCGGCGCGGTTGCTTCAGGAGCCTGTCCCGCAGGGGTTCGTGGGTTCAAATCCCACCCCCCGCACTTTTGTGAAGGGTCGATTTGAGGTAAGTGAAACTTAATATGAAAGCACTCGTTTGCCTATTGAGGAATCGAATGGAAGAAGATTCGCAATGGAAAGAAAAATTGACAGGGAATTGAGAAAAGTTGTAGTCAGATCTATTATTGTGACATGTTTTCTTCTCACTTTGCATCTGATGATTTTCTTTGTTTCTGCGGGTCGCCTTGATCTGTATCAAGCATGGTTTTACTTCGGCGTTATTTTTATGTACTCGATTTTGAACTTGGCAGCGCTAGCGAAATTCACTCCTGAGCTCCTCAAGCAAAGACTCCTTAGAAAAAGAGAAGGTTCCAAGCTATGGGACGAAGTACTAATGCGGGTATGTAACGTAATGCTTATGTTTGTTTTGCCTTTCATTGCTGGGTTGGATGTCGGCAGGTTTCGCTGGTCAAGTTTGAGCATTTATTATGTACCACTGGGTTTCGTGTTGTTTATCGTTGGTGGTTTTCTCACAACTCGGGCAATGATAGAGAACCGATATTTTGAAACGACCGTGCGAATTCAAGAAGAAAGAAGCCACCGTGTGATAACTACTGGACCTTATCAGCTCGTTAGACATCCTGGCTATCTGGGCGGCCTTCTATTGGGGGTATCAATTCCCTTCATGATCGGATCCATCTTTGCCTTCATTCCAGCTGGAGTCTATGTTATTCTGATGATTATCCGTACGTGGTTAGAAGACAGAACCCTTCAGAAAGAATTAAATGGATATTTGGAATATACCAAACACACCAGGTATAGATTATTTCCCTGGATTTGGTAGATACGGCAAGTCGGCTCATTAGAAACCGAGAATTTAAACCAATATTTGAACCTATCCCGGGCTACCATTATACCCTAGTCAGGTCGACGTTCAAACTCGGTTCAGTAGTGGTTGCGGCAAAGTTTTATCCAAACCAAACTTGGGTTTCTAAAATTGCAGATCGCGCGGGCTAGTCAAGAAACTCTGAGAGAACGTTGATTACTTCTCTCATTTCTTCTGCAAGATAATGGGCTGACTTTTCAAGGTAGACGAGTTTAGCGTTGGGTATGGCTTTGGATAGAATTGAGCCGTTCTCTGGAGGTATTTCAATGTCCCTTCTGCCATGCAGTATGAGAGTGGGTGTTCTGATCTGCTGCAGTCTTTTCTGCGTGTTGAATCCTCGCATTGCTTTTAACTGACGCCTCCAACATTCTATTGGCATTGGGTGTTTCGCTGATTGTTGAAACAGAAGAACCGCCAAGTCGGGGTGTTCTTTGACAAAATTAGCGGTGAAACAAATGACCGTGAAAGGGTGTTGTTTGAGAAAGTCGCTGGGAAAATCCTTGGCAACTTTGAGAGAAAGAATCATTCTGGTCAGTTCCTCCAGAGACGATTCACCCACAGCTAACATTATCCTGGATACCTCCTGACTAAAACACCACTTGTTGCCCGTGGAACAGAGAACCAGCTTTGCAACCTTTTCAGGATAGTTGAGCACAAGTTCTTGAGCTATCATCCCACCCATCGAAATGCCCAAAATGTGCGCCTTAGAAATTCCTAGAGCTTTCATCAAACCCGCAGTGTCGTCAGCAAACGTTTTCATGATGTATTCTGTCTCAGACGTATCAGTGCGTCCGACATCTCGATTGTCAAAGAGAACCAGCTTGAACTTCTTTGAGAGTGCTTCAATCAAGCGAGGATCCCAGCAGTCTAGGTTGTCACTTAAACCATTGATCATCACCAGAGGAAAGCCTTCTCCCTTCACTTCATAGTAAATTTGAATATTGTCTACCCTCACTTTTGGCAATGTAATCACTCTAACACACTATTCCTATTAGCAAGTTTTATGACTTGCGACGCGCGCTTCATTTTGTTATGGTGAACTAGGGCTGCCGCGAACTTAATTCTGGAACTCACGAAATCGGATTTGAATTTGATAATATTCCCCCGTACCGCGACCAAAAATCTTCATTTTGTGGTTTTGTTGACGATACACACACGTTATTAAGCAAGTGCAAGAGGCGCACATAATGTCTGCTCTTTATCAGCTCAGAGTGCCCTTTTCTCCAGATTCCTCATTGCGTTTTCTATTACGTTCACTATTTCAGGAACTGAAACAGCGAAATCCATCAGAATTTTCATCAGCCTACCAGCCCGTTTTGGATTCTCATCCTTCACTTTCTCTAACTCTTTGTGAATACTCAATGCTCTGCGCTCCATTGCTTTCGCCGTTAGTACCCATTTCATCAAGGCACCGCTTAATATATCCGAAGGATGCATCTCAACATAATACATTGTGATTCGTTTCCCGCTTTTCTTGGTCTTTCGTGTGGAACCTAGCGACACGAGCGTTTTCAAGGCTTTGCTTATGGTCGGGACGCTGTATTCACTTCTATCTGCTATCTCCTGTTGCGATAGTGGCTTTCCCTCGATTAACAAAATGCAAATAACCCTTCCCACAACTCTGTCGAATCCACGCGCTTCGGCCGTGTCTTCCCACATGGAAAATATCTTCTTTTCCACATCATCAATCTTGCTCATACTTTACTAAAAATCGGAAGACATTTATTTAAGTTTCTATATTTTCTTATTTGTGAAAAACAAGAAAAGGAGATCCCGATAAAATGGAAAACTGGTCGCTTAAAATGATCATTGGAGATTTCGCCACGGCAAAGAATATCATGATTAGGCCATATGCTTTCTTTAAACAAGCAAGAGACGAACAGAATCCTGCAAGTGTGTTTCGATACTATGTTCTGTTGAGTTTCTTTCTGGCTGTTATGACGCCTGTTGCCAATGCTGCTGGCTTTCCCTCAGATGTTATACATGCTTCCACCAATGCCCAGATGGCTGCATACAAATACGCGCCTATGATCGTAAAGTATCTTGGAATCTCCAGACATTTTTGGACAGGTGTGCTTACAATAATTTTCATGCTTCTTAAGCTGCCTTTCTTTGTATTGTTTTATCACGTTTTTGCCAAGCTTCTCGGCGGAAAAGGGAACTGGCTAGCAAGTCTCAAGTTAACTGTATATCCGGCTACGCCTGCGATGTTATTAGGTTGGGTTCCTTATTCAGATTTCATCTTTGGCCTTTGGGTAGGATTTTTCCTTGTGCCTGGGCTTCATTATTTTCACAAGGTATCATGGGGAAAGTCAACAGCCTTTGCTGCATTTTTGATGGGCATTCAAATTCTTTATGTCATATTATCTGGCGGTGGTTGGCTTATAGAACCATGAATGGACAAAAATTCATTAACTCATATACTGCGAATGAGTAGCGCAATTCCAAAAATTTAGCCCGAGTTCTAAGCCTCCCATTCACATTGCGACCAAAAGTTTCGATTTAGTCGTCCTTTTAACGCTATTTTAGACGTTATATTCAAAAATAGACATATACGTCAGTGGTTATCTTGCTTCAAAGAGTGCGTTGGACATATAGTGCGCGTTAAGTATGGTGACTAAACTTGGTTTCTAAGACGTAGAAGTTGATCCTTCAATATGCTTTCCATTCGACCAAGGTGGAGCTGGATGATATTTTCGCCATGCTTGGCTGATGCATGTATCCTCGGGTCTTTTCCTATGATGGCCAATGGCTGTCTCTTCTTGTCCTTCGGCAGATTTTCCATGTGAACTAGGTCAGGATGGAGCGCCATCATGATCGAGGTTTCATTCATTGCGGCATGATCGTACTGAAATTCCATTTCTGGGTCTCTCTGGTCTTTGTCCCGCCAGACCGTCATTATGGTCAGATCGAACTTCTTGCTCAATCTTCTACTATTCTTAATAACGAGATTGGTTGAGGGCCCATGTCCGTGAGCTACTACGATCTTGAATCCTGCGCGACGAATCTGCTTCAGCACCGCCTCAAGGAGTGCCAAGAATAAATCAGAGGATATCCAGTAGGCACTTCCTTTGAGTTGTTGAGGAGCACTCGGCAAATACCCATACATGTCCATGCCGTAGTACTCGGATCCGTCGACTTCCTTTACTTCATCCGGACCTAAGAAGAGAGGCGGAAGGACTATGCCTCCAGCACGTTGGGCAAGTTTTATGAAAAAAGCTTGGCTCTGAAGAGAGTCGCTTCCAAGAGGCAGGTGCAAGCTGTGCCACTCAAGAGTTCCCAAGGGCAAATAGGCTATCGGGGCCTTCTTTAAGCGATCTTGGAACTCAAATGGCGTTAGTCGTTCATAGAGAACTTCCTGCATATCAAGTGCCTTTCCACAATTTTGTTTGATACAAGCTACTATCGGCATAGACACTTAAGCTTTGGTGACGATCTCGTTCCGCAACAGACATGCGTAGTGCGCGCGAGCGCTGTTAGAACTTCAGAATCGAGTCTAATTCGAATTGGCTTGGAATTTCCGCTTTTCAGTACGTGAACTTTGCACAGGATACTTTTAAGAAATTTTTTCGTTTCTGAGCCTCTTTTACCATGCTATTTCGCTCCGTTTCAGATATTATGCACGAGTTTTTTTACAAATCCATGGCTTTTTCAAGGTTTAGAAACCGTTTCTAGGCGGTTGGGAAACCTTCTACGTCACGATTTCCTCCTATTTCTTGAAATTAAACTCAAATCAGGCGTTTTCGGTTCTTCAAAATAGATTTTCAAAACGGAAAGTTTCGAAACTTTTTCAACATAGGTTTCTATTGAAATTTACAGTTTTCAAAATTTTTGGGGTTTGTTGACCTTTTGGTAACTATTTTGGTAACATTTCTCATAAATTTAACATCATTCTAATTTTGCACGCTTTTCTTATTTGGGTGCAAAATTGTACCAACAATGAGGTTTGATAACAAATAGGTCAGCAAGACGTAAGGCCACATATACCCCGCGAATATGTTCCAGCCAATCAGAATTTCTTCGACTGGACGCCCTATAGCAAGGCTGCCTACCCATTCGAATATCAACGTCAAGCCTAACCATAAAATCCCAACATGAATCAAATCTTTGGTATCATACTTCTTAACAAATCGAAGCAAAAAATATGCGAAAACAAAGATGTACACGATTCGAGTAGACATTCCGATTTGATGTGCTACCAGAACGCCCCATCTCGGTTCATAAATGAGGTTCATAAGGACAAAAAAATTGAAGCCCGAAACTAAGATCTCCATTAACCAAACGCGAATCGCTGTCTTCAATAAACGAGTGTTCATAAGCATCTCAACCTCTTAAATAAGCAAGCGCGCGCGGTTATGGAGGCAGCTTTTTTCCACAATGGCTACAGAATTTGGCGTCAAGAGATACTGCTCTGCCGCAGTTCACGCAAAATCTCTGGGGCAACGGCTGAACTACAGCAGGTTGCGTTATTGATTCACCTAGCTTTGCGTAGGCAAGAAGGAAGAAGATTCCGCCGATAAGAAATCCGAAGAATAAACCTATGATTCCTAGTAGGAGGCTGTAAGTGCGTGCTTGACCATACTTTCCTACGTCAATATTTCTCACCGTGATCCATGCTAATACCGTAAGTATGATTCCTGGGATGAACAGCAAAAAGAGGACTAGCGATACTAAACCGAAGAATGGAAAAGTAATGACTGTGGTGATGGGCGGAATCAGTGATGTAGATGTGGAAATTGATGTTATGAACAAAAACGCAATTGCCAAAATGCCAATAAACCCTACTACGGTGGATAAGGCATAAAATATGAAGCCAATAAGAGCATAGATTCTAGCCGTCCCGAAAACTTGAGTACTCATTCTGACCGCTAGATGTTATGTTCAAAGATAACTAATAAGCTTTCTCAGCTCACTTAGCTCGCGCTATAGGCTTTTACAAAACTAAAATAATGTTGAAAAATTATTTATTTTCATGGATTTTCTTCTAGAGGTGGTAGAGGGAGACAGTAAATGTACAACTTGAACGCACAATTAGGATGCCGCCTCCCTGCACTCTGATTTAAAGCTTATTTTGAGGTTTTCGGCTGGAAAAAATTAATTTTTTGACGTTGTGAATTAGAGCTAAAATCTGAAGACAAATTTGATGGTAGAATAGTACACTTTGATTTCTGCGAAGAGCTATAGCGTCATCGATATGAACAGAAACGGAACGGCATCCGCGAAGAAATGCACAGTCATTGCCGGAAGTAGACCTTGTTGGTTATAAATGTAGACAAGAGCGAGACCGACTAGAAATGCGGGAATAAATCCTGAACCATGAATAAACCCAAATGCAATTGATGACACCAGCCCGCCTAGGGCAAGCGAAACTTTTGGAGATTGCTTGAAATACAAGACTATCCAGGTAACCAACAGGAAGAGAAATAATCGAAAAACCATTTCTTCATTCAATGCTGCCCGTAACGAGAGTGCAATGGCTCTTTCCGGATTCAGCAACACGATCCAAGGAGCAACCTGCAGAGCCTGATTAGGGTCAACCATATAAAATGCTATGTTAAACGTGCTATTCGCAATCACAACAGCCAAACCAAGAGCGACTGTGATATGTGTTGACCTTCCTAACTTAAGCGAATTGTTGTGTGAGAGCCACCATAGAGGGCAGCCGACACGCCGTGCTAAGAACAAGCTTGCCAATCCAGCAAGAAGCACGACGCTGAAGTCCCAAATAAACACAATAATCGCAGTTTCTTGCTGGTAGTATCCTATAAGAATCGGCATGACGATCAAATCCATCGCAACAACTAGCGCCGCCACCACAAATATGGGGAAGACCAGACGGATCTGGTCTAAACTTACCATTTATTAAACCCGAATCAAAGATATGGCTATCATATCTTAAATTTTGTGTCCGCCAAAAAGAACACCAAATAATCAATAAATGAGGTCCTGGGTCAAATAATCTGAATTTGCAACTAACCGTAGGTTTCGAATTGGCACCGAACATGTCGAAGCATATTTCATATTTTTTTACCAGCAAATTTGTGCGTAGATTCTACCCCTGCACCACGCGTGAGCCTAAGAACTTTCTGTCTTATTTGGTGAAGAAAGCTGCTTTGGAAAGGGCAACTGTTAGGCGTAGAGTCAGAGCCTTGAAGCGTTTAGCGTTTCATGTGGACCTGTTTGATTCTTTGGCTGTGACTGAGTTTCTGAATGTTTGTTGTTGACGGAATGCCACTAGGAATATTGTTTTGTTTGCTTATCGTGACTGTTGAGAATGTATGGTTTGCCCGATCTAAAATTGCAGAACTATCATGTTGCTTAACAGTTGCATTTTATTCCTTTAGAAGCTGAGATAGACTCCATCTTTAATTTTTATTTTTACTGAAGCATCGTAGTGCTCAATACATTTATAATAATGATTTCCATAGGTAACTGCAGTGATTATTCTTGATTTGTCAAAAATGTGGAGTTACTGTTCCAGAAGGATCAAGCTTCTGCCCCAAATGCGGTTCTTCCCTATCCTCAAACACAGGGTTTCTGATCGTTACAACGCCCTCAGTTCCCGGATACAAAGTAAAACAAGTTTTAGGTTTGGTGACAGGGCTTACTCCACGAACTCGAGGAATATTGGGTAAGTTTATCGCTGGGATAGAATCTATGCTTGGAGGCGAAGTCACGGCTTTCACTTCGGAAGTTGAGAAAGCTCGATGGGAAGCGATTAACAGGGCCAAGTCAAAAGCCATTGATCTCGGTGCAAACGCAATAATAGGCATGGACATTGAAACCTCAGACTTGGGACTACAATCAGGGATAGTGTTGTTTTCAGCAACGGGAACCGCTGTAGTTATCGAGCCAGAACAGTCTTAAAATGCGTGCGCTAAATCATTTTGCATTAGCTAAAAAATATTTATGTTAGGTTCACATGGCTGTTCAGAAAACCCAAAATAACCCTCTCTTTTCTATTAGGTTTATGATGTCGCTTGTCAGATAAGAAATCTAAAACAACTACCAATTCGATGTAAGAGACAAGGCTGTATCACGAGCGTTACCTTAGATCCATGAACAGTCCTTTAAGAAGAAAAATACTTAGAGCTTTGAAAAAAGGCCACGCAACTATCGAGGATCTCGAACCGAAAACCGGACTGGACAACGATACTTTGCAATGGCATCTCAGCGTGCTAGAAAGCGGCTTCTGCGTAGAAAAAGGCAACAAACAAGGAAAGCTGATTTACAAGCTCACCCAAGAAGGAAAAATTGTTGACTACATAGAATAGAGCGCGCTAGACTCCAGAAAAGGCAGTTCATATTCGCACTCTTACAATCTTAAATCATGTTAGCACCTGTTGGAAATATGGAATTAGAACAAATGCGATAAGGAGATAGATGATGAACAAACCTATGGTTATTAGTAGGTTTTTGCCTAATTCTTTGCTCCATGCTATCCCGAAAGGTATTCCAATTACGAATCCAATAACATGGGAAATGTACGCAACATTTCCTTCTACACCAAAGTAGACAGCCAACAGATTATATGTGAAATAGATGATTGCTACAAGTCCCTGAGGCATCAGAAAGAGAAAAGAGAACTTCAAAGGTTTGACAAGCATAACGACAGCGGTTAAAGTGAAGATGGCTGCAGAAGCTCCAATTAAGAAGGTTGATGGCTCATAGAAGAAAGCTCCCAAAAGAAAGGTTATAGTTCCACCTACAAAAAAGGCCGATAACGTTTTTTTGGCTTTCAGTTCGTTTTCTAGCGTATTGCCAAAAACAAAGAGGAACAACATGTTTCCTAACAGATGGGTGAGATCAGCGTGAAGAAACAACGCTGTAAACAAAGTCCACACTCTACCCTTAAGCAAGTTCTCTCCGCTAAAAGCCAAGTATTCAATAGTCAAGTCGCTTGGCCCAGTATACCAACAAATTATAAAGGCCAAAATGCAAATGAGTATTATCAGGTTAATTTTGTTCAAGACGAATCAAACTCCTATATTAAAAGATAGATTTTTTAAAACTATCGTTGCGATGTTTCAAAACACACTCTATGATAAGGCAAACTTGTTCTAACATAAGCGTTCAGACGAACATCTTAAAGTTTTTCAGATAAGGGGGTCAATGGTTCGGATAGTGCGGTGTCTATTCATATCTGGTTATGTAAAATGGTTTACTTGCTTCTCTTTTTCTTTCTTTTTTGGAAACGACATTTTTCCGACTAACACGCAATTGTATTCGCCATTCTTGGTTACCTACTCATTGGATATTTGATTTAAGAAGTGAAAATCAGTATCTATGATTCGAATCTGCAATCAGCGAACCACAACATCGAGTTCGTTACGCGCTAAGATAACTCCTAGTCGATGGCAAATGGGACAAGGGAAGCTGGCAAGCGCATTGTTTTTTAGAAAGTGCGCGTGTTAAGGTCACGCATAAATCAGCCTTTATAGGAAAGGAAGGAAATATGACACAAATCAAGATACCTGAAGACTTATACTACTCAAAGGAACATACTTGGGCCAAAAAAGAAGCAAATGGGACAGTTAGGATAGGCATCACCCAATACGCCGCGGATGTATTGAAAGATATAAATCAGATTCAGGTCAAGCCCGTAGGGAGCAGATTGAGACGAATGACTGCTCTCGGCGTCGTTGAGTCAATTAAGGCCGTGAGTGACATAATAACTCCTGTCAGCGGCGTCATAAAGGTTATCAACGATAAGCTTGTGGGCGAGCCATGGACTATAAACTATGATCCATACGGTGATGGGTGGATCGTTATCATAGAACCTTCAAACTTGGAAGAATTTAGAATGTTGCTAAAGGCTGGCGATTACGAAAAACTAGTAGAAGAAACGCCGAAGTGAAGCAAAAACTGTCATCAAAATCGTTTTGAGCTGCCGAGAAAATTTAAGTAATTGTTTTCTTTTACTAATGGAGCTAGGTGAAAAGTGTTGTCTTATAAAGAGGTAGTATTCAGAAATACGCCAATTTTGAGTCCCTTCGGCGAATCTAGAGTCGAACCTATCGAACCAGTGGCGAGGATTGATACAGTTAATGGAAAGGTTATCGGTTTCCTCGACGCCAACAAACCCTATGGAGATGTGGTGATGGGAATAATTCGAGGCTATTTAGAACAGCAAGGCGTAAAAGACTTTGTTTCCGAGGTTAAACCAGTTGTAACCAGGTCGGCCCCAGAGAATATGATCGAAAGATTATCCAAAACTGACGCTGTTGTGCTTTCATTTGCCGACTGCGGTTCATGTAGCACTGCACTGGCGATGGATCAGGTTGCCCTCGAAAAAAAAGGTGTGCCTACCGTCGCTCTGGTCACTGATTACTTTGCAAGCCACTATGCTAGGATTGCGGAAAGCATGGGCGCGCCCCACATACCAGCAATAATTGTTGAACATCCATTAGGTGACGGTGCAACGAAGGAGATGGCCGAGGAGAAAGCGCAGAAGGTCTTAAATAATGTAGTTGAAGCGCTGACGCTTCCAATCAATTATCTAAAAGAGAAGTACAGCATACACAAGCGAATCGAATTGAGGGCTGAACTGTGAACACAGAGTTTAAGTCTAGGAAAATAACGCTAGGTGAGAAAGAATGGGCCAAGACCCTTGAAATTGATGAGCAGGGAAGGCCCATCATTGAGGTAGAGCCCGACGTAGAGAGCCTATATTCAAGGCTGTGCGAGATAAAAGCTTCTGACGGATTGCCAGTCATCCCTCCAACTGAGGAAAGGGTTAAGCGAATGTTGAAGCAGTCGCATAGAGAGATCAACGAAGTCGTGCTCAAGGTGCCGCCTTATTCCCACGAGCTTACGGTTGAGAAATTAGCCATAAACGCTGTGATGGCTGGCTGCAAACCTGAATACTTTCCAGTAGTCTTAGCTACCTTTGAAGCGATGGGTGAGAGGGAATTCAACCTTCAAGGTATGATTACAACTACAGCTGCACCTTGGCCTGCCATCATAGTCAGCGGAGCTTACGCGAATAAAATCGGAATGGGCTCTGGATACGGTTGTTTGGGTTTTGGGTATAGGGCTAACGCGACCATAGGGCGAGCGGTGACTCACACGCTCATTGCGTTTGCGGGTTGCTATCCTGGATTCGGCACCCACTCAACCCAGGCTTGGCCAGGAAGGTATACTTTGTGCTTTGCGGAGGATTTGGACGCTAACCCTTGGGAACCATTGCATGTGGAGAAGGGCTTTGAAAATGATAGTACCGTGACCGTTTTCGCAGCAAAAGGGTCCCTTTCGATTTGTCACTTAAGGGATGATCCCCTTGGTTGGCTTAAGGTAATCAGCGAAGCAATAGCCATACCGGGCACTCAAACGGCTTATGTACCAGGCATAAATTGTTTGGTGATGACCCCTGTAGTGGCAAAACGGTTTGCTAGCGACGACAATTGGACAAAAGATGAAATTAGACAATTCGTATACGAAAACGCAAGGTTGCCCGCTAAACTTTTGTTAGATCATGGATGGGCTAGTGCCCGATATCGTGCATGGCCAAAGGGTTCCTACGCTTACGATGCCAAAGTTGCCTTCATGAGGTCGCCCGAAGATCTCCTAATAGCAATTGCAGGGTCACCTACACAGAACTACTGTACAGTCATATACACTTGGGGTGGATGGTCAGAAGCGATAACAAAGCCCATAACCTCATAGCGTTAACCGTATGTACCAAAATTGTTCAACAAGAACGAAAATCCAACCACGTTCAAACTAGCCATCCACAACATTTTTCTCGTATCTCCCATCGCTTTCAACTTGTATCTTCTATGGCAGTTCACCCTTTCAGAATAATTTGTAATTTCAGCCAGCGGCTTGAATGATTGATGTCAGTTATGGAGGGGCTTCTCTGCGTGCTTACCTCCTCCTTATACATGGGTTGAACATCAAACCGGCACATTTATATAATCTAATAGGTAGACTAAGTCTAATTAAGGACTGAGTCTAAAATTGAGATTGCAAAATTTTACTAAATATAACATTGCTTTCTTTATTGATGAAAAAGGAACTGCAAGGTGGTTTCATCTCCTGAAGGAATTTGTTGAAAATGGCTCGAAGAGGCATATCTCAAGGCAGAAGCTTTCTGATTATTTGAAAGAACTGTGCGATGAAGGCCTTGTCAATAAAACAGTTGATAAAAAAGCTTTAGCGTTGCGCTTGTTATGGAGAGTCTATCCAGTTTATGTAGTGCCAAAAAGCAGAAAGAAGCGACTTAAAGAAATTAGAGATAAAAAAGAAATATATGAATTTGTTGATTCTGCAAGTCCCGAAGAAATAATGAAATTACATGAAGAGATTAAACACTTAAAAGAAACCGAAGAAGAAAAAATTATCCCATAAAAATAGACACCGCACTTTTTTACCACGTTATATAGGCCTCATGCGCGGTTTGGGTTAGGATATAAATTGAAACAGTGATACCCTTTATACATTACTTTGGTAATGTCGCCCACGGAAAAGCCTTTCTGATTTCCATTACAACATCGGTTGAATCCCATTCTTCACTTCAAACGTCAACAGTTTTAAGCTTAAACCATCACCCTTCGGTTGTGAAGAGGTTGAAAATGATTGGGCGAACTGGTTTTCGTCGGACTTGGATTGCATGATGATAAGGGAATAAGCTTGCATGGGCTAGAGGAGATCAAAACTGCAGCTAATGTTTTCATCGAGCTTTACACCAGTATTCTGCCAAATTTCTCCATAGAGCGTCTCGAAAAAATATCCAACAGAAAGCTCTATGTAGTTTCTAGGACGGAACTCGAAGAAGAAAACGGAGAAATAATTTTGAGCGCAACTAAAAGAGGCAAGGTTGCTTTTCTTGTTCCAGGCGACCCTTTCGTAGCGACAACCCACGTAGCGTTGAGAATAGAAGCTGAAAAACGCGGAATCAAAACCCGTGTTGTCCATGGAGCCTCTGTGATTTCTGCCGTAATCGGATTATCAGGTTTACATAATTACAAGTTTGGAAAAACCGTAACTGTGCCCTTTCCAGAAAACTTTTCCGAAACTCCGTACAATGTCATCGCCCAAAATAAAAAACTTGGGCTTCACACGCTATGTCTGCTGGACATCAAAGCTGAAGAGAAACGTTACCTGGCAATTAAAGAGAGTTTAGAATTGCTTTTGAAAGTTGAAGAGAAAAGACAAAAAAAGATTGTCACACTCGGCACGCTTGCAGTTGGGGTAGCAAGGGCCGGAAGCGACAGTCCCGCGGCAAAAGCTGATTCCATCAAAGAACTCTTAAAATACGATTTCGGAGAGCCACCGCAAAGCCTCATTTTCCCAGGAAAGCTCCACTTCATGGAAGCAGAAGCCCTGATAATCTTTGCTGGAGCGCCGAAAACGCTGAGGGAATCTATCAGATGAGCTTAGAGAAACTTGCTTCAAAGTATATAGTCTCTGCCGAAAAGGTCCTGAAGGAAATGCAGAAGGTCAAAGACCCAATAACAATAAATGAAGAGTACATTAACAGAGTTGTTGAGTACGCTAAAGCCTATTTGGACGACGCAAAATATTATAAGGATCAAAAAAGGTTTGAGATAAGTTTAACTTCCATCGCCTACTGCGAGGGACTATTAGACGCGCTAAAACTGCTGGGCGCGGTGAAATTCGAATGGCCAACAAAAATAGAAAAAGAAAGCGAAAAATAGTGTTAGCCTCAGGCGTCTTTGACTTACTACACCTAGGACACGTAAGATTTCTAGAGGAAGCTAAAAAAACCGGAGGAAAAAACGCTGAACTCATAGTTATTGTTGCCAGAGACAACACCGCAGAAAAAGGAAAAGACAAAAGGCCTATCATGTCTGAAAATCAACGCCGTGCCCTAGTGGAGTCTTTGAAAGTTGTCGACGAGGCTATTCTCGGCTTTGAAAATTTTGACATCGGAAAGGTGATTGAAAAAATCAAGCCAGATATAATTGCCTTGGGATACGACCAAAAGGGCATGGAAAAACTTGTGAAAAAATACATAGAGCAACATGGATTGAACATAAAAGTTGTCAGGATCAGCAAATTTGAAGAGGATGAGTTGGACAGCTCTTCAAAGATTAAGCAGAAAATTGTTGGGAATTTCGTAAGATGAACGCGCTGCACGAAAACTCTAAGAAATTCAGGCCAACATACATACTCATCGCATTAAACATAATTGTCTATTTCTTTACTTCAGTGATTGGCGGAAATTTTATGGAAACAAATATGGAAATGATTTGGCTCTACGGTCAAGTAAACGTTTTTGTGCTTCAGTATGGCTGGTATTGGCAACCTTTCACAGCAATGTTTGTCCACGTTAACCTCATGCATATTGCTGGCAACATGTTTTTTCTCCTGATTTTCGGACTTAGGGCTGAAGAAATGTTTTCGATTCGCGAATATCTTCTCATATACTTTCTAGGAGGGTTAGCTGGAAACTTGCTGTCATTACTTTTCGGACCTCTCGCACCTCCTTCTGCTGGGGCCTCAGGCGCCATTTTCGGAATATTCGGAGCGAGCATCATTTACATTCGACGAGCATTCCGTCAGTCAATAATAACCGCATTGTTGTACGCGTTCTTTTTGTTTATGGTGAACTTAGCACCAAACGTAAATTATTTAGCTCATCTCGGCGGTTTGATCGTCGGTTTGATGATTGGATATGTATTGGCTACTAAGCGCAAACCTGCAACAAGGTACACGATCAAATACTCTTACTCGGTTACAAGTTAGTACTACTCATCTAACCTATGGAAGCGTTAACACTTCCACCTTGACTTTATGTCCATCTTTTAGATTAAGCTGTTTTCTGAGGAAAACTGGAGAAATGATTTCTAGAACCGAAGTATCATAGTGGCTTCTTAAAGCTAAAATTAGGGCACCTTTAGCCTTGTTTTCTATTATTGCAGGATAACATTTTACTCGTCCAAAAGTGCGATCCTCATTTTTGAAGCCTTCAACTTCGATGGCTGGGTAGGTTTCAAGTTCCGAGCGAGTCTTAATGTCATAATCCGTTGTCAGTTTGAGATTAAGCGTTCCGGGATAAGGGTCAAAACCCAACTTCTCAATAAACTGCTTTCTGTAACGATCTTTTGAAATATAGTAGGCTCCTTCGCCTAACCCAGTGAAAACAGTACCTTCCAAGGTTATTGAAGGGGGATAAGCAGCCTCCATCAAAAAACGCAAGGTCGAATAAAGTGTTTCAAGCTCCTTGATGCCAGTCTGCGAAATTTTTATGAGACAGCCTTCCGGCGTTATTGTCCTATTAATCCATCCCTTATTTTCCAATTCTATTAGATAGCGGGATGCTGTTTGCTGAGAGATCCCTATTTTTCCAGCCAAAAATTCTGTGGAAATCTTGGCTGTTCTTTTATGGGCGCCCATCTCAGCCAGTTTCAGAAGCGTCCAAAGGTGTCGCCACAGATGATTTCCATTCACTTCAGCTTCAGTTCTCCGTATAGTCACAAGTAATAACACTCAATCCGTATTTAAGCGGCTCTAAAATTTTAGGTGGTATCAGGCTTGTTCGCACGTAGCGTTTGCTCTGACAAATATTTGACGTAAATCGTAAACATGTGCTGAAACTTGCACTGAACTAGAAAGGTTTACAGCAGTAAAGGATACAACGTATGTGCTGTTGCCGTAATCCGTTACCAAAAGATCGTTTGACGAATCTACAGGTATCCAACTTCCAATTTGTTCATAAAACAGGCTTATGTTTTTGGCTAAGACCGGCTCTCCCTCATTATAAACCTTACAAGTCAAATTAATCAACTTCTCACCACCGAGAAGATTGATGTAATAACCGCTCATAGTGACACTCGTCGTTACGTTGACTGCGTAACTCGTTGTTACGTTTGTGGTCATGCTTGTAACTCTCAACGTAAAATTCACGTAGGCGCTTGAAACGCCTGTACCGTCCTCGTCCCATGAAAGCCACGTGCCAGAATCGTACGTTGAATCGTTTAATGCATTGAAGTCTAATTGGTGAATTCCGAAGCGATGCAAGGTTCTGAAAACATCGGAAAGTTCGTTCAAATTGGAGGTTAATACCGAGTTTTCTCCGCCGTTCGAAATGTTTACCAACGAACTGATCACGGCGTTTCGCGTGTTTTCCTTCAACAAAAGAATGAGGTCGACAGTTTGGGAATCTTCTACGATGCTGGTTTCGTTGGCGAGTTCATAGACATATAGTGCAGTTGAAGAAATCAGTATGGCGATGGCTAAGGCGGCAATTATGAAAAGTTGCCCGGAATGATTCGCTCTAAACTTTCTGCCGTTTGTTCTCATGAAGCCACCGCCAAATGCAAATGGATTATGTAACAACGGAAGATGGGATTTTGACTTGTGCAGAGATATTCAACAAAGGCCACTTCTTGACTGTTGAGGTTTCCATTGGAGATACTTGCTGTATTTACTTGTTGAATTTGTTTGTTGTAAACCGTCAGGTCAAAGGACATGCCAGTAGGCAAGATAAGAGTAAGAGAATCACGTAAGACAGTCCAGTTTCCTTCATCGATGATTTTGCCGAGACTTCCATCAGAATCCAATTTCATGAGAGACTGCAACCCAACTGAAGCCAAATCACTGCACCTCGTCCTATTTTGCGATGTCGACAGATTTGCAGAAAAAGCAAAGGATGAGAAAATTATTAGGACTGCCAGAAAAGCCTCGATGATTCTAATCTGACCCCTGTTTTGTCTTCTCATCTCGGACCCCCAAGCCAAATTGTGCACTCGTAAATGGCACAATTGATTGTTACAGTATTCGTATACGCAAAAACTCCCGAAGTAGGCGTTGAACTTGTAAAGTCGGCTCCTACTTGGATGGGCACTTGTGGATAAGCAGTCCATTCATTGAAGAAAACCGTGGAATTCCATCCTGAAACTACGATTATCATGGGGCCTTCCAGCAAACTTGGAATGCTGAAGATAGTGGACTCACTACTCCTTTCGATTTCTGTCAAGGTTGAATTGTAATTGAAAGTTAACGCGTACGCCGTTGACAAACTTGTATTTGAAGACATTAAAGCCGCGTCCAGAGTGTGATTCAAAGGAGAAAGCCTTAGAAAAGTGCCTCTGGGTTCAGGTTCAGCCGAATTGTGGGCAAAAGCGTAAGCGTTAAAAGACGTGACTTTGGCGTTGCTATCAGATTTCGCAAGGGCTATTAGCAACGCTGGGCCGTTAATGCTTTCTGATAGCGAGACGTTAAAGCGAACGTTACCTGGAGAATAGCCGTTATAAACCATTTCAAGATAATTTTCCGCGACCAGATAGCAATTTAGTTCGGTTTGAACAGAAAGTCCGCTCTTCTGAGTCAAAACATCCAATTGGTAAACTGTCGCGTTTACTTCATTGTAAGTGGCTGTTAGATTTATTGTAACATCAAAAACTGGCTTTACTTCTATCCTGAAAGATACGTCGGGCATATTGGCAACTGTGAATATTTGAGCATAGCTTAATGCGTAGACATTTTCATTATTAAGCCGTGAAACCTTGTCAATATCTAGCTCGTATGGAATATCTGCTTGTTCTCTTGCTAACCCGAATGTTTCTGGAGTTGTCTGGCCATCTTGTCCCCAGTTTGACGGTTCGCCATAATTCAAGAGCAAAAGTTTTGAAATTTCCTTATATTTTTCGCTTAATCCATTGCTTACGTCGTTGTTTATCTGAGGATTTAGAAACGTTGAAGTGGCAGTCATAGCTGAAAGTACCAGAAATATCATTAGAGAACATGAAAAGAAAGTATCGATAGATACGGTAGGCATTTGTCAGCTAACCCCTTTTTTTGTCACTTATGGCTACACAGGAAACGGATTGACAGCGTACAGGCCTCCTAGGAAAACTTGAGAAAGCATGAGTGAGATGTGGGCCGTGAGCACAAGAAAAGCTGAATACTTGAAACCAGCAGCAAATGTTCCTTCGTTAACCTTACCCACAAAGAAGCCAGAAAGCCAGCACTGAAACAATATTCCAACCGAAAAGACGTTCATTTGATACTGTAGCAGTTCAAGTGGCGCAACTGTTGAACCGGGAATCGATATTTGAGTTAGGGCATACACGGTCATACCCACCATTGTCGTTGTTAACGCGATGAGAACGCTCCAAATGAAGGCCAAAATAACATAGGGCTTTAAAAGCGACCGTTTGTTTATCTCCACATCTTTCTGCTTCTCGCAGTATTCCGTTAATATTTCCAAGGCCCCAGCTGAGCCGCCGCCAATTTTGATTGTCTCGACCAATATTAGAAAGTTGACAAGCACTGGCCACGTTTGAAGTTTCTGCTTAATGTATGTGAATATCTTTCTTAAGGATACACCCCACTCCATCTGGCTTCGGATCAGATTTAGCGTTTCGGAAAATTTTCCATAACCACCGCTACGTTTCGTAGCGTGAATTATGCTCTTCTCAGGTGAAAGACCTATCTTTCTGGCTTCTGTTACATCCCTCAAGAAGTTCGGCATCGAATTTTCCGCGTTGTAATTAATTTTGGAAATTTGCATGTAAATCATGGCGGGAGGAATTGAAACTGCCAGAAGACAAATTGTAACGACCAACGGGAATATGTCAGGAGTTCTGAGGTACTCAAGAGACGGCACATAAATTATGGCTGCTATTAACCCTGAAACAGCAATCAATGGCGGTATCGAAATTTGATAAGGACGTTTGATTCCCCTCAAATTGCTTTTTCGTTCAGCGTGCGCTATAATCATGAAGACTACTGAAATTAGAGGTGTCGCACAGAATATTAGGAAATAAACTGTGTCAAGAGACATGCCAGGAGTCCCGCTCATTCTCATCGGCTCGAAGACAGAGGTCGTTGAGAAAACAATGAAAAGTATGTATGAGCAGAGGGTAACGATAAGCATGACCGCATAGGCCTCGACAAGTGTGGCAAGCCTTTCAATCGAACGGATTGCAGCAGCATTTTGCATGTCAAAAATCGACTGCAATTTGCTTCTGAGAAAGTTAACGATGTTTCCGCCACTTCTCACGGATGAAACGTAGCCCAATAGGAACTCGCGGTAACTTTTTGACTTGGTTTTTTCAGCGTGTTTGTACATAACGGTTAACGGGTCATAACCCAGAACTTCCACCTGCCTCACTATTTCGCGAGCTTCTCTCTGAAATGTGGGCAGAAGATCAATGTTGCAAAGTTTTTTCCAACTTTCATAAATCGTCACTCCACTCGCGGCCAACAAAGTGAAGAGCAAAGCGGCAAAAGGTAACTCGTGGTTAATTTCTCCTTCTCCTTCACCGTTTAAGAACCTTAACAATCGTCCAAAGATTTTCGGCCTTATTGCTTGGGTCTGCAATTTTATTGCCATCCAGGTTTTTCTAAAAATTCTCGTTGGAAAAGCTGAGGGTTGTTGTAATACTTGCTTAATACGTTGTTTACGCTTCTGTAGTCACGAATACCGCGTTCAACCATGTGCACGATTACTCGTTTGCGGTATTCCAGTTCCTCCAAAAGTTTCTCGAAGGGAATGTCGAGGCTTTCCGCCATCTTTTTCAATAGGTAGCTGTCGCCCAAGTTTTCTTGGAACGTATCTGAAGAAGGATTCCAACTGAAAACTTGCTGGAAAGCGTCTGCACTTTTTATCTCTGAAATGCTGATGAACTTTCTGCTTGAAAGGCGTCTTCCTGACTCCAAAAAGACTGGAGTTCTAACGTGTTTAACGGTTATCAGACAGTTCATCAGAGAGATAATTGAAGATGGAATGTTCATCGGTGGTTGCGTAAGTCTCTTGATAGTGGTGTCGACGTCTTCTGCGTGCAGTGTACATAGGCCACCGTGTCCAGTTGCAAGAGCCTGGAACAGCACGTATGCCTCTTCACCTCGGACTTCGCCTACAATTATTAGGTCTGGACGGTGTCTGACAGCCGATTTAATCAGGTCGAAAAGAGAAATCTCGCCTTCGCTTTCAACGCCGAAGCCTGAGCGGGCAATTGTTGAAGTCCAATTTTCATGGGGCAGGTTTATTTCAGCCACTTCTTCAACAGAGATTATCTTGTAATTTGGCTTCATGAGACAAGCAATCGCGTTAAGCGCTGTCGTTTTGCCAGCACCTGTGGCTCCTATTATCATGACGGACATTTTGTTTTCCATCAGAAGCCAGAGATAAGCAGCTATGCTTTCATCTATGGTTTCGTTTTCAACTAAGTCAATTATCGTAAAGGGGTCCTTGCGGAATTTTCTTATGGTAAAGGAAGTTCCAGCAGGGGTTGTCTCCTTTCCAAAAGAGACAGCCAAACGGTGCTTCTCGGGCAGAGTTACGTCGACTATTGGGAAGGCTATGCTGACGTGTTTTCCTGACTTATGAACAATACGCATTATGAAGTCGTCAAGTTCCGCTTCGTCTCTGAAAACAGTATTCGTTTTTATGTTCTCGTATTTTCTATGCCATAAAAATATGGGTTTGTTCACGCCGCCGCAACTGATGTCCTCAACGTACTCGTCATACATTAAGGGATCTATTTTTCCGTAGCCGACTATTTCTTTTTCAACATTGTACATGATTTTGCGGATTCCAATTTGGGAGAGCCCTTGGAAAAATTTCTGGTGTTTTGCGAGTGTTATGGGTATTTGCCTTCTAAAAGACTCTTTAAGAGTTTCCTCTGCTTCTGGGGCTTGCAGTTCGTACTCTAAGATATTTCTTAGTCTGAAGTAGCCCTCCAATTCTTCCCTGCTCAAGGAAAGTTCGTCTAGAACGTAGAGATACTCAAGAGTTTCCTCGCTTTGAACAATCGAAGCGTAAGAAAATGGTGCTTTAAGAGGATAGTACTCAATCTCTAGGTAGCCTTCCGGAACGCTTCGTTTCTTAACATCCAAGAGATCGATTATTTCTTCCTCGTCCTTCCTCAATTCTTCGAGGTTTTCTTTTTTTGATTTATCTTTGCTTGGTTTTATGGCAAATTTCATCTTATTGCCCTCCACCTGAGCTTGTAAGCTGGATGTACGGAGTTCCAGAGATCAAGGAACATTCTAAGCGGACTGCTCCATACCCTCCAATATAGTGGCCCGTTGCGGATGTTTTCTTGGGCATATAGACCCGTAGTTCTGTTTCGCTCACTGGCTCGTCTCCCAAGCCGCCCTCTAACCATGCCCTAACAGAATCATTGCGCAACCGAAGCCAATACTGCTTGTCCCCTATAGACGCTGGCATCTGCACAAAAGCTTCAGTGGACGCGTTTGTTGTCTGACTGAGCACTATGAGTTCAGTGCCCTTGGCCGATACACAATCCATTAGATTTCTCAGTTGTTTCAACTCTGACGAACAACGCAGGGCGTTAGCATAATCCATGAATGAAAAAACGAGGAGGCCGCTGACAGCTATTAGGGCAACGAAAGTATACAGGTAACTGGGCGTAATGGCAGGCAAAGGTTACACGCTCACCCTTTCTAAGCTAATGTTGCTGATCAGTATCTCCAGATTGACGACCGCCCCTTCCGTAGTGCTCGAAATGGGCAACCAAACAGTGCTTAGCGTCCCATCGAGACTTGCTTTCAACGCAAGCGATGAGATTGGTTGATTAAACTCATACTGGGTTGAGCTTGCCGTAACGTCAACAGATGCTACTTTCAAGGAGAACTTTTCTCTCAATATCAGGTTTTGTGAAGAATTGAGGTTAATGATATGGACTCTAATCAGGTTCAGGGGTTTCCCATTGCTAGTGCCTATGACTGCAACCGTAGCCGAAGGACGATAGCAAAGCACCATCTCTTTTGCATCATCACCAGTTGTAACGTAAAGTTGCGTCATCGTGAACGCGCTTTGATTTATTATCACTCTACTATCGCCTCGAATAAACGGTGCTTCATATACAGACTCTGAAGACTCAAGTTCATAGAAGGCCTTTCCGATGGAACTGTTGAACACTACATTGTTGAGCGATTGTTCGTCAGTGAAGTTTAACACCAAATTTTTTGCAGAAGCTTCTGTGTGGAAGAAGCTTCCGCAGTCGTCCATGTAGACGATTTCTGAAGATCCGAAACTCCACGCAATAGAGCGCACATTGTCGTCAAGAAACTGCATGTTTTGCTTTGCTATTGAAGCCCTTAGCAAGGCTCCTCTGGCGCTTATCTTTACTATGGCGAAGCTGTAAGTGGCTGAGATTATGGCTAGTAGGGAGACAAAGAGCAACAGGTAGGTTATAGGTATAGCCAAAGCTCTTTTTGACGATAAGAACCGCTTCTGTCTTCTATGAGATTTTCGCGTAAGCATAGTCCTTAGCAGTCTCCTCTCTATGCGTTCAGTCAAAACCTTTCATGCTTGTGACAAAATAAGATGGTGTGCGTAGAACAAAACTACACATAAGGATGCAGAATCAATAGTTCAAAGAAGGATAGGGTTTCCACATTCATAGAGGGCTGTTTCTTTTAGGGTAAATAGAAAAAATAGAAGGGAAAAGAGAGAGGGGAAGGGTTCAGAATTCTAAGTAGTGGCTTGAACGTTTGCTTCTTTATAATACTGCGCGTTGGAAGTGAACACAGTTATACCGCATGTAGTGCCGATGTCGTTCAAGGCTATGCTGTCAGGGTCGTCAATGAAGAGTATCATGGTTTGGCCTGACCTCAAAGTTAAATCAGTATTGGTAACACCCTGTGAAAGAGTGTAGCTCGCGCCGCCCAAGGTAATTGAGGTAGCATCGTCAAGTGTGCCTTGGAATTCAAGATCTGCCGTAATGCTGCCGCTCGTTATGTTGTAATAGACATTGGCCCAGTCAGATTCTTGTCCTCTCACTGTGACTTTGTCGAGTACAACGTCGCGGCCGCCAGTGTTAATTATCATTATGGCAGCCTCTCCAGTGGCCGTAGCATTAGAAGTGCTGTACCATACATGTGGTTTTGTCAAGAATAGTGATTCTTCCTGTACTCTCGTGGTTGTCACGTTTATGGCATAGAAAGTAACAACAGTTGCGAGCAATACTGAAACCACTAGAATTATCAATGTAGTTACGACCGTGCTCAACGCTCTCTTATTCTTTAGTAATTTCATTCTTTTCTCTCCGTGTAGCCAAAATCGGCTCTGTCAAGATATGATAGTTTGTGCGTAGAACAGAACTACACATAGCTTAAAGCGTACATGAACAGTTATGAGACACAACATAAGAAGCATAGAGAAAAACATGTGGAGTCCAATTCTAGCTTGTAATGCGCGCTCAATGCAGAAATTGTTTATACACTGGGTGGCCTTTGAAACGTAAGATCGTCTCAGATCTTTCCACGGTTCCGCTTGGCAACCTCATGCAAATTGAATATACAATTGCGCCTTCTGAAATAAAGCGTACTCCGTCCAAGAGTTCACCTTTCGTCACCCCAGAAGCTGCAAAAACCAATTCATTCCCCTTAGCTAACTCGTCTTGGCTGTAAGTTTTGTCTACGTCAACCCCTTCTGTCCTCAGTCTGTCCAACCTTCTAGGATCGTCTTTTTTGTCTCGCCAAACTTTTACAAGCATGGTTCCGCCCAGACATTTAACTGCAGTTGCCGCAATCGTTGCCTCGGGTCCAGCACCAGCCCCCAAGAGCAGATCAACCCCTGAATTAGGAAGGCATGATACAACTGCTCCCGCAATATCGCCGTCAGGAATCAGGATTATCCGTGCCCTCAGTTTTCTGATAGCATTCAAGATCTCCGAGTGCCGGTCGCGCTCCAACATTATCACCGTCATGTTTGCAAGAGGCAGGCCTTTTTCTCGAGCCACAGTACGGACGATTTCCTCCACGGACATATCTGGAGAAATTTTCCCAATCGAATGGTAGTCAGTTGCAACTTTAAAATAGTAGCCGTCATCAGGAAGCATTTGAAAACAGCTTGCTGGTGCACAGGCAACGGCAGAAATGGCATCTTTTCTTCCTTTAGACGCAGCAGTTGTGCCGTCAACAGGATCCACGACAAACTCCACCTTCGGACCTCTGCCAGTCCCGACTTTCTCTCTACGGGCAAACGCTGGTGCGTTATCTTTGGGTCCCTCACAGGAAATGACTTCGCCTTCAACATCTGTTTGTGACAAAACAGCTCTTGAAAATTCGACGGCTTTAGCATCTATCAAGTCTGTATCCCCTTGGCCAACGTGTAATGCAGCCCCTATGGCCGCAGCAACCGTAATGCGCGTCAATGAAGGGGCCAGAGCTCTTAGAGAAACCAAAGATCCAAATCTCCTAATATATCATCAATTTGGACTATCTATCTCACTCGCTATATTAAATGCTATGTACGTACAAATTATTCTTGCATGCTACATACGTACTTTAGCGCGCTAGAAGATATCTTCATGAGCGCATATTTATGCCTGAATCCTTCTGATTATTCGCGAAGCCAACAGTGTTACCCATCTTGACGGTATCGTCTTCTGCCCAAAAATTCAGAAGAAGTCGTTCTTAAAGCTGCCGCGCTAAGGCTTCCGCAGTGTTATAGTGTAATTTGTTTTCCAATATGATATATTATGATTTAGGAATATGCCTTTTTAAATGTGAAGACATGAAATGCGCGATCGCCATGAAACTCTTTAGGAGAACCGGGAAAGCAAAGAAAAAGTGGCGCGGTAGGGCTTGGCTAGTCGATCCACGAAAAACAAAATTGACCTTAATGACTTCCGATTCAACGGTGAAGCCCAAGCATGTGCCACCTTGGATATACAAGCTCACCTGCTTGCAAGCAGATATAGAAGATTTTGGCAACAATGAAATTCGTCCTCTATTCGATAAGGATGAAATTGAGGACATATGGCAGAGTGCAAGATCTAGCGTTTCTTCCTAGACGTCTTTTCTGTTGTAGTCATAGCATTCACAAGTCAAGTTTTTGAGCGGTTTACCTTATCCAACCAAGCAAAAGCGTCTAATCCTCAAAAGTGCATACTAGAAAGAATTGAATACGCTAAGCGATTAATCGCTAGCTCTGTCGCGCATGAGGATTGCGGGTAACGGACAACAAGTCAGGTAGTTTCCTTCTCCCATTTCTATTTCCTTCCTTGCGCTAGGCCGATGAGTGCTCAGTTTATCCCCTAATGTGCTGCGCATTTTTGATAAATCTAATGATCAATCGTACGTATGTTGTTGACGTAGCGATAAAGCTTATTAAAGGACAACCTCATTTACATCCGAGGATTTCAAATGAGAAAAGTCACTGAATTAAGTCCTTCCGAGGAAGAAAGAGCACTTGATATCTACCGAAAAGCAATAGTGATAAACGCCTGCGATTCAACGTACGCACTCAAACCAGCCTATTGCATGACTGACGAATACGTCAACGAAATGTTACAAGCAGGAGTCACAGCTAGCGTCGGTACCCTAACATATCATCCCACTCAAGGTTTTCGCTTCGCCATCGACTATATGTCTGACACCTATGCCTACAGATATCGAGATAGCAAACTAAAAGTAGCTTACAAAGTTGAGGATATAAGAAAAGCGAAAGAAGAAGGAAGAACACTGCTGATCGTCGGAACCCAAAACGCAGCTCCATTAGAAAGCGACATCGGCCTCTTGTCGATCCTTCATACGCTTGGACTAAGAGTTCTAGGCCTAACCTACAACTACAGGAACCTCCTAGGCGACGGTTGCTTAGAGAAGGCCAATTCAGGCCTCAGCGCCTACGGTAAACAAGTTATTGAAGAAATGCACAAGTTAGGTGTCGTTATTGATCTGACACATGTCGGTGAAAGAACAAGCCTAGAAGCTATGGAAGTATCTAAAGATCCGGTAATTTTCACACACTCCTGTGCGCTAGCACTCAGGAACCATTGGAGAAACATAACAGATGAGCAGATCAAAGCTTGCGCTGAAACAGGCGGTGTCATAGGAATCCCGACCCTGCCACTCATCGTTAAGGATCCGAATGTGCCTGGTCCCGCTACCATGGAACACGTCCTCGATCAGTTTGAATACATCATTAAACTTGTCGGAGTTGACCATGTCGGCTTCGGATTAGATGTCTCCGCTGGACCAAGCAAACCAGTAGAAAATCCTTCAAAAATCCCTGAACTCAAAGCAGAAATGGATAAGGCACCACCAGCACCACCGATTCTCAAAAGTATGAATGATATCCGTGACATTGCAAAAGGCCTAGTCGCAAGGGGATACTCAGATCAAGAGATAGTGAAAGTCCTCGGAGGAAATTTCCTAAGAGTCTTTGAAAGAGTCTGGAAATAGACAAAAAGGGGGAAGAGAATGTGTCAGTAAGTAGTGTAAGGTTGGAAGAACTGAGCTGGAGCGACGTAGAACAAGCGATTAAGAATGGCTACAAGACGGTTGTTATAGGAGTGGGCTCTACAGAACAGCACGGACCTCATCTGCCTTTGGCAGTCGATGCTTTACTAGCCGACCATATGGCTTTGAGGCTTGCAGAGAAAATTGGGAAGGCTCTTGTGGCGCCAACTATACGAACAGGATACTCTGCGCATCATTTGGACTTTGCCGGGACAGTATCGCTGAGGGAAGAAACGCTGGCCATGATTATCGAGGATTACATAGACAGCCTAGTTAGGCACGGCTTTGAGAACATAATCATTGTATCGGGACACGGAGGCAACATATTCGCCATCCGCACTGCCATGAGTAAAATGAGAGTTAAGCATCCACGCAAGAAAATCATAGAGGCAAGGTTAGGTAGATACGCTCCGAAAGAGAAATTTGGCAAAATTCCAGGAACCAATCTCACTTCGGGCGAGCACGGCGGCTACCTCACTAACTCGCAGGTGATGGCTGTGAGACCAGATCTAGTGCATCTAGAGAAGGGCACCATCGAATGGGGACCGTGGCCTGACGACATCGAAGAATTCGAAAAAATCCTCAAGGAAAAGGGCATGAAGGCCTTCACAAAAACGGGAACCCTCGGAGACGGAACCAGAGGAGACCCCAACTTCGGCAGAGAATACTTCGAAACAATCACAACAGAAGCAGCGAAGGAAATCCAAAAAATATTGGAATTATATCCCAGATGGGTGTAAAAACCCAAATGGCTTAACTAAGCTGCTGTCTACCTTTTTTTATTCAATTATTTTCTAACTTTTGCGCAAGAGATGGTTATGCCTACCTACAGAATAGATTATATGGATCTCAGGCTATGCGCATAAAGGTTGTAAGCAAACACACATCTAAATGGGTAGTGAAGCTGCGGGAAGCACATACATGCGGATGATGTCTCTCAACCTTCAACGTTAACCTCTGAAAGAAATCCACATTAAAGATATGATTAATTTCTAAAATCTTGAAAGAATAATGGACAAATATGAGAACAAAACGATCCAATGTGCTTTTACAATGCCATTGAATCCACATGTGCATTTACACAATAAATATATTTGAGAGAGGTAGCAACTTCCAAGAGGATAAAAATGGCTATCATAGAGTTTCCAAGCAGAGCTGGTCCAAAAATTCATGACCTAGCCTTCGTTGACCCAACCGCCCTTGTAATCGGAGAGGTTGAAATTCGCGAACGAGCTTGCATATGGATGTACACAATCGTTCGAGCAGATGATGCTGCTATAACTATAGGGAAGGAATCCACTGTCCTTGAACAATGTCTAATTGAAACGGGAGGAACAAACGTAGCAATTGGTGAAAACGCACTAATTAACCACTGTGCTGTAGTTCACGGGGCCAAGGTTGAAAATGGAGCATTAGTTGGAATCAGAGCAGTCGTATCAAAGGGCGCCCGAATTGGAGAAGGAGCCGTCGTCAGTGATGGAGCATTTGTCCCACCAAACATGGAAATACCGCCGTATACATTAGCTTCCGGCATCCCTGCCAAGATCATAAGAGAACTGTCAGACGAAGAGATAAAAGCGAACAAGAAATGGTTCCATGATCTCACAGAGAAAGCTATGATCTACAAAAAACTCCGCAAATGAAAATGGATCCATTCAACTGTACTTTCAATGTTAGGTATAAGTAGGCAACACAAGTGCCTCTATTTTTTTAGTTGAATGGTTTATCGCCTAGATTTTAGGGTCAACATGCCTGCCCAAGAAAAAGCGAAACAAAGGCTTGGGTCTGAATACGGAACCAGAAAAGAAGGGATATAGCGGGAGACATCTCCACCCTTGCATTGCTTGTTTAAACATGTTTAAACAATCCATACGGAAACCTTATCTAATAAAGAGATTCCTACATCAGTCACAATGGTGAAACAGACATGAAAACGGTACATGTGGCGATGACTGGAGTTAGCGCTGCTCTCTACGCAATAGTTGGAGTCTTGACAAACATGGGAATCGTAAGCCCAGTGGTCGGAGTAGTCAAATTTTGGCCAGCAGTTATAGTTCCCGCAATCTTTGCCGTGCTTTTTGGTCCTTGGGTTGGAGGAGCAAGCGCAGCAATAGGCATTTTCATTAGTGACATGGTTCAACCTGGCCACGGAATCGCCCTCTTAAGCCTAACGGTTGGTGTTCCATCAAATTTTGCCTGTTTCTATCTTATTGGTCTGCTCTCGCAAAGAAACATGAACTGGCGTAAAATAGCCCTTGCATTAATCATTGGAAGCGCCGCTATAACAGGAATGGTTGGCTACCTTTTCATCATTGAATCGTTAGCTGTGGACGTTGTAGCTCTATTTTTAGGTGTTCTCTTCGCCTGCGTTGCTCTGGTAATCGGAGTTGGATTATGGAAACCTGAATGGAAAGGTTACGGCTTAGCATCTGTTGTCGGTCTTCTCGTGGGAAGTGCCATCATAGGATTCGCGCTTTGGGGATATAGTCAATTCCTTCCATTGCCCTTAACAACAGGGTTTGAACGTAATGCGCCCTTCTACGCAAGCTTCCTCTGGCTTGTCTGGACTTTCGCCACAGAAATACCGTTCCTCATAACCATAGTTCCACCTGTTGTAAAAATCTGTTACAAAGCCTTTCCTTCCTTGGCACCCCAACATGAAAAATAAGAGGCGACGAACGAGTGCTCAAACGAGCCAGAGCCTTTAGCCCAGCAGGTATTTCAAGTTTTTTCGAAATATGTGATACTACGGAAAATGGAAAACCAATTCCAGATATGGAGCGGATTGGTTCACGCGGGGGAGGATTCGTAACTGAAAAGGGAGTGTTAACCCAAGTAGACATTGTTGAAGCGGAAAAGAACAGCAGTGAAGTGTTCATAAACGGAAAACTTGCACCAGAAGCTGAAACAACACGAACCGTTGCAGAGATGATCCTAGAAAAAGTGGGCAAAAAATACAAGGCAACGATAAACCACACGGTTGAAGTCCCCATTGGCGCAGGCTTCGGCTCAAGCGCTGCAGGAGCGTTAGGCACTGCTTTAGCCTTGGCAAAAGCGTTAGCGTTGAATTTGACTTATAATCAGCTCGGCAGAGTTGCACATGTTGCAGAAGTCAAATGTAAAACGGGTTTGGGCACAGTTGGTCCATTAATGCTCGGCGGCTGCATACTTACCGTAGAGCCTGGCGCACCTGGCATAAGCCTAATTGATCGAATACCAATATCTGCAGACTACAGGATTGTCGCTGGGGTTTTCGGACCTACACCCACGAAACAGATTCTGTCTTCCCCCGAAAAACGCCGTGAGGTCAACAAGTGGGGCAAGAAGACTGTGGAGGATATTCTCGCTGAGCCTTCCCTTGAAAACTTTTTAGTATGTTGCCGTGTCTTTGCTGAAAAGACTGGGTTTATGACAAACCGCGTAAGGACGTTGGTAAGGTTGGCGGATGAGGCCGGCGTCATAGGCGCAGCTCAAAACATGGTTGGCGAAGCAGTTCATGCACTTACAACGTTGGAAAATGCTGAAAGGATAGTTCAAGCTTTTAAGCAGGTTTTACCAACCGAAAGAATTCTGGTCTCCAAAATTGACATCCAAGGTGCGAGACTGATACCATGAGAAAATTCAAAAAAATGGCGGTTGGCGGGACTTTCGATGAACTTCATAGGGGACATAAAGTCTTGCTTTTGAAAGCTTTCGAATTTGGAGACTACGTCTTAATTGGTTTATGCTCTGACGAGTTTGTTAAAAAACTAAATAAGCCACATTCAACCGCACTTTACGAGGAAAGATTGGCAGAACTGAAGGCTTTTCTGCGTGAGAATGGCTTTTTGAAAAGGGCAGAAATACTGCAGTTGAACGACTCTTTCGGCCCAACTCTGTCCAAAGGATGCATCGAAGCGTTGGTTGTAAGCAAAGAGACTGAACCCACAGCTCTAAAAATCAACGAGAAACGGAAGGAGTTGAGATTGCCTCCGCTTGCGATAATCACGATTAGTATGGTTCCTTCTGAAAACTGCACGCCAATTTCGACCACGCGGATTCGGAAAGGCGAGATAGATCATGAGGGACGTTTGCTAAAGGGCGCCTATAACTCTTAAAAACGTGGTTTTAACTTGCGAAGTTTGACGGAATGATAGACAGACTACCAAATTGAATCGCGCGCAATAAAGCATAGAAAGAAAAGTGAAAGGTGCGTTTGTTTATTCTATTTTTCCTACGCCCCATAGCCAGTCGCCAGTGTGACATGCGCAATGACCGACTGCAACGGTAACTACCCCGTTGAAGGGCGATTCTATTACTTCAAGTTCGTCTCCGAGCAGGTTGGTTATGGTTCCAAGCTTTTCTCCTTTTTTAACAGTCAATGGAATGTCCAGAGGTGAAAACTCGGGTCTTACAACTCCTCCATGGTTGCATCTGAGCCACGCGTCTTCCTTAAATACTATCTGCTTAGACGGCTCTGGCTTACCCTCTATCATTCTCAGGTGCTTCATCACGTTCATTATTCCCTTCATACCCCTCTCCATGTCCTCCTTCCAAAGGCACCTCATTCCGCCTACTTCAGGCGTCATGAACGGAACGCCTCGTTTCGCCAGTTCAATGCCTATGCCCTTATACTCTGGTACTTCATAGTAGTGTATCGGTAGCCCTACACCGAAAGCCCTTGCTATTGCTAACGCGCGTTCTCCATACTCTTTCGTTTCGGCCGTATACATGGGTCCAGCTATATATCGAGCTATCTGATGCTCTGCTCCGTCGTGAATGGTTAGTGTGACATCCGCCTTTGACAACGCTTCCTCCCATATCAAATTCGCGACTCTCGCATCAAAAGCTCCCTTTGGATCACGCGCTGCATAATCAAGATTATTCCCTACTGCTAGGTCGTAGACTTTTATGTTCTTGTATTTTCCGTCCCGATAGGCTAACGGGTTACAGTTGGGTATTGCTATTAACGCTCCTGACAACTTTTTAGGGTCCAGTTCTAGAGCAACACGCCGAACCTGTTCCATTCCGCAGTATTCGGATCCATGTTCGCCACCACGTAGGACAAGCACGGGTCCATCGTCTGCGCCATTGACCACAATGAACGGTACGTTTACCTCGGTGTTGTCTGTGATTTCTCCGACTTTCACGAGTTTTTTCTTTGTTTTGCCCGGTTCCACTTCTAAACCGATTACTTTCAAATTTTTCCGCAAATTTGATCAACCCAAACAAACCATCCACTCATCCACTATTTAAGAATATGCAATCATTTTGCGAACAATCTTTTGTAAAGTCACGTATACAAATTCTCTATGGCAGTTGCCCATAACCGCAACTGAGGTATTTGAAGTTTGTGTGGCAAATATAGCGCGCGATACTAATCCATAAGCTTTGCCAAGACTAACTCTGGCGCAAACTCTTCATGGGATCTGACAGATGCTTCTTCTACATAAAGCTGCACTGCATACTTCAAAGCTTCTTCATTTACAGGAATGTAGTCGAGGTTCGATTGGAAGTAGCTCACTAGGGAAGCTGCACAGGCAAAACGGACAGCTCGGTCTTCAAGCCTCGCTGAGAAGCGAATGGATTTTCGTGGAATCTCTTCGAGGATAGCTTTTCTTGTTTTTGTCAATGTTTCTTGGGCTTTTTGGGTGAGCATAACAGGTTTTGGTCGAAATCTGCTTCTCACGAGGGGATGTTCAGTTTCAATTGCATATACCAAGGACAAGTGGTCTCGTATCTGTTGTGCGTCTTTTTCTATGTCGATCTCTCCGAAGGCTAAACGCATTTGGCTCTCTGCGATTTCGACAAAACGTTGTTTGGTGAGTCTATGTAGACGACATAGCATGCGATCTTCGATTGCGCCGAAATTGGGGTCTTGAACCGTGATTTCGTAGCCTCTTCCAAGGGTTGCCACGTTGTAGTTTACGCTGAAGAAGCCGCTGAAACGATAAGGACCAATGGTCTCTCGATACAGTTCATATTTGATTTCGCCTCGTTCCATGGCGAGCTTCAATGGTTCCACCATTCCTTTGTATTTGAACCAGTCGTTAAACTCTGGCACGATGAAATTGAAGACTCTTCCTGAATATGCTTGACCGACGCGAATGAATCTTGCAGGAGTAATGCCGCCGGCATAGCGGTTGCGGCCGGGAATTCCATGGGGTGCTATTTTGGCGTCGGGTTTTCCTAGGATAAGGTCTCTTGTTGAGAAACTTTTGCCAGTGCCTGGTTCGCCGAATAGCGAGAGGTTCCATCCTGTTCGTATTCCTGCTCTACCTTTGGTGTGGACTATTTCGATGTCAGCTAATCCGTATTGCTGAGTGATGCTGAGTAGGCTATCAAAAAACAGGATTGGTCCAAAGAGTTCTTTGAGGTATTCGCCGATGTTAGCGATTGAGAAGGATTTGCCGAAATTGACGGTTTCTTCTACGCGATGCTTCAGCAAGTCAAGTAGGTAGTGGCTAAGTTCGCCGTCCATTTTCTCAATGGCTCGGAGTTCCTGATTAATTGCGTCGTCTTCTGCTGGTAAGTGTGAGGAAGGAGAAGGGGCGGTTACTCCTCGTTCGATCTCGTCCGAATATAGTCTAAGCTCCAGCCTGATTATGGGTAAGGTTTCTTCCAACAAAGCCCATTCGTTAAGTTGCTTGCCTTTGTAGGAGACTACTATGACTTTGGTTTGTTCCAGATCGGACAAGATTGGTGTGGGGTCAGCGTCTTCGGGGAGGTTGCGTTTAATCTCTTTTAGGCTGCAACCTTTGCCAGATTGCAGAAGACATTTCAGAACGGCTATGCAGTTATTGCCGTATTTTCTTTTTGCCTCTGCGGTTGCTGCTTGAATTTGGTTCCAGGAACCTTCGAGGCGAAGTTCATTTTTTTCGAATGTGTAGAATTGACCTCTGAAAACTTCCCATGGGCGGGTTCTATGGCTCTTGAAGAATTCTTCAAGTTCTTCGTCATCGATGCTTGATGCAATTTCAAGAGTGGCTCTGTCTTCGTTTATGTCCCATGCGCATTGGAGTTCACGGAAATAGGGGATATCGAGCATTTTTCCAACTTGGAAAAGTGTGCTTCTTGGAAATAGGCGTTTGAGTAGAAGCTTGAGTTCAATAACTTTGCTGTTTAGCATTTTCTTAACCCTCTTGCAGTTTTGAGAGGCGACATGGGTTTTTCTCTATTTTCTAATTTATAGCGTAGGTCTTTAAGATTGTTTTTTTCTCGTCTAGCTTGATCCATCCTTCAGTTTCGAGTTCTTCCAATCCTCTGCTTATCGTCTCTTTGAAGTTTGGCGAAGGTAGCAAATTGTGTGATATGCAGAGTTGGTTAAGTGTTTTTTCGGCTTCTTGATCGTTGGTCAGCTTTTTTTCGTAAGCGTCAAACATTTTTTCTAAGTTTTTGGAACGCAGTTTGAGGAGAGTGTTGATTCTGGATTCGAGGCTGTAGCTTTTTAGGGCTTTGCGGATTTTCATGGCGAGGCCTTGGTAGTCTTGTGCAATTACTGGGGACTGGAGAAGATGTCTCGTTTTGTTTTTGTCTTCGTATTGGATGGCGTAGAAGGGCACATTGATGAGGGTGGGAGTTTCGGTTTTCCAGGGAATCGTGGCTTCTTCTATTGCTAGAGAACACTCCCTTAGTTGGCTGACCAGTTTTTCGATTTTCTCGATGATGGTCTGTGTTGTTTGCTGCAGTTTTTGTATTTGTTCGTTTTGTTCTCTGATTTTGGTGTCCCGTGTATCTTCCAGAAGTAAGATTTTTTCCTTTTCTTCGTTGATTAGTTCCTTATAGGTGCTGTTCAGTTTTTCTTTGATTTTTTCTGCTTCTTTTTCGTAACGGGTGATGACGGTTGAAAGTGTCTTTATTTTCTTCTTCAAGATGGAGATTTGCTTTTGAGCATTTCGCAGTCTTGTGTTCCAGCGGGCTTCGCCTACTTTGTCTTTTTTTAGCTTGCGCAAGTCTTTTCGTGTCTTGTATTCGTTCTTGTCTTGTTCGAGCATGAGCAGTTCTTTTTCCAGTTTCTTCTTTTCCAAAATTTTATCGTTTACTTCCCTGTCTTTTATTGCGTTCAGTCTTTCTATTTTTTCGTTTCGTTCTTTCATTAGTTCTTTTCCTTTTTCGTTGAACTGGTTCGTTGCGGCTAAAATTTTTTCTCTGAAGTCTTCTTGTATTTCTTCAAGTTCTTGCTGTAGTTTGTTGGCTTGCGTGTTTGTTTCTTCGTTGAGTGTGTTTATTGCGAATTGCAGACCTTTTATTTCTGACTGAAGGTTAGCGTGTTGCCGTAATATTTCGTGGAAGGTTCTGACAGCGTTTTCCTTGTCGATTTTGGGAGGTATGAGCGATGTTTGAAGGATTGAGTGCTCCGTGTTCTTTTGGTTGTCTTGTATGTAGGTTAGGACGTCGCGTAGCAGTTCTTTGTCTTTGATTAAGCCTTCTATTGGTGTTTCTGTTTGGGATGCCATTTTGGAAAAGGTTTCACTGTACTCTTCCAAAGCGCTTAGGTATAGTTCTTGGGATGCGGCGGCTTTTTTTAAGCGTTCGATGAAGTTTTCCGCGTCTGGCGGTTTAAAACACAAAATATTGTTTGAGGTGATTGCCATTGCGTCCAGTAGAAGGCAGTTGTCTGACCAGGGAATTGCCCAGAGAGGATAGTGAAGTTCGGAGATGGAAGTGAGGTTTTCTTGGGTGTCTCCTAAGAGTCCTGGTTTTTTGCGTTTTGTTTCGGCGATGCAGAGGATTGCTGCAATTTCCATTTCTTCGGATAGTGGGCTTTTTCTGTTTGGGTCTTCTGTGGAATAATGCAGGATTAAGTTGGAGAGGGGCACTTTAGTCTCATCTAGAATATATCGTACAGAAGTTTCGCTTATAACTCATACCCATAGGGCGCGCTGGATTTTGGCATCAACATTAATTGAGTCTTTTTTCATATACAAGGAAACCTTTGAATAGGAAGAGAATAAGTCTCGTGGAAACTATGAAGGGGCAGAATCCTTTTTCTTCGAGCTTTTGCTGAAGTAGGTTGAGATTTTTTTTGTTTTCTCCTCAGGTCTTAAGAGGCTCTCTGCCATCTTGAATTGTCTTTCGTATATGTGGCAGTTCTTGGAGTGGAAGATGAGTTTGCCTGTTTGTAGGTTTGGGCCTCCTCTTTCGTTTATTTCTGATGCTAGTGCTTCGTTGAATAGTTGGATTCCGGCTATGTTTGCTGGGAGTCCAGCGTAGGCGTCCCATGATCTGAAATAGCAGGTTAGGTGCAGTTTTCCATCGTATATTTCGGTGTCTATTAGACTCAGGCATGGGGGTTCGTGTTTTGTGTTGCCTATTTGTTTTGTGATGTCCTCTGGGAGTCTGATTACGAGGGTGACTTGTCTGTCGTTTTGTTCTTCTATGTATCTTTTTACTAGTTCTTCTATTTGGTCTACTGGTTTTCGAAGTCTTGAGCCGTACGTGTAGGATTCGTCTTCTATTACTCCAGACCATAGGTATTTTAGTGCGTACCATTGGACGTATTTCATGTCGCAAGGGGCTTTGTCTGCTACTAGGGGTCTGTTTTCGGGATGCGTGATTTCTATGCTGAGGTTCAGTTTTTTGGTGAGAGTGCACTCGGACCCATATTTTACTTCAAACAAGTCGCCGTTTTCCCATATTTCTATTAGTGCCTTGTACCAAGCATCAGGGCAATCAAATGCTTCAATTTTGACGTATTTCATAGGCAACAAACTCCAGGTCTCCATATATTTTTTGGATATTTAGCTCTTTTTTAGCTCCAATTGAAAATAGAATGTGAAAAGAACAGAAGAGATAGGATTCAGAAGGCCTAGCTATACCTCTTGAAATCACTAGTATGTGGTGAAATTCTGGCAGAAAAGGAGGCCCAAGTTGATTTTTCAAAGCCTCTGTTTTGAGGGTACTTGGCAGGCAAATCTTGACATGACCGAAAGTTATATTTTGGAGTGAACTACGTTAGAATGATAGCCATGAAAAAATGCGAAAAATGTGGTGAAGAGGTTCTTTTCCCGTTCAATTGTCCTTATTGCGGAAAGAATTATTGTAGTGAGCATAGGCTTCCAGAAAGTCATGAATGTTCTAACTTGCCGAAAGAGCCCCCACCGTACATTTCGCCCATAGCTCCAGAAGGCGAGACTCCAAGAGTAGGATTATGTCCGAAGTGTCATTTTGCACAGAGTGACATGATAGATTATGATGCTGAAACCATGACCTTCAAGTGTAGAAGATGCGGTTTCAAATATAGTCAACTGAAGGCATTTCCACATGACTACGTACAACCAAAAGACAAGACAGAATATAGAAAGAAACCCAAAACAAGAAGGTCTTTTCCGTTCAGAAAGATTATTGGTCTAGTCGTGGTACTCATTATAATAGGTGCTTTTCTCTGGTATGCTCCAACTCTCATCTCTTATTTCCAGAATCTCTCTTCTCAAAACCAGAACTCTTCTGGTGCTTACACAAGTCTAACGCTTAGGGATAGAATGAACAATACAGCCACAATTGAGTTCGGCGACACGGAATATTCTTTTGCTTATTATTACGGGGGTGGTCTGACGGTTTGGACATTTCTTGAGGGAAGCGAATTCTACACGCCACACAAAGGAGATACACATCGAGATTTTGGAATAGAAGTGAAAGTTTCAGATGTCACGTCAGACTATATTTCTAACTACATTGTGATTCTAGTCAAGCCTATCGTTCAGAACTACTCAGCTTCGCTACATTACACAAAAGTGACCATTGCGTTGCACGAAACCCAAGCTGTCAATATCAGTAGTGGCTTGATTAATAAAACGAACCAATACTGGTTCTTTTATACTCAAATCACGCATCCGTCTTTCTACGAACCACAATTAACGATAGGAACCGCTTCTCAGAGTAAGGACTATATTGTTGTTGCTGGTTTTACAATAAGAGACTTTGAGATAGAAACCAGAATTTTCAAAATAGAATCGGGATACATGGTAATTTATGTGAAGCCTCTGTACTAGAAGCCAAATAGCTAGATCTTCACTATGAAAGTGAACGCTGGCAAAGTCCAGCCCAAACCCGCTTCACACACACAAGTTGAACCTATAAATAAGGGGGCTAAACCACAGCGCACAGACAGAACACACCCAACTCAACCTCTAAGCCCAACCAAAAGTTCAAGCTATATAAAAGGGGGTTAAACACTCTCACGCTAAGATAAAAACAACTCCAAACAGAAAAACCTAAACAGCCCCACACACATAAAACCACACAAAAAGAGGCCCATACACAATGCAGAGAACAGGCATCGCCAATCTTCCACTCCACGGCGGCAAAGCACCCCACTGGCTAACAGTCCGCATGCGCAAACTCGCCAAAGAAACAATCACCATCCTAATCAACGAACACGGAACCGACACCTTCCTAACGCGAATCTCAGACCCCTACTGGTTCCAAGCCTTCGGCTGCGCTCTGGGCTACGACTGGCACAGCTCAGGCGTAACCACAGTCGTAACCGCAATCCTAAAACAAGCCCTCACCCCACAAGAACACGGCATAGCCATCTGCGGCGGAAAAGGCAAAACCAGCCGCCAAACACCCACAGAAATCACAAACGCAGCAGAAAAACTCGGCCTCTCAAACCACAACATTCACGCATTACGCTACGCCAGCAAAATGAGCGCCAAAGTCGACAACACCGCCATCCAAGACGGATACCAACTCTACCACCACACCTTCTTCATCACAGAAAACAACAAATGGGCAGTCATCCAACAAGGCATGAGCCCAGAAGACCACACCGCCAGACGATACCACTGGCTCTCCACCAAAACCACAAACTTCGCGGTAGAGCCCCACAACGCCATAATCTGCGACACAAAACGCAAAATCGCCCTAGACATGACAGCCAAAACCAGCGAAGGCTGCAGAAAAACCTCCGTCGACATAGCCAAAGAACCACCACAAAAAACCATACGAATGATCACCTCAATCAGACCCACCCACCAAAAATCACTCCAACAATGGCTACCCACAACCCCAGAAACCACCTGGAAGAAACATCCCGTCGACATCCTATCCATGCCACGCCGCATAAACTGGAAAACCCTACGCGAACTCTACGAATTTCAACCCAAAAACTACGAACAACTATTAGGATTCAGAGGTATAGGCCCAGCCACCATCAGAGGCCTAGCCCTAATCGCAGAACTAATCTACGGAGAAAAACCAAGCTGGAAAGACCCCGTAAAATACTCTTTTGCCTACGGAGGAAAAGACGGAGTCCCATTTCCAGTAAACCGCAAAGCCATGGACGAATCCGTCCAAATTCTCCGTCAAGCAATACAAGATACAAAAATAGGAGAAAAAGAAAAAATCAAGTCTTTGCAGAGACTCACAAACTTCATCTCAGACAACATAAACAGTTAAACACCGCCAAAAGCGACCTTGCACAGATCATCCCAAGAGCCTTTTTCATACTACGTCCCAAACCAGTCTCGAAGTTTCGATAATAGTGAAAGACAACAAATACAAAGGCTCACAACTAATCCTAACATATTTCGCATCTTTGATTAGCATTTAGGAACAATTGATGCCCATCCTCGTATTAGATTAATTAAAAACCTTCATGATTTTCTCCGCGAATATTCTCATACTCTTCATTTGTGGCGAATCCTGAAACTTTAACATAAAGAAAGAGACCCCTAAATCACTGAATTCATATATCTTATCCAAAATATCCTCCGCTGTCTCCGCAAGACAAGCTTCCCCGTAATCTTCCACGGATACGTTAAGAGGTTTCCACCTTGCAATCTGCTTTGCAAGGTCTTTTTTGTCTTTGCCTAGTAGCACAGGCAAACTAACGGACTTCTCTATATCTCCAAAATTTCGCCCGACCTCGTCGCAACTCTTTCTAAGCAGATCGAGCTTCCTCTTGCAATCCTGAATTTTCATGCTCACCGGTGTGGGAAAATTACTCCTATCCGCATGTCTAGCTATCATTCTTATCATCGAAGGAGAGGCTCCCGCAATTGTGATCGGTGGGTACGGCTTCTGAATCGGCTTCGGGTCGCATTCTGCTTCTCTCAATGACCAATACTTGCCTTGATAACTGGCTTTGTCTTCCTGCCACAATGCTTTCATTACTTCTATTGTTTCTCCTAGCTGGGCGATTCTTGAAGTTAAATCTAGAGATTTGATGCCGTAAGCTTCACACTCTGCCTTGTCTCCTCCAGCACCAATTCCAACCTCCAATCGACCGTTAGAGATCACATCAATTGTTGCTAGCATTTTAGCGACCAAACTAGGACTTCTGAATGGCACGCTCAGTGCCAAGCTGCCAATTCTTATTTTCTTAGTAATTGAGGCTAATGTCGTAATTGTAACTAGACACTCCATAACAGTTTTTGGTAGATAGAGGTGATCATACAGCCCTTTACCAACTGAGTGTTTGCGCAGGTTCATTGATAGCATTAGATGATCGTACATCCAAATTGAGTGAAACCCGAGCTTTTCACATTCAAGAGTCATGTCCTTGAACACTTGAAGATCAGGTGAATAGAATTGAGTATTAGGAAAAATCTGGTTCCAAAGCCTGACTCCAAATTTAATATCACTCATTTTCTTTACACTTATTTTCTTTAATGAGTTAGAGTAACTGTCACTATAAATTCGTTTTGTTGATTAGTCGGTATTACTGCTTTTAAGCAGTACTGTGACATATTCGAAGCCAATCTTGACAAAATTGGCCTGCCTCTTCAATCTCATGAGCTATGTGCGTGTTATACAAAGAAAGCTAACGCTGGTCAATCTTGGAGCTCTGGTTCTCGAAGCCATCTTGAATCTTTAGTACGCTGAAAAGGTTGCTGATTTGCGCTATTATGCAGTGCTAGCCCAATGCACACTCCAAAGATTCGAACTGCTGCCAAGCGTCAAATAATTTGAAGAAAATCTTATATATAAAGTGCAATAAAGACAGGAAGCTATTAAGTTAAGGAGGAAAAAAATGAATTATTTGTCTAGATCCGCTGTGACAAAGATGCAAGTTGCAATCGTAGCAGTCATAATCATAGTAGCCGCAATTGCTGGGGGATGGTACTATGTAAGTACACTACCCCCTGGTCCCACCGCTACTCCTGGTCCCACCGCTACTCCTGGTCCCACCGCTACTCCTGGTCCCACCGCTACTCCTGGTCCCACACCTGCGCCTTCTGTATTAACAATTCCATACGATGTTCTGGCCACTGCAGGTAAGATGGATCCGGCCGTGTTTACCAGTGGTTGGAACACATTTGCGAGTAGAACTTGCTATAACGGATTGATAAGGTATAAGACCGGCTCTACATCGGAGATTGAGCCTGACCTGGCCATCAGTTGGACAACAACTGATAACGTGCTCTGGACCTTTGAGCTTCGCCAAGGCGTAAAGTTTCACGACGGCACACCATTCAACGCCTCCGCAGCAAAGTTTGCCTATGAAAGGGAAATGGCCATCAACAAAGGTCCAGCATGGATGCTAGTGAATAACATAGAATCTCTGGATGTCGTAGACACCTACACGCTTCAAATAACCGCCAAGAAAGCAAATGCCCTGCTCCCTATTATTCTGGCTAGTCCGTGGGGGATGGGTATAATGAGTCCATCCGCCGTATTGGCGCATAAAACGGATACAGATCCTTGGGCTGAAGATTGGTTCGTGCTCCACGAGGCTGGGACTGGTCCATACATGTTGACAAAGGCCGTGCCAGAGGAAGAATACGTTTTCGAAAAATTCGCTGACTACTGGGAAGGCTGGGAGGGGAAACACGTAGACAAGATCGTGATCAAATACGTGCCTGAATTGGCCACCCAAAACATGATGCTGGAGGCTGGAGACGCTGACTATAACAACCTGATTGTAAACTCTTGTCCATGGAAAGACTTAGAAACCCTAGCGGCGAAGCCCGGTATCGCTTTCCTTGACAAACCTACTACGCAGGTCTATGTAATTCAACTAAACACACAGAGATGGCCCACTAACATAACTTTGGTGAGGCAGGCTCTCTCTTATGCTTTTCCGTATAAAGATATAACTGAGTACGTCTATCGGGGCCACATGGATACGGCGCAAGGACCAACGGCCAAAGGCATTCCTGGGCATGACGACAATCTTTTCATGTACGACTTCAATCTCACTAAGGCTAAGGAGCTGCTAGTTCAGGCTGGATTCGAGGAAAGCAAGATGGTGCCAGGAGGGAACTTATTCACGCTTGAATGGCCTCTGACAATGTATACCTGGCAGCGCCAGACAGGTGAATATGTGAAAAACCAGTGGGCTCAGATAGGGATCAACGTGGAGCTTTCTGGCTTCGGAGCATGGCCCACCGTCTTCGACGAAGGTTTTATTGGTGATCCTGAGACGTGTAAACACATGGGACTCATCGCGGCCTCACCTCAATACGCTGATTCTGCGGCTCAATTAACAACCTTCTTCCAATCTGCCTCAATTTGGCCTGGTGGCTATAACCTTGCTTTCTACAACAACACGGCTTATGACCAATTGCTGAATGAGGCAATGGAAGAAACAAATCTTACACGGTACTATGACTTGCTAAAACAAGCGCAAAGAATAGCTGTTGAAGACGCGCCGGCTATATTTGTATGGCAAGGGCACCGCGGTATTGGGTATAGAGACTGGGTCAAGGGCATGGAAGAGGCATTTGTCCTCACTAGCACCAATGTGGATGTCTACCATCTGTACGTCGAAAAGTGAACAAAAAGTCTGCCTGCTCAAAAACGTCTCCATTATTTTTTTTGGTGAATGAATGTGAAACTGCGTTACTACGTGGTCAAGCGTCTTTTTCTAATGGTTCCGCTTCTGTTTGGTTTGTTGACTATAACTTTCTTTGTCTCTCACGTGATGCCCGGAGATCCACTGTCAGCGCTAGCTGGCGAGAATCCTAGGCCTGAACAGGTTGAGACCTTGAGACGGGAGTGGGGCTTCGATAGGCCACTGTGGGAACAGTACGGTATATATGTAACTAATCTATTGCACCTAAATCTAGGAAAGTCCACCATAACCCTGCAACCAGTACTAAATGAATTATTATATCGCTTTCCAGCCACCTTTGAATTAACAACAGTCGCTATGATAATCTCAATTAGCCTGGGGCTTTTGCTAGGAACGATTTCCGCTGTTAAAAAAGACAAGCCAATAGATTATTGTAGCAGTGTGTTCGCCGTAGCTGGCCTTTCCACACCACTATTCTGGTTAGGCATCTTATTTCAATTCATATTTTACGGCAAGTTTGACTTGTTGCCATATGGAGGGCGCATCAGTGTACCTAACCCTCCACACATAACTGGCTTACTTATACTTGACAGTTTGCTGACTGGTAACTTAGAAGCACTAAGAAGTAGCCTAGCACACATAATAATGCCTGCACTTTGCTTATCAACTGCTAGCTTGGCTTCGACAACTAGGTTTCTTAGAGCAACCATGTTGGAAATCCTAGACCAAGACTACATAAAAACTGCGAGGGCCTATGGCATATCAGAGAGGAAAGTCATCTATAAGTACGCACTGAGGAACGCATTGATACCAGTGATCGCAACAATCAGCCTAGCATACGGCGCTTCACTCGGAGGCTCTGTTCTTGTGGAAACGATATTTGCATGGCCAGGTATGGGTAAATATCTTGTTGCTGCTGTCGTAGGGAGAGATTTTAATTCTATCGTGGCCGTTACACTTGTACTTGGCGTGATTTTTAGTATCGTCAACCTAATCGCCGATATTTCATATGCATACTTAGATCCCAGAGTTAGATATGGTTAATAAATATCAATGACAATAGGGCTAAATCAGTGGAGACAAAAAAGAGGAGTCAACGTGGAAGGGATTCGTCATAACCTATATCTCCTCAGGCGAAGCCCGCTGGCTATATTCGGTATGGTCATAGTTACCGGGCTCATAATCCTAGCAATTATCACACCCTATATAACCCCCTTACCTGAATTCTACATGGACTTGCCTAACGCACTTCAGCCGCCAAGCTGGGAGCATCCTTTCGGTACAGACGAACGCGGAATGGATATACTCATTAGAGTTCTCCATGGTGCCAGGATCTCGCTGATTGTCGGGATAGTCGTAGTTCTATTGAGTACTTGTATAGGCGCCTCTCTCGGCTGTATCTCAGGATACGTCGGCGGAAAATCGGACGCTGTAATAACGATGGTAACCGATCTATTCCTAGCGTTTCCATCCTTAATTCTGGCTATAGCTATGTCGGCTGCACTAGGAAGAGGCATCATCAACGCCATGGTGGCGATAGCACTCACTCAATGGACTTGGATCGCGAAGCTTGTAAGAAGTCAAACCCTTTCCATACGGGAGGAGCAGTATATAGAGGCAGCAAGAGGAGTTGGAGCCGGGCCTCTACGCATAGTCTTCACCCATGTCCTGCCAAATTGTTTGGGACCACTTATAGTGAGAATTTCACTGAATTTCGGTTTCGCTATCTTAACATCGGCAAGCTTGGCTTTCATCGGGGTTGGCGCTCAGCCCCCTTCGTCGGAGTGGGGTCTAGCGGTGAGTCTTGGACGCCAATACTTTTTGAATGAATGGTGGATATCAACCTTTCCTGGTCTGGCAATATTTCTTACGGTGATGGGATTTAACTTGCTGGGCGACGGGTTAAGAGACATCCTTGCCCCACGTCAAAGAAAGTAGAAGTGATACAAACAATTCATGCGGCTAATGAGCTTTAGACATAATAACTGAAGACTTATTATTGTACCCACACGATTTTTACCTAAATTAAGGACTGCTATATGGATTGATGAAAAGAATAAACAAGAATATCTGATATTTCTGTACTAGCGCGTGAAGTCTATTTGACGTGACTGTGATACAAGATGTTTATGACTTTCTTTACCCAAGTATCCCCTCACCCCGGGGTCGCCTTCTGTCAAAGTATCTTCCCCATGCAAGGTTCTTCTACGCAAATGGGTATGCTAATAAGGTTATACACATTGTCTAGTTGAAGAAAAGTTTTCATTAAGCCTGACGATGAGGCATTTGGCTGCACTGCAACTTGGCTGGACTACTAAAACGTCTCCTTTAAGGCATCACGACATGCTGAAGGAAGCATTTAACTCGATAAAGGAGGAGATTTTGGTGAGTTTTGAACAGGGAAAGATAGCGCGCTCTCACTCTTCTGTTGGGGAAATAAGCTGGATGATGAGAATTCAACAATTGGAACAAAGACCTGATAAGGAAAACATGTGAATATAGGTATCATCTTTAAATTTTAGCTTTTATGTCTTTAATGAGCTCATCTGCTGCTTTAGTGGAGTTTAGAATTAGTTTGGCAATGTCACTTTTGTCCGCCTTGTCAACATGGACTCCTGCGATCACAACTGTTACGTTATTAAGTTTTTTCGTAAACTTTTCGGCAATTGGCTTAGCGATCTCATCGTCTTTATGACCTGTCACTGTGAGAACTGAAACTGTTCCACTAACTACCTTTGAGTTTCTTAAGCTATATCTTGGTATTCCTAGCGCGACCGCTCCAACATGTGGCTTGTCGCCTCCCAAAATACACACAATTATACCCTCTCTGGTAACTATGCCTATTGCGTCAACGCGGTGTTTTCCTACACCTGATGAAGACTTAATGCTAAGACTCTCGTCTTCGAACATTTGGAGAACTCCACCTTTCGTAAAGTTCGTGTTCAATCAATAGCTGGTCTAGAACTTTTCCCACGATGTGATTCACTATGTCATCCACGGTTTTTGGTGAATTATAGAAAGCTGGCATCGGAGGAAGTATAGTTACACCAGTAGCTGCTAATCTTAGCATATTCCTCAAGTGAATAACGTTTAATGGCGTCTCTCTGGGGACGAGTATAAGCATTCTGTGTTCTTTAAGAGCCACATCTGCAGCACGAAGAACCAAATTGTTCGTAAAGCCAGATGCTACACCGGCTAAGGTTTTCATTGAGCACGGAATAATCACCATTCCTGAAAACCTAAATGATCCGCTCGCTATCGGTGCCCCGAGGTTGTTTTCGTCGTAACAGTGGTTCGCTAGACGCTTTACCTGACTCACCGACCTTTTAGTTTCACAACGAATGATTCTCTCAGCTGTCTTGGTAACGACTAAATGAGTTTCAATATTTTTTTTCTTTAAGACTTCTAACAATCTAATTCCATAAACTGCCCCGCTAGCGCCAGTTATTGACACTAATAAGCGCATCGTACTTCATTCACTACAGAGCGCTGTAAACTCTCGTCATTCGAAATCGCCTGGGGATCTTGTCATATCTTGGTAGACTCGAAGTGAGCGCCAATCCTTGAAATACTTTGCGATGTCAACCTTAGGATATTTAACCTTTTCAAAAATTCCGATGTCATCAACTTTTTTTATCATATCTTCATAAGGAACCGTTGCGTCTACTAGCATTGTTCCAGTCCTGCCCACCCGTACCATTGAAGTTGATTGCCAGCCTTCGAAAGGAATCACATGAACTCCGTTCTTTAAATTTAGTCTTGTGGATAGAGCCCATTCCCGCCAATAGGAATTATAGATATCTACATCGCTATCTACACAATAAACCATGTTTGTCTGACCGCTTGCAAACGATGCCGCAGCAAACATCGCATAATATTGCATGCCCTCATGCGCAGGTTTTTTCTTAGTTATTGAAATCCATGGTACAACCAGTGCTGTTCCAGTGTAAGGAAGATGAACTGCCTCTACAATTGGGCAAGTTTGTTTAACGTGCTTATAGAGTTGGGCTTCGTGTCCCTTTCGCAAACCTAGGCGATCACGTCCTATTATTGGATAGTATATTGGATTATTTCTGAATGTCACGGCTGTAATATCGAAAGGTAAACATCGGCCCCCATGTAATTCGCTTGTTCCGTAGTATTCAGCGAGCTCATGAAATGCGCCTTCCTTCACTCTTTCGCCTAATCGCGGTTTTCCTTCAATCACGATCTCAGCGTCAGCCGGGACTTCCACATCAACTGTTTCACATTTGACAAGCTCCACAGGTCTACCCAGAAGACCGCCCGACATGCTGAACTCGTCAAAACCTAGCGGGGACATTGGGCCTCCTAATGCTCCTGCAAATATCTCCGCGGGATTTGCCCCTATGAATGCCGCCATCTCCAAAGGCTTTCCTAGACTTTCAGCTTTATCAATGATTGAGCCTATGTGACCGCCTGGACCGAATTGTGCATACATTTTGTTCTTTCCTATACTCGTGTCGCCCCAAGTTACTTGGGCTCTAGCAAATGACACATCTCTCATCCCTGTTTCTGGATCTTTGACGATCCAAATCGGCTGCATGAAAAAGCCGCCATCTTTTTCGCAAGCGTGTATTATAGGAAAAAGCTTCATTAAATCTATGTCTTGTTCTATGATGTTCTCTTTGCATGGGCCATCGTCCACAATCCGTGGTTCAACAGGATGCTCAAGGGCATCTAAGAATTTTATCGTGAGAGGGAGCTTAGCTGATGTTCCAAAAATCTTTCCAATTCTCTCTCTATTGGAGAAAAAATTGGTGAAGACAGGACTATTATAGCCTTTAATCTTTTCAAACAGCAATGCTGGACCACCGTCAACTTGCATCGATACTCCCGCAAGCTCATATTTCGAGCTGACTTCTGTATTTATCCTTACAAGATGCTCAGGCGCTTCCGTCTCTAAGAACTCTATACACGTTCTTAAATCGTATATTTTAGATAAATCCATCCCACATACCAACGTAACATCTCATTAGCTTTTCTTATAAATTTTTTCCTAATGAGACAGATCTAGCAGACGCGCTTGAAGCTGGTTCTGTTATTCGAAATGTCGATGAAGCCTCTCGTCTTCAACATGATTTTTGCCCTATTTCTGCATTGTATTCGAACCATACTCAAGGTTCAAACAACGGATTTTGTCAGTTCATTCCTAGCGGAAACTCGAATTCAATGTATTTTAGTTCATGATACGCGCGCTAAACATTAGGAGATATCCACCATTCTTTTAATCTGTTTATTGGCCAACTTTCACTCGGAAATGAAAGAGACAGTAATGAATGCTGAAATGATGCTGTCTTAGGCGTTCTTGGTTATGCTGTCTAAGTGTTCTAAAACGTCTGATAGGGGCATGACATCAGCATATTTCATGTCCATGCCGAATAAGCTGACCTTGTGTGAAATCTCCGCCCTATCGGCAACGCACTCCTCGGGAACTATGACCCTGTAGTTGTATGAAAAGGCATCCAGAACTGTGGCATAAACGCATCCTGAGGTCACCATACCGCTGATGATCAAAGTGTCTACGTTTAAATAGGTCAAAATACTTTGAAGCTGCGTTCCAAAGAAGCCACTTGGTTTAGCTTTCGAAATAACGATGTCCTGCCCTCTTGGCGCTATATCCTTGACTATTTCTTTTGCAGTTAATGGAGCTTCATTCTCATGTCTCACTTTGTCAATCCACCTGCCTTTTTCCGCGCGTCCATATAGAGGCAATCCCTTTGTGTAGACTATCGGTATTCCAACTTCTCTGGCTTTGTATAGAAGTTTTGCAATGGCCCTAACCGACGGTTTTCCCGTTTTACTGTAGCCGCAGGAATACTCGTCGTCGATAAACTCATAGGTCATGTCCACGACAATTACAGCTATCTTCTTTCCAAACCCAACTCGATGGCCTCCCCCATACTTTTCCAACATTTTTACGTCACTTTCTGGAATGATTTCTGGAATGTACGCGTTCTTTCTCATTGAAACTCCTCACCGCAGGTTTTTGAGGCCGTTACTTTGTCGCGCGCGTCTTATAAGTTTTTGCACGCGTTATTCCGTCTAACAAGGGTTAAGCTTTTGAATTACTTTGTCCTTTATAATTCACATATACAAAAATTTAACGGGTTAAAAGCAATAAACTTTAAGAGGTGTAGTATGCGCGCACTGTGCTAGTAATATAAGTATACATATTCTGTAAAAAGGAGCAGGAATGAAGATATGATCAATCGACGCATTGATGGTTTGAATGGCACTCTATCCTCGCGGAGGAGGATGCATCAAAGCTTAACTGGAGAATAAAGCAAGTGCACGTTCCAGTCCTACTAAGGATACGAAATCTAAAAACGTATTTCTACACCTATGAAGGCGTAGTGAAGGCGTTAGATGGCGTAGATTTAGATCTATACAAAGGAGAAACCTTGGGACTTGTTGGCGAGACAGGATGTGGAAAGTCGCTAACTATGCTATCAGTAATACGGTTAATAGGCTCCTCAGGGAAAATAGTTGATGGTGAAATTTGGTTCAAGGGTGAAAATCTTCTTCAGAAAAGTGAAAAGGAAATGAAAGAAATCAGGGGAAAACAAATTTCAGTTATTTTTCAGGACCCAATGACTTATCTGAATCCAGTTTACACCATTGGGGAGCAAATTGGAGATGTTATTAAAAGGCATCAGAAATTGGGCAGGGCATCCATGGAGTTGAAAATCAAAAAATTAGAAGAAGAACTAAATGACGAGAATCTTTCCCCTTCGAAAATTCAGAGGTTAAAGGCTGAAGTAGAGAAGCTACGAGGACTGAAAAGTAATCTGCCTAGACCCTCAAGAAAGGATATTAAAAAAATCGCAATTGGAAAGACCATTGAGATGTTGGCTAAGATGAGAATGCCAGACCCAGAAAAAGTTGTAAACAAGTATCCTCATGAACTAAGTGGTGGAATGCGACAAAGAGCTTTAATTGCTATGGCACTTAGCTGTAACCCTGACTTGCTAATTGCCGATGAAGCAACGACTTTCTTGGATGTTACAGTACAAGCACAAACTCTTAGACTATTAAAGGAAATAAAAAGAACAGAAAAAATGTCATTAATTATCGTAACTCACGATTTAGGTGTAATTGCAGAAAACTGTGAAAAAGTCGCGGTAATGTATTTGGGAAACATAGTTGAATACGGAGATACCACCGCAATATTCGATGAACCAAGGCATCCTTATACGCAGGGATTGCTCAGAGCAATACCAAAACTTGGTCAAAACGTAGAAAGATTAGAAGTAATCCCCCATTTTATACCTAGTCTCATCAACGCTCCTTCTGGTTGTAGATTCCATCCAAGGTGTAAATATGCCAAGGAGATTTGTAGAAAAGAAAAACCTCGCAAAATTGAAATTGCGTCTGGACATACAGTTAACTGCCACCTCTATAATATTGATCGCGATAAAAATTAAATAGAGGGAATAGAAGTGTCAGATCATTTGTTGTTGGAAGTTAAGAAACTGAAGAAACACTTTCAAATCAGGGGAGGGTTGCTTCAAAGGTCCGTGGGAGTTGTTCATGCCATTGACGGGATAGATTTCTCCATTAAAGAAGGGGAGACAATGGGTCTAGTTGGAGAATCCGGTTGTGGAAAAACGACTGCGGGAAGAGTGATCCTGCGATTCATCGACCCTACAGACGGTGAAATCCACTTTGCGGGCAAAAACCTACTAGATCTGAGAAAAAAGGATATGCGATATGTACGGCGGAACATGCAGATGGTTTTTCAGGATCCCCAATCATCTCTCGATCCTCGCATGACCATTAAACGCATTGTTGGTGAACCCTTGGTGGTTATGGGAGTGGTGAGAGGAAAAGAACTCTCAAAGAGGGTTCAGGAGCTTCTGACAAATGTTGGTCTGAGCCCAGAACACCTCAACAGATTCCCACATGAGTTCAGTGGAGGACAAAGGCAACGGATAGTAATTGCTAGGGCACTAGCCCTAAATCCAAAATTTATCGTTCTAGATGAACCCACATCGTCGCTTGATGTATCCGTTCAGGCCACTATACTGAACCTACTAAAGGATTTGCAGAGAGATATGGGTCTCACGTATTTATTTATTTCTCATAACCTAAGTGTAATAGGATTCATGTGTACAAAGGTCGCAGTCATGTATTTAGGGCAGATTGTGGAGCTTGCCAAGAAAGAGGATTTATTCAAGGAACCGCTACACCCGTATACCAAAGCTCTTCTTTCAGCGATTCCAATTGCAGATCCTCGTTTCAGAAAGGAAGAAATAATCATAGAGGGGGAGGTGCCGAGTTCAGTTAGTCCTCCTTCCGGTTGCAGATTTCACCCTCGATGCCCGTATGCCGTGAAGACATGCAAAAAGGAGCAACCTCAATTCTTTGAGGTGTCACCGGGCCACCTCGTCAAATGCCATCTCGTGCACGCCGACACATACCCAGACTAATGTGAAACGGTAGACTTTATAGGCTGGCCATCGATGGGCAACGTTTTGATAGGGCCTTTTTCCATGACTATTTTGAGAGTGTATGTTTTTGGGCAGTCAGTCAAGAGAAGCATGCGCTCATTGCTGTAAAAAATTCTCAAAAAAATGCAGCGTCTCAAGCCCCGTTCAAATTTGCTTTATTTGTTCGCTAACCTCTACCTGATGATTTAAGTTATGCAACTTTTGCCGAGAAAAACACACGCACACCCGTTTAGAATCTTATCGGGAGGTTATGGAGGGCAGAACACAGTTTCTTAAAACTGCAATCTATTTCGGGGGCGAAGAACTAGGTCTTAGATATGCTGGCTAGATGTTTCAAAACGTCTGATAGGGGCATGACATCAGCATATTTCATGTCCATATCAAAAAGGTTAATTTGGTGTGGCACTTTTCCCCGATCCGCAACGCATTCTATTGGAACTATAACCTTAAAATTATACGAGAAAGCATCCACTACTGTAGCCCGAACACAACCAGAGGTTACCATCCCCGTCACGATCACTGTATCCACATCAAAATAGTTCATGAGACCTAAGAGAGGCGTTCCCATGAAGGCACTGGGCTTTGCCTTCTCTATAACGATGTCTTTTGACTTTGGCGCGATTTCGTTGGTAATCTCATTAGCACCTTCAATAGCGCACGCGTGCACCACAGCGGCTATTTCCTCTTCGCTGACCTTCGTTATCCCTGCGGTGCCGAGCGAGGAGCCCTTCGTATATATTATTGGAATGCCAATAGCCCTTGCCTTATCAAGGAGCTTCCTAATTGATTTTGCTGCCTGTTGTCCTGTCTGTGCACATCCTGGTGGAAATTGATCCTCTACGAAGAGGCGGGTCATGTCCACTACGATGATTGCAGTCTTCCTTCCGAAGCCGATCTTTCGTAGCCCAAGACCTGCTTTGTTGTACATTTTCAAGTCGTCCTTTGGGATAAGAGAAGGTACATAACGATTTATCAACATAACATTCCTCATATCTCTTGAAACATGCTTTTGAAGAGGTATATTTAACATTTTCTAATCCAAAATTATTTTCGCTAGTGTGTTTTGTTTCGCTGAGCAGCTTCCAAAAAACCGTTTACCGCTTTTGGTTTGTATCGGCCGATCGATCAGCTGCCAACACCGCTCTATAGGGTGTCTAAAGCTTTCAATGATGATACCACACATTCGCCTTAAGTTCCAAGGAAATGCCCTGGACATCCATGCTATTTCTTCAGAATAGTAACAAGAACGTGCGCGCTAATCCTTTCTTTCAGCTTCTAAAACCGCATTAGTGATGAAAGGCGCATCTGCTGCTTCATCAAACAAATATGGTCCAATGAACTGAGGGGTATCTCTTGGAATACGCACAAAACTGTTATTAACATCTGAAACAATACAGAGATCTTGTGAATCTGTTATGTCACTAGCAAATGTTGCCAAAAAAACGATAAGAAATGCCTTACGTATTACCCAAAACGATGTGGTAGGCATCATGACTTGGCCGCATACAGTTGAACTATCCGACAGAATAGCAGTAGAATGCTACAAGGTTGGGGCTGATGTCTTAACAGTTCTAGACACTGATGATACATACTTTGAACGCCATAGAATTTTGCCATTAGAGAATTTTGTGGTTAATGAACGTTGGGTAAATGACTATTTGACAGCTGACATCTTGATTCAAGGACCTGAAGATCCTGCCAAATTTGCTACGGTGAAAGAATATTCTCCTGAGAAAACAATGTTCCTGTATGAAAAAGAAAAAATGCGGTTCTACAAAAGTCTGGAGAAGAAGGTCCGATCGGCCTTCATTACTCTCGGCTATGTAACTCCTCAGAGAGCGAAAATGTTAGGATTTAATTTTGAGTCATGGAAGAAAATGATGCTTGATGCGGTCATGATCCCAAATAGTACTCTGACAAAATACGGGGATAAGGTTAAAAGAGCTTTGGAAAAAGGAAGCGAAGTTCACATCACATCTAGAAATGGAACAAACATTACTTTTGAGATAGGTTCGTTCCCCCTTCAAGTCGATGATGGCGCTATTTCCGATGATGATCTTGAAAAGGGCATGTTTATCACTCACGTTCCCGCTGGTGAAGTATTGGCGATACCGGTTAGTGGAAGCGCAGAAGGACGAATAATCGGGGAACCTTTCTACAGAGGACGTTCAGGTTACCGGCACTACCACCCGTACGCTAAACCCTACTCTAAACTGCTGAATGCCTTGGGCATCACATTTGAGAATGGTAAAGTTAAGCTGATAGAGGAATTGGAAAGCGCTCGAGCGTGTTGGGTAAAGCAAATGTTCAATTCGGCGTATGGCGACAAAGATCTTATGGGCTGGTTATCTATAGGAATCAATCCGAAGGCGGAGCCAGGATATTTTGTCGATGGAATGGCGCAAGGAGCAATAACAATAGGTGTTGGCGCAAACAAAGAATTAGGCGGAAAAAACGATAGCAGTTTTGCGTTCGGAGCGACTATACTAACAGGGAACCTGGAGTTGGATGGCAAATTAATTCTGAAAAATGGCAAGTTTAACCTTTAATAGCGTTATACTAACGAAGTAAGGTAGCTTGTAGAACTATAGGAATCTTACATATTAAGCATTAAACAAATTGCACATGACCAAGATCTTTTTGAATGCTTTCTTGATATTAACTGCAAAAGAGAAGTAAATCGAACTTGCCGAATACGGGAATGTAAGGACATTTGCAAAAACTGCGTAGAACTGCCTTATTCACGTCAATAGTATAGGAAACGAGATCATTGTCTAGCCGAGCGATTAGTACTTTTCTAAAAAGAGTTAGTCTATATTGCAGAACATTGACGCGATGTGAGTTTGTTACTCAGGTTTGATGTGGATGGAGCATCGCTACAAATATGTGCTTTTGATGATGTGCTGGCTAGGTTTCTTTTATAACGTTTTGAATAGAAATATTGTATCTTCTGTGCTTCCATTGATAATGGGCGAGTTCGCTTTATCGTATACGGAGTCAGGTTTCATTATAAGTATGCTTATCCTTACACATACCTTACTTCAGTTGCCTTCAGGATATTTTGCCGACAGATTTGATAAAAGAAAATTGATAACTTCATGTACGATTCTTTACTCTTTTGTTACAATTATCGCAGGTCTATTCTCCTATACCTATCCACAACTTGTACTCTTTCACGGTTTGATGGGCGTTGCCGGGAGCTTGTATTTCATTTCTTCCCAAACTCTCATAGTCGAATACTTCTCTCCTGAGAAAAGGGGAAAGGCCCTCGGGATTTGGTTTACAGCTTTTCCCATTTCTATTCTGGTGGCCGCTTTGGTTTTTTCTCCGTTGGCTGAGACAAGTGGATGGCGCATTCCATATATTGTTAGCGGCTTGTTAGGCTTTGTTGTGGCAGGCCTTTTGTGGATAGCGATAAGAGAGCCAGAAAAAGTCACTCATGAGTTTTCTGGCTCTTACTCGCATGTTATCCGAAGCCCATTGATAAATAAACTTGCGATTATATCATTCTTAATCGTGCAAATTGCTGGTTTCACCAGCTTCCTCCCGGCATTTCTAGTAAAAGAATACGAGCTAGATTTGATAATGGCAGGATTGTTATGGTCTATTACTCCTTTGGCGTCAATATTTGGCAGCATAATTGGGGGCTCGGTATGTGACGCCTTTGACAAAAGGAAAATGATAATTTTAGCCTCATTTTTGTCGAGTATTATACTGATTTCCTTATCTGTGTTTTCAGGTTTTCTATCAATAGTTATGTTCGCCTTCGTGATTGTAATAATAGCTGAAAGAATAGCTGAATTAGCTACGACAACGCATCTGGCAAATTTAGCCAAAACCGAGGAGAGAGCTAAAACTTTAGCATATCTCAACATGGCTGGTATCGGTGCTATGGCAGTGAGCACTTCGGTCATTGGTTTAATGGCCGATAACTTCGGTTACGCGTCAATTTTCGTTTTCCTGAGTTTCACAATGTTGCTTTCCAGCGTTGTTGCCTTGAAAATACCAAAGAACAAACAGTGCTTGGAATCAACTCATTAACGGATTCACTTTGCTTTTAGGTGGCATGCTACGTAGTGTTCTTCTGTTGTTCCAACGTTTACCATTTTTGGTTCGGTCTGTGCGCATATCGGCTTTGCATATTCGCATCTCGGGTGGAACCTGCAACCTGGCGGAGGATTAATCGGTGTAGGTGGCTCTCCACTTAAAATAATTCGTTTACGCTTGATTTCTGGATCGGGAATCGGAACTGCTGAGAGTAGTGCATTTGTGTAGGGATGTCGGGGGTCTTTATATAACTCCTCAGTAGAGGATAGTTCCACCAGCTTTCCTAGGTACATTACCGCAACTCGGTCGCATATATATCTGACAACACAAAGATCGTGTGAAATAATAAGGATCGTCAGGTTAAACTCTTTCCTTAACTCTTTGATCAAATTGAGTATTTGAGCCCGTACAGAAACATCTATCGAAGATACTGGCTCATCTGCCACAACAAATTTTGGTTCAATAACTAAGGCGCGGGCAATTCCTAGCTTCTGTCTTTGCCCTCCGCTAAATTCGTGAGGATATTTATACATGTCTTCAGGTAAAAGCCCGACCTTTTTCATAATCCATAAAACTTTCTTCTTTTTTTCAGCTTTGCTTAGTTTAGTGTGGATTGTAAGTGGTTCACTAATCAGCTCATAACATGTCATTCTCGGGTTGAGTGAAGAAAACGGATCTTGAAATACTATCTGCATCTCACGCCTCAGCTCACGTAGGTCTTTCTTCTTTAGTTTGAAGATGTTTTTGCCTTCAAAATATGCTTCGCCTGATGTTGGATCGATGAGTCTTAAGATTGTCAAGCCAGTAGTCGTTTTTCCACATCCACTTTCGCCAACTAACCCAAGAATTTCTCCAGTTTTAATCTCAAGATTTATCCCATCAGTGGCTTTTACCGAAGCTACCTCTTTTCCTAGCAGACCAGCCCTTATGGGAAAGTGTTTTTTGAGTTCCTTTATTTCTATAAGATTTTCCATAAGACTTCACTTTGCTTTTAGGTGGCATGCTACGTAGTGTTCTTCTGTTGTTCCAACGTTTACCATTTTTGGTTCGGTCTGTGCGCATATCGGCTTTGCATATTCGCATCTCGGGTGGAACCTGCAACCTGGCGGAGGATTAACAAGTCTTGGTACGCTACCTGGAATTGATTTGATTACAGCGGTTTTTACATCTGGTCGAGGAATGGATTGGAGCAGCGCTTCTGTATAAGGATGTTGTGGTCTTTTGAAGACGTTTCTCACGTTGGAAAATTCAACAATTTTACCTGCATACATTACGGCGACTCGGTCGGCCAATTCAGCTGCAACTCCAAAGTCGTGGGTGATCAAAAGAACTGATGATCTAAACTCTTTTTTCAAGTTTCTCATCAGCTCCAGAACTTGAGCTTGCACTGTGACGTCTAGGTTTGTAGTAGGCTCGTCAGCTATGAGTAACTTTGGGTCGCACGAAAGAGCGATTGCGATCATGACACGTTGCCTCATTCCTCCGCTGAATTCATGAGGATAATCATTCTTTCTTTTTGAAGGGTCGGATATACCCACTTTTTTAAGTAGTTCTATTACTTTCTCATCCGTTTTCTTATCATCCAATTTTTGGTGCAACTTTAAGCTCTCTCCCACTTGGAAACCAATGTCAAAAACTGGATTTAAAGAACTCATTGGATCCTGAAAAATCATGGCTATCTTACTTCCCCTTATTTCTCTAATCTCATTCTCGGTTTTTTTCAACAGATCATTCTCTTCAAATATGATTTCGCCACCGAGAATCTTTCCAGGAAAAGGGGTCAGTCTCATTACTGATAGAGCAAGCTGGCTTTTTCCACATCCTGATTCGCCAACCAAGCCAAGGATCTCGCCTTCTCTCATTTTTAACGATACATCATCAACAGCTTTTACGACACCGATTTCTGTGTGAAAGTACATTTTCAAGTCTTTAACTTGCAAGAGATAGTCTTCTTCAGGCATTTTCATTTGACTCCTCTCAACCTCGGGTCTAACGCGTCTCTCAAACCATCTCCGACCATATTGAACGCCAATACTATGAGAAAAACCATTAATCCTGGAAAAGTAGCTAGCCACCAAGCAGTTCTCAAGTAGTCTTTTCCCAGCATTAGCATAGTTCCCCAGGAAACCTCCGTAGGATCACCAAGTCCAAGGAAAGACAGCGTTGCTTGTTCCAGAATGCAAACTGCGGCATACATAGTTGCGGTAACCAGAATCGAACCTAGAGCGTTTGGAAGTATATGTCGAACGATGATTCTGAAGTCGCTAGCACCTATCGCTTTTGCCGACTTGGTGAATTCACGCTCTCTCAGAGACAAGACTTCGCTTCGAACAATTCTTGCCAGTCGTGGCCAAATCAAAAAACCTAGTATAACCATTATTATAACTGAACCCCGCATCCTGAGCGCTGAGATAATCAGTATATACAAGAAAAAACTTGGAATCACCAAGATCACATCTGTGACGCGCATTACTATCTCGTCAATCCACTTACGGAAATATCCCGCAATTGCGCCTAAGGTTACTCCTATTCCCGTTGCTATTGCAGATCCACCTAGTCCAACTAGAAGAGAAACTCTGGCTCCCCACACAAGACGACTGAAAACGTCTCTACCAAGGTTATCGGTGCCTAGCCAATTTTGAAGACTAGGAGGCGATAGCGTCTGGAATTCCATGGAATATGGATCATATGGGGCAATTATTTGGGCAAAAATTGCCAGCACTCCAATCCCCACAGAAATAATTAGACCAACCAGTGCTAGTCTATTTGCTTTGTACCTTCTCCATATGGATTTCAGTGAAAATGCATACTCATACACTATTCATCCCATCCTTCACCTAGTATCTTATTCTTGGGTCCATTGTCGAGTATATTATATCAGTAATCAGTAGCGAAAGAATCGTGGTTACAGTGACAGTCATTGTAATTCCCATTATAACAGAATAATCTCGGTAGTAGCATGAATCAACCATGAGACTTCCTATTCCGGGAATTGCAAATACTGTTTCAATGACTGCTGCACCGCTAAATATCCACGAAAAATATAGGCCAACCATAGTTACCACAGGAAGCATAGCATTTCTCAAAGCATGTTTATAAATGACAACTTTTTCCTTCAAACCTTTTGACCTAGCCGTTAAAATGTAGTCTTGTTTCAAAACCTCAAGCATTACTGATCTGACTAGTCGACTAGAGTAACCAATCATCGATGTTCCCAAGACGACCACCGGGAGAATAAAATGCCAAATCTCGTCTAGCACTGAATATGGCGCACCCATGGTGATTATTCCGTGCGTAGGGAACCAGCCTAGATATAATGAAAATAGAAGCATCATCATCAAGGCATACCAGAACCCTGGCATTGACCACAAGAACAGTGCTCCCATCATAGCAGCTTTGTCGGTTTTAGAGTATTGTTTGACAGCGGAAATTACTCCAATAATAACTGCGGATGTCAAAGAAATTACTAAGGCGCTAAGCTGTAGCTTGAACGTGTTGCCTAGTCTCCATGCAATCATGGAGCCGACGGATTCATGAAGTTTGTAGGAGTAACCCAGATTTCCTTGCAAGAAATTAGCAACCCATCTTAGATATTGAACATAAATTGGATCGTTAAGGCCCAGTGACTGTCTGATGCGTTCTATGTCTCTTGGGTCGTAATCTCGTCCGGCTTGCATTCCATAAATATTTCGGATGGGGTCTCCTGGAGCAGATCGAATAATTCCGTATGTAATTATCGAAACAATAAAAATCAAAGGTATGAATTGTATAATTCTTCGTAATATATATGTTCTGAGACCCACTTGATGTCACAGCCCTTCTTTGAACTTTCAACTTTATGCTTTTTCTTACGTATTTAAGTGTTGTCAAAAAAAAAATGAGAAATGGAGTTTTTGAGGTTACGAGCTGGGTTTTCTGGTTCTGAAAGCAACGAACATGATGACTGCTGTTACCACTACGCCTATGCCCAGACCAATGCCGTATGCTTCGTAGGGCACTGGGGCTTCTTGTGCCTTAAGCCAGTCGTAATTGAAGCCTGCTTGTTGCATGCATTCCTTTGCCTTGTCCAAATTGTATTCATAGTATCCTGGTTCCAGTTGTGGGTTCCTTGCATAGAAACCTGCAGGATATGGTATGTCTGTTATTGAACCCAAACCGCCTACGAGATCATTCAAGATCTTTTCTCGCGGAGTTGCGTATGCTATGGCTCTTCGTACCCACTTGTTGGAAAGGATTGGGTGTCTTCCGTTGATTTCTAGCGCATAGAGATCTAACCTAGGGCCAACTCCAACCTTTATACCAGCTGTATTTCTTAACGTCTCAATATCTGGATGCCAGTAGTAAAATGTGTCTAAGAAGTGCACTTCACCATTTTCAAGAGCTGCAAGGGCTGTTTGTCTGTCGTCTATCTGCTCCTCAATAAGGTATTCCATCTTTGGGTATCCAAATTTCTCGTAGTAGTAGGCGTTTCTTTGGAACTTGTAATATTGGCCTTCTACTTTTTCCACGAAGGACCATGGTCCTAGGCCAGGCAGTCCAGTTTTGGTGTTATAGTCCGAAGTTTGCCACTCAGAGTAGGGCACATTCTCTAGAATGTGTTTTGGAACGATCTCCATGCCAGCATAACGTGCTAATGTCTCTAAGAAGAACGCATCATTCTTTTTGAGTGTAATCGTGACAGTTAAGTCATCAGGGGTTTCTATTGATTCAATATCTTCAGTTAGTTTACTGTAGTATACAGCATTTGTATCTGGATTCATGATAGCTTCGAAGGTGAACTTTACATCAGCCGATGTGAACGGCTCTCCATCGGCCCATTTCATACCTGACGTAAGATGGAAAGTCACTGTTTTGAAGTCATCTGACCATTCATATGATTGGCATATTATTCCGGGGCCCACTTCCATGTTCTGTTGTAGTTTTGTTAGTGTCAAGAAGCAACCAGCGTTGTAGCTCCATCCCAAAACTGGAATCAGGAAGTAGTTTGGAAAGCTTTCTGGGAAAATTAGTGTATCAGTGCCCGGGATCTCAGCTTTTTGGAGAACCCATGTCGGATCTGACACGGCTGGTCTCTCATTAACTGCAAAATCAATTGCTTCATCTGATATCTTGTCGCTGAACAGGTATACGCCATTATCTTGGTACAACCCAATGGCAGGCAATTCATCAAGGTATATTTCTTGCCACTTGTAGTACAGTTCTAGACGCTTCTGAGGATCCATTTCTGTCTTCGCAGCATCTAGCAGCATGTCTGAAAGCCCATTGTTAAAGCTAAACCAATTTTCACCTGGTGGAGGGATATTACGTGAATGAAATTGCGACGAGAGTTCTGGCGCTCCATCCATCTCTATAGGACCGACCATTGCATCAATTCCTCCCTCAGCGTATGTCCTAGTGTCCGTTGTACGCGTTTGTTCAATCGTTGCCCATTCGACAGTGTCGATCACCATATCAATGCCAATTTTTGCAAGTTCTGGTTTCATCATTTCTAGTGCTTGTACCTCAACGGGGAACTGCGCTCCAACCCATACGTGAAAGCTGAAGAACGTCTTTGTCTCTTGTGCTCGCACGGCGATCAGTGGCGTGGCCAGTACGGCAGTCAACGATAGCATAATTGCGAACTTCCAAATAGCAGAACGTTTTATCATCTTCTTTCTCCTCTTTTTCGCTACTATAACAAGTAGCATACATTTAAATTTTGTCCAAAAAAGAACAGTTGAGCGCTTTTTCATGCGGCAAAGAGAAAAAAATAGCGCGTTAGAAAGGTTGGATATTCAAATTGCTACTTCTTGGGGACTCTCTTTATTTCGAATACCACCAGATTTATCAAGTCGGGACAGCATGCCACAAATGTATCTCCGTGCCAAGGAAAATTTGCGCCCCATTCCATAGCGTAGATCTTAGGAAAAATGGCTCCAAAAGCTACGGGACATATAGGCGCCATGGTAGGTTTGTCACGTGAAAGAGTTTCTGCTTCAAACTGGTATACATCCCCCGCTTTGTGGGCCTCGCATTCTCCCCTACTTTCCAAAACACGAATAACAATGCTATATTTCCCTTGGAATGACATATTTGATCACATGACTTTTATGGTTCTGAAAACTGTCTAATAAATGTTCCCCATTCCCAGCTAAAAGATTAATTATACCATTGCAGGCAGGTGAGGTCAAAAGAAACAAGATAGCGCAATAGTATTACAATTCACAATTGCCATTTTTTGTTTGTTGGATCAAGGCGTCTATAACTTTCTTTCCTAAGAGCCTAGCCATTCTCAAGTCACTTTTCTTCAAAAAGTCTTTCCCATGCAAATTTTTCTCACGCAAAGCTACAGTTACATTTCCAAGGTTAACCATGTTATGGAGTTGAAAGAAACTTTCAACCGTTGAAAGTGCCTTACCCTGTCCGGTAGCGGCTGCCGTAACTATCGCAGCGGCGAATTTTCCTTTCAATTTTTCACCTATATACAATGGGTGAGTTCTATCGATGAAGTCTTTAAGCAGCCCACTTACGTCCCAGAAAAAAGTCGGTGTACCAAGAATTAATGCATCAGCTTCAGTCAGTTTTTGGTATAGTTGTTGCATGTCATCATTTATTTCGCAATTTGCTGTTTTTTTGCAAAAACCACATCCTTGGCAATGACTGATATTCATATCAGATAGATGTACAAGCTCTACATGTGTGTTGCTCTCTCTTTTGGCTGCTTTGAGCGCTTCTTTAATGAGTCTGTAAGTATTTTTCTTTCGTGGGCTTCCGACAATTCCTAAGACATAGATCATGAAAATTCTGCCTGCTTTCCTTGTGATAATGTCCCTTCACTTATTAAAGTGTTATATGATAATCTAACCCTAAAATTTATAAGGAAACTTCAACGTAGTCATGCCGAGGTTTCAATATGAATTTAGATGCGGATAACGAAAAAATTAGGGAAGATTTTCCAGCTCTGCGCACCCGCACGTTCTTGGACACAGCTTCTTTCTGCCCTTACTCAACTCATGTTCTTAGGGCGATTAATGATTTCTTGGAAATTATGCAATTGGCGCCATCGAATACCTTTGAACAGTTTTTTCTTCAAGCGTCAAGGGCTGAAGAAGCAAAAAAGGAAGCTGCCAAGCTTGTGAACTGCTCAGAGAGTGAAATAGGCCTCATAAATACTACGTCGCAGGGAATGTGCATAATAGCAAACTCTTTGAAATGGGAACCTGGCGATAATATTGTCACAACTGATCAAACGCATCCATGCTGTACTGTACCGTTTATGGGTTTTCCGGAAGTTGAAATAAGAACTATTGACAATATCAACGGGGGCTACTCACTGTCTGACTTTGAAAAAGCGATAGACGACAAAACCAAATTGATTACTCTCTGTCAAACCGAATGGATAAACGGGTTCACACACAACCTAGCCGCGATAAAAAAAATCGCAGATGAACACGGTGCTTACGTAGCAAATGATCCAGGCCAGTCTTTGGGACAGTTGGAAGTAGACGTCAAAAAAACTGGAGTAGATTTCATTTCAATCCGTTGTTATAAATGGCCGACAGGACCACTAAATGGCGGCATATTATATGTCAAGAAAGACCTGATTGAAAAGCTTGTCCCACCCTACAGAAGCTTTCGGTTGTTGCTGGACAAAGTCCTAGGCAGAGGCCAAGGCGTTGATATGTGGGCGATGAGCGGAAACCAAAACCCAGCTTCACATCCAATCTACAGCTATGCTCATCTTGACTACGTAAAAACTGCCAAGAGATTCGAGGAGCCTTCCATCCCTGACATTGATGCTTGGGCTCTGAATGCGGCATTAAAATATATCAACGGTTTAGGGATTGGAAACATAAGGAAGAGAGTCATGAAACTTTCTGACTATTTAGTCGAAGGTCTTCTGGATATAGGTTGCAGGCTTAATACTCCCATAGAAAACATGGATCAAAGGTCAGGATTAGTTAACTATACCACGGGATCTTACAAGGTTGATTATGAAAGCGTGAGAAGCATGAACTCAATGGGCGTCAGTGTCTCTTTAAGATACTCAGCTGCTGAAAAGGGGTGGAAAGACGGAATGCGAAATCTTGGGGGAATCAGAGTTTCCACGCATTTCTTCAACAATGAAGAGGACATAGACAGGCTATTGAAACTGCAAAAAGCTTTACTCTCTTGATAATTGAGGAGATGGGTAAATGAACAAGATAAAATATATTGCAGACATGGTGGGTAACACACCAGTAGTATGCTTAAATGAACCCTCTGAAAAAATAGGATCCCGTTTTGGCAATTTTGAAGCACTGCTCTATGCCAAACTGGAATTCTTGAATCCCAGCGGGAGTATAAAAGATAGGGTCGCAAAGTTCTTACTTGAAGAAGCAGAGAAAAAAGGAATGATGAAACCAGGCTACACCATTGTCGAAGCAACGAGCGGCAATATGGGTATATCACTGGCTATGCTGGCCGCTGCTAAAGGTTATAAATTCATAGCTGTAATGCCTGAAAATGAAACACAGGAAAGAGTAAGATTTATGCAGGCATATGGTGCGGAAGTCATTTTGTCCCCTGCAGATGATCTAGTGAAGGGTTCGATTGAAAAAGCTACAGAGATAGCTAAAAGACCAGGACATTGGATGCCTTCGCAATTTAGCAATCCCGGTAACGTAATTTGCCATAAAGAAACTACAGGTAGAGAACTCATCAAGCAGGTAGGAGAAAAGATTGATGTGTTTGTTGCCGGAGTTGGCACTGGAGGGACCTTAATGGGCGTAGGTAAGGCATTAAAAGAAGTTAACCCGAATGTAAAGCTTATCTCCGCTCAACCATCTGGCTCTAGAGAACTAAGTGGTGGCGAACCCGGGCATCACCTAATAGGCGGTGTAGCTGACGGTTTTATACCGGAAATAGTTGATACAAGTCTGATTGACGACGTAGTTTATGTGGAGGATGCACAAGCTGTGGAGATGTGCCGTATACTAGCGCGAGAAAAGGGATTATTTGTAGGACCATCTTCTGGCTCAAACGTATTTGTTGCTTTACGTATGGCGAGGAGACTGAAGAGGGGAAATATAGTCGCTACCGTTCTAGCAGACAGGGCAGACAGGTACTTCAGCATAGGGATTGTAGATAAGGACGCTGACAAAGTCGCGGTTCCACATGGCTGCATGAGGTAAAACTATTAACTTTTCTATACCATAAAAGACAGAAAAATGTAAGCTATGATAACTAATACGATGCTGAAAAGGATTATCGGAAGCAGGTACCAAAAAGTTACTATGATCAGCGCCAAAATATCGGATCGTTCAAGTTTTATCTTTTCTTTTTCTTCCTCTTCGGCAGATTCATCATTGTCTTCTTCCATAGAAAGTTTACAGCCTCTTAAAAGATACTTTTTCTATTAATGTGGGTCTAAATCTTGGCAGTTTCACTCTCAAGAGGGATCCTTTTTATTTCGAATGTCACGAGGTTTTCGAAGTCAGGGCAACATGCGACGAATGTGTCAGGGTCTTCATGCCAAGGGAATTGCCCGCCAAAGAGCATGCCATAACACTTGTAGAAAAAGCCCGTGAGAGCCATAGGGCAGAGGTCCACAGCTCTTTCGTTTGGTCCACGCGGGAATTTGATCTCAATTTTTTCTCCAAGTTTGTGTAAGGCGCACTCTCCTTTCACATCGGTCACTGTCAAAACAATTTTATATTTTAAGTCCTTTGCATGTTGAATGCATTTCTTTTCAGCCCACATTTTTAAGCCTCAGCCTCTGTAGATTGCGTGATAATATATATGTTTTACTATGTAGTATAAGCATGAATGGATTATCTGCCGCGATGAAGATACATTAATAAAGTCTTGCTGATTGGACATCTTGGCCTTCTAAGAGATTCTCTCATGAAAAAATGCGGTTTCCCGTAACTTATATAAAGATGTAAGCCCTATTTATGTGAAATCTATTGTTGGTGAATCGATGAGTACATCCAAAAAAGGTATGATCAAAGCTCAAATTTTGCGAAAAATTGATGATGGGAGCTTTAAATTTAAGGCATACGATGTACCCTATGTAGAAGGCATGAGCGTCCTTAATGTATTAAATTACATTTACGAGAACATTGACAGCAAATTGACATACTTTGTCTCATGTCGAATCGGCTTATGTGGCCGTTGTGATGTCATACTAAACGGGGAAGCAGTGCAAGCGTGCAATACTATTGTAACGGGCGACATAACAGTTGACTCGATGCGAGTTTTAGGATTCAAACCCATTAAAGATCTTGTTGCGGGCGATATCTTTCTGAGTGAACGGGATAAGCTTTTTCTCGGTCATAGAAAAGCATTCTATAGATTCAAAACCGCTTATGACAACTTAGACGCAAAAAATGAGGCGCCAAAACAGTGATGGTGAATGTTGAATTCTTCGGTCCATTACGCTATTACACGACTACTAGACGGGCAGAGGTAACGGTGAACCACGACGCAACCATAAAAGATCTTATACTTTTCTTCTTCGGGGAGAGTGGAGGATAAAAAATGTTTGGGTATTCTGGCAAAATTTTGCTAGTAGATTTAACCACTAAAAAATCTACAGTGAAGAACACCAGCGAAGAATTTTGCAAAAAGTACATTGGTGGATTGGGATTTTCTGCGCGTCTCTTATTGGATTATACCAGCCCGAAAATAGATCCTTTAAGCTCTGACAACGTGCTGACGTTTGCGACTGGGCCGTTCACTGGAACCCTCGTACCTTGCAGTGGCAAACATGGGGTTGGCGCAAAATCTCCTTTGACACAATTTATCGGCGAGTCTCTGTCCTCCAGTTTTTGGTCTGTTGAGCTTAAGAGGACGGGGCATGATGCTCTCGTGATCAAAGGGAAAGCGGAAAAACCCACATATCTTTTTGTCGACGATGAAAAAGTCTATTTTAAAGATGCAAAAAATGTCTGGGGAAAAAACTGCTTCGAAACGGATGAGGTGGTTAAAGAAGAATTAGAGGACGTAATGGTGCGAGTCGCAGCGATCGGATTGGCAGGCGAAAATCTGGTTCCCATGGCTAACATTACAAATGATAGAAGGCACGCTGGCAGGGGTGGATTAGGAGCAGTTATGGGATCCAAAAAGCTCAAAGCGATTGCTGTGCGCGGAACCAAAACTGTTAATGTATCGAATATAGACAAACTAACAGAAGTATGCAGTGACCTGTACGAGAAGGCTCAAGGTCCTGCAACATCGAAATATAGGATTCTTGGGACTCCGTCCAACGTGCTTGTCTTCAATGAAATTGCTATTTTGCCAACTAGAAACTGGCAGCAATCTACGTTTGAAATGGCTGAAAAAGTTAGCGGCGAATACATTCTTGAGCATTACGTTGCGAATATGGTTGCGTGTTCATCCTGTCCAATTGCCTGCGACCATAACTGCGTTGTAAAAGAAGAACCGTACGTTGGTGCTGCAACATCAATTGATTATGAGTCGTTATATGCCCTCGGTCCCTTATGTGGTGTAGGCAATTTTCCAGCTGTTTTAAAAGCCGTTGAATTCTGTGATTACTATGGGCTGGACACGATTAGCACAGGAGGCGTCATAGCGTGGGCCATGGAATGCTATGAGAAAGGTATTCTCACTAAGGATGACTTTGATGGGCTCGAACTCAATTTCGGGAACGAGGATACTTATCTTCAAATCATCAACAAGATAGCCCGTCGTGAAGGTATTGGAGATTTACTGGCACAAGGGTCGAAAAAAGCCTCTGAAAAGATCGACAAAGGCTCTGAACATTTTGCTATGCATATAAAAGGTCTTGAACTTCCCGGGTATGATATCCGCGGATTAAAGACTGCTGCACTAGGCTGGGCCGTCGCAGCGCGAGGTGGCTGTCATAATAAGTCAGGTGCCTATGACGCAGATATGACGGGCAAAGTAGACAGATTTAAAGCCGAAGCAGGGCGGGGCAAAGTAGCTATGGACTACGAAGATTACATGGCGACATTTGACTCGCTGATTCTGTGCAAGTTCATAAGAGGAGTTTTCCAAGACTTTTACACCGAAGCGTCGCAACTCTACACGTTAGTCACTGGAATCGAGATGAAAGCCGATGAATTGAGAAATGCAGGAGAGCGCATAATAAACCTGAAGAAAGCGTATAACATTAGAGAAGGCTGGACCCGCAAAGACGATCACCTGCCACCAAGGGTTATGAAAGACCCTATATCTGAGGGAGTTTCAAAAGGTTCCCTAGTGACTCAAGAGGAATTGAATTTACTGCTTGATGATTATTACACAGTGCGCGGTTGGACTAAAGAAGGATTCTTGCCGAAACAAAAACTGGTCGAACTTAAGCTTGACGACATAGCTAAGGAAGTGGGAGTGTAATACAATGAAGCGCCAGCTTGTTGTTTGTGACTCGAGTAAATGTGTTGGGTGTGGAATCTGCGAGCTAGCATGTTCAGAAGAAAAAGAAAAAAGATTTAATTCGCTGTTTAGTCGAATTCATTCAACACGCCTTCAGTCGGTCAAAGAGCCTTTATCCAGCATAGCAATTGCTTGCATATTATGCGAGGACCCGCCCTGTGTAAAGTACTGCCCTAGGAACGCTCTGTCCATAAATGAAAATGGCACAATTCACGTGGATGAAATTAAATGCAATGGTTGTGGCCTCTGCATCGCAGCTTGTGAATTCGGAGCTATATCTTTGGACCCTGAAAAAAATACGACAATAGTTTGTGATCTCTGCAATGGTGAACCAAAATGCGTGGAACTGTGCCCAAAAGACGCGTTAAGCTACACAACTTTCGAAGAAGCCATTGAAAAATCAGAGTTAGCAATTTCAAAGCTGATTATGCAGGAGTTTCTGCATGCGCAAAAGAATCCCAAAACTTTCTTTGAGCGGGAAGGGTTCCTGCCAATATCATCAAATAATGTTAACCAAGAAAACATTAGAAAAATGATTAAGGAGCCAAAATAAATGACTCTTTCAGAATTAGGTAAAGTCTTCGAAACAGATGTATTAGTCATAGGAAGCGAAGGTGCTGGAGCCTACGCAGCTATAAAAGCTATGGAAAATGGTGCCAGAGTAATTATTGCTACAAAAGGCGCCATTTCAAAGTGCGGAGCAACCATTACAGCTTATTTTGGAGATTGGGACTGCGACAGCAGAAGCATAAAAGAACTGTTCGGATTACCTGGAGATGCTAGAGACAGCCCAGAAATATTCTTCGATGACATGGTTACGGAAGGAAAATACATAAACAACCAAAAACTTGTCGAGGTGCATGTAAGAGATGCCCCTAAAAGGGCTCTTGAGCTTGCTCAATGGGGAGTAAACTGGATGTTGATTCCGACCACTCCTGGGCACAGGTATCCCAGAGGGTTGGAGGCTGTTCCTACAGGCATAAACATGATGAAGGTCTTCAAAAAAAGACTCAAAGAACTAGGGGTCGAATTGGTTGAAGACACGATGATTACTGATCTATTGACAACTGACCACCAAATAGCAGGCGCTGTCGGTATTGACATGCGTACAGGTGAATTCTACATTTTCAAAGCGAAAGCAGTGATACTTGCAACTGGTGGCTGGCAGAGGATTTATAGATACACAGACTCACCTGAAGAGTTAACCGGCGATGGACAAGCGATGGCTTATAGAGTCGGCGCAGAACTTGCCGATATGGAGATGTCCCAGTTCTTGCCAGCATGCATCTGGCCTCCCTCAATAGAAGGAGTGCTATTCCCAGAATTCATGGGAACCGACCTAGGTGCATGGTTCCTTAACCGAAGCGGTAACCGCTTTTTTAGCGAGTGGGATCCGAAAAGAATGGAAAGAACTACAAGGGATATACGCTGCATCGCTGTTATGAATGAGGTTCTTAAAGGGAGAGGAGGGCCTCACGGTGGAGTCTTTCTATCGTTTAAGCACATTCCTCATAATATGATTGACTATTTCGCAGAATGGAATAACGTACCTGAATGGAAATATCAAGGCATGTACTTTGCAGACATGATTGAGAACATCAAAAAGGGCAATGCAATTGAGGTCGCTCCTGTGAGCCATTTCTGTATGGGAGGGATAAAAATAAACGAAAATTGTGAAACTAACATACCCGGTTTGTATGCTGCTGGAGAAGGCGCCGGGGGAGTTCATGGTGCGAACAGAATTTCAGGGAACGCCTTGGCGGAAGTCTGCATTTTTGGTGCGAGAGCAGGGAAATTCGCCGCAGATTACACGGCAAGAACTCAAACGCCGGAAATTGACGCAAAGCAAGTAGAAAGGCTTAAACAGAATGTCTTTCAGTTCCTCGAACGTAAAGGAGAAAAAAGGCCAGTAGAAATAAAACAGAAAATACAGCAAATTGCTTGGGAAAAAGTTGGGGTTATAAGAAACGGCGCAAATCTCAAAGAGGCTATTGAGGAAATTGGAAGAACTAGGGATTCCTTAGACAAGATAGGTTGCGTTTCACAATCAAGTGAGTATAATAAAGAATGGATAGAAGCCATTCAAGTTCAAAACATGCTTGACGTGTTGGAAGCTATGGCTAGAGCTTCTTTTGTACGGACTGAGAGTCGCGGGGCTCACTACCGTGAAGACTATCCTTTCATGGATAACGATAACTGGCTCAAAAACACTGTCATACGGCAAGTTGCTGGAGAAATGCAGGTCACGACCCAGCCAATTGTGGTAACAAGATTCACGCCACCACAAGGTGTCAAACCCTTCCCCTAATTCAGTAAATGGCATCCTATATAGCAAGCTTAAGTCTTTGCATGATTAGTTACAAGGCAAATGGCGGTAAGTAATTGCATAACCTAGCCTCTGCAACCGCTTTCTTCATAGCTCCGACTTGCCCAACAGGACGGATGGCAACGCGCAGACTTTGCCTTTTCAAAATTCGAAATGGTACAGAAATGCTTTTGTAATTCTAACTTGATTTGGACCTAAAAGATGGCTCTCTTACATAGGAGCTAAAATAAAATGCGGATGAAGCTACTGAAAAAGAATAATCGGAACGAACTTAGAGTTGAAAGACTCCATCATGTGAAACGCTATTCATTGGCCTTAGATAAGAACTTATGCAAGGGCTGCGGAATCTGCAAAATCGTTTGCCCCAAGGATGCCATTGAAATAACAAAAGTTTCAAAATCATCTGAAGAAGAAAAAGCAAAGTGTCCGGCTGTGGACATAAATGAAGAAAAGTGTATCTTCTGTGGGATATGCGATGCTATTTGCCCATTTGGGGCTTTAGCGTTGAATATCAACGGCGAGCACGTCTTACCTGTAATCAAGACTGAAAGCTTCCCACAAATTATTCGTAACCTTGAAATCGATACCTCAAAATGTGAAGTGGGTTGTTCAGACTGTGAGAAGGCATGCCCATTAGGCATCATAAAAACGAGAAAAACAAGTCCACTGGAGCGCGCACGTGAAATCATAAGATCCAAAAAAGACAACGTAAAGTTGCGACCACTAGTAGATGTTCAACTAGGTTCATGCCCAGGCTGCGGACTGTGCGAACCTGCATGCCCTCAGAAAGCCATAAGAGTACAAAAAATCTTTCATGGAAGCATCAAAATTGATAATGAAAAATGTCCTGAAAGCTGTCAGGACTGCCTCAGCGTTTGTCCTTTTCCTGGGGTTCTGTCTATGCTGGATGATGGGAAGGTACACATCAATGAACTGCATTGCACTTATTGCGGAATTTGTAAAATCGTTTGCCCCGTAGAGGATGCCCTCGTACTTCAACGCACTTATATAAATCATACACCAGTTCACTCGGGAGCTTGGAACAAGGCCCTTGACAAACTAGCGAATACAAACGTGCTAGTCAAGGAACTCAAAGCTGTGAGCCAGTCTAAAATTCAAAAATTGGTACAGAAAAGGCTCATCCCCAAAAATTCTTGAACAATCTTCCCGAATCGGCAAGTAGCAATCGTTACTAGATTGTAGTGAAACTTGTAGCTTAATTTTTCAAATGTGGATATAAAGGCTGTCTGCCTTCTAGAAAAATCTTTGCATCGTAACTTGATTTAGCTTGCTCTTTTGGAGACAAAAGTCTGAATTTTTACTAGTTTTTTCTCAATCTGCAGAAAATCGCATAAACTATGGTCATGGAACTTAGTCGGTCAAGCGCTTCTGAGAAACTGGAGCACAATCATGCTTGCAAGGAGGAATACTGCACAGCAAGGGAAGACGTACCAAACGCCAGAAAATAGTATAATTCCTGCAGCTAAGGTAGGCGTGATCGAAGTTACCACTCCTTCAACGAAGAAATAGAAACTGAAACCTAGTCCCCTGTGTGTTTCAGATGTTAAGTCAGTTACCAAAGCATTCATCGGAGACCATGCGGCGTTGCTGAAGAAAGAATACACCAAATACACAAATGCGAGAAAGTACGATTGCGAGACAAGTGATAGAATGAAAAGCGAAATTGCACAGCTGAAGATTATCCAGCTAAGAGCGTTTTTCGCGCCGATTTTTCCGCCTAAGTATCCTCCATTCAAAGATCCGACGATGCCGACAAATGGTCCCAGCCCAAAGAATAGGCTGGCTGTAGATTCAGACAACCCTCTTACATCCACAAAGTAACTGGTCATAAAAGTTGAGCTTCCTGTGTTCCCAATTTCTCTAATGCCTGCAGCGATTAGGAGAATTAGGAAATTGAAGGAAAGAATGAGGGATAATCTCATGGGTCCGCTTCGGCTTCTCTTCTCCGTCTTTTCAAACTTCTCAGTTTTGAGCTGTGGCGACACAAGTATCATTAGACCCCAGAGTAAGATTGGAACTGACCAAAACAAGTAGGTCCATCTCCAACCTATCGCAGACAAGAAAATGGCTAGACTAAGTACACCTATGGCAGTGCCCAAATTTCCAAAGGCATTATGAAAACCGACATTCTTACTTACCTGCTTCGATTCAGTAAATAGGCTTATCTGACTTAGTGCTGACACATGGTATATAGCAGATGCTATCCTGATGAAGGAGACTCCCAATACTAGCATCCAAAAGCTGCTTGTTTGACTGATCATGAGTGCTGAAACTCCTTCTATTAGCATGCCGGAAAACAACAGACGTTTTGTGTTGTATCTCTGTGCCAAAAATCCTGAAGGAAAATTCATTAGAAGCTGAATTAGACTTGGAATGGTCACAACCATAGAAACTTGTAAAACGTTTATTTCAAATTCCCGAATCAGTGTAGGAATCAAGGCAAACTGCATATACAGACATACTTCGATGAACATGTGCGTTATGCAGATGATCCAGAGAGGCTTTTTCATTTTGCGTCCGGGCCATTAGTGAAGTTTGAATAATGAGAGAATGTTATAAATAAAGGCTTGCAGTTGATTTTTAGCATGTTACTAGGCAAATCAGACATCAGACTCTCAAATGCTCATTGTTGAAGAGTGTCCTTGCTATGGAATCAAAAAATGCAGGTTGGCTTAAGATATCTGGAATTGCTGGCATCGTTACGCCAGTAGTTGCCTTTGCCTGCATACTTCTAGCAATCGCCTCTTACCCCCAGTTCAGCTGGGCGGAAAATGCGTTAAGCGACTTAGGCGTCAAACCGGGAGTAACCGCACCTCTATTCAATTATGGATTAATAGCTAGCGGTGTCCTAGCTTTGATTTTTGCAACGGGCTTATTCATATTTTTGTGGCGGAGAATGTTGGGTAGAATAGGCGTTTTCATCTTCATTCTTGCAATCTTGGCGCTTATTGCCATAGGGATTTTCCCAGAAAATATTAGCCCAACACACTACTACGTTTCGGTGGCATTTTTTATGCTTTTTCCAGTGTCGATGCTTGTTCTTGTTGCGGCCTTCTTGGTTATGGGTAAAGTGAAAATGGGCGTGTTCACGTTGTTGGTAGCGATTGTTGCAGCAGTGCCGTGGATTTTATACTTTTCAATACGATTTGTTCCCGGCGTGGCCATTCCTGAAGTTATTTCTGCCCTTTCGGCGTCTGCGTGGGCTATAGTTTTAGGTTACAAAATGGTTGAACAAGCTTCACATTCAAAGGCCCAGTTAGGCGACTGTTGATTGCTCGTGAAAAGTCCTTGTTTGTGATTACTTCGAAGCACTTCGAAAGATACTGTTCTAGAGATTTTCTGGGCTTCTAATGTCAGCGTGAATCTGTGAACAGCAAAAAGAAGAAAAAGACAGAGCGTATCCTTGGTTTTCAGCGAACTTTATCGCTTCTTCGCTTGGAAATGCGATGGCGTTGGCTCCAGCTTTCAGGGCTAAAACATCTGTCTTGTTGCGGTGTTTCCCCTTTGGTCGCATGCAACCCAAAACTAATGGCATCTGAGGAAACATCAGCCGTGCGGTTGCTATGACTTTGGCTATGTCCGTAGGTTTTGGAGGTTCAACGGCAGCCATCTCAGTTCCATGTATAGGCATAAAAGCGATCACGACTACGGCCGAAGGCTTGTACCGAGATATCATTTCCAAAGCGTGAAATTCGCCTCCAAGTTTCCCATGGTGAAGTCCAACAATAACGTGAGGAACAAAGGCTATGCCTGCTTCGTCCAAAGCCTGCAAAGAATTTTCGTAATCCTCAACCGCTACGTTCAGATTGTAGATTTCCCTTATTGTTTCGTCTGAACCAATAATGTCTATTAACGCGGTGTCAACTCCAGATTTCTTGAGCCTAACAGCAGTGTCCGAATTGATTATGCCAGTGTGGACAAGAACCGTCAAGCCCAAATGATTTTTTACTTTCGTGAGTGTGGGGATAAATTTCCGGAGAGGCACTGATCCATCTGGCAAGCAGCCGCCGCTTATCAGGCAGCCTAAGGCTCCATCCCTTTTGAGTTGCGCGCAAAGTTCAAAAAGTCGTTCAGGTTTACTCGCCGGATACATGGTTTCTAAAACTTTTCCGCCACAATGTTTACATTTCAAGGCACAACTCTTGCCCGTTACTGATATTGTTGGAAAACTGTTGGGGGAAGAAATGCAATAGCTTGTTTTATAAGGCTTGAAACTTGGAGCGTAAAAATGGGCTTTCTTCAGTTTGGGAACAAACACGCCCGTATCCAGCAAGTTTGCGAATCTTTTTTCGCTCAAGTTCCAGACTGTTCGGGGAGAAAGTTGCGCCATGGTCTCTTCTTAGAAAGACTCCTTGGAGCTTGTTTAATAGTTTTCGTTTTTCCGGCTTTTCCTTTTCTTTTCTTCGATGTATTCTGAAAGGTTTGGGACGGCTCGTAAAGCCTCATCGATTAGTCTAATGCTGGTTTCCAGTTTTTTTAGGCGTTTTGTAAGACTGAACGTTTTGTAAACTGCGGCGCCTCTTCTCGTTACCGCGTAGAACTTTTTCTTTTTGTACCTTGTTTCCTCAACGAGGCAATTTTTAACCAGAAAGTCTAAACGTTGCTGAAGGAGTACACAGTCCATGCTAGTCTCATAGGCGATGCTATCAACAGTCAAAGGCTTCTTGACCAGCACGCGCAAAATGTCTTCATATAACTCGAGTTTAGACTTTCGTATGTGCAGGCACCTCGTACTCTGGGTTTTGACTTTTTCAATAAATCATTTGTGAATTCCAAATCTTTAGTAGGCTGCGTTTGCTGAACGCACTGCTGGAATCCAACCGATCTGCTATGTGATCTTCCTGAAACTTTTTTTACCATACAACAGATATTAAGCCGACTTTACGTATTCTATGTCTTCAGAGTGGACAACGGTGACTATTGAGGAAGAAACACCACATAAAGTGCGAGTTTCATTGGGCTCTGCCATAATTCTTGGACTTTTTGAGGGAAAACTTGACGCTGAGCCTACGACCGTTTATTTGATGACGTATAAAAGAGGCAAATGCACCGCGAACTGCGTTTTTTGTCCACAAGCCAGAAAAAGTCTTAGCAGAGCAGACATGCTTTCCAGAATTTCATGGCCTGCGTTTCGCACAGAAAAAGTTCTTAGTGGAATTGCAAAAGTTGCTGGTGAAGGAAAAATAAAGCGTGTCTGTATTCAAGCCTTGAACTATCCTGAAGTTTTTGCTCATCTTTTAGGTTTCGTTAGTATGATTAGGCAACATGCGCGAATTCCGATCTCAATTTCATGCCAGCCCCTTAAAATCGAAAACATAAAGCGATTAGCTGAAACAGGAGTCGAAAGAATTGGCATACCTTTGGACGCTGCCACAAAAAAGCTGTTTGTCAAAGTCAAAGGTTCATCTGCCGAGGGCCCATACACGTGGGAAAACCAGTTAAAGTTGCTAGGTGAAGCGGTAGGGGTTTTTGGAAAAGGCAAAGTCAGCACGCACTTAATCGTTGGATTGGGCGAAACTGAAAAGGAAATGGTCAACATCATTCAAAGATGTGTTGATATAGGCATTTTGCCAGCGCTTTTTGCTTTCACTCCAATTCGCGGGACAGCCTTAGAAGACAACCCTCAACCACAAATTGAAAAATATAGGCGAGTTCAAGTTGCAAGGTATCTAATTGTCAATGGAATTACACGATATGATAATGTGCGTTTTGATACTGAAGATTGCATAAGCGACTTCGGCGTCGAGAAGAAAGCCTTAATGCGTATAATAAAAAGTGGAAAACCCTTTCTCACGTCTGGATGCCCCAACTGCAACCGCCCATACTACAACGAAAAACCAAGCGGACCAATATACAATTATCCAAGAACCATAAGCCAACAAGAATTGGCCGAGATAGAGAGACAGTTGAGTTCGTGTGCAGAACAAAATCTTGAAAACTAAGCAGTAATTTAAGTGGTTTTCTCTTCTTGCGGAAACTTTGGCTTTTGCTTTGTAACTTGTTCAACTAGTCTCCAGAATTCATCCTTTGACAAACCTTTCTGCAAATCTTTCATGAGTTTTTTGATCTGGTAAAATGTCATTTGGGCTTCGCCCTTGTCTAAGCTTTTCTGAGGGCCTCTTATTTTTCTGAACAGTTCCTCGAGTTGTCTTGGTGTTGCCTCTATTCCAGCCTGTTCTAGGAGATTTTGAATCAAAGCTTGCCCCGTGTTTCTGCCTATAAAGAGCGTTGTTTCCCTTCCGATGATTTCTGGTGGAAAGGGCTCAAATATAAGGGGGTGCGCGAGCATGCCTTCAACGTGCTCGTCCACTTCGTGGGTGAAGGCCGTTTCACCTATTACTGGTTTATGGAATTGGATTGGCAGTGCAAAGGCTTTTTCGGCCAATTGTGAAAGCCTATAGACTTTGCCTAAATCTACGCCCGTGTCAATGTTGTAGAGAAGTTCCAAGGCGGTGACAACCTCTTCGAAGGGTGCAACGCCAGCTCTTTCTCCGAACCCAGCAGTGCAGGTGTGCAGATAGGTTACTCCTTCTTCCACGGCTGCCAAAGTGTTCGCTGTTGCCAAACCGAAGTCATTATGGCAATGAACTGAGAGCGGAATCTTGTCCCTTATCAAGCTCGAAAGGCCGTCTCTAACATGGGAAATTAGGTAGCGCATAGATAAAGGTCTTAGGAAGCCAACAGTGTCAGCTATTACTAGTTTGCTTGCTCCAGCTTTGAACGCGGCTTCAAAAATAGTTATGATATCTTCAAGCGGTGTTCTTGCGCCGTCCTCGAGATGAAAATCGACGATTGCGCCGTGTTTCTTTGCGTATTCGATGCTCTCAATGGTTTTTTGCAGGGCTTGCTGTTTAGTCATTTTAAGTCTGTATTGAAGGTTTAGCCCGTTGAAAGGCGTGTATATTGCAATTTCTTTTATGCCACATTCCAGACAAGCGTCTATATCGCTTTCGACTATATGTGCTGATGCCGTTAGAGTTGCTTGTTGAAAACTTTCGTTCACTATTCGTCTAATATTTCCTCTTTCTTCTTCGGAAAGCGCTGGAAAGCCAACGTCTATTATGGATATGCCGACCTCGTCCATCATCTTCGCGAGTTTAACCTTCTCGACATACGTCAAGAACACAGTTGGAGTTTTGATACCCTCTCTGAAGGTTTCATCCCAGATGAAAACGCGGTCAGGAAGTTTTGGAGGCAAATTCTTTCTTAATCGATTATAATTTGCAATGAGTCCTTGGGCTTCAAGCTTCTTAAATATTGTTTTCCTCATCAAATGCACATTCCAATAAGTTAGGGCAGGGCGCATTTTGTTTATTGGGCGAGCACTTATATAAGAATTATACGTTGACCGTTTATGCGTTAGAACTGTAAAAAGGAGACGGCTGCGCGTTTTTTTGCGATAATTCGCTAGGGGAGTTGAAAAAGCAAACGGCAGAGACGCGCCTTACGGGTCGTTTACGCCGTCTCGGTTTTCTGATAGCCTGAAAGTTTGCATTCATTGGTGATAGTTATTTTCGCACTCGCTTAATTTCGAACACGACGGGATTGTCACCATCTGGACAAGCATTGTATATTACGTCCTTGTTTTCAGCCCACGGAAATTCCGCTCCATAAAGCATGGCGAAAACTTTAGGCAACAAAACCATCAATGCACTGTAGCAAATTTGACCTTTCACCGACTTGCCATCAAAAATTACTTTGTCGCCTGTTTTGTGTCCAAAACTACATTTTCCCTTTTGGCTTTTTACAGTAACTTCAATAGTGGTCATTTAGACTCCTCCACGCTGGCTAAGTTAAAGGAGAAATGGTAATTGTATGAAATTCACTTATAAAATTTCTGATAGCGGATTACGTGTTCAAAATTTGCAAAAGTCTTAAGTGTCTAGGAGCATCAATACTGAATTTAACGGTGGCGAAAATAAGCCTATGAGCAGTTTAAAAAGTCTGGTGGAAAAGATTAGAGGGTTAGAGACCGAGCGTAAAAATCTTTTGTTGGAAATTGACGAGCTCAAGAAAATGGCTGACGATAGGGCCAAAGCTTTGGAAAGTGAAGTTAACATGCTCAGGGAAGAAGTAAAAGCGTTGAGAGTACTTCTTGGCGCTGAAGAACCAGAACTAGAGGTTCTACAGAAAAAGAAGAAGTAGAACAAGCCAGTTTTTGATAGTTTCTACACGCAAACTTGTACCCCGAGTTTGGGTGGAATACTAAGTTCGCGCGGATAGAAGCGGTTCTGAGCACTCTAGTTTTTCCAATAAGTACGCGCGAGACTTAAATCCTAGTGAAACTCGAATAGCTGATGCCTGTATCCTGAATTTCTTGAATCAATAGTCACGGAAGTTGTGCTTAGGGAATGTTCAGATTAGCCTTATATAATCAATAACCCTTACTGGAAACTGAGCGGTGAAAAAGTCTTTGACCAATGGACATTTGAGCGTTAGTTTAGCTGGTTTGAGGCTTGCTAACCCGACGATGTTGGCTTCTGGAATTTTGGGGTATTCCGCCGAATCACTAGAAAACATTTTGGAAGGCGGAGCTGGCGCGGTAGTTACAAAGTCTGTAGGGTTAAAGTCCCGTGTTGGCTACGCAAATCCGACTGTTGTTCAGGTTAGCTGCGGTTTGCTAAATGCCATGGGTCTTCCGAATCCTGGAATAGACGAGTTTGTCAGTGAAATTCGCGCTGCAAGAATGATTTTGACTGTTCCGTTGATAGTAAGTGCTTATGGCTTTTCAGCTAACGAATACGCGACGGTGGCCAAGAAAGCCGTGGGTGCTGGTGCGGACGCTGTGGAGCTTAATGTTTCGTGCCCGCACGTTAAAGAAACAGGTTCGGAAATTGGGCAAAACTCGGAAATTCTGAAGGAAGTTGTTGGAAAGGTCAAGGCTACGGTGCATAAACCAGTTTTTGTCAAGCTTTCTCCAAATGTGACAGACATAGCGGATCTTGCAGAAGCAGCCACGAAAGCTGGTGCAGACGCCTTAACAGCTATAAACACCGTTAGAGCCATGGCAATAGATGCTGAAACAGCCGTCCCAATACTTAGCAACAGAAGAGGTGGGCTTTCAGGTTCAGCTGTAAAACCGATAGCTATTAGGTGTGTCTATGACATTTATGAGAGGGTTAAAGTGCCAATAATTGGCTGCGGTGGCATAACAAATTGGCGAGATGCAGTGGAATTTCTCCTTGCAGGAGCTTCCGCAGTTCAAATCGGCACCGCAATAGCCACAAAAGGTTCTAGCGTATTCAAAAGTGTGACTCGCGGAATAGAATCTTATCTGAGAAGGAAAGGTTTTGAGAGTGTGAATGAAATTGTCGGCCTATCACATCGCCATTAACAAGCTCAGAACTACTCACGTTCTGAATGTGAAGACGGGAAGCCCAACGGTGAAAACCTTCACATTCAAGGATAGGCAATGTGCCAAAGCCAAGCCTGGCCAGTTTCTGATGCTCTGGATTCCACGAGTGGATGAGATCCCTCTGAGCATATCAGATGCTCGCAAAGACGGCACAGTCTCCGTGGCTGTTAAGCAGGTCGGCGAAGCAACAAAAGCTTTGCACGGCATGAAAACTGGCGAAATCATAAGCGTACGTGGACCTTTTGGGAACAGTTTCACAGAAAGCGAAGGCAAAATTTTGATGGTTGGCGGCGGAACAGGGATAGCCCCTCTATTGTTCTTAGCTAAAAGATTAACGTCTAAGGCTGCAAAGCTGTCTTTTGTGATGGGTGCAAAAACTAAAGAAGAACTGCTGTTCAAGAATGAGCTCGACGCACTCTGCGCCAAACAAGGCACAATTGCCACAACTGAGGATGGCAGCTACGGACTCAAGTGCCTTGCAACCGAACCGTTGGAAACACTCTTGAACAAAGAAAAGTTTGACATGATTTATACGTGTGGGCCAGAACGGATGGTGCGGAAAGTTTTTGATTTGGCTGAAAAACATGGAATAGCCTTAGAAGCAAGCTTAGAACGTATAATGCGATGTGGCATAGGCCTGTGCGGGAGTTGCGTTATCGGCAGATTTCGCGTTTGCAGAGATGGCCCCGTATTTGCGTCGAACCAGCTCAGAGAGGTTAAAGGCGAATTGGGAATTTCAAAACGCGATTTTGATGGAAAGAGGATTCCGCTCGAATAATTTTCGTAAGTGTAAGTTATGCCAGTAACTCATCTTCATGGACTTGCCGTTCTGTTCCTTTACTTCAAGGACAAGAGAAGAATAGACCTTCTTGCCTTAACGGCTTCGGCTACGTTTGTAGATTTGGAGCCGCTTTACTACTATCTAATAGGCGAGCCATTAAGCCACAGGATCTGGCATGGTTATGTGTTAGCGCTAACGGCTTATCCTCTTCTTATAACCATCGGAGCTTACGTCGTGGAACATTTTTTCGAGAAAAAACTGGAATCCGCGTACAATGCCTTGTCGCTTGAGCCCAATCGAGTGAAGTACCCGTGGGCGAACATATTCTTCTGCAGTCTTGTCGGTGGCCTCAGTCACATTTTCTTCGACATGTTCACTCACGAACACATGCCTTACGTAATCTACCCACTAGCCTACGGGAACCTTTTCTACGCAGGACAGGCCTCAATAGTGGTCGAATTTGCGGTGATTGTTTTGGCGGTGTATTCTTGCCTACGCTGGTTGAAGAAATAGACATCGTATAGACATTGAGACGAACTCGCGCAAAAATCTGTGACGAAAGCGCTTCTAACTTTATCGAGTATAGGAAGTTGTCCGCAAATTTTAGGAATTGTCGGCAACAAGTAGAAACTATTTCCATAAAATTTGCAGTCTCAAATCCAAATTATTGATAAAGCACCGTTAGAATAGTCTAAACCATACAAGAGAGTCTGCAATTATATGTTTCATATAGAGGAAATGGCGGCTGATGATTTTCCGTTTGCCGTTCTGCTAACTGATACTATGAATTGGAACATGATAGAAGAAGATTTCAAGCTCATGACGCAACTGGAGCCAAATGGATGTTTTGTTCTGTGGGATGATTCGGAAAGGATAGGTGTTGCCACGAGTATCAGTTTCGGCAAAGTAGGATGGTTCGGCAACCTAATCGTACGCAAAGAGCATCGAAAAAGGAGCGCAGGAACGTTACTGCTAAAACACGCAATGAACTACCTAAAGAGCAAACACGTGGAAACCATCGGACTGTACGCTTATCCTCAGCTGCTTCGATTTTACGGAAATCTCGGTTTTGAATGCGACGAGGATTTCCTGGTCTTGAGAGGAAAGGGCTTTTCTTCAACCGTTAAGAGCTCTCTAAAAGAAGTGAAGGAAGAGAACATGGAAGCAATAATAGACTTCGACAGCCGCTGTTTTGGAGCATCACGACGGAAACTGCTAAAACACATTGTCTTTAGCGCAGGTAACCTGTGTTACATGTTAACCGACAATGATGCAATTTCAGGATACGCCGCAGCGAAAGTATACGAAGGAACAGCTGAAGTGGGACCAATTGTATGCAACCAAGCCCGCAATGACATCGCCATCGCCCTTCTAAGGGCAGTTCTCGACAGACTAAAAGGTTTTGAAACTTTCATGTGTATGCCAAGAAAAGAGTCTGCAGTCCTTGATATGCTATTCAAGGCTGGATTCAAAGAAGACTTTCGCGTGGCAAGAATGTTTTCAGGTCCTGCTGTTTGCAGGCGTTGCATTTATGCAGCAGAATCTTTGGAAAGGGGGTAATGCTTGTGGAAGATGATTTGTGCAGGAGAATAGTTGAGGATTTCCTTGAAAGCTCATGGTCGTGCGTGAAAATTCTCCTTGAAAAGCTTGCCAACTTCAGAGAAAAGAACGGAAGGAAAGTGTCTTTATTCCGCTTCAAGAATGGACAGAGGGTTGATTCTGCTTTTGAGGGCAATCATTTCTTTCTGAGGGGCTCGGTTGAATATTCAAACCCTCAATTGACAGTAGAAGAAGTTCAAGGAATAATAGGCACTCGCATGCTCGAAGTTTGCGGAAACTACTTTCACCAGCACGGTTTGCGCGAAGTTGACGCCAAAGATATTGATGAAATATGCGAAGCTCTAAAGAAGCCACCTCAAGGGATGATCGTTGCTTTCTTGCTCAACACGGACGACGTGGAACCAGACCGTTACTCCATGAACCCCATGAAAGAGTCAATCGTAAACAGTGGACAAAGTGCTTTCCCCTCAGCTTATGTTCAGACAGAAGGTTTGGCTATAGACCAACGGTTTGTGGGTAAGTATGACGGAGCTTTGATCTCAAAAAGCGAAGTCGAACTCATAAATCGTCATCTTAGAAACGCTAAAACCTCTTACCTAGACTTGGTTGATGCAGTCAAGTACGAGCAGATGGAAAGTCTTTCAGAAGTTTTTGGGGTCAACCTGTGCCTTTATTCGTTGCGTATGCCTTTGACAACCTTGCAGAATGAAACAGATGAAGGTTTACTGCATCACATAATACGAGAAACACATGGGGACTACGACTCGATCAAGCGGACGTATGATTGTATGGGCAGAAGCATTGGAAAACGAACGACGCTTCTGACCGTTCCACACTCGCAAAAAGGCTATGGCTCAAAGCGTGCAGCAAGAGGCAAAATACATTTCAGCGACATGAATCTGGAAAGCGTCGACGTAAGATATCGAACAACATTGCTTTACCCTAACGCAATCGATCCAGACGACATTAGCATTGCAAATGGTGAAGATAGGTTCACAGTAGCAGGAGGACGGCTTACTAACTATAGTTTCTGCGAGACGCCGTCTTCGCCGCAGTTCATTCTCTACTCGTTAGGCTCTCCTGAAAACGCGGCAGTCTGGCATGGTATCGGAGCATTTGCTGCGCCAAAGTTGTTAAGGAGCTATGTGCGAGTACGCCGCGCTTGTGGGAGGGGTCAGATCATCAAAGATTTGAAGGAAAAGTACGGTGTCAGAACGGAGGTTCCTCTGCAGTTTAATCTTGTGCCAGATAACATGTGGGTTCACCCAGTCCACCGTAACATCGATGCAAGCATAGGCTCCGTCGAGAACTTGGAAGATCTAGCTCACATGGGTATGAGGCTAGAGTACCTTTCAGCATACAGATAAATTTTTCACAGCAGCACCTTACTTTTTGATTTCTTTCTCGCATACGAAATGAATGAGAGGTTTTCATTTTATGAATAATGATTCTGTTTTCGGGTGCTGGTTTGAGGAATTGGCGTTTTCGTTATGACTATGGTGTTGACGATAAGGAGATTTCGCGTTTTGTTTTGGGTAGTGACATGGTCCCGGCTCGAGACTCGTTGGAAACGGAATCTCCTATCTCGTGCGTTACCTCGCGGCAACAAAAGAAAAAATAATTTTTCTTATGGGGTAAGAATGTTAAAGTTTAAAGAGCCCCAGAAAAAATGCGCCAGCTACCCACAAGCGGAAAAACCAATGGAAGAAAACTGGGAAAAATGCAAACCCTGCCCAACCTGCATTGACCACCTCACATAGCCTAGGCGTAATTGGAGATAGAGATTTGTATCATTGGACTTTTCAAGAACCCCATAGCAGAAGAGTTATAAGTCTCCGCTTCATTAGGGGAGGCGTTATTAGAAGGCGAGCGAACGAGATCGAAACTTTTTAATTTATCGCACAGTTTTTGAGGCGATCTAGCTGTGGAATATGTTTTCCTTTTGATTGCTGTGACTTATGCTGTCTCACTGGGGTTAGGTTTTCTATTGGAGAAATATCTGAGAATGCCTTGGATGTTCTCCGCTTTATTCTTGGGTATTGTTTTTTCTTCATTCGGCCTTTTTGAGTCAACTCTTCAAGACGAGACTTTCTATGTGTTCTCTACAATGGGCATGTTATTCTTACTCTTTATGATAGGCTTTAATCTGGAAATTGATAAGATGCGAAGATTGGGAAAGGACATTTTCAAGGGTGCTATGCTCATTGTGAGTTTTGAAGCTTGTATTGTGGGGGCTCTTCTCTATTTCGTGTTTCCGGCAGATATAGGTAATTCCCCGTTGATTGCTATCGTCGTAGCCCTCTCGTTTGCAACTGTCGGAGAAGCTGTTCTTTTACCCATTCTGGCAAAATTCGATATAGTCAAAACCACATTCGGCCAACTTGCTCTTGGAATTGGAACGCTAGATGACATTTTAGAAGTGTTGACTCTGATACTGATTCCGTTCCTGCCTATATTTCTGCCAAGGCTTCATGTCCAAGGTTTTCCTGACCCAACAATGGTTGTACTAGATTTGATTGGTATTTCTCTGCTCACTCTTGTTTTAACAAGAGTTGGGGCGAAGATAAGGAACATCTTGAGTAACAGCGCTAATTCTGAATTTCTCCGTCCTCTTTTGATTATGCTGGTATTCTTTTCTTTTGTTGTTTTAGGTGGTTTCATATTCGAAAGTTTGGCCGCTATCAGCGCAATTTTTGGTGGAATTGTTTCCAGAGGATTATTACCTAAGGAAAAGTTCCAAAATGATGAAAGGGTTGTTAATTTCTTGGGTTACATTGTTTTATCGCCCATGTTTTTTCTGAGTGTGGGCGCGAGTATGTCATTTGACTCAATTCTTCTTTATCCGCTGTTAATCTCGATAGTATTGTTTACCACAGCTGGCGCAAAACTGTCCGGATCTTGTTTGCTCTTTCGCAAGTTGCTTGGAGTAAAACACTCGTTGCTTTTAGGTCTGGGCCTCAGTGTACGATTCAGTACAGGTCTCATTGTGCAATATGTTTTGCTCAGTTCCGGATTGATTTCGCTGGATTTGTACTCGGCACTTATAGCTTCCGCTGTATTTATGACACCATTAATACTGATCGTGCTTCCCTGGGCTTTATCTAAAGAAAAACCACCATAGATTTATGGCTGCGGTAGTACATTTGTCTGCTTCATTCGACCTGATTCATAAAACACGTTCATAAAACTTCTTTTTCGTATATTTCATTAACAAGCTCGCCTATCGCAGGAGCACAGGTCAGACCAGGAGATTCTATGCCTACTAGGTTTATGAATCCAAACAAGTTCCTGTCCGATTCATGTTTTATCACAAAATCCCTGAATCCTTCTCCTGGGCCTTGAAGTTTCGGCCTTATTCCACTCAGATCAGCCACCAATCGATATTCAGTAATACTTGGCATGAATCTTTTCACGTCCTCTCTGAACTCTTCTTCCCTTGACTCCACTTTATAGTCAATATTTGTCACGTAGTAAGCATTTGGACCGAGCCTCACCGCGCCCCCCATATCTGGCGTCAAGTGAATCCCCAGCCCAGGCCCCTTTGGCACGGGGTATACTAGCATTCTGACTGGAGGTTTTCCGATGATTCTAAAATAGTCTCCTTTGCAATGGTGCAGTCTGTAACCAGCCTTATCAACGTCTATGCGAACCATCTCACATACTCTATCAGAAAATAAGCCGGCACAATTCACAATAGTTCTTGCTTTGATAGAGAATTTCTCTCCGGCACTATTCCCGCTGATTTCATAGCCGTCATCTATCTTTTTCAAGTTTGAAACTTCGGTTTGTGCAACCAAAACTGCGCCATTATTGTAAGCCTGATTATAGAAATAATTCATAAACTCGTCTGGCTCAAGTATCCCCGTTGAGGGTGAGTAAAGCGCTTTTTCAACTTCGACGTTCGGCTCCAGCGCCTTGACTGCACTTCGATCCAAGAACTCTAAGCCTTCTACGCCGTTTTCTTGTCCCATTTTCATTAGTTTTTCTATCTCCTCTATTTCTTCCTCTTCAACAGCCACTGTTAATTTTCCAAGTTTTTTGTAAGGAATCTTGTAGCGTTCGCAGATTTCATAAATCATAGCGTTACCTTTCACGCACAGTTGCGCCTTAAGAGAACGGGGCGGGTAGTGTATGCCAGAATGAATGACACCACTGTTATGGGAACTCGTTTCTTGACCAAATCTCGGATTTCTCTCAAGGATAAAAACGTCTTGATTATTTTCTGAGATTTTGGCGGCTACGGCTAAACCTACTATGCCAGCGCCGATTATGACTATGTTTACTTGTTCCAAATAGATACTCCCACGTTACGTTGATGATTTTTCTATGTGGGACGCTTTAAAGAAAAAGCTTTTCTGTAACTCTAAGTCTGATTTCTCTACTTCTTCTATATAACTATAAAAAATAGAAGGTAATGTTAAGATATGATGTCGGTGATGTCGACGATGACTAACTGGCTTGAATTGCTGATGCTAAGGATGCTACGCCTATTTAGAAGACTGCATCTACTCAGAATAGGACAGGGCAGACGGGCAACACACTCATTTGCTGATTATTTCAAAGGGTTTGAGAAAGTGGAAGCGGTTAAGCAGATTTTTGGCGAGAAAACAGAAGAAGTGCTCCGCAATCTCAAGGTTGAGTTCACTTGGATCGGCGGCTACATGTGGGTTGACAACACGGACGGACACCTCGTTGTGAGCTCTCGCTACTTGAACGAAGGCGACAAAATCGACATATACTTGGACATAATTCACGAACTCGTCCATGTGAAACAGTTCATGGAGGGAAAGGAACTTTTTGACAGCAGCTACAACTACACCGAACGGCCGACTGAGGTTGAAGCTTACAGCCACGCAGTTCAAGAAGCGAGAAGGCTGGGGTTAAGCGATGAGAAAATCTGCCAGTACCTCAAAACTGAATGGATGACTGACGGAGACTTGAAACGATTGGCAAACACTTTAAACATTAAATGCAAAGGTTAAGCGAAGCTGCCATTTGCACGCCTAAACTAAAACAAAATTCTTATCTCTTCACTCTGCGTATGATTTTGTCCCCCTAAACCTTTTCGGTTTAAACGTCAAATTCCAATCAGTGCAGAGGTCTTCTTCTCAGACTTTGGTCTGACTGGCGGTTCAATGTATATACGGGTGAGGGGGTAGTTACCCTCAATCGATAGACTCTTCCCACAGTATCAAAAGTTGAACCTTATCCCAAACCCAAAAAAGATAGAAGCCACCTCCTTCACCGCGCGCACTAAGACAAGTATGTTTTGTTCTGTAAACTATAACTGCTAGTAGTGTTGCTATAATGCGCGCGCTTTTTCTAATTCACCGTCCAAGTGAAGTTTGAGATAGAAGGGAGGTATCTCCCGATAGCCCCGATATTTTCGGCTTTTTTATACTTGCTTGATATCCATGTTTTCGTTTCTTTCGATTAATATTAAATGCAACTTGAAATTATGTTGTTGTAAGAAAGAAAAAGTGGGGGGGATATCCGTAATGCCTATCATAGAGGAAAATAAACCTTTCAAGGACCGTGAAGACGTAAAGGCTGAGATTCGTAAATGTGATTTGTTCGGGGGCATTTGTCAGTATGCTTGCTTTATATTCGCTGCGTTAGGAGTCATCGGTGATACCTTGAACATCACTCTTGGCTTAGAACCGATATCTTGGTTTCTGTTGGCAATTGTTACTGGTCTAAATGCCATAATTGGTCATACACATGCGGTGGTGGCGAAGCATTTGCTTGGCATAGAAGCTGAGCGTAAAAAAGAGTAGTGAACTCTTCAAAACTTCACGTTCATTACTCTTCATGTGTCATAGAATACAAAGCATTTCCAGAAGATGTTTCGTAACTGCTGTGATTTACAATTCAGCAATCCACACTTTTTTTACGTTGCCGTGCATACCTATTAAAGTTCATCCGCTTCGAAAAGGTCAGAATCGATAAGGTCTTCTCCTTCAAAAACTACACCATCATTATCAACCGTGAATTCTTCTTTTTCTATCCCAAGGGTTTGGGTTTGAGGTTGAACCTATATATAGAGGGGGTATAGTCTCACCGACAGCAAAAGAGAACAAAGACAACAGCATGACCACACAAAAGCACCTTCACCAAAAACATGAAATTTGCCAACAACATATAATCTCAAAGCACTTTCTGCAAAAAACGTGAAAAAGGTTATATTTTTATATGCTATCATCGTGTATTTGCGGGTGTACTGGGATGCAAGGTGACCGTCAAATTCAAAGCTAATTCTGATCCAAGCCTTAGAACAGATTATCGCCCGCTTGAACTGGAAAAAGAAATTCGCGAATTTTGGGAAACTAACCAAATAAGAGAAAAATTGGAGCTCCGAGAGAAAGATAACAAAGGATTCTCAGGTTTTGTGGAAGGACCGCCAACATTGAACGGCATTCCACACGTAGGTCACGCAAGAGGCCGCGTGATGAAAGACATCCGCTACCGCTGGAAAACAATGCAAGGCTATTTTGTTCCCTTTTGGGCCGGATGGGACACCCAAGGCCTACCAGTGGAGTTGGAAGTTGAAAAACTCCTAGGCGTTAGAAACAAGCGGGAACTTCTGGAAAGAGTGGGCGAAGAACGCTTTATAGAAGAATGTAAAAAAGTCATTATGAAATACCATCGCGAATGGGTTGAAGCTGACAGGAAAATTGGCGTATTCATAAACCAGAAGAAGGCCTATTGGACGTACCTTGACATTTACATCGAGAGGGAATGGCAATATCTAAAGCGCGCTTGGGAGCAAAACCTACTCGAAGAAGGCTATTATGTTGTTGCCTACTGCCCAGGCTGCCAAACATCGCTAAGCAGTGCGGAAGTTGGCTACGAAGGCTCCTACAAGGAAGTCGAAGACCCATCGTTATACTTCAAATTCAAAGTAGCAGACAGCCAGAACGAATACTTCTTAATATGGACAACCATGCCCTTCACGCTAATCACGGACACCATGCTAGCAGTTCATCCGCAAGCTGAATACGCCAAAGTAAAAGTCAGCGACGAAAAATGGATAATGGTAAAACAACGCGTCGAACCAGTCATGCAAGAACTAGGCATAAAGAACTATGAAACAACAGAAATAGTCGCCGGCAAAAACCTCGAAGGAACAAAATATGATTACCCCTTGAAGGACATGATTCCAAAACAAGCAGAACTGGAAAACAAGCATCCACTGGTGCATAGAGTCGTCGGCGAAAATTTTGTAGACGTAAACACGGCAACAGGCGTTGTACACCTCTCGCCTGGAAACGGCGAAGAAGACTTTTTCGCCGCCCAAGAAAAAAGAGTCCCGGTTTTCGCTCCCTTCGACGACGAGGTTAAATTCACAAAAGACGCGGGAGACTTCAATGGCATCTTTGCAAGAGAAACGGACGCCATAGTCATCGAAGAACTTCGCAAAAGAGGATTACTCGTCGAAGCTAAAATCATAAAGCACGAGTATCCGACGTGCTGGCGTTCTCACCATAAACTAGTCTGGCTCGCTAGGAAAGAATACTTTCTAAGAACAGACAAAGTGAACAAAAGGGTTCTGGAAGCTGCAGAAAATGTCGAGTACTATTACGAAGAACCAAAAAACCGTTTCATATCGTTCCTAAAAGAAGGGAAACCATGGTGCATTTCACGAGAACGAGTCTGGGGCACCCCATTGCCAATATGGACCTGCGACAAATGCGGAGAAAAAAAATTCATATCCTCCAAAAAGGAACTAACGGAGAAGGCATTAGAGAAGATACCTGAAAACTTCGAATTGCACAAGCCATGGGTTGATCGCGTAACGTTCAAATGCGAAAAATGCGACGGTATAATGCGTCGAGAAAACTATGTTCTAGACACTTGGCACAACAGCGGCGCCTCACCGTATGCGCGATTTACAGATGAAGAATTTGAGAAATACGTGCCCACCGGTTTCTTGACAGAAGGAATAGATCAAACTCGTGGATGGGCCAATTCACTTCTTCTAGAACACGTCATACTGACCGGAAAACCAGAAGCTCCATACAAGGCGTTTCTGTTTCAAGGTTTAACTCAAGACGCAAAGGGCAGAAAAATGAGCAAAAGCCTAGGGAACATAGTGGAAGCAAACAAACTTCTGGAAAAACACTCTGCAGACCTATGCAGATTCTACATGATGCGGAAGTGTTCCCCAATAGACTTCATGAATTTTGACCTCCAAGAACTAAACCGTCGCCCGTATCAAGTGCTTTCCACACTATATCACTTAAGTAGATTTTTCCTGCAAAACGCTGAATTCGACGAATTTAACCCTCAAAAATACACTATTGAATGGGCAAAACAGGCAAATCAGCTTAAAAAACCGGATTATTGGCTCCTTTCGAAACTCCAAGAAGAAATCGAAGAGTACACCGTTGATCTGGAAAAATGCGAATTCAACTCTGCACTAGCTGTCTTAGAAGATTTCGTCATAGAAGTTTTAAGCAGACTCTATGTGCCCATGATTCGAAAAGAATTATGGACTGACGACCCAGAAACCTTTGAGAGAAGGCAAGCCATATACGCAACCCTGCACCATACGCTAAAAACGGTCACGTTACTTTTCAATCCCATCACGCCATTCCTGAGCGAGGCATTATATCAAAGGGTTTATAAAAAGCTGGACCGAAAACTGCCAGAATCAATAAACTTTGAAAGCTGGCCTGAACCAGACGATAAAATGCGAAACAAGGCCTTAGAGAAAGATTTCCAAACTTTATTCCAATCTGTTTCCATAGCTTATTCAGCCAGACAATCAGCAAAACTGAAAAGACGATGGCCCCTCAGCAAAATGGTTGTCGTAGCTCCAGAAAAGACTTCCGACTCCTTGGAGAAAGTTGAAGAACTGTTTTTGGAGCTGGCCAACGTTAAGACAGTCGAATATGCTCAAGAGATTCCAGAAGATACTTTCCATAGAGAGTGGGTTTCCGCCTCTGAAGACGGTGTCCAAGTCTTTTTGAACGCGCAGCGTGACGAAAGTCTCCTAGGCGAAGGTTTGATGCGCGATATAGCCCGTAGAGTCCAAGCCTTGAGAAAAGAATTGGGTTACATGCCTACTGACGTTTTAGATGCTGTTCGCATAGCTGAGCTTGACGACGAAAGCATCGCGCTTTTGGAGCCTTACTTGGAGGAAATGGCAGAGCTTGTTCGCGCCAAGAACGTCTACTTATGTCGCAACCGGGGGGAAGTCAAGGCTGAATGGCACGGGTCGCAACTGGATGAAAAGAAAATCTACATCACAATTTCCTGACAATTTGGCCTTTTGTGCTTAAACTCAGTTTACCTTTGCAATGCATTCTCCATTATATTTATCTGCAAGATAACAGCTACATAAACGTAGGAAGAGAAGAGACCATGCGCAACCGCGGAAAGTCCTCAACGTTAGGCTCTGTCGAAGAATGCCCGCACTGCGGAGCGAAGCAACGGGGGTAGGTTCAACCGTGGTCAACAAAAAAACCAAAAAGTGCGCACAATGCGGAGTGGAAATGGAAGACTACAAAACTCACCGCTTCAGGGTAGGCGGAGTTGGTGGAGAATGGTCATTTTTAGTTGGTGACATAGTTGAAATCGAACAAGAACCTTTACCAATACAGGTTTTCATTTGCCCACAGTGTGAAAAAATCGAACTATTCGCCAATCAGCAAACTACTAAAATTCTACTCAGTAGACAAGGACTAAAAAAGTGTGCAAATTGTGGTAAAAAAATCCCTTTGGCTTCAGAACTATGCCCCTATTGTGATTCAAAGCAGTCGGAGAAATGACGCCTAGACAAAAATGAAGTCAAGAAATGCCCTCAGTGTGTAGGAAAATGTAGAGTGAGGAGTAGCTACGTTTGGAACAGATTTTGGCAGCCGCATGACGTGATTCTTTATTGGCAGGTGGGTGCTAAGGAAAATCGATTTCTACGGCAAAAAGATTACTCCTCTTTGTTGTCAGAATTGTGATCATGTTGAACTCTACAAGAAAATGAAAGAAACGCAAAGCGTCAAGCCATAGTGAATAGGGGAGAAGGATTAACCGTAGAAAATATTAAGTATGATGTTAGGTGAATACTGATTGGTGTCGAGCAAATGGGCGGAACTTCTGAACGCGAATTTATGGAAAAGATCATCAAGATAAGGGAGAAAACAATCAAAACAGCAAAAGACATCAAGAATGATTTTGCGAAAATGGAAAAAATTAAGGCTGATTCTTTGAAAAAGACTGAAGAGATGAGGCGTTCCGCGGAACACGACGTGGAAAAAATGGAGCAAAAAATGGCAAAAACAAAGGATTTGGCTCCAGAATCAAGAACCAGACTTAGCACTGGAATTGCTACCATCAAGAACGAAATCCAGCAGAAATACATTGAATTGAAGAATCGGATTTCAGCAGCAATTGTGCCAGAATAAAAGCGAGCAACCCACGAAAGCAAACTTTTTTTATGCTAGAATAATGTTCGCTGAAGACATCATCTATAAAAGCAAGGATACACAATTGTAAATCCTACAAAAGTTTGGGAAAGTATGACAGAAGAAACTAATAAAAAAGAAGCAATTTCCCCAGAGAAACTTCTGATTGACAATCCGTCTGACTTTCAATTTCACGCGGCTTACCTCGCCTACGCCGAAACTTATGATAAAACCACTGGATCAGAAATCAGAAAAGAGCTAAATCAGAATATCGAAGCTCTGAAACAAAATCAGATAGACTATCCAACTTTTTACAGAAACATTGATCAGTATCGGACAGGAACGAGCCAAAGCCAGAGTTACGGCAGATTTTATATGAAAACACAGAGAAAAAAAGAATGGCGCAGAGCAGCACAAAAAAATGAAAGAATCAAACGCCATAAGAAATAACTTTCGTTATTTATTTGCGTGCACAATGATGCATAGGTAAGAGCAACACTAACGATAGATAGAGATGTACTTAAAACTGCCAACAAATTAAACATAAACGCAAGTCAACTCTGCGAAAATGTCTTGAGAGAAGCCGAAAAGAAACTAAATCTAAAAACTGAAGCAAAACGCAGGTTCAAGCTTTCTTGGTAAAGCTTCTTTTCAAAAAATTTCAGTGGACCGGGGGGGATTTGAACCCCCGACTTCCGCCTTGCGAAGGCGGCGTCCATACCAGACTGAACCACCGGCCCGGGTCGTTTCTTTGGGAAAAGAACCTCCGCTAGGAAATTTAGAGCTTTCGGTTTCATTTTGCTGTTCTAGGTAGTCGAGAATTGAGGGTAAGACGTGTTTTGTTTTTTACTCACTCTTTTCAAACAGCAAGTAGTGTTTGACCTTTCCAGCCGTTCCAACAGAACTATATGCGTGGAGAGGCCAGCCATTCTTTTGCCATTCCTCAATTGTTCGACCGATATCCTTGTGGTGTCCGACTTACACGCATACACATTCTTCCAACTTAACTCATCTTTTCCACAATCAAAAGAAAGTCCACGCTGGCACCCATTCCCCCAGATGTAAAACGGGGAGCAACGTTTGGGACTATCGCTACAATCACCTTCTACACTATTCAGGAACTGCTCCAACTTGCTCTGGTCTGATGCCATTCTAATGTCGAATCTATGAACTCTATATTTCGCTTTCATTCCTTCACCTTCTTAGCTACTTTGTAATTTCATTTTCTGTAATACTTTACAAGCCAGAACATAAAAATCTTCAGGACATTTTTTGTTGACGCATCAAAATGGAGAGCTTTTTTGTGAAAAAAGAGGTTATTTGGGTTTTCTGAACAACTAAGAGATTTTGTTTGTATTTTGCTTATTTCCCTGGAAAACTCGGGCCTTTAGATCTGTTATTAGTGCAGAGTTGAAGTAGTTACGCATAAATAAGCTATCTGAAATGCGGCCTTGGACAAATGAAAGCTACGATTACTGGTTTGAATATTCTGTAGGACAGAAAGTGAAATTGAAAAACGTGGGTAGTCATCCCAAACATTTTTTTGTGGGTTACGGTTGCTAGTTTTGGCATATTGACCAAGTTATTTTTGCTATGAAAGCCGAAAAGGGGGAGTTTCGCGTTATTATCGAGTGGTTGTCAAGCTTTCAGGTTTTGGCCAATGCCAAGCTCCTTTGCACGTCGAAATGCAAATAATGCCGAAGCGCCATCCTCTACTCCCATTCCTATAGATAAGAACAGAATTTTTTCTTTGGCACTTTCCCTGCCCTTCTTTGTACCTGCAACAATCTCAGCTATCTCTGCATAAATATCCTCACGCTTCGTCTTCGTTTTAACAATTTCTGGCACCCGATGGCTCACATATTCCCAATAATCAATCACCAGCTTGTCAACTGTCTCAAGTATGCCAAAGTCAATTTCTTGGAAAGAACCAACCTTGGCGATAAACATCCCAGGTTCCAACCACTCCTTCCTAACGAGCGGTTCATTTGCTGACGTAACCGTTACGACCATGTCAGCACCTCTTACGGCTTCCTTGTTGTTGTCTACCGGAATTATGTCTAATCCGAGTTTTTCACTCATCTCTTTTGCAAACTGAATCCTGTACTCCTTCGAAATATCCGCGATCCTCACTTTTTTGAGTTTGAACAACTCATTCAGAGCCATCAAATGACTTCTACCTTGAACTCCTGCCCCGAAAAGTCCAACAACCTCGGAATCCCGCCTCGCAAGATACTTTGCAGCAACTGCTGTTGTTGCCGCAGTCCTTAATGTAGTAATCCAAGTGCCATCCATTATGGCTAATGGTGCACCTGTCTTAGGATCATTTAAAATTATTGTTGCCAATATGGTTGGCATACCACGATTCCTGTTTTCTGGAAAAAAAGAAAAATTCTTAGTAGCAGAAATATTCATTGGTTCATCAATAAACGCGATCATTGGTTTAATGAAGCCATGATACTTGTCGATTTCCATATAGATCTTAGGTGGTTGTAAGGCTTTTCCTTGACCTAAGAGTCTAATTCCATCTTCCACAGCTTTTACGGTATCCTTAACTGATAGACATTTCTTCACATCTTCTTGAGATAAGTACAAAACCATACTACATCGCTCCATTCTTTTTACACCATTTTGGTTCTTCCTTATTAATCTATCGCGCACGTTTCAATGTTTCTGTATAGACTGTACCTGCCATAGTATTGTTTTTACAAACACAGAAATCATTGATATCTTCAGTTGGGGAAGAACCGTACGCTTAAAGCTAAATGTTCATTAGAAGTCTAGCGCTAGTAATTGGAGAAGTGATCATCCGCAAAATCTGGGGCCAAGGAAATGAGGATTGGTTATCCCTGCATAAATTGGACAATTGGCTGCAAAGCAGACAAAACTTTTCGTTTAAGGTCCTATTCGGAACAACGTCTGATAGAAACGGTTTCAAACAATCTGAACTGTCTTTCCAAGATTTTATACTTCAACGTAAACCACAACCTGCTGTTTTTTAGGATAACCTCAGACCTTGTTCCTTTTGCGTCACACCCAATTTGCAGGTTTAATTGGCACCACTTTTTTGAAGATCAATTCCAAGCATTAGGAAGTCTCATTAAAAGCAACAAAATTCGGATATCCATGCACCCTAACCAGTTCACCTTAATCAACTCTTTGGACACTAAAGTTTTTGAAAATAGCTTGAAAGAAATTATCTACCACGCGCAAGTCTTGGACTCGATGGACCTTGACACCAGCGCAAAGATCCAGATGCACGTTGGAGGAGTTTACGGAAACAAAGAAAAAAGCATAAATAGGTTTATAGAGCGATTCGACAAACTTGACGAAACCATAAAAAGACGTCTTATAGTTGAAAACGATGACATAAGTTACAATCTTCAAGATTGCCTTCAAATAAACACGGAAACAGACATCCCCGTGCTGTTTGATGTCTTCCATCACGAAATAAACAGTTCCGGAGAGACAATAAGAGAGGCTTTCAAGTTACTCACCAAAACTTGGAGAAAAAGAGACGGCATACCCATGGTTGACTACAGTTCTCAACGCGCCGATGGACTTGGCCGCAAGCACGCTGAATCCATTCGTTCCGAGCATTTCAAGAAATTCTTGGAAGAGACAAAGCCCTTCGATTTTGACTTGATGCTCGAGATAAAAGACAAGGAGAAAAGTGCGCTTAAAGCGCTGAAAATTGCTTTTGAAGATGACCGTTTATATGTTGCTGGGAAAATCAAAGGAAAATGACGCTAAACAAATTTTTCCAGAATTATGGCGACGACAATTGGCGCCATAACAGTTAAGCTTAGAATAATTCTAAAGGTTTAGTGTGCTCTTGAGAGAGCAAAGAGCGTGAGATTTTAGATGGGAAAATTCGCAAGACCCATTGTCGTAGTGAGTAAATGTATCGAATTCGAACCTGTAAGATGGACCGCTCAGACGATATCCAGCGATTTTGTTAAAAAGCTTAAACCTATCGTAAGCTTTATTCCGGTTTGCCCCGAGGTCGAGATTGATCTCGGTGTTCCCCGCGAAACCTTGCGAATTGTGTCGAAGAATGGAAAATTGAGACTAGTACAACCAGCAACTAGCCTTGACTTTACCGATAAGATGGAAAGTTTCGTCAACTATTTTTTAGATTCTTTGGAAGAAGTAGACGGTTTCATATTGAAGAGTGGCTCACCTACGAGTGCCTTTAAAGACGCAAAAGTTTATCCCAGCGCAAAACAATCAGCACCCATTGCAAGAGGCCCAGGATTCTTCGGGAAAGTAGTTTTGGCAAGGTTTTCACATCTGGCAATCGAGGACGAACGCCACCTAACCAACTCTCGCATAAGAGAGCATTTTCTAACGAAGCTCTATGCTTTGGCCAACTTCAGAGAGGCCAAGAAGCATCACGCTATGAATGAACTCGTCAAGTTCCATTCTAACAACAAATTGTTGCTAACTGCGTACAGTCAAAGAGAGTTAAGAGTATTAGGCAGAATAGTTGCAGATCAGAAAAGCAGACCATTTGAAGAAACAGTTGATGCTTATCAAAAGCATTTATCTGAAGCGCTAAAGCGTCCTCCGCGACGCGGTTCAAACATAAACGTCGTGACAAAGACTATGGGATACTTTTCAAAGAGACTTTCCAAGCAGGAAAAGGCCTTTTTCGTCGCCGCTGTCGAGAAATATAAGAGCGGAAAGCTACCATCTAGCGCCGTATTAAGCATATTAAAAGCGTGGATTATTAGATTTGACGAAGAATACCTCATGAAACAAACGTTCTTTGAACCATACCCTGAAGACCTGATGGATACGGAAGCCACCGCTGGATACAGAAACGAAAAAGACTACTGGAAATGAAAAATCTGCGTTAGATTCATCGAATACCCTTTATCTTTTCTGCATACCTGTCAGCATCAAATTTCCTTTTCAGGCCATTCTCATTCATGTACCGTATTTTTCCAAAGATTGGTCTTTCCTTCCATGGGCGGTCATGTTTTCCAAAGCACCATGCGACACCAGCAAAGCCATTTGCGTCTCTGCCATCCAACTCATATTTGTTGTTAAGGTAAATGGCAGTTTTGAACGCATCTTTTGGACTTTTTGTCCATTCGATGATTTTCTTTCCCCAGTACATTCGCATGTAACCGTGCATTTTTCCCATGACCTTCATTTCTTTTTGGGCAGCATTCCGATAGGGATCATGGAAATCCTCAAGATGTTTTTTCGCTTGGTTGTTGCCTCCGTGGAAATAGTTTGTTTTTTTCATAGTTCGATCAATACTAAAATCTGCGTTAATCCTTTCAAGGTTTCTTATGTCAAGAGAATCCAAGTTCAAGCGAAACGAAATCTTTTTTGGGTAATTCTGTTTTGGCAGAATCAAATAATGATGAAGTTTTTTCATGATTCTTGGTCTTGAGGTAGCAGCAGAATATTCTTCTTTTTGTGATGCTTCTTCAATGGGAATGACAATGTCACTCTCCACTTGTATAAAGGGGCAGTCAACATTTTGTGCCACATACTCGTACCACTTTTTCTGAAGTTTTAGATAGCCTTTGTCAACAACCATCAAAGAAGCTTTCTTTGATAATTCAGTGGCGCCAAGTTCAGGTGACTTATGCCATACTACCATTTTTGCGCCTTTTTCCATTAGGGAAAAGTAGAGTTCGCGAAGCCCTTCCAGCATGAAGTAATAGTGTCTTTCGTTTGCCTCAAGAAAGCTGTCCGTTATACCGAAAAACACGACTAGAGGCTTGCTCAATTTGTTGGCTTTTAGGATGGCATATTCGAGCGCGTGATTGTACTCGCTTCTGTGAGATGCTTGCATCCAATAGAGAACGTATTTTCTGTTCTTGACATCGTTCATATTTAGAGCTTTCAGACGTTCTTCTTGAATCAGATTTTCCCCTTCTCCAGCCAACTTGACATCTTTCACGGAGACTTGAGGCCTATCTCTTCGAATATTTCTTCGAGTTTAACGATGATTATTGGTTTGTCTGGAATAAATGACGACCAGCCATCATCTATTTTGAAGCCATGCGCAGCAAGAAAGCTTGTGGACAATTTCTTTTCGCTTTCTTCAGCCATCTTTTTTATGGCTTTTGCTCTTTCAGCCGAATCTGTGACAACCTTTAACTTGCCCAATAGAACAACAAAGCAGTATTGACTCAGATCAGGCTTATACGTTTCTATCTCAACACAAACAGGGTCACTTTCTGAGAGAAGTTTCATTTTTCTTCCATAATCTGTGAAGTGAAAATAGAGCGATCCGTTCATCATGACGTACTGAAAAGGAGCAATATATGGAGTCTTCACTCCTCTGAAAGCGATCCGGCATATCATTTGCTCTCTAATTAGCTTGTTTATCTCGTCTTTCTTCATCTTTGGTAACTTCACTATGGTCAAAGTAGACACCACCTTGTAGTATTTTGGTTTGAAATATTCTTAAATATTAATTAGGTTGCGAAGGTTTCTCAGTCGCTGAGCGTAAAGGCAGAAGACTGCCAATAATCGCGAGCGCTGGTCCGAACAAGAGCCCGGCCCATGTGAACAGGGCAACTATGCCTGTGATAGCAAGATAAATTCTCCTTTTCAGATTCACTTTTCCTTCACTCCTCAAGGAGACACGAATCGCTATGATACCCCAGAGAATAGGCATTAAAGCAAAGATAAGAGTGAGTATTACCTCAGACTCAAGAGGCGTTTGAGTCAGGGCAAGAACCATCTGGAAAAGCGTTGTGACGCCCGTCCCCAAGAAGGAAAGCCCAGCTAAGGCTCCTATCCATGCAGAGAGAGTTCGAGGAACTAGTAGTTTTCTTCGCATCCAGACTATTAGTCCTAGGCCTGCTGCTATGGTGATTGCCATCGGAGCAAAAATAACTAGAAGGCTTTGGCCTTCCCATTGATACACCGATACTAAACTTATAGGGATCAAGACCCACTCTTCAAGCGTATACTCTTCAGCGTATCCGACTGCCAATCCGTAGTGGCCTCCTTGAGATGGCTCGAACACTGCGATGTAGAAGGTTCCTGAAATAGGCGCATTTATGTCTACTTCTGCAAGCGCGTAAAAGCTGCCTGGCGAAAACGGCTCATAAGTAGCTTGGGCAGGTTGTGTTCCATTTAGCAAGAGAGTACCGCTTCCCTCGGGTATTTCTATGTAAGAAGGAACACCTGTCTGGTTCGTTATGTCTGGGCCCATCAATACAAATCCGGGCAGAAAGTTCTTGTCTTCTGGAGCTGTGGATTTTATAAGCGAGATATAGATCCTTTGACCTTGGCTTATGTTGAAACGGTAGTATTGGGCTTCTCCTCCTTCATGAAGTTCAGCGTATATCGCCCAAGATTTGCTTGGGTCAATGATCTCCATGGCGGTTTCAAGGCTTTCGTTGTTTCCTGGGATTAATGGCGAATGTGCAAGAACAACGGAAACGAAAAGCGTGACTGTCAAGACAAAAATCAAAAGAGTGAGAGTGAGTATTGATCTGCGCAACCTCTTCACCCTGAAATTTTATGCAAAAACGACTATATACTCTTAGCGGCTAACTGGGCAACTTGGTCTTTCTAATGCCAAGATGTGAGAGCGGAAAGACAACTGCCGATTTTACAAATAGCGTGTGCTAGTGTAACTTTTTATTTCTAGTTCAAGGATTTTATGGCAATTGTAGCATTTTGTTGCAATAATCTCAAATCCGTTAAGTATGTCGAACTTTCTCTGCATGTAAGTCATTTGTTTTTCATGTCTGCAGTTCGCTTGATTGACAAAAGTCAGAGTCTCTCCTGCCATTCCCCGTTTCCCCAAAGTAACGTAGTTACGTGTTAAAATAACACTTATGAAAGAATCTTCTATTCGGGGAAATTGGCGTATTTCACAAGAGTTTTTTAGTGTTAGGTGTTACGGTTCTTTTTGGAGAATATGAGGAAATCATCAGAAAAACGTCTCAAAACCAGTAGCGTACGCATACTCTACCAGTAGAGACATATACCCAAGACTTATAGCAAAGCAGACTGTCAAGTCTTCTTAAGTTGGTTTGCTATTTTCTTTCCGAAATCTTTGCATTTGGGAAGCTCTCCCTCTGTAACTGGACCCTTCATTCCGTCGACCCTTATTGATAAACCAGGAGTTATTAGCTTCAATCTGGGAACCTTTTCGCTTATTCTCTTCTCCATTTTCTTCACAGACTTTTCAAAGTCTTCTCCCAGATAAGTGTCGAAAACAGCAACCCATTTTGTCTTCAAATCAAGTTTGCCAAGTTTATCAATAAACTTATTAATAGCCCTAGCAGGTCCTCCAAAATGCGTTGGTGACCCTATCAATATTGCATCATAATCGGCTGCCTTTTTAGGATCGGTTTCCTTGACATCACTGATAGCCGTTTCTATCCCCTCGACTTCCTTCGTTCCTTCCACGATCTTTTCTGCTATAAGCTTTGTGTTGCCATACTTTGTGTCATAAACGACGAGAATTTTTGTCAAAAGTTATCACTTCACTGTATTCTCTATTTTGTGGTGGTTATAAAATATTGTCTTTTGGAAAAATGGTCAAATTTGATAAACTGCTATAATGACAGAATATCTAGGAAATCATTCATTTTTACTACTCAGTAAAGATTATGCCCATCCTGCTTTTCCACATTATATGACTGCCTCTTTCACCTGAAGACAGCCACTTCTTGACGGCGTCATTTTGGTGGTGGGTTAGATTTCAATCCTCTTCTCTTCAATCAACAATAATGACGGTGAAGGTGCTTGCTGAAAAGTCAATCCTATTCTGACAGTATTGATCTGCCTACTAACGCAGGAGCGTATCTGCTATGAAAAAGACGGTGTTGAGGACGCAGGGCAAGAAAAAGTTGGTTGGGTCAAAATTTAAATATGAAAGGATATGATTGGATAATATGTCGCGTTTTGGAGATCTTAACTTTTTGTCTGGATTATTGATATTTCTTGTTACAATCTACTTATCTTTTGCTGCTTATTTCCGTTGGTTCGATTTGAGTTTTCGAATTGGTCCATACTTTTTTACTCATTGGTTAAGTTGGATCGGTACGCTTTTCATTGTATTGTTTACACCGACATATTATGTACTTAAACGTCGTAGACCAAAATTATTAAAAACACTAATTGCAATCCACATGTATGGTAATTTACTTTCGTTGCCGCTTATATCCATGCATTTCTTTCAACAGATAAGTAGACCTTCACAATTCTACCCAGATTTAGGAACTGGATTAGCATTATACATCGTAACCCTTATACTGATAACGACAGGGTTTATTCATAGGTTTCAAATACTCAAGAGTTTGATTCCCCATCAAAATAGATTTATCCATATCAGTGTAACAACCGCATTTTATATCGTTATACTAGTTCACATTTTACAGGGTTTAGGAATAATATAACCAATGCACACTTAATAATTTCAATATAGCAAGTGATTCAAACATCAAAATGAATTATTCAGAGATATTTTTTGTTATAATGGGTTTGAGATTAAATTTTAATCTTTTTTTGTGATTCGGCTTCAAACTTTCATGGGCTCCTTGAAAAGTTCATCTGAGAGGCTTATGCTGTTCCGAAAACCAAAATAACCCTTTTTTTCTATTAGGTTCTCGGGTGAAAATTCTTTGAAAGAATATGAGTGTGTGCAAGTTAACCACCACAAGGATGTCGGCAAAACAATAGAAGAATGGCAAAAGAATGGTTGGCGTCTCCACACCTACCAAGCGACGGGATTTGGTACGGATGTTAAGCATTACTTGCTGTTTGAGAAGGGCGAATAAGTCAGACAAACAAACTCAAAATTTTCCTTTTTTGTAATTTTAGAATTAAATTGGATTAAATAGTTAGTTTAACTTGTCTTTATATAGTGTGAAAGAAAGAGAACGAACGAAACAACGAACAGCTGAGAGTGAGAGAGAAGGAGGGGAAAAAGATTAAATTTTAATTTCAAAAAGGGGGAAGGTTGGGGGTTTGGATGCGGGTGGTTTGGCGAAGGTGTTGAAAAGGTTGAGTTTTTTGGCTCAGGGATTTTGAACTTTTGTGTGCGCCTGTTTGTAATGAAAATCGAGTCTCCTCGCTCAAGATGCTCTTTGATCTTCACAAAATCGATCTGTTCGACTTCTTCAACTTCGACACTTTGATCACCATCATTTTTCAAGAACAATACTTGATACAATTTTGGCTTTTTTCTGCTAACTTCAAGCAACTCTCTCAACATTTGTTCTCACGCCAACTTTACCTGCACGACACTATGTATTTGTAGCGGAAAATTTTTAAAGATATGTGACTGTCATACTACAGTAACAGTCAGCTCAAAAAAGGTTTGGTTCATATTGTTGCCAGTAGAAAAGACGGTTGAACTGATGCGTGATTTTGGTCTCACCCGTAATCAAGCCAAGGTGTATATAGCCGTTGCCCAACTTGGCTTAGCCTCAGCTGGCCAGGTTGCAAAACTGTCAAAAGTTCGACGAGAAGATGTCTACAGAGTATTACCGAAACTCGAAAAAATGGGGTTAATTGAAAGATTATTAGGCACGCCTACCAAACTTAGGGCTACACCCATCAAAGATGCGCTTGCTGTTTTAGTGAAAGGCGAAGAAAGAAGAGCTAAGGAAAAAGTAACTCGATTGAAGAGCAGAACAGACACTTTCTTGAAAACTTTCGATGCAAATAGCATCAGACTGAAATTGGAAAATGAAGGAACCAGTTTCGCGTTGCTCACGCAAAGAGATGGAATACTGAACAAATTGTTGACCGTGATTAGGGACTCTGAGAAAGAAATCGACATGATGTGTTCCACAACCAAACTCGTGCAATTTCTGCACACTTTCGCTGAACAACTCAAGAAAACCATCAAGAAAGGAGTAAGAGTTCGTATAATCTCAGAAGTACCCGAATATGGAGATTTCCTTCCAAGACTTCTAGAAGAATATCTATCACCTGGACATTCTGTTGATTTAAGGTATACCGATCTAGCTTCTGGCCATTATACAGTGTCTGATTTTGCACAAGCCTTGATAGCAACTACAACAGAAGGAAATATGGGAGAGAACCCTTGCCTATGGACAAATAACAAAAATCTCGTAGGACTTCTGCAAGGAAATTTTGAAAACCTTTGGCACAATTCCTTAGATTGGAAAATTATTGAGACAAATGCTGTTCCAGAAAAGGTAATACAGTTCATAGAAGGGTTGAAACCTACAAACCACGTAATTCTCGTGTATGATTCTAAAGAAGCAAAATACAATGTCCTTTTTAACTACCTTAAAATTGGATTGGAAAACGGTGAAGCTGGAGTCTACGTGGCTAGTGACGAGTCTCCAAACGCAATAAGAGAAGCTATGAGACGATTCGGCATCAAGGTAGAAAAGCACGAAAGGACAGGTGCGTTGCGCATTCTCGAATACAGTGACATTTACATAATAAATGGAAAATTCAGCTTGAACGTAACGCTAAACTTATGGAACAAACTTTACGACGAAGCTCTGGCAAAAAACTTCAAGGGATTAAGAGTAACTGGAGAAATGGCCTACTTCTTCAAACACAATTTGATAAAAGAATTGTTAGATTATGAGCGATCGTTACATAGAACCTTAGAGATCCCGATGATTGCCATATGCGCCTACAACAACAAGCTGTTAAACAAATGCAATGACCCAGTAAATATATACACAGAGTTGGTCAGGGCGCATAGCACGGTTTTGTTCACAGGAGTAGACAATAAGATCGGAAAAATCGAAATTAGAAAAGCTTGAACCTCTAACGTCTTCAAGCTAAATAGATTCAATATTCAGGCGCAAAGCAGACAGTGAGCGCTTCAAATTTCAACTGAACAAGAAATAGTCTTTTCTCTGAAAAATCAACAAACCAGTCATTGTCATCACTAGAAGCTCACATTCGCGTCAAGTGAGAACGATCAAGTGATTTCAAATGTTGGTACGAAGAACAAAATGATTGATCGTTGAAGCATTAGCCTCTGAGTCCCGTCAAGACAAAGTTCAAAACCTTTTCTCTTTCCTTCAACGAGCCAATAATCAAGTCAGGATTTTCTTTCTTGAGCTCTTCCCCAGAGTATGCTCCTGTAGGAACTGCTATACACTTCATCTTTGCTTGTTTGGCGGATTTCACTCCAAAAATGGAATCTTCCACAACCACGCAGTTTTCTGGCTGATAATTCAGTTTGATGGCACATTTTAGAAAGATTTCAGGATCAGGTTTTGGCTTCCCAACTTCGTCCGCTGTAAGGATTACTTCAAAATATTTTCTTATTTTTTTCTGATATAGCATCTTGTCTATGACTTTCCTGTTATTCATCGATGCCAACGCCATTTTCACCTTGCCATTTAAAGACTCCAATAGGTCAATGGATCCTTCAAAAAGTCTCACAGTTCCAGCTAGTTCAAGTTCAGCCTGAATTTTCTTTTCTACGAGTTCTTTCAGCATTCTGTCATCAAACCGTATTCTATTGGCTTCCAGTGTTTCCCTGAATGTGTTTTTCGCACCGGTTCCTATGCACCGTTCTATGAAGTCGTCGCTAACTTCACAGCGTAGTTGCCCAAGGACCTTTTGAAATGCGATTATTACTGCGCATTTGGTGTCAGCTAAGGTTCCGTCCCAGTCGAAAATAACGGCCTCAAACATTTAAGATCATTCACTCACGTTTTTTCTCACAAGGTCTATTAAGACTATGCCAAAAATATTATTTTGCTTGCGATTTCGAATATAGAATTTATGAAAAATCGTTAGCTGTCTGTCAAATGGAAATATGTTGCTTTTGTTTTGACAAAAACTATTTTCTTCTGCTGAAAGCCAAGGTTCCAATGATTATCATGAGAGCGTCGAAACAGCACACTACAAAGAGGTTATAATATAGCGGATACAATGGTTGCCATGCTTCGCCGAGGATGATTGTTCTTAAAGCATCTACGCCATAGGTCAGCGGATTAAAGTTTGACACAAGATCCAGCCAGGCAGGAATGGATTCGCCGCGTATCGGAAACAATGCGCCGCTGAGAAAGAACAGGGGCAAGTTTATGAAACTTTGGATAACGCCAAAACTTTCTAGACTTCCTATGAAACTCGCTATTGTTAACCCTATACTTACCAATCCGACAGTGATCAGCAACATTACTGGCAACACTTCCAAAAATATGAATATATTCAATTTTATTCCCAAGAGGGTGCCCAGCAAGAAAACAATTATTCCTTGAATTACGGCGTCGGTGCTGTCACCAAACATTTTTCCCAAAAATATTGATACTCGCGAAATGGGCGCTACTAATATTTCTTTCATGAAGCCAAACTCCCTGTCCCAAATAACTGATATGCCCATAAACATTGAAGTGAAAAGAAGCGTTTGACCGATTATCCCTGGAAAAATGTATTGTTGAGTGCTTAATTCGCCTATGTTTCCGGAAAAACGTATGCCACTGCCGAAAATAACTAGCCAGAGTAAAGGTTGGAAGAAACTGCTGATGATTCTGGTTCTGTCTCTTAGATACCGCTTAACTTCGCGAAGCCAAAGAGTATAAAAACCTCTCAGTTCCGTCATCTAATGGCCCTCCTTTTGATCGCTGATATGCCGTGACGCTCTTTGGTGCCGTCCACTCTGATTGTTCTACCCGTATAATGTAAGAAAACGTCGTCAAGGTTTGGTTCGCGCAGAAATATTGACTCAACGTAAATATTATTTTGTGCAGCCAATTCCACGATTCTTGGCAATAAGTTTTTTCCACTTCGCACGGTGACTTCAATTGCATTATCAATCACGTGGATTTTCTGAAAAAACATCTTTTCAGCAAGTATTGAAGAAAGACGTTGAGGATCACCTGTTTTCACGGTTATCACGTCGCCTTCGAGTGCTTCTTTTAATCTTGCGGGCGTATCTAATGCGATGATTTTGCCGTAGTCCATTATGGCTATACGGTCAGAAAGCTTGTCAGCCTCATCCATGTAATGCGTTGTCAAAACAATAGTTATGTCATGAGTCTCTCTCAGCTCCTTGATATAAGTCCAAATATGTTCTCTCGTTTGAGGATCAAGCCCAATTGATGGCTCGTCAAGGAAAAGGACTTTAGGGTAATGGATTAGTCCCCGGGCAATTTCCAATCTACGCCTCATTCCACCAGAATAAGTTCGTAAGAGATGATCTGCCCTATCTTCAAGTTCAACCAACTTCAAGACTTTTTCAATGCGTGATTTCTGCTCGCTTGGAGGTACGCCGTAGAGGTTAGCGTGCATGTAAAGATTTTCTCTTCCAGTTAGCCTGTCATCAACGCTCGGATCCTGAAAAACTATGCCTATTGATTTTCGCACTTGCGTGGCTTGTTTGCAGATGTCGAATCCGTTGACCTTCGCGGTTCCAGAGGTCGGCTTCAGGATTGTGCAAAGCATCGAAATTGTTGTCGTTTTTCCAGCGCCATTTGGTCCAAGTAGGCCAAAAACTTCACCATGTTCAACAGTAATGTCAAGTTTGTCTACCGCAACAATTCCATTGAAAATCCTTGTAAGTTGGCTAGTTTCTATGACGTTCTTCATTGGTTCTGCATCACTTTCCAAAAATGACTACTTTAAACGATCAAGTTATAGCTTGCGTTTAACAATGCCTGTTTCAAACGTTCTATCCTTTTACAAATTTCTTATATGGTTCCAAGTCGCCGACCCAATCTTTCTGATCAATAGGCCAGCTATATGCAGGATTTCTAGGCTTACATATAATCTCTTTTATTTGCATTCCTCCCCTCTTAAAGAGGTTTACTGAGTTCGTAGCCCGCATAACGAGGGCTGTATCCAAGCCAACCCAAGATCCTGCAACAGCCACAACTTCCTCTCCTTCTTTCAGCAGACCATTGTCTGTAGCCATCAAAGTGGCCGCAACGCAAACAGCTGTGCCAGAACTAATCATTTTCAAACATAATCGGATTATCGTCGCCAACGTCGGTACTGCATGGTGCTCAAAAACAGCTCCAATATTGTAAAGGGGATCAGTCGCTCTTACAATCTTGGCGCCGCTTTTTTCCAGTTTGTCCCAAATTTCCCTATCTTGGATGCCTATTTTCAAGTCTCCGATTATCGTGTCTTCAATTTTTGTACCTGCAGCGGAAGTAACAACTATGAGGTCTATCTCAAAGTCTTGAAGCATTTGTGCGGCTTTGAGGGCGCTCAGACCAGTTTCTGAAGCTACGACCAGTTTGCTTATCCTCAGTTCGCGTGCTCTTTGAATGGCAAGTGCTAATGCTTTCTCAGTATTGATCTGCCCGCAAACGTCAAAATAGAAAATATGTTTTGGTTCACCCAATTTGCTACTCATTATCAATCTCCCGCTATAGATTACGCGTATTCATTCTTAGAGGTTATTGACTTAGACAGAGTTTATATTATTTTGTCATCAAGCATGTCCCTTCACTTATTCTGATGAATATTCTTTATCCGAGTAAGCGGAAGAGTACACAGAATAAACACAGGTATTGATGCTAGGAATGTAGCTAATGGTCCAAAACCAAAGTATAGGTAGCCGCCCAATAACTGGGCTGGAATAGCTGTGATCAAAGAGAAGACACTGAACATTGCCATCAGTCTTCCACGCATCTCACGTGGTGAAAGGTCAGCTTGCAAGGCTGTGATAGAAGGACCAAGCAATGCAGCACTTGCGCCGCCCACGGCACTCCAAGTCACAAAGTCATCCGTCCCCTTGGCCCTCACAAATATCAGTTGATTAAATGGTACTGAAAGCGAGGCATAGATTATGCTCTTCCGCAAACCTATCTTTTCAACAATTCTGGTCGCTGGAAGGAGAAGCAGAACACTTATCAGCCCAGTAACGTTGGTCAAAAGTCCATAGAACTCAGGTTGTAAACCTAAAGAGTTGACGAGATAGATTGATGTGTACGGTATCGTCATTCCAGTTCCTAAGCTGGCAAGAACTGAATAGATGAGAAGCTTTTTGGCTCCATTACTCGCGTGTTTTAGGGCGAAAGAAATGTCCTTTGTCAGATCTGAAAGAAATTCAAACAGGCCCCTATTTTCTTTGTTTTTTATTCCTGAATACGTCTCTGTTAACTTCCACGCTCTATAGGAAACTCCAATAACGCCAAAGAGACCGCTGAAGAAAAAGGCTAAGCGCAATCCAGCGACTGGACCATACGCCCCCATCAATAAGCCTCCAAAATACGGACAAAATATTGAAGGGATAGAAGTCACCAGCGTAAAGGAAGCTATTCCCCTGGGGCGAAGGTCTGGCTCCATCGATTCAGTCAGCATGGCGTTGAAGGCTGGACTGTAGAGGCCGGCAATAGAAGCCAGTACTATCGGGAAAATAAGCAAATTGTACTGACCGATGAAAATGTACGCGAAAGCAGAGGCTGCACTTACAAAACTGAAGACCACGATTACCTTTCTTCTACCCCAAATGTCCGCCACATAACCGCCAACAAGTTGTGTAAGGGCTGTAATAGCAGAGCCTGTTGCCAGCAGTTGTCCAATGAATATAGGGCTTGCACCTAAAGCAGAGAAATAGATCGATTGAAACGGGTTTACAAGTGAACCTCCTATGCTCCAAATGGTGGCGCTCAATGCCAGAATCCAAGCGTCCTCTGGAAGGTACAAGCTTTTCCTGAAATTGACGTCCATTCTCGCACTACACCATAACAAAATCATGAATAATGAATCGAGACATAAACACTCGCATATTTGTCTTTCTTATGGCATTAACCTAAAAGAACTTGATTCTCAGCGTTTTTTCATTTTAACTTATCTCCCTCAGTATTGAGCTGTGCTTTTCTGACAAACGTTTATTTTTTCACACGTTCGATTCTCGTATTTACTGAAGCGTGAGGAGTACACCTTGTCTATTTTGTCAACTAAAAAAGATAGATGCCTTTCCCTCGGTTTACCAGTATTGCATGACGTTTTTCTATGTTTTGAAACTGGCGATTCTGTTGTTTTGTACGGAGACGTTTCATCTTTCATGCTTTTTGTTCTGTGTGTTCGTTGCGAGTTACCCTTGGATAAGGGCGGTTTAGATTCACCAGTGATTTTTGTGGATGGTGGTAATTCCTTTAATCCCTATTTAGTGGCTGAAATTGGACGAAGCTATGGCATGGATTCAAGAACAGTTTTAGAGAAGATTTATGTTTCAAGAGCATTTACTGCTTATCAGCTTTCTTCTCTAATCTTGGAAGAGCTTGACAAGATTTTGAACAGCAAAAGAGCAAGGCTTCTAATCGTCTCAGACATCACTTCCCTATTTTTTGACAAGGACCTCCCAAAGACTGAAGCAAAAGAATTGTTTGTAAAAATTTGCACAAAGCTTTCGAAAGTGGCAGCAAAAAAGCGGACTATCGCGGTTACGAATTATTTTCCAAGTAGAAAGTCTAAGCAAGGCTTATTTTTTGAGGCTGTTTTGTTCGGCTGGTCAAACATTTTGATCAGGCTTAAGAGAAAAAGATCAGTTTTGACTCTTATTTTAGAGGATCATCCGCGCATAAAACCGTTTAGTATAGATTTTCCAGAAAGTTGTAATCCTTTATCAGCCTTCATGGAGACGTAAAATTGGGAAGAACTGTTCCATCCTACAGACAAGCTTTGAAAATGGAGATCGCTCGTTGGGAAGGTTTTCGAAAAGCTTTGAGAGGCACGGACCTTGAAGTCTTTGACAAGATGATGAATGCTTGTAGAGCTTATGCGTCTGCTGGAAGCATGGCTACGAGGCCAATTTTGTCTGAGGCAATGTTCATGTCCATTTTGCTTGTTCAGCAAAAAGAACTCATGGAGATTAGAAAACGCATTGAGCGATTGGAAAAACTGCTTTGTCAAACTTAAAACTGTCCGAGGTTGGCTTTTTGATGTTTATCCGTCTGGCCCTGATGAAATGACAGTTTGGATTATTGCCAAAAATGGAAAACGAATAAAACTTATTGACACGTTTATTCATAGAATTCAGGTTCTCGGAAATTCCTCGAACATAAAAGATTTAGTCGACAACATCAAGAGTAGCAGATCTATTACTGGCTGGCGTCTCGTTGAGAAGTATGCGAATTTCATTGACGCTTCTAAGAAGAAGCTTTTGGAGGTTGACATCAGCGATTATGGTAAAGCTTCATTTTTTGCCAAAGAGATTCTTAGACTGGGCGAATATGGGAAGTATCGCCTTTACAACGTTGATGTCCCGGTTTCTCAAGCATATTTTTATGAGAAGGACGTTTTTCCGTTGGCGTATGTTTTAGTTGTTGATTCTGGAAATAGACTCAGTTATGATGTTCTTGATTCTGTTGAAAGTTGCGAGTATACCATTCCAGCTTTCCGTTCAATGTGGCTTAATGTGGATATCAGAAAAGAAAGAGGCCCTCAACAATTCTCGGATAAAATACATAATATTTCACTAGATTTTGATAACGAAACGATGCTCATTAACAATGGATGCGAAGCCGATAAGATTCTGAAACTTGTCAAGACCGTTAAAACAAGGGACCCAGATCTTATTTTCACCCGTGGCGGCGATTCGTTTCTTTTTCCCTACCTAGCCCACCGCGCTTCTGTCAATGGCATCCTAAACCACTTCACTTTAAGCAGAGAAAATATTCCATTGGAGACAAAAAAGAGCCGAGGTAAGACCTTCTTTTCTTACGGGAGTTTACCACAAAGCGACTACACGTAGGCTTTACGGCCGAATTCATATAGACGTAAATAACACGTTTATTTACACAGCCAGTGGATTGCAGGGATTGATCGAGGTTTCAAGAACTTGCAGAGTCCCGCTTCATAAAGCTGCACGAGCTTCTATTGGAAGCATAATGTCTTCTTTGCAGCTTTATACAGCATGGAAAAATGACATTCTTATTCCATGGAAGAAAAGCGAGCCGGAATCTTTCAAGTCTGGGTGGGAGCTACTTGTTGCTGACCGTGGCGGATTTGTTTTTGAGCCTAAACTTGGCTTTCACACCGATGTTGTGGAAGTAGATTTTACTTCCATGTTTCCAATGCTGATGTTAACACGTAACATTTCCGCTGAAACGGTTCTTTGCAAATGTTGCCCAAACTCTAAGATTCGAGTCCCAGAATTAGGATACAATGTTTGTGAGAAAAAACGCGGCATAGTTCCCAAGACTTTGCATCTGCTTTTGAAGAAACGTTTGAAGTATAAATCTTTGATGAGGGAAGTTTCGGATGAAAATCAGAGAAACGCCTATGACAAAAGGCAAGCTGCTCTCAAATGGATTTTGGTTACTTGCTTCGGCTATTTAGGTTATAGAAACGCACGGTTCGGCAAAGTAGATGCACATATTGCAGTTTGTGCCTTTGCCCGCGACGTGTTGTTAAAAACTGCTAAAATGGCTGGGCAAGACGGCTTTGAAGTTGTTCACGGCATCGTTGACTCCCTATGGCTGAAAAAGACTGACGTTACGCCTAAAGAAGTTGCTGATTTTTGCAAGGAAGTCTCACGCATCGTTAGCGTTCCTTTAAATGTTGAGGGAAAATACCGTTGGATTGTTTTTCTTCCCTCGAAAGTTCTGGAAAGGGTTCCAGTGCTAAATCGATACTATGGTGTCTTTAAAAACGGAAAAATCAAAATCAGAGGCATCGAGGCAAGGCGCGGGGATACGCCTAAGTTTATTAGTGAAGCCCAGATTGAAATGATAAAGACGCTGGCCAATGCTACGGATTTTGAGAATTTTCTGAGCAAGATTCCATGCGCGTTGGAGATTTTGAGGAAATACACTCAGAAACTAATTTCAAATGAGATAGGGGTGCAAGACATGCTGATTACAAAGAAACTCTCAAAACATCCATCAGATTATAATCACAATGTTTTCCAAGCTATTGCCGCGAAACAATTAGAAAAAGCAAGTTTTGAAGTTTCCGCAGGCCAAACCATTCGATATTTGATTGTTAACTCTAAAAGTAAAAATGCGAATGAGAGAGTCATAGTGTCAGAGTTGCTCAAGACAAAGGTTCATTATGATATTCAGAAATATTTAGACATGCTTGTTTCTGCTGGTGAAACTTTACTGGGAGTTTTTGGATATGACAAAAATAGGATTAGTGAAGAAGTACTGCACCATACTAAACAGATAGCGCTCACGCAAAACATGTTTGCTTTTGGCTAAGCGCATACCTTCACAACTTCTCTGTTTCCTTGTTAGATTTTCACCACTAATGTTTCCGAGATGTAATTGAATATTCTCTGTCTCTTCTTCGGGTAAAGAATCAAGCCTATTACAAAGTCTATGGGAAGTAAGAAGGCTTTTCCAACGACTTCCAAAGCTGCATGCGCCATGTCTATTCTGCTACCATCTAACTGCACCACTTTAATCCTCATAATCATCTTACCGAGCGATTGCTCATATGCCCCTTCCATAACCATCCAGTATACGAAGAAGATGATGCTGTCGACTCCGAGACTGAAAAACGGAATCCATGTTGGGAAACTTGGCCACCCCGTGAATGTAGGCCAGGCAATCAAAGCAACTAATCTTATGATTCCCAAAATTGCTCCGATGATTGCGACATCTATTAGCCACGCAATGAATCTTTCCCCCCATAATGCCAGTCTAAGCGTGGGCACGGCTTCTGCCACTGCAGCTCCACATTTCGGGCAATATTTTGCTCCTTTGGGTAGCTCGTTTCCACAATTTTTACAATAAGGCATCTTCTACTTCCTCTATTTGCAGATTGTTCGATCTTATATATATCCTCTTTTTACAGTTTTGCCCTAAAATCTGATTGCAAACATAAATAATGCCATATCCATGAACGTGCAGTCAGAAATCAAGCCTGTGTCAGCGAGTATCAGTTCTGAGTTTTGTAACCTTCGCCTTAGCATTTCGTAGCCGAAGAATGAAAATTCAGCTTCATAGCTGGAAAATCAAGTCTTGAAACGATGGTTTTGACTGCCGCATGCGGTATAAGCTCATTCCGGTTTCTGCAGTCCTGTTCCTCTTTCTTCTTTTTGCCGTCTCATCATTTCAGGTACTATGGAAGGCATTTTAGTGACTAACTCTTTCATGACGTCCAGAAGTGGCTCATTGATTTCCACTTCAACTGTCAGCTTCACGTGCCCCTTTTTTTCTTCAGACATGAAATCACCTCCCTAAAACTCTATACGCCTTGGCCGTAAACTTACTGAAGATGTACTGACTTTGTCCTAAATTTAGGATGAGTTCTATATGTGTTTTATAATGGAATTTTCCAATCCTTCTAGTTCGGGTTTTATAATCGAGAATTAACCCTCTTTCCTTCAATTTCTTCAACTCACGTCTTACGTAGTAGGAGATAAATCTGGCAGCTATCGGTTCAAGAACTGAGGCAAAGTTAATAAGAAAAGAAAAAAAGCGTTCACGAAATGACATGCTCATTCTGTCTCCTACCTCAAACAACATGTGTGTCAAACATATCCTTACTACGAGAAAGAAACTCTTAAATTTGTGTGACTGTTACAGCACAACAACAACTCTGGTAAGGTGCGACACTAACGTTGAATTGGAAAAGTAGATGCGTTAATCGGGATAGCGCACGGCGTATGGAATTCCAGAAGTTCTCCAAGAACCAATGTCTAGGCAAGCCCAAGCTGAAAGAGCAAGAAGAGCAAGAGTGACTCTGGCTCTTGCAGAGTTCGAAACTGCTCAAAAAATGTTTGACATAGCTAATCTGTACAGGGCAACGGTCGTGCTTTCCAGTTGAGGTGGGTGAACATAATTTATGAGTCAAGGTTACAAGGAAAGGACAGCATAATGCTTCTGCCAGTTGATGTTCGTCCAGCTGGCCCAACAAACGGAATGCTGGCAATGGACTCTACGAAATCAAAGATCTCGCGAAACTGGCGAAGGAAGTAGCAAAATTAGAGTCCTCACCAGAGAAATAGAGCGAATCCAAATTTCAAATTCTAACTGAACCAAGTTCAAACAACATGAGCTACATTAGCAGACTTACCTTTGTAAAGGAGTTTTACATATTAAAACCTTAAATTCTATCTTTAAATATTACAGGCAACAAAAGCTAAATGTGCAAGTTGATTTCTCTGATTAATAGTTGAAAGGAGCGCAGGGATGAAAAGTGTCAAAACTTAGGGCTTCGCTCATTATTTTGGGAGATATAATGTTAGGTATAGTCTTGATTCTGCTGATTCAAATCGACAAACTGGTTAATGACACCCTATACAATTATGGCTTGACTTTCAGCACCGAATGGGCCCAACCCTACTGGCTAATGCTTAGGATAAGTTTGCTGTTGATCGTTGTGGCTATCTTAGTAATATCTGTCGTAGAGCTTCCACAGCCATCTTTTAGAGAAGATTAGAGCGAAAATTTCCATAAAATTTCAATAAGACCGAAAGCTCACAGACCCACGCCTCAGTAAGGTTAGAGCGGCGGAATCAATCTCAAAAAGGTTTCAATCGGCCTTTTTTGGAAAATACTAGATGAGTAACCATTCTCAGAAGCATGTAAAAGACGTAGTGAACTACACTAACAAAGTAAAACTATCGTTTGTTGGATGTGAGCCTCTCTTTGCTCAATGGTTTTTGAGCTTCCGAAAGAAGAATTTCCTAATTTTCAGGAAGATGCTAGCTAGAGCGAGAGTTATATTGTCTGAAAAGCATTTCATCAATGTGATCATTCCAGTTTTGCGTCTTCACTTTTCTGACAAAGATGTTGAAATACCTCTTTGTTAGTTTTCTGACTTTTTCTTCATCATTAGAATATTTTGTATGCAGAATCTCATGTATTAAAGCAGCTCGAGCTCTACTCTTTATGTAATGGCGAGCAGTTTCTTTTCCGGATTGTGCTACCAATTTTCTGTAAAATTTCAACCCTTTAGGGTAGATGTGTATCTCGCCTTCACTATTCCATCTCCCAGCGAGGCTATTGCCGTTCTCCTTTTCGTGTGGGAAAACCCTTATCTGGATATCTTTTACCATATCCTCACATATATCTTCTTTTTTCAATAACCAATTAAGGAATCTTTGGAACCGAGGCTTTCTTAAAGCTCTGGAGACAAGAAAAGCGTACTTCATGTAGAAATCAACATGTTTTCTAGGGAACGAAGCAATTTTTTTTTGCCAGCCATTCATTCTAATTTTGCTTGAGAGCATTTCAACCAATACCAGTTTGACCAAGGCATTTCAACAAATTTGGAGCCATAAGGCCAGTTGCTGCCAAAAGGTTTGAAATAGTGTTATAATCATTGCATATTAATATTCGCTCTGAGCGAATGGAAAATGGATGTTTGAAGAAATCTAATTCCACATAAAGCTCGTCCCCGAGGGTATCTATAAAAGGGAGGGGGACATTAGTTAACACTGCTACAAGAGTTTAGGAAAGAAATGATTAAAAAATGTAATGAGGAAACAGTCTCCCCAGAGAAACTTCTGATTGACAATTCGTCTGACTTTCAATTTCACGCTGCTTTCCTTGCTTATGCTGAAACGTATGACAGAAGAACCAGACCTGAAGTTAGGAAAGAGTTGAATCAGAATATTGAAGCTCTGAAACAAAATCAGATAGACTATCCAACTTTCTACAGAAACATTGATCGATTTCGTAGGGGGATGAGTACCAGTCAAAGGCGAAGCAGATTTTCTGTGAAAACGCAGAGAAAAAAAGAATGGCGCGTGAAAACGAAGAAAAGAGAAAGGAGCAAGCGACACAAAAAGTGACATAGTTGGAGATTTGTGAAAAAGCAGATTTAAAGGTAATAGGGTAGAATGTGCTTTTCAGTGATTTTTAGTTGCTCCTAAGAAAAATTTTTGCGAAAATCTCATCTCAAAATTCAATCGATTTTCCAAAGTATTCCTCATAAAGAGATAGGTTAGGCTTTACTACACGCTTGATTCGGAGTGAGTGAAGTTAACGCAATGCACCACATGTTTAGTTTCAATTCATAAATGATATAAATTTTGACATTGAAAAGCCGTAGCACCCGCGGTTATGAAGATAATGAAAAGGAGAAACAACAATGTGTTACAAAATGAGACGTTTTGAAAAGGCTGCAGAAGACAAGAAACGACGTCAAACCCAGCAAAATCTTGAAATCTTCGTTGACGAACCAGAGAAAATCCTATCGAACTCTGACATCGAAAATCGTAAACGTCCCACCAAAACATCTTAGGATGCAGTTCAGACTACGAAACGATGACAAATGCGGAAGCTCTCGAATTCAGTTCTTTCCCATTGAAAAAAGACGCATTGAACGAAATCCGAGAAATATACGAAAAAGTGAAAAGAAAACACCCGAAAAAAGTTGGAATTACCATATCCCGAAAACTCAGGAAGCAAGAAAACACGACATAGACATAAGCAGAATAATAGAACAAGCTCTATCCTCAATCACAGATTACATGCAAATCCAAAACGAAACCGAAAGCTCTTTATTTCTTAGCGGCGGTTCTTTTTTGAAAGAAGCGACTTGGGCCCGTAGCTCAGTAAGGTTAGAGCGGCGGACTCTTAATCCGTAGGTCGCGGGTTCAATTCCCGTCGGGCCCGCCTATCAAATATCAAGATACATTCGGATGACATTTGCAGCTGAACCAGGTTTCTGACCAGTTCATCTGCGGTCGTCGCGAGACGCGTGCCACCTAAAAAGTTTTATCGTCTCTTCTCATGAATTGACTCTGAAGGTGGAGTGAAACTGGAAGAAGACATTATCGATTATGCGTTGGAGTATGCAAAAAGCAAGCGAAATGAATACGCCGAAGTGAGAGCGCACAGTCAATTGCTTGAAAGGCTTTTTCTTAGAAACGGAATCCTCGAAACATACGTCTCAGCAGTTGACAGCGGATTTTGTGTGAGAATTGTTGCGAATGGCGGAGTAGGTTTTGCCTCCACAAACAAATGGACGAAAGAAGAGGCAAAAGAGATCGTGAATCTAGCGTTCAATTATGCAAGGACGGCAAAACGCGGAGAAAAACTAGTTTTCGCTGAAGAAGAGGGTATTACAACAAAATGGGCTGTTAACCAAAAGGAGAAACTAGAAAACATTTCCCCAGAAAAAAAGATGTCAACCTTAATGGAAATTGACAAGGCACTGACTTCTTGCGGAGTAAACGTTGCAGCAACAATGTCTCAGTGCTCAATAGACTTGACTTCAAAATATTTCGTTAACTCAGAAGGTTCAAGAATTTCCTCGTTTGTGCCAAAAATCGGCGCTTACTTCTACATTACAATCATCGAACAAGGAGAGACTGAACAAGCGTATGAACAGTTCGGATACAGCGGCGGCTGGGAAGCCCTCGACGAATGGAAAATCACTGACAAACTCATTCATAACGCAGAAATCCTCAAAAACGCCATAACACAAGGAAAATCCGTGAAGCCCAGAACCATGGACCTAATATGCGGTCCAGAAGTAAGCGGGATCGCAGCGCATGAATCATGCGGCCATCCAATGGAGGCAGATAGAATTCTAGGGCGTGAAATGAGTCAAGCAGGAAGGTCTTTCATATTCAAGGGTGGCTCCTTCTGGATCGGCACAAGAATAGGAAGCGAATGCGTCACCATTGTGGATGATCCAGCAGTAGAAAACAGTTATGGCTACTACGCCTATGATGACGAAGGCGTCAAGGCAAGACCCAGATACTTGTACAAAAACGGAATCATCAATGACTTTCTACATAACAGAGAAACGGCAGCGAAGCTTGGCGTAAGAAGTAATGGTTCTTCACGATCCGTTAACTATGATAGAGAAGCGATAGTTCGCATGGCAAACACATTCGTCGCTCCAGGCGATATGACTGAGGAGGAACTGATTGAAGAAGTGAAATATGGAATTTACATGAAGTCCTTTACAGAGTGGAACATTGACGACAAACGCTTCAACCAGCGTTACGTGGGAAGGGAAGCTTACCTGATAGAAAATGGAGAACTAAAATATCCCGTTGTGAGGCCCGTTATAGAAACTACAACTCAGAAGTTTTGGATGTCTGTAGATGCTGTTTCTAAGAATGTTGAATTCGACGCAGCCACCTGCGGAAAAGGTGATCCCCAGCAGGGAATTCCAGTCTATACTGGTGGGCCCTCAATAAGACTTAAAGGAGTTTATGTAAAATGACGGACGTCCTTAACAAAACTGAAGAGATAGTCAAGAAGGCAAGTGCCTTAGGTGCAGATGAAGTCATCGCCAAAACAACCATCGGCAAATATCGCCAAGTCCGTTTCAGCAATAACCAAGTAGACACCACCGTTGCATGGAACGATTATACGACAGATGTGGCTTTATCATGGAAAAAACGTCTAGTAGCCACGCAGATACACAATTTTAAAGATATTAACGAAAGCATCAAGAAACTTTTTCAACTTGCAAAAGTCTCAAAAGAGAATCCTGTGTTTGGAGGCTTCGCAAAAGGAAACTTCCGTTACCAAGAAATCAGAGCAGACGAGAAACTACGAGATACTGAAAATTTGACAGATTATATTTTTGAGGCAATAGATGCCGCCGAGAAAGAAGCTGGCTCTCAGATTAATAGTGGCGGAATTCTTTTCACAAAATTCGAGGATGTCTATTTGGTGTCTTCGGATGGGCCTATGGGAGTCGACAAAAGATCAGCAATTGAACTCTCTATAAGAGCTTTTTCGCAGAGGGAAGCTTCTGGTCACGGCGTTGAATGCGCCTCTACACTAAAAGATTTTGAACCTTCAAGGGCGGGGATGAAAGCTGGAAAAATTGCAAGGTTAGCTAAGAATCCAACAGGCAGTGAAGAAGGCGTATACGATGTGATCTTTGATCCTCTAATCTTCGGTTCGATGCTTGCGGTTTGGTCGTCCATGATTTCAGCCTTCAATGTCATGGTTCAATTGTCAGTTTTTGTCGATAAGCTCGGCCAGAAAGTAGCCCCCAAAATAGTCACATTAAAAGACAATCCAGCTCCGTATTCATTGGCTAACCGCATTTTCGACGATGAAGGAGTTCCAGCGAGAGAAAATGTGTTTATAGATCATGGCGTGCTCAAAACATACCTTCATAATACTTCCACCGCTAAAATTTTCAAAACTGAGACAACAGGCAATGCTGGACTAGTTGCTCCAATAGCATGGAATATTGAAGCAGAACCTGGCGACATGAGTAAAGATGAACTTTTCAAAGAGCTACGAAAGGGACTTTATTTGACGAACACTTGGTATACGCGTTTTCAAAACTACAAAAAAGGCGACTTCTCAACCATACCCAGGGACGGAATTTTCACCATAGAAAGAGGCGAAATAAAGCAGTCTCTGAAGGACCTACGCTTGAGCGACAACGCACTGAGGCTACTCAACAACATTGCGGGAATATCAAAGGAAAGACAACATGTGCATTGGTGGTCAGAAGCAGACCCGCCGTCGCTTTCCCCGTACGTCTTAATCAGAAACGTGCATATGACGAAGTCCAAATAGATCGAATAGACTTTCAGAATACGCAGCAACGAAACATACGGGCTTCCTTTAAGTGATGCCTTCGGCACTCCAGAAAAGAATATGCTGAAAAAATGTTGATGTTGACGAAATAAACTTAGAAAGTTAATTAAACTCTGAAACGAAGAATTGGTGGCTGAATAGCTGATGAGAGAAATAACACTTGCAACTTGGGAGAACGCTCCGAGGCGGGCTGATAGCGTAAAGAAAAGTCTCGAGATCATTTACAGATTAAAACTTGAAGCCGATTTTGAAGAGGTTTCGGTTGACAAGCTTTATGCAACTGAAGAGTTTTTGGAAAATGACAAGCTTGCTCTCGTCCTTATGAAGGTTGTTGAGGAAGGCTATGATGTGCCAATAGTAACTGTAAAGCGCGACGACGATTATTTCGTTCTCGATGGTCATCACCGCGCGTTTGTTTTTAAGAAACTTTTGAAGAAAAGCGTGAAGGCTTTCGTGTTGAAATTCCCCGAGGGCACACGCTACAGGGACGTCCCCAAACGTCAACTTGAAGATCTTCCAATGAAAAATGTCGCCACCATAGATGATCTGATCTTGAGAGCCTGGCAGCGAATACTGAGTATTCTAAAACATTACGAAGCCATATACGGCGTTCCCTTTTATATGAAGAAAGAGCAAATCTGCCTAGACGACCTAGTGCCAACACAACCTCAAGTGATAAAAGCGCAGATTGACGCGATAAAGGAGTTATTGGTGCCCATAGTCTGTATCCGACACCAAGCTAAGTATTACATTCTGGATGGGCATGCAAGGGCACTTCGCGCTATACAGCTTGGATTAGTCTCGCTAAGAGCGATTCTATTGTTGCCAGCAGTTTGGATAGATTTTGGAGTAGTCAAAACTGCCGAAGAATTGAACCTTAAAAGCTTAGAAGATGTACAAATCTTGGAGCACCCTTAGATCGTCCTCCAGTCAGAGAAAGAGGCTGTAAGACAGTTGGTTACATCCATTTTTCTCCAGTCATCAACTCTTCTCATCTGCAAATGCTAGGCAGGCGGACTAAATGGTGAAATCGCCGGGATTGGCGACGCACTGCAAAAATAAGCAACTCCCGCTATGGCAGTTACGACAGTCCAAAAGACAACAATCTCAATCAAAATGCGAGTTCCACTACTACTCGCGTATTGTTTTCAGACTGTTTTAATTATTGGTATATCCTGTTTTGATTCTAGTCTATTCTACCATTTCGGAGGGTTTTAATAGCAAGAAAAGAATAATCGAGAACAAAAAATCGAAAAAGAAACGCTCAAAGAAATCTAATGGGGCAAAAACATCAATTCTTTTCTTCTAGAAATTGGTGAAAGAATGTCGAGTCATGGAAAAAACAAGAAATTGTCGCTTGCTAAGGACGAAAAAGGGTTATCGAGAAGAGCATATCTAGCGATAGTAGGCAGTGCTGTCACTGTCTCTATCGTCGGCGGAGTAGCATACTATTTTTCCCAGACGAAGCCCTCACCAACGCCTTCACCTACCTCAACTCCTACACCGACGCCTACTCCAACGCCATCGCCTACATCATCGCCAACACCTGCACCAACGCCCATGGAAAATGGAAAATCCTCAGTTTCAATCGTAAGAAGCAGCTCAGACGCCGATATCTACATGATGGTCAGCAAAGCTGTTGACGCCATAGGCGGCATAGGAACGATTGTCTCTGAAGGAAAGACGGTAGTCGTTAAACCATCTGTCCTCACATCAGATCCTAATTGTGCCCCAGATCCAAGGGTTGTCGCAGCAGTTGCGAAGCTAGCGAAAGAAGCAGGCGGAACCGTGGTCGTAGCTGAAAGTTCAGGGGGTGGCGACACCACGTACTGTCTGTCGCACGTTGGCATAACCTCAGCAGTTGAAGCGGTTGGCGCTACTGTCAGAAGTCTTCCTTCAGAAGCGGAGATTTCTCTGGAAATTCCGAATGGTGAGAAGCTCAAGGCAGTGCAGACGTATCCAACAATCTACAACTGTGATGTACTCATTAGTGTACCTAGGTTGAAGAGGCACGGTAGCACCACAGTTACTATATCCCTGAAGAACATGATGGGAACAATACCGCAAAGCGAAATGGGCAGGTTCCATCGAACAGATCTATCCCAATGTATTGCGGATTTAAATACTGCGCTAAAACCCGATTTGACCGTCGTAGACGCAATTACGGCGATGGCTAGAAGTGGACCTACTGGTGGCGAAATGGTCAAGATGAACACCATAATAGCTTCAATAGATACTGTAGCCGTCGATAGGATCGCAGCCCAAAGACTACAAGAATTGGAGGAACAAATGGGCATTCCTTCGTTCGATGCAGCCAGTGTCAAACACATAAATGCTGCTGCAGCTCTGAAAGTAGGAACCAACGATCTTAACGAGATAATCATTAAGGAAGAAAACGTCTAAAACCTCTGGCTGTTGACGTGCATTGAAAATTACACGAAGACAATTCATTAAGCTCCTAGCAACCGGAACCGGTACCTTATGCATTTTGAAGCTTGCCTCACTGATTCCCGCCACATCTGAAAAGGAAATCTTGAGACCGCCAGGTGCCGTGAAAGAAGAATATTTCAACCGTATGTGCATACGGTGCGGCATATGCCTAGAAGTATGTCCAACCAGAGCTATATTCCCAGCAAATTTTGATGATGGTATAGAAGCGGTCAACACGCCCAAGATTAACCTTACATTTGGGCCCTGCGAGTTCTACAGAGGGAGGTGCGAGGAAGTTATGCAATGTAGCAAGCGATGTCCCACCGGAGCATTACAAGTTGTTGACAAGGAGAAAGTCAAGATTGGAACGGTGGAGTTCAACCCAGAAAAATGTTTGGCTTACATGGGAAAAGAATGTGTAGTCTGCTCTGAGATGTGCCCATCTTCCGGAGCGGTCACCATAACAGATGACCTAAAACCTGTATTTGACGGCGAAAAGTGCGTTGGCTGCGGAATTTGCGTTTACTACTGCTTGGCTGAACCTAAGGCTCTGACTTTACGACCAACGGGAGCGAGGCGAGTTTAAGTGAACACCAACATGATTGAGGCTTTAAGGGTATTAACAGTCGTTTTGGTGACTTTTTTAATAATTGTTGCGCCTTTTGTCGGGTTCATGTACGGAACGACCTCCGCCCTGAACATTGGAGACGTCATGATAGTTTCGCCTTTGGAAGTTGTGCTGGTGAGCCTAAGCGCAAAAACAGTTCTGATCAACTTAATAGTTCCCACTTTGGCTGTTATTCTGGTCATAGTTCTCTTTGGTCGCTTCTTCTGCGGGTGGGTTTGCCCAGTAGGCATGGTACTTGAGTATTCCCACATCGTGACTGAAAGGAAAAAGAAAAGGGGGCTGGGCAATTTAGATTGGATTGGATGGAAAAATTGCGAGAAGTATGTAATTCTGCTGGCTGTTTTCGCGGCTGGTTTTCTGTTTAATTTCGCAGCGCCCTATCTGTTTTCTCCCCCAGGAGTTTTCTACAGAACAATAATATACTTTACTTTGCAAGGAATCATAGGCGCCGATCTGATGGTTCTTTTGCTGATTTTTGTTCTGGATATGCTTGCAATCCATTATGGTCGGACATGGTGCAACACCTTATGTCCTCTTGGATCACTCATCAGCCTTCTCAGCGTGATAAACCTTGTCAAACCCAAGGTCGATCAGGAAATATGTATTGATTCTGACTCCAACTGTCTAAACTGTGAGAGAATATGCCCTATGCGGATTGCCGTCACAAGAAATGACAAATGGGCAATGCAGGAGTGCAATAAATGCATGAAGTGTTGGGTGAGTTGCCCAGTTAAGGCCATCAAGATCGAGGTTTTGGCCAGACCTTTCCGGAGCTAAAAAAGAGAGCACTGCATAAAGCACATGCAATGCTGAAAATGGCTGATGACACATCGTATGTGTCGCAATCAGTCAATATCCACCCTACTGCAAATAGAGGACCAATTTTACGCGGATACATGCATTCAGAGTTTAAATATTCCTAGATTGATTTCATATTGGGATCTGCTCACTATGATCGAGTTTGGAGTATGCTTACCCCAAGTTGATGTTGATTACGACGTAGTGAAAAGGGTAGCATTGGCATGTGAAAACGCGGGGTTCGACTCAATTTGGGTAACGGATCATCTTCTACCCATTTCCAGTTCTCTGCAGGAATCTTACCTTGAATGCTGGACGACTCTTTCAGCTTTATCAGAGATGACTACTCATGTCAGGTTGGGGACAATGGTGCTTTGCAACATGTTTCGTTATCCTTCGGTTTTGGCCAAGATGGCTTCGACGTTAGATGTGATCAGTCGCGGCAGGCTTGAACTTGGATTAGGGACTGGATGGTTCAAATCTGAGTTTGATGCGTATGGCATACCGTTCCCAAGTGCCGCGGTCAGGATAGGAATGCTTCGGGAAGCTCTCGAAATAATGAAAAAAATGTGGTCCGAGCAGAGACCAGTTTTTCAGGGCAAATACTATAGCATCAATGGAGCCTTGTGTAACCCAAAGCCCATTCAGAAGCCGCATCCACCACTTTGGATCGGTACACTTCTCGGAGGCAAACTTATGTTTGAAACTGTTGTAAAGCACGCGGATGGCTGGGTTATTGGAAGCTGGTATTTGCCATCAATCGATGAATATGAACAAAAACTGAAGCAGCTTAAACTGCGCTTTTTAGAAGTTGGAAGAGAATTTGAAAGCTTGAAAAGGGCTCTAGGCGCGACATGCATTTTGGCTGAGAATAAGATTAAGCTTAACGAGAAAATCAAGAAATTCAAGCCAGTGGAAGTCACCGTTGAGAAATACGAGACAACACAGAACCTTTTATGCGGGACACCAGAGGAATGCATAGAAAGCCTTGAGAAATACGTTGACGTGGGAGCAAACTATTTCATACTGGATTTCCCAGATATAACAACTCTTGAAACGGTATATCTCTTTGGAAAACATGTTATACCATCTTTCAAATAGTTAATGGTGCAATGTTGCCTGGCATGTGACAAGAAAGAGTGTGAAGACTGGGTGAGTTGTGTTAATCATGATTAATTGGACCAGCATTTTGAAAGAAGGTGCACTCAAATGGCTTCTTGAAGAAACTAATCCACCAGTTCGATATTTTGCGTTACGTGACATTTTGGACAAAAAAGAAGACGATCCAGAAGTTATCAGTGCAAAAGAGGCTATTTTCAATTCTGAGGTTGCAAACAAAATTTTGCAGAAGCAAAACTTGGATGGTTCTTGGGAAAAAGGGTTTAATCCTTATCTTCCCAAATACAAAGCTTCTTACTGGCAAATCATGACGCTTGGCCAACTCGGGCTGGACAAAACTAACATAAGAGTCGAAAAAGCCTGTGAATACATTTTTCAGTTCCAACGAGCAGAGGGCAGTTTCATATCCCAAACACCAGAAACATTGGCAAGAGAGTACGAGTACCGTGTGGGAAAAGGAAGAAAGTTGCCGCCGCGGGATGAATGGGTATCCTCAATCATTTTTGAACAACAACTGTCATGCTTAACTGGAAATATGGCTGCCGCCTTGATCAGACTAGGATACGAACATGACAACCGCGTAAAAAAAGCCTTAGCTTGGCTAACCCAAATTCAAAATAGGGATGGAGGCTGGCTCTGTCCTTACTGGCGAGCTCACATAAAAGACAAACACGGCTGTTTCTATGGATCAATTTGCGCCTTAGAAGCCTTTTCAGAGGTTAAAGCGTACAATCGCACGGAACAAACCAAGGTAGCAGTGGAAAAGGGTGCAGAGTTTCTGCTAATGCACAGGCTTTTCAAGGCTGACCATCATGGTTACAAAACAATTAATTCAGCGTGGCTGGTATTGAGTTTTCCTTGGTTCTATGGGTATAACATCCTCAGAGGATTGGATGTTTTAACTAAACTCGGCTACGTGAGTGATGAACGTTTAGAAGATGCAGTTGAACTTTTGTTGCAGAAACAGCAAAGGGACGGCACATGGCTTCTTGAAAACACGCCAACAGGAAGAATGCAAACAAACATAGAGAAAAAAGGTAAACCCAGCAAATGGATAACGCTCATATCCTTAAGAGTGCTCAAACGCCTAGACTGTGCAGGTTCTTAAAGTGAGTGGAAAAGAAAAGTTTCTGTTTCAGTCATATGTCTGCGTCTGAAACATCATTGAAATAGCTTGCAAGGCTGGTTTTTGTGGAGAAGGCCTTGACAAACAATAAGAAAAAAGAAGTTTCGCCAAGCTATGAACGTTACACGATTTTTCATGCGCTATTTGAAGCCATGAAAGATGAGAAGAATAAAAATAAACGAAAGCGACTTTTCAAGTAGATGCGGCTCTCGCTTTTTTCGCGGCTTTGACGGTTCTTGTGAGAAGAAGTTGGGCTGCTTCTTGGGTTGGCCAACCGCCCAAACCGCAGTCAGGTCCAGTGAAAGTCATCCGGTCGCCGAATTTCTCTTTGGCGGCAATGAACCGTTTACTTATAGTTTCTTCACTTTCAACAATTTCTTCTGCATGTGGTTTGGTTACACCTTTATCATAGAGTTCTGCCATGATAGCGTCAATATCTGTTCTTGATACTCCGATCCGCACTCGTTTGTCTGCCTTGTCCAGCATTTTTCGTGAAACGCCCTCAATATTTTTGGGCGATCCTGCATACTCAAAAGACAGCGCATCAAGATTTTTCACGTATAGCAAGTCTGCAACTTTTGCCGAAGAATGAAGGTGAATCTGTTTCACGGCACCTCCAAAATCAAAAGCCTTTTCCAAAACTTTAATTATTGCGTCTCTTGCTGCAGTTATGTCTTGAAATCCAAAACTAGGCTCATCCAAAGACACGACTTCGGTTTTTACGTACTTGGAGTTCAATATCGAATTTTTCGCAAATCGTCTTACTGTTTCTGCAAAACTCATGAGAACATCCTCGTAAGGGCTTGTTCCCACTTCTTTTAAGTAAAGCTCCATTGGTCCCACAAGGCTTACACGTAACGAAATTTTGTCCCCAATCTCTTCACTTAGCTTCTTAGCTTCTTCGCCAATCAAGTACACTTCAGGTATTACCGCCTGCTTTTCTTCAACCAAGAATGTACCTTTCTCCATTGCAGTGTGGATGACATCGCTGAGCTGATTGACCATATCATAATGTTGCGGGTAATTGACGACATCTAATCCGGCGGAGCATTTTTTCTTAAATGAATCGAGTACAACTAAGCAAAAATTGGTGTGCAAAAGTTCGTTTTCTTCGATGTTTCGCCCGTTGATAATCCCTTCTCTTGCATGTCTATACGCTTTGTTATATGATTGCCTGTCAATAGTGGAGGGTAGGGGGAAACTTCCTATGTCGTCAACACGCGTTTCCATGGCGATATATTAACTATTGAACCATTTAAAACTGTAGTTGTGACATGAACAGGAGTTTCCTGTTAGATTGTCAGATATCTATTATGGAAACGCATTAATCTCCATACAAATCTAGGTTAGACCGGGCCAGTGTTATGTACGAAGCTACTTCTTCCAGACTAGGTTTATTTTCACCGTTTTTGATGGTTGCAATTTTTTTGAAGAGTTTTATTGGACTTTGATTTGAGAGCTTGCTCACGGATTTAATTCCAGCTTTTTGAAGTAGCTTCACATTTTTTTCATTGATACCAGGGATCATTAGCAAGTGTGCAATAGCTCTTATTTTCTCAATTCTGTTTTTTGAAAGCCCAGTTGTTTGGGCGAGGGTTGACGAAGGCTCAGTAATAAGGTCTTGTACCTTATTTATGCCGACAGACCTAAATTTCTCCGCTGTTTTTTCTCCAACTCCATCAACTTCCTGTATATCAGAATTGCTGTTTAGATGAGGCTTTGGCTTTAATTCACGCTCCATTTCCTCAATTTTCTTTTTCAACGTCTCAACTTCAATGATCTGCTTCTCCACAAATTTTGTATATTTGTCTTCGGCTTCGGCAAGTCTTTCCATTCTCTTCACGTTTTCTTCAATAAGCGTTTTGATGTTTTTCAAGCTCGTGGTATACCCAAACTGTCCTAATGAAAGCTTGGCAAATTTGTCCCTTACTTCCTTCTCCAATTGTAGTCGATCATTCTGCAATACATCTTCAACACTTCCAGCCACTGCCTCTGCGTCGATCTGAGCACTAGAGTTACGGCTGAAAACAAGATAACTGAAAGGAACTGCAGCTGCCCATGTTGAAATAAAAAAATATAGATACATAGGCATGTAGTACGTTCCTCCCACTAGGTATAGGATGTTAATTTCTGCTTGGAAGCCATTGATGACTAGTTCGATAAGGGCATATGCAGAATTAATGCACAAAAAGAAAACAACCACGCCTAGTATCCAATTTGACAAGCTATTTTCTTGCGACGCCATCGCTAAATTCACTATTCTACATCAAATACGCTACTCAACTCTTTCGTCATTAGCACGTTTAAAAATTATGAACGACTAATATTTATTAGCACTTTCTTCAATGTGTAGCGCGCTTACGCTTGCTGCAGGCGGAACCTTTGCGAAAGAATCACGATAATCCACGGAACAGAGAAAAACTGCAATCATGGCGATTTAACAATTCGGAACAATTTTATTGCAATGACTCATACACATTCTGATAGTAAAAACTATGTAGTAAAAAATATAAGCTAGGATTCAACCAGTATGAATGGTTGAATAGATTATGAGCATATGGAAGCTTCGCCTGTCGATGGCTGGAACATTAGCCATAATTTTCGGCTTATCTACGCTAGTATTAGCAGTGATTCTGAGTCTTATGGGCACTTTTGACATCCTCACCTTAGGCGTGATGGTCGTTTCTTTCAATTTTATCCAGTGGTTGGTTGCACCGTATATTATCGACGCTCTCTATCGTGTACGAGCGTTGCCAGAAAGCGAAAATCCGAGACTCCATGAAGTTGTTGAAAACCTCAGCAAGAAGAGTGGAATAAGCAAGCCTAAATTGATGGTGGCGCGAATTCCAATACCGAATGCGTTTGCGTATGGGTCACCGTTGAGTGGGAGCCGTGTAGCCGTAACTGAAGGTTTATTGAAGAATTTGGATGATGGTGAAGTCGAAGCCGTCCTAGGACATGAACTCGGGCATCTCAAACATAGAGACGTGCAAGTAATGATGCTTGTTTCATTCTTGCCAGCCCTATTCTACTACATAGGATATTCGCTGATGCTCTCTTCGATGTATAGTAGACAGAAAGACCAGGGTAGCAGCGGAGCAATCTTTGGTATAGGCTTTATGGTCTTCTCGTGGGTTCTGAACATGTTCATACTTTACCTGAGCAGACTGCGCGAGTATTACGCTGATAGGCATAGTGTTTCAATAGTCGAAAGAGGCTCTCAGAAACTTTCCAACGCTCTCGCAAAAATAGTCCAGACAACCAGAAAGACGAGAAAACCCAAACAAGAAACACAGAATCTAAACGCCTTCAAAGCATTATTCATCTCTGACCCTGACCGAGCCAGCGCAGATTCGGTGACAATAGCAACGATTGGAACTTCGGGTGATCAAAAGCTAGTTCAAGAGATCCTATCCAAGAAGCTGACGACAATGGACAAAATTATCGAAGCCCTCTCCACACATCCCAACATAACCAAACGATTACGTGCCTTACAGGAATTGAGCTAGAAAAGACGGAAATCTCTCATCACTTCTTGCATTTTGATTTTTGCGAAAGTGTTAAAACGACAAGCTTAGAAACCCATTGTCAAAAAAAGTGGTAAGTATGCAAGCTCAAAACATATTTCAAGAAGTTGAAAAGCAAAAATCTGCAATGGTTGACGCGTTGATGGGTCTTATTCGCATCCCAGCGATAGGGCCAGAAAATGGCGGAGAAGGAGAACTAAGAAAAGCTGAGAAACTCACTCAATTGCTGGAGAATGTGGGCTTCGACAAAATAGAAAGATTTGACGCAGAAGACCCCAGAGTTCCATCTAGAAAAAGACCGAACATTATTGCTTACTACTATGGAGCAGCAGATTCCAAGCGTTTCTGGATAGTGACTCACATGGACATTGTTCCGCCAGGCGAAGACTCTCTCTGGACGATTACAAAACCCTTTGAACCACTAGTTAAAGATGGGCGCGTTTATGGACGGGGAAGCGAAGATAATGGGCAATCTTTGATTGCATCAATCTTTGCTGTTATGGCTTTGAAAAGTTTAGGCATAAGACCCAAGAGAACCGTGGCATTGGCCTTCGTTGCAGATGAAGAACAGGGAAGCACTTACGGAATTCAGCATTTAATAAAACAAGGATTATTCAAGCAGGACGATTTGATAGTCGTGCCAGACGGCGGGAACGAAGATGGAAGCTTCATAGAAGTAACTGAGAAAAGCATCTTGTGGCTCAAACTTCGTACAACAGGAAAACAAACACATGCCAGTATGCCCAACAAAGGTTTAAACGCCCACCGCATCGGAATGCAAATCGGAGTAGCCCTGGACAAAATGTTGCATGAAAAATACGCGCTTAAAGACCCATATTTCGATGTGCCTGAAAGCACGTTCGAGCCTACTAAAAAAGATAAAAATGTTGATGCCGTAAATATAGTTCCTGGTGAAGACATATTATATTTTGACTGTCGGATTCTACCGAACTACGACGTTGACGAAATTCTTAACGACATTAACAATGTTCTTGCAGAATTTGAAAAGAAAACCGGGGCCACAAACAAGATAGAGACAGTGCAAAAGGCAATAGCCCCAAAGCTAAAGGATGGCAACTCTGAAATAGTCAAGCTGCTGAAGGAGGCAGTTAAAAACGCTAGGGGAATAGATGCGACAGTAGGAGGAATAGGCGGAGGAACATGCGCGGCCTTCTTCAGAAAAATAGACATTCCCGCGGTCGTCTGGAGCACGGTAGACGAAATAGCCCATCAACCGAACGAATACACGAAAATAGAGAACATGGCAAATGACGCTAAAATCTTCGCTCTCCTAGCAATTTCTTGATCCAAAAGTTAGCATGCAATCTTTCTCTCATGTTTCCCTTTTTTCGAAAGAGTTATATGGATGGATAATCCATCCAACCTTATGAATTCAAGAAAAGTAGCGGCGGTCGTAGTCCTGTCTGCTCTTTCTATTGGAACTAACTATGCGATGTTGTCTTTGTTTAATGTGAAGTTTATGGATTTGATTGTTTTTGTGGGGGGTTTTTGTTTCGGGCCTCTTGTCGGTGGGTTGATAGGGATTTTGTCTTGGGCGGTTTATGGGACTTTGAATCCTTTGGGCTTTTCTCTTCCAATATGGCTTTCGACAATGTTTTCGGAAGCGATTTATGGTGTGGGTGGAGGGCTAATGAAGAAGCTTTTGGGTTCAAATGGTTGTATTGCGGCAACTAACAGCAGGGTTTATATTTGCGTTTTTTTCGGCGTCCTTGGAATGTTCTTGACGTTTTGTTATGATTTTATAACAAATATAGTCTTTGGATACGTAAATAACATTGACCTCGTTTTTGCTGTTGTAATTGGCTTCGTTCCTTTCGGTCTCGTCCATACTCTTAGTAACGCGTTCTTCTTTGGAATAGGAGGTCTTCCCGCAATCAACACAATATTAAGAGTTATCGGAGGTGAAAATTCTGTCATTCCTAAAGAATAAGTGGATAGTAGCTTCCATGGTCTTTGTATGCTGGGCTTTGGTGGCCTCACTTGTGGCTGGCTATTATTGGCTGCAATACAATGATGTTGTCTATAGAATAGGCGGCGTACTCATCTATGTGGATATTGGCATAGATTATGGCAATGGTACAAGAACATTTTGCAATGACACAAAAGTATTGACTGGAGCGACATTGTTCGACGTGACTAAGCAAATTTCTAACATGACGTATCAAGTAGGCGCTTATGGTACGGAAGTCATCTCAATCAACGATGTTTACAAACAGGACAACTTCGGATGGACCTATTGGATCTGGAACAGCACCAGCGTATCTTGGTCAATAGTCTGGGAAAACGCCGATGCTTATAGGGTAGCGAACGGAGAAACGTTCATGTGGTACTATCAAGACGCTTTCAACCCTCCGCCATAAAACCCAAAAAACGTGTGCCGCAACGTAATGGTCTTTGCTGAATGCCATGGCAAAACGATTTTAAGCTGAGAAACTCGTCATACATAGTTATGCTTAAGGTCGGGACTATAAGCTTGAATCAAACCAAAAAAATATTATCGCAAGCGCGCGAAGAAGGAAGGAAAGCCTTACTTGAAACTGAAGCCAAAACCATTTGCACGGACTATGACATTCCTGTTACAAGGTTTAAGCTGGCAAAAAACGAGGCGGAAGCCGCGAAGTTCGCAGAAGAGATCGGGTATCCTATAGTCTTGAAAATTGTTTCGCCCGATATCATCCACAAATCGGATGTTGGAGGAGTGAAGCTAAATCTGAAAGACACCAATGAAGTTCGGAGTGCCTATGGGCAGATACTACAAAACATCAAAAAACACAAGGCGACAGCGAAAATCGTTGGCGTCTTAGTTCAAGAAATGGCACCATCGTCAACCGAGGTTATAGTTGGCGCGATTAAAGATCCGCAGTTTGGCCCAGCCTTGATGTTTGGGCTAGGTGGGATTTTCGTAGAACTTCTGAAGGATGTCACCTTTAGAGTTGCACCCATAACACGCCAAGATGCCCAAGAAATGATCACCGAAGTCAAGGCTTACCCGCTATTGAAAGGCTATAGGAACGTGCCGCCAGCAGACACGGACGCCATAGTAAAAATTCTTTTGAACACATCCAAACTAGTCATGGATCACCAAGAGATTAAAGAGCTGGATCTAAACCCTATAATTGTTTATGAGAAAGGGGCAAAGACGGTGGATGCAAGGGTCATCCTTGAATAAGAAGTGCAGAAACTGGCCCGAACTTCAATTTTTTTGCAGCAATCAAAATGCTGTACGCGGTTGCTGAAAGGTCAAAATCCGCGAGCGAATTGAAAAGGTTTAAGAAAAACAGTGTCTCATATTTTTTAATTCCTGATGGTGAATCGTTTGAGCAAGCATAATCATCCATACATCCCGAATTCTCAGCCAGAAATAAAACATCAAATGATGCGAGCAATGGGCATAAAAGACATTGGAGAATTTTACGTCGATATTCCTGAAAAATACCGTCTCAAAAGACCATTGGATCTTCCAGAGGCTTTGTCGGAACTTGAGGTTAAAAGACATGTGGAAACGTTGCTTTCGAAAAACACGACAAACGATGACATATCTATGTTTCTGGGCGCTGGCTGTTGGCCTCATTATGTGCCTGCGGTTGTGAAGGAAATTGTTCAACGTAGCGAATTACTCACTTCTTACACCCCATACCAGCCCGAAATCTCCCAAGGTATGCTTCAAGCTCTCTTTGAATATCAGAGCATGATTTGCGAATTAACAGGCATGGAAGTCGCCAATTCTTCCATGTATGATTGGGCTTCAGCCTTGGGTGAAGCAGCTCGCATGGCGGCTCGAATAAAAAAGCGAGGCGAAATATTGGTTCCCAAGATTATTCACCCGGAAAGGTTTGCAACCCTAAAGACTTACGGGGAGCCCGCTGGCATCACAATTAAGCAGTTGGCATACAACCCTAATAATGGGCTGATAAGCCTAGAAGATTTGAAGAGTCAAATATCAGATAAGACGGCAGCTGTTTATGTTGAAAACCCCTCCTACTTGGGGTTCGTCGAATCTCAAATTGACGACATCAGCAAGAAAACTCATGCTCATGGCGCTCTTTTAATTGTAGGCGTTGACCCCACTTCTCTCGGAATTCTGAAGCCTCCAGAAGAGTATGGGGCCGACATCGTGATTGGTGAGGCCCAGCCCCTTGGGAATGCAATGAACTTTGGCGGCCCACTTTTAGGGATTTTAGCCTGCCATGATGACTTAAACATGGTCAGGCAGATGCCTGGCCGCATAATCGGGATGACAACGACCCAAGACGGCGCCAGACGAGGTTTTTGCATGACTCTTCAAACCCGTGAACAGCACATTAGACGAGAGAAGGCAACATCCAATATATGTACTAACGAAGCCCTGTGCGCCGTAGCTTCAGCCGTTTACATGTCTTTGCTTGGCCCTGCTGGCTTCCGAGAACTAGGAGAAACAATAATGTCCAGAGCTAACTACGCCATGCAAATACTTTCAAAAGTAGGTGCTGTTAAGGTTCCGCTTTTCAAGGCTATTCACTTCAAGGAATTTACCGTTAATTTTGACGCGACTGGATCAAGCGTCAAGGACATTAACAAGAAATTCTTGCAAAGCAATATTCACGGCGGCAAGGATATTTCCCATGAGTTTCCAGAACTTGGCCAAACAGCCCTCTTCTGTGTGACTGAAATTCACTCTAGGGAGGAAATTGATCACCTAGCAGAGACTTTGGAGGAGATTTTGGCGAGGAGGTGAATTGAATGTTCAAGCAGGCAAACTGGAATGAACCAGTCATTTTTTCTCTTGGAAACAACGGAAGAAAGGGTCACGTTCTACCGAAAATTGAGGACAGGATTAAGCAAGCAGTAGGTAATGTTAACACGCTTATACCGGAAAGCATGCGGCGTACGGGTGACCCCAAGCTTCCTGAGCTTTCCGAAGTTGAAGTTATGCGCCACTTTTTGCGCCTATCGGAAATGAACTACGGGGTAGATTCGGGTCTATATCCGCTGGGCAGTTGCACCATGAAATATAATCCAAAAATAAACGAGGTGCTAGCGAGCTTGCCAACCCTCAGCATGCTTAATCCATATCAAGACGAAATCACAGTGCAAGGAATACTTGAGATTCTTTATAAACTTGAACGGTGGTTGGCGGAAATAACTGGCACTTATGAAGTCTGTTTGCAACCATCCGCCGGTGCGCACGGCGAATTGCTGGGCACTCTGCTGATGCGCGCATGCCATACGCTTAATGGAGATTGTGAAAAGCGCAGTGAAGTTATTATACCAGACTCCGCGCATGGAACAAACCCAGCCAGCGCAACTATGGCTGGATTCAACGTTGTTGTCATCCCTTCTGGGGAAGATGGGTGCGTCGATCTGGAAGCCTTGAAAGCAGCCGTATCTGAAAAGACCGCGGGACTAATGCTTACAAACCCCAACACGTTAGGAATTTTTGAGAAGAATATTGAAGAAATCGCTCGGATTATCCATGAGGCCGGCGGGTTGCTCTACTATGACGGAGCAAACCTAAACCCGCTGTTATGCAAGGCTAGACCCGGCGATATGGGTTTCGACATTGTCCATATAAACATCCATAAAACCTTTAGTACGCCCCATGGTGGAGGCGGCCCTGGAGCTGGTCCCGTAGGTGTTTGTGAAGGTCTGGCTAAGTTTCTGCCCGTTCCACGCATTGTCTTTGATGGTAAAAGTTACCGTTTGGACTATGATAAACCGCAAAGCGTCGGAAAAATTCGCAGTTATTATGGAAACATTGCGGTGTTGTTGAGGGCTTACGTGTATATTTTGAGTCTGGGCAATGAAGGGTTGAAGGATGTCGCTGAAGTTTCTGTTTTGAACGCAAACTATCTAGCGAGGAAACTTAAAGGCGTCAAGGGTTTAACGCTTCCATACGACAGTGAAAAGCCAAGAAAACACGAGTGCGTTTTCAGTGCCAAGCGCTTAAAAGACGAAACAAGCGTTTCAGCCGCAAATATCGCTAAACGTTTGCTTGATTACGGGCTGCACGCGCCAACGATCTATTTTCCACTTATAGTTGATGAAGCGCTGATGATTGAGCCTACAGAATCTTTCGAGAAAGAGGAGCTTGACCGATTCGCTGATACAATGCATAAAATTGGCGAAGAGGCTTATGCAAATCCTGAGACTGTTTTGAAAGCACCGCATAATACTGCTGTTCCGAAATTAGACGAGGTTAAGGCTTCGCATCCGAGGACTATGGCTTTAAGCTGGAGAATGTATCAATCAAAGAAAAAAGCTGGCATGATAACCTAGACATGCTGTTTTATCTTTTTTGCGGCTTCATCTAATTTTTCCCTATTGGCTTCTGGGATTTCCCCAAATCTGGGCAGTTTCTGTCCTTCGTATCGTGGGATAACATGGACATGTAAATGAAATATCTCTTGGCCAGCTGCCTTTTCATTTTGCTGAATTATAGTAATTCCGTCAGCCTTTACTGCCTTTTTCACACCAAGGGCGACTCTTTTTACAATTTTATACAGGTGGGCAACTTCTTCTTCTGGAAGATCATATATAGTTTCGCGATGGCTTTTCGGTATGACAAGCCTGTGTCCCGTGGTCAAGGGTCTAATGTCTAGAAAGGCCATTACTCGCGAATCTTCGTAAACGTTACTCTCCGGGCTCTCCTTCTTTACTATCTTACAGAACTCGCAGGTTTTCTCAGTCACGATAACACCACTTGTTATTTTGTGTCATCATTTTCTTTAGATTTTATGCAACAGTTTATATGGCATACCTATTCTTATTTTTTTCAAAAGAGCAGAGAGTGTGAAAAGAGTTTGACTGAATTAGAAGATAAGGTGCGCGAAGAGACTGGCAAAGTTGTTGATCCGGAAACTGGCTTAACTTTTGCCGAAATGCAGATGATTTCAAGTGTCAAAGAGGAAGAGCCAGGCGTTGTTAAGGTGGAATTTATCCCTTCGAGTCCATTCTGTCCCATAGCTTTCAAATTGGCCAGTGACATTAAGAACGCTGCCTTGAAGGTCCCTGGCGTCAAGAAAGCCTTGATTTACTGTCGCGGGCATATGATGGAACAGCAGATCAACGAGATGACAAACAAATAGCAGCAGATTCATCAAAATACTCACTTTTGTTTTCTTTCTAAAATTCGGAGAAAAAGACCTAATGTGCGTTTGTGGGCAACATGAAATTTACTGTTGCGGGGCTCGGGTGCGAATCTCACCGAAAGACGTAGAAGTTTTGAGCGAGCCCACTGTTGAGTATTGTCCTTTACACGAGTCTCTTTATGGAACTAAAAAGATTGATGTTGAAGCTGTGCGGAAAACTGTCGAAAGAAAGATTGCAGGATCTGGCTTCTGCTGTCAAAATCGGATTTTTGACGCTGAGTCAATAGTGGCTTACGGAGCTTCCGAAATGATGCGAGTTTGGCTTAGAAAGAATCTTATTGATTGCGCTGTTGTTGTCTGTGAAGGAGCAGGCACAGTCATAACGGCTAACGGAAATCTCGTGCAGGGGATTGGTGCACGTTTAACTGGCGTAATCAAAACTTCGCCTATTCGAGAAATTATTGGGCATGTTGAGGCTGAAGGTGGAGTTATTCTAGATAAGATCAATGCACGAATTGATCAAGTTGAAGGCGTCAAACGAGCATTCGATCTGGGTTTTAAGCGTGTTGCTGTCAGTGTTGCGGGCTTCCAAGCGAGGGCCGTAAGTGAAATCCGAGCGTTTGAAGATAGTGCAAAGGCGGATGCTGTGATTTTTTCCGTCTGCAATACGTGTGTGGGCGAAGTGGACGTGGCGCACCTTGGTAAAGCAGATATTGTTTGTGCAGGTGCTTCGAAAATACTTCGAACAGAAATTGGTGGCAAAGCGCTGATGCAGCTAGGCGTGACAATACCTGTTTACTCTTTAACTGAGAAAGGCAAGAGACTTGTTTTGGGTTACTTAGGAGAATTCAAAGATAAGCTCGTAATTTTCAGGACCAGTAAGCTCCCATACAGTTCTGAAAGTAAGGGTCCAAAACTCAGGAGCTCTGGAAATAGCAAAAAATCTTAGGACCGTAACAATGAGGCATCTCCCGCAACTTCCACTATTTCTTTGAATAATAGTAGCGCCATTGTACAACTATCGTGTCAAAAATCTGTCTTACAGAAATTATAATAGAGAATTACGGGAGTAGCCACCGCGGCAACGGTTGAAGAGATTAAACACTTAGCAACAGTCGGCTTTGATAAAATTGACGAAATACCACGAGTACACATTTTCCGACGGCCAAAAGGTTTAACTCATTACGCATTTAAAAGCAACATTAAGAACCAAAAACCTTAAGAGCATAGTATAATTTACTTGTCTTGTCTAATATGCAGGTGTTGAATTAGTTGGCTGTTCAAGGTTTTTTCGGAAATAGAAAACCAGTAGACGTGAAAATAGGCGAGTTAACCCCAGCTTCAAGAGCTGTCAACGTAATAGCAAAAGTAGTTTCGAAAAGCGAGGTCAGAAACATTCCTGCAGGAAGAGATGGTGCTCCACATCGAGTCTGCGACGCTTTAATCGGCGACGAGACAGGCTGCGTTTACTTGACTCTTTGGGACGACAACATCGAGAAGGTGAATGAAGGCGAAACCATAAGCATAGGAAATGGTTATGTCACCTTATTCAAAGGCAACATGCGTCTGAACGTCGGCAAATACGGTACTCTGGAAATTGCAAAAGAAGCATTTGCAGGTGAAGTAAACACTGAAAACAACCTATCCGATAAAGTTTACGAGCAACAAAGGCGACCTTTCAGGGGACGAGGCAGAAGGGACTTCGGCGGCAGAGACAGAAGGGGACCGGGCGGTTACAGACCAAGGTCATATTAAAATTTGATGCATAAAGGTTTCTTCTGTCTTTTTTCTGATCAATATCCCTATTCCATAATTTTTTTGCTCTTGTAATTTTGACGTTCGCTTTGTATATTCTATGCATAATCGAACATTGTACCTAACCAATTGCGAAACACATCTGTTATCGTTAACCGTCAACCACAACGTTTAAAACCGCAGATACCCGACATCATCACCTCGCAAGAGGAGAAGATGCTAGTGGGTGCATCCAAAAAAGAAGAAAAAGAACCAACCGTGGAGGAGTTGTTGACTGAAGCCAAGAAACCAGCACAATTGGCTCCTGCAATGCACAGATTCTATGAAGGAAAAGTTCAGGTTATGTCCAAATGCGCCATAACAAGCCCTAAAGACTTTGCAATCTGGTATACGCCGGGCGTAGCTGTCCCATGTAAGGAAATTCAAGCGAATCCAGACAAGTCTTTCGAGTTTACAAACCGTTGGAACTACGTTGCTGTGGTGTCCGATGGAACACGCGTTTTGGGTTTAGGCGACATCGGACCAGAGGCAGCCATGCCAGTAATGGAGGGAAAAGTGCTGCTGTTCAAATACTTGGGCGGTGTAGACGGTTTTCCGTTATGCTTGAGAACAAAGGATCCCGAGGAAATAATTCGCACTTGCGAGCTTGTTGAGCCTTCATTTGGAGGCATAAACCTAGAAGACATAGAGAAGCCCAAATGCTTCTATGTTTTAGAGAAGGCAAGAGAGCGTCTGAAGATTCCAGTCTGGCATGATGATCAGCAGGGAACAGCCACTGTAATTCTAGCAGGCTTGATAAATGCATTCAAAATAGTCGGCAAGAAACCCAGCGAAAGCCTCGTGACATTAATGGGAGCTGGTGCAGCCAACATTCGAACAGCCTACGTGCTAATGCGATGGGGAATGAAGCCGGGCAACATAATAATGGTAGACACAAAAGGCGTGGTCCACGCTGGCAGAAAAGACATTACCATAGAAGAAGACCCATGGAAGTACGATTTAACTCAAAAAACAAACGCTGAAGGTAGAACAGGCGACATTTCTCAGGCTTTTAAAGGAGTGGACGCAGTGGTTGCCGCATCAAAACCTGGCCCAGGCACGATAAAAAAACAATGGATAAAAACAATGGCCAACAACGGCATAATCTTTGCTTGCGCCAATCCGATACCTGAAATATGGCCATGGGAAGCTGAAAAAGCCGGAACCCGCATTGTAGCCACCGGCAGAAGTGACTTCCCAAACCAAGTGAACAATAGTTTAGGTTTTCCTGCTATCTTCCGCGGAGTACTAGACGTAAAGGCAAAAACAGTAACAGACGACATGTGCATAGCAGCAGCCCAAGAACTGGCAAAATTCGCTGAGGAAAGGGGTATTCATGAAAAAGATATTCTGCCAAGAATGGAAGAATGGGAAGTCTTCCCAAGGGAGGCCGTTGCATGCGCGTTGAAGTCGATAGAAGAGGGAACAGCGCGAGTGAAGCCCAGCAGGCAAGAACTTTATGAAAGAGCTTCAGCGATAATTCAGAACGCCAGAGAATCAACAAAATTGCTAATGAAAGAGGGTTTGATAAAGCCGCCTCCTCCTGAAGACGAACTGCTAAAATAGACTGTAAATAGCCGCAAAATGCATAAAACTTCCAGAGTTACGGCTGAAAAGCAGAAAATTATTTAAGCTATTCCATAGAAAGTAAAGGACTTAGTGATAAGAACATGCGTTTGGATAAAACTCTATATGTATTGGCCATAATATTTTTCCTAATAACCATAGCGTCCTTCGCTTTGCTGAAAGAATCTGTGAGAGATCTGTGGGTGATTACAACCGCTGTCCTAGGACTTTTAGCTGTAGGTTTAGGCTACTATGAAAGACCAAAAGCAAAAATGATAGCAGTCGAAACCACGACTCCAACAGTGACGCAGTCAACACAAGCAATCGCTGAAGTCGCGATGGAAGAGAAAGCCGCAGTGGTAGCAGAAACACCAATTTCAACTCCGATACCGACGATAGAACTCATAAAAGTAAAGGGCATAGGTGAAAAAAGGGCGACGCAACTAAATGAATTGGGCATAGGCAGTGTTGAGGAGCTAGCCAGAGCTGCAGCAGAGGATTTAGCGGCAAAATTGGAGATTTCGCCAAAAATCACGGGAAAATGGATTGAAAACGCGAAAAAACTCACAAAATAAGAGCTGGTGAACAGTTCAAGAAAAGGTCAGCTTACAAAGGCAGTATTCTCACTATATTTCTTTTTTCCAATCTTCTCAGGGCATCTATGAATTCGTTCTTTTTCTTCCCTGTCAAATTCAAGTTTTGTATCATGTCCTTTATCGACATTTCGGGCTTTCCAAAATTTTCGTTTCTCTTGTGAAGATGTCGAACTATCAGTCTTTCTAGTCTTCCGCATCTCCACGTAGTGTTGCGGATCAAAACTACTATCGTTCTGACGAGTGTTTGTTCTTTGCTTTTTCTCTTGGACAGTCTCCCAAGCCCCCGCGAACCTATTTATTGATCTAAAATCTTTTTAAGTGTTTGTGTTTAAAGATTCACTCGCAAGCATGGAACTTTACGGGATAAAAGTGTAATTGTCATGGTTGAGGGACAAGTCGGAAAGATATGTCTTTTCAATCTTCTTGGAAATGAAGATTAAAGGAAAGCGAGTACAAGTATATTCGGCTGGATTTTCCTTTAGAGATAGCTTCGTGCATGGGGAGCGTATCGTTCGATGAAGAAGGTGAAGTGATTGTTTACGCGCACATAGTTGTTTCAGATGAGAAAGGTGTATGTTTCGGCCGTCATTTGATGACAGGTTCTCGTGTTTGTGCGACGGCAGAACTCGTTGTTATTGAAGAATTGGGAATGCGCTTGCAACGGGTGTTTGATGAGCGAACCAAGCCGAAACTGTGGAGGTCAAGCTAAAGTCTTTATAAGGTATATTCCGTGGGTGTTTCCATAGTACTTCTGAAGCTTTCCAGCTTTCTTGTACCCAAGTTTACGGTAGAGGTTCAAAGCTGCGACGTTGTCTTCGCGCACTTCTAGGTGGCACTCCTTGACGCCTTTTTCACTAAATATTTTTTCCATTTCTTCGAAAAGTCTTTGTGCTATTCCTTTTCGGCGATGAGCAGGTGCAATATCTATCGTGAGTATGTGCCCAACCAGCGCTTTCCTTTTGATTTCTATTCGGCCTATCATAAAGCCCACTATTTCGTTGTTTATTTTAGCAACTATCCCAATGGAATTGTAATCAGTCAGCAGATAGGCAATCTGTTGCTTTGTAAACGCTTCCTTGGTGAAGCATTCTTTCTCAATTTCGTAAAGCTTATCTAAGTATCGAATGGATGCGTCTTCCAGCTTGATTTCCATTTGCGTCATCTTTTAAGCAAAAAGTCAAAACGATCATTTTAGGTTTTTTCCGTTTTCGAAGCGTTTGTGTTGGTCAGGACAGGTTTGGTTCAAACCATTGCTGAGCTACAAATCCTATCGTTTTACGTGTGATTTTCGGCTTTACTGAAATCGTTTGGTGTTCAAACCCAGCGGAGACTGCAAAAGAAGGGTGCACTTGAATTGTATATTTTGTCTAATTCCACTGATAAATACTATATTTATAAATTGGAGAAAAGGCGTACTATGGAAAAAGAGTTGGGGTGATTTTATGCTAACCCGGGAAGAAGGCTTAAATTTCGTCAAGGAGCATGTTGCGAGGAGGAATATTGTTTATCATATGCTTGCTGTGGAGTCAATTATGCGGAACACAGCCAGATATTTTGGAGAAGATGAGGAAAAATGGGGTTTAGTGGGTCTGCTTCACGATATTGACTATGAAAGAACCGAGGCCGCGCCTGAAAAGCACAGCCTTTTAGCTGAAAATATCTTGAAGGGATTGGTTTCTGAAGAGATCATAAGGGCTATAAAAACTCACAATTTCAAGCATACTGGAGTTGCGCCCGAAACCCGCATGGAAAAAGCTTTGATCGCGTGTGATGCCATTTCAGGGTTGCTTGTGGCTTGCGCTTTGGTCATGCCTTCTAAGAAGTTAGCCGACGTAAATGTTGAATCGGTTTCCAAAAAATTTAAAGATAAGAACTTTGCCAGAGGAGCAGACAGAGAACGAATCCTTTTCTGCGAAGAAATAGGGATATTACGGGAAAAGTTCTTTGAAATAGCCTTGGAAGGACTCAAAACCAATGCCTCAAACGTAGGGTTATAAATTGATACATTTTTGAGCTGCTTTTTCTATAAACGCGATTTAATCCCTATAGGGGTAGGAGACCTAAAAAGCGATAGGCTCATCGATAAAGCCAAAGCTTTGCTAAACTATGTATTTGCCTGTTTTTTCGAAGTCCTTTACGATTTCCATTACGCGTTTTGGAGCATTGACAGTTTCAAGCGGTATGTCCTTTAGCAAGGCCCATGGGCTCTTTTGTGCGATGACTGTTGTAATGTGGTTTTCGCCAAAACATTTTTGTGCAATTTCGTAGACCGTGCGTCTAACTTCAGCCTCAGAATATTCGCCTAGGGCATGTAAATACTCGTGCAAAAGTAGATTGTAAATTAAGCCGTTAACCACGCGTTTGGAACTGATAGAAGCCTCGACAATGTTAACTAAAGTTCTGTTCAAAACAATGTTGTTTGTTCCAAGGGGGTGGTAGGCACCCAGCTGAATGGGCAGATCGTCAAGAAAAAGCATCATTCCGCCTCTCCGCTTGTTTAGCGTAAATATTGCTGTATCCTTAACAACCTTCCAGACTTCGCCATAGTTTGTAGCCTTTTCTAAACGTTCACGAAATTTCTCGATGTCAGTAGGCGCACTTTCAGTCATAGCATTGCACCTTAACATGAGAAATATGTAAAGTCAAACCTTTAAGGCGGACGGTTCCAAACGGAACAAAAACAGATAAATGACAAGATCAAGAATGGTTAAAGTGTCTTGGAGGCAAAATTGTATGGCAAGTATGGTTCTCGTCAGGGATGTTATGTCCAAGAACGTGAGAGTAGTACGTCCAGACACAACCGCCCAAGAGATAGTTGCAACTATGAACAAGTTCAACATAGGATCTATAATAGTTGTCCAAGGCGAAAGACCAGTTGGCATAATAACGGAGCGTGACATCCTAATGAGGCTGGTAGAACAATGCTTGGCTCCGCAGACCCTAACAGCAAGACAACTCATGACCAGTCCGTTAATAACCATTAGTGAAACAGCCAGTGTGGAAGAGGCTGCTAGGCTCATGGCAAGGAAAAAGATCAAAAAGCTCCCAGTCATAGATAACGATAAGCTGGTAGGCATAGTGACCTTTACGGACATAGCCTTCAATGTGCCAACGATGCTCTCGCTACTGGAAGAACTCGTAAGGCCTTACCATCGCAATTACTGAATGCCAAGATAACCTTCCATTTTTTAATGCTCAGGCTTAGGTTTACCTAACTTCTTATCTAAACACGCCTTTACAAAACCGTAATATTCTGGATTGGGCTTTCCAGGCCTGCTTGTAAATTCGCCGTGGAACTGAGAAGCGAAAAAGAAGTATTTGTCAGGCAACTCTAAGGTCTCCATTCTTCTTCCATCGGCGCTTTTTGCTGAGAAAACCATTCCATTCTTCTTCAGAGTTTCTAGAAAATCCAAATTGACTTCGAATCTGTGACGGTGACGTTCGTAGATTTCTTCGCGTTTGTAAAGCTTGTGGGCTAACGTGTTTGGCTCTACAACTATCTTGTGGGAACCTAAACGCATTGTAGCTCCTTTGTAATCTATTCCCCGTTGCTCTGGCATAAGGTCAATCACGGGATAAGGTGATTCTGGGCTTATTTCGGTGCTGCTAGCATCTTTTAGTCCGCATACGTTGCGGGCAAATTCCACGACTGATAGCTGGAATCCGTAGCATATGCCGAGAAATGGGATGCCGTTTTCTCTCGCAAACCTTATCGCCGCGATTTTTCCGTCAGTGCCTCTAGGGCCAAAACCGTATGGGACAAATATTCCATCGAAATCTTTCAAGAGGCTGACGCACTCTGGGCTTTGCTCTAACTTTTCCGCTTCTATATAGGTTATGCAAACTTTTGCTTTGGAGGCTGCGCCTCCGTGACGTAATGCCTCGCTCATGCTCACGTAACTGTCGGCTAAACCTGTGTACTTGCCCACCAAAGCAATTTTGACTTTGTGTTCAGGCTTTATCAGCGCGTCTACAAACTTTTTCCAGTCATCAAAATTCTGGAGAGGACGAGAAAAACCTAACCGTTTACAAACAAATTCGCCCATTCCTTGACCGTCTAAAATAAGCGGGACCTGATAGATCGATTCTACATTGTAAGAGCAGAAAACCGCATCTTGCGGAATAGTGCCGAACAAAGCTATTTTCCGTAATGCTTCAGCGTCGATCATTTGCGGACTCCTTGCGACTATAATGTCGGGCTGGATACCGATGCGCCGCAACTCGTTAACGCTGTGCTGCAAAGGCTTAGTCTTCATCTCGCTTGTAACATCTAGAATCGGAACCAATGCAACATGTACGTACAAAGTGTTTTCAAAACCCTCTTCCAAACGCATTTGACGAATAGCCTCTAAGAAAGGTAAGCCCTCAATGTCGCCTACTGTACCGCCGACCTCTGTTAGAACCACGTCAGCATTCGAGCTTTTCGCAACACCTCTTATGCGATGTTTGATCTCGTTCGTAATATGCGGCACAATCTGGACGCATCTTCCCAGAAAGTCGCCTCGCCGTTCCTTTTCAATAACAGCCTTGAATACGAGGCCAGTAGTTATGTTGTTTTCTTTTTCCAAACTTAAGTCGAGGAAACGTTCGTACCAGCCTAAATCCAGATCTGTTTCGCCGCCGTCGTCTGTTACGAAAACTTCACCGTGCATGTACGGGTTCATGGTTCCAGCGTCAACGTTCACGTAAGGATCGATTTTGATGACTGTGACCTTCAAACTCCTTGTTTGAAGCATTTTACCAACAGAGGAAGTCAAAATACCCTTACCAACAGAGCTTAGCACGCCACCAGTAACAAAAATATACTTAACCATGCGTACGCTCTCCGCAATAAACTTAACCTTTCCGCACAAGTTAATAATAACTCTTTTGCGTCCTAATGCAAGAGATAGTTTATTTCACCCCTTCTTCCTGACTTGTGCACACGATCTTCTCTTCTCAACGTGATTGAAGCCAACTTATCATTATTCTTAAAAGAAAAACAAGACATAGACTAGTTTCAACGGAGAACTATGTACCATGAAGGTTCTTTTTGTCGAGCCTCCAAAAGACATTTGGTTCGTAATGGGAGAATACTTGCCGCCACCCTTCGGGATAATCCAACTTGCCGCTTATCTCGAGCGAGAAGTCAAGGACGTGGAAATTGGAGTACTTGACTGCAATGCCCAACAAGTAGACTGGAAAGACATGGAAAAGAAAGTAGAATCTTTCAACCCGGATATTGTTGCTTCAAGCGCGTTGGCCACATGCAACACTTACTTGGCTGCCAGAACATTAGCCACTGCAAAAAAGGTAAATCCGAACATCCTTACGGTTGCCGGAGGACAACATTTCACGGCAACAGACGAAGAAAGTCTGAAAATGTATCCAGAGATTGACATAATCGTTCGAGGAGAAGGAGAACAAACCTTCGTAGAACTTGTCAAAAAAGCATCGAAGAAATCGTCTTTTTCACGAATAAAGGGGATATCTTTCAGGCACAACAATGAAATAAGGCAGAATCCACCGAGACCCTTCATCAAAAACTTAGACGATCTTCCGTATCCTGGGTATCATTTTGTCAAAGACATCGTTCACAAGTATCACTTTGCCGCCATGACAGGCCGAGATGTTCCTTTTGCCCTAATTGAAGGCTCTAGAGGGTGCTCTCACAAGTGCACGTTCTGTTCGCAATGGAAACATTGGCAGGGGACATGGCGAACAAAATCGCCTCAACGCATTGCAGACGAAATGGAGTTCTGCTATAGGCACTATGGTAGCAGATTTATCTGGTTGACAGATGACAACTTCGGCCTCGGGACGAGAGCCAGGGAACTTGCTGACGGAATTATTAAGCGCGGAATAGCGGAGAATGTGATGTGGTTCATGCAACTCCGATGCGACGATGTGGTTAAAAGTAAAGATCTCCTTCCGAAAATGCGCAAGTCGGGTTTGCGCTGGGTGCTTTTGGGCGTGGAAAATTCCAGTCAGTCCACTCTTGAAACTTTCAGAAAGAACATAACTGTTGAAGACGCTAGGCTCGCAGTGAAATTGTTGAAGGAAAACGATATTTTTGCTCATGCGATGTTCATAATAGGGGAGCGTAAGGACACGGCTAAATCGATTGCAGAGTTGAGGGAGTTTGCGAATGATTTGGACCCGGATTTGGTCATATTTGGCATTCTCACGCCTTTTCCTGGGACGGAGCTTTTCGAGGAAGCAAAGCGGAATGGCTGGATAGAAGATCAGAACTGGTCAAATTACGACATGATCCACGCTGTGATGCCGACAGAGACATTATCACGAAGACAGGTGCAAGAGGAACTTTACAAGTGCTACAGCAGCTTCTACGATTCCATGACCCGAAGATTTCAAGGATTACTTTCAAGAAACGAATTGAGGAGAAGAATTTACTGGTACATGGCTAGACAGGGCATTATAAGGCAGCTCAGGACGCTTTTCTAGGCGACGTGAAAATGACACGTACATACAATAACCTCACTCTGGTTTTCATTGTAGGCGTTTCCGCTTTCGGACTGTTTATGACGCTTGCATTATCGTTGAATCCAGCTGCTGCTATTCATGAGAACTTTCCATGGCGAAAACCGTTAATAGGCTCAGTCTTTAGCGTAATTTGCATTTTCGGAATTTTCGCTAGTTTGTTTCCCAAGCGATGCTCAAAATCGTCACACTTCCAAAAAAGAAAAAAAGATTTAGCAGCATCAAAAACTCATGCCCCTTTGAAGGGACACCATCCTGACTGTGAAGAATTTTCAGCTCACGTTATAGGAGTAAGCAACTACACGTTATGTGCAGCGTGTACAGGCTTGCTTCTCGGAGCACTCATTACTCTTACTGGCACAGTTTTCTATTTTTTTAACGGTTGGAGTATTGAGACATTGAGTTTCCAATTGGTCTTGTTTGGGATTGCCGGAATAACTCTCGGATTTTTTCAGTTGAAATTCAAGGGCTTAATTCGTTTAGCTTTGAACACGTTGTTTGTTCTTGGAGCTTTTTTTGTCTTGATGGGAATTGATGCATTAATCCAGAGCGCGCTGGTAGATTTTTTTCTGATCGCTTTGATTGTTTTTTGGCTTTTGACGAGAATACAACTTTCACAATGGGATCATTTCAAAATTTGCCTTAATTGCAAATCTCCGTGCCAAAATGGTGAAGCAGAGAAAAAATAGAGTTGTAACTTTCTCAGTAATATTGTCTACGCCCTAATCCTCGGATTGCACCTAAGACGATCAATATGCCAAAGATTATCAGAATAAATGGCCACCATGGTATCGATATTTGATAGACCTCTGACAGCAAGAAGGCAACCCCAGCGAAAAGTATTATCACTCCGATGACTAAGGTCACGACCGCACCCCCTCGGGGAAGCCCGAAACACTCTTCTTCATGTCTTCTGTAGGTCTCGCGTTGTTTTCTGACTGGATAGAGAGGTGCTCCGCATTCAGCGCAAACTTGGGCGTCATCCGCATTGTTGGCGCCACATTTAGTGCAGTAAACCATTTTTTCTCCCCAACTACATTTCTATCATACATTCTTAAGACTTTTGGTGAAATTATCCTTAATTAAGTGGACGCAATTGTCACCGTTCATCGTTAATCGTCTAAAGAGTCCCGTAGATGTCTGGTCTTCGATCTAAGAGAAAATATTTTCTTGCTTGACAATTTTTCAGCTGTCCCAAGTTTAAATCAGCGTAAAGTATATGGTCCTTTCCTGTTGGTGCACGGGCAATGATTTCTCCGATTGGGTTTGTTACGAAAGATTCTCCGGCGAATGTCAGCGTTTCTTCTTTGCCTACGCGATTGACCAGCGCGGTGAAATACCCATTTTGGAAGGCTGCTATTTGGAGCTCTGCTTCGAATATTCCTTTTGGCCATTCACCAACGGCGCCTGCTTGAGGAACTACGACTAGCTGCGCCCCTTTTAGGGCTAGGGCTCTCATGTACTCTGGAAAGTGACGGTCATAACAGATGGCTATTCCAATACGGTCGACTGCCGTGTCAAATACTCCTGCTCCGAGATTTCCAGGCGAATAATAGCCTTTCTCATGGAAATATGGCGCCTCAAGGATGTGAACCATACGCGTTTTTCCAACAATCTTTCCATCAGAATTTATGACAGGCGAGGAATCGTATGTTCTGTTTCCTTCCCTTTCAAAAATGTTAAGGACAACTACGGTTTTGAGCTCCTTTGCTTTTTCGGAGAAGATATCAGTGATCGGACCAGGAATAGGCTCCGCCAATTTGAGAGCTTCTGGAGAAGCAGGGTGCTGAGGTAGAAAAAAATCAAAGGCCAATTCTGGGTAAGCAACCAACTGTGCACCATTGGAAGCTGCCTCTTCTAAGGCTTTAATTCCTCTTGCGATGTTGTCTTTTCTATTTTTTGTGGAGTGTTGTTGAACGAGTGCTATTTTCATCCAGTTTTTCTCCTTTCAAAAGGAATAATTCTGAAGTTTACACCTATAAATAGTGTGGGTGGTAATCTGCACAAAATCGTTTTTTATCTGCAAGTGATTCCTTCACATTTCTGGTTCATGTTAAGATTCAGTTCCAGAAATTCTCGTTGAATCATCAGAAGCATATCGAAGTCGATATTGAATATTCAGTATTATTCCGTAGCTAGTAACAGCAACCCACAAACGATGTTAACTATTCCTATGAAAACTATTGCGATCAATGATAGATAGCCTAGCTGAGGTATGAAAAAGATCTGGACGCCTGCAAAGCATTGCAGTGACAAGAAGAAGGATAGCGCGCCAGCAGCCGTGAGTAGACCAGCGATGCATTTGTGCAACGAAGCGCATACCTCAAAAATTTGAAAACGTTCTTTCCATGTAGAGTCAGAAATGAGATCATCTACGTTATCACAGTCTAAAGAGTCTATGTTGATAGAAGATTTCTTACGCCTGCGCCGCATATAACGACCAGTATAGTTTTTTCATTTTTTAAACCTTGCTGAGTCGTTTATTGAAGTTCTGCGGTTTTTCAATCTTCTGATGGCGCTGTCAGATTCAATATTCCGGCTAAGACTTGGACGATGCTCACAAAAAGCAGAAAATAGAAAGCGAATCCTGCTATTTCTTGGGAGACATCCAGCTTAATATGCCCTATTCCTAAAAGATAGGTTAGAAGGGAAGTAAATCCTCCTAAACCCAAGCTTATTCCTCCAAACGCGATGCGTATACGGTGGTACCCTACCATTCTGATGTAGTAAACTAGTAAGGCTATGATACCAAGTTCTAAGCCTAAGATTAGCACGGAAGGTTCTATGAAAAGCATTAGAAAGACTGAGGTGGCTATTCCTGCTATTGGGGTAACAGGGTACAACGGGGCTTTGAAGGGTCTTTTCAGGTGAGGGGCCGCTTTTCTTAGTTTTATTACTGATAGGTTGACAATGGAGAACCCTATTATGAAGCCAAAATTGACGGCGTACACTACGAAATTTACGAATCCAGTCGCTGTAAAAAGTAGGGTGAAAATTGCACAGACTATTATTGCGATGCAAGGTGAACAGTAGCGCTTGTGCATTTTCGACAATGCTTTGGGCAAGTAGCCATCTCTGCTCATTGCATAGAGGACTCTCGATTGAGCCATGATGGCTTCGTTAGTTGCGGCTAAGCCAGCGATTGCCAAGCCAATCGTGATTAAAATGCCTCCGGCGGGTCCCATTATCTGTTCTGCTACGAAGGCTATTGGCGATGATTGCAAGCTGAGAACGTCAGGTGAGACCGTCTTCACGGCGATGTATACGACACTTGTGTAGAGCAGGATTAAGACGATCGCGGATAATATTATCGCTCTGGGGATATTTTTTCCCGGATTTTTGATCTCGGCCTGAGCTGCAGCTACGGCCTCGGCGCCTAGGTACATTTCGAAGAGGTAGGCTGTTGCAGCGAATATTCCGATTATGCCTGCTGGAGAAGCTTGAACAGGAATTTGAATCTGTTGCGTGTATGACCAGCCGTTAAATATGTAGAGGCTGAGTATAGCGAGTACAATGGCGGTTATCACGGTTTCTACTGTGCCGGTTTCTTTCATGCCTCTTATATTGACAATTGTGAAGATGATCACGACTGCCACTGCCGTCAGCGGTATGTTGACTTGGGGAAAAATGTAGGCTATTACGTATGCAAAGCCTATGGAGGACAAGGCAGCGTAAAACATGTTGCTTAGCCATTCGAACCAGCCCGTGAGAAAACTGGGGAAGCCACCGTAGGCTACTTTTACGAAGGTGTATTCGCCTCCAGCTCTCGGAATTGCTGTACTTAGTTCGCAGTAGCTGAACATTGTGAGGAGGCTTATTATGCCACAGGTGAAAACGACTAGGACGATTGAGTAGCCTGCTAGGCTTGCGGCGTACCCTATGATGACGAAGTTACCTGCGTTTAGGGTGCCGCCAATTCCGAGCATTGTTGCGCGTAGGAGTCCAAGTTCTCTTTTGAAGTGTGGCTCATCCATAGTCTTTCATTTCCTTTTCTATTGTTCGTAAAAGAGGATGAGACCGCTTATGACTGATTGCAAGCCAAAAAAGATGAAGACCCACATGTATAGACCTATGTTTTCCTCGGAGAAGCCTAACATGCCTTGAATGTTGAAAATGTTGTATAGGGAAAGAAAAGCGAAAGCTACAATCATTCCGCCTATTGATGTTTGCGCTAGGCCGATCACTTTTGAAACTCCTCGCCTAATTTTCATTTCGTTTTCATCTCCTTAAAAGGATCACGCTTGCAACAAAGTCTAGTATTCCAATTGAAAGGAGAATTAGCATGAGCAGAAGCATGTTTGTTTCATTCGCAAAAATGCTTATGTCCACGAAGTTTGACAGAACCAGTAAAATCAGTCCGATCAAGAGGATGCTGGTTGCTATTAGGAAACCGCCTATTGCTACTCCTAGCCTGCTGAGTTTCCGCATAGGTTCACTCTGCTGACTTTAAACTATTCTAAGCGTCAACTCTTTCAGTACTATCCAGAAAATTACGAGGATAATTAATTTAATACATTCGGTACTTCAGTTTATGACTGCGTCCTTTAACATTCATTTAGGCGATTATCATTTTCCACAAGGCTTGTTTCATTTGTTCGCCGTATTTCAATCCATAATAAATGCCGGCCATCTTGGCTGTGCATGGGATCGCTATTCTTTTTATGGCATTGAGGATTATTGGGTTTTGGATTCTGTCTTCAAGGAATGTGTTGCGCCAAATTCTGATGTTATACTCCCAGCAGCGGATGACGAACTCCCAGCGTCTTTTTGAAAGCGAATCAATCTCTGCGCCTTTCTTATCCATCAGCAAACAGTTTTCTAATGGCACAAAGAAAAGCGGTACGTAGAAGGCGTTGTAGTCTTTCAGGTCATCCATCAGTTCAAGCGTTTCTAAAACATCCTCTTCGCTTTCTTTAGGAAGCCCAACAATCAAAGTGGCTAGTGGATACCACTTATTATCATTCAAAATTCCGAAGGCATGAGTGACTATCTCTTTCCACTGCTCAGGTTTGTAAGGCAGCATCTTGCCGGCCATGTACTTTTTCATAAGTCTGACACTGCCCGTCTCGATGCCTGTTTCAGATGTAACGATGGCTTTTTTACCGTGAAAATACCAATTGTGTTCGATTAGAACTTCAGCTACTTCTTTAACCATGTTGGGGTTGCAGATAACAGGCGCCAGGGACATGTGTGAGGGCTGAATACTTTTCACACCTGGGTGGTCAGCAACGCTTTTGACAAGTGCCAAGATTGCTTTCTTGTTTGGAATGAAGTGTTTGTTTTTTGCACCGTACAGAAACAGGTCTTCGGTGACTAAGGTTATATTGGAGCTACCCTCCATCGTTGTCGTCTTTACTTCTTCCATTATTCTGTCTAGGGGTACGTCCACCTTATTCTGCATGGTAGGTGTGCAGAATTGGCAGTTTCGGCCGCACCCCTTAGAAATCTCAACTGCGCCATGAATAGCTGCATGTCTTATCAATGGCGTACTTCCGTCGTCTGAGTCATGCGGGTTATTTTCAGCACGGACTACGTTTGGAAGACGTTCTCCGTTGACTGCTTTCCTGAAAATATCAAGGATCTTTTCTGTTTTTCCGCCGATGAGTACACAATCAATACCGTAGCTGTCAGCCACCTTCTTGCGTTCCAGTTGCCACGAACCAAAGCCACCGACAACGATTTTGGGTTTGAACATTCGAATGCTGCGATGCTTTACCAGTCTTCGAAACTCGATGGCATTCATCGGTTCGCCGCCACCTACAAGCGAAGAATAGGTTTTGCTGACATATCCCATTCCCGTCGGGTCCATGGAAGAGATTCCAACCACTTTCGTGTTTGGACCCGTGAAAGCGTCCAAGTCTAGAGGATGAACTACAGCAACATCGGACTCGCTGAAACCGTTTTCCAAAAGAAGAGCTTCAACCTTCCTCAGACCATATGGCGCGTACTTGGCCCTGCCGTCATGATTACGCTCAACTGGCGGATAGATCTTTTTTCTCAGGAGCCACATGGGGATGGGCCCCTTGGCGAAACCTGCCACGAAGGCGACAAAAGGGCTGTTGTAGTAGTCGCTCATCTCTGTGGCCGAAGCGGTAAGCACTACCTTGACACCTGAACTCGCTGTCATCGTTCCTTCCCTTTCATGTAAATAAAAAGAACACATGGTTCATTGTATTATTAAAACTATTGTTCGTGGAATGATAAGTCTCTTTAAGGTGGACATACAACGAGCGAAGAAGCTACCAAATAGTTGCAAATAAACTACAAAATCTATGGGAAATGGCTATTTCCCCTTCATGTGGTGACTTCTCCCGCACAATCCCTATTTTTTCCATTGTTTTCCGTAGAAGGTACCCAGAGCTAGAAAAAGGGGGAAGAACCTGGGTTTTTCCTAAATTCTAGCTTACTTCGCGCTCCATCAAAACGTAAACAGCGCGAATACCAGTCGGAGCTCCCAGAGCACCTATCGATTTGGCTTGCCATCCTTCCTTTGCCATACGATTAATCTGCGCTACAAGCTTCCTAGCCTCGCCGGTATCGTAGAGGATTTCATACTCCTTCATTTCAAAAACCTCTTGACTACGTCTGTTAATAGCTTCATATTTGCTTTTTGGAAACGAAACTAATGCGTAATAATTGCGAAAATTAAGGGATAATGGCTATTTTTACTTCGTTTTTTGATGTGGACAGTATTTCAAACGCTTCTTTGATTTCCGTCAACTTCATTTTTCTTGTTATAAGCGGTGTCACGTCGACAGTTCTGGCCGCTATCATATTTAGAGCTTTTCTGAAATGCAAAGGAGTCGCATGAAAGGTGCCTAAAACCGTTAGCTCCCCATAATGAAGCACTTCTGTGCTGACTTTTATTTCTGTTCCCGGGGGACATCCTCCAAACTCTAAGACGACTCCACCTTTTCTGGCCAGCTTAAACGCTTGTTCCCATGTGGCTGGCAATCCTATGGCTTCAATTACGACGTCTGCACCGTATCCGCGGGTCAGTTGCGTAATAGCCTGTACAACGTCTGCCTTACCGACGTTGATTGTTGCATCTGCCCCCAGTTTCGATGCGATGTCTAGGCGTTCATCCACAAGGTCTACGACTATCGTCTGTCCAGCACCCATTTTCTTAACGGTTAAGAGGTGCAGCAAACCTATCGGTCCCGCGCCAATAATAGCTACGCTGTCGCCTATTTTCACTCCAGCTTCTTCAACTCCATGCAGTACGCAGGCTAAAGGCTCAGTGATTGCAGCCTCCTCATAAGAAACGTGTTCCGGGATCTCTTGCATGTTGACAAAAACCATGCGAGCTGGAACCTTGATGTACTCCGCATAAGCGCCCCACAGCCAAAGCATGTTTTCGCAAAGATTATACTTACCTTTTTGGCACATCGCGCATCGCAAACACGGTGCACTATTACCCGCACGGACCCGCATTCCCTTTTCAGGCCATTCTAGACCCTCAGCAACCTCAACTACTTCGCCGGTCCATTCATGCCCGAAAACTGTTGGAAGCTTAATTACCTTCTCAACGTAGCCTCTCTGAAGAATTTTGACGTCTGTACCGCACGTTGTTGCCGCCTTGACTTTTACAAGAACTTCGCCAGCTTCAACTTTCGGCACTTCGATATTTTCCATTCTAAGGTCTTTTACTCCATGAAGCATAGCTGCCTTCATTCTTCATCACTCGTTTAAAACGATAACTTTCAAACTTTCTTTACTCTCGAGGGCTGTTTTAAATGCTTCCGCCGTATTTAACAGCTTGAAGCGATGAGTTACTAACCGTTTAGCATCAAGTTTGCCCGACTTAATGAGCTCTAAGGCCTCTTTTGTTTCCAAATGTGAAGTGGAATAGGATGGGATTATTTGAATTTCAGAGAAAAACAGGTCTTTAGGGCTTATATGCATGTATTTGCCAGGGTTAGTGGGAGCAAAAACGCAGAGTTTTCCTCCTTTGCGGCAAACACTGAATCCGGCTCTGTACGCTTCTAAACTGGGGGCGGTAACCACCGAAATGTCAGCGCCTCTGCCTTCAGTCTCTGTCCTGATGACCTCAGTCAAGTTTTCCTTTTTCGGGTTGACCACAACGTCAGCTCCGAACTTTTTGGCCATGTCCAAGCGATAGTCGATCAGATCGCTTACGATAGTTTTTGTAGCACCAAAGATTTTCGACAAGGAGACGTGAATTATTCCAGTCGTTCCTGCACCGATTACAGCCACGAAATCTCCCTTTTGAACATTACATTTCTTGAGGGCCCTCAGACAACAGCCAACAGGTTCTATCAGGGTAGCCTCATCAAAGGATACGCTGTCTGGAATTCTCATGGTGTCAATTTGCAGGTTTGGCGATGGGACTTTGAAGTATTCTGCCAAGCCCCCGGGTTTAATATTTGTCTCATGAAATTGTTTGCATAAGGTGTAGTCTCCGTGTAGACAGTAATGGCACCTTAAACAGGCCACATGATGATGCACGAAAACGCGGTCGCCAACGTCAAAGTTCTCAACTTTGTCTCCTTTTTTTGCAATTATTCCTGCGGGTTCATGTCCGAGAACCAAGGGAACACGAGCTTTAAGGTACCAGTCCATTAGGTCTGATCCGCATATTCCGCAAGCGTTCATTTTCACCAAGATTTCGTCTTCACGGATTTCCGGTATGGGCACTTCTTCTATTCGAATGTCCTGTTGTCCGTAGTACATTGCCACTTTCATTTTAGCTCGATTTTTTCTTTACCACTATGCACTTAAGGCTTTCCGAAATTTTGTGCACGAAGGAAAACGCTAAATAACATTCTGTGAAACATAGTTAATTCGTCTTCCGTGAAAGCTAACTTCAGGAATGGGACGGTGGTAACAATAAAAATTGAGAAAACGGTGCTAGTCGCCTATATACTATTAATAGTAGGCGTGGTATTGCTGATTTTCACTTTCGCCATGGCGTACATCATGCTTTCATCTGTACTAAGCATACTATCTGCGCCCGACCTTTCAGGAGCCCTTGGCGAAATCCTCGGACCACTAGCTGAAGCAATAATAAAAGTCCTATACCTCGCCGTTATGGCCTACGTAGGCTCCATATTAACAATAAGGGGCATACAACTCTACAGAGAAGTAAAGGCAACTAGCCAACCTGCACCACAAACCAAAACTGAAAGCAAGAAAAAATCCCGAAAAAGTTAAGCCTCCCTCAAATTTCGCAACAGCCGCAGAACAAAAACTGAGAATGCGGAATCGCAGAGTCAACTACGATTCCAATCTATATGTAAGGTAGGGGTAGAGACTGCGGAGAACCAGCAAAAACCCGACCCTTGCAACTGAACACCTGCTTCAAGTCCTAATTTAAGCTATATCCCAAACACACACACGTTTACTTACTTACGTTTCCACTTACGTTCTCAGTTACGTACGTATACAACACCCGCACGCTCGCGCGCCAGCGCGCGCACGCACACACATGCGTTGTGTTGAATACACTTTTAGTGCAATGAGGCTTATAGACTATGGAGAGTATTACTTATGACCGAGCCACTGGGCGAAAAACCAGAGCTAAAAACGAAGGAGCTTTTCACTAGAGTCGCAGTAGAAAGGTTCAGAAACAGAAGAAGTGAAATCGAAAGAAGTAATTTGCGGCACTACAATCAGATTGTTACTCAATTTGACGACTCGACAATTCGTTTTGCCTTGTCAAAATTTAAGATTCCAATTCAAACACGAGTAACGGTTTATGGAGGTTTTACAGGTCAATTTGCGGAATCCCTAAACAGAATAGGGATGAGGGTTATTTTTACCGACCCTATGGCAGAGTGGGTTGAGCAAGCTAGGAAAATGGGGTTCGAGCCATTCAAATTTACAATTCAAGAAATGCCAAGAGAGCTGGTTGAAAGAACCGATCTCTTCGCATCGTTCGAGTGTTACCCCGACCTCATAGGAGAAAATGAATTCTATTATCCTATGATGCGTTTCTTGACTGTTCAGTATGGGATTCTCTTTACTGAGTCTAAAGATACTGTTACGAACATGCATGAAGAAGAGCCTAGAATTTCCCAAGAACTTGGTACCTTCAGAAGGTGGTTTAGACCTCTCTATCGTGTTTACGGAATCCAACGCAAGGCCATTAAGACTGAACACCTAAATTTCTATCATCTCTTCGGTGAGCCAGAAATAAGAAAAGTGCTTACTGTTGATTGTCGTGTTATGAAGACTGTATATGATACTTTCGAATCGGACCATCGAGTAAGGAATGTTGATTTTCCAACTATAGCTAATGCAGTCAATTTTGATAAATTGACTGTGGAATTGTCCATTGATCGGCTGAGAAAACTGTCCGACTCTATTCATGCACCGTACGTCAAAATCTTTCCTTTTCTAGCATCTAAGTTTAAAGGTTCCCTACACATTGGTTCTAAACGGTTTTTCTTCACTTCTAGATAAGGCAGCATGTCGAGGGCCACAATTCTCAAATTATACTGTAGTGCTACTTTCCCTTCCTATGCCCGTTCACACTTCCTTGCTAGCACACGACTTCTGAGATACACTGTTATCCTCTTATCCTCACGTCCGTGACGATGCACAATTCTGGGACGCGGTTTATCTCTCTTCTTTCCGAACCTTAGTGTGCTTGACCTCTTGATGCACTGAATTACAAACCACCATTATTAATTGAGTTTTCAAAAACCTCGCAATTTTTCACCCTTCTATTTCTCCCTCTTAAAAGAGCCATGTCCGCCCGCCTTGGTAATGTTAGTAACCACACTTTCGCATACCTTTTCGAAAAGCTTTTCCGCACGTTTCCAACTATCAGCCGAAACTTCTACACTGTATCTTGGAGTAGCGATTACGTAGAATTCTATTTTGGCGTCTTTAGCTATATGTGATTTCCTAGCGCCAATAAATGCGTCTTGGATACATTTAACACCGTTGGGCTTCATGCAGCGAACTTCAAGGACACCCCTGACTTTTACCATCTTGATCTTTATGCGCTCTTCTGCAACTTGGGCAATGACTTTAGCGAGATCTTCAGGTATGTCGAGCTTAGTTAGGACTTCTACGCCTTCTTTCACTACTTTTTCGAACCCTTCGTATAAACCGTATTCTTCTTCGAGAATTACTCCAGCTTTCTGGTAGACTTCATGCATGGGTAAGCCAACTTTTTTTGCTACTTCATTCAGGAGTGCCTCACCTTTGCGGTCTTTTTTCCAGCTTTTGTTTTTTTCAATTCTTTCGCGTTTTGTAACTCGCCTTAGCGACAAGTTAATGTGTCCTTTTTCAACTTCCACACGGATAACTTTGAGAATCATTTTTTGGTTTTCTCGGACATAGTCGCGTATTCTTCTTATTCGGCGGCTAGAGATTTCGGAGATGTGAAGGAACCCTTGTTTGTTGTTGTACTCTTCAAGCTTAGCATAGGCTCCGTAATCCATCACTTTTTCTATCGTAGCGATTACAAGGTCGCCATATTCAGGCCACTCAGGTTTATGTTCAGACATTATTTAGATCCTGCTCAATGAAGGCGCCTTTTCTTAGTTCCGAATTCGTCTGTGTCTAAGAGACAAAATATTCCCTCTTTAACTGGCGCCGAAACTCCTGTAATTAACCTCTTGTTGAAGATAAGGTTTTCTACCTGAAGAAGTGCTTGAAGTATTTTGAAGCAGGTTAGATGTTTTTCTCGAAAAGTGTAGCTTTTATTTCGCGCGCGTGCCTTATGCGTGTATTCTTCGGTGCGTCCGGTTGGATTTGAACTCGTTCGTCGTCGTTTCGTAAAGTGTGTGTGTTTGGGATTCAACCTATATATAGAGGGGGTATAATCTGCACCGAGCGCAAACCTTCACGATCATATTTTGAGCGAAGCCTTCTAAGAATTTCAGTGTGCTAAAATATTGGCGGTTTAACGTTAATTTTTGCTCTTAATCTTTCACGCATCCACTTTTCAAAATCCTTTGACGGAGGTTTTTCGATGAAAAGTTGCTTTCGCCTACACTCCAAAAAATTGTTATCTTCGCCCAAGAACATAGCAGAAGTCAAAATCTTGTGACTGGCCTTGTAAGCGCCATAATAAACATCTCTAGCTTTTTCACGCCAAGATTCATCCCTTAAGATGTGATGCTCAAGAATAGTCAACGGCACAGCTTCAACCACTTCGCCTAGATTTTTTATTGCCACTCTCAATTGTTCCTCCTCAACTTTAAGCCGCGTCAAATAGAACGGTGGTCCACCAATCATGATTATTTGAGGCTGCTCCACCTTAATCATGTCAAGCGTGCGTGTAGACATGGGACCTTGAACATCGGGTGCAAACATGAACTTCTCATCTTGACATTCAACAGCTGCCATCAAAACCCATCCCAAAGCGGAATTTTCAGGTCCGTGAAAGACTGGTTCCGAAAACCTCAAAACCGTGCCTTTTCCAAACGTGAAGGTTTTGCCATCGGCAACTTCAAGTTTTCGCGCGTATTTTCCGCCTGTCTTCTGAAAAATCCACCCTCTGCGCCTCTGACTGTAATTAATTTTCTCTTTCGGATTCTTGACGAGGACAGTTTTACCTTCATAAATTTGCCTTGCCGTTTCTGTCCTCTCAGTCCAATTTACTACCCAGTCCTCAAAAGAAGGCGTATGGTGATCAAAATGGTAATGGCTTAAAGTCACAACTTCAGCTTTTTCTGCTACATCCGCAATCCTTCTTCGGCTAGCCGCTATCGCCTTGAACTCTTCAGGATGTGGAGGCAAACCGAAACGGTTTGGACAAAGAGAAACGCCAGCGTCGAAGAGTATTTTCACATCAGAAGTCTCAACGTAAGTGCACATGGATCTAACGCCAAAACTCTCCCCAGCCAGCGGAACTATCTTAATTTTCTGCAACATTGCTTTTACCCTTTCCACCAGTCTCTGATAACATCAAACCCAACAGGAACATACATTCCCCGATGACGGCTAAAATAAATATTGAGACTAAAAAAGTTCCTGTCAAATCACGAATTTGACCAACTATAGTCGGCAGAAGGAAGGAACCAGCGTTGCCTACCGAAGAAATCAGTCCAAGAGCGCTTGATAAAACCGAAGACAACTCAGGCAGTTCTATGGGAATTGCGAGGATCAGAGTCAAAATTCCCACGGTGCAAAAACCAGCGAGAAAAGCTGTGGCGTACGTGGCTGGACCAAACATTGCGCCCGTGAGATAAATAGCTGGACCACTGACAAGGCCTAGTACCAAAATGAAAGGCCGCCTTAAACCAGCCTTATCAGAGAATGTGCCCACCATGGTTGTCGCGGCTAAAAACCCAAGGGGCAACATTGACGCTACAATTGTAGCCGTGAAAGGGTCTACTGCTCTGGACTCTAAAACATCAGGAAGCCACAACAAAGTCGTATCAAAACATCCAGCAGCGCAAAAGTACAGTCCCGTCAAAAGCCAGACTTCCTTCATCCCAAGCAAAACGACAAAATCTCGCCTGAAAGAGCGATTCGGACTAGCTACCCGCACAGTCGTTTTTTCAGGATTTTCGCTTGCGAACTTCCACCACAAAAACATCAACACAAAAACCCAAACTCCGTACGCTTGGAAAACCTGCCTCCAGCTGCCCAAAGCTTCTACAAGGTAAGGCGTAAGGCTTAATCCTAATACTTGACCAAACGGAAAACCCGCCATGCAGACGCCAGTTGCCAAACCAGCCCTCTGTTGCGGAAACCAAGACGACACCAACTTCGGAAGACAAGGTATTACCGCTGACAACCCTACGCCTAACAGAAACTGAGATGCAAGAAGCATACTGTAGTCCACTGCAAACCCCCGAAATAACCCAAAAATCCCCATGAGGACTAAAGCCAGCGCCATGGTCGTCCTGAACCCTCTCCGATCGAACAACATTCCCCAAGGAACTCGAAACACCATAAGCGTTAAAATGCTAACGGAAAAAACCAGACCAGCCTCAGCATCACTTAACCTCATCTCAAAAGCAACATCACGAAGCAAAGGCGAGTAAGAAAACAAAAGCAAATGCATATTCAAAGTAACTAAAAACCCCAACGTCAGCATAGTACCTTGATTGCGACTCAAACTGAAACGCGACAACCTCAATGCCCGCAGTCTCATTTATGATCGTAATTCTATAAGTTTTTATGTCGGAAAAACGTAAAAACGCTTGGTGGGCGATGACGACTCTGGCCCCTATGAAACCAGCATGATTGGGATCTTGAGAGAATTGTTCAACGGCAACCATGGACAATTCCAAGAATGCGGGAGCCCGCCATTGCAAAAAGCAATTTCTCATGATACATTCATGTTGCTGTCCGCAACTTTTGCTATTCCTCTTCTGACGGTTTCTCCCAGAGCTCCAGCATTTTCTTCTTAAGCTCTCTCCGTTTTCTTTGCAAGACCCTGTACACCGTGTGATGTTGGCTTCCATCAATCAGCATTTGTATACCGCTCCTCGCGGCTTCAACTTGTTCAAAATTCCCAATCATGCTGATCGTGTGTCCATAAACAGCCACATTAGCGTCAGTGAGTTCCTCGATTATCCGGCGAGTTTTGCCATTCATCCCGATTATTCGCCCTTTAACGCGTTTGATATCCGAATCAGATCTTCCAAAAATGGTTCGCAAGTCTATGATGTTTAACACGGCGTCTTCATCGCGGATTAGACGGAAAGCGTGTTCGGGAGAAAAGCCCCTTCCTATGGCTGTCACGACATCTTTAGCCTTAAAAAGCAATGATGGATCCTGGGCTTTTTCAGTCAAAGTTATGGTTATGCCGCCACCGTCGCTTTCTACCTGAAGCTCAACCGAGAGTTTTTCTTCAATATTTTGTTTTATTCTTCCCTCGGGACCAATCAAAACGCCTACCCGATCCTTTGGAATTCTAGTAAAGGCGCTGGGTCTTGCCATTAGCTGGTAACCTGCCTGTAGCTTTCTTCGATTGAAGGCACGGCGACTCCTAGTCGGTTGAAAAATTTGTTCAGATTAGTCAAGTCTCTACGTAGGAGGAAGTCAGCCATGGGATGAGAAATTGGAACTGCCTGAGACACGTCGAAGAGTACTGGGCGGTCTTTCCAAACCATTATGTTGTATTCGCTCAAGTCTCCATGAACAAGTTTGGCCTTGCCGTAAAGTCTCTTCAAACACATTAAGAGCATGTTGTAGATTTTTTCTGGGTTACGTGGGATTTGTTCCTTTAATGAGGGTGCACTATTCCCGTTGCTTCCTATAAACTCCATTATAAGCACGTTGTTCTTCACGGCAATTGGCTTTGGCACTCTCACCTTTGCCGCCGTAGCCTGCTCTAAATTTCTGAACTCTTTTTGAGCCCATGTAAAGATTAACGAGCGCGTATCGTGTCTTACGCCTTTGAATCTAGGATCTCCCTCAATGTACTTCATCATGCCTTTCCGGAATTCGGAGGAAACTGTCAAGTAAATTTTTATTGCTAGCTCTTTTCCTTCCGGGTCTTTTGCCCAGTAAATACGTGATTCCTTTCCAGCTCTAACTACTCCATGAATTTCGCCAATGACGCCCTTGTTCAAAAAATGATAAATTACCATGAGCGTCGAACGGTCAAAAACTTCTTCCAGAGCTTCATACTCTTCACTTCGTTTCTCCTTCATCAACTGCTTAGTCTCGTAGGCTTTCTCATCTTTGCTGAGTTTCTTCTCAACTCGTTCACGAAAAGCCATGTGCCTCAGCCTCCGCCAGAATAACGCATTAAATCGTTAGGTAACCTTTTTTGCGGAGAGTTTCTGCTTGAGCGTGAGTATAACGCCAAATCAGATCGCCGCGGGTGTCGCTTTGAAAATCCCAAGGAGAAACTAGTACAACGTCTCCCTGTCGAATCCAAACTCGCCGCTTCATTTTGCCGCGGATTCGGCATAAACGCTCATGACCATCTTGACACTTGACTAAAACGCGATCAAAACCAAGCAGTTTTACGGCTACGCCTAAAACATCGTTACCTGTTGGGAGTACCATTTCGCTGAGTTCTCCTTCGCTTATGACCTTTTTCTTACCCAAATAAGCACCCCAAGTATGTCCTTTTGAAAAAGAATTGTATCTCTTCCTTAAAAGTATGCTCATCCCTATCTATTTAACTTGTCCAGTTCCGAGGCGAATTTCTATGATGCCCCAAAACGCCTTTAGCATAAAGAAGACTGATACAGTTTTAGGGTAGCGTGCACTTTATTCGATAATATCAGCCACAAGTGCATTATTTAACTTGATCACATCATTAATTTTTAACTCAAGCAGCTTAGTTCTTTCTCCGCCACCACCATAGAGAAATTCATATTTTGTCAGTTCTTTGTCTAAAACTACTTTCATTTTCACCTTATGAAAAACCATTGGGGTAGCTCCGGGCAGATAACCTGAATAGTCTGCTGCCTCTTCAAATGGAACTAATCTAACTTTCTTGGCACCAATTGCTTCTCTAACTTTGGGGAAACTCAATTTGCGATCTCCTGGAATTATGACGAGAATTGGATTTTTATCCTGATCTAATAAAACTAGAGATTTAGTGACTTTCCTTAATTCGATGCCTGTTTTTTCAGCAGCATCGGCAGTGTGGATGGTTTCTGGTTTATCTATGAATTTGTACCATATTCCTTCGTGTTTCAAATATTTTTCCAGTTCCATAAATATAAGTAAACATGATAATCTAAAAAACGTTGTTAATGCGTTACTATTGAGGTAAGGTAACTATTCTTGAGGTTTACTTAGTGGATGCCTGTTTTCAATCTCTGGACAGCTTTCATCGCCCAGTCTGAATCTTCTAACAGGGCTCTTCCCACGGCTACCAAATCGACTCTTCCTTCGCGTATGAGCATGTCGGCGTATTCTGGGTCCTTGATTCCGCCAACTCCTATGACAGGCATATTCACGACTTTTTTGATCTGTTGGGCTTGAGGCACGAAGTAGCCTTGTTTACCTTCGAGTTGGACTGGCCTGCTACCGCACAAGCCTCCAGACACATCGATTACGTCCACTCCAGCTTCTTCTAGTTTACTGGCCAGCTTCTTGGAGTCTTCAATTTGGATCCCTGCAGGGTCCAGATCTTCCGCGCCTAGACGATAAAGCAGAAGCCTTCCCTGCACTTTTTCCTTAACCCTTCGGACCACTTCCAAGGGGAACCTCATTCTATTCTCTAAGGAACCTCCATACTTGTCTCGGCGTTGGTTGGTCAGCGGAGAGAAGAATTGGTTGATGAGAAAGCCATGGGCACCGTGAATTTCAACACCGTCAAAACCTGCCTTCATAGCCCTCTCAGCTGCCTTAGCGAAGGCATCGCTTAAATCTTCAATTTCTTTACTTCGAAGTTCCTGGGCAGGTCCGATAGGTGATGGAGCCACAGGCTCTAGGCCAGTTATTTCAGTCTTGGAGTTTTTTCCAGCATGGGTTATCTGTATTACAGCTGGAGTGCCGACGGCATGGATGCTACCCAAAAGTTTCTCCAGTCCTTGAATCAAGTTGTCATCGTATATTCCCAGTTGTTTTTCAGTGAGTTTTCCAGCAATCGACACGTAGCTGTGCTCAATTATTACTAGGCCTATGGCTTTTGAACGTGGAACATAGTGACTGATGTGGCTGTCAGTTACGGCTCCTTTTGAGGTAGCCATTCCAGTGTGCATGGGGGGCATTACTATTCGGTTCTTGAGTGATAATCCCTTTATTTCTATGGGGTCTAGTATTCCAACCAAAACATTCATCTCTTCTATGTGCCTTAAGCGAAAAGAATTAAAAGTTTTTTGGTGTAAGACTTCAGAAATATTATTGTAAACATAAAATGGTGGTTAAGATGGAAAAGGTGACCGTACCGAAACTAATTAAAATGAAACGAGAAGGGAAAAAAATCACGATGATCACGGCGTACGATTATCCGACGACCATGATAGCTGACGCGGCAGGGGTTGACATAATTTTGGTTGGGGGACTCTGTGGGGATGGTTATGCTTGGGTACCCAAGCACTCTACCGGTCACAATGGACGAGATGATTCACCATTGCAAGACTGTAGTCAGAGGAGCCAAGCGATCTTTAATTGTTGGAGACATGCCTTTCATGTCCTATAACGCCAGCGTTGAAGAAGCCGTTAGAAATGCAGGGGCATTTCTGAAAATTGGATGCGATGCAATCAAACTGGAAGGCGGTGCTGAAATTGCGGGAACCGTAAAAGCCATCGTGAACGCAGGAATTCCTGTGATGGCACACATAGGTTTAGCTCCTCAAAGATCTGCCTTACTCGGAGGATACAAAGTTCAAGGCAGGACCGTTGATTCTGCGAAGAGAATTATCGACGATGCAAAAACATTGGAAAAAGTCGGTGCGTTTGCGGTTCTCATGGAACTCACGACAAGCGAGGTAGCTGAAGCCATTACAGAAGAACTAGCTATTCCAACTTTAGGTATTGGATCTGGAACGCATTGTGACGGGCAAGTACTGGTAATAACAGATATTCTAGGTTTAACCATGTGGACTGAAACACCAAAATTCGCGAAAAATATGTTAACTTGAGTGACGTCATATTAAATGCATTGAAAGACTACATTAGCGACATCGTGTCTGGAGAGTTTCCTGCAGATAGCCATTTTTTCAACATGGCCAAAGGAGAACATGAAAAACTGCTGAGGCTCATCCAAAAATATCCCTAACTGTTTCTCCACCTTTTCTATTCGTGAACACTCATTATCCTGCATCAAGCACAGAAACAAAAATTGCCGCGCGAAAATTGAAAACAGGAAAGACTACTTTTCGGAACGAAACCAGATATGAAGTAAACATGGGAAATTTGGCTTGCAATCTATGGTATCGTGTTGTTGAACAATGCGAAAAACACGGGCCCAAGTTTCAGATGAGCGTGATGCGAAGGGCATAATAGAAAATAGAAGCAAGCTTAGATTTGCTATCTTCCCGAAAAGACATCAAACTTTCACTATTTGAGCGTGAGGTATTCCTTCTATGTTCAGCACTGCTTCTGGGTGTACGTATCCTTTTTCTATGGCCCTTTGGACGACGTTCTTGCCTATCATATTTACTATTGTTGAATTTTCAATCATTGATATTGCTTCTTCAATAGTCACTTTAACCCCTTGGTAAAACTCTTCCTTCACGTGAAAAACGATTTTCCCCTCACGCAAAGTTCTGCCCAATATTTCACAGTCGCAAATAGCTAGAAGCACGTTTGCACCGATTTTCTTAAGGTTCACGTAGACTTCCAATCTTTGCGCTCTCAGATTTGTTTAACAGATGATTTTGCTCCACAAGCATTGCAGACTAGAAAAGATAAGCGCTTCTCTTTCACAATTTTGGTGTCCGGGCGCTTGCAAACGGGGCACACCACAAAGCTTTCCATGTACCTTTGCAGGAGTCTTTGGAAGGTGTCTCTTGGAAATTTTCCTTGAAAAATCGCTCTTGACTCATGAAACGTCGCGGCGGTAGCCATCTCACGGGTTAAAAACTTCAGTATGTGCTGCGGGTCACGATCTAAGACATCAGCGACTTCTTTGAAATTTGCGATTATTGTGCGCATGCCTATTATAGACAAACGCAACGCAGGTAACTCTAAGCGTTCGCGTTTCGAAGCTACCTCCGGAATTTGGGAACGTGCCCTCTTTAGCAACTCTTCGTAGTCATATTTCACCGTTGTTTCTCCTGAAGGAAGATGATGCAACATGCTATATAAGATTTATAATGTGCTAATCAAAAAATAAACATTGGAAAAGCTATCTGAACAGTTTATGCTTAACCTTCCATCCCTAAAAAATTATGACAATCAAGTCCCAAAGAAAATTCCACAAAAAGGGAATACAATATTAATTTGAAAGCCAAAATCTTATGGTGACGTCCACAGAGGAAAGCAAGTGTCAAAAGAGCAGAAAACCACGAAAATCGAAGAAATAAATCAAAAACTTTCAATGTTAAAAGAGCAAAATGATAGGCTAAATTTTGAAATGAAAGATTGGACCGAGAAAAGAGACAAACTTAACGAGCAGTTTAGAAATTTGAGGTCAAGGATGCTTGAACTAAAGACTGAGAGAGACAAGCTCAACGAAAAAGTCAAAGAGTTGAAGCAGCAACGGGACGATGCTAGAGGAAGATCTCAAGCAATAGTTGCAGAAATGAGAGAACTGAGCCAGAAAATCATTGAGTTAAACAGGAGAAAGCCTTCAAGATCCTACCAGACTCTGCAAAAAGAGTTTGAGAATATTGAGTGGAAGATTCAAACGACACCTCTAAGCTTGCAGGAAGAAAAGAAACTCGTCGAGCAAGTTAGACAAATAGAAACCGAGTTAAAAATTTACAAAAAGCTTGATCAACTAGAACAGAAAACTGCCGAGTTGAAGGCTGAACTTAAAGCTCTCGAAACTAAGGCTAATGTCTGTCATGAAAAATTGACTGACATGGCCCAAAAAAGCCAAGAAATTCATGCGAAAATGCTGAAAAAGATTGACGAATCAGAAAAAATTAAAACTGAAGCAGACACCTTGCACGCGTTCTACCTTCAAACAAAAACAAAAGCAAAACCCATACGCGAAGAAATTCTGGAACTGTCAAGTCAAGTGAAAAAAATAGAAAAAGAAATCCGAGAAGAAAATGAGAGAGAAAAGAAGATGGCAGAGCAAACTCTTCGGCAAGAGCTCGAAACATATGCAAGAGAGAAATTGAAACGTGGCGAAAAACTAACATGGGAAGAATTCCAACTCCTCGCAGAAAGGGAGACGGAAGCGCAAGATTAAAGTTAACCAATGGAATAATGAAGAATAGAGACTGAGATGCCCAAAAAAGAAAACAAGAAGACGCAGGAAAAGCAGAAAAGAAAAATCCTTATTCTATGTGTAGATAGAGACGGGGATCTGAGCACTAAAGCTGGAATCAAAACCCCTCTTCTTGGAAGAACAGAAAATCTTGACGCAGCGGTGGGTCTGGCTCTGCGAGATCCGGAAGAGCCTGACGCAAATGCAATGTTTGAAGCAGTAAGGCTTCGCGACCGGTTGGAAAACGAAAAGAAACCTGAGGAAATTTTTGAAATAGCAACGATATCTGGCTCTGAACTGGGCGGTGTTGGAGCAGATAGAAAAATAGTCGTCGAGCTCAGCGAGTTGTTAAGTTCATTCGAGGCAGATGAGGTAATTCTAGTCACAGACGGCTATTCGGATGAAGCTGTTTTGCCGCTCGTGGAATCTAGAGTGCCCGTCTCATCGGTTAGACGAATAGTTGTGAAGCACAGCGAGTCAATCGAAGAAACTGCAGCACTTTTCACGCGATACCTTAAAGTAATAGTGGAAAACCCTCGCTATTCCCGTATTGTTTTAGGCTTACCAGGTTTGTTGTTCCTCATTTTAGGAATACTCGCAATATTTGACTGGGTTAATTATTACCTTATAGCCATAGTTCTCATTTTTGGCGCATTTATGCTCGTAAAAGGCTTCGGAATTGACAGAGCTGCTAAAGGCTTTTATCAGTGGATTAGAGAGTACTCGCCACCACCCCTCCCGATGCAAATTTCCAATTTTTCAGCAATTGCAGGTATATTATGCATAGCAGTCAGCATCTATTCAGGATGGACGAATGCTGCAGCAAACATCACTCAGATACCGTCAGACTTCACTGGATGGCTCAGTGTCCTACCGGGAGCTGCTGGCTTTTTCGTTAAAGGTTCCATGGATCTCATAGTAGTAGGCATGTGCGTCATACTGTTTGGAAGAGCCATACGCTTGTATTTCGAACGCGATGCAAGGGTACTGCGCAACGCCGCCCTGATAGTATCTGTTGCATGGTCCAGATGGATTCTTGACGGGACCGCAGACGTTTTAATCAGACCTGAACTGGGATATGAAAAGCTTATCTTCTCCATAGTGGTGGGAATTCTAATAGGCATAGCCTCTGTCCTAGTCATATTCATCATTCATAGATCAGCTAGGGACTTTTTTGAGGAATCAAAAGCACAGGTTGAAGAGTTTGGAGAAAGCTAAAATAGCGGTTATTGGCGGAACAGGCTTCGAAAGACTGTTCAGAGACGCAGAACACTTACGCCTTGGGACACCTTATGGCGTCGCTCCGCCGCTTTCAATTGGTCAAATAGATGGTAGAGAAGTGGTTTTTCTTCCGAGACACGGTCCAACACATTCGGTTCCTCCCCACAGAATAAACTATAGAGCGAATGCTTATGCCCTATATGAAATTGGTGTGGAGAGAATCATTGCCGTAAACGCGGTTGGTGCCATAAATCGAGATTTTAAACCAGGCGACATAGTTATTCCACATGATTTCGTTGACTTCACGAAAATTCGCCCCACAACTTATTACGACGAAGCCCCAGTAACGCACATTGATGTTTCTCAGCCTTACTGCCCTGAAGTTCGCAGGCTGCTTATTGGAACAGTACGCAGGCTTGGGCTACGCGTGTGGGAAAAAGCTGTGCTAGTGTGCACAGAGGGACCACGCTTCGAAACCCCTGCGGAAATTGAAATGTTTAGGCGATTGGGCTGTGACATTGTTGGTATGACTGGCGTTCCCGAAGTCGTGCTTGCAAGAGAACTTGAAATTTGCTATGCAACAGTCTGTTTCGTTTCAAATATGGCTGCGGGCATGCAAGAAAGACTCACGCCCGGCGAAGTCTCAAAGATCTCAGAACAAATCACGCCTAAACTAGAGCAAGCTTTAATTGAGACCATCAAAGCTTTACAGACAACACCCAAAGAAACTTGCCCATGCCTTAACACCCTTAAAAATGCGAGGTTCGAATAGTGCTTAAAGACTTCCTTTCGATAATCGGCGCATATAAATTATACGAAAGATGGCTTTGGAGTCAAATCAAAAACAGCGAGAAAGTGGAGCACATTGCGATAATTTTGGACGGAAATAGAAGATGGGCATCTGAAAAAGAGCTTGATCCCTGGCTTGGACACGAAAAAGGCGCGGAAAGGGTTGAGCAATTGCTTGATTGGTGCGAAAAACTTGGCGTAAAATTCATAAGTCTCTATGCTTTCTCAACAGAAAATTTCCGTCGTTCGCCAGAAGAAGTTGAAGAAATTATGCGCATTGCTGAGGAAGAGTTTCAGAAGCTTCTGACAGATGAGCGCATACACAAGAACAAAGTTCACGTCAAAGTCATTGGAAGAGTAAACTTGTTGCCTAAAGGTTTGCAGAAGCTTATAAGTGATGTAGAGAAGGCGACGGAAAACTACGATAACCAGTTCCTAAATTTCGCATTCGCCTATGGTGGAAGGGCGGAAATTGTAGACGCAGCCAGAGAAATTGCACAGAAAGTGAAGAATGGAGAACTGAGCCCTGAGGCTGTTGATGAAAAAATGTTTGAACAGTACCTCTACACGTCCCACATGCCTAAACAAGAACCAGATCTAATTATTAGGACTTCAGGTGAAGAAAGGTTAAGCGGTTTTCTGTTGTGGCAGTCTGCTTACAGCGAACTGTGCTTCTTGGATGTCTATTGGCCCGATTTCAGACTGATTGACCTCTTGCGGGCTATCCGCACTTTTCAGAAACGCAAGAGACGTTTTGGCGAATAAGCTAGTCTATGCTCTTTTTTTGGCACTAACGATTGAAATGACATCCCTATCTTTTAGTATGGCGTTTTCTCCAATCCTCTTTTTTTCTCTAGCATCCATTGCATAGATGAAGCCTTCTCCCAATTCTGTGTGTATAAGATAAGCGAATTGACGGGCCGTAGTTCCATAGGGCACGAGATAAGCGTCAGGCAAAACTCGTCCGTTATGGTCTGCCAAATGCTCCAAATCTTCAACAGGGTAAACCGTTATCATGCTCAGTAGTTTGAAGAAAGCCATGTTTATTCCTTCTTGAACGCCTGTTGAACCATACCTGAGCAAGATTTTCTCTCGTATAGTTTCCAACGCCTTAACTTGGTTTTGAGTCAATTTCTCGGGATGGTTTATTTTGAAATTGCAGTCACCGGGCCTGTAGTCTATTAGCTGCTTTTCTGCAGCCCGTCTCAGGGCTAGTTCAGCTTCTGCGCAGCAAGGAACAACAATGTAATTCAATTTCTTCATTCTCTCCAAGTTTGTTTCAGCTGCGGGGACATCAATTTTATTAGCCACAATCAACGTCGGTTTCGAAATTTGTCTCAACTTATCTACAAATTTTAGAAAGTCCTCTTCGGTCCAAGCACTGAGTTTTTCGGTGTTTAAATCCACTTTTTTTGCCGCTTCGAAGATGTGGCTCCTCTTTATGGACAATCCGCTTAATCGTTCCTCCATCATGGAAAAAAGGTCTTTTGACTCGGCCTCTGCAGTTCTTGCAATTTTTGGCCAGTCCTTTTTCATGATGTTTGCCATCCACATGGTTATTTCACCTTCTAGAAACTTCACATCTTCTAATGGGTCGTGCTCTCCTGGTTTACACAGTCTCCCCTCGGAATCTGTTCCCCCAGAAGCATCTACTATGTGGATCAACGCATCTGCCTTTCTAATTTCGTCCAAAAACTGGTTGCCTAGGCCTCGTCCTTGCCAAGCGCCGGGGACAAGACCTGCACAATCAATTAACTCTACAGGAATGAGCCTTATACCATCCAAACACAGCGAGTTAGCTGGATCATCTTTAGCTTGAAATTCTTCATGAACGCACGGGGTTCGTACATATCCAATTCCCCTGTTTGGTTTTATGGTTGTGAAGGGATAATTTGCGATCTCAGCCGGCGCTAGAGTTGCGGCGCTAAAAAATGTTGACTTGCCAGTGTTAGGTTTTCCGACCACGCCGAGTAACCTTGAATAGGATTTTTGCATTCGGCCCCCTCAGAACTTAATGTATACCCCTTGCGGTCACAATAATCATTATATTTTTTACCACGTGTGGCTCTATATGGTTTGTGCTTTAACCACGGACATGGTCAATGAAAAATCTTCTTCCTATGTGTGGCTTGATAATAGTATGGCTCTGCGTCGTCTTTGGTAAATCAAAATGACGAGCATAGTGCCCGCCAAAATGCCAATAACTAGGCTTAGCATACCTATAATGACCGTCCATGTGCTCTGTGATACCGTATCAGCATTCACGAAAGCGTTGGTGACGCTTGCGAGGGCAAGTTGCGGTTGAGTCTTTCAGAACTCGATAGCGTCATGCAGGTAACACATGCTTTTTTGAAAGGCATCCCAGGTTTCGTTTGTTTGAGCCCCAAAAATTACTGAAATTTCAAAGGAATTCGCAACTGAAAGCGCGAATCTTCTTCTTTCATTTTCTAAATTGCACTTATCAACTTTTCCGCAAAGATTTTGTCGGGGAAAAGAGTTGCAGAGCAAGGGTTTAACGTCACGATTTGTGTCTTTTCTGTTTTCCGAGTAATATTCGGCCCATATGTGTCCATCTTCTAAGGTTTCTCTGTCAAAGTGAAAGGCAAAGCCAGCTTGAATTCTCGCAGGGATCCGGGCAGCTCAGTATAATACAACAAAAAGGTGCGAATATTCAGAGCAGTCGCCAACAGCGTTTTTCAACGCCCACAAAGCTCCCTTTTCACCATCTTGGACACCGTAGTTAAGATGCGTAGTTACAAAACTATAGATTTTGAAGACTGCAAGAATTTTTTTCACACTTGGCATGCATTTAATATCATCTTTTCTAGCGTGCCCGATCATAAAATAATATAAGAACTTCGAATGTATAAGGAATGACCCAAAGCACGAGGAGAAAACATTTGACACAAGATCTGACAAAAGATGAACTTGTTGAGTTGTACAGGAAAATGCTTGAAATCCGTTTCTTTGAGGAGAAAGTCTTTGAACTTTACGCTCAGAACCTTGTTCCCGGTACGATACACCTCTATGCCGGGGAGGAAGCCGTTGCAGTTGGCGTTTGCAGCAATCTTCGAGAAGATGATTACGTCACGAGTACGCATAGAGGTCATGGGCACTGCATAGCCAAGGGTGCGGATCTGAAGCGAACCATGGCTGAAATTCTAGGAAAGAAAACAGGTTACTGCAAAGGTAAAGGTGGTTCAATGCACATTGCCGATTTCACCATAGGCATGTTAGGCGCCACAGCAGTTGTTGGAGCCGGGCTACCTATAGCCGTAGGTGCCGGACTATCCGCAAAACTGAGAAAAACAGACCAAGTGGTTGCTTGCTTCTTCGGTGAGGGAGCTTCAAATCAAGGAACTTTTCACGAAAGCATAAACATGGCATCAATATGGGCGCTGCCAGTGATTTTTGTCTGCGAGAACAACCTTTACGCCATGGGGACACGTCAATCAAGAGTCATGAACATCCAAAATATTGCTGATAGAGCAATTGGTTACGGAATCCCTGGCGTCGTTGCAGATGGGAATGATGTTTTAGCAGTATACGAAGCAACGCAGAAGGCTGTTGAAAGAGCCAGAAAAGGCGAAGGACCAACTCTTCTTGAGTGTAAGACTTACCGGCAAAAAGGGCATTCCAGAGTTGATCCAGCACGGTATAGACCGAAGGAGGAAGTTGAAGAGTGGCTTGCTAAAGATCCCATTGAACGCTTTAAGAACAAGTTGCAGCAAGCGGGCGTTCTTACAGAATCTGAGATTTACAACGTTGAAAAAGGAATCTTGAAGAAAGTCGAAGAGGCAGTGAAGTTTGCTGTGGAAAGTCCCTATCCATCACCAAAGGAAGCTTTGGAAGATGTCTACGCTTAACAGAGGATGTATAAACATGCGAAAAATCAAGTTTAGAGACGCGTTGCGTGAGGCTTTAAGGGAAGAAATGAGCCGAGATCCCGCAGTCTTTCTGCTTGGCGAAGATATTGGCAGATACTGGGGAGGAGCCTTCAAGGTAACTGAAGGTTTAGCTGAAGAATTCGGGGACGAGAGGGTGCGGGACACGCCGATATCAGAAGCTGCCATAATTGGAACCGCTGTAGGTGCTGCAATAACGGGCATGCGGCCTGTTGCAGAAATAATGTTCGGAGATCTGACCGCGTTAGCCATGGATCAGATCGCCAATCAGGCAGCAAAAATACGTTACATGTTTGGCGGTCAAGCAAAATGTCCGCTGGTGATTCGAACGCCTTTCGGTGCAGGAGTTAACATAGCTTCGCACCATTCTCAAAGCTTAGAGGCGTTGTTTATGCATGTTCCAGGTTTGTACGTGGCTGTGCCGTCAACTCCTTATGACGCCAAGGGACTTTTGAAAACAGCCATCCGGGGCAACAATCCCGTTTTCTTCTGTGAACATAAACTGTTGTATCCAATTGAAGGCGAAGTTCCAGAACATGAGTATACTGTTCCTTTTGGAGTTGCAGACGTAAAAAGGGAAGGCGCAGATGTGACGGTGGTGGCAACGCTCTACATGGTTCACAAAGCTCTTAAAGCGGCTAAAGAACTTGACAGCGAAGGCGTAAGCGCCGAAGTTCTTGACCCGAGAACTCTAATGCCTTTGGACAAACAAGCGATAATAAGGTCTGTTAAAAAAACTGGAAGGATAGTTATTGTAACTGAAGACTGCAAGACTACTGGTGTTGGCGCAGAAATCGCTGCAGTCGTCGCTGAGGAGGCTTTAGACTATTTAGATGCTCCAATCAAACGTGTAGCCGAGCCAGACACACCCATCCCCTTCAGTCCACCTCTAGAACAATATGTTATTCCAGACGAAAAGGCCATAATTAAAGCAGTCAAGGAAGTGGTCTGAAATGGTGACCAAGATTGTTATGCCGAAACTTAGCCTAACGATGAAAGAAGGCACCGTTGGAAAATGGTACAAAAAGGAAGGAGACACTGTCAACAAAAACGAGCCAATAGTGGAGATAATCTCGGAAAAGGCAACGTACGATCTAGAGGCGCCAGCTTCAGGCATACTGAGGAAGATTTTGGTGGAAGAAGGAGTCGACACGCCGGTTGACAGTGTCCTTGCTTTCATTACGGCTCCAGATGAACCGCTTCCAGAGATGGAGCAGGCCAAACCCACGCCTCAAACGGTTGAAGAAGCAGAGGAAAGAATTTTGGCATCCCCAGCCGCGAAACGTTTGGCCAGAGAATATGGAATAGACCTTTCATTAATCAAAGGCAGCGGACCAGAAGGACGCATAAGCGAAGAAGACGTTAAAAAGTTTATTGAAGAGACCCGCGGCATTACGCCGAAGATCAAGGAAATTATCCCCTTAAGCGGTTATAGGAAAACTACAGCTGAACGGCTTTCCGCAAGTTTCAGGATGGCGCCCCACAGCACCAACATGATGGAAGTTGACATTTCAAAAGCGAAACTACTACATGAGCAACTTCAAGTGTCGTACACCGCTGTACTTGTGAAAGCCGCTGCAAAGACGTTGACCGACCAGCCGATTATAAACGCGATGTTGGACGGCGACAAAATAAAAGTTTTTGAAGATGTGAACGTTGGCGTTGCTGTTGCCACGGAAAACGGCTTGGTAGTCCCCGTGATACATAACGCAGACAGAAAATCCTTCAAGGAAATTGACGCTACGATGAAAGAATTAGCAGAAAAAGCGAGGCAAGGAAAACTGGCAAGGGAAGATGTAACAGGAGGGACTTTCACAATTTCTAACCTAGGCATGTATGGAGTTGAGTTCTTCACCCCAATAATTAATCCGCCTGAAGCAGCTATCCTTGGAGTCGGAAGAGTCGTTGAGAAACCAGTTGTAGTTGATGGAAATGTCCAAGTCACGCCAGTGATAATGCTAAGCCTCTCATACGATCATAGGATAATGGACGGAGTTCCTGCGGCGCAGTTTCTAGGCAAAATAAAGGATTACGTGGAAAACCTAGAGACGCTTGAAACCTAGGCGTTTCCTACTCTTTTGGAATTTTTGAGGCAAACGCGAGTCCTTAACTGTTCCATTGTCAACTAGTAGTTCTCATCTTAGTAGAATCTATATATAGAGGGGGCATAGACAAAAAATCGCACAACAGACCCAACCATAGCAGCCACCCGCAACCAAATTGCAAAACCAAGAAACAACAACCTAGCCCAAGCTTCTCAAGTCTGCATTTTGAACCGCAAAATAGCAGCTATCCCACCAAAAGAATTAAAATTTAATCCAACCAACCCAAATCGTTTAGTTGTCAACTAATATTGACTTTCAAGTCAAGGTTGATAGAATTATATCAGACTGCTTGATTAGCTGATTGTGTGATGAAATATGAGTTCGGATGAACTGTTTGAAGCTGTATCGCATCCCCCTGAGGATTGAAATTGTTAAGGCTTTAGCTCAGAAACCTTTGCGCTTCGCCGATCTCAAGAGGAACTTAACTACAAAAGTATGTGGGTTTAGGATATAGATGAAACCTGAAACCCCAACCTCTCCACGCACATTCTTTTAAACTCTAATTGGCTAATAATGATGACATGACTAAAATGATTGGAAAAGTCATTTCGGCAACCTTCCCTTGCTTGGAATTACCTATCAGGGCAAAACAAAGGATGAAGAATGTAGAAGAAAATATTCAGAAAAAGATGAAATAAAAAAAGTTGTAGAAATCGCACTAGGATATGGAGTAAGACATTTCGCAGCTTCTTCCCATGACTTCAACGAGCTTGCACCAACTTATTTAGAAGCCGTAAATGAACTTGCACAAGAAAAAGCAACAGAAATTCAAGTAATTCCTTGCATAGGTATCCCATTAGAATTCAGGAAAGAAAAAATAAACGATTTTAGAAGATGGGCCACCCATTTGCACTATGAAACCAGAAATTTTGGAAATGTTAAAGAAAGATATTTGGAAGATCCTGTTTTAAACTGTCGTTATGCATGGAAGAAAAGTTTAAGGACAGCCAAACCTTATGACCTTAAGGAACTTCAAAGAGAACTAAAAGTTGATTGGAAAAAATGGGAAGATAGACTTTTCAGGTTTTCTAACTGCAATTGTAGCTGGATAGAGCCTGGTTCAGAATCAGATTTCTTGGCAATTTCTCGAATGGATTTATTGGAAGAAATTGTGGATAAACTTCGTGAGCTTAAACACAAAGTTCTATTGGGTATACATCACGCTGGAGCTTCTATTCCCCTAATCCAAGAAGAAAGAGTAAGAATTGATGGCTATGTCACTCCTATTAACAAACTGGGAGTCATGATGTGTCCAACCCAACAAGAAGCAAAAAGGGCGATTAGAAAAGCTAAGGAAGCAAGAAAATTGATTATTGGAATCAAACCACTTGCTGGAGGCAGAATAAAACCAAAGACAGCATTGAAATATGTTTACAACAAAACAAAAGCGGATTCATGTATGATAGGAGTTAGTTCTGCACAAGAAGCAGAAAAAGATTTTCAAACAGCAAGAAACGTTTTAGAGAACTAAGTTCACAATTGTAAGGGCTGCTTCTGACAGTGCACGTTCAGAGTAGAGCCGCAGCTAAACCTCCACCACGAGGGTCAGCCACAAACTCAAGCACTCCATCTCGCCTCTTCCTCGCAGCATGAACAATCCCCATACTCGTTGACTGACAACCCATCTTGCTGACCCAGCTAGGCAACCCAGATCCCCAGACACCTTCCTCCACTACTGCCTTCAAATGATTCTCCTTCCAAGAGGTAAGCATGTACCTCGGCATCTCAACCGCCCGAGACAGAGGCATTTTGTAATCTGCTACGTTAACAAAAATCTCTGAGTGTATCTGCGGCCTGAGATCGCCTCCAGCACAACCTATCAGGTAGTCGCCCTCGTCGCTGTGGCGACCTAGCAATATTGAAAGCGTATGCAAGGGCCTCTTTCGCGGCGCTGGGCTGTTGGGAAGTCCTGAGGTCTGGGCGAAACCAGCGCCTCTACTTTGGAAAGGTATGCCATGGACGACGAGACCCGAGCCGAAGCTTTGGAAAATGCTCTGTATGAAGCCTACGAGGTTTCCGTGTCCGTCAGCCACTACGAAGAACGTGGTGTCGTTGTGGTTTAACATGCCCTGGTTGCTATATCCTTTGTTAAGCTTCTTCCTCAAATAAGCAGGAGTAAGGAGCTTATCTACAGGAGTCTTGTAGAAGCACGGGTCAGCCACGTATCTGTCTCTATTCCCATAAATCTCAGTAGCTATACTGAGGAACTCCGTTACTCTTTCTGGACTTTCGAATGGTTGTTTGTTAAGTTCAACTACTTCAATAGCCTTCAGAAGCTGGAGCGTTGACAGACCCTGAGTATTGGGAGGCAACTCATACAACTCGTGACCTCCGTACTCACACTTGATGGGAGCTACTTTCATGCCCCTATGCTCAGCGAAGTCTTCATATTTTAAAGGCGAACCAAGCTTCCTGAGTTCCTCAACGATCTCTTCCGTCAGTTTGCTCCTGTAAAAGGAGTCAGCGCCTCTCTTAGCTACTGTCGCGTATATCCGCCCTAACTTCTTAAATCGGACCCATGAACCAGTCACCATCGAGCCGAAGACCTTGCCCCACCCGTCATACTCTCCGAAGACAGGCTGAGCTGACTGAACAGCTCGCGCAAGCGATTCCTGTACGTAGAAGCCATTTTTAGCCAAAGAAATAGCTCTACGTAGTATTTGGCTGAGGTCCATCGAGCCGTAGTTTTCGTTTATCCACTCCCAAAGGTCAATCAGACCAGGCACTGTGACGGTTAGGGGTCCTGTGACAGGTTTCTCGGTCAGATATTTCTCCACGGGAAAGTTTTGAGGCGACCTACCTGAACCATTATAGGCTATTAGCTCTGAACCACCGTCTAGTGCGAGGACGAAAGCATCGCCTCCAGCACTACTTGTGTTCGGTGACATAACCGTCAAGATACTGCTTATCGCTATGGAAGCGTCAAAGGCGTTGCCTCCCTTCTCCAGAACCTTAAGGCCTTCTACGGTGGCCAAATACTCTTGTGAGGCTATGCCTCCCTTACTGCCGAGAGCTGCATATACGGGCATCCTTCATCACCAGTAACCATTCATTTCATATTGAGCGCGCACTCTTTATACAACCACCCTTTCAGTCTTATAATCTTGCTGACTTTCATATGCGTTGTTATGACTATGTTTGAATGAAGAACGTGAGTTAACAATAAATATGCAATTAAACAGAGTTTGGTGAGGTGTCCCATTTGAAGAGAAAAATAGTAATTTTGATGCTAGGAATGTCTTTGCTATTGAGTTTGTATGGTACAGCAAGGGCTTCGCAATTTAGCATTATCTCGTTTACGTATGGTTATATCGGAGGTTCATTTGAATTTCAGGAAGAGGCTTACCCCGGCACCACTATCTCTCACAATTTGAATTTAACAGCATACCTTAATGTCACCATCATCAACCTAACACTCGAAATTTCAGGTTTAGTGGCAGAAGAATGGCAAACACTTCAAACGGCATCAATAACATCGCATTTCATGGCGCAAGGTGCAAACCTTACAAGACAAATAATGGTCACTTTGCCACAGAACACATCTGGACAACTCTATTGCACCATCGACGTTTCAACTGACAAGGGCTCCAGTACGACTGCTTTCTATACCACGTACGTTAGGTCAATCACGTATGATGAACTCTTAAGTTTGTACAATGAGCTTCTAGTCAATTATAGCACGTTACAGGCTGATTATAATGAGCTCTTAACAAACTACACTGCTTTAAATTCGACCTACCTTTCGCTTGTGAGAGAGTATGATTTAATCCAGGCAAATTATAGCGTGCTCAACTCCAGTTATGAATCTTTGAATGCAAGCTACAATTCTCTAACGCTTACTTATGATTCCTTGCGGGAGGATTATACATACATAAAAACGAAATATGATGCTGCACTAGGAGAATTGACTATTGTCAGACCCCTAATGTATATTTTCGCGATAACAACCGCAATTTTTGCGGCAGCCACTATCTACTTCAGAAAGAAAGCCCCATATATTGTTGTTAGCAAAGAGACCGCCACAAAACCAGATAAGGGATAGAAATAAATAGCGTGCGCTAAGCACCAAGTTTCAGAGTAAAAGAATGGATCTCGTTTGCGCTCCTGAAGTCAATTCTTTACCCGTTGACAATAAAACAATTTGCAGAGTTTCACGGGTCTTTTTGGTTGATGGGGCCGAGGCCGGGATTTGAACCCGGGCGCTAGGCTCGCCGTCGCAAACTCTCCTTGAGTTTGGTCCACAGGCCTATAGGCTACCAGGCTACCTCACCTCGGCCACTATTTTGACGACCCCGACCACTTTTTGATGATGTAGATACTTATTTACGTTTTCTCAAGAACATTAGCCTGTGTATTTGGCAAACGTATTCAAAGGCAACTTCCAGCAAGGCTTTGGTTTCTCCAGCCTTATCAACTACTCTAACTATGAACTCTTTATTGCTTGATTCAAATATGCTGTATTCAATGTTTATGTAAATTTTCTATGTTTTTGAGGCTATTATGTTTAGAAAACTGTTTCCCTTATGGTCTAAACCCACACCCGCAAAGGCATTAAGAAAGTTCAGTTTCCACACAAGAAGCACAATCTACCAATATGCTCGGCGCAGTCTTTTTCCTGTTACCCGTAATAATGCTTGCACTACCTTACCATTTCTCAACAATTTGTGGAAAAGCTCGCCATTTTCAGTTTTCCTGTAAAAATAATGATTAGACTCGCGTATTTCCTCAACAAATTTGTCTTTGGACAAGAATCCATTTACCCACTGTTGGAATTGGGACTCATTTCCAAGTATTTTAATCAGATCCCACTTTGAAGCTCTGCCGCCTTTCTCATCTATGCAATCAAACAACTCCAACGCTATTCTATTTGGCGCTCTCCTAGGAAAAGACATGGGAAAGTCTCCTAGGCTTTTTTCAATTCACTTTGGACCTTAAACAACCTTCCGTATTTCTTCCTAAGTCTGAAGTAGTTGAGGATCTGAGCAGACCCAGCAAATAGCATGACTCCAGCTATTAATAGCGGTATGTAAAGCCTTTGTTGAATGGATTCCATGTTGTAAACTATCTCCTGTACCCCAAAGAGAATCATGATAAGCCCAAAAAAGAGATAAGTCTTTACACCCCAGTAGAGGTCCTTTATCAGTTCAGACGCGTCTGAGATCAAACCTTCGAATATTTCATTCAAGACTGAAATTTTTGCAGCATTGTCTTGATTTCTTGATTTTCCATCTTCCATTTTTCATCGCCAGTTACATGTCCTTGCAGAAAACTTAAAACTTTTTTTCTGGAAATAGTTACATGGTTATTTCCAGTTAATACCATGACTAGCAGGCGAATAATGCACCTTGCAGAACAGCATTTATCTTTTAGCAGGGCAATGCCTTGTATGGAATATAAGAGCATCCAAAAGCCAACTTCAAATTAGGATTTCGGAGAAGTCTAAAGTCAAACACCCAAACATTCCACTAGAACCTAGCGAACATGCGTCACATTTTGTATAGTGTAGTGGAAATGATTTTATTTTGGTCAAAATCTGTATTTAAAGAGGGTACTTCATGCATTACAAGAAAATGAATGAAAAAATTCTGCAACAACTGGAAGACATAGTAGGATCTGACGATATTCTCCTCGCAAAGGAAGCTATCGCTGACTACACCCACGACGAGAGCTCTATTGAACCTCACTATCCCGAAGTTGTAATTAAAGCCGAAAATACCAAAGAAGTTTCTAGGATCCTAAGCCTCGCCAACCAAGAAAAGATTCCAGTCACTCCAAGGGGCGGAGGCACGGGGTTATGCGGAGGGGCCGTCCCAATCCATGGAGGAATACTCCTAAGCCTTGACAAGATGAATAGAATTCTGGAGTTAGATGAAGAGAACTTAATGATAACAGTAGAGCCCGGTGTTTTCATTATAGACCTGCACGCCTACACGGAGAAACATGGTCTTCTGTACCCGCCCGATCCAGGGCAGAAACTCGGAACCATAGGCGGGAACATCTCCACCAACGCGGGGGGAATGCGGGGGGTGAAGTATGGCGTCACACGAGATTTTGTGCAAGGGTTAGAAGTAGTTCTCCCAATAGGCGAAGTAATTCATCTAGGCGGCAAAACTGTTAAGAACTCAACTGGATATTCTCTGATCGACCTCATCATAGGGTCCGAAGGGACCCTCGGTGTTGTCACGAAAGCCATTCTGAGGCTTGTGCCTCTCCCCAAAATTGACGCTACACTGTATTCGCCTTATGAGAATCTGCAAGACGCTTCCATCACGGTTTCCGAAATCATCAAGAGCAAAATCGTTCCCCCAGCCATCGAATTCATCGATCAATCCTCAATCCTCGTCGCCGAACGCCACCTAGGGAAGCGCATGCCTAGGAACGACGCGCCAGCCTACCTTCTCATACGCGTAGAAGGTGACGAAAAAGAGACCGTCGACGCCTACTTCGACACCGTGGCAGATATCTGTCTAAAGAACAACGCCTTAGATGTCCTTGTGGCAGATACGCGGGCTCGCCAAGAGACTGTGTGGGAAGGACGCAGCTGCATAATAGAAGCTGCCAAAGCTGAAGGAATAATCGAGGTGCTAGATTGTGTAGTTCCGCGCAACAGAATACCTGAACTCATTAAGGGCCTAACAGACATCGCTGAGAAGTACGGAGTAGAGTGCCAAAACTTCGGCCACGCTGGCGACGGAAACGTCCATACAAATGTGCTGAAAAAGGATCTCAGCGATGAGGAGTGGAACAAAAAGATACCAAGGATTTTAGAGGAAATTTACGAGCTGAGCCTCTCCCTCGGAGGCACAATCTCTGGAGAACACGGAATCGGCTTGATCAGGAAGAGGTTCTTGCCCAAGGCCTTGGAGAAGACGCAGATAGAGTTGATGAAGGGAATCAAGCGGATATTCGACCCAAAACACATTCTAAACCCTGGAAAGATTTTCGATATTGAGGAGACATCTCAACTGAGGTGCCATCCCAAGACAGACAAGCCTTGAATTAGACCACCCATGCTTTTTCTGCATGCGTCCACTGTTGGCCACTAGTATGATCATCCCATAGTGGCAGCGTAAGCATTGAAAAATATTCTACACATCCTTAACGACACCAACGAGCTAACTGATGCTCCTAATCCAAAAGGATTACGCGTCGGATGCCCAACTTACCTATCGCGAGAAGAAGCAAGAATAACATTGCCAGATGAGCTAACACATCAACAACCCATTAGAATCAATGAACAATCACAAAAGTCCGATGGGGTCAAAAAGATCAGGGATGATGGAACGGTAGTGTTCACGCAAAAAACAGTTGAGATAATGCACGAAGCTACTTGGATACAAATGTAGTCAACTGAAACCTGAAGAAAGTGAGACGAAAGCAAAAGAGTTGATGGCGGCATATTATCGGTTTACTTCAAAAATTTTTAGAAACTGAGCGCACACCACTGCCTAGGCGTTTGCTTCTGTAGAGCATGGTTGACAGCATTGCAATCACCATGAATAGTAGCAGAGTGACGATTGATGGAAATTCTGGAATTACTGGATATCCATACGTGTATCCCATGGTGTCTGTGTTGATAGCGTTTCCAACGTTGTCTTCGGCTATGATGACATATGTTACATTTGTGCCTAATGGAAATCTAGGTATAGTGGCGTTCCAAACATTCCCGTCAAGATTCATCATTTCTACATGTGTCCATGTTCCATTGCCAGTAGTGTAATTTAGAGTCACCTGTTTCACTCCACTTAAGTTGTCAACTACCGTAGCGTCAACTCGAACTTCATCCGTAGGCAGAACGTTGCTCGCAGGCGGTGTTTGAACCACGTTCGTTATATCTGGCGGAGTGGTGTCAAGCGAGAAGTAGACAATGGCTGAGAAACCCATGTTTCCAACAGTGTCGTTAGCATAGACAACTACGTGATGTCCGCCATCAGCTAAGTCAGAAAGAGTGACGTTCTCAATCACAGTCTCGTTTACTTGTCCATTTACACTGTAGCCAATCCATGAAACTGGTTCAGTAACCGTGAAGTCTAATGGCACGGCAGTCGCTGCATAGGTTTTGTTTTCCGGCGAAATGATTGCTATGGCAGGTGAAGTAGTGTCAATAGTGAAGTTGACAGTGTCAGATGATAGCATGTTTCCAGCAGTATAGTTAGCGTAGACAACTATGCTGTGCATCCCATCCGAGAGGTCAATTAGTGTTGTGTTCCCAGTTATTGTTATGTTCATTTGATCATCGAGGCTATACCCGATCCAACAAGTCGGTTCTAGAACGATGAAGGTCAAAGGAACAGAATCTGTTGAATATATGGTTTCCACTGGCGACAAGATTTCAATTCTTAATACTAAACTACCCTCCGCATGCATGCTTGCTGTACCCACACAAATCGCCAAAAGCAAGGCTAGGAAAATTATGAAGTTAGTCTTCGCCTTCATCCTTTATCCTCACGCCATAGTGACATGAATTATATTTTTAAGCAATATTCCTAATAAAAACATATTGTTGCCAAGAAATAGCCTAATCATGCACCTGTGCAATTTTTCCTTGTTTTGTGACAAAATATTTTAACTATTGGTGAGGTAGGTATACTGAGGGGAAAATTGAGATGCCAAAGGCGTTCGTTTTGATGAATACTGAGCCCGGTATGGAGGATGATGTGCTGAAAGAATTGAAGAGAATTGCTGGTGTGAATGAAGCTTATTTTTCCTATGGAGTCTACGACATAATAGCGAGAGTTGAGGCGGATTCATTGGACAAACTTAAAGATCTGGTAACACGGCGTATTAGAGTGCTCAGCAAAGTCCGATCCACATTAACACTAATAATAACCGAAGAATAACGCAAACATGTAATGACAGTTTATCATTTTTTTGTTCTACAAAAAACTAAAAGAAGAAATAACCGCGAGCTCGTAGATAACCCCGAAAGTGTCAGGAGCACCAGTCCGAATATCAATGACATTTTTGCGACATACAGACAGCGAAAAATTCTCCTTAAAAATACCGACCATTATAAATGTGCTTAAAGATTACCTTAGGTAACAAGCCTGTTCCCAAGGCTTTCCCAGTTGCTTTTGTTCTTAGCTAAACAATGCTTGCATCGAAGCTTCACAAGAGCAAAACTTTCGGCTGTATGCTACTTTTTAGCGCGCAAGTTTTTCCCTTTGTATTTGCGAGCAACGATCATGGTAGATGTTACCATCACACTTGGGACGTTTCTCATCTTTTCTGACAGAAACTTTTCCAAGACGCCTAAATCCGGCACGGCGACCTCTGCAACTACATCGTATTCACCGTAGACTATGCCTGCTGTTAAAACTTCGTCAAAATCGATGATTTTTTGGCAAACTTCCCTCTCAGTGCCCGAACTTACCTTGAAGAGGACATAAGCTTGAACCACCTGCATCCCACCAACAAACCAGTTTAATCCAAGTCTAAACTTAATTACTTTTCCATTTTTGCAAGGACTTGCCAAAAAGCGCATCAGAACTAGCTACGCTTCATTCTTTCTCCTAGCCAAGTACAGGCTAATGAGGATGAGGCATGCACCTGCTATTTGAGTCGGTGTCATACTTTCAGAAAGTAGAATCCACGCAACGGCGACGCCTATGACTGTTATCAAATTGTAATAAAGAGAGGTTCTAGCGCTGCCGATGCGGTTTACACCAGTATACCATATAACATAGCTTATGGCCGTGGCCAACCACGAGGAATATGCGAGGCTCAGCCACCCTTGTGTTGAGACGGAACTCCAGTTTTGCGCGCTCAAAGAGGGAATTGACGCGACAAACAAGAACGGGGTCCCCATGGCCATGGTCAAACTTGTCAACTTGAGCGGCGTGCAACGTTTCAGTAGGGGTTTGGACAGCACCGTGTATGTGGACCAGCAGATTGTACCAGCAAGTATCAACAAATCACCCACCAAATTTTGATCTGTCAACATTAAAGGTTTTTCTCTACCGAACACAATCAAGTTTATACCTATGAAGGAGAGTATGACTCCTCCCAGAACTGTTTTTCTCACTTTTTCCGTACCCAAAAACAGATTAAAGATAACTACGAATATTGGCGTCGTAGCCAAAATAAGAGAACTATTGTTTGCTGTTGTTCGGGCAATGCCTGTTATGAAGAAAATTTGACAAAGGGTGTTTCCTACCAAGGCTATTACAACAAAGCGGCCTAGATCGCCCTTGGGAATGCTGAAGTTTCGTTCGCGAACCCAGAGTAAACTTAGCAGAATAACCGATGCTATGGCGAAACGGAGGGCACCGAAATTCAGCGGCAATATGTCCACTATACCGATTTTAACTATAGAGTAGTTTAGGCCCAATACAACGCTCATTGCCAGAAGCATTAAGTCAATTGCCGAAAACTCCGCTTTTGAAGCTATCCGCGATTCATTCTCTGTCATATTCTCATCTCAGTAATAGCAAGCCTTCTTTATGTATATCTTTAGTGGCTATACAACACCAAGTTAAAAATCTTGACGCTGCCTTTCGTTATCTGGCAATAATTGAGCCTATCCCGCCTGATAAAAAATAACGTTCATGTTTTCGATTTGACAGGGCGAGTTCACTATATACCCGATCTGAGGTTTCTAAAGCGCAATCTAAGAACTACTTTAGCCCTCGCGTGCCTTTATGTGACATTGAAGTATTCTACGGAATCGCTCTGCGTACTTTGCTTGTCCTTGGAAGACATTTGTCAAGCGCTACAGGACGTATTCTCATGTTCCACATACTATAGCGCCTAGAAAAACGTTTATTCCCATAAAATCTAATATTCAAAGAGCGCTTTGACAACTGAAACAAGTCTGCTGGACTTTTGCGAGATTATTGAGGGTGTAATTATTGGAGAAGTTTGAAATAGGCAAACAAGATTTCCTCATTATCGTAGACGTTCAAAGAGATTTCTGTTCAGGATGGGCTCTACCAGTCCCTGAAGGCGACCAAGTGGTCCCCATTTTAAAAGAATACATACAAATATTCAGAAGAGCCAGAGAATCTCAAGACCAAACGACAGAAAAAATAGAAGAAAAACCCTGAGATACACTGAAAAGAAAAAGAAAGCAAGGCTAAGAACTAGATGTCCATATAGAAAGGCGCGTGCTGAAGGCTGACAGAATTATTCGCTCGCTTAACCTTGAGCTTGTGGGAAAGAGATGAGTAGCCCTTTCTAGGGCTCCGAAGTCATGCGAACCTTATAAATACATAAAATTCGGCGTTAAAAGCAATGTAGACAATGGTGCTTAAAGATAGGAAGTTAGCAAAATTACTGTAGAAAGCATGCTAATCCCAACGCAAGAGAACATGACGACGCCAACACCCGTTCCAAACCTCGGAATACTATGCTATTATTAGGTGCGCGAAGCAATACCGAACATACATTATTTACAATTAAAAGTTAAAAAAGTCCTTCACGATTTTCAAAAATCGATGTAAAGCATTAAATTTGACAATACTAAAACATGCCTCAGCCATAGATAAAGTGCGAAGTAGATTTTCGGCGTGCCAAAATCATGGTCAGATGAAAGAATTGCATTTTTGGCCTTAATGGATTTTACAAAGATTGGGGCTTTCACTGTTCACCCACAACTTGAATTATGACTGTTCTCCTTCTGGGGTATACATCTGTCTCCACGAAAAGCAGCGACTGCCAAGTTCCAAATTCCACTCGTCCATCAATCACAGGCAAGGTTTTGTCTGGCGGCAACAATGCTGATCGCAGGTGTGCGTGGGCGTTGGAAGGATGCCTGTAGTTGCCTCGCCTTGGAACTATTTCCTCGAGGAAAACTTTAATGTCCCCTAGAAGGCCATACTCGTTTTCTGTCAAGATTAGTATGCCAGTCGCGTGGGGTGCAAAAACGTGAACCAAACCGTTCTTAACGCCTGATTTGGAAACGACCTCTTGAACCTTGTCAGTTAGATCTATAAAATCTATTTCACCTTTTGTGGAAAAAGTGTAGGTTGTGTTAAAAACTCTAAAGTCAGACATGTTAATCAACATTCTCTATGTAACTGCCTCTGCTGAAAAATTTTTCGAAACCCGCCAGACACAGGTACTTTCAAATTCTTTTTGACATTAATCGCTTTTGTCCCAATTACAGAAACATCGAGACAAGCGTAAAACGTTGTGTTGTGTTGATGCTTTTGTATACGGCTCTTGCGACTAGCAATTCCGGTGGGTGCTGGTGAAGAACAAAGGATTCTGTAATACCGAACTCACTGAGACCACCAAATCATAGAAATCCCAATGATGAAAATCAGAAAAAACGCACCATTTGCATGGGGCTAAGTGAAACTGTTCTGTGCGTTCATGGAAAATAAGGCCATAAAGAGCCTCTTTTTTTGCGTTTTCTGCGAAGATTTTTCAGCGTTTTCGCATGTAAGTTTGAAATGGTAGCTTAAGAACTTGTTTTTCTCTCAGACATTCTTTCAAGTAGTCATCTAGGGTTGCTGCTGGCACGACCTTTACCCTGTAGTCTCTGACCTCAATTGAGTGTTCAAAGTTCTTCTGAGGAATAACAACCTTCTTGAAGCCCCACGCCTCGGCGGCCTTGATTTTCTCGTGAACGCCTCCCACAGCGGTTATTTGAATAGAGTCTCCAACGCCAAGGTTTATCTCTCCAGTGACAGCCACGTCTTGCTTGACTGGTTTTCCCTCGATAAGTGAGCATAACAGTATGGCCATTGTCACGCCCGCCGATGGCCCATCTACGCCGTAGGATTGGGCAAAATCAATGTGCGTCAAATAGTCTTGAGCTATGTCTACTCCGTATTTTTGAAGAATTACGCTTCTGACTTTGGCTATGCTGTCTGAAATGAAGTTTTGACCCTTGGCTACTCCAGTTACCTTGTAGTATCCCTTAAGTGGATAGTTTCTTGAGAGTCTATTTTTCTTGACAAGTTGAGCTTTTACACTCAGAACACTGCCAGTCATCTCTCCGCTGTAGGGGTCTCGCACAACAGCCAATCCGTATATTTGGCCGAGTTTAGTTCCTTCTGGCTTTATTTCCAAAAGTCTGCCTCTTTCACTTATTTCGTGTTCCAATAACTGCCTCTGAATAGTCTTGCAGTGTTGTTCCAAAGCCTCCAAAACATGCCTACGCTCAACAACTTTGCAATCTTCATTCATTGCAAGAGTCGCAGCTGTTTTAATAATTGAAATGAGCGGCCTAAACCTTGTAGTTAGGGCATCCCTTTTGCTGCTTCTCCGTCTTCCCTCTTCAACTATTTCGATGCACGCATCTCTGCTAAAAGGAATGAAGCTAAAACGCTTAATTTCCTGAGCTATGAACTGCACATATCTGCGTCTGTTCTCTAAAGTGTTGGGCATATCGTTGTTCATTTTCACAACTTTGCCATAGCCATAGATACGATCCATCAGGGCCGGGTGGATTTGGCTTATGCTATCAAAGTTTCCTGCACCCACAAGAAAAGTGATTGCAGGCACTGGCTCTGTTGAAACAGCCATTGCCGCCGTATCTCCACCATGCCACTTGCCCCTTAAGGCTATTGGCAATTGTCCCTCTTCCAGGACAGTTAAGAGCGTGACAGCTTCTTCTGGATCAAGGTTTTTAATTTCATCAATGTATAATATGCCCAAAGATGCAACGTGGACGTCACCAGCAGTAACCCTTTGGTGCTCAGGAGTGCCTAACCCACCAGTCTGGTAAGGATCCCAAGCTATCGAACCAAAAAGTTGGGCACTTCTATGTCCCGTAGCGTCAACAAAGGGGGCGTGCCCAGAGCTGTTATCAACCAGCAGCTTTGGAACCTCTGTTTGTTGGGCGCCGCCGATCCCTTTTAAGTTACCTAATCCGCCAAGCCTGGAGAACCACCATATGAAGATGCCGAAGAAAATTAGGCTTCCTCCTGGAATGAAAGTCATTGGTACAAGACCGACAAATCTGTCAATAAAGTAGTCTGAAAAATTGCTGTTATAGAACGTTTGGAGGGGTTCACCCAGAAAAGGAAGGTTTAAGTTCCAAGTTTGCCAAGCGTCCCACATAAAATAAAAGCCTAAACCCATCAAAAAAAGACCCAAGAGTAACATGAATGTTTGTATCGCTTTAAGTCCCACTTTGGTGGTAAATTTTCTTTTCAGCTCCTTAACCTGCTCCCTCTGCAGAATCTTTTTTCCTTCCCCAGCCCTATGAATAGAAATCTTAGGCTGGCCCGGCAGTGCGGAGTTTTTCCAGCAGAAGATGTCGAAAAGTTTTATCCCGTTTTCCTTATAGACCTGTGTTAGTTTCTCAGCCAAGGCTTTGCCTAGCAAAGATTTACCAGTGCCAGGGTCACCCAAAAGGAGAAGGTAAGGTCCGGGGCTAATTACTGTTTTGGCCGATGGTTTTAATTTGTCTGGTTTGCTCCATTGTTCGTACCATCTCGTTTTTTCAAGATGCGTGAGCTTGTGGACCCATTCGTTCAGGCATAAGAAACCCTCATTCAGTGCTTGTTCTTGACCTATGACCCAGTTTATGAGATTATCATCCACTGGAAAACCTTCAGTGGTTTTGAATTTGCCCCAGTTCCACCTTACTTTAACAGTTCGTCCTTCTACTTTGCGCTCAAGTGTTTCGGCGCCTTCTCCAAAATGGTCAAGAGGCATGTATGTCCCTCTTAGTGTCGCTATCAAAACAACTATTGCAAGCAATTAAAGCAGTTATTTCAAAACTGAGAATATACGTAAATCAAGAACATAATACTGACAACCTTGTCTATTCCCGTTCTGTGTTTACTGTGACGATTCTATTTTTTGCTCTTTTTTCTCTCGGAACGCTACCGAAATTTCGAAGAAACGATGAGCTCATTTTGCCCTAATGTCCTAAAAACAAACATTAATCCTTTGAAATCTCAATTCTAGATGAACGAAAATATTCGTAGTAACATGCTTCCAAAAACTCCCAACTTTTTCTCAACCAAACAAAAAAGTAAGACCTTAAAACATGGCGTTTTTAGGCATAGAAGCCTTTTTCAGCCTTATTAATTGCGTTTTGAGACCTAAGGCATGGACTTTACCGTGGCCTCATATAAAAACTGTCGAAAATCTCCATGCGAAGCCAGAGGCACTATCTTCGGGGTTGCTTCGAGTTTTCTAGGCAACTCTTTCAGCACCGCGCCGAAATATAGATTGTGCATCAAGGATTTATCGGTTAAAAAGCACTTAATCTCCTAACCCACCTTTGTTTTTACATAACTTATTGGTACAATGCTTGGCTGGCAAATTCGTTCACCACATTGCCGTCTTCTGCTAAATCCAAATATAGACATTTTAAGGTTCAGACTCTTCAAGGCGGATTGCACGATCTCAGTGTGAGCAAGGGGGTATTCAGCGAACTTTGGTTGATGCTTTTGGATACATTTCCAGTCACTTGGAATCCTTGAAGCGGTTTCACCATGTTTGAGGGGTGAAATTTTCAAGCAATAAAAACCGTTTTTGTCGGTTATTTCTCATGAGCATAGACATTTGCATCATCTACTGTAGGCTAAACCATCGATATTTTCAACCTCGTCTGATCAATATTTTCCTATTTGGTGACGATGGTGGCCTAGGTAATACTTGGGCAAATATGTGTCACCAATATCCACCAGAGCTAAAAGCCGCAAGAGCCGTATACAAAAGCATCAACACAACACCACATATCAGGCTTGTGTTCAATAGTTATTTATTATGAATTCTGCCAATATCTAGAAAATGGATCGTGGAAAGCTAATGGGTAGAGAGATTGACAAGGCTGAGCTTCGACGGTGGCGCAAGAGAGGCTTTTACAGCGAAAACGTTCTGGTAAAACTTTTACAAAAAAACGGATACAACGCTGTGCGCGTTCCCGTCAGCAACCCGAGCCTTAACCCGTTGCCTGACGTTATGGCCAGGAAAAACTCGCACATGTACGCTTTCGAAGTCAAAAACGCGAGATATTATGCCTATTTCCCCAAGCTACAAATTGAAAAGCTTTTCAGATTCCTTAACGAGCTAATTCCACTGGAGAATCAGCATAAACACGCAGTTCTTGCAGCACACTTAGGCAAAAAATGGATTTTCAAAGAAATCAAGTGGAATTCCTGGGAAAAAGGCAAAATAGCTGAAAAGGTCAGGATCCTAAAGCGAGATAGAGGAAATTTTAACCTAAAAAAGAGAAAGTATAGGCTTTTTGATTTGGCAGAGGAAAATGCAACTCCTAGGACACTAAAAGGAGAGCTAAGATGAAGAACGCCAGACTTGCACTGTATGCGTCTTCGCTACACAAGGTTTACCAAACCAGCGACTTTGAAGTTGAAGTTTTAAAGGATGTAAACCTCAAAGTTAACAAAGGCGAATTTGTCACTATAAGCGGACCATCGGGGTCCGGGAAAACGACGCTCTTAAACATTATTGGCAGTATTGACAAACCTACGAGCGGGAAAATAGTTGTTTTTGGTCATGACCTCTGCGCTAAAGACGAGGATTTTCTTGCAAGCTTCCGTTGCAATAATGTTGGGTTTGTTTTTCAATCCTACAACCTCGTCTCAACCTTGACTGTAGCGGAAAACACAGCTTTTCCAATGGAGTGGATCAAAAAGCCAGAGAATCAAATAGAGACACGAGTTACGGAATTACTAGAACGTGTTGGCTTGCAGCACAGGGCAGACCATTTTCCATCCCAACTGAGCGGCGGAGAACAACAACGTGTAGCCTTTGCCCGTGCACTAGCAAACGATCCTCCCTTGCTTCTGGTTGACGAGCCAACCGGAAATTTGGACGTAAAGGCAAGTCTAAAGATTACCCAGATACTACAAAAACTGAAAGAAGACGGAAAAACCATAATCGTTTCAACCCATGACAGGCAGATAGTCCAGTTGGCCGACCAAAAACTGTACTTGGAAAATGGGAAGCTGGTTAACCTAAATGAGTGAAACCGCTTTTCCCATGAACGATTTACTGCGTAGAAAACTTCAAACAACCCTAACCATAACTAGCCTAACATTATGCGTTGCGTCCACGCTGTTTCTTCTCCTCTTCAGTCAGAAGATGGGTTTCGGAATCATGTCAATGGTTGAAGACAAACTCACTCATGGCTTTTCACTAGTTTATTTCCAATTCATGATATTTGTTACCGCGCTAATTTTCATTGTTGGAGCCATAATCATTTCTTTCATTGTTTTTGTGATGATGTCTCAAAGAGCCAGAGATATTGGGCTAATAAAAGCCGCAGGATGTCCAAACGACCTAATTTTCGGATATTTCATGACCGAACTTTTGTTCATCACTTTTATAGGATGCCTCTTAGGAGTGGTCTTAGGCCTAATAGTCGACTTTGCTTCCAGTAGCCTTCTGACTGGTTTTCAAATCTCCCAAGGACCACCAGACTTTTGGCTTGCAGTACTAGTCGTCGTATCATTCTTTGTTCTTTCGATTGTTTTCGGAGCGAAACCGATCCTCGACACAACCAAAGTCGAACCTGCTAAAGCGATGTCATCAATCTACTACTTCGGAACAGAAAAAGGCACCGGATTCAAAGTAATGTCTAAATCAGCCTTAACACTCAAAATAGCTCTGAGGAGTCTGTTCCGCCGCAAATCAGCAACCATTCGAATAGTCCTATGCTTAACTACGGTTTTCATCCTAGTGACCGTGGCTGTTGCAGGAAGCATAATCGCTGATCGAACCACAAAAAGCTGGGTTGAAAATGCCGTGGGCAGAGACGTAATCTTGATAGCCCACAAAAACATCTGCATCGACTATAACTTGTTGTTATCAAAATTCTACGGCGCAAAAGAAAATTCGGAACTTAACTACATAGACGAAAAATTCCTAATACAAGATGCCATTCTTCATCAGTTACGCTCAATACCTGGAATTGCCGATGTTGATGCACGCTTAGTTTTGAAAGCACACGTTGAAGAAATTAGAAACTACACGTTTAACCCAGAAACTGGAGCCACCATACCCATCGGCGACAACCGGCAAGGAGAATCCCTAATAGTCGGCGTCGAACCAAGTAAGGTATTAGGCAAATGGTTCTTGCAGGGCAAATTCCTTAGTGAAGGACAAGCGTGGGAGGCTGTCGTTGGGGATTCTCTAGGTCAGAAAATGTTTTCTGTGCCCTTGAGTCAAGGCATAAGATTGCACAATGAAGATTTTAGTGTAATAGGGGTTTGTCTGGATCCTATCAACAACGGAAACGTCACCTATGTGCCTCTTCAGACATTACAGAACATTACGGGCGTATCAAAACCCAACATCATCATGGTTAGAATTGACTCTTCTGCCAATCGCACAGAAACTTTAGGCCAGATAGGAGAAAGAATCGAAAGAATAGACTCAGAATTCACAGTTTTCGAACTCAATGAGACATTAGACAAAAATCTTAGTTTTCTAAGCTACATTTGGTCCACCGTCATGCTCTTACCGTTTTTCTCCCTGCTATCAGCGACTTCATGCTTGATAGGTTATGTAATGCTGGCCATAGCCGAGCAGCGTCAAGAACTAGGTATTCTAAGGGCTGTGGGCGCCAAACCTAAAACTATTGTGAGCATAGTCTCCGTTCAAAGTCTCGTGGTGCTACTCTCAAGTTACTCCACTGGAATCGCCCTTGGAATAATTGTCACATTAATGATTCTTGTTCCCAAACCCTTTGTCACAAGCTATACTATAATTGAAATAGCAGGATGGCTACTGGCCGCCTTGACGGCAACATTCATACTCAGTTTGTATCCTGCCATAAAATTCGCAAAGAAACCAATTCTAGAAATTATTACTTAGGTGACTTAGCTGCCGCGAAAAATGTTTAAGAGAGTTCATATATGCTGGCAGTTGATGCAAGAAATCTTGCAGTTGAAGTACAGGCACTATGGGGACATTATCGCAAAATTTGAAGCTGCCCGTCATGAGGGATAGAACAGCTGGAAAAAGCTTAACTTTATCCCAAGAAGCACATTCGATTTTTCCAGAAAGGCTCGGCAAAAAATCAGCTAAAGTCCGAGTTCTTTCCACCTGCGATTCGGTAATCTTCCTCAGCGCAGAGGGGTACATTCCATGGTGCCAATGTTTGCAGTCTATGCATATGGCTATCGGTTTTTTACATCCAACTATATCAATTTCCCATTTTCGTCCAGCGTGTTTAAACCGCAAGTTCTTATCAACACTGTACCCGTTCTTTTCTAGTGCGACTGCAGCCATGCTTTCGAACTCTTGCCATTGGAGAAAACCGCTTAGGCGTTCAATATCGGCACCTAGGGTTATGGCTCTGACGGCCAATTCAAGGCGGCACAAGCTATCTGCTTCCACAAAGTCGTTCCGTAAATAAACGAGCCGATCATTTTGCAATTTTTCCAGCAATTTTTCAGAAACAGCCGACGGAATTCTTGCGTCTTTATTGATTAATTTATATGAAACAGGTCCGCTTCTGGTCAGTTTCAGAATCGTTATAATCAAATTCCTTTCAATATTCATCTGAACAACCTCAATATTGTACAAGAAAGTGCCAAGAAAAGCTCGAATTCGCAGGACCCTTTAAAAGCTTTACGATGAATAAAGCACATAGATTGAAGACAGTACTCGTCACCTTCGCTTCTCCTATGTCTCTCGAATGATGTATCGCATTATTGGAGACGTTTTAGAGCGGCGAAGAACCTCTGCGAATCCAGCCTTGCGGAATGCTGAGATTAATCCAGTAAAGGCAAAGACATCAGGGATCTTACCCTTTCTTGGCTCGACCGGATATCCCTCAATGATTTTACCACCTCGCCGTTTCACGTACTCTATAGCCGCCTTTAATAACACTGCAGTCAATCCTTTACGCCTGAACGATTTAGCGACAAAAAAACAAACGACCGACCAAACGGGTTGATCATCAACTCGCTTGAGCACTCTCGAACGTTCTAATTTTGTATAGAATTCTCTAGGAGCGACTGAACACCAGCCAACTGGTTCACCACCGGCGTAAGCTAGTATGCCAGGGACTTCCCCAGAATCCACTATCCTCTTAAACGCCTTCCTGTTCTCTTCGCCTTTTTGTTTGACAAACTCAGAATTCTTCAACCTCCACCACATACACCAGCAGCCTCCACATGCGCCATTCAGTCCAAATAGCTTTTCAAGGTCACTCCACCTCTCAGGAGTTAACAGCTGAAACTCTAAATCGGAAATTATGGAAATCTCTATTCACCTCCCTAAACAATGCTGATTAGCTGAAATATACTTTCTTATCAAGAAGGCAACTCGCTAGTGCCCTTGCACAGAAAATACACAATTCATGGAAACAGTAATAAGGAGAAACAGTGAAGTTGATGACCTTGAAGAGGGCTTAGAATGGTCGAACAATACACTTCTAAAACCTCCAAGTCTGAGGCTTTATACAAACGTGCCCTAAATGTTCTTCCAGCTGGGGTTTCTTATGGAATAAGATACTTTGAACCGTACCCCTTCTACACTGCAAGAGCTAAGGGGAGCAAGCTCTATGATGTTGACGGAAGCGAATACGTTGACTTTTGGATAGGACACATGGCACTTATACTGGGTCACAGCCCGCCGGAAGTCATTGAGGCCGTAAAAAATCAGCTGGAAAATGGCACCCACTACGGAACGTCCCACGAACTGGAAATCGAATTGGCAGAACAAGTTGTCAAAATGGTTCCTAGCGCGGAAATGGTTCGTTTCACAAATTCAGGAACAGAGGCAAACATGTACGCCATACGCTTGGCCCGCGCATATACTGGAAGAAGCAAAATTGCGAAATTTGAGGGAGGATGGCATGGAGGTTACGATGCCCTTCACGTAGGCGTTAAACCCCCATTCAACATTCCCGAGTCAGCTGGCTTAACCGCTGGAACTCTCCAAGACACAATTGTTTTACCTTTCAACGATCTGGCAGGAGTCAGAGAAAAACTGAAAAACGAAACTGTAGCTTCTATAACGGTTGAACCAGTCTTAGGATCTGGCGGATGTGTCCCTGCGAACAAGGCTTTTCTGAAGGGACTAAGGGAATACTGCGATGACAAGGGAATTTTGCTCATCTTCGACGAAGTAATCACAGGTTTTAGACTGGCACCTGGTGGAGGTCAGCAGTACTTTGGTGTGACACCGGACATAACTGTGTTAGGAAAGATTTTAGGCGGAGGCTTTCCGATAGGTGCCTTGTGCGGACGAAAAGAGATCATGGAAAAAATCGATAACCGCATTTATCAACGACCACAATACTCCTTCCACGGCGGAACTTTTGCAGCAAACCCAATAACAATGAGAGCAGGCCTAACAACACTGAAAATCTTGGAGAACGGCCAGACAATAAAAACACTTAACAAGCTTGGAGATAAAATACGAGACCGATTAAAAGAGATCTTTCAAGAAAATTACGTTGACGTGCAAGTTACTGGTACTAGCTCCCTGTTTAACGTTCACTTTGCAAAAGACAAGGTGAAGGACGCAAATTCAGCCTCTAAAGCTGACAAGAAAATGCTCTTGGATTACCACCTAAACATGATCGCCGGCGGGCTCTTCTTCCTGCCAGGCCATAATGGAGCCTTGAGTGCCGCTCACTCAAAAGAAGACATAGAAAAATTGTTTGCAGAAACGGAAAAATATGCCGAGCAGCTGGAAATGGTGTCAAAATAAGCCGTGTTTTGTTCCATTACTTTTTTGCTTTAAGCATTTTTTCGGCTTTCTTCAAATCTAAGGGTGTGTTTATGTTAAAAAACGTTCTAAGCTCTGTGTCCAACTGTTGCAAAACAAGCGTCGAAACGTAACGAACGGAACGCAACTTTTCGACCATTGATAGCATATCTAATTTTCCCTCGTTTAAGGCCATTTTAGCAGCCTCAGTCGCCAGTCTTGTGCAGTAAACTGCCTGCAGTGGTTCCGTGTATCCGTTTGGCCAGCGAGGAATAGTAGCAGTCTTGTTCACGCATAATTCAAAAAGTAACAGGACGACATCCTTGGAAATAAACGGAGTATCACAGGGAACCAAAAGCGAGTATTTGCCATGAGCTTTTTCAAAACCAGTCAAGGCGCCTACTAGGGTACCATGTGCATCGTAAGCATCAACGAGCACCTGTGAATTTGGGCCTCCAATTTTTGCGTATTTTTCAGCTTGTACTTTGGAGTTCGTCACAATAATTTTTTCATCGACGATCGTGCTTATGGCATCTATAACGTATGTTATGAGGGGTTTATTCGCAAGGTCCAAAACTCCCTTATCTTGTCCAAACCTACTGGAAGTGCCGCCTGCAAGAATAATGGCAGACCTATTCAATAGATGCTTGTCTCCAATCTTCAAGTGGAATGTTAGGAACTATTTCTGCTGTTCTATAAGGGTTTTTGCATCAAATACGTAATCTCAGCAAGAAAATTTGCGTCAGTGGATGTCGTTTGCGTCTATTTTGTTTACCATTTCGTCTAGGATTCTTGTGAACGGGTGCTCCGGTTTGTCTTGAACAAAGATGATGTTTCCTTCGGCTCTTAGCACATCACAGAAACAAGATATCACTCCCAAGAGGGGAACTTGATATACACTCTTAACCTTGCTTTGCATTTCCTCTTTCTTGGATTTTGCGCTTGAGTCAAGTACCTTGTTCAAGACTATGGCTGTTTTCTTTTCAAATAGATTATAAAGTTCCTGTAACATGCGCCTTGTCCCGTCTACATCCGACCTGTCAAAGGTAGTTGCCACAACAACTAGATCAGCGGCCACTATGGCGTTTATTGAGGAATATTGCAGTCCGGGGCTTGTGTCAAAGACTATATAGTCAAATTCTTTATCGTTTAAGAGAGCGTTTCTAAGGGCCAAAAGTCTTCCTAATGCGCGCATCTCCCATTTTCTGTCTTTCGAAGACATATCTCTGATTGCCTCTGTTGCTGGATTTGCTAGACCTACAAAAAATTTACTGGAGACTTGAACTCGATTGCTCAAGTCTGTCAAAACTTTGTCAATTTCACATGTGCCATTCAAATAATCATTTAACCAGCATTCTACCTTGTCAACTTTGAGAATCGTGAAGAGGCTTGGAGCCCGAAAGTCAAGATCGAATAGGCACACTTTTTTTCCACGCTTCGCTAAAGTCGCTGCCAAGTTTACTGAAAGAAGGGTTTTACCCGTTCCACCTTTGTATGAATGTACAGCTATAATCTTACCCACAACTATCACCCATGGCTCTCTCTATCGGCATAAAAGTAAGCTTTCCTTCCTTTCCTTTCTTTTTTCAAATATCCCATGATCACAAGCTGGTTCAAGTAAGCGCTTTCCACAGCCCTGGCTCTACTTGTTTGTTCAGCAACTTCTTCCGCCGTCGCGCGGCCAAGTCTACACACGGTCATGGCCGTCTTTCTAAGGTGGTCAGGCATTGAAAGTAACGTCATGACATCCAAAGGTGCATCTTGAAGCGGCAAGGTATCCTTCCGCCCATGTTTTTGGAGTTCGATCATGACCTCCATTTTCTCATTTAGCCGCTCGAGGTTTTCTTTAATTTTTTCCAGTATTTGCAGAGGTTTTTTTCCCAAGACTTCTTCCTTAGTCACATAGTTTCCCCGTGTTGCTTTACATGTGTACAGTAGAACTAAAGAGAGCGCGTTTATTAAGTCTTACGAAACATACATAATTATTCACAAAAATAACAGCAACTACTTACGTCAAAAACCAGTATAGACAAAGTTGCAAATGTGTATGGTAAAGTCGCATGGCTGAGTGACGTAAAAAGAATTGTGGTGTAGAAGGAGTGGTTCTGTTTAAGATGGGATTTGGGAATGGTTTTGCAAGAAAATTGGAGAGGCTAGAAGGGTATGGGTGCTTGGTTTCTTGCTTCTTCGACGATTGGTAGGACTTGTTTTAGTTCTCTGAAGTATCTGAGTACTGTTATGCCCCTTTGGGTTATTGCGTAAACTACTCTTCGTTTGCCGACTGTTCTCTCTTCGACTAGGCCTTGTTTGATTAGGAAGTCTAGGTATTCCTTTAGTACGCTACAATTGACGTTAGCCTTATACATTATGTGGGTTAGCTTTAACGGGCCTCGGTGAGCCAAGACTTTGAGGATATCTACATACATTTCGAGTTTGGACCGTCTCATATATGGGCCTCTTTTTGCGATATTTTTCCCTTTTTTATATAAAGCTTTTATGGATTCAAACTACGTCTTTTTCCTATTTAGTTTTCGTTAGTAGCCCCTTTTTGTTTGCGCTCGCATTAACACGTTTATCCTATTTTGGAAGGCTGTCACCATGTCATCTAGCAATATTTTTTGTAATTCTGCCGAAAGACCTTTCATGTTATCACCGAAAACGTTGGCCATTTTGGCCTCCATATCTTTCCTTTGCTTAAATGTAACATTTTGTTTCAAGGGCTATCCTCCATTGTTGTTGCAGAGAAATAGGCCTCAGGTATTTAACTGTCTTATGAACACAAAATATGAATTCCAAATCAACATTGGAGAGTTCTCCCGCAAAAATTCCCCTTTTTCCATATTTGCATTTATGTCATTTTAGGGGAAATGGTTTCTGCTCAGTTGGTTATGTTCGTTTTGATTCTTAGCTTTGGAAGCTAGCGAAGAGAAAAGTCAAAATATCTCATAACACAGTGCGTTACTTTTAAATAGTGTCTTCAACTATGTAGGCGAACAGGTGGCTGAAATTGAGCGTTTACGAAAAAAGATGTGAAAAAGCGCAGAATTTGATGACTGAAAATGGAATTGACTATTTGTTCGTTGGCCCTGGCACAGACATGAGGTATATATGCAATTACGTGTGCGGCCCAATGGAACGGCTAAGGCTTTTCGTTTTGCCTGTCCATGGGAAACCCAGTTTCGTCACACCAGCATTTGAAGTGCCTAGATTCAAATTAGGGAGCGTGAATTTGTTTTTTGACCTCATACCTTGGGAAGAAAGCGAAGATCCAATAGACCTCGTAAAACAACTGGTGGGGGCTGCCAAGCCAACAGTAATAGCAGTCGATGACAGACACTGGGGCATGTTCATTACTGCTTATTTGAAAAAATTACCGAAGGCGAAATTTGTTTCCGCAGAACCAGTATTGAGCGAATTGAGAATGCACAAAGACAAAGAGGAGATCGGATATCTAAAATTGCTGGGACAAAACCTTGATAAAATCTGGGAAGAACTCCTGAAACTTGAATACAATGGTCGGACGGAGTCTGATCTCAAATGGGACCAGCTTGAGATAAAGAAGAGGATCTTTAAATCTCCTGTTGAACTATCGCCTATAGGTGAGAATAAACCAGAAAGTGGCATTAACTCTTCATCCCCACATGGGGGCGGTCCAGACAGGATCGTACAGCGTGGCGACGTCGTGCTTTGGGAGATGGGTAGGGGTGCTTGTCATGGCTACTATGGAGACAAGACGCGCAGTGTTCAGGTGGCTCCAGCCACGGAAGAGTGCAAGAAAGTGTATGAGATTGTGAAGAGGGCGCAACAGACGGCCTTCGAGGCGGTCCGTCCAGGCGTGACATGCGAAAGCATAGACTTGGCTGGTAGAAGGGTGATAGAGAAGGCAGGATACGGAGAATATTTCACTCATCGCATCGGTCACGGTCTAGGTCTCGATGGGCATGAACCACCTTACATAGTCTGGGGCAACAAAAGAAAGCTGGAGTCAGGTATGGTTTTCAGTATCGAGCCTGGAATCTACTTGCCTGGTAAATGGGGCATACGCATCGAAGACATTGTATACGTTACCGAAAATGGGGCTGAAAGCTTCTATCACTCTTCAAAGGAATTTCGAGAAGTTCGATAGGATATGCTACTGCAGAGGAGATTCGCTACCTCTGTCGCTTATTAGGTTGCATATGAGCACACGCATTTCAATTTGATAGCCTAAAATCATTTCTTCGACGCAAAAAATCGATGTAAAAATACGTCAAACATGCTGCTTCATTTTTGACCTTTGGGTATCCTTCTTTTGGCGAATAAAAGCGCTGAAGTTGCTATGGCTAGAAACAGTGCGGTCGTGATGATTGTTGGGAACTCGGGGATAGCGGTAGTGCCTATTATTTCAACAATTTGGGTGCTGTGGCCATAGGTAAAATAGAGCGAGGTGTGAGTGGCGTTTGAAGTCAGAACTGGAGCCACGGATAGCCCGTTTATTTGAACAGTGTATGAGCCGCCTAGTAATGGAGTGGGGAAGGTAATGTTGCAGAAACCTGATGTTCCTGATTCTCCTGTGACATTGAAGCTTATCTGCTTCAATGATTGGGTGAAAGTGAAGTTAGAGATTGTAGAATTTGAAACTATTGAGATGGGAAAAGTAGATCCGTCAACTTCTATTGAATATGCAGATGTGTGGATACCCCCATCTGGATCAAAAGCATAAAGCATGTTTGACCTGATGACCAGCGCTGTTTCTTGCCCAACTCGGTCCCCTACATAAGATCCTGTCGGGACAAGTTCAATCCAGCTATCTTTCAAGCCATTGAAGGCATAGTATTTGCTGTAGTATTTGGTCTCAGTATTGCTGGAGACAAGTCCGATGTAGCCTTTGTTTAAGCATGTATATGGTGTATCTGCTATTGTCAAGTTTGTCCACTCATTTGAAAGAGTACTGTAACCATATAGGGTTCTGGTTGCAATGTCAAAAAAAGAGGCGGAAAAGTCTCCTAAGCCATTTTGGGCAAATTCAAAATCGAACTCATGCAATGCTCCTGTTTGGGCATCGAAAAGATATGATCTTTCATTTGAGCTAGCCCACGCAAGGGCATAACCTATCCTCTGCCAAACGTAACTGTCAGCTGGAAACTCACACTTCGCGTATGTGTCTAGAAACGCTGAGTAGAAAATGGTTTCTCTAGTTGGGTTATATGAATTATACGCGTAGACATGCTCATTGCTAGAATATGCGCCTGAGGAGATTTGCTTGGGCAAATCAACAGTCGTCCATTTGTTGGTTTCGCTGTTATATATGTACATTGTCATTATGTCAGAATCTACACTATACCTATTAAAGGCGCAAAAATCGTCCCCGCATACTGGGAAGCTAACAGTATTTGGTTTATCCAAAGAGATGAGTGAACTCTCTTCTGTTGAGAAACTGTATCCCCACGCACTATCAATGTCATAGGCCACAAGAACCTCGCCGCCACGAGGGGTTGCACTAGTAACGCTGTTATACGTAATGCCTGGTGTAACAATTAACCACTGTCCGGTAATACCTGAATATAGAATGAAATTGTAGACTTCACCCGCCTTAATTGACATGTCTATCACGAACTGCCCACCGTGCTGCCAGCTGCCGCTGTATCGTTCTCCCTCGTCATAGCGGAAGTCTACGGTTGTATGACTCCAAGATCCTATGCGAGTGTCATAGCCGTAGAAGTCTGCACGTACCAATACGTAAAGTTCTATCACCTGTCTGAAGCTTACTGCGTAGGCTGTGATCTCGTCAGCCTTTAAACCATTAGCAACAACATTGCTGAAACAGAGAGCTCCCTGAGCAACTACTTGTACCACATCGAATTCATTGGTGTAGGCGCTATAACCTATGAGTGTATAATTTTCAGTCCCATGTTCATGCCATCTGGCAAAACCATGATCTAACACTGCGTATGGGTCGTAACAACCGTTCTCCAGTTGATTGAAGCTATGTGTGTGGATGCTGTAAACCACGTTTTTGGGTTGTTTCTCACTATGACTTCCGCGATATATAACTGCCCAAACATAGTCTTCCTTTACTACATAATATGAGTAATCTGAGTAGTCAGCGGGCAAACCATAGTTATATTCTTGCCAACGCCCCAACTCGGCATCAAACACATACATCATTTCATCAGTGACTAAGAAAGCTAGATTCTTTCCGCAGCCATAGCTTGGATTCTGGTAATCAGATTTCAGTAGAGTACCGTTATATTGTACCGTATCATAGTCTGACGTGAACGCACTGTATCCTATCAGTAGGTCATCACTGTAAGCAAAAACAGTGTGTCCTTTAGCTTTCAGATCATGAAACGTCTGTTGTGTGTCGAATTTAAGTTCAGTCCAACCTGATTTGTTAATGTCGAAAAACAATATTGAGGTAGATTGTCCTCGCGTAACACCAAGACAATCTTCTCCACACTCCGCATAGACATATCCAGTTGAAGAGGAATCAAATGGATATTCGACCCATCCTCCTCTTTCAGGTGATGCAACGGCTATCGGTAGCGAAGAAGCAACCAATAGCAATGCCACTATTATCATTAGAGCCTGTTTCTTAACTGAATGCAAAATTTGATCTCGCATCTTCAATGGTTTTAAAAGCCTTTCAAGCGATACCTCCAAAATCACCCGCTTTCCCCATAACTGAATTGTTATTTTGAAATAAAAAACTTGCCTGTATTCAATTTTTTGGGAATTTGTAGCTTTTTGACAGCTTTTTCTATTGTTTCACATTACGGAACAATAGTGCGCTTGAAAGAACCTTGCCCAAAGATCCAAAAATGCCATTGAACAAAATTGCTCTGCAACTATGTCCTATCGGTATGCGTTTTATCGTTCTTAAGGAACCTATAGAGTTGGAACAGGTTCATCTGTTCAGATTTGCTATCGAAGCGCCCTAGCTTGAAGAAGAATTGTATTGAATAGCCGACGGTTAGGGCTGTCACCAAAGTTCCTATGCCCAGCGGGCCTCCCAAGAAGTAGCCAAGGATGCATGCGGTAAGTTCGATGGTTCCTCTAACGTAGGCCACAGGTTTATCCAGTTTCTTCACTAGGCCCATCATCAAGCCATCCCTTGGGCCTGCTCCGAGCTCAACTCTCAGATATAGGAGGGACGCTGCACCAACGAGCACTATGCTGAGTAGCAATTGTCCAAGTTGGCCTATGGGTTCGGTTTGAATGGGAACTATTTTCCATTCTATTATAAGATCGATGAAGAGGCCTATGAAATACATGTTCGCCAAAGTTCCTATGCCGGGTGCGAAGCCTAAGAGCCATCCAATAATTATAACTATGAGCCCGATTAGTTGGCCTGCTTGTCCAATGGTTAGAAATGTGACGTTAGCTATTCCAACGTGCAAAACTCCCCAAGGATGCATCCCTAAATTAGAGTGAAGGTTTGCAACTAACCCTAAGGCGAAAAGGAAAAACCCAAAAAAAAGGCAAGGGAGACGCCTCAGAAAGACAAACCAATTTCTACTGGTACTCGATCTCAGAGTCTTCATTCTCAAAGCCGGTCAACACAAAATTGCAGAGGCCCTATAAAAAAATAGCTCACTCATTAGTGCAAACTGTGCATAGAAAAGGAAGAAGGAAATGGCGCGGTAAGTTCCAAGTTGCGTTCTCAGATGTACGTGTAAGCCAAAGTTCCCGTCAAGTCGGTCAGTTTCATATGGCACATTTTCATGCGTTCTTTCTCAGCGGCATATTTGTACTGCTCTGTGTGGCTTACCCCCCTTATGTATACATTGAACTTCCTTCCTTCTCGAGTTCCCGAAAATTTTAAGAATCATTCAACAGTAAGAGCG
>CAZRVS010000005.1:0-165558 GCA_964603675.1 uncultured Candidatus Bathyarchaeia archaeon
TTTCCGACATTTTCCATTCACTCCTTTCATCATTGATTGTAACGTCTAACGTTGCCGTGTTCTGCTCATCCTTCCAAATTAGAACGCTACTGCCCTATTATTACTCAAGCCTCCTTATAAATCAATTAAATGACGCGCGCGCTTTTTCCTATGTTTAGATGAAGCAGGAACGGGAGATCAAATCTTTTCAGGGCTACCGACGAAAACACTGTTTTCACTTTTGTTCACCGAATCAACTTTTGAATTGATTTATTAGTTGTTTTAAGTGGTTTTCGAATGTTTTAGAAATATTAAAGCCTAATTCGTGTGTCTTTTCGATAAGTTCTTAATTTAAACATAGCACAACATTTCTTTTACTTGTCATTTTGGTATCTGACCTGTTTCTTCCGCAAGTGGTAGCATTAAAGACATGTCTTATATGACACTGTTGCAATATAACCAAAAAGAAGGTGAAGTAGTGTCGATATTTACAGGTCCTGCATGCAGGACGGCTAATAAGAGAACCATTGAGACGGTGGAGTGGCCGGAGGGAGCCCAATGTGCGGTATGCTTGACCTTAGACTATGACGCTCAGACTTTGTGGAGTTCGATGGGCATAGATAAGCTTGTCCCGATATCCGAAGGGGAGTATGGACCTAGAGTTGGGATTTGGCGGTACCTTGACCTGCTTGATAAGTGGGGCATAAAGGCAACGTTTTTCATTCCTGGTTTAACTGCTGAACGATACCCCGAGAGCGTCAGAGAGATAGCGAGGAGAGGACATGAAGTAGCACACCACGGATACACCCACGAGGACGTAAGTAAATTAAGCCGTGATGATGAAAAGAGGAGTTTTGTAAGGGCTATCTCAATACTCGAACAACTTACTGGCAAAAGGCCAATAGGCTATAGGTCCCCAGCTGGAGAATTTAGTCCAAACACTATTGATCTTCTGTTGGAAGAGGGGTTTGTCTACCACAGTACATGTTGCGCTGATGATATTCCATATAGATGGGAAATCAAAGGGGAGAAGAAGGATCTTCTCGAAATTCCATTCCAGTGGATATTGAGCGATGCCGTACACTTCCTATTTTCACTCACGTGGGGGCCCGGGCATATATCGTCCCCCTCCAAGGTCTATGATATTTGGTCAAGCGAATTCGATGGCATCTACGAGATGGGAAGACTATTCTGTCTTACTAGCCACGATTTCATCACAGGTAGACCAAGTAGAATAATGTTGCTAGACAAATTAATTAGGCACATAAAGGGTTATCCGAGGGTTTGGTTTGCAAGGTGCGACGAAATAGCAGCATACTGGAAGAAGAAATACTGGGAATGACTATGGAAACCGGAATTTAGTTCCGAGCAATCCTCCCATTTTTATTTCAAATTTTCTTTCTCTTTAACGCGCTAAAGCACATTATAAGTGGCGCTTGACCATTTTGTAAATTATATGCTTGCGTTTTTATCGTCTATGCTAGTGAGGTGATGGAAAGTTCCATGCCAATAAATTTGATGCAAAAATATTAATGAAGAGTTCACATGGAGTCATCACCAAGCCTCTCAGAAAGCATTCACCTCCAGACTACCATCTAAAAATTTCATTTGAAGCTCAATTTCAGAATATTTTTCCGAAAAGAAAAAATAAATAGTGCAACTAAGAGAGGGTATATAGGCGCAGCACTAGCATATGAATGAAATTTTTTCTAAACAACAGCCTAAGTGCTTTATAGAGACGGACAAGTTAGGATTTGAGTGGCTTATCCGCAAAGACAGCTTTTTCTTAGGGTTTTACCACGACAAAATTGGCTCAAACACTAACCATGAAATCGAGACGTTTCGATTGCTTAGTGCTCAAGGATCCTCTGAAAGGGTATTCGTGGACATCGGCGCTCATGTCGGCCACTACGCGGTGCGGTTATCCAGAAACTATGGCAAAGTCATAGCCATCGAACCAGATCCGTACAATTTTGAGGGACTCTTGAAAAACCTTGAACTTAACCATGTTAAAAACGTTCGCGCGCTCAACATAGCTGCAAGCAGTAAAAGGGGAACTTCTATTCTTTATAGCACCGGTATGGGATCACGGCTTGATGTAGTAAGGGTTCATAAACGCGTTTATAATGTGCAAACTGATCTCCTTGATAACGTTGTGGATCACGCGGACGTCGTTAAGATAGACACAGAAGGCCATGAGCTTGAGGTCCTTAAAGGAGCCCCTCGCCTAATTGCGCAAAAACCTCTTTTTGTGATCGAAGATCACACCAAAACCTTTTGTTTAACTTATTGGCCCAAGATCCTCGAGTTGCTCCATGAGTTTAAATCTCACCATATAGAGGGCTCACCGTATCACGACATAGTACTTTTTGAGCCCTAGAATACATGCAAATTCCAGCAAAATGGGCAATGTTTACTTATTTACGATTTGAACAACAGCCTATAGACAAAGATAAAAACGAGTAAGGAGATAGCCAAATGTTCTATACTATATTCAACATTTTAGACCTCAGTTGCAGCTTGACTGCATATACATTGAACTCCTAGTCAGTTTAGTGTTTCAGAGAAGTGTTTCTGCGTTCCATTGTTGGGAATAATAACTGACGTTTTGCAGGAGCGCGCTTGAATTCACACTCGTAAATGATCTTGCCAGAGACACCTATTCCTTGCTGGTTTTTTCTATTTCTTCGAGAACATACCGGGTTACTATAATTCTTATCGCAGCGCTTCGGTTGGCATAAAAACCTTGCTCAACAAGGCTGTCTATAACCTCAATAATCTTGTCTGGCAAACGTACTGGTATAACTTTCATTCAGAGACCTCCATTTATACACTCGTTTCGTATTCTTTAGAGTATACGAATGTATACTTATAAACTTATTCCAACAGAGCACGTCCACCAAGCCGCACTGTAAAGTTCCGATAGGGTTAAATATGCGTATACAATTGTATGCTAAATAGTATACAAAACGTATCTAAAAGCGATACGGGCCGATGGAAATGAACAAAAAAACAAAAATCGGAATAACACTTGCCATAGTGCTTGGTGCGGTCATCCTAGGCGCGATACTCCTTCAGAAACCCGCAGAGGAACCCGAGGGACGCGTGATCCTTGACACAACCAAGCAGCTGATTCGTCCAGACGAGGAGGCGTTTGAACACGCAGAGTATCTAAAACAAGGCGAGACTGTTCGCATCAGATTTAGAGTTGTTCAAGGTAATACAATCAATTTTCGGATATACACCAGCCCACCTGAGATGGACGAATACAAAGAATTGATTAACAAAAATGAAATTTACGATCCACAGGATTTTGAGTGGTCCGCTCCCAAAGATGGGACCTATCGCTTTCGTTTCTGCCTTGGAGGCGGGTCAGATAGTGCCAGTTTTGAGACAAAAATTGCCATTATCAACCCTAAACCGTAGCAAAAACTAAGTGATGAGTTTTGAGGTTAAAACCATGAGTTTGTGGAAACTTCGATTCTCCATGCTAGGAACTCTAACCATAATCATCGGATTATCTACACTATTCTTCACCGTTATTCTCAGCCTACTTGGCGCCTTCAACCTTTTCACGTTGGCTTTCATCGTGGTTTTAATCAATATTGTTCAGTGGTTAATCGCTCCGTACATTATAAACGCGATTTATCGCGCACGAGAAGTAACAAAATCTGACAACCCGCAACTTTATGGAATGGTTGAGAGACTGAGCCAAAAAAGCGACATGAAAACGCCTAAAGTTATGATAGCTAACATCCCTATACCCAACGCCTTCGCCTACAGCTCACCCTTCGCCGGTAGCAGAGTAGCAGTAACTACTGGTCTTTTGAAAACGTTAGATGAGGAAGAGGTTGAAGCCGTGATTGGACACGAACTGGGTCATCTGAAGCATAAGGACGTTCAAGTGATGATGTTCGTTTCCATCTTGCCAGCCATATTCTACTTCATCGGTTATTCTATGCTTCTTTCCTCAATGTTCGGACGCAGAGATGAAAGAGGTAACAGCGGCGCCGCAGTGATAGGCATTGTAAGCCTGTTTCTGTATTGGATTCTCACCATGTTTACGCTTTACCTGAGCCGATTGCGAGAATACTTCGCTGACCGTCACAGCGCTAGTATCGTTGAGGAGGGACCGCGTAAGCTCTCGGAGGGCCTAGTAAAAATAGTGTATTCAACGGGCAGAATGAAACGCTCTAGCCCAGAAACAAAAAGTTTCAGTTCGTTCAAGGCCCTATTCATATCCGATCCTGATCGCGCAGAAGTAGACGCCACGGCAACAGCACAATACGCCAGATCATCGAGCGATCAGAAACTGCTTCAAGAAACCCTCAAAAGACAAGTGTCTACCCTCGACAAATTCTTGGAACTCTTCTCAACACACCCGAACATAATCAAACGTTTAAAAGCATTACAAAAACTGGCCTAGTCACATGCCTCCACAGAAACACAAAAACAGAATACGAAAGCGGTAGTGCACATGAGGAAAAAAGCCGTAACATTCATGAGTCTAGTCTTCCTAATTGCAGGACTGATAGTCATCGCGGCCTCCACAATCTTAACTTCTTTCACCACACGATCACAAATTTGGCTGGACGAAACCGTTCAGATTCCTGCCGAAACCAATAAAACGTACAGCAGAAGCTTTCCCGCTGGTTCAATATTATGGGTTCAATATCATGTTGTCGATCAAGATGGTGGCATCGGCTTTGCAGTAATGGATGAAACGAACTACAACAAGTGGCGGGCTGATCAGTCTGCCACATATATAAAGAGGATTGAAGCAGCGACTGGGGCTGGGACAGTGTTCGTTCCACCATTCGAGAAGACGCTTTATTTTGTCTTCGACAACTCCTTCGGCGAAGAGACAACAAACAAGAAAGTTGCAATTGATGTAACGCGCCTTTGGAATGAATACAATTTCTTGCTCCCGTCAGAAGCGGCGTATGGAGGGTTTATCCTTTTGGCTGTTGGCTTCGGGGGTGCAATTTATGGTGTGGTTTCGAAGCCCAAACTTCTTGGAGGCTCTCCAACTAAAATTCACTCGGAGAACCCTGCACGATTAGTAGCAACTGTAGGGTTGATTGTGCTCCTAGCTTCTGCCATGCTAACTTGGGTAAATGTATACAAAGTATGGTGGCTTAACCCAGAAGACGGATACGTCGCCTTCACCTTAGCTTACTCTTCGGGTCTATTTGCATATCTTCTCAACTTTCCAATGACAATAGAAAGTATTAGAGTCATTTATGCCCAAGGCTCCCCCGATATAGCACTCAGTTTAGCTGTTGCTTTTGTGGCGTATTGCCTGGCATTTATTCTTGGAGCAGTATCCTTAATCTTGTCTTTCAGGAAAAAGAAAGGGCTGTTCCTTGGGGCTTTATCGTCTGGTGCTCTGTCTGCGGTGTCAGGAATTTCATGGATATACGTAATCTATGCTGCCAAGACAAAGCCTGTATGGGGTTCAGCCTTTTTGACGGCAGACCTGGGACCTTACGTGGCAATAATAGCTGGGGTCATAATCCTCTTTTCCTGCTACCTTTATGGAAACTATAAGTCGACAGCTGAGCAATCAGAAAATGTTAGTGGGATAGCGAATGCGTAATCGAATCACCGTTGGGTGTAAGGAAAGGGCTGACTTCATGGCCTTCGGCTCAGTGCTAATAGTCGCTTCATTGAAAAAACAGGAGGTGGAGATTTGTCATACCTAAGAAAGGCCAAGAAAAGTAAAAAGCTGATAGTCGGTGCAGTTGCGATTGTAGCAATAATCGTTGTTTTATTCGCAGTTCCCATGATACCCGTGGAAGAGATAGAAACCTACGAGCGCGAGGCCACCTACCAGGTTGTCTCAAGCAATCTATCCGAAGAACAGAATTCAGAAAAGGGCATCTACCACACATTTGAAGTAACCATTAAAAACACGGACAAGCAAAGCGGAATTTTTCTCGTAGAATTCTGCCTTTATCAAAGCTCATCGCATATTGGCGGTTCCCCTAGACAAGCCAGCGCCCACATTGCTCTTGGCACAACAGCAACCCTTAAGGCCGACTTCGAATACACTCATGGCGCTCCAAGCCTCGAATACATTAATAGCGAATATTTCATATCGCCCCCATGGATTCCAGAACAAAGATTAGTCACCAGAAACAGAACATTAATCGAAACACTAATTCGCGGCACATGAAAAGAGGAAAGCCCAATACTAAAAGACACTAACGCGATAAAATTGGACCCAAAAAAGCACAAAATCTGGACATTTCCCACTTTTCAGCAACGCCACTGACTCACTTTTCAACAAGATTTGTTGGAACAAAAAACTTTCGATTACGTGGTTCTTTTAAGCTCTTTATAGATTTCTGGTTTCTAGGATTCTGCCTTTAGTGTAGGGTATGACCCCTCTTATTTCTTCAATTGAGGTTTTCTGGATTTTTTGGCGCTGCTCTTTCGGCATTTTTGAGGTCAATGTACGTAGTATTTGTTTGAGGAGTTCTTTGCCCTTTGTGTCTCCCGGTCCTATTGTAACATAATTCTTTGTCTTTGCCCTCACCGCTTCCACTGGTCCGCCTACAAATTCGATTTCGCCGTTTTCTTTTTCAACTGCGCCGATGGCCAGCTTTAGCGGAACGGAACGCATCCAGTCTCTTTTCCCGCTTACGACAAAGGCTCCACGGGGTACGTATTCGCCTGAAGGCCCGGCTTTGCTTAGTTGTTCCGGTTTGACCCAGTAGACATCTGCTGCTCCGAAGCCTTCTCGCCAGCCTCTGGAAAGGGCAACGGCAAACGCTGCGGCTTCCTGCAGACACTGTTCGCTGGGCTGTTTCCCTTCGGTTTTAACCACTACGAAAGGAGCGCCTGTAATGTCCGCGTGAAAAACCACATCGTCAGGTTCAGCGTATTTCTTGACTAGAACCTCGTTGCTGACGGCGTCTTTGCCCGCCACAACCAGAAATCCGTCGGAGGATATGAACCACCTGAATTTCTGGAACCATTCCTTCCTCTTGACTTTGTGTTTGGCAAGTTCTTCCATGGCTTCAGCCGGTTTAGTGCGCTCTAAGGCTTCCGCTTCTCGTATTTTGGCTTCATTTTCAGACAGTTTCTTGCGGGTTTCTTCAAGGGCAACTTCAGCGCCAGCCAATTTTTGCTTGGACCGTTTGCTTCGTTCGTAAAATTCTGCAGCATTTTCAAACAGAGTTTTGCGAAGACTTAAACCAAACCGCAAATCATTGACGTAAACATTAACTATCAAGGTGCGCGGGTCAAAAGACTCAAAAAATGCTTCAGGTTCTGAACCAGCCTTCTTCGCAGTTAAAACTTCCGAAACGATAGTGTTCCATTCTTTTCCGTTTTTCTTAGCTGTCAGAAATCTGTCCAGCAAAGCTTGCAGTGCGTTCATGTTTGCGTAAATTGTGTCTCCAATGAGTCTGTCCCGCTCCGCTTTGCTTTCAGCTTCAGTTAAAACCTTTTCTTGCTCGGCAATTATTCTCTTCAGTCTTTCCGCTTCGCGTTCTAGTTCGTCAACCTCAATTCCGACTGTTGCTTTCTCAACTGCTGTGACTCTGACGTAAAATTCGTCTAGGGCTTCATTAAAACTGCCATATGATTGGTTCCTGAAGCCTTCGTAACGCTTGAGCCTGAAAGGCACAACATCAACAAAATCTCCCTTTTCGTCTAGAACAATGAGGGGCTCTATTTTGAAGCCTGAAACGGGAGAAAGTAAACTCTGCAGAGCGTCAAAAACGGCTTCAACTTCAGAAACGGTTAATGTGTTACAGTGCTTCGTTTTTTCCACGTTAGCCCTTGACAGAATTTCTTCTGCGTAAAAGCCGCCTATGCTCAAAAAACGCGCCAACACCTTAACAATCTCGACCTCGCCGAACTTCTTCAAGGCGTCAGCCAATTCATCTTTACTTATGCGGAAGGGGTTTTTTCCGCTTGAAGGTGGAAACTGGAAAACTTCGTCGCGGAGGATGTTGCGGTCACGCATGCGCTTGTAGATTAGCGCTTGCAGAATTTGGCCCTTTTCGTTAACGAGGATGATGTTGCCGTCGCCGAAAAGCTCCAAGACAAGCTGCAGAACACCCCACTTAGTTTTGAAAGAGAACGTTACAATTCTTTCAAATTCATGTTGTTCCACATTAACTAACCAGCCGCCTCGCAAGTATTTTCGCAAAGCCATGCAAAAGGCAGGCGGCACCAAGGGCTTTTCCGAAACATAAAGGGTTAGGTGCAGCCGCCTACCAGCTTCGAGAACCAGTCTAATGGGCGCCTTGTCCATTTTGTGAAGTTTGAGAATCAAGGTTTTAGTGTCCAGCTGGTAAACGTTGTTGACACGAGAATTCAGTACAGTGTTTTTCAATTCGTGAACAACAGCAAGCACGTCAGAACTTGTGAACTCTTTCTTCCGCAACGCCTTCGCACCATATTCTGAAATTTAGTTATCCAAAAGGCTATAAATAGGCATTTAGTTTTTGTCGCGCGATATTTAACCGAAATTTATCTTCAAATGGACAAGGATTGACACCTAGGGAGTGAAATTGTTCGTTTTGCATTTTCAGTGTTTTGCTAGACTCACCTGCAAATCTGCTAAGGCATAAATAGCGTCTAAATGAATAGAACAAATGCACAAGAAAGAATGAAATCTAATGAATACAAAAGCGTTCGCGCCTCGAAAGTCGTATGGCTAGGTCTTCCTCGCCCCAATTGTCTTTCCGTTTTTCCTCTTAGGAAGATTTTTTGCACAACTCTACTTAGCCACAGAAAACGCGGCTTTGCTTATTTTCATATTCCTCTTCCTCGCCATAGCAATTCCATTTCTTCTTATCCTTGCCAGTCTACCTTCCATAAGGTATGAACTGGACGATGAGAAACTTTTCATGAAATGCGGCTTTTTAAAGTATGTAGTTCCTCTTACTTCTGTCAAAAGAATAACAAAAAGAGATTTAGAGATAACACTCTGGTCAAGCCTCAGATTGCCCGGTCTTGCTCTGTTTGCGGTTCTCTATGCTGACGTTGGCAGAGTAAAGATATGCGCTACCTCGATGTCAAAAGGCATAATTCTAATTCATACCAATGGTGACGTTTATGGAGTTACTCCACTTGAAGAGGAGGTATTCATTGCAGATTTGCGAAAGCGTATAGGTGATTGATTATACACGGAATCTACATGGCTGCCATCCTAACTACTATTATCTCGCTCTTGCTTTGGAGAGGCTTAATCTACTGGCTTTCTAAACGTAAGTGGAAGTATCTTGCGTTGATGCTAATCCCGCTTCCTTTCAGCACTATCATAAACCTCTGGGTAAAGAAGCCGATCTATAACTTTCTTCTTTACTCTTTGAACTTTTCTTCTGAGTTAAGCATGACTACGCCTTGGTGGTTTCTTTTGTTGGTTCTCTTTCTCTCACCCCTCACAGAGGAAGCAATAAAGCTCTCACCTTTGGTGGCTAGACAAGTGCGACGCATGATTGATCGATCTTCCGCCCTTTATGTAGGAACGGCATTTGGCATGGGCTTGCATAGGGGAAATATGATATCTAGCATGGATGTTTTCAATGGTTCCCGAGTTCGCAGAGTACCCTTTCTATTATTCTGGAGGCTTTATTGGTGAGAGAATGGTAGTCGTGCTACTTCATGGAGTTATGACTGCAGTAGCTGTAACTGGCTTCGTGAAAGATGGAAAAGGACTCCTAATGGGCCATACAGGAGCAACTCTACTTCATGCATTCACAAATGTAGGCGCAACGCTATACCAGATTAAGCTTTGGGACGCACTCTTTGCCTCACTATATTTAGCGCTTCCCGTACTTGTCGTCATCTTTATTTTCGAACGTCTCAGAAAAGAAGGATTAAAAGAGCGAAAGCAAACCGAGGTTGTTTTATTTGGCAGAGATTAGAGAAACACAAGCAAAGGTAAAAAGGCGACATGTCAATAGTCAACTTTAAATGCGAATTTGAAATATAAGTTGCGAGGAATGAATGGCCATGAAAACGCTGGAACAGATATACTGGCTCAGAGTAGTATTAGGTATAGTTGCTGCCATAGCAAGCATAGGCTTTAACATATTAGCTGGAACCATAGAAACGGAAGTATTTACACTGAACCAGTTGATGAACGGCATGGCCATGGCGTTGCTCGTTTACTTATTATCCTACTACGTTATAAAAGCCAAATTCAGGAATAAAGTGGAAAAACCCCAAAAACTCTTGACAATGGGGATTTTCATTTACTTCTTTGCATGGCTTGTCATCTGGATTTTGCTTTACTCAATTCTAAGAGGGCCGCCGCCAGCCACCTAAAAAGTTTAGTCTTTGCCTTTTTTCAAGAAACTCTCCATGGTAGCTTGGCTTTTATCAGTTTTTAGAGTTTCTAGTTTTCCTTGCTCAGTGCCCGCATTGTTGGTATTTGAAGGACTTGGAATGTTCAGTCTTCCAAGAACGCGCATGCAATCGGCCCAAGCTGAGAAATAACCGCGGTCAAAATCTCCGTGAAGCCCGTTCTTCACATGTCCCAGAAACTCTCGCCTGTACGCGTGCAACGCTGCCTTGTCGCTGAAATCCAGCCTCGAGAAAAGAGCGTACGCGTCGCCATTGCTTTTCCGTGAAAGGTACATGCCATACAAAGCCCTGAAATAGCCGCGGTTCCACTCCGTCTTCTGCATTTTCTGCTTGAGCCTTTCCAGTTCCCGCTCTGCTTCAGTGAACTGTCTATTAACAATAAGCTGGAAATACCGGGTAACTAAAGCTTGAGCGATAGGCATCTTCAACGACCGCGAGGCTTCGTTTTCTCGTCTTCGGAAACATCCTCTATACCGTTCTCGGTTACTTTAAGTATTTCCTCACCTTCAGGCAAATACGGACTTGAAACCAACCGCGCAATACGCACGGGACCATGCGCGGCTCTCCGCAAGTAAACACGCGTGTGGCTTGTGTGTCCAACGATGTGACCGCCAATGGGATGAACCGCATCACCGAAAAACACGTCCGGCTTAGCCATAACTTGGTTCGTAACAACGGCCACGGCGTTAAAAGCCCTAGCCAGGCCTATGAGCTTGTGCATGTGTTTGTTGAGCCTTTGCTGTCTAGGCGCTAACATTTCCCGCCCAAGATATTCGCTTCTGAAATGGGCTGTCAAAGAGTCAACAATAATAAGCTTCACGTTATTCTCTTTAATCACTTCGTCGGCGTTATCCAAGAGAAACATCTGATGATCCGAAGTGTACGCTTCGGCGTAAATAATGTTTTTAACCACCTGTTCAGGGTCGAGACCCAAATGCTTAGACATCTGCACAATCCGTTCGGTTCTGAAAGTGTTTTCCGTGTCAATGTACAACGCAGCGCCGTTGAGTCCGCCCCTGTCAGGAGGCAACTGAACATTCACGCAAAGCTGATGACAAATCTGGCTTTTCCCGCTACCGTACTCGCCATAAAACTCCGTTATAGTCTGAGTCTCCAAACCGCCGTCAACAATCCTGTCTAAGGCCTTGCTGCCCGTTGTCAAACGCAAAACATTCTGACGCATCCTGAGAAGCTCATCAGCCCGCACAAAAGAAACGCCAACAGCAGAACGAGCCGCTTGAATAACGGTAAGAGCCTTCTTCTCGCTGATACCAGCTGGCTCTAACTCGCGGGCAGTTGCCATGGCTAATGATTCCACAGTATGATAGCCCAGCTCCTGCAGTTTCTGAGAAGTAGCAGGACCAATTCCTGGAAGATCCTCCAGAAACTCGTATTTCTTTTTCGCTGGGACGCTTTCTTTCTCTTGGTTTTCCGTTTCTTCTGACATGAATAATCACTCTTTTACTGTAACCAGAGAAACAGTTGAGGAAAGCCATATTTAAAACACACGAAACACAAGAGCGCCTAACCCATGGAGAGGTGAGTTAAAGTAAAATCGAGAAAGTTTTTCGTGAAGAAACTGAATATGAAAAGGTTTCTCATATTTTGCTGTCAAGAAAAGATAAGCTATAAGTACAACAGCATTTTCATAAAAACGGCTGATAAAAGAGGAATAAACTTTGGCGCAAACAGAAATTGTGGAAAACGTCGCATTTAACATTCTGAAGCGAGCTGTCATTTATTTGCCTGAAGACGTTAAGCAAGCATTAAACAAGGCCTATGGGGAAGAAACAAGCGAAACGGGAAAAACACAGCTTAAGGCCATTCTGGACAACATTGAACTAGCCGAAAAATATCAGGCGCCAGTGTGCCAAGACACGGGAACAATAATATTCTATGTTAAAGCTGGCTCTCAAGTGAAAAACTTGGACAAAATTGAAGAAGCACTTGTAAACGCGACAAGGAAAGCCACAAAGGAGGTCCCTCTTAGACCTAATGCAGTTGACCCTTTCACCCAGAAAAACAGCGGAGACAACACTGGAAGGCACATTCCGCATTTGCATTGGGAAATCGTTCCAGGCGACAGCCTAGAGCTAACAGTCATGACGAAAGGGGGAGGTTCCGAAAACGTCTGCTTGACTGGAATGCTCGTGCCTGGTGAGGGAATAAGAGGACTGAAAAAATTTGTCATCGACGCAGTTATAAAAGCGGGAGCCAAGCCATGTCCGCCAAACATATTAGGCGTGGCAATTGGAGGCGGAGCAGACATAGCCATGAAACTAGCCAAAAAAGTCTTGCTAAAACCCTTGGACGAACACAACCCTGATTCTGAAATTGCAGAAATTGAAAAAGAAATACTTGAAGCTGCAAACATGACTGGAATTGGTCCCATGGGTTTAGGTGGAAAAACAACCGTTCTAGGCGTCCACATGGACTATGCTTATAGGCATCCGGCATCGTTTCCAGCAGCTGTTGCCTTTAACTGTTGGGCTGCCAGAAGAGCCTCTGCTAGAATCAACGCTGATGGAGCGGTGGAATATTTAACGCATAAAGTGAAATGATGGGGTAAAGGAGTATGGCAACTCACAAACTTGAGACACCCATTTCCGAGGAAGAAATTCGCAAGCTCAAGGTGAACGACGTATTATACGTAACTGGGACAATCGTGACTGCGCGGGATCAAGCCCACAGAAGAGCTTTAGACTACTTCAAGGAGGGAAAACCATTGCCGATAAACCTCGAAGGGCTAGCCGTTTTCCACTGCGGACCCGTTATGAGCAAGCAAGGAGACAAGTGGATCGCCGTGGCCGCCGGACCCACAACCAGCACAAGGATGGATATTTTTGAAGATGAATTCCTGAAGAATTTCAAAGTTCGCGTGATCATTGGCAAAGGTGGAATGGGCAAGAAAACAACGGATGCCATGGCAAAATATGGTGCTGTTTACGGTGCTTTCACCGGTGGAGCCGCAATACTCGCTGCGAAGGCAATCAAGAATGTTAGGCGTGTTGAATGGTTAGATTTAGGTATGCCAGAAGCCATGTGGATTTTTGAGGTTAAAGAGTTCGGTCCCTTGGCAGTGGCAATTGATTCGCATGGAAACAACCTTTTCATGGACATCGACAAAAAGGTTGAGGAAAACAAACAGAAAATTTACCAGAAACTCGGTTTATCGCCTTAATCTCAGCCTTATTTTTTCCTTAATTTATGTGTCTGATTTTTGATAGTTAGCCTAGATTTTGTTTCGTGTGTCAGAAGATTTAATATAACATTTCAACATTCAATAGAGCGAGGCCCGAATTAATGTTCAAAAACTTTAGGGACAAAATTGCCCTTTCAGGAGTAACCGTGCTAGGCATAGGCGTAGCCCTACTAGTATTCACGTTTATAAGTGCTTATGGATTCTTGACCAAAAGCCTAGAAATAATTGCCAGCGAAGATTTAGTGCAAACGTTCGGTGAAGCCTTGGCGCCTCTGATTGCTACGTGCATTCGCATAATGTATCTCGGCGTTATGGGTTGGATAGGCTCCCTAGTAACTATCCGAGGAGTAACGATAATTGCTAACGCTCCGAAAACCGAAGTTGCCGTCCCGCAAAAGCCCCTTGTTCCGGAAAAACAACCAGCGCCTCAGCAAAAGCCGCAACCTAAACCTCAATCTAAACCACAGCCCAAACCACAACCTCAACCTGAAGAAGCCGAACCTGAGGCCAGACCAGAAGCCAAGCCAGAACCAGAGCCTTCAGAACCGGAATTTGTAGTCATACCACTAGACGAAATTGAACAACAGGAACCTCAATCCAGTTCGTAAGAGTCGCATTCAAATACCAGACGAGAAAGGGACTGCAATGAATGTGCCAATTCGGATGATAGGCATAGCCACTACGTTTTTTTGGATATTCCTAATTGCTTTCATTGCTTCGGCGGTCTATTCCGTTAAAGATTTGCGGTTTGGCTTCGGTGAACCCATATTCACGATTGCCCCCACACGCGAGCTGGTCTTTTCTTTGCCAATAGAGGTCGAAAACAGAGGCTATTACAGTATAAGCTCCTTTAACGTGACAACAGAATTTTCAGGCTCAGATGGCTCGGTTATCACAAGGGAATCCACGCTTGTGCCCTTGATACCGAAGGGACGACTTGTAACAGTGCTCCACAACGTGACGTTAAATTTTGACGACATGCTTGAGAACAATGAGCAGTACTTGTTCAGCGACAGTGAAATGAGAATAGCGGCTTCTGTGGGAATGAACTTTGCGGAAATACTTCCCGCTGAAGTTTCCACAAACTTTTCTTTTCCATGGGGCGCTCCCTTCTACAATCTTGTGTTTGGACAACCAGAGTACATGGCTTTCAATTCGACGCACCAAACAGCCACGGTTCCAGTGGGTTTTGAAAATCACGCATCCTTCGATCTGGCAGGAAATATTAAACTGAAGATTTACAATGATGCTGGCGTGCTTTTTGGAGAAAATGAAACAGCCTTTGACGTGCCGCAGTATTCACCCTATGATGGAAGTTTCGAGTTTTGCGTTCCTACGGCTGAAATCACTCCGAGCGGACATTTTGAATTCTACTTTGTAACTCCGCTTTTCGATTATGGACCTGTGGTGGTTCCCTATGGCTGAAGAGAAAACTGATTCCAAAAAGAAAATTCGGGATATTACATTTAGGGTTTTGAAGGCTACGATAAAGGCGGTCATTGTCTACGCGTTATATTTCTTTTTGATGCAGTTTGTGGCGCCAGTGTCAGAGTTGGTTCCCGGTTTCCAGCAACTCATTGAAACTTTTGTCATCGTATACATAGTATTAATGGTCCTCGGGACCCTAACATCTGGTACAATTTTCCAGTACTTTTTCAACACTGCAAAGTCATTGTATGTCATGCTGTACCTGCTGTTATCGTTGAATGGTGGAATACTCAGCATGGGCTTTGAAAATGTCAGTTTGATGGTTGACCTTCGCTTGTTTCTCATGATCGTGACACTCCTTAGCTTACTGGGACTCGCAAAATCAGTGCTGCAAGCGGTAAACTTCCTAAACGAAAGGGCAGAATACGGTCGCATCTAAAAAGAAACAGAGCGTCAGTTCTATACTTTGCGGCTCATCATGCACAATGGTTTGCCATACTTTGCAATCTTGGAACCGAACAGAAAGTGTAGAGTGTGTATTCCTTCATGTCAGTTCCACTACCCAATTACATTTGTCGTTGTCTATACAAGAATCCTCATAGACATCCGTGTCAGTTAAGTATTTATAGGGTCTCGAAGGTTTTTCAGTAGGCAATCGCAGTGTGATTAATGAGATGTCGCAGAATTGGAAATTTAAATACATAGTCTGGTACCGTTTGCTTGAATCCATTTTTGGAAATCAGGTTCCACATCTTACGGAAGAAGAAATCGTTCGCTTTGTTTCGGAAAATGACTGGATGATAATCCCGCTGTTAGGCGAAACCGACAAAGAAAAAGCAAAACTTGCACAGCGGCCAAATCTTTACATTGACTTGTCCAACAAGGATTTGATCAACTTTGGGATAGTGTACGAAAAACTAGAAAGTATAGAGAGATTCAGAGACATAGTAACGCCTTACAACGAACGTGAAAGAAAGGAGATCATAGAAAGACTATCTACTCTTGATGATGGTTTTCTGACGACGGTGAGTCGAAAAATTAAAATGCACCATTGATTAGAAACTCCTGACTACCAAATTGCGTTCAAGCAAAACTCAAATAAAATGAATTATGATCAGTTCATCAGAGCTTTTAAAGTTTTAGACATGATTTTGGATGAACGAGAACTTCTTGAAGCTGAGAAGAAATATCAGTTAGCTCCTACCATCGGTCTTGTATACGGAGAAGTCAAGAGAGAGGAAGGTACTTTCAAAGAAGCTTTATTGAAAATAAAACCCATCTACGAAATGACTGTCAAAGTGAAAACTGAAGAAGACTTTAAGATTTGTAATGGATGTTTATGCTTTGTATGTGACGAAAAAGGCAAATACGAATATTGCGGTTCTTGTCCTAGTTTCCCAAAATCTCCAGGCAAAGTAACTGAATGCTATATTAGAAAAAGCGGATAATGCCTATTTGCAGAAAATCAAAATAAGGCTTATTTTAGAGTTTTTTGCTCATCATGTATGCGTCTTCGCCGTCTGAGTAATATCCGCGGATTGTGCGGCTAATTTCAAACTCCAACTTTTTGTAAAGAGCAACCGCTGCATCGTTAGTTGTTCTAACTTCCAAGTAGCATTGTTTAGCATTGTAAACGCGCATGCCTTCCATAGCAGTGTTAATCAAGGCTCGGGCGATGCCTTTGCGCCTGCTTTGAGGCAAAACAGCGATGGAGACTATGTGTCCTTTCCTAGTCAAGCCGCCAAACCCAAAGCTTGATAAACCAACTTCAATGCGACACATTATGTAACCAATAATTTCCCCATTCTCTTCGGCCACAAGAAAAGTTTCAGGAAACCTTTGCTGCAGATCAATGAAAAAGAAATCTGTATAGTTTTCTGGCAAACATACACGATTGATGTACATGACCCTCTGCAGATCATTTGGCGTAAATTTCCGCAGTTTAAACGTCTGCTGCATCCTTTCGTCCCTTCAAGCACATTTTCACATTATTTTCAAGGTTATGTAAGTTTTTCCTTCGCCTTTAAGTCCTTTTCGAAACTCACTTGCCTGATTAAATTCATTGCTGGGCCTCTTCAATCGTTTCTTCTTCAACCGCCTTAACTTCAGGCAACGTGAAGTTTCCGTAAGGCATAACCCAAACTCGCGAGTTCTTTCCAACAATGTTAAATGCTTCATTTAACGCGTCGTTCACTGCCCTCGCGGTCTTGAGTTTGAAGATGTTCGTAGCATAGTAATCCGGCATCGAAGAAACCAGAATGATCGGGTGACTTTGTAACGCCTTCAACAAATAATAGGCTTTATGCCCACCCAAAGCAAAGTTCCGCTTAATTTCCCTTTCAACAGCCTTCAAATCACCAAACTTAACCATCCAATCATAGAAAACTTCGTTTCCATGCCCTTCTGGACACTCAGCCACCAAAATTATCACGCCGCCTCGTTTAACCACTCCAAGGGCGTTGTCAATCCCCTTATAGGATTGAAAAAGATTCACGTCAGCCGGGTGTCCACCAGGACTGACGACTACAACGTCTGCCTTGCGATCCACCGCTACACGGTACATTTCGTCAACAACCTTAATCCCCTCATGAAACGCTTGTTCCAAATCACCAGCAAAAGCTTTGACGATTTCTCCTCTACTATTAGTAGCAATGTTCAGAATGAAGTCTGCTTTTGCGAGCCTTGCGGCCTCCATCATGTCCTCATGCACAGGGTTTCCCTCCAAAACGCCAGTTCTAGCGTTAGCATGCAAAAGCATGGCATGATTATGCTTTATCGTATCTTCGCCTGCAATTGCAGGCAAAACGCTCTTTCTTCCACCTCCATAACCAGCATAGTAGTGAAAACTAACGTCCCCAGTGAGAATTTTCGTATTTGCCTCCGAAAAGAGGCGGTTCAAGTAAACCTTGTTTCCATGCTTCTTGGTCGCACCAATATAAACTAAATCTTGCGCTTTACAGTCATGGCTTACGATTTTCACTCGGTTAAGAATTTCTTCACCTAACAATTTAACAGCTTCTTCAGGCTTAACCGCCCTGTGAGTACCGCAACCAAAAATAGCCGTTACATTCTCGTCCCTTACGCCCGCTAGGTTTAATTCATCAAGCAATGGCAAAACCATAAGGCGACTCGGCGCGGATCTTGTGACATCGTCAACAACTATGGCCACTTTATGTTCAGCCTTAGCAATTTCGCTCAATCGCTTAGAACCTATCGGTTCCTTCAAAGCCCTTGCAATTTCAGCCTTGGCATCGGCCACCCCAGGCTTCTCTTTGGGTTCAATTGAACCTAGAAAATTTCTGGCTGGAATCCTAACGCAGACTTCAGTTTTTCCATACGGAAGCCAAACGTCAACCATACAACATCACTTAGATAATTGAAGACGCACAAAACAACTATTAAACATTGTCAAAAATAAATAAAATCTTCGTCGAGTTCCGGGAGACCTCGCTTTCCAACACAAGTTCTTTAAAAGTTAAACGCAATAATACTAATTGCGAGGAATGGAATATGCCGATTGAAGAAACCCCTAAAAAAAACGAAGTATTTTTCGTTTGGTTTAACCGCTACGCTGGAGTAATCATCAAAACTCCATCAAAAACGCTAGCAATAGATCCAGTGGACGTTAAACCTCGAACCTTCCAAAACATTGATGCGGTATTAATCACCCATGAGCATTACGATCACCTAGATCAACCCGTCATCTCGGAAATCTGCAAATCAACGGGCTGCAAAGTCATAGCTGATCCCGCATCCATAAGAAGTCTAAGAAATATTATTCCTTCAGAAAAACTGGAAGAAGTCAGACCCGGCTCGGAAATAAAACTTGACGAAGTTTCAGTGAAAGCTGAAAAATGCAACCATCCAGCAGCCGCACCAGTGACTTTCATAATCACAAGCGAGGACGGAGTCAAAATCTTCCACACAGCAGACAGCTTACCATTCCCGGAAATGGCGGCGATCGGCGAAAGAGAAAAATTCGATGTCGTTTTTTGCACTGTCGGAATCGCACAGGGTGCTTCAGCGGAAACTGGCTTTGAAATTGCCAGATTAACAAAACCTCAGGTGGCCGTTCCTTACCATGCCAACACACCAGCAGACCAGAATAAGTTTGCTGAAATCCTAAAAAAGGAAATGCCAAGAACCACTTGTTTGATTCCAGAGATAGGGAAAATCTACCAAGTTTCTAAAAGGACTTGAAATTTTGTCAATGAAAAAAGATATAGATGCCAAGAAAATGGAAATCTGCAAAATCCTAAACAAGATAGGCGCCCTGCAATTCGGAGTCTTCAAACTTACAAGCGGAAAAATAAGCCCCTACTACTTTGACCTGAGGATAATTCCAAGCTTCCCAGACGCTTTTCAAAAAATCTGTGATTTCTACGGAGAATTCATAACAAACAGAATAGGCCCCAAAAACTTCGAGAGAATAGCTGGAATTCCAGTTGCTGGCATCCCATTCGCATCCCAAATCGCCTACAATCTGAAAAAGCCATTTCTATACATACCTAAACGCGTCCGACTTCATGGAAGGCGGAGAAGAGTAGAGGGAATTCTAGTATCCGGAGAGCGCGTCTTGCTCATTGACGACCTAATCACTACAGGCCTAACCCTGAAAAAGGCCGCAGAGGCTACAAAAGCTGAAGGCGGAGTGGTCAACGAAGCAGTTGTGCTCCTAGACAGAGAGGAAGGGGGAAAAGAAAAACTCGAAAAAAACGGAATAAAGCTTCATGCACTCCTTAAAGTCAGTGAAGTAGCCAACAACCTGTATGAAACAGGCGCAATAGACCAAGAACAATTGAAAACGATTCTAAAGCAAATTAAAAGGAAATAAAAGGGGTTAAAAGAAGCAAGAATTGCAATTTACCATAATTATTCATAGAATATTAGCTTCTGTTCTTCCAATATATTATGAAGTTTGTGTACTGCGTCGTAAACGTCTTGCTCTTTCTTAGCTCCTGTGCACACAAGTTTTCCGCTTGCAAACAGCAGTATGACGACTTTTGGCTCTTCCATTCTGTAAATTAGCCCCGGGAACTGTTCAGGCTCGTACATTGTTTTTCCAAGATTGAAAGCCGCTTTTTCCAAGTCTATCATACCGCCTAAACTTGCGGATGCAACGATGTTTTGTATTTTCAATTCAGGTTTACTGATGATGATTATTCCGCCCTTTTTTAGTTCCTTAATAACTTTCATAACGGCTCTGCGTGCTTCTTTTTCCGATTTTGCTCCTGTGCACACCATTTTTCCAGAGTTAAAAATTAAAGTAGCTGTTTTAGGTCTTTTTAACCTGAATACTAGTCCAGGAAACTGTTCTGGACGGTATTCCACGCCTGGATATCCCTTCACAACCGCGTTTAAGTCAACTTTTTGGTTTAATGTCGCAGAAGCAACAACATTTTCGATGTTTACCATCGCTTTAACCTTTGGCATTAAATCACTTCTTACTTACAACTGCTTAAATACCCTTTATAAATAAATGCTCTTTATAAATGCATTGGGCTTCAAACGTTTTGCTCTACATTTTTCTTCGGTTCGGACGCAGTTTCTTTGCCCCTAAGCAATGGAACAACAAACTCAATAATTACTATGAGAATTATCAGAATGATTAAGATGGGCAGTCCTATTGAGTTGTGCATAAAAAGCACAACGTGTCCAATCCAAGGAATACGCAATATGACTTTACCGACCACAAAGTCCTCGGGAACCACCCATGGATCGTATTCTATGGTCTCCGGAATTTCGGGCCATCTGTTGATGCCGTTCCCATCGCCTTTGGTTCTGAAATAGAATTTACCGTCTTTCTGTTCTTTAGCCACTACCCTGTGCACAATTAATTCATCAGGGTTTGTTGGTTTATGGAAAACGATTATGTCGCTGTTGGGATAGTCAGTTTTGATGTCTGCTGGGTTCACACCTTGGAGTATTATTAAGTCTCCAATGTGTAGAGTGTGCTCGAACGGATGCGTCCATCCATTGCATTGGCTACCTTCAATGGTGCACATGCTCCCAGTCACCACCGCCAACGCGGGATACTGAGTGCCCAGCGATAGTTGTGAACCATACCAGAATCCGAAAACTATCGCCACAATTAAGACAAGCATTATTACTGTTTGGAAGTACTCGTTTTTCCAGAGTTTTCTGACAGTTTCCGTCAATCTTTTGCCTTCTGCCAAGCTCTAAATTGTTCTTGTTGAATTAGCTTTCCAAGTTTTAAAAGTTAACGCTCAAAAAAACGAAAAAATGAGGGAATTAAGTGCGGGCTTGAACTTTTATGCCCGGATCGGATATTCCTGCAATTCCGCTGAATTTCTCACTAATTCTGGGGCGAACGTTTTTCCTTGTTTTGGCATTCCTAGGTCGCCAATGTTTGTAGGCGCTTAGATTTTCTTCTTGCTCAAGACTTCGCGGAATTTGTGACCCTTCGGACAGTCAAAAAGCCCTATTTCCAGTTGCATTCTTTTCCCAGATTTGTCTGGGCGCCCTGCCATTTTCCACGATTTCCTCGGCTTCGAAACTTCCGTTCCACATTTTGGACATTTAGCCATTTAAATTTCCTCCATAATATTCGATATCCATGGTTTCTAATGATGATAGATAAATAACTTTCCATTGTTTTCGGATAGAAAATCTCAGCCTGAACATTAAGATTAGACACTTTCTTGTAAAACGTTATGAGAATGCTGTGAAAACTTTTCAGTTAAACATCGAAAAACGGCTCAATAGCCTTTTATGGTGAGTTATGAAAGAAAAATTGGCTTTATGTGAAGCGGCTTGTAGTTGAGATTCGCACAAACTATGCGGAAGTAACCTTTGTCGACTTGCAATTGACATCAAAACGTTGATTAAGGATGAATGGGTCGTTTCTATCAAACAACAAGTTTAGTTAAAAATGTCACGTAAGAAACAGCTCAAATTGAATCAAGAGTTGCAAAATGATCAAGTCAACTTCTTGACAACAGCTAAACTGCGTCTGAGGCACAATCTTATTCTCTTTTGCTATTTTTCAAGGTTCTTGGAGTACCAAATGTACGTCTGGGCTTCCTTAAATCCGAGTTTTTTTACGAAACGTATTCCAGCGGGATTGTTGCTTTTAATATCCACTATCGAGATTCGCGCTCCCTTGTTTTTGAATCGCCTTTTTTAACTCTTCATACAGTCTTTTTCCTATGCCGCCTCTTTGTCGCATTCTACGTAGAAAGGGGAAAGCGGACGATCAAGGATGAATAGGCAATTCAAATTTTTTACAAAAACTTTTATAGAACGTAAGAGAGCGTTTATTGAATCTCCTTCAGAAAAAAAATGTCTTCAAGACTGAGGGTTCTTAGCTAATGGAAAAGGGCGATCCATTCGAATTGATCTTGCTTGAAGCTGTGGACGACGGCCTAGCTGTTCTCGGCGAAAGTGTTAAGCTTGCCATTTACTTTCATGTTGAGAAGGAGTACTCTGTTGAGAGGGAGGAGATTCCTCAAAAGATCAGAGATTTTTCATGTGCCATTAGAAAGATTTTTGGTCCAGGGTCTAGGGTTATAGAGAACATAATTCTCCAAAAGTTGTGCGAAAAGCTTAACCAGAATTATGAGGTTGTCAAAAATAAGGATCTACTTGTCGTAGTTGAAGAATTAAAAATTGCAGCCAAGCAAACGCTAGGGTTTGAACATGATTTCAGAAAGAGTTCCAACGGGAATAGTCGGGCTGGACGAAGTTATTGAAGGAGGCTTCCCCAGAGGGAGTCTCGTAATTGTTGCCGGGAGCCCAGGAACTGGAAAAACGGTTTTCTCTGCTCGTTTTCTATATCGCGGCGCAATTGACTACGGAGAAAATGGTGTATACGTCAGTTTTGCAGAAAACCGGGAAACTTTCTACAAGGATATGCTTAACTTTGGCTTCGACTTTAAGGCACTTAGAAAGAAGGGGCAGTTTAAATTCTTTGACATGGTTACTGTAAAGGAAGAAGGCGTTCCCCATGCTCTAAACTTAATTCTAGAAGAAGTGCACAACTTTGGCGCTAAACGGCTTGTCATAGACTCTTTCACAGCCATGGCGCAAGCCTTTAAGGAGCCGATCGAAGCCAGGGCAATGATTCACATAATTATGGGCAAAATTGTCAGACACATGGGTTGCACAACAATTCTGATATCTGAAATCCCAATCGGCCAGGAAAGAATAGGCTTGGGCATAGAAGAATTTGTAGCAGATGGTATGATAAAGTTAAGAACGGATGAGCTGGATGGGCGTCTACTGAGAGAACTAGAAATAGTCAAACTCAGAGGAACAGAACTCGCCCAAAGAAAACTTCTTTTCACACTCGAAGGGGGGTTCAAAGCGTTTCCTCTTTTTAAGACAGAGGTTCTTGAAAAAGCAAGCAGATTCCAGCCGACACCAGATCCGCCAGGCAAGTTTTCAACGGGCATAGACGAACTGGACAGGTTGCTGGACGGAGGTTACCCAAAAGGTTCACCCGTGTTGCTCGAAATCGAAGAACAAATTTCAACCATGCAGTACCATTTGATCCTAACTCCGACTCCGTGTAACTTCCTGGTAAAAGGAAGGGCTATTATGCTGATCCCTTCGTCTGGAGTTGACCATCACATTATAGAAAAGTGTGCTGTAGACAATGGATTCACAGAAGATGAACTCAACAACCTGCTGAAAGTGTGTGTAACTGAACCTCTAGAACCTCCAAAACCTTACATTCTGGTTTTTGACGGCAAAAACGTTGAGGAAGACTATCAAAAATATCTTAGGGTCGAAACGGAACTTATGAAAAAAACTGGCCATCCCGTAATGCGCGTTACTGGCGCTGATCATTTGATATCTAACTATGGTAGGGACGCTGCGGTGAAAGCATGGAATCTCGACGCCACCAGAATCAGAGAGAAAGAAAGCTTAGGCATAATTATACTCAAGCCTGGTTACGGTGACTTGTCCAAGATGCTAGCTGCTATAGCTAGCATACACCTGAAGATGATAACAAAAAATGGAGTCATAGTAGTGTACGGAATTAAACCCGTGACGAACTTGAATGTGGTGGAAATGGACACTTCTAAAGGGTATCCTATGCCTAGGCTTACACCAATAATTTAGAAAACGAATCGACTATTGCCAACAAGATAGCTGCTGCTATGCTCTGCGAGGTTCCTGTTTTTTCTGATCAGTCTTTTGAGAATGTCTCTCTACAAAATTTTTCAGCGTTTTTCTTATTTCCTCTAAAGGCAATAGTGCAGAGTGAAACTCAGGTTTGAACGGGTGCATTTCGCTTTCAAGCAGTTCGACCAGACGTGCGTAGTAAGCCTCAAACTCTTCTGCGTTGCTACTTCTGAACTTGAATACTGGAATACCGCCTTTCGGTTCTTCCCATCGTTTGTCATAGACCAAAACTGGGTTTGCGTTGCCAAATTTTTCGACGTTTCTTTTGATCAGAACTTGCCTGTCTACGTTAACCATGACAAGGAGATGATTTACGGGCTTGACTTTTGTTGTTAGTAAGAACTGGCGGGTTACGTTTACAGGAGCGGTTGAGTCTATAACGGTGCTGTATCCAAATTCAAGCAAGGCGTCGCGCATTTGCCCAATCATGGAATATACTAGAAATTCGTCTCGGCACGGATAGTCTTCGTTGAAGAGCATTTGCCGCATTTCGTCAACGCCCACCCTCGCAAAATATTGGTTTTCATTTATGAGTCGTGTAGCAAGCGTGGTCTTCCCGGTTCTAGGATAGCCACTTAAAACAATATTCCATAGCCCTTTGATACCCCCGCTGTCCATTCTAGGTCACACTCAAACCGCCCACATAAGCACTTTTTTATTATTATTTTTTAAATAACTTTAAAACAATTGTCAAAGAGGTAGAGTGGTGGAAGTCTTGAATTCGAGGCTCTCAAGAATTGGAGTTATTGGTGTCCCTTATAACACTGGTTCGATAGGCGTGGGCGTGGACAAAGGCCCTGAGGCTCTTCGGAACGCAGGAATTATTGGTGAATTGGAAAGGCTTGGCGGTGAAGTGGTGGACTACGGCAACGTAACCGTAGATTTGCCTCCTCCAGATTATGGCAACCCGAAACTTTTGAATCCTAATCAGGTTGAAGTCCTCTGCAAGGCTTTGGCGGACAAAATCCAGAGTGTAACCGATGCGGGATACTTTCCTTTTATTCTAGGCGGAGAAGACAGCACTCTGATGGGAATAATCGAGGGACTGCGTAGAAGTTTAGGTCCAAAAATCGGAATGGTTTACATGGATGCCCACGGAGACTTCAATACGCCAGAAACAACTCCTTCAGGAATAATCGGCGGCATGGACGTTGCCATTACAGCAGGAAGGGGACCTAAAGAACTTGCAGAAATGTTCAGGCATTCTCCCTTGCTTTCTGAAAAAAATATTGTGTTGTATGGAGTCCGCGACTTGGACAAATTGGAGGAAATGGCCCTATCTAAATCCAAAGTTCAAGTCTATACAAGACAAAGAATCAGAACTGAGGGCGCTGAACAAGCCACTAGAAACATTCTGAACGATTTGGAGTCAAAATGTGACCATCTATACGTGCATATTGACTTGGACGTACTCGATGAGTCCGTGGTTTCAGCCCATGGTCTTCCTGTGCCAGACGGACTATCAGCAAGCGAATTCAAAAACACGCTTAGGGTCTTATTTGCAAGCAGAAAATTGTGTGGCGTAGCCCTCATGGTTTTCGATGCCGCAAAAGACCCGGACGGGAAAGAAGCGAGAAAAATTGTGAAACTCATCACGTTTTGACCTTAGCCCGTGAGTGAGTCAGGTACGTCAGAACAGCTGCCATGATGGATATGAATGAAATAGCCATGAACATATAAAGGACTTTAGGCGGTTCGCCATCTCCAAGTATGGAGGTCGCAATGAACGGACCTAGTGCCATCCCTGTGAACCGGGCTGAATTTAGGAGTCCGATAACCGCTCCACGTCCAGAGTTCTTTCCTCCTAAGAGGCTGGGGGGTATTCCAGCTTGGATGACGCCAATTGCAGCACGAAGAGCCACAAACTGATAAGCATTATTCACGAAAGCAGTCATGAAGATTGCGCCAGCAGCCATCGCCGGCAGGATGGGCATGGTTCTGTCCGTGATTCTTCTAGTCATAAATGGGGTAGCTGCAGCGTAGGCTAAGCCACTAATGGTTGCTACAAGAGCTGCGGAGGCAAGGAGTTGTTCTTGTGGAACTCCAAGTGATGCGAGAAACCAAGGTGTTGCTGGATTGATGAAGCTTATACAGATGTATACCAAGATCAAAGCAAAGAAATCAGGCATAATTGCCTTAATATCTGCAATTTTGAGCCGTGATTCCTTGTTCTCATTGTTAATTGGTGGGGGTATTTTTAGCCAAAAAACAACTGGAGTCAAAGCTGCGAACATGAACGAAGAAGTCATGAAGGTTAGCCGATATCCTATTATTGAAGCTAGGAATCCGCCTACTCCCGGACTTATGACACTTCCAAGCATCATAGCCACCATTTGGTAGCTTAGGGCCTTCTTGAGGTCTTGAGCTGACACTGTTGATGCAACAAGAGTGAACATAACAGTGCTGAAACCGCCGAATGCTCCTTGCAATGCGCGAAACACCAAGAGGTGTAGGACATTTGTGGAAGCAGCCATTCCCGCATATACGATTATGTTGCCAAAGATAATTGATGTCATTATTTTTTTGGTTCCCCATCGTTCACATAGAATGCCTGTGAAAGGGGCGCATGTAGCCAAAAAACCAGAAGCGACAAGCTGGATTATTCCAGTCCAGTATGTGGCCTCAATGAGCGTGTAGTTGAGTTCTTGGTTTATGTAGAGTGGAAGAAAGCTTCCCATCAACTGGAACGCTATAGCGGCCGAAAACTGGATCAGAAGGGCTGCGACTTTTAAGTTCAGTTTCACTAATATTAAAGCTCCTTTCTCTATTGTTTTGTTCAGTTGTCGCGCGCGCTAGACAATGTTCCTTTTTCTTGTGTTTATGGAAATATTAGTCGTTTTCTCTTTCTAAAAAACATAATGTTCTTGCAAGCACAAAGATATTCAAATCCTGCTTGTATTGTGCGCCTCTATCTGAGAGAGGGGAGCCAAAACAAGCGAAAATCATGATCAGGTTCAGATAATTTTCACAGTCTCAACTCGTTATGATTCTGATGTGAGCCTGACTCTTTTGTCATGGATTCTATCGCCGCTTGGATTAAAGTCGCTTATACTGCGCCGTCTCCAAGTTTCCTTAATCGATTTTCCCTCCGCTATATGCGAATATTGGTGTCTCTTCGAAGGTGTGAAAGTGAAAATTCTAAGGATACGTCATGGTAATCGGTCATCAATTGGAACCCTAATCAACGAGGGAACATTGCTTTTGGCTAAATACATAAGAAACGAGAAAGAAACATATAAACGCCCAAAGCAGAAGAGCCACAGCATCAAGAAAGATCACTCTCATTGTTCATGTCACTTAGTTATATTCACTCACCTTACGATTTAAGCAATTACCATTATTTTCTTCTTTAGTTTTCTTTTGTGTGTGTGGGATTAAATTTTAATTCTCTCTCTCAAACTTCACTTGGACAGAGAATTAGAAAAAAGTTGGGTTTGGGGGTTCAACCTATATATAAGGGGGGTTAGTTTTGCAGAGAGCGACAGAGAACCCCCTTCAGTAGGCGTTGCAGAAATGATAACTCATTCTGCCAGCGAGGGACTTCCAAAATTAACGCTATAGCCAAATGAAGGAACATGCGGTTCTAGCTAATGTAACTTATCGGCGCCGTTTCTCTTTCCGGCTGTTTTTCGTTGTTTCCCCACGTGATTATCCATCTGTTCGGGTCATTTGAAAAGGGCTCCCTGAACATTACAATTTGTGAGCAATCTGCTTCCCTTGCTGCTTCGTAGTTTTCCAACAAGTTTTCCAGAAGCTCCTGGCTCCAGTTACACACTATGGATGCCTCGTTCCCCTGCTCGTCCGCTGCCACAAGATGCAAAAAATAATCGCCCAAAGAAACCTCCTTAACCGGACAAGCCTCATCCACCTTCTGCATAATCTCAATCGTATGCACCACAAACCTGCCCTCCCGCTCCCTTATCATCAGACGAATGCCATTTCCAACAAAAACCCTCATAAACTTCTCCATCAACTCAAGCCTGCTCATGGCCAATTTCACCTCAGTCCTAGACAAACCTTAGGTTGGTTATAAGGGGTGTTCTGAGAATTATGATATATCGGGATTCGTAAGACGCAATATTTATAAATTTGTGCGTCTCATACTGTACTGACAGAGGTGAAAAATTTGCAGGCTGAACAAACACTCACTCAAACCGAGACGTCAACTCTAACGGTCGTAAGAGAAGAAGATAAAATTGAAAAATTTGCCAGGCTCGCTGCGCCTTCGGTGGCAGCGGTGGGTCTTGGTGGAGCTGGATGCAACGTTGTAACTTGGGTTAAAGAAAAAGGCATAAGCGGAGGCAAACTCGTAGCAGTGAACACAGATGCAAACCATCTCAGAATCACTAGAGCTGACAAAAGAATCCTCATAGGAGAGAAAATAACCAAGGGCCTTGGGTGCGGTGGCTACCCAGAAGTGGGAGAAAGGGCACTCGGTGAAACCGCAAACGAAGTCATTGAAGAAATAGCCAGTGCCAACATAATATTCCTAATTGCGGGACTAGGCGGAGGAACCGGAACAGGCGCATCAGTTGCCTTGGCCGAAACGCTACACATGAGATTTTCAGGGTCAGGGGTGCCGCATCTAATCGTTGGCGTAGTTACTCTCCCCTTTGACGTTGAAACAGCTAGGATGGGTGTCGCCAAAAAAGGGCTGGACAGACTGAAGGCAGCGTGTGACACTGTCGTAGTAGTTGACAACAACAGACTTGTTAAAGTGGCTGGGAACCTGCCGTTTAGGGAAGCATTAGGCGTGGCAAACACCACCATTGGAAAGTTCGTTAAGGGCATAACCGAAACAATAACTACAGCAAGTCTGATCAACTTGGACTACGCAGATCTGAGGGCTATAATGCAAGGAGCAGGACTTGCGTCAATAGGAATTGGAGACGGCGCTGGAGAAGGCAGAGTGGAACAATCCGTCGAGAGGGCTCTAAATGGAAGACTTCTTGACATAGAAGACGTAACAAAGGCACGCGGTCTCCTAATACATGTTGCAGGTGGCGAAGATCTAACTCTATACGAAGTCAATCACGCAGCAGAAATCATGAAACGCTCTCTACCTCCGAAGGCAAAAATAATCTGGGGTGCGAGGGTCGACAAGGAACTGCAAGGAGCTGTTGCGGTCATGGCCGTTGTGACAGGCGTAGAAAGTGCATTCCTAAAGCGACGGGAAAAACGTTTAGGACCGATCAAGCTTTGGTAAACCATGTTCCTCGTAAAACTAATCATTTTCATAGTTTTTAGTTCTTGAATGTCCCTCTCCGTTTTTCTATTTTCGACAATCCCTTAAAGCGGCACCAAACGATCGTCTCTCTCCTTAGGGTGAGAATCAGCGAGTTATCAGGATTAGGGGATAGATTTCTTCACCCACGTACTCCACATATTTTTCCTTATCCGTCAAGTTGAATATGGTTACGGAAGCGTCTCTTGTAACACCGACAACGTAGCCTGTCTCTTTTGACCGCGCGACCACGTACCAAAGGTCACCGTGCTTAGTGTAGTCCTCGAAAAGTGACGTATTTATTAAGTCAGGGCCGTAAAGCGACAGTTTGTTCACGTTGGGAATGTCAACGTTATCGAAAAAGGTTATTTTTGTGTCGTCTGGGTTTTTGAGGTGGAATTGCCTCAGGGTTTCAGGCGGTATCCTCGCTTCGACAACCTCGCCTACCCTGTCGAAGAGGATTTCACTGAGCTTGTTTGCTATAAAATTTGCCAGGCGTTTCTTTTCCACAACCGTCAAAAACGTTGCGTCTTCTCTTTGAGCAAAACTGAAGAGGGCTTCCACCGTGCGCGGCAAAGGCACCACTTTGCCCCTGTGAAAAACGTGAATTACGTAATCATGGGAGTAAACCCCTCTGAGCATGTTTTCCTTTGGCAGAAGTCCCACAACTTCCGTCAAAAGCGCGAACTTATAGTCGCCTTCCTCATAGGACTCTTCAGTGTGATAACCTTGAAGTCTTGACGCAACTTCGTCAACGTAAAGTGACTCCGAAAGCCTGAAGACTTTTCCCGCAACAACCATGTTGATATCCTCGCTTCTAATGCTGTTAATGGCACTTATGAAACTTATTCTAGCCATAAGGGACAATCAAAGCCGTCCTAATCCTAGTATTACGTTTTTGTTAAATGCACACGTGAAAATTTCTATATTTTTTGAATCCTTTGAGTGGAACTTGACATAATTGTTTTGCAGGGTTAGTTTCTGCTTAATTAAGCTAGTTATTTTCGTTTGCTGAATAGCTTAACACCCTCCATGTCACATACGAAGCTGAAGCCGGATTCAACGAGTTTTCTAGCTTCATCTATCGTTTTTGCTACGGCTGAATGGTATTCTTCGCTACTGAAGTCAACTAAATGCGTGTAGATTTGAGTGTTCTTTATGCTTTTATGTCCGAGCAGTTTCATAACGTGCAAGAGGTCTTTTGTTTTGGCGTATTCCATAGTGGCTTTCCAATGTCTAAAGCTGTGCAAGTGAATCTGTTTAAACCGGGGATTTTGCAAAGTATTAGCAAGTCTTTTTCTAAGCGATAAGATTAACACTTTGTACGCGTTTGGATTCGGATTAAAGATATACGGATCATATTTCTTTGAAACTGCCTTAATCATGGCGATTGTTTTTTCTGCGACTCTAACGGTTCTCGACGTTGAACCTTTTTCTGGATTGTTGATGGCTATCGTGTTTTTTGCTTCGTCAATGTCGGTCCATCTTAACTTACAAGCTTCGCCCACACGAGCGCCAGTGTCCTTAAGCGTTTGCAGAAAAGTCGCGGTTCTTTTCCCAGCCGCTGAGATTAGAGCATCTAATTCGCTTTCTAGGGGAACAAAAGGCTGCTTAGGCGTGTAATGCGTTTTGACTGGTTCCCAGGGTATTTTGAAAACTTTCGTGAAACTGCGATAAGCAGCTACTAGCTGCGCCTTTTTTGATGCTGTAAATTTTTCAGTTGCTAAAATGGTTTCTACACTGTCCGTGTCGTTAAGGTCTGCGCCATACTGTACGAGCTGGTTTAGAAGGTATGTACGTAGTGTTATGGTTTTTTCTCTTAATCCACGTTTCTTTTGTTTCCACGCGTATTCTACGAGTTTTCCTTTTTCTCCCGCAGTAGTTTTGGTTTCTACTGCAGTGTCCAATTTTTTCGCCTCTTTCAAAATGGCGCATAATTGGCGGTTAGGAATTGTTCCTGTTTCCTTATTAGAATTTTGGCTTTGAGAAAAGCGGAGTCCACAGTCTCGGCATAGCCACCGCTGAGTCTCTGAGCCGTCTCTCAAAGTTCGAAGGCCATCTCTGTATAGACGTTTGCCGTTGCACTGTGGACACTGCTTTTCACTCAAAACCTTTTCATCTCTTTCAATTTTAGATAATCCATTAGATACTGGAATGATAACGCGGTTGCAATCAGCCCTATGATTATGGCAGCCAGGACTAGTTTGTCCGTGAAGCCTAGAGCCGTTTGGTTCCACACGTTGCCTCCTATAATGGCTAGCGCAAAGCTCAGGACCGTGAGCAAAGGGTCAAAACCTTCTATTAGGCTGCTCATTTCCGTTTTCTCCTGTTCTTTTGCATGGCCCATGCGAGCACGGCCATTTCAGCGCCGAAAGCCAGAAAGAACCATAAGGGGATTCCGTAGGCCACTGGCGTTGTTAATGCTTCAGACATGCGGTTTCACCTCTTTCGCTGTTTTGATTGAGAACCAGTTACCGCGTAGGATCAGCCAGCCAGCGCTGTTCTGTAGGATTAGGATTGAAGGCTTGTGGTTTTGGATTTTGTCTCCGAATCTGCACTGTACGAGCTGGCCAGAAACTTCAAGGTTTTCAAGTTCGACTGTGACGTTTCGGCCTAGGAAAAGGTGAACCAGAGGGTTAGCGAATATTGTTTCAGTCTTCATTCTTGCTTAGCCTCTCGATTAGTCGGATTCCGCAGGGTCCACAAAGCAAACCCCATGAACCATCAAAATAGTTAGCTTGGTAGTCTGGCTTTCCTTTAAAATCGCATAGTACGCACTTTTCTATGCCAAAGTCTGAGGTTAGTCGCACAACCTCTTTAACATCGTTGAGGTTAAAATTCGGAAATTGCACGCTTTTCCGATTTTCTGTTTCTATTTGGCTTGTTTCAACATAAGCGCTCTTAGAACTGCTTAAAGAGATATTTGCGGAATTTCGGAAAGTTCTGTGTAATTCTGCGACGGTAGTTAGCTCTTTTTCAGTGATTAGATTTTCACGCATTACTAATTGTTTTTCCACGTTTATTTGTTTAAGCTCATTCAGCCATGCTTCTAAGGAATTAAGCCCAAAGAAAGCGGGTAATTGAAATTGCGTGTAATTTCCGTTTTCTTCTGATTTGATTACCTTAAGTTTGTTTTGGCGCTTATCTTGTGGATCAGGTTCTTTAGTGACATAGCCAACATCTGAAAGAAAATCAACCCATTTTCTTATAACATCACTGCTTTTGCGGTCATATTCAAATTTGCTGTTCCAGAGATCCGTAGCTTTGTTCACATTGAAATCGCCTACAAAACTTAAGCATACTTCATTGAAGAACTTCAATATCTGCGCCGGTGCACCTGTTTCCGTTGTTTCTGCAAACTTAAGCCATAATGACATAACTAAGTCGAAATCGTATTGAGTGGCTAACGCATAGGTTTCTTCGGTTTTTTCAGTCTTTAACACTAATAAGGGCCGTTGCGCGTAATAGAGCAAAGTAACGACTTCAATGAGGCTTAATATATGCCTAAAATCACGCATGGATCTTGCTGTTCTATGAGAGAAAATCTTGCCAAATTCTGGAGCGAAAGGAATCAAAACTGTTAATGGCTTCTCAGTATGAACTAAGTTTTCTTTTAAATGAAGAATGTAACTTTGTATGTTAAAGAAATCCTCATCGTGCTGATATTTCCAAGGTAAAGCTAGTTTTTCACCGCTTAGAACGTTAGCGTCTCGGTATTTCTCGCTTGTTGTTTCTGGCGTTATGGTTAAGCTTCGTGTGGCCAGGTCTTGAACATGCTTCTCGTCTGTGCTGCAGAAAATCGTAGCTGGCCAATTACGTATTATGACATTAACCGTTCTAAGTTCCTTATCCACGTATGGAAATGAAATCTCACGTTTGTCATGCGAAAGTATTGGCCTAAGAATGGCGAACAAATCAATATTTGGGACCTCTAAGAAAACCAGAATTTTGCCTTTCAAGTCAATTAAAACTTTTGCATCCTTCAGCTTTTCTTTTCTTTCATACCATTGCTGCATTTCTTCTTGAGTTGCTGTCTTCTTGTTGGGCTTTTCCATGTATGGTATAGGGGCACCATTCTTGTCAACCAGAACACCATGCTGTCTTATCAGAAACTTTGGGCTTCCAGCGCCTATATACCAAACGTCATCTTGCGGAAATGGCTGTAGGGTTTCTGTGACTGTGTAGGTTTTGCCTATGCTGGAAGGCCCACGTTCAAACAAGTTCAAAGGGTCAGACGTGTAAGCAGACAAGCCAGTAATGAACACGACAGCCCTGGTTACTGGATCGCGTTTTATGGTCTTTGTGTAGTAGCGCATGATTTTGCTGAATAGGCGTGGTTCAGCAGCTAATATATTTCCGACTCGTATACCGCCTAGGTCTTTGAGCTTTCGCAAATCAAAAATAGTCATGGCTGTATCCCCACTTTCAACTTTTCTGGATCGCAAACTTTCAGCGTTACCTGGCGTGTCTGTTTGGGCTGCGGAAATTCAGCGAACCGGCAAATCGTAACCTGGCGCATTGGGTAAGAATGTAACGCTTTATGTAGCGCGTCTCGGCTGACTAAACCGTGAAAAACGCCATCTATGAAAACTTTGAAGCTGCGGCCCGTGTTGCTCGGAATCAAGTAGCCGACGACGACAAACCTATCAATGCTCATGGGTTCTTCACCATGATTTTTTACTTCGACTTTTTCTTGCGTCTGAAAATTACGTTGCCTTCAGTGCCCAACCAATAGAAATAAATCCAGCTCTTCTCTGTGAATCTGTCTTTGTTTTGCCTTAGAACGTTTCTGAGATTGCCAAAAAGCGTCTGGTCACAATCTTTTTCTCTTGCCATTTCATAAGGGCCTTTTGCGCCAGTTCCCTCAACCCATGTGAGCTTATTGTAAGGTTCTTCTAGTAGCCCTTCAGTTTTTGGTTTCTGAGCTGGTTGTGCTTGTGGCTCCACAATGCTTGTGCCAGTTAGCCAGCCGTCTATCAGGCCTTCCACTGAAGCCTTAGCTATTTCAAGATCATGTTCATCGTCGATGGTGATTTCCGCTTCATAATAGCGTCGAATCCATTCGGACTGTTTTTCGTCTCCGGTTGTTTTGCCTTTTCCGACTGTTAACCTGACAACTTTGAAGCTCATACAGCCTCACCTTTCAAAATTTTGCGGCATTCAGAAATTTCGTTAGCGATTTTTTCTAAAAGTTCCTTGGCCTTCTGAAGCTTTTCAGAGTTGTTCATGTCGTTGCTCATTGCGGCGTTGTCTCCTTTAGAAATCGTCTTTCTTTTTCGAGTTTTTCTCGTATAGCATCTCGGATAAAATCCGCTACGTTAATGTGCATGTCATTGGCGCAGTGTTTTTTAATCAACTCCGCGAATTTCTCGGATACACGGCATGAAACGACAATGGTTTTTTCCGTTGTCATACGTCTTCACTCGTAAACTTAATATAGTTCATACGCTTAGTTGTTATATAAAGAATTTGTCACGTTGACAAATAGTGAACGTTACATAACTTTGAATGTTGGTGAACGTTACATGACAGAAAAACGTTTAGAATTAAAAGAATGGGCCAAAAAAGTAAGCGCAGAATGGAAGTTTATTCCAAGTTTAAAAGGAAAACAAGCAGAAAGAAATCTGTTTATACTAAGAACTCTTATGATTTCTAAAACGCTTGGAATGAGCACTTGGGACATGGCCTTAGAATGGCTAAAAGAAACGGTTCCTAATTTTAACAGACTACACCCAGACGCGATTAAAGGGAAACGCCAGGTTCAAAATGCTGCCTTTGACAGACGTCTTAAAGAACTTGAAAAAATGCGGTATATACGAAAAATAGGTTCTTTGTATTATCTCACCGCCAAAGGATTTTTTATGATGTATATCTGGGATCCTAGTATAGTAAGGTCCATGAGAATTGAAAAATTCAACACAGCATTTTCAGATGTTATGGAGCAAAGAGACGCAGATTTCGTTTGCGGTGTAGCACGTAATCTTTCGCTTTCTCCAGATGGAGAAAACATGGACCAAAAAGGATGGAATAAAATACAAGAACTTTTTTCTAATGATATCACTTGTAAAACTGTGACTGCTGCATGGAAACATGCTCTTCTTTCTTGGAAGTCTAATGTCGATGAGATGCCAGTAGCGGACTTTGTTCAATTGATATTTTCAAAAGTAAGAAAGGTATGTGAAAAGAAAGGACTCAAAATTTAATTAGTTTTCTTTGTTTTGTTTGTGCTGGCTGCCGTCAACCTTCTTTTTTCGTTTCAAAACCGTTTTCTGAAAGTTATATGCAATAGCTCTAGCATCAGATTTTTGTTTTTGTAAAAATGAGTGATCAGGTTTCCATAATTAACTTAGTATCTGTGTATCGCCATTTTTTGAACAATCTTAAAAAATCCATGCCAAGTAAACTGTACGCGTGTGCAATTCTTTGATGCGACATGAATTGAGGATGTGTAGGGGGCATGCAATGAATCGCCTGAAATCGGAACCTCCAGAGACGTTGATTTCGATTAAACCAGCCATATTGGACCTCAATCCCCAGATCAACGTAAGGCAATAGATAGGGAGTAACTGGACCGCTTGCAGTCACCGATTGACTATGTGCTAATCTTAGATTTGCACAATTTATGGAAAGCCTTGTTACGTCATCGCCTAATAAAGTCGTAATTGTGCTTCCAGTATCCACAATTAAATGAGTAGGTTTGGGTCCGCTAAACTGAGAACACCAGATAAGCGCATAGATATGACCGTGACCGTTTTCGTCTAAGTCTGCGATTATTCGCAATTGGGCATCCTACAAAAGAAGGTTAACTGGATGTTCGCCTATATACTCAATAGCAAAATCATCTACTTGCTCTCTATGCGTTTTTATTTCCGCTAGTAATTCCTCGATTGTGTCATTGGCAAAACGTACTGTTCTATTCCGAACAGCTACATATTTGTTTGGATATTTTTTACGTAGTTTTTTCTTAGTAGTAAGTATCCATAAGAAGTCTTCCCGTAGCCTATAAAATCGCTTTAGAAGTGCTTCATCGAGAGTAACAGGTGGTCTTTTTTCAATTTCTACAAGTGACATATCTTACTCACCCAGCCTATTCTCTCCAACCTATTTTACCCTTCCGCTCACGCAACCAGTTTAAGAATAGACGATAATGGCTATTTATAATTTATTCTAAGAATAAACTTAATTCTCAATTCAGCAATACGCTTTGACCCTTGATATTCTGCATGTCACGTTTTTGCGTCAGTTAGGTGGTCCTTTCAGTGTAGAAAACATCTTTCTTTTCATTCTTTAGAAACTAAACGATTATCCAAGCGTCTGGGTTCTTGAACGTTACTTGTGGGCCTTTCTCCCATAGCACTTCGAAAAGTCTCAGGAAGTCCTTGCTTGAAAGTCTGCAGCTCACCCTTAGACACCTTAGGCCAAACTAACCAACCTTCAAATATAAACCGAATTACTATGTTGAAAATGTATCGAAAACTGGAATATCAGACTCTGCCTATTGCTTCTTTTCTATGGTTATGTGGCCAATGCTCTCCGGTGTTTCTCGTTCTGCAGCTCTTTCAGCCGATCTTCCAATTCTACTATGGCTTTCTGATGCGCAAGTTTTTCGACAGCTGACAAAAGCGGCTTTTCGATTTCAAATTCCCTTTTTCTCTTTCTAAGTTCATCATCAAATTTCTTGATTTCCTGCTCAAGCCTTTCATCGCTATATTCTTCTATGTCATCAGTCATGCCCTATCCCTTCTTTTTTCTTAATGCCATATATTCTTCCAATTGCTTAAGGACTTTGCAATATCTCGGAATTTTTTTGGCTATCCAATCAAAAGTAAGCGTATGCGTAATAAACTTATTTTTCCTCGATTCGTGTACGAATTTTGTCAAAGCTGATTTGGCTGCCTCATCTAACTTGTAATATATGAAAGTTAATTCCTTTTGTTTTTTGTTCTTGTATCTTTTATCTATGCCAAAATATCTAGGGGCTAAATTTGAAAATTTTGCTATATCTCTATCCGACAATCGACTTTTGACTTGAGCTACAACAATCTCATCTGTCTTTATAGCGCGCAAATCAATATTGTATTCTGTATCTATTTCTGAACCCTCCAAGTCTTTAACGTGATAACCCTTCAATTCATAATAGTCTATGGCCATTTTGAGCAAACAGGTCCCAATTATCATTCCAATTTCAGGGATATCCTGAAATTGTTTTTCTCTTATTGCCTCAATCTTTGGGAAAAGTTCGGTCCATTTAATAACATACTCAGGTTTCCCCTTGTAACCATCTAATTTTTGATAGTAAGACTGAAGCTCAGCGTAATCGTAGGGTGTCAAAGCTCCTGCTGTTTTGTAGCTCTTGGCATGCCGTGAAAGTTCGCCTTCTGGCATATCATTCCTTCTTTTCGTTTTCTATGAGTTGCAGCAAGGCATATTCTATCGCGTGACTCCGAGAAGCAAATCTTAACTTCTCTATTTGCTGATCTACCCATTTGACTATGTCCTCTCTGACTGTGACTTGAAGTCTTACTTTGGCCATTTCAACCGTCTCACTCAATCATAATCACCTCGTTCATGCTTATTGCGTTTATACTCACTAATACACATAAATACACAAAATATAAATAGTTTTTCATACACATCTATACACGCCAATACACAAAAAGGAGTGTTTGAGAAAGAATGTCCGAACAAGAAATAGAGAAACTGCCTAAGTGCCACTTCTGCAAACAGCCAGTAGCTGAAGGCTCCAGGACACGCGGACCACCAAAAAAACGCCAATACCTATGCGACGACTGCCGACACATCCTGAGAGCAATAATCCACGACTGCGCCTACAGCGTTTTCGCAGACATAGCCAGCATAATGGGAAGTTCAGACGAAACCTGGGTTGAAATGATGGAACCCTACGACTACGAGCACTCTCAACAGTGAAGGAGGAATGAAAGAATGTCTGAAGAAAAGAAAAAATCTCTTCCAGAATTAGCGGCAGAGTTAAAAGCCGCGGGGCTTGTCGGTGTAGCCGCACCATCACCGCTTGAACAGGTTGAGCTTGTGGAAGTAACCGTTAAAATTCCAAGGCCGGTTCTTGAGTTCTACAAGGCCCTATTAGCCTTCGAGAAAAGCAAAGACCCCCTAGAAGAACTGTTGGTTTATCAAATTATCTGGAGCTTGCAAACGGACTTTGGCAACCGACTTGAAACTCTATTGAATGTAAAAAGCATCCTGGAAGGCTACGGCCTCTTTAGACTCAAAGGCTTCACAACCAAAGAGCTAGGCATAGACTGCTAAGTTCCCCTTTTTCCCCATTTTTTTATGTTGTTCTTGTACTCAAAATCCGCAAACCTTAAGAACTGTCTGATGCCATTAGGGTGTTTCGGAGGGAATGGAGAACCACCACAGAATTTTTGTTCGGGGATGTCCCAGTGGGTATCGAAAATTCGTTCTTTCCTCCGACGTTTCGCTCCGTTCTCCGTCCCCTCCACAGTTGAAGAACAGCGAAAGCCTTAAGAAAACAGCGCGTTATAATGTGGCTAGCTGGAGGAGTGGAGGCCCAATATATCCCGTCAGATCTCTTCTCTTCATGAGAGCTTTGTTTCCTCTCCACCCCTCCATTCTTGACTAGGCGTTTCTGCACTGAAAAGGGCTAGGTAACTGTGTAGAAATGCCTAGTCACGCATGGAAGCATACGGGATATGCACTGGTATGTTTAAACGCATACTATCAAAGGCGTGTTTGTTTAGACTATAGCGTAAAAGTAAGTATGGTATATACTTTCGAAAAGTTTAGCATATACAAAGAAAAGAAGCAAGAAAAATTTTTCATAAAAGTATTTTAGCCGCGAAGGAAAGTAGATAGAAGTCGGAGAAAACGGGATGTCTGAAGCTTACGTTTTGATAAAGGCTGAATCAGGTTCAGAAGGAGAAGTTCTTAAAGGATTAAAAAACATTGCTGGGGTAAAAGAAGCCTATTGTTCCTACGGCACCTATGACTTAATAGCTAAGGTACAAGCAGAGTCAATAGACAAACTTAGAGAAATGATATTTCAACATATCAGAAAGATCGGCAAAATCCGGTCCACTCTAACGTTAATTATAACCGGATAAATCGCATCTCTGCACAGAAATACTTTTGGCATTTGAAGAATAGTTTTCTATGCTAATTAGAACTGAAGCAAATCTGAGAAACAAAGCTGTTAGGACGTTTATGTTTCGCAGTCTTTGTTCTCTTCCTTTGCCTTACATTGCGGACATAAGCCAGAATTCGGTCTTTTAGAACTTGTTTGATGTGCAACCATGGGATATTGTGTGCAGTTCTTACACCAATGCCAATTGTCAGCATTGCTACCCTTAACATATTCCACCATTCTTACAGCCTCATCATAGTAAAATTTTCAGGGTTAAGCAAAAACTTTTCCGTTCTCGCCGAGGGAATTATTCTCTATTCTTCTGTTCTAGTGGATGTTGCCTCATGCTTCCCGTTGACTCTCCGGCATTTCGCACAGAAACCACTCCGCTTCACAGCCTGATCATGCTCTCTGATTTGGCTGTGGATCGTTGCCTTGCTCCGTTTCTTCCTTTCCGCTATCTTGTGCATGCTTTGTTTAGCGTCCAAGTACAAGGCCAATATCTCAGCGTGTTCGTAGTCGCCTACAGTCTTGAAAAAGTGGCGGTCCTCTCCTAACTGCGGCTCTTCTCCATACTCAATCTTCAAGCCTACTGCTTTCACTATGTTTTCGCCTTCTTGCTTGTGCCAGGGAATCTTTGAGAAAACGCCTATGCCTATGCTACCGTTCTTTGACAAAATAACAAAGTTTTGCTTAGGCATGCGCCTTATGATTTGAGGGTTTATGATATGATAAAGCCATTGAAGATCGTCTGGCAAACCGAAAAGCCCAACAGACTTGATTATTTGGTAGTCAACAACTACACGCAAGTCAATGTCGACGCTTGTGAATTTCAGCGTGTCCATCCCTACCGCTAGGCCCATGTGCCTCGACTCTCGAACCAAATAGACGGCTTCTGCTTTCGCCTTAAGTTGGTCCCTACTAACGCTTAATCTTGAATACCAAAGGTTGCTGGCTTCTCGGACAACCGCATAAACAAGTCGCTTATAGGTCTGGCGTTTATACAGCAAATCAAGAACACGGTTCACTTCTCTAAACTCTTGGTCCGGTGAAATGTACATGGGCGTAGCGCTTATGATAATGTCATAGTTTTCCAAGTCCTTCAAGGAAAGCTTTGAAACATTCTTGGTCTGGTAATTGCTTTGAACGTCTACGTTGTCGCCATGCAGCAATAAAACGTGTTTGTCCTTAACCCATTCTGAACGTAGCCATGCAAGGCCTTCACCATCTCTAGAGCCGTACAAGTCGAGAACAGTGTGGCCGGCCTTCAAGTATTCTTCTGCTATGGTTTCGAGAAAACTGCTTTTTGCGCTGTCTATTATGCCCAGGCAAAACCACCTAGTAGATTGATTGTAGTTTATGGTGTCGTTGCCTCGTAACCAGTAAATTTTCAGAATCTCATCACCTTTTCAAATTCCGTTTTGATTTCCGCGTCGCTTGGTTCGCTGTACAGCATCGTGTAGCGGATGTCACTGTGGCGCATGACTTCTTTGAGAACTTGAATGTCTCCTTTGTTCTGCCGCCAGTAATGCGCGAAGAAATGCCTAAGCTTGTGCATTGTTACCGGATAGTCTCTTTTTATTTCAGCCAAAACAACGTAGCGATTGAACCATTTCCTCAAAGTCTTATATGAAATGGGTAAGATTCTTTCGGCTTTCTTGAAGGATAACTGTCTAAACAGTTCGGCTGAAAGGTCATTCAAAGGAACGGCCTTTGCTTGTTGGTTAACCTTCATGCCTTTTGGGTAATAGCGTTCGTTCGATCTTCTCAGCAAACGAACAACTTTGTCTTCAAGGTCTATGTCAGCGTAGCAGAGACCTAAGACTTCTCCAGCTCTTAAACCGTCAAAGCTCATAAGGCTCCAGGCAAACTTAAGCTTAAGTTGCGCTGTTACTCTGATTAGCCTCAGAATTTCTTCAAGTGTCAGGTCCACTCGAAACTTGTTTTCTTTCTTTATCTCGCGCATGTTTGTCCTAACATAATCAGCTATGTCTTTTCTTCCGACAAAACGCATGACCGAACAAACGAACTGCTTGTATATGGCTGCGCTGTTCATAACAAAGTTGCCGTCGTGAGTGCCAGCTTCAAGAATGAACTTCTTAACGTCAACGGGCTGCAGCTCTCTAAGTTTCAACTGTTCTCTTTCCAAGAATTGCTCTAGCTTTTTGCCGTAGTTCAGATAGTTGTCCTTTGTCGTTTGCTCTTTTCCTTCAGCGAACAACATTATTTCTTCAAGCATTCAGTATTTCTCCAGAGGTAACTTATCATATCGAAAACTAACCATGTTTTTCCATACCTTCCGTTCGCTTATTCTAGAAGATTCTTCTAGGTGGGGAAGTATTGGTGCCCGAATGAACAAACGAACGTTAGCCATTATAATCACGTTTGCGATTCTCCTTTGGCTTTAACGAACATTCTGGCTATTTCATTGTAGATTTCCGGTCGGACAGCATGTGTTAAGCGTCGCATAAGGTCCATTGCGAAGGGGTTGGCCCATTTCAGAAAGTGGTTCTTCAGGTTTATGTAGCCGTCTTCTTTTAACGCGAAACAATATTCAAAGAACAGTTCCCAATAGGGTGCGTCTTCTTGTGGTTTGAAGTTATGGTTAATGTATAATGGCTGAGGGTTGGTCATAGCACTGTAGTGTAGGTCTGCGCCACAGAACTTGCAGCATTTATCTTCAGTGTATCCTGTTCTTCCTTTTATGGAATCAGCCACTCGGTTGCGGCACTGAGTGCAACGGTATACTGTGTAGATTTTCCCTAGTCGGTTGTTCATTTGCGTCGCGTAAATGTTTGGCATCTCCCCAGTCCACCAGGGACCAACGTATTTCGTGTAGTTTTCTTCTGAATCGGGAAAACCGAACTCCACGCTCACGATAGGTCTAGCGTACTGTTTCAGGCTGGTTGCTACTCTGCGTTGAAAAGCATCGTTTACGGCCTTGACGATTTCAAGTTTTTCCATGTCTACGCCTAAAGCCTTCTGCTTGTCAGGTTCAAGCATCAGGGCTGCGTCGCATACAAGCTGAATTTTTCTGAGAGAGTCGGCTGTGACTGTAGCTTGTACAAGGTGTTGGCAAATCAGCTGCTCGAAGATTCCGAATTTTGGACCGCGAAGGGCTGAAGCTGCGAAGTCTGTGAGTTGCTCCTCTTCCGTTTTCGCGTTGGTTTCCGTTTCTTCAGGGTTCTCTTCATTTTCACTCAAAATTTGTCACCTCACAAAAGTTCTAAGGACTCCATAGAAGTTTGAAAGCGAATCAAAAATAAGATAAAAAGAGGGGATTGCGCGGGAGAAATCGCCACTGTTAGTGAAATTGTTTTAATAAGAGAGTTTTTAACTCTATTTACCACCGCTTAAGAAGGTAACTACAGCAATGCTGATTCAAGAGGTCATCCTTGAAAACTTCATGAGCTACGAATATGCTAGGGTACCCTTTAAACCGGGCGTAAACGTCGTCTGCGGACCGAACGGCTCTGGCAAATCCTCGCTCCTACTGGCCATATCCGTTGCCTTAGGGCAATCATACACGGAACGATCCAAGAAACTCAGCGATCTAATACGCTGGGAAAAAGACCGAGCCCGTGTCACGCTAATCCTAGACAACAGCAAAAGGGGCGGAAGAAGACCCGTTTCTAAATACAGCAAAGACCAACTCTTCCTCACGCGGGTCTTGCGCAGGGACGGTAAATACTGGTTTGAACTCGAAAACCGCGCTGCCACAAAACAGGACGTTGAAAGGCTCCTGGGCAAGTTCGGCGTTGATCCAGATAACATGCTTATCATTATGCATCAGAACATGGTTGAGCAGTTCACCGTTCTATCCACGCAGGAAAAGCTGCGGATGGTCGAAGCTGCTGTGGGGCTTGAACCTTACCGTGAAAACGTGCTCCAGGCCCAACGAAAACTAATGCGCATACTTAGCCAAGAAGAATCGGTAAGCAAACTTTTGGAATCAGCAGAGCAGACGCTTAACTACTGGCGAGAACAATACGCGAAATATCAAGAGAAAAAGCAGTTACAAACCAAAAGAAGATTTTTGGAAAGGGAACTTGCGTGGGCGGAAGTTGAACGAAGAGAAACCGCAGTTAAGGAGTTGGAGGCAGACAGGGCAAAAGAACTGGAAATTCTCAGCCAGATCGAAGAAGAAACAAAAACGATAACTGAGCACCTGCAAGCTGAACAGAACCAGCAGGAAAGGCTAAAGGATGAAATAAAAACAATTTTTGGTGGACGCCTAGGCCTTGAACGTGGAATGGCGGAAAACGAGTCGACAATCTCCCTATGTCAACAACTGCTGAAAGAAACCGTAGTTTTGGAAACCGCCATTCGAGATGGGAGAAATCCTGTTCAATTTAAACTACTTAAGAGTGAAAACCTAAGGGAATTGGTGGAAAACTCCCGTCAACAACTCTCGAAATTAGAGGAAAAAGTAAAAGAAAACCAAACTAAAATGCGAAGTTTGGAAGAAGCAAACGAAAAAGTCAGCAACCAAGTTTTAGATAATCGGATCAGATTGGCTTTGTTGCAATACCGCAGAGAAAACGTAACGGCTGATCTGGAAAAAGTAGAAAATGCGCTGAAGGACGCAAAAGCCAGTTTGAACATGGCGATCTCAAAAGCCGGGCAGTCTGGGCCAAGAATTGCGGTGCTGAAAAACGTGGGCGAAATCTTCGATGAAATCCGCGTTACCGACGGCCATTTAGCTGCCCTTGCTGACGTTTCAGAAGACATAGAACGCATGTACGAATCCTATTCTACACTTTATCTGGAACTGAAAGAAAAGGCACAGGTGGTTGCCGAAAACCGCGAAAAAGCCTTGGAAGAAGTCAAAACCAGAATGCAGGCTTGGCGAACCGTAATGCAAAGCCTCTTGGACCGCGTGAACCTGGAGTACCAGAAGATTCTGGGCCAAACTTTTGCAACTGGCGAAGTCAGGCTCGCCAACGGGCATGATATAGAAACTGCAGGTTTAGAAATTCTCGTGGGCTTCAAAGGTGGAAAGCCACTCCCGCTGGACGCTTATACGCAAAGCGGCGGAGAAAGAACCACCTCGACCATGAGCTTCCTTCTGGCTTTGCAACAGCACGTTCGCTCTCCATTCCGAGCTGTGGATGAGTATGACATCCACATGGACCCTAAAAACCGCGAAATAATCGCGAAAATGCTCGTATCAACGATAAAGGACGCGAATGCCCAGTACATCGCCATCACACCAAGCCAGATAACCTTCGCCCAAGAAGACGCTAACATAATCACCGTGCAGAACGTCGAGGGAAAATCCATAGTTAGAGAGGTTGCCTAGTGCAGTCCAAAAAAGAACTGAAGAAAACCGGCAGAGAAAAACTTCAACGCATTATAGAAATGTGCATGGCCATTGAAGCCCATTCAGTAGATCCTTTCCTTCTGGATGTTAACGACATAATCAAAGTGGTTAGAGAGTATTTTCCCCAGTGGGAACTGCCCGAAGACCTTAACTTGGATGCGGAGACAATCCACCATTTGGCTTCGGTTATAAAACTTCAAAGCGAATGGGTCAAACACCGCTCCACTTCCCTTTACACGGACCCTTTTCTCCTCGAAGAAAAAATCACACAAATGCAAAAAGAGGAAATGATAGGCGTATTCCTTGAAGCTTGGCATCCCCTGATTGAGCTGGAACAGCTAAGCCTCCACAGCCTTGCTGAGGCAATCCGATACTGGAAAACGCTGCTACCGCTTAAGGAAAGATGGAAAGACCTAGCCGTGCCAGAAGTTGAAACTGGAACCACTACCAGAGAAGAACTGCTAAGACAGCGCATCATGGTGGATAAAGCGTTTTCTGAAGAACTGGAAGATTACTGGCAAGAACTAAAAGAAAAAGTGAAAGAGAAAGGACGCGACGGCAAGATTCTTTATTGGGATTTCGTAGGCGCAGACACTTACGAGGAGACAGTGCAACGGGCTTTCATAACAAGCTTCCTCATAACATACGGCTATGCCACACTTGAGATTCATCCCTTAGAAGAAGAAACTTTCATCAAACCCTTCGAGAAGCCCTCTGCAAAAATCGGCAAACAACAGTCGATTTCAATCCCCATAGCAATCACTTATGAAGACTGGCAAAAATGGAAGAGAGGTGAACTGGAATGAGCAGACGAAAAGGCTATTACGCGAGCAAAGTGAAGCGAGCAACGCATATGCTCTTTTACAGGCGGCACAAAAAACCTGGAGTCAAAGGCTGGGAATTGCACAGAGCCTTGGGCTCGGACTACCCCAAAGTCCTGAACGTTCTGGATGACTACTTGAAATCTCTTGACTTGCAGGTTAAAACCGTTTTCGAAGAAGAAAAACCGCCAGTTGGCAAACCCTCATTGGAAGAGCTTGACAAGGCACGATTCTACATAACGCTGCGGGGCAAATTAACCCCGAAAGAAACAAAAATGATAGGGTGGCGAATAGACGACCTTGCTGGCTTGGCAATAGCAATCGCGTACATAATCTCCAAGAAGGGACAAGCACCGCGAAAAGAAGTCGAAGAGCTACTGAAAGAGAAACTTCCAGGATGGAAAGTCGGCTTGAACATCGATCGCTATATTCGCTACGGGTATTTGCTCCAGAATGATAACGACCAATTGTATTTGGATTGGAGAACCCGTGCAGAAGTAGACCAGAAAGCGCTCATAGACCTATTGCTTAGCGCTGAAACACAAAAGGAGTTACTTTCTGAGTCTTCGGAGGAAGAGAACGAAGAAGAAGCTGACGGACTGGAAAACGAGTGAAAATGCTACGAATTGCTCCAAAACCATATCGTTCAGCGAAAAAAGCTGTACTGGTTGAGGTTTCGGAACTGTTGCTGTTCTGCAGTCTATACCCCCTTATATATAGCTTGAAGCATAGAGTGAACGGCACGCTCTAACTTGGCGGTATGATTAGACTTAGTCTTCAGAGACTTAACGCAAGAACTACTCAGACAGGTTGTTGCATGAGATAGCATGGTTTTTGTCCATTTATGTGCGGTTATTGGCTTCCGTTCCAGATTGGATGCATTGTCGAGTAAGGCAACAATTTCTTATAGGCGCGTATTTAATAATGATTTATCGTAGCGCTGGACGGGATGAAACGTTATGCTTTTTCCAGAAAAATTTTTGTGGGGAGCCTCCAATAGCGGATTTCAATTCGAGATGGGCGATTCAGCCAGGTTAAATGTTGATTCTGGCAGTGACTGGTACTTGTGGGTTCACGACCCGGTTAACATACAAAAAGGCGTAGTTAGCGGCGATCTGCCAGAAAACGGCATCAACTACTGGGACCTGTACACGAAGGATCATAGTATTGCTAGTGGGCTTGGTCTGAATGCTTACAGAATAGGCATTGAATGGAGCAGAATCTTCCCGAAATCCACGTCTGTGATTGAACTTGAATTTGAGAAGGCATCCGATGGTAGCATTGCTAGAATAGAGGTTGACGACTCCGTGCTTCAGAGGCTTGAAGAAGTTGCCAATAAGGTTGCCGTTAACCATTACCAGGCAGTCATAGAAGATTTACGTGATAAAGGCATCAAGGTTTTCGTTTGTTTGAACCACTTCACCTTACCCTTATGGATTCATAACCCCATAACTGTTCGAGACACAAACCTTCGTAAAGGTCCGAGAGGATGGGTTGACCAGGAGACAATAATTGAGTTCACGAAATACGCTGCATACATGGCGTGGAAGCTAGGCGACATCGTGGATGAATGGGCAACCTTCAACGAACCCATGGTGATACCTGAAACAGGCTACCTGATTCCCCAGTCTGGTTTTCCGCCTGGACTGAACAATTTTAAAGTTTCTAGGAAGGTAGCACTCAACCTAACTGTCGCACATGCACGCGCCTACGACGCCATAAAGAAAGCAGACACCATAAAAGCTGATCAGGACAGCCCAAGCTCAGCAGATGTTGGAGCGATACATAACGTAATACCAGCGATGCCTTTCAGAGCTGAATATAATTCTGACATCAAAGCAGCCGATTTCTTAAATCGTATGCATAACCACTTCTTTCCCCAGTCAGTGTGCAATGGATGGCTAGATGAAAACCTGAACGGATTACAAGACAAGGGAGAAATGAAAGATCACATTAAAAACAGACTTGACTGGCTTGGCGTAAACTACTACGCAAGGGCGATGGTGAAGGGGAAAAAATCACTCTTAGCCCGATTATTCGCAGGGATGGCGGCAGTTCCAGACATGGTGGAGAACTATGGTTTCGTTTGCCAGCCTGACAGCACATCTGCCGACGGAAGACAAACATCAGACCTTGGGTGGGAAATCTATCCTGAAGGAATGCTTGACGCCTTGAAGGCGATGCAAAGATACGGGCGACCACTGTACATTATGGAAAACGGAATCGCGGACGCAAAAGACACACTTAGATCTAAATTCCTAATTGACCACTTGAAGATTCTCGGCAAAGCCATAAACGAAAAGATAGATGTTAAAGGGTATTTCCATTGGGCTCTAACTGACAATTATGAATGGGCTAGGGGTTTCAGCATGAAATTCGGGCTATGCGAAGTTGAGTTGAAAACCAAAAGGCGCAAAGAGAGAAGAAGCGCTAAGGTCTACAAGAACATAATAGCGAAGGGAACCATTGAAGACCAATACATTCAAATATTATAATAACTCAAACTATTGCACTAAAGAACATTGTAAAAACTAAGTCAGCGACGTTTCATCACTCAGCTCTCAGGTTATTGAAGGCTAAGTGATGCTGACGTTTTGTATCTGGAAATATCTCTTTGCTAAAAAGCGCAAGCGTTCTGCGTTTCTACCGTTTTTGCCTATGGCAACGCCTTTGTCTTTAGGGTTGACTGTTACAACCGCCATTGTTTTTCCGTCTGCTCTTTCGGTTATGCGAACTTCTCTGACCATGGCTGGTTTCAAAGCGTTTTTGATAAATTGCACAGGGTCTTCCGAGTACTCGATTATTTCGTGTCTTTTCCCAGTCATTTTTTCAAGAACGTGGATGTTTCTTCCGCCTCTCCCAATGGCCACGCCTACTTGGCCTTGGTTAACAATAAAGATTGCGCGTCCTTGTTCATCATCGATTATGCAGTCTTTAACGCTGGCGCCACTTACGCTTTCGAACAAAGCGATGTACCGCATTTCGTTGCTTGTGATTTTTATACCGGTTGTCATTCATTTCCTCCAGCATATTATTCAGTTTTGATATTTTCGGTTACTCTTAGAATTTCTGAGTCCCCTGGTTCTCTTATAGTTAATACTGACACAATAAAGAGTTTACTACAGAGAGCCGCTAAATCCATGGACGCACCTTTATATGTCATTAAGGGAACCTTTGAGAGTTTAGAATAATATTCGATTTCTTCTTTTATGGTTTTTGGGCAGTTCGCAGCCAAAATTATCAGTTTGGCTTTTCCTGTTTTGGCGTTCTGTACTGCGGAGTTGGCTCCGAAAGATACTTTTCCAGTTTTTACGGCTGTTGCGATTGCCTTATCTATGTCTGTCATTTTTCTTCCCCTTTCTTTTCAAATGTTGACATGTATAATTCCACTAGCCCCGTGCCAATGGGGATTGACTGTCCAACTATTACGTTTTCGGTTACACCTTCTAACGCGTCGCTTTCTCCCTTTACGGCTGCTTCAACAATGTTTGGTACTGTTATTTCGAAGGCGGCTCTGGCTAGAACACTTGATTTTTTGCCGCTTATTCCGTGTCTTCCTATCTGCTGTACCTCGCCGGTTGACGTCATCATGTCCGCCACGAGCATAACGTGGCGCACGTCCACATCTAAGCCTTGGTCATCCAAGACTCCTTTGGCCTCGTAGATTAGCGCGTTGCGTGCAGCTTCTATTCCGAGAGTTTTAGCTATTTCGTGAACGTTGTTTGTTGCTGTTCTGGAGGTGTCTACTCCGTAGATCTCCAAAACTTTGGACAGGTTTGAACCGTCTGTCCTTATGACCCATTCTCCATGTTCTTCTGTGACTAGTACACGTTTTATGTCAGGCACGCCTTTAATGTGGAATGTGGAGATTTTATCAAGTAGTTTCTTTAGAAGTTCAATTTTTTTGGGTTTTATGTGCAGGTTGTTACCCTTCACTTTTACAGTGGCGTTCTGCAGTTGTACCCTTTCCTTAATTTCTTCCATGGATACCTCTCTGTCTTCCATCATTGTTCTATTCAGCTCCACCACTATCTCTTCCCGTATCGGATCTTCGTAAATGGCTGAGGCCAAATTCTCTAATGTTGTGTAAATTATTTTACGTGCAATTTTTACTGCGGCTTCTCTGCTTTTCCTGTTTTCGCCAGTTAAATGTATCGTCATTATGGGTGTGGATGGGATTCTTCTGGCGTCGACTATCTCTATGAGTCTCGGCAGTCCTAAGGTTACGTTTTGTTCTCTAACTCCAGCGTAGTGGAACGTTCTAAGTGTCATCTGTGTGCCCGGTTCGCCTATTGATTGAGCGGCAACTATGCCTACTGCTTCTCCTGGCTCCATCAAAGCGCGTTTATATTGTTCAGCCGTTACTGTGATTGCTTTTTCTACATCTGCCGTGCTTAGCTTAGCTTTGGTCAAGTTTTGCTTAAGCTGGTCTAAAAGTATTGGTGTAAGTTGGCCTTCAACTTCTTTCAGTCGCTTTTTGATATAGGCGGCTGAAGCGGGTTTACCTTTTTCTTCCCCGATTTTTATCTGGTCAATGAGTCGGCTCACGTTTACAGCTTTTCCATGGTCACTTTTTGCAGGGTCAACACCGTCTTCTCCATATTTGAATTGGATTATGTCTCCTGCCGAGTCTCTCACTGTTTCATCATATTCTAAGCGTATGTGCTCCAGAGCGTTGATTAGACGTCTTTGCATGTAACCGCTTTGCTGTGTTCTAACGGCTGTGTCCACAAGTCCTTCTCTGCCTCCCATGGCGTGGAAGAAGAATTCAATGGCGTCGAGTCCACTTTGGTAAGATGAATAAACGAATCCCCTTGCCTTCGGGCTTGGGTCGCCTTCTCTGAAGTGGGGCAGAGCACGGCCCGTGTATCCTCGTAGTATTCTTTTTCCACGCACTGACTGCTGCCCTACCATTGCGCTCATTTGTCCAATGTTCAGGCTTGAACCTCTGGCGCCTGTTCGGGTCATGACTATGCCAGCATTCTCCAAAGTGAAGTCTTCATCAGCTATTTTTCCAGCTTCGTCTCTGGCTGTGGCCAACTCGTGCATTACGTAAATCTCAAAGGATTCTTCGAGGGTTTGACCTGGAAGCCTAGGTAAGGTGCCACGACGGTAATTCTCTATGAGATCCCCTATTTTCTTCTGAATTCTTTCCATTGTTTTCTTTATTCTGTTTTCAGCCCTTGGCGATAAGACAAGTTGATCATAAGAGTAAGTGAAACCGCGCATTGTTATGAAAAGCTTTAACAACCTTGTGATTTTGTTCAAAAATTCGCGTCCTGCACGTGTTCCATAATCCTTTATTATTCTGTGGAGAAGACTTTCGGACTGTTCAGAACCTATAGAACGTCTATCTATAATACCTGAGACAAGTTCGCCGTTTTTCACGACGACGTAGGCGTCATATTTGCATTCTTCTTCTGCGCATTTGCTGCATCCTTGACAAATATTTGCCTTCAAAACGTAGTTCAGGGTTTTTGGCAAAAACAGACTGAAAATTTGTTTACCAGTCCAAAGTGGTTGCGGCTCCTTGGTTCTTGGTTTCGGTAACTGTCCGTCATACCCAGTTGCCATTATTAATCGGTTAACTTCTGCTCTCGTTAGATAGTTTGACCTTCTCGTGAAAAGGTACGCTGCTGTTATGAAGTCTCGGATTGCACCTATTATTGGGCCTCCGAACCTCGGTGAGAGTATTTGATCTTGAACCTGCATTAACAGTAGTGCTTCCGTTCGTGCCTCTTCGCTTTGGGGTATGTGTAAATTCATCTCGTCTCCGTCAAAATCTGCGTTGTAGGGCGGGCATACACAAAGATGCAAACGGAAGGTTTTGTATGGTAGAACACGCACGTAATGCGCCATTATTGACATGCGGTGAAGGGATGGTTGACGATTAAAAATTGCAATGTCACCATTTTTGAGGTGCCTTTCCACGATAAAGCCGAGTTCAATAGCCTCAGCAATCTTCTCTCTGTCTACCACAAATTCAAGTCTTATACGCTTGCCGTCAGGTCTAATGATGTAGAGGGCACCGGGGTACGTTTCAGGGCCATTTATAACAAGTTTTTTCATTTCATCAATGTTCCATGCAGTTACTTTTTCAGGCACTGATAATCGCATGGCAACATCACGTGGAACACCTACTTCGTTTATGTCAAGGTTTGGATCTGGAGAAATGACTGTGCGGGCTGAGAAGTCAACTCTTTTCCCAGAAAGGTTACTTCTGAACCTTCCTTCTTTTCCTTTCAACCTTTGCGAGAGAGTTTTCAATGCTCTTCCAGAGCGATGTCTCGCAGGAGGTATTCCAGATGCTTCATTGTTAAAATACGTCGTTGCATGATACTGTAGAAGTTCTGACAAGTCTTGGATTATAAGCGTAGGAGCTCCTGCTTCCATGTTTTCTTTGAGCCTTTGATTGATGCGGATTATGTCTACGAGCTTATGGGTCAAATCGTCTTCTGAACGAATTCCTGATTCTAGCGTTATCGATGGTCGAACGTAGACCGGGGGAACCGGCAAAACCTGCAAAACCATCCATTCTGGTCTTGCAACTTTCGGATTGAAACCTAAAAGTTCAAGGTCATCGTCCGAAATGCGTTCCATTCTTTCTCGAACCATGCTTTGTGTCAATGGTTCAGAACCGCTTTCAGTCTGTTCAATGAATTTAGTGGGCTTTTCAAAAGTAATCTTGTACTGAGCCGATGCGCAATGAGGACATTGTTTCGCTTTGACTTCCTGCACAATCCCCTTATAGATTTCGTCTGGAACTAAACCCAAAAGTTGATTAAATCTTTCAATGCGAGTTTTGACTTTTTTAGCTGCCTCGTCTGAAAGAAGTACTCGTCCACAGTTTCGGCAAGTTGATCTCAAAAGGTCATAGAGTATTTTTGTAAACTCGATGTGTATTATTGGAACTGCCAACTCGATGTGTCCAAAGTGGCCTGGGCAGCGAATTGCTGTATTGCCGCAAGTTTTACATCTCTGCCGAGGTTCAAGAGTGCCGAGTCTGCCGTCCATTAGTCCAGAAGTTATGGGGGCACCGTCCTCGTCGTAGGTGTCTGGTGTTTGGATTTCCACCACTGAATTCTTGCGCAGGTCTTTGGGTGAGATTAAACCAAAAGAAATTTCATCAACAACTTTGTGGATTATTTCTTCCGAAGACATTCTACGCCTTCTCCTTAAGTTTCAATTTGGGCGTTATACAAAGGCTCATAAGTTCTTGGAGAAGAAGCTTGAAAGCATAGGAGACTATTACAGGGGAGACTTTAGCCTTTTCGTCGCAGCTTCTACACACGTATTTTCTCTGTTTCATGTCGTAGTAACCTATTTGTCCGCAGTTTTCACACACATATAGCGTGTATTTGTCGGATTCTTCCAGCAACCTGTCTCTGAGAAGCATTGCTGCTCCATGCCCGATTAGGCAGTCTCGTTCCATTTCTCCGAACCTGAGACCTCCGCCTCTAGCTCTTCCTTCAGTAGGTTGTCTCGTCAACATTTGCACTTGTCCCCTTGCTCTGGCGTGGATTTTGTCAGCAACCATGTGGTGCAGTTTCTGATAGTAGACGAGTCCGACAAAAATGTCTGCCACAAATTTTTCGCCAGTTACGCCATTGTAAAATACTTCGCTGCCAGTGTGACTGAATCCTAGCTTAACTAGGGCCATTCTGACATTATCAGGATTTTCGTTTGCGAAAGGTGTTCCGTCTACTGGCTTCCCTCTTACGGCTGCGACTTTTCCAGCCATTGACTCGATGAATTGGCCGATGGTCATTCTTGAGGGAATAGCATGAGGATTGATTATTATGTCTGGAACTATGCCTTCTTCAGTGAAGGGCATGTCCTCCTGCGGAACAATTAGTCCTATGACTCCTTTTTGTCCGTGACGAGAGGCGAACTTGTCTCCTAATTCTGGAATGCGCTGATCGCGGACTCTAACCTTTACAAGTTTGCTTCCCTCGCCCGATTGGGTTATGAAAATTGCGTCAACAACTCCTGTTTCTGAAGGCCGCATGTCTACCGATGTATCTCGCATGGAGGGTCCTTTGACTTCAAATTCCTTATATTCTTCGAGGAATCTGGGCGGGCTGATTCTTCCGATCAGGACATCTCCACCTGCAACTGAGGATTCTAAGCTAATTATTCCATCAGGCTCAAGTAGCCTGTAATACTGTTCTCCTCGATATCCACGTGTTCCAGGCTCAGGCACGGTGAATTTGTCTTTCAGGCCGCCTAAGTACTGGCGGCATTCAGCTTCGTATATTCTGTAGAAACTTGATCGGCCTAGGCCTCTCTCTATTGAGGCTTTATTGAAGACTAAGGCGTCTTCCATGTTATAGCCTTCGAAGGAGAGCACGGCGACGACGCAGTTCTGACCGGTGGGTCGCTGTTTATAACCCATCACTTCCATTAACTCTGTTTCCACCAGAGGCGCTTGTGGGTAGTGCAAAATGTGTGATCGTGAGTCTACACGATGATGGAAGTTCGTTCCGTAAACTCCAAGGGCTTGTTTAGCCATGGCTGCTTGGTAAGAGTTTCTGGGCGATTGGTTATGTTCTGGGTAAGGTATCGTTGATGCGCATATTCCGAGAATCGTGTACGTTGCGATTTCCGTGTGCGTATGCTCTGGAGCTATTTCCTCGAAGGATACGGCGACATACGCGTTTTCTTCCTCTTCAGCATCTAAGTATTCGATTAGACCGCTTTTGACAAGGTCTTCCCAAGACCATTCTCCAGCAACTATTTTTTCGATATGTCTGGGTTGAAGTCTTGAAACGCCGTTTTCGACGATTATGAGGGGACGTCTGACTCTGCCTTCGTCGCAGTTAGTGTGTATTTCTTCTCTTTCGCTTTGGAGTTTTGAGAAAAAGGTTATGTTAACTTCAGTTGAGATTTCCCCTCTCCTTCGTTTTTCTCTAAATTCATGTACTAATTCCGCTGGAGAGTTGCAGTAACCAACGATGTTTCCATCAACAAAAACCTTTGCTCCTGAAATTTTCAACGTTTCATTACTTTCGTAGGCTGGAACTACGCCCATCTCAAAGAATACCTGTTTTATTTTTTCCGGGTTTACACCTACTGAGATTGATGCCGATAAGGCTAGGTTCTTGACTAAGCCACAGTTGGAACCCTCAGGCGTTTCGTTTGGACATAAACGGCCCCAGTGAGTTGGGTGCAAGTCTCTGGCTTCAAAGTTTGGCTGGCTTCTGCTCAATGGTGATTGGAGTCTGCGCAAATGGCTCAACGTGGAAATGTAGTTTGTCCGATCCAGAAGTTGGGTTATGCCGACTCTTCCCCTTCCCCAGTTTCCAGTTGCAAGGGCGTGCTGGAATCTTTCAGTTATGATTCCTGGTCGTACTGCTGCCGAGACAGTTATTATTGGACCTTTTACGCCTATGCGTTCAAGCTGATATTTTATGTCACGGGTAAGGTTCCTGAAGGCTACCCTGAACAGGTCTGCAAGGAGAGGACCGGCGAGTCGTAATCGTTTGTTTTTGAAATGATCTTTGTCGTCCTGTTTTCTTCTTCCCTGTTTCAGTTGGATCACTCTGTAAGCCATTTCGCCTAAGAATAGGGCTTTGTCTGTTCTGTTCTTGTTGGTTCTGCCTAGGTGAGGCAAGAAGTTTTTGTCCAGTGCCATCTCAGCTTTCTGTATTCGGTATTCTTCAACTTGCCCGTGGGCGACGCGATTTCCAACGAAAAGTATCGCGTCATTCGGAGTGTCTACGCCTAGGGCTTTTTCGAAGGATGGACTCATTTCGCTTTGTATTTCCTTTTGAAGGGAAACTGCTTCAGCGATTTCTTTGTCTTTCTCTAGGCCTAGTGCACGCATAAGTACGACTAGGGGGATTTCGGTGGGCACTCCCGGCATTGAAACGTATATTGCGCCGTCTGACTTCAGTTTTAGCTCTATTCTCGCTCTGAAGCCCACGGTCGTGGAGAATATTTTAGCTTGGTACACTGGCGAGGTTCCTTTTTCGTCTGTGTCAACTATTACGCGGTTAGGCGCCAAGTCTTCCATGGCTACTATAACGCGCTCGGAACCGTTAACTATAAAGTAGCCGCCTGGATCGTCGGGGTCTTCTCCAGCTGCTACCAGTTCATCCTTTGAAAGTTGCGACAAAAAGCATAGTTTCGACTTCAGCATTACTGGAATGTTCCCAACGTAAACAAGTTCCGTATCTTGCTCTCTTCCATCTATCACAGGCGTCATCTCAAGAGCTATCGGCGCCGCATATGTCAGGTTTCTAAGCCTAGCTTCCATCGGGTAGAATTCATGTTTTGTGCCATCTACCTCTGTTGCATACGGACCTGTTATCCTTGACTGGGGGTCTATTACCCAAATTTGTCCCAGCCTAACTTTGTATGGACTCTCAGGAACTTCTATTGAGATCTCGCCAACTTCATCTACCACTTCTTGTAGGCCGTGATCTATGAATTCGTTGTAAGAGTCCAGATGCTGACGAACTAAGCCTTTTTCATTAAAGAAGGTCTTTAACAGAAGATGTGTATCCTCTTTTGAAATTTCAGCCAATTCTATCTACCCCCGCAAATTTGAATATACGCTAACGAACTTGTTTGATGCGGGTTTTCTCAAACTTTCAATTTCCTCCGATGTTGGATCATCCAACACGAAAAATGGTCTCCAATCTTTAAGAGCTAAAACACGTAACTACACAGCTCTCTAATAAACTTTTTTATATACTACTTCATGGTTTCGCCCATTAAACGGGCTTTAGTAAAGTTTCTTAGAGTTGCTACACGACAATCTATTTTGAGTGTCGACGGCGAAGCTTGAAAAGTGATTCTGGCAACTAATTTTGAAGATCTGATTGTTGGCTTTTCTTGATTGAAAACGTGAAAACTTCAGGAGTGCCCTTAGAGCTGGTTGACATTGTTTTTTGCGGGTTTTTTCGGAAGTTTTCTTTGTTCCGGCTTAGTCTTCTCGTTTGATTATGCTTATTTTCCACGGAACATGAGTCGACGGAGTTTGCTCAAAATCAATTTTCTTTTTTATTAGAGCGAGTAGATTTTCGTTTATTTCGTATCCAACGCTGTTTCTTTCACATTCGATGGCAACTTTAGTCGTTGTGCCTGAGCCGAGGAAGGGATCAAGCACCGTATCGCCTTTAATCGAAAACATCTTGACCAGTCGGGTTGCTATTTCTTCAGGGAATGCGGCGATTCTTCTTTCAATCTCGCTTTCTGTTTGTCTTGTGCCCACAATCTTCCAGATTTGAGTGAACCATGAGTCGCGTTCTGCTTTGGTGAACGCACTTTCATAACGGCGGGGGTCGTGTTGTTTGAATTTTCTAAGATTTCCTTTTCTGAAGATCAAGATGAATTCGCAGTCCAAAGTAACGTAGGCGTTCGGGGGCAGAAAGCCTGAGCCTAAGAAGGCGCCTTTTCCTTTGTATTTGGGTTTGGTTGTTGGTTTTTTCCACAAGAGGTATGGTAGTGTCCTGAAGCCTATTTTTTCGCAGTGTTCGATGATTTTGGAATGGTTCGGGAATAGTCTGAATCGGCCGTCAACGGTTCTTGTTGCGTCGCCGATGTTTATGCATGCTATGCCTCCATCCACGAGCACTCTATAAACTTCTTTCCACACTTTAGCGAGATTTTCATGCATGTTTTCATAAATTTCCATAACAATTCGTTCTTTACGCTTCTCATCCTTCTCAGCTTTTAGGTCGCCCCACAACTTGGCGATTCTTGGATCCATTTTCCAAAAAAGCTCATCCCACATCTTTATCATCGGATAGGGCGGAGAGGTCACCATTAAGTGGATACTTTCATTCTCTAGCTCGGGCATTAGTTGGCTGTTTCCGAAGACAATTTTGTGTTCAGTTTTAAGCATTGCGGATTCCTTTAATATCGTCATGAAAGGAGTGCTTTTATTCTTTTGGTGGCTACATTGGAGAGGTGTTGATTTTGATAAACATTGGTCAGCCATGCAGCTTTAGTCTAATTTGGATTCAGAATTAGGAGCTAGCGTTCATAACAGATATGCTTCGGCATAAACAAAAACGATAATGATTTCGTGATAAAATTGAAAGGCGCTGCGCTGGCAAAAAAGGAGTTGATAGTCCTAATCCCGATTGTGGTCGTTGTTTCATTATTCATTACTGTAGATCTCAATGTCAAGGCTCAATATTTTCCAGAGTACGAAAGGTACGTGCATGACTACCTAAATTCGGGGGATTTGGGAAATTGGACTTACGTGGAAAAACCCGTGTTTCCAGTATTTTTTAATGATTCTCAGATACCCATTGGCCAAAACTGGAGCGTCGTTTGTCCACTCACGGCTAATCATAGCTATCACGTCTACTGTTATGGCGCCTGGGTAAATGCTGGGTCTGAACCAAAGACAGACTATGACATCTACGTTTTCAATCCCCTCGGAGAAATGGAAGGTTATCATACTGAGGCAGCTGGTCTTCCTGAGCATTTGGGCACAACCGTTGATGAGGCCTTTTTCGTTCCAGAATATTCAGGTAATTATACCTTCACGATAGTGAATGATGCCCGAGAAAGTAACGATTCTGAACAAGCAACTTTCATGATTATTGAAAACGTCGAATGCAACAAATGGTGCGCGCATTTTGTGGAAGGTAAAGATAATTTTGGTTTGCCTGTTTTCAACACAAGCTGGGCTTACGAGTTTGTGACTGAGAGTCAACGTATAGAAGTTTGGGTGAAAGTTCCCGAAACCTTGGACATGTATGAAGCTAGGCTTTATCTGATGTCTGACGCAAAGGCCATGAATATAAGCGGCGTTCCGCTGCCTTGGGAACCAGGGCTTTACGGCAACCAAAGCGAAATGGTCGGCGGCTATAATATGGAAAGCGAAGAATATCGCGGTGTAGCTTATGCGAGCTGCGAGTTCTATGGTCAAGACATGTTTTTGAATTTCACTTCGTCTGCTCTTGGAAAGAACTTGTATCATTTGGTTTTCCTAGGTGAGGCTGGTTCGGGAACGATAGAGTTTTTGGTCAAAACAGAATTTGCCAATGCCTGTTTGAAGCCCTTGACTGTTCCAAGCAAAGCTTACCCAGATAACGACACTACTGTTGCTTATATCTCGAACTTAACGGATCTGGAAAAGGCCAGTCTGCAATATTCAGCGGACGATTGGAGAAGCATAGAAATGGTAGAGATGGAGATTACTGATGGCAGAACTTGCAGCGGCGTCATTCCACGGCAAGAGGCGGGCAGCCTTGTCGAATATGAGGTTACAGCTAATGATGCGTTGCGGAACATTCTAACTGCTGAAGGAAACTACACAGTGAAGTATCTTTCCACACTGAACATTAATGCTACGCGCGAAACAGTGCGGCTAGGCGAAAACATAACCGTTCAAGGCCTTCTAAACATGCAGAACGCAAGCGTTCCTGTCACAGTCTATTTTACGCATACAAACGAAACCAAAAAAGTGGAATGTTACACGCTCGAAAACGGAACTTTTACGGCTAGTTTTCAGCCAGAAACCGTTGGAATTTGGGTTGCCCACGCCACATTCGCTGGAAGCGACACATTCTACGAAAGCGAAAGCGCACCGCTAGCAATTAAAGTGGAAGAACCGTCCTTTTTTGTCAAAAACTCGCTGTATATAGGCGGTGGAGCGATCGCAATAGTGGCAGTCAGCGCAGTAGTCTACATGAAGAAATTCAGAAGATAAGAATCAACTGAACTTTTTAGGGGTCCTGTTAACTCTTGAGGGCTCAGGAACACAAAAGAGTGAGCGTTAGCTGTTGGGATTTTTCCCTTTAATACTTAACAGGTTTCAATGCACTCATCGAGAATGTACTGGTATCTATAAGGATCATTGCCTCTTGTTCGGTTTTTGAGAACTCTTTGTCTTTTAGTAATTTCGTTTGGCACTTTTCATATTCTGCAAAGCTGTCAAATTCTATCTGTTCAACATACGCGCCAGAGATGTTGCCAAACGTTTGCATCAATAATTTAAGAGAAATCACCCATCATTCAAATCCCAAAGAGTTGACAGGACCTTTCTAGGAAATGATTAATAAGAAAGAATCTGAAAGTTTGTAGTTTGTGTGCAGCGGTAACCAAGCCAGGTCAAAGGTGAAAGAGCGCACATCGCAGTGCGTTCCACTAAGGACTCAAGATCGACGCTTTGACTTGAGCGCCCGAGGGGATATCCTTTCCCGTAGGGGTTCGCCGGTTCAAATCCGGCCCGCTGCACCATTTGTGGAGTAATACTTCATATTTTCTTTTCTTCATTTTCGCTCGTTTAATATGTTAACGCGAGGACCTGATCTTGCAGAAACCCAAGCCGAACATCTACTTCAAGACCCCATTCAATCCATATACAGCGGATTAGGTAAAGGCTACAGAGACCAGAAAACGCCAAACACCAGAGCCGAACACCACTTCAGCGCCTAGTTCAACCTATATATAAGGGGGTATAGTTGCCGTGTACAAATAGATTTTCCAACATAACGCAGGTTTTCTTCTCTCAAACTCTGAATCGACAAATGGTTCAATGCATATATAATGGAGGTATAAGGTTTCTGCAGAAAAACTCTCGGGATGCCAACTGTCCAAACACGCTGAACATTTCAGAAAGCCCATAAATAAATTAAAAATCAGTGTCGATAGGTTTTTATTTACGGTTAAATGTGTAAAGACGTAAGCTCTAGGAATGATGGGCGAATGGTTAGAAAAGCACGAATACGTCTAACGAGTACGGACTATAAAAAACTCGAAGAAGTATGTGGGGAACTGAAAAGTATCGCCCAGAAAACTGGAGTTAAAATGAACGGCCCAGTTCCCTTACCAACAAAGCGCCTTCGAGTTCCTGTCTTAAAGGCGCCCTCAGGAGAAGGAACCGCAACGTGGGACAGATGGGAAATGCGCATCCACAAACGCCTCATCGACATTGACGCTGAAGAACGCGTTATGAGACGCATTATGCGAATCCGCGTCCCTGAAGAAGTCCACGTCACAATAGAACTCATCTAAATTGAGTTTTCGTAAGCAAACGGCTTTTCAAAGGATAAACCAATACGAAACTACTGTTAGAGATAGACTCAGAGTGAAGGCTAATGTCCACAGTTTCTTATTCCACATGAAAATTTTGAGTCCGTCAAGTATCCCCGCAGGGATGAGATTAAAGAGGGCTATCCAAGCGTTGAAAGCAGCGCTTAACAAAAATATTAAAGAATACTGAATAGGAAGAAAGGCAGCTAAAAAAAACGCTATTGACAAGATGATATTCGTGGCTGGCCCAGCGATGGATATTTTCCCAATGTCTTCTCTTCTTGCAGGTCCAGCAATCATAACGGCGCCTGGAGAGATAATTTTGAAAATTGGCGAAATTATGGAGATTAGCGTTATGACGGCACCCATCAGTGTTAACCTGAATTCCGCCCATAGGCCCTTTCTTTGTGCGGTTATTTTGTGTGCTATTTCATGCATGAAGAAAGATGCTGTCAAAATTACAGCAAATGCTGCTATCATTAAAGTTCCGCCCATCTGGGTGAAAACATCCGAATAAATTCCAGATGATAAGCCGATGCCCACGACGAGCAACGCGGCTATTGCCAAATGCCTGATCTCCTTGGGACTAAAATAGATTTGTTTTCTCACGCGTATCGGAGTTCCAAACGTGACCGTGTACTCGTATGAACTTTGTTTCTGAGGAGCCATGGGCATTTCTTCTGCTTTAGGCATGCGGGCAAGCTCCATTTTTGGGCATTCATGGTTTTCTGGCAAGCGATGCATAGAGCAGAAATAGTCTCTGCAATAGGGACATTGGAAAGGTAGAAAAGTTTCTTGTCCACACTTTTGACATTTCATTTTTGCATGCCTTTTGTTGCTAAAACGCACAAGATCGTTTATATGTTTTCCCTCAAAAACGAAAATTAACAACGTGCTTTCGAGCATATGCTAAATCTTAATTTTCTACCGTTTTGTACGCTTCACTCTACCAGATTCTCTAGGATTCGCTTTTTCGCTTTATGTTACGAAAATAACTTGAAAAATTGCCAAGTCAAGCACTTACCGCCCTCTCGGTATGAACATCCCCTTTCTTTTGTCTGTTTAGTACTATACGCATTTGTACATCTTCAGAATCAGGCCCCGTGTGTTCCCATACCTATAGATTTCCATCCTAACGGAAACATCACTATATCGTGCTCTCACTTCGGTGCAAAACTGTCCAGCAATCTAAGCTTTTCTTCAGGCGGTGCCTGATACGTGGCAATTTTGCTCGCAGAAATTCCACGAAGATACAAGTCTGCCAAGAGCTCAGCCATCATAATTCCGGCCATGTATGGATTGATGACTGGCACATTGAGGATCTCTGACGCTTCCTTCGCATAGGTTTCAAACGCGCCACACGCAGGCACAATAACCTCCGCTCCATCCTCTTCGATACACTTTCTAGCCACTTTCAAGAGGATGTCCATGGTTTTGTCGTGATCCGCGTGAAAGTCAGCCACATTTAGGCCCAAGGCTCTCCAAGAAGCGATCTTGGATTCGAAACCCCACCGCCTGGCGTTCTCCGACATCTTTGCGATAAATTTCCTCTGACCAGGGATTATCGAGAATTTGTGGCCTAGCAGTGACGCGACGTGTAGGCTGGCCTCACATAGGCCAATAATAGGGATCTGAAGGACTTCCCTGGCTTCTCTTACCCCCAGATCGTACCAGCATGATTGCAGAATTGCGTGGTACCCCTCCTTTTCGATTTGTCTATAAGTGGCGAGGAGTTCCCTTCCCACCATCGTCTCATACGAGTAGTACTCCATATTCTCAAGCACTGGTGCATTCGGGACTGTTCTCAGATCGACGGTCGTATCTGATCGCGCATACGAGCGCAACCGCTGTAATCTCGGTTCGTAAATCTCAGGGGGTGCTAACAATGCTATGACACAGGCAATCTTTCTTGACGTGTTCTTCTTCCTCCTTATGGACGGAGCGGATCCCGCCCCTTTGGCATTCATATCAATTCAATCATATTTTAAATTTGTTGATGAGTGTTGGATTCTTTAACTAATCAGTTCTTCATCTGAATTGCACTATCAACTAAAAGGCATTGTCAATCCATAATCATCGAGTCAGTTGCACGTTTTGGTTGGTTGGACTAAAATTAGTGTTGAATTGACTCCTCTTTCCTTTGACGTAATAGCACGCGTTTTTGTGCCAGCAAGCTAGAAGAGATACAGTCCAACTAAGTACAAGAGTGTTAGGTGGAGCGGATAATAAACGTAGAAGGCATATTTTACCCATGAAAAGTAAGCAGCGTTCTCTCTGGTTTCTCTTTCAATTCTTAAAAAGCCGTGTTTGTGAAGGATAATAACTGATAATGACAATAGAGACAGTGCTTGGATGTTCCACTCAAATAGATACAGAGAATTCACTAGAAATGAGGCTAGAACACCAAGCAATGTGTTCTTCCTGAGTAGAGCCATGCAAGCCAAAAACGCGATTCCATATAGCCCTCCTTCAGAGTTAAGAAAAACAGCAGCCAGAACAGGAAGTGGGACCAACGGATTGCCCTTGTAGAATAGATAGACGGATAAACCGCCAAAGAGGAGAGTGAAAAAGATGTTCAATTGTTCGTAAGGTTTGATGCCGAAGGCCAGAAAATAGGGCGTTTGAGAGACAAGAGCGAAAACAAGAAGCCTCATGAAGTAACCTTTCACATTTCTAGTGCTTTCAACTCCTAGTATCAGGAGATAGAGGAATATGGGGAAAGCGAGTCTTCCTATCATGCGAAGAAGGACAATGTCTGGAAGAAGAATGGCTCCTACATGATCTATTGTCATAGTTCCTATTGCCATGCCTTTCAATAAGAGTCTCCCAAAGTCAAACCGTCTTTGCACTTCAAACGCCTTTTGTCAAATTTATGCCTAGGAGGTTTTTCCGTGAGATAACTCAAAATACTTCCAAATAGGTGATGGCAAAAACCTGATATTTTTGAGGAATCTCAAGAACTTTCTTCTCATGATTGGTTCCTACCAGCCAAGTGTGCTTAAGCGAAAAAAATATTTAAATTCATTGGACATGCGAGTGACATTTTCTATGAGACTGTTACGAGACAGCAACACGAGCTGCCATAAATCTAACAAACAAAAATACAAAAAGAAGGAATTGCTTGTGGGACACATCGCCACTGCACAGATGCTAAACGCTTAAAGCCAGCAAATCTAAGCTAAGTCTAAGTGGCAAGATTCAGAATAAGGGGGAAACGAGTATTTGAAAGCTTTCAGTTTCATCCACACATCAGATTTGCATCTGGGCTATTCACAATATGGCTTGGAAGCAAGGCGAGAAGATTTCCAGAGAGCCTTTCAAGAAATAGTGGAAAAAGCCATAGAGTTGAAGCCTGATTTCATGATTATCGCCGGAGATTTGTTCCAACAAGCACGACCCTCAAATGTCACGCTGGAACACACCATAAAAAATCTTCGAAACCTACGAGAGGCCAGAATTCCAGTTTTAACCGTTGACGGCTCGCACGACTCAGCCCCAAACATTATAACAGGCACTATTCTGAACCCCCTAGACAGCACTGGACTAATTTACCATTTACCAAGACGTGAGGCAGCATGTTGGCGGAAGCCAGACTGCTGCTACGTTTACGGCGTACCAAACTTCAGAACTAGGCGCAAAACTGAAGAGCAGCTTCCTGTCTTCATGGAACAAAGCAAGCCTGCGCCTGACCCAGCTTTGTTCAACATTTTTGTTTTTCACATGGCACTAGACCTTCCAAGGGTTAAACCTCCATACATCGAAGCTGAAGCCCCACCAGAGCTTATACCAGAAGGCTTCAACTATTACGCCGCTGGACATGTGCACGAACAGTATATGGACAAGTTCAAAACCGGACTTCTGGTTTACAGCGGCTGCACAGAAACCGTAAATTATGCTGAAACAAAAAACAAAAAAGGTTTCTACCATGTTAAAGTGAACGAGAAGGGCGAAGTTTCACCAGAGTTCATAGAGCTTAAATCGCCCCGCAAGTTTGTTGTTTTAGAACAGGACTTTTCAGGCGTGCCTTCCTCGAAAATTACAGAACTGGCTGTTCAGCTCGTCAAAGGAGCCGACGAGGGCGGCGTGATAATAATTCCAGTTTTGAAGGGAGTTTTGCCCGCTGAGGCGAGTCGTACAGAAGTAGATGTTGCCCAAATCAGAAATGCAGCTGAAAAAGCTTTGCTTGTTCATCCTGTCGTTTTGTTGCGGGAAAGCGAAGTTTCAGAGGAGATTGTGCGCTCAATATTCGAAAGTGAGTTTAAAGATTTGAAAACAAAAGCGTTCGAATATTTCTTGCAGATCTTCTCTGAACGTTACAGCCGTGATGAGGCTGAAAAAATAGCCCGTGTCGCTGTCAGCCTAATTGAGCCATTGACGAAGAAGCAAGAGGAGAAAGTTAGGCAAACCTTGGAGGAGATATTGAAATGAAGATTGAAATTGTTCATCTGGAAAATATTCGTTCCCACGTAGAAACGACAGTGCCTTTTACAAGAGGTTTCAACTGCCTTGTAGGTGGTTTGGGTTGCGGAAAGTCCAGCGTTTTGTACGCCATTGATTTTGCCCTATTTGGGGACCCGATTGGTAGAAGTTTTGAGTATCTGTTGCGAGAAGGGGCGGACACAGCAAAGGTTGTTGTCCAGTTTACAAAGAACGGAAGAAGCTACAAAATAATTCGTGCACTAAAAAGGCGTGGGAAAGGCATAAGCCAAGACTTTGAGGAACTGAAACTTTTCGAAGATGAAAACCTCATAGCAAGCATGAAAAACGACGCCGTAACCGAACAATTCAAGGCAATAACAGGCTTGGACAAAGAACTTTTCCGCGAAATAGTTTGGGTAAGACAAGAACACTTGAAAGAACTTTTGGATGCCACACCCCGAGAAAGACAAAAACGTTTAGATGAACTGTTTGGTCTATCGGATTACGAAACTGCGTGGAGTAACATCGCAGAATACCAACGTGAATATGAAGGTGAAAAAAGAGCTTACGAAAGAGACCCAGACGTCGTTGGAATGGAGAAATTGAGCGCGGAATACAGTCGAATAGCTGAGGGATTTGCACTTCTAGAAATTGAACTGCAAGACGCGACCGAAAGGCTTGGCGAAACAAAAAAAGTGTTGGAAAATGCGGATTCAGAACTTAAGAGACTAGAAGAAAAAAAGGTCTCAATAGAAGAACTCAAAAGGAAAGAGGCGCAATTACAGGCAAACTTGACAAATATTGAAGATTCTTCAGCCACGGTAGCTGAGAAAATTGAAGGAAAAAGAACTATTCTCGAGAATTTGAAACAGCGCCAAAGCTCCATGGAAGCCCAGACAAAATCGTACAAAGGTGAACTCGAAGAAATTGGGTTACCAGTGAATCAGCCACTGGAAACATTGAGGCAATATATGACAGCCTATGATGACCAAGTGGCCAGCTTAAAAGCAGAACAAGAGGCAACTCTGCGAAACATGCAGGTAGACCAGAGGAGAACTGCAACTTTATCCGCCGAAAATCGCTGTCCTCTTTGTTTACAACAATTGAACGACGAATACAAGAATAATCTGGTGAAAAGGATTCAAGAAGAGAACAGCAAAAGACAGAAAACAATAGGCCATCTGGAAAGCGAGATTGGAGAACTGCAACGAATAAAGACCATTGCAAGCGATGCGTTCTCACAATTACAAACACTTGCTCCAAGAGTTGAAGAACTGAAAATCCGCATGGGCGAAGAAGAGAAAAACCTGAATGACCTTACCAAGGAGTTTGGAGAAAAACAAAAAACAGAAATCGAACTGCGCAAGCAGCTTGAGGCCACACAAATCGAAATCAGCAAATTCGACATGTCCGATCTGGAAGCTGCAAGAACCAGGAGAGAACAAGCTTTCCGGCAATATTATTTGCTGGAGTCCGATTTGCGAACGAAGGAAAACCGCAAGAAAGACCATCTTAAGCGAATAGATGAAATAAAAGATAGAATTGACAATGCGCAGCAAAAACTTGAGCGTATGGAAAAAATAGTGAAAACGATTCAGGTCATAGGCGGCATCCGTGATGCTTATAGAAGTATCCAACCCAGACTGCGGAGCGAATTTGTGAAAGTCCTAAGAAACTTTGTCCAACAGGTTCTCGACAGCCTAGTCGGTGCAGAAGCCCCCCTCTTGAATGTCTTCATCGACGAAACTTATACGCCTTACGTTAAGAGTGAAAGCGGTGTTGAAAGGGAAGTTTCAAACCTGTCGGGTGGAGAAAGAACACTGCTTGCTTTTGCTTACCGCTTGGGATTAGGTCAGCTCATCATGCAGTCCAGAACCGGCCATGGATTAGGCATGCTTTTGCTTGACGAACCCACTGAAAGTCTTGGAAGAGAAGACGGCTCCATATACCGATTGGCAGAAGCAATTTCACGCTTCAAAGCCATAGAACAGATAATTGCGGTGACGCACAGCGAAGCCTTTGCAGAAAAAGCTGAACATGTTGTAAAACTTGAAAAAGAAGCGGGAATAAGCCAAGTTTCAGTTGAGCGATGACTAAGCAGTCAATTTTCATGAAAACTTGGACAAGGAACCTATTCTTCAACAACACTGTTTTCTAGTGCGCCAATCTTCTCAATTTCTATTTTCACGACATCGCCAGCTTGCAGGAATCTGGGTTCAGGTTTAATGAAATAACCAACGCCAGCAGGGGTGCCTGTTGCAATGATGTCACACGGTTCCAGAGTCATTACGCGGCTCAAGTGATGAACTATTTCGTAAACGTTGAAAACCATGTTTCTTGTTGTTGAATTTTGGCGAAGTTCATTGTTGATCCACGTGTGAATGGATAGGTCGGATGGGTCTTGAAGTTGGCTTAAAGTTGTTATGCATGGTCCTGTTGGGGCAAAAGTGTCAAAGCTTTTCCCTCTGGTCCACTGTCTGTCCTTGAATTGAATGTCCCGGGCTGAAACATCATTCAGAATCGTGTAGCCGAAAATGTGTGATTTAGCGTCTGAAACAGGAACGTTTTTGGCTTTTCTCCCTATCACAATAGCCAGTTCACCCTCATAGTCAAGTTGCCTAACAAAGCTTGGTTTAACAATAGTTTCATTTGGGCCAATTATGGTTGTATGGGGCTTCATAAAAATTATAGGTTCATCTGGTATGGCAGAGTTTGTCTCGGCGGCATGGTCTTTGTAGTTCAGGCCTAAACATACAATTTTGTGGGGAAACTCTATAGGCGCCAACAAGGTCACTTGGTTAATTGGCAAAGAAAAATTTCGAACATCGTTTTCTGTGGCTTTTTCAAGTAGATTTTCTGCATCTTCGATTGCCTTTGCTCCCAGGGCCACAAGTCCTTCCAGTCGTTCTGGAAACTGCGTTTTCAAATGTTTTGCCAGAATAGGCAAACACACTACTTTATCCGGGGTTAAAACGCCATAATTCTCTGTTGCCTTATCACGATATCGAACCAGTTTCATTATCAAATCCTTCTCCTATCATGAAACAATACCTATGCTTGTCACCGAAATGTTCTTTTCAAGTTCGCGAATGAACGGATTTATGCCAACAGAATCACTAGCGATATGCCCAGTAACTATTAGGTTTCCTTGGCTGGTGGCCCTCAGTTTTTCTAGATCTCCCGAGCTTATGTGAATGTACACGACTGTTCCGACGCCATATTTGAAATATGTCTTCGCAACTTCATAATCGCCATTGCTTCCAGCACCATGCGAAACCACGACTTTTCCAGCTGAATTTTCAGGTTTTCCAAGTCGAACTTTGATTTCCGAAACTGCATTTTTGAATTCAGGCAGCTCTTTCAGAGCAGAAACCACATCTTGCACCGTGGAATTCGGTTTGATTCTGCGATTTACTCGTTCACTCATTATTCTTCTCCCCACTTCGTCTAAAGGTGTATGTATGTTCATGTACGGCATCTCAAGAAACTGTGCAACATCCACTGCATGACCGTAGTTTCTTGTATGCCCGTCCACCTCTAATTCGGCAAGTTTTCTTTTTACAGCTTCTTCCGCCTCTTCCTGTGGAATTCCAACTGAAACCATCTGGTGAATGTGCCTCTTGAAAACTTTGCAAGAGTTTACCATTGCTGTTCCGCCCTGCGGATGATGGGCAATAACTGCATCGTAACCCAACTGTTTAGCAAGCAAAAGCTCTGGAACGCCCGCGTCGATGCCAAACAAAATCCGTTTAATGTTGCTGCCGCTCACATATATTGCACTGTCTTCTGGGATTTCCTTTAGCCCAGCGAGTTTCAAGGATAAATCCATAATCTCTTCAGTGTCCAATGTAATGCCTCCTTCAGATTCTTGAAGTGCTCATATAAAGCATTCACAGCTATTTCAGTCCTTCTAAGGGAAGCGGAGAATTTAGAAAGCTAAACTGATAAAATAAATAAAAAAGCATAATCGCGTATTAATGTCCAAAATGGGGTGATGCCATGGTTGCCAATGAGAAGATAGTGGAGTCTCTGAAGATAGCCATAACTTACGCGGAAAATTCAATTCAGGCTTTAGACCGAAACGATGAAAACGCACTGGCTGATAGCCTTTGGCATGTTGGAGCAGAACTGGAATATGCACTTTTTCTCTTCTCAATGGCGCTTCAAAAAGAAACTAAACCGCTCCAACTGGACAAAAACGTTGAGCTTAAAAAAACTGAAAGCGATAAGCTGCTCGGTGAGGTGCATAACTTTCTGAAAGAAGCTGAAGGCTTTATTGTCAGCGGAAAGTTTCCTGATGCATACAAAAGTGTTTACACGGCGAGAAATCATGTGTTTAGGCTTCATGAGGACCTTGCCAAAAAGAAACGTGAAGCCCGTAAAAAGAAATAGCGCTTATTCCTCTTCCTCGTAGAGTTTCTTTTCTTTTATGGTCAGAATGTTCTCTTTGCCGCCTATTACTCTGAAAGAGTCTTTTAGTTCGCTTTTGTGCAGGAATTTTTTCAGGAGCACTCGCAAATATTTTTTGGAAACCGTCTCATCTTCGCCTTCAACGGTTACTTGACTTCCCTCAGTTTTCACTTCAGCGCCAGTTTTTTCCTTCAGGAAAACGGCAAATTCTTTGATCACATCGCTTCCTTCGCTTTTCAGATCCGAAACATCAATTTTCATTTCCGTCATGCACATTCACCTCATTTTCTAACAATTATGATCCTTACTTGGTCACATGCATCTTCACAGGAGTCTGCAATCATTTCTATAGCCTCGAAAAGCTGACCCACTAAGACTGCTACTCCAGCCTTTGGCAACTCTTCTTTGCCAAGGAGTTTCCTAGCCTTTTCATGGATGTCATCTACTTTTTCTTCTTGCCGTTCCACATAATCAGCAGCTTGGAGGGCTTCTTCGGCTTTCCTCATCATTTTATTCACGCACTTTTGAACTGAAACAGCACATTCTTTCACATTCTTTACCATTTCTAAAAATACGTCCTTGATTGAGTTGGGCACGTGTTCCATGGGAATTGCGTCCAATATGCGTGTGGACTCCCTGCACCAGTCAGCAATCATATCTACCCTTTTCACCAGATGCATTATATCTTCTCTGTCTATTGGGGCGAGATCCCCCTTTGAAACTTCATCCATAACCTTCCTTCTCAACACATCTGCTTCTTTTTCGGCATTAGTTATTCGTTCAATACATACACGTGCTTCTTTGGCATCCTTCTTTATCGCTGCAGCTACAGCTTTTTCTAAGTCTTCAACTATCCCGGTTGTTAAGGCCAAATGCCGCTGAATAGTAATTAAGGCAATGGTTTCTCTTCTCTTTTCAAACCATCTTATTAACTCACTCAACAGTTATTTCCTCCTTCAATCCCGCTTCGGGATACGCGAATACGTGAGCTTTTTCAAACGGGAAATTAATAGTGATTTGTTCACCTATATTAAACCACTCTCCAATCATGGAAGGCTTAACAATTATTATCAAATCTTCATTTTCAAGCCTAATTTCATACCGTATGTTTGACCCCTCAAAGGTTACTCGTTCTATCCTGCCCAAGATTGAGTTTGAACGTTTCTTCACGCCTTTGTCAAAAATCAAAGTCTCCGGCCTTATGGCTAAAACCACTCTTTCACCTTTTCTTGCGCTTTTATCTGGCGCGGTGACTTTTACACCGCCACGAAGCTCTATTATTGCTTTTTTGCCGCTTGTGCTTAAAACATATCCCTCTAAGAAATTTGATTCTCCTATAAAATGAGCCACAAAAATGTTTTCGGGGTTCATATAAAGTTCATGGGGAGCCCCAACTTGTAGAATCTTTCCTTTTTTAATAACTGCTATCCTGTCTGATATCGCCATGGCCTCAGATTGGTCATGGGTTACGTGTATAGCTGTTAGATCCAAGTCTTTAGCCATTTTTCTAATTTCGTATCTTATTTCGTTTCTTACTTTCGCGTCTAACTGTCCCAAAGGTTCGTCCAAAAGTAGTAGTTTTGCGCCTGCTGCCAAGGCCCGTGCCACAGCTATTCTTTGCATCATTCCGCCGCTTAGCTCATCGGGATAAGCGTCTAAACGTTCATGAAGTTTAACCATCTCGAGCACTTCATGCCCTATCGTTGCTGCTTCTTTCATGTCAAAACCCTTCACTTTCGGGCCGTAAGTGACATTGTCCCATGAATTCATATGGGGAAACAGGGCAAACGTTTGAAAAACAAATCCAATATCCCTATCTTCTGGCGGGACATCATTAATGAGCTTGTCTCCAATGTAGATTTCTCCTTCGTCAGGGCTGATTAGTCCAGCAATCAGCCTAAGCAAAGTTGTTTTGCCACACCCGCTCGGACCAAGCAAAGAAAAGTATTCCTTATCGCGAACGGTTAGACTGACATTGTCAACAGCTACAATCTTTCCAAATTTCTTGGTCACATTCACTATGCGAACATCAGGCATTAGTCGGTGCTTCCTCCCATCTTATGTAATGACGCGAAAGTATCGCATAAATCTTAGGTTGTTTGTTAACCATGCTACTACCTTCCTCTTTCTTTGACGGCAAGTCTTAAGACTAGTAGAATTATGAAGGAGAATAATATTAGGAAACCGCAACCTAGACCAATTTCTAGTGATGTAACTGGTACTTTTTGTTTAACCCAGTCGACAAGAATCACCGGAGCCGTGCGCAACGTAGTGGCTACTGCTAGTGTTGCGCCAGTTTCGCTTATGCTTCTAGTGAAGACCATGATTGCGCCTGAAAGTAAGGAGTACTTTGTTAACGGGAAGATTATCGTTCTAAAGACGCCTAAGGGCTTAGCTCCAAGTGTTCTTGACGCTTCTTCCAAATCCACGTTTATCCTTTCCACGGCCGCTGACATCGATCTCACGAAATATGGGTAGGTAATGGCTACATGAGCAAAAATCAACAACAACATTTCGGGTATAAAAGCAAAATTTTCTTTCCAGAATATCGCCAAGGAAACGCCTAAAGCTATCGATGGGACGATCAATGGAATATTGACAAGCACATCTAATATTGCTGACAGCGAGGGGCCAATTTTTTTCCTCGCTATCAATATTGCCGTTGGCAGCCCTATGATTATGTTCAAAATGGTGACAACCGATGCCAAAACGTATGAAAGAAGCAAACTTTGCCAAAATTCTCCCCAAACTCCAGTACCAGCCAGCGCGTCAGAGAATGTGTTTGTGAAAATCGCTTGGAATGCGGGGAGCGCAACGAAAAGAGATGGGGCAAGCACCACCGCTAAAAAGACTAAAACTGTTACACCGTTCCTAGAAAATTCCGCTTTTGTGTAACTCAGTTTTCTCTCAGTTGCCGGCCAAACTTTCTTTGACGGCAATCTCAGTTTTGGCCCGAGAATGCGTATTAATGCGAAGATTGTGGATGACACTACGATAAGTATGAAGCTGGCAAAAACTATGGAGCCTTCATAGGTAGCTTGACTTATGGTTCCATTGGAGAACTCGGTTTTCACGTTCTGAATAAAAACAGGTCCATTTTCAAATAGGCCAGCGACCATTATTGTCGCTCCTGTTTCCGAAATTGATCTGGCGAATGCGAGTATGAAAGCAGATATCAGCGACTGTTTGAGAATTGGGAAAGTAACGGTTCTTGCAGCGGTGAATGGTGGTGCACCGAGGGTTCTAGATGCCCGCTCATATTCCATCTTGTAATCAAGCAGCGCGCCAACCATCACTCTAACTACCACAGGATAGGAAAATGTAAAGTGCAGCAAGATGACTAGGAGCCAGCCGGGCGATACCAGTGATCCCTCGAAAAGCGCGGATATCCCTTCTGGGCCATTCCAAAAAAGAAGAATCGAGTAACCAAGTGCCGTTGTTGGTACGATGAAGGGTATATCGGATAATGTATCAAGGATGTTTAGCCATTTTGATTTTACGCGTGCAATTAGCCACGCCATTGGAACTCCAGCCACAACATCTACAGTAGAAACGAGCAAGGCAACGGTGAAGGAGTTTTGAATTGCACTGAGCGCACGCGCCATTAGACTTGACTGGTTGAAAACTTGCTGTATAGTGCTCCATTTAGTTATGATTCCGAGTATCGGCGGCAACAGTATCAATGCAAAGAATACTACAACGGCGGCTGAGTAGACACCATACTTAACGACCTTTTTTGATGAAAATCTATCCAAAGTTTTCGCAATTTTAGATTCGGGCAAACATTTTTCCGCCTAGATTCCGCATCCATAGCTCTAAATTTTGATTTCGCTTTTTCATCTGCGTTTTAGCTGATAAGTTTTCCGATAAGGATTGTCAGTTTGCCCGTCGAGTCATATCACAGCAGCAAGCTCTATTGACTCTCTAGCTCATCATCCAAGATAAACGAAGGCGCAAATAAAACTTAAGGTTTTTGCGATCTTATGAAATCTGTTTATCTCGAGCAAACCAGTTTTCGTGAAGAGCCAGAAAAGCGTAATATAATTCCGCATAAATTATAAGCTCAGACTTAAAGGTGGGCCTATGGATATTTTAGAAGCCATTAAAGGAAGGAGAAGCATAAGGACTTTCAAGACTAAGGATGTTCATGAAGAAATCGTTGAAAAACTTCTTGATGCAGCCAGCTACGCACCTTCTGCTGGAAACATTCAGCCCTGGGAATTCATAGTTGTCCGAAAACCAGAAATAAAAAGAGGACTTGCTGAGGCAGCACTTGCTCAAACCTTCATTGAGGAGGCCCCAGTTGTGATTGTTGTTTGCGCAAACGAAAATCGTTCTTCAATGGGCTACGGCCTCCGAGGCAAAACCCTGTACTGCATACAGGACACAGCAGCTGCCATACAAAATATTCTCTTAACAGCCTACTCCTTGGGGTTAGGCACATGCTGGATTGGCGCATTCATAGAAGACGAAGCGAGAGAAGTTCTAAAGATTCCTCAAGGAACAAGGCCAGTGGCCATAATTCCGATAGGTTATCCTGCGGAGACACCGCCACCGAGAAACAAGAGAACATTAAACCAGATTGTTCATTACGAAACCTTCTAGTTGGAAATTACGCAAGGGAACTGGCTCAAAAAGGCCCGTAATTTGAGGCAAAGATAAGCAAAATGAAATTTTAATACTTGCATTTAATAGTATATCTTTGAGGGTTATTTGTTGAGGTACGCCGTAATAGCGGATGCTTACGAAAAAATTGAAGCCACAACTAAGAGACTTGAAATGACAGACCTCTTAGTCGATCTCCTTAGGAATACTCCAAAAGAAATCATCGATAAAGTAGTATACCTAACTCAGGGCAAAATATACCCTGACTTCGTCGACCTTGAAATAGGCGTGGCAGAAAAACTGGCGATAAAAGCGTTAGCCCGAACGTCAGGCAGAAGAGAAAGCGAAATTGAAAACGATTTAAAAAAGAGCGGAGACATAGGAGAATCCGCCCAGAAATTTATCACCAACAAGAAGCAAGTAACATTTTTCCACACGCCCCTAACCGCCACGAAGGTTTACGAAACTCTCGACAAGATGGCCAAAACATCAGGCTCTGGCGCAGTAGACCTCAAAACCGCCCTCTTGGCTGGACTTCTATCAGACGCAACTCCTAAAGAGGCAAAGTATATCATCAGAACTGTCACGGGGAATTTGCGTTTGGGCATCGCCGACATGACCGTTCTTGATGCTTTAGCAATAGCTTATGGTGGAGGAAAGGAAGCCCGCGAACTAATAGAAAGGGCATACAACATATCTTCAGATCTTGGAAGAGTCGCAAAAATCGTGGCTGAAAAAGGCCTAGATGGAATTAAAAAGTTTCAGGTTTCGGTCTTCGAGCCCATAAGGCCAATGTTAGCAGAAAGACTTTCTTCTCCGGAAGAGATTTTGGAAAAACTCGGCGGAAAATGCATAGCTGAGTACAAGTATGACGGCGAAAGGGTGCAAATTCACAAAAAGAAGAATGATGTAACCCTCTTTTCTAGGCGTTTAGAAAATATTTCTGACCAATACCCTGACGCTATTGAACTGGTTAAGAGTTATGTAAAAGCAAAGGACGCGATTGCGGAAGCAGAATGCGTTGCTATAGACCTTGAAACAGGCGAGATGCGTCCATTCCAAGAGCTGATGCACCGCAGACGTAAGTACGAAATCGAAAAAGCCATGGAACAATATCCTGTTTCGCTTTTCACGTTTGACGCACTGTACATTGATGGCAAAGACCTAACTCTAGAGCCTTACCCAGTTAGGCGAAAGGCTCTGGAAAAAGCCATCATGGCAAGCGATAGAGTGAGAACAGCTAAGCATATGATTACCAACAAAGCGGAAGAACTGGAGAAATTCTTTGAGGAAGCCATAGAAGATGGTTGCGAAGGTTTAGTCTGCAAATCCATCGCAAAAGATTCGATCTATCAAGCTGGAGCGAGAGGTTGGCTTTGGATAAAATACAAACGAGACTATAAAAGCGAAATGACGGACACCGTTGACCTTGTTGTGGTCGGCGCTTTGTACGGAAGAGGAAAACGTGCAGGAACCTATGGCGCGTTGCTTCTGGCATCCTACAATCCTGAAAGCGACACTTTTGAGACTGTTACCAAGTGCGGAACGGGCTTTACTGATGAGGATTTAGCAAAATTGCCAAAAATGATGCAGAAACATGTTATCCCCCGTAAGCATCCAAGGGTGCAGTCAACGCTTGAGGCTGATATATGGTTTGAGCCATCTGTTGTTCTTGAAATTCTAGGCGCGGAAATTACTCTGAGCCCAATTCACACGTGCGCCATGGATTCCATACGCAAAGGAAGCGGCCTCGCAATTCGTTTTCCACGGTTCACAGGTAATTATAGACCCGACAAAGCTGCTGAGGACGCGACCACATCCGCAGAAGTTGTGGAGATGTATCGTGGTCAGCTCAAGAAGATCGCTGAAGCTTAGCATCTTTCTTGCTATGTATGGGTTTCTAGTGGAACTTTTCTGAAAAACCGCTACTTAATTGTCTGTAGCGCTTAGCAACTATGCTGTAAAGATTGTTTCTCAGCAAACTTCCAGAGTAGCTTAGGCTTCGGAGCCCATCGATCTCGGTTGCTAAATCTCTATCTTCTAAAACTTCGGCTATCCACTTCTCAAAATCTCCGCGGTAAAGGTGAAACTCCAAGGATTTCACGTCTACTGTGCTTATCTTGTCCATAAACTCTTTCAAGGAGGATACGCTTACGCCTGTGTAGTTTCCGATAGAAGTAAAGAAATAGAATGCTTTTTCTCTAGAAACGGTTTTGAGAATTTTTGACCTTAATTCTTCTTTCACAGACTATCTTCTCCCCTGCTATATTATTCTTCTTTCGCAAAATTATTTCTTTCTCTCACTTATTGACAAGAAAAGGAATTTCCTTAAACTTCTTTGTAATCATTGAAGTTCGAATTCTTAGAACGCCAGGTAGAGGCGCCACCAACGTGGCAATGAAATTGTGTAGACTTTCCTGGTTTTCCTCAACAACCTTGGCTATGATCAGAAGTTCTTCCGACAGGGAGGTATAAACTTCTAGAACTTCTCGCATTTTGCGTAAAGCTTCGGCAACATCTTCACTTTTTTTGGGGTCTGTGTAAACAGTCATTATCGCCATGATTTTTTTCGTTCCGGCTTTTTCCGCGTCTATTACGGCTGTGTATTTCGTAATTACCCCATATTTTTCCATTCTTCTAATTCGGTCGTAGACTGTTGAGTGGGCTATCCCTATCCGTTCACCTATGGACGCGTAGGTTTGTCTAGAATCTTCCTGGAGGCTTTCCAAGATTTCTAAATCGATGGAATCCAAGGCTGGAGAGTCATTTTTGATTTTCAATTTTGTGCTTACCTCTCCTTTCCTTAAATATCAAATATTGGGCAAATTTAATGTTTGTTGCCGTAAAATTGTAGAAATTCTTTATTTTTTCCGTAAAAAATTTTGCTGTTTTTCCGTATATTTGTAGACTAATAGTTTTTTTATCTACAAAATTTCAATATTAAGAGTTGTTTTCCTACGTTTTTGCAAATAAATTTGCAAATAGGTTTAAATTTTCGGTTAACTCTCAAATATTATTGTGCACTGGTTTCTCTCTTAAAGGTGTAAGATAAATGAAGATGCCTAGGGTTTGGGAGATATTGAACAGATTCAAGGTTTTGTGCAAGTGCCGCGGATGGAAGACTTCTGAAAATGAAGATTGGGTTGAATTTGATGATAAATATCATAACTTTCTATGGGCTAGAAATGTCAGTTCTTCATCTTTTAAAAGCATAGTTTCAAGTAGAAAGTGCGGAGTTCGGGACGGCCAGTCTTATCGTGTCATTGAGACATCATATATTGCATGGTTATTCCCTGAAAAACCTTCAGAGACTTTTGTTAAAACAATCTCAGAGAACCCCGACTTTTCCAGAAGAGTAGCCCTTTACGATTTAAGTCCTCTGTTAGAAGGAAAAAAACAATGCGTCAAAGTGAACTTTACCGACAGCCCTGTTTTTAAAGAATTTGAAAGCTTCCTCAAAAAAGAACTACGGGTTAAGCTTAAACCATTTTTCGCGCCAGAATTGAATGAGCATGGTTTTCCTGTAGCAGAGCTAGCGTAATTATCAACCAAGGGTTTCAAAGGTTTGATAAGCGCAGACGTTCTAACATACTACTTGTGAGAGTGAATGTCTCAAGACGCTGAGAAGACAAAAGCCCTTGTCAATTTCAAGAAGAAACTTGAAAAGAAAATTGAAGAACTGGAATCTGAACTCAAAGAAACCCAAGCTACACTTGAAACCGTGAACTCGATTTTACTCGAAAAGGGATTCAAACGTGTGGAGATAACCAAAGAAGCAGAGCTGGCAGAGTCAGTCATCAAAGAAGCTTTGCCGTCAATGGATGAGGTTATCGCTGAAACGGAAAAGCATCTGCCTAAGCACTCAGCAGAAACCGAAAGTGTTATCCCGTTGAGAACAGTCAACGATGACCTGCTCGCAATAATTTATGTCAATAAAGATTGCGTGCATGTATTGCCAGACGAAAGCAAGCACTTCAACGTTAACACGCCACCTTTCAGTCCCTTTTTGGTGGAAAGGGTTTTGGTGAAGATGCAGGAAAAGGACAACGAAATGGCAAGAATGGGACAATTGACCCCTGACAAGATGTTCTCTTTCAACATAATCCGAGAAGGCGATCTAATTCGTGAAATAGTGATTAAAAATGTTGATGCTGATCGTTTGAGAGAACTCAAATCAAGCATCAGATGGACTCTGGAAAAGATGTATGAAAAAATGAAAAGTTGAAGCCCACACCTTTTGGAAAGGCTGAATCAGGATACTTCATTTTCTAATTGTTTTTGGACTTAAAGTATTCCGAAAGCCGTTTTCAGCATCTCAATTAACGTGTTTATCTGGCCCGTGTAAATGCCTACGGCTAGGCAAGAGACGCCTAAGAGGAGCAACAGTGCGCCTATCACTCTACGCTCTGAAACGTCCATTGATTTTCTTCTATCCCAAGTGCTTTTTTAGGGTGGATTCAATGTGGTTTTTGGGACAAAGGCCGACAATTCTGTCAACTTCGCAACCATCTTTCAGTAGTACAAGCGTTGGAATGCTGAAGACTTGGAAACACTCTGCAGTCTTGGGGTTCTCGTCAACGTTGAGTTTGCCTATGAGAATTTTCCCAGCATATTCTGTGGCTAGTTCATTAGTCGTTGGAGCTAAAGCTCTGCATGGACCACACCAACTCGCCCAAAAATCAACTAGGACCAACGGGTTCTTCTTTATGGTTTCTTCGAAGTTTGAATCAGTTAAATGAAGTGGTTCCTTGCTCATTTCTTGTCTTTTCCACCTTTCCTTTTTGAGTTTCCGTATTTTTTCTTCTCGAATACGTCTTAGTTCTTCATCTTCCTTTGATATAAATTGTTCGTGTTCATTATTCATTTGCTTTCATCTGCACTGTTTTAGAGAGTTTTGTAAAGCCTTAAGCATTTTATAGGCATCCTTCGGATTTGAAATTTCTTCTGCCAGTTTTTCAAAGGGGCACATTCCTGTTTTATTAGTGTTAAGTATGTTTTCAACCAAGTTTTCCCATTCATGATAGATTCTATTCTCTTCGAGCACTGCCTTGGCTTTTTCGCTCAAAACCGCTGCATAGACCGCCCTCATCTTTGCATGAACGCATAAAAGGGCAATTGCCTTTCCAGCGACACGGTCAGCAAGGGAAGCCCCTTCAAGCATATCTCCGAATCTTTCGATGGCATCCAAGAAGCCTGAGATTCTGTGCGAGCTAGTTTCAAAAAGGACTTCGCCTTTTTTCACTATGGTGAGGGTTAATTCTTTCTTGTAGAGCTTGCTTTTGGCTATATCCAAGTCGCTCATAACTGTTTCATAAACTAAACTGCAATACTTCTAAAAATACTATTTGCATTTGAATGCAACAAATTGTAAAGCACTGTCAGAGCTTTGGATAACATAGTAGATGTTTTATCGATATAACCCAACTCTGAGAAAAACTGAAATTCGCGTATTTTTTCGGCTCTGCGTGCGAAGGGATTAATTCGCCTTAAGTTGAACCATGGGTGGGTCGAATGACCTGAAAAAGTAACTGAGAATGAATCAGTAGCACAAGTGCTTTAAGCCAAGAACAAGAAAGTAAAATTTTGCGTTATAATTTGTGGAGGAGGTGAGAAGTTGAAGTTTGGTGATGTCATCATGGCTGTGGCTACTTTGGCTGTGGTTTACATTTTGATTTATTCTGTGTTGGGTATTGCGTTTGTTCCGATTAATTCCGTTTGGGGTCTTAATGTTGCTTTTTTTGTGTCTGTTTTAATTTCTGCCTCAATCGTTGGTTATGTCTTTGCTGGCAAGATACGAGAAGAATCTAGGTTGGTTTCGATTGGCAAAGTAGTTGTTTTGTTTGCATTTGTGATTATGTTAATCGTTTTGATTGGTTCTGCTGTGGGGCATTCTGGCGCTCTGATTGATGAAAATCTTCAGAATATGTACCAAACTAGTTCGTGGACAAACATGGATTGGGTTGCTTATGAGGCGGTGGCGGTGGTTCTTAACACCTCTGTGAACGTTCTCAGTGTTTTGGCGCTTGGTTTGGTAGGGCTGTATACTGGTTCAATGCTTAGGAAGCCTAAGAAAACCTAAGACTAACCATCATAAGGATGCGAACATCCTTTCTTTATTCTTTGTTTTAGAAACTGCAGAAGATAATAGAACTTAACTCTATTAGTTTTTTTAAGCATCTTAATCATTACGCAGTGAATTAGTGAACCCCCATGAAATCGGAAGAATCGGAAAAAACTTCCGATGTTTTATATAAGGGGATATAGTCTTGTGAGAGCGCTAGTGCCGCTTAGCTTTATCACTGAATCAAACAGTGGTTGAACCTATTTATAGAGGGGGTATAGTTTTTTCCGAGCACATCAGACGCTACTCTAAGGCTATGCTGAAAACTTGGTTTTCCGGCAAACCTGCAATTTTTAGAGCGAATTCTTCTGTAAGCGCATCTTCCGAAAGCTTCTCCTTCAGTTCCTCAGCCAATCGAGGCTCAAGCGTAATCTTCACCATTCCATTTGAGTCTCGTCTTGAGAAGGTTACGCACATCTCTTCCGAGTTTTCTATAATGAGCCTCTGATTCCCCACAGTGCACGTCGTTGTTGCTTGAATTCCATCAAGGATGCAGGAAAATGGTGGGTAGAGCGGAATTTTAGCGTTCGCTCTTAGCTTAGTTTGCTGTTTTGGACCTATGTGTAGGGCTTTTTTGGCGGTCATTCCCATTCGGACGCCAATGACTAAAAAAGGACCTAGATGTCCATGAAAATCTGCGCATTTCTCTATCAAAACCACTAAATCTACATCTGTCTTTGAATCTACGGTCTTCATTTTTCACACCTTCGGAGGACTTATCCTTATTGAAAGCGCTTTTATCAGCATGAGACCCAAAGCGCCTCCAATGACGCCGCCAGTAGCGTGCAATACTACGAAAAAGGCTAGCCCGCCAAACATTGTTGTAAGAAAATTCAGATCCATGAAAAGATTTGCTATTATCACGCCGGCAACAGCCGCTGAGACTATGGATGCAAAAAGCAAACTGATTACGCTTAGAACCGATCTCTCTAAGCAGCGTTTATATCCAATAAATCTTGTTAAAGCATCAAAGGCAACACTTGCGGCTGCGAAACCTAAAAATTGAGTGGCATACGGGTTAAGCATCAAAGTTATAATTGTAGCAATTATCCCTGTTATTGTTACAGTTCCAAATTTTCTAGTCCACCATAGCGCTAGGGTTAGCAGGCTAATGCCAAGCATGTCGCAGAAGAAGGGCATGTGAGTCGCTCTCCAAAAAATTGGTGCAATATATGCGCTCATCACGCTCCATAAGGCTGCACACATAACTATTGCGGTAATATCTCGACTTGTATAGTAAGCCACGGTAACACCTTTTGATACAAAAGTGTTACTATTAGAATAAAAACTTTGTCCCAAACCCAAATATACAGTTGGCTCAGGTAAAGCGATCTACAAAAAGTTCCAAAGGACCCTTATTCTTGATTTTCAGCCATAAGGCTCCCAATATCCATGTAGATACATAACATGAGAATAACAACAGCAGAACTTGGTATAATGAAAGTTGTAATACCAATCCAATCGCACTACAAACGCCTATCCATACTACGATGTGTCCAATGTAGATGCTTAAAGACAATTTACCGTAGATAAGTAAAGGGTTCAGAACCTTCGCGGCTGTTTTTTTAATTTCCAGCAACCAAATTAGTCCTGATAGAAGTAAAAGGGTGGCTCCCATTGTTAAAACGACGTATAGAGCAGGGCATTCATCAAACGGAATGTTCCAAAATATTCCTAATGTTCCGACTGGGAAAAGGACAGAACCTAGCTTTAACAAGTTCAGTTGGAAAGTTTTGATCCGTCCTTCTTGTAGGAATCGAATCATCAGAGATCCGAGTACAGTGCCAAAAATAACTAAAGAAAACAAGGGAAGAGTGGCAGAAAATTTGCTGCCAAATATTCTGTGGATAACTTGTGAGATATCCCAAGAATTTTGAAATAGTTGCCATTTGAAAAACAGTCCTTCGCTGTAGTCAGAGAAGTATGTTTGAAGTTGACTTAACAGAGTTGTCACCATCCCTAGGATGACTCGTGTTCTCGGAGAAAATCTCAATAAAGGGTAGGTTGCCAAGACAAATAATCCAATGTAGTGAAGTATATCGTTTTGCCAGAAAAGCAAAAATAAGAGACCTATGCCAGCAATTATGATTCCTCTTGAAATAATGTGTTCCTCTGCTGTGATCTCTGTCTGACCTGTTTCTTTCCTCCTCTCTAAAGAGATCGGGAGGTTCATTCCAACGAGCAAAAGGAAAATCGGAGCAGAAAATATGCCGAGCAATATCATGACGGTGTAAGGTAAGGAATCCGCAAGAGAGATAGACATCAAAACCAACGCGAAGTGCTGTTGAATCATCAGCACTATTGCAATACCTCGAAGGCTATCAAGGAAATTAAGCCTGCCTAGGGCATCCATTGATCTCATTTCACCTGACCGTGGTAATGACTAAATTATTTTGTAATCAGTTCCCACTAATTAAGAGATTGGAAATCTTTCGCTCCTTGCCATTACATCATTTTGCAAGATTTCAATGTACATATAGGTTCAGAGGCGAAAATGTAAAAGTAAAGCATGGAAAAACAAGACAGCGCGCAAACCCAAAAGTCTAAAAGCAATCTATAGCAATGCAGGTTTCACCGTTTTTGAAATAAGAATATTATTGGTGGAAATCATCAACTCACCCTGAAACATCTGGACTTGGAAACGAAAACTTTATGACAAAACAGCCAAATCTAAAATTGTGAGTGAAATGGCAAAAATCATTAGAGTAGGCGTAACGTTCCCTCCAGATCTGCTGGAAGATTTTGACAAAGTCATTAGTAACATGGGTTATGAAAATCGTTCTAAGGCGGTTCAAGACGCTGTAAGACTTTTCGTATCTGAAAGAAAGTGGCTTCAAGAAGAGAACACTGCCCAAGCAGGAGTATTGCTGATGATTTACGATCATGAAGTAAAAGGTCTCCAAAGCACGTTAACCGAGATACAACATCATTACGCTCCTACAATAGTTTCAACAATGCACGTTCACATCAGTGAACAGGACTGTCTGGAAGTCATAGCAGTCAAAGGCAGTGCTGCTGAAATTCGGAAACTGAGTGATGAATTGGCCACGAAAAGAGGAGTAAAAATACTCAAAACAATGATTGTTTCTGTCTAAGCTTTTCGATTTTTCACTTAAAACATTCTTTCCAAAGCTATTCTGGCCTTTTTCGCCACCGGCATCGGAACAGTAACCGCATATTTCTCTTCTTTCAACGCCATATAAAGCCTCTCAAGGGTGTTCAACTTCATGTTTGGACAAACTGCCCCTTCATAAGCTAAAATGAACTGCTTTTCAGGATTTTCCTTTCTCAAACGATGCAAAAGTCCCTCCTCGGTTCCTACAATAAAAGTCTTAGCCGTACTTTCTCTAGCGTAACGACACATTTTTGAAGTGCTTCCAACGAAATCTGCGACTTTTTGCATTTCGGGCGCGCATTCGGGATGAACCATAACAGCCGCTTCTGGATACTGAAGCTTAAGCACGGTCACGTCTTCAGGCTGGAAAAGCAAGTGCGTCGGGCAAAACCCCCATTCCGGGATAGGAATAATTGTTTTCCCTGTCTTCTCTCGGACGTACTCAGCTAAGTTGCGGTCTGGCCCAAAGAGCACTGTATCAGCATTCAAAGATTCAATGACTTCTACGGCGTTTGCGGATGTGCAGCATATGTTACAATAGGCCTTCGCTGAAGCTAAAGTGTTCACGTAGAGGACCACAGGAGCATCTGGGTGAAGCACTTTCCACTTTTTGATTTCGTCAACAGTAAGCATCTGCGCCATAGGGCAGCGTGCGCCCAGAGTCGGTAAGAGAACCTTCTTTTTGGGGTTCAGTATGGCGGCTGACTCCGCCATAAAATCCACGGCCGAGAAAACTATTATTTCTGCTTCCTTCTCGTCCATGGCTTTGCGGCTTAATTCGATGCTGTCGCCGACATAGTCAGCTATATCTTGGATTTCGGGTCTTTGGTAGTTGTGAGCTAGAATTATTGCTCGTTTTTCTTTCTTCAGTTTAGTGATTCTATCAGGAAGATTCATGTTTTCGCCTTAACGTGCCAGTAAAGAGAAACATAAAAAGATATATGTGTTTACCCAGTCAACCGCTTTTTCGAATCTTGCTTCTCAACAGCAAAAGCCCTATTATGGCGGCTAGACCCACAAGTGCCATTCCTCTAGGATTATCTGGTCTCGACACATCAATTTCTTGCAGAAACGCCAAAAAAATCACAAACGAAAGGACACCAGCAACCATTGCCAGACGATTCAAAGACGAGCCAGAACTTTCCGAGTTGAGACGACTCGCAAATCTTACCAAGGCAAAAAGTAGTCCCAAACCGAGCATCATCACGATTAGAGGATGCATGAAAATGTAGGGACCTACGTACATGAGTAGGAAAAAAGCTGTGCTGCCAGCTAGACCAACGAACCAAAACCGTCGAGGTGTCCCAGTTCTCTTCACGTCTGCCGTTTCCTTCTTTGGAAGTTTGTAGGCTGCGTAGAGGAGTAGGCTCATGGCGGATGCTGCTGCGAGATACTGTAACGGTGGTGGCTGGTAGGGTGTCAAGAGGAAATAGCCTATGGCTGTGACCGTAGCCAGTAAAGCGATAAAGCCTTTCAACGCGCGGTTTCCTGTCCAGGTTTCGGTTTTCCTTTCTGGGTAAGCGAGTTCAGCGAGTACTATGGGGATTGTTATGCTGAAGACCATGTGATAGATTGTGAGCATTTCGGTCCAGACCCAGTTTACGTCCATCCATCTGCCGAAGGTTCCTAAAATTCCCAAGTCCATCCAGTTTGGATCGAAGAAGCTTTTGACCATCAGTCCTTCTTCAAGAATTCCATAAGCTGCTCCAAGTAGAAGCAAAGCCCTATAGTCCTTTTTCCAGCGGATTTTTAGTTCGCGCACTATGATTGCGCCACTTCCGTATAGGGAAGAGAGAAGCAGAAAATTTATTGGGTTGAAGAATTCCATTGGTGGCGCAGAACCTGAAAGGAGCTCTCCAATGGCAGGCGCCAAAATAAATAGAATTAGAGCAGGGGGAACTCTGCTTTTCTTTGTAAGGTTCTTTTTGTCGGTTGTTTCGCCTAAGGCTTTCTGCGAGATTATACCCCCTTATATATAGATTGAATTTTGGGTTGACCATAAGAAGCCATGAAGCCTTGTTGTCTTAGCCTCTCACGCAGCATTTATGGGCTGAAGTTATGGTGTTCAACATTTTGTTAATAAAGTTTTTATGGAAAGCAAATTATTACCCATTTTGGGCTGCAATATGCTTGAAAAAGTTTCAGATATGATTTTTGAGAAATTTGCCCCACCAATTGCAGATAATGCATTGTTTGAAGATTTCCAGTGTATCTATACTGTTTTCGATTTACTTGTGCTTTCTGAAGATTTTGCCCCCTAACGGATGGTTTAAATGAAGCTGAGTGTTTCGGTAAATTGGGTTCGCCATGAACAAAGAGAACTTCAGAAGCATGATCGAAGAGCGCGTTAGAAACGAACAAGAAGCAGCAAAACTTTTGTACGAATCGGCTAAAAAAACCAATAACAAGGTTATCAGCCTTTTTCTTTATCAACTTGCTTTGGACTCAGTAAAACATGAACACATGTTAAAGACTATTCTATCCTTGATGGATTCTCCCTCTTTGGCACCAACGGTCGGCGAAAGCGAAGAATTCCAGAAAACTATCCAGAAGCACCAAGAAATGGAACATGAAATGCTTGAGAACTTCCAAAAAATTGTTGATTTGACTGAGGATAAACGAGTTAGATTTATCCTTCAAAACATGATCGGCGATGAAAAGAGACATCACGCGATAATCAAACGAGTTCACCAGCTTGTCTCTGAAGGCGAAAAAATCAAAGACGAGAAATGGTGGGATTTCCTCTACAGATATTCTCGCCTAACTGGCTAAACTCGAAGTGGCGTGCACAATCAATGAAGAGCGTTCAGTTAACACCGCACTTAACCATGTGCTTGATTGGATTAAGCTACGTAGCGTCTTCATCAGTAATCGCGCCTATTCTGTCAATCTACTTGAAAGACGGAGTCAACGCAACTGTTGAGATGATCGGTTTAATAACTGCAGTATTCTTCGTTGCTTCTGCTTCAGCAAAACTGCTTTTAGGGGTTTTTGCAGGCGGCAAAAAAACAATTACCTTTCTGATGATAGCGTTCGTTGTCTATTCCGTTTGTCCAATGCTCTATCCATTAACGATAAACGTTACAGTATTGCTTGCTTTGCGCGCCATCCAAGGTTTCGCTTACGCCTTGATTGGGACGGCTTCTTTGATTTTGGCGGCTTTGACTATTCCAACTGTTGAACGAGACAAGGGCGTGGGTAAGTACACCGCTTTTCTAAGCATGGGTTTCTTGGTGGGGCCGATTATCACTACTTTTTCTATTCCCTTTTTTGGTGTTGCTAATACTTTTTATTTTGCAGGAATTGTTGGCTTCATTGGGGTTTTTGCATCTAGCTTTCTCTATAGGAAACTTTCAGTAATTGAGGAAAACTGGCAGATTGTTGGAGTGACCATGGATAAAGAAAGCTTAGGAAATAGAATTTCAGCTGTTGTGCGCAACAAGATGTTTGTGATGAGTCTTGTTGGAAATTTCGCTTTCTTTCTTCTTTTTGGGCTGCTTTTGACGTACTCTCCACTTTACGCCAAAGAGAATTTTCATCTAAGCAATGAACTTATTTCTGCGCTCTTTGTTTTGTATTACATCGCAACTACGATTACGCGGTTTTCTGTAGGTAGAATCACTGCAAGCAAGAAAATAAGCAAACAAGCTCTTGTGGCTGTCAGCACGATATTCGCGGCATTATTTTCATTCTTCATCGCGATTACTGGGAACAATATGGTTTTCGCGTGTTTCTTCGCCTTAATTGGAGCAGTTCAAGGCGTAATCTTTCCAGTAGGCTCCATGCTTATTGCGGAACACGTTCAGGCTTCTAGAAACGTGCTTGCGAACTCGCTTTACTTGATGGCAATTGACACAAGTCAGGGAATAGCTCCGTTAATCACAGCAGGCATCGTTGCTCAATACGGGTATGGCTATTCCTTCATAGTTTCAGCGGCAATTTCGGCAGTCGCCGCATTGTTGCTGATGCTGTTAAATGCAAGTAGGAAAGTAAACATGTAACTGAGCACGTTTCGAGCGCGCACGTTATACTATGTACGCTTAATATTGGTTTTCGTCTCGTCGTTTTCTAAAAATTGGTTTTTGGGGATTTGGGATTATATTGAACTTAGACTTGAAACGTATGTTCAGCTTGTAAGTGACTTCGCCGCTTTATGGCGAATAGAAACTTATCGAAATAAATAATGGAAGCAAGCTACAAATACTATAGGATTAGGCAAGGAAGAGTCAAGGTTGAGAGTTAAAGGCGTACTCTTGGATTTAGACGGCACTATCGTAGACTCCAAGGAAGCATATTTCGAAGCGGCTAGGACAGCCTTCGCCACAATTGGGCGAAAAACAGTTGAGATAAGACTAGCGATGGAAATTCCTAGGAGACTTGAGCAGTACCTCCCGCTTGATGATATAGTCGGGGGAGATTTGCGGAAATTTCTAAAAACATACCTTGAAACTTACTACAAAGTTACAGCCATAAAAACGAAACCAATACCTCACATTTCAGATACGCTTAAGACAATTTCGGAAAAGGCAAAGTTGGCTTTGATTACTATGCGCTATGTTCCAAAAGAGGCAGTCATTGAGGAGTTGACAAAATTTGGCTTGGCACAATATTTCACTCAGGTGATAACAGCGCTGGACACCCGTAATCCTAAGCCTTCTCCGGAAGCGCTGATAAAGTGCGTGAAAGAACTGGATGTTCAAATGTGTGACTGCGTAGTGGTTGGTGATTCTGTTTCTGATATACGGGCTGGGAAGTCCGCCGGCGCCAAGACGGTTGCTGTTCTGTCGGGAATTTTCTCCTTTGAAGAATTAAAGAAGGAAAGGCCAGATTTGATTCTGGAAACTGTTAACCAGCTTCCAAATTTTGTCGAATAGTCCCATAGAATGGACGCTGATAATATTTCTGTTAGCGAAATATAGCTGAAAATTACCTAAAGCAGTTATATGTGCAGTTTTAAATAAAGCTTAATTAAAACCTCAATCTCTAGTAAAAAATGGAGAAGGCTTCGGAGCGAGGATGCTGATGAATTTCGTCGAAATGATGTTGACAGATAAGCTCAAAGACATAAACCCAAGCCTGGACGTCTTGGGTTCTGACCGTAAAGTACTGCACGTAGCGTGCCAAGACTTTACGAATTACCTTAAATTTCATTGGAACCTCATAGGAAAAGAAGCAAGCGAATGCGAACTCGTGGAAAGACTGGAAAGATTCTTCAAAGAAAACCCAAACGAGCTAGAGGAGTTTTTGACTGTTTGGGCGGGAATATGGTTCGAAAAATGGAAAGAACGCGTTAAGCTGCTCATAGGCAACGAGAATGCTAACAAATGGAATAAAGTCTCAAAAGCTCTAAACAATGCAGAGCCTTTATGGAGGAAACTTGGGCACAGGCAAGAAATAACAGAAGTAATAGTGGCTACCCTTATAAAGAACGGGGAAATTTGCGGCACAACAATCCTCTCAGAAAACCTTCTGAAAATGGAACTGGGCGAAAAAAGGAATCAACGCCTCAACAATAGAGAACAAGTGTTAACCATTGTCAATAATTCACTGAGAAGAGCAAGAGAAATGGCCCAGAGCAAAGGACCGTTAATCTTCGTCAAAATCGACAAGGGCTATTATGGCTCCACACCTGAATAGCTAAACCAGAAGGCACCCTATTTTAACCGCGATTCTGCCAGTTTCAATTCATTTTTGAATCTTTACATTCGTGTTGCTGCTTAACACTTCAGATTGAATAAAAAGCCGATATCTATTTTTAAGGTGAAAAACTTCAGGCTAATCTTTCTCTGCTAAGGGTTTTGGTTTGCCATGAATATTTTCTAATGGTTGTGGTTTCTCCGTAACCGCAGGCCGCGCATCTTTTCTGTCTTACGTGGTAGGCTCTTCTTCCGCATCGTCTGCAGCGAATGTGAACCGTTTTGCCAGAATGTTTGCCGAAGGATGGTGTTCCCTTTCCCAAGATTGTCACCTGGGCGGCGGCGAAATCAGAACAACGTTGTCTCCGCGGACAATTATTAAACCTAATTTTTTCATGTTCTCAACGTTTGTCGTGTCTTCCGTTTCTTCCAAGACCAAGTTCAGGTGCTGATCAAAGCCCTTTAGTCTGCCACGCAAACTTTTTCCACCCTTCAATCGAACAAGCACAATTTTCCCTAGGTTCTGCTCAAGAATTTCAGTTGTCATCTCGCTCATTTTGAACCCACGTATGATTTTATGTCTCTCTTATACTTAAATTATTACATTTAAACCTATCTAAGCGAAGAGCGTTCTATACCTTGGATATACTCACATATTACTCCGCATTGCGCAAGAAGGGTGTTCTTTGACTCAAAGAAACAAATACGGATGTTTATACTTAACAGAAATTTTATAAGAACCGCTATCGTACTATTAGTGATCGTTCTTCTGTCAAAATATAGGAGGTGGAAATTTTGGTGAAGTGTGGTTTATGTGGTGCAGAGGTTAAGGAACAACCTAAAATTACTGCTGAAGGTAAATGTTCTGTTTGTGGAGCAAAATTAGCTATAAAGAAGTAATTCTATAATATTCAGATTTCTTATTGAAGTGCTTTCCTGCACTCCGATAAATCGTTGTTATGGGAATGTTAGTCGTTTTCCAGCGTTTCGATAATTCTCATTTCATAGACGTTTTCCGGGTGACATTCTCCGCCAGTATATCCAATCAGTATTAGGTCCATTGCAATGACTTCGCTTCAAATTTGATTGACCATAAATGGTCTGATTTTGGTGTCTAAGGATGGACAACACGGCGACAATAGTAATGGCTGATGGTGACGCTAACAGTTGCAAGATGCAACGATGCTTCTGGCAGAGGGTTCACGAGTAGCATGTTGCCGCCAATGCATGGAGATTACCAATGAAATTATGTAATGCAATTATCTTCTTCAAAGGTCGTATGGTAATTTCTTATTAACAACCTGTGTATCACTTAAGTCTACGTCAGAGGATATTGCCATGTCTCAGAAATATCGAAGATATTCTCTGAGAGCGAAAGTAGCGGAAGCCATATTGAGCAAAGCTTCCGAAAGAGCAAAGGTTGACTTAGAAACGCTATTAGGCACAAAGACAAATATGGAAGTTGCTGAAACAGATTTTGGTGAAATTTGCCTCATAAATGGTAAGCCCTTGTTGTTCAAAATTGGAGAAGACGTCTTTCCAACGTTGTTCTTCAAGGAAATTTTTGCCTTGAGGCCTAAAGTTGTGATTGACATGGGCGCTATTCCCTACGTATGTAATGGTGCAGACATTATGGCACCTGGAATTGTCCACTTTGAAGGAGAATTTGGTAAGGGCGATATAGTTTACGTTGTAGACGAGAAGCACTACAAACCAATTGCAATGGGCGAAATTCTTTACGATACAGAGAGCGCAAAGAGTGTCAAGCAAGGCGTTGTTGTCAAAAACATTCATTTCGTTGGCGACAAAATATGGAATTTTGCAAAGAACCTATCGGATAGACTTGATTGAGGCGAAATCTAAATTCTGAATTCATAAAATACTTATTAATTAATTTATATTAAATATTAAAAATTCAGACTCAAAATTAAGAAATACTTAAACTATTGAAAAGTAAATAAATAACTGTTAGAGCGGAGAAACTTGCCAAAACTAGGAATATTTCACAAATCCAAGAAAACAGAAGAAAAGAAAACGACAAAAGCTGAAGCTAAGAACGTTTTGGGCAAAACTTACTTGAAAGCCATGCCGCTCCGCGATTTATCCGATATAGAGACCGTCAAAAATGAAGTGAACTCGGGTAACATTCTAATCCTCAGAATAACTCCCCTCGCGAACAAAAACATTGAAGATGTAAAACGGGCAGTAAACGAGTTGTGCGAATTTGCAGATTCGGTTGGCGGAGATATTGCCCGTCTAGGCGAAGAAAGAGTTGTCATATGCCCCCCAAATGTGCGGATCTGGCGGGAAAAAACGCCGGTCTCAAAAGAGCCTTTACCTACAGCAGCCTAAACGTTTCCAAAATTCCTGGAACAACGGTGCTAATTCCGCATTTTTTCTGGATAAAATTCGCTATATTCAGAATTTTTGCTCTTTCTCCGTGAACCAGAAAAACCCTTTCAGGATTTGGTTTAAGGTGAGTTACGTAGTTAATTATCTGTCGTCTGTCAGAGTGTCCAGAGAAGCCTTCAATTGATTCTGACTGCAATTTGACTCCAACAACTCCCATTTTGCCTTCAATGTCAACCATAGTAACCTCGTTTATGCCCTTCTGCACTCTCCTTCCTAAGGTGCCTTCGATCTGATAGCTTACAAAGACTATCATGTTTTTCTCATCTTCAGCCAAGCTCTTGAAGTATTCTATCACTGGTCCACCTTCGAGCATTCCAGAAGTAGCCAGTATGACGCATGGTTCACCTTCAATTATCTCCTGCCTCACATTGGGGTGCTCTACGATAGTGAAGTAGTCTGATTGGAACGGGTTAATTTCTTCGTGAAGGATACTGTGGCGAACCTCTCTGCCTAGATATTCTGGATAGGCAGTGTGGATCGCTGTTGCCTCCGAGATCATGCCTTCGATAAACACGGGTGCTTCCTTCATCAGCCCACGGCGCATGTAACCGTCAATAACGAGCATTATTTCTTGTGCTCTGCCTACCGCTGGGACTGGGATTAGCACTTTGCCTTTGCGTTCTAGGGTTTCGTTTATGACTGCTGTTAGCCGTTCCTCTGCTTCAACCCTTGAGGGCATGATGTCATCTGGTCCTCCATAGGTGCTTTCTGTTATCACTGTCTCAACCCTTGGAAACTCTGTTGCGGCTGCTTCTAACAGCATTGTTCTTGCGTATTTATAATCGCCAGTGTAAACTATGTTGTGCAATCCTTCGCCTACGTGTAGGTGTGCCATCGAAGAACCAAGGATGTGGCCTGCATTGTGTAGGGTCAAGCGGATGTCTGGAGCTATGTCCGTTACGACGCCATAACGCAAAGGAATTGTGTGTAAAACGGATTCGCGGACATCTTTCTGGTCATAATGGGGTGTTACACCCTGTTTTCTTGCCACATCTAAGTAGTCCAGTTGAAGAAGCGTCATCAGATTTGAAGTTGGGGCTGAGCAGTATATTGGGCCGTCATAGCCGTATTTGTAGAGGAAAGGCGCTAGGCCACAATGATCGAGGTGTGCATGACTTACGACAACAGCGTCTAAGGAGTCTATCTGAAACTCGAGGCAATCAAATCTTGGAAACGATTCAAAGGGTTTCGAAGAACCTGGGTTGATGCCGCAGTCCAAGAGGACGCTGCTTTCTCTAGTTTGAAGCAGGAAACAGGATCTTCCAACTTCTTGGACTCCGCCTAGGGCTGTGATTCTGATGTCTCCGACATCGTAGATCTTAGGTCTAAAAATTCTTTCGCCTATTGTGCGAAGGATTCTCTCTCTTTCTTTGCTTTCTGAATGAAGGTAATGACGCATATGGGTTACTATTTTAGAGCGTAGGGGAGGGCTTCTCAAAACATGCGCGCGCCATTTGGTACTCTTCATGATTTCCTGCAGAACTGTTCCATTTCTTCCAATAACTAGGCCAGGTTTCTTAGTTTCAATTATTATCTCGCCGAGGCTCGGATCGAAATTTATGTCCGTTATCTCGGCTTCTGGCGCTATCATCTCACGGGTTATCTTTTCAGCCTCGCCTTCTGGGAGTCGGACTGAAGGGTCAGGGCGTATAACTATTCTTTTTCTTATCACGTTCACTATTTCTGCGACAACATTACTTTGTTCAACTAAAATTTCTGGTCTTTTGGTGTAAACAGCAAGAGTTGGCCCTTCATACTCTATTCTCGTCACTTCTGCTTCTTTAGGAACATGCTCCAATATGTACTGGCTTATTTCGATCTTGTCCTTTTCTGTGGTTCGTGCCACGACTTCGACTTCCTCAATTTGCCAGTAATTTATTCTTTTCCTTAGCGGTTAACTCACGATAACCTTTCCCATCGATTATTGTAACGTTGTAATTGTCGCCGCTTGCGGCATCGCGCTTCATGGCGGAATTGACGGCTTTAATAATCGTGGGCAAGAACTCTTCAACAGAGGCGCCTTCTTTATATTTATCTTCTAGGACACCGTAAGCTATCGGTGAACCAGAACCGGTAGCAACGCATTTTTCTTCTGTCAAACTGCCAAACGGATCCAAAGAAAACACGTGTGGTCCTGTTTCGTCTACGCCGCCTATGAGAACTTGCGTTTGTAAGCCCCTAGCGGAGAATAACAGATTTGCAGTCACCCTCGCTGCAGAGCTTACGGGCATGGGCCTACCTATGTTGATTCTATAAAGTTGCGCATTCGCTGTAATTATATCGACGACTCTCTGGGCGTCGGCCACTGTTCCAGCAATGGTCATGCCTAGATGTGCGTCTATTTTGTATATTTTCTTCCCGAGTTTGTGGGCTACGTAGAGTCCCATTGTTACACGGGTGTCTGAGGCTAATATGACGCCGTCTTTGCAGACGACGCCTATGGTTGTAGTTCCTTTTAGCACTAATCGGCTAGCTACATCATTGTTTGCCATTTTGTTCTGTCTCCCTAAAACTTGAACACGACAGCGAAGTCCCTTCGCTAGGAAGCAACAATCATGTTATCATGCCGTGGCATTTATTAATATTGTGGTTCATAAATTCTGTGTGGAACAACATTTCTTGAAGCTAAAAGTCGTTGAATTGAAAAAGTTTTTAACGGAAGTTGCTATGAAGTTATGACTACAGACTTACATAGTGATCGGGTTGACTTTAAGATATCACTTCATGCAGCTTCCTAGAGAGGTTATTATCGGAAAAGGCACTATAGAGCGTGTTCCTGAAGTTGCCCGAAGATTGGGCTTTAAAAAATCTGCAATGATTATTTCTGGCGTAAAAAGCTATGATATCGCTGGAAAAATTGTCAGAGAACTTCTCGAGCGCGATGGCATGACTGTTGATACTTTCCTTGTCAAAACAGCAACGATTGGAGATGTTCAAACTCTGGAAGAAAAAATAAAAGTTTCAAAATCACAACTTGTTTTCGGTGTTGGCGGCGGAACAAAAATAGATGTGGCAAAATTGGGTTCTGCACGTCAAGGAATCCAATTTATGAGCGTGCCTACCACCGTTTCACATGATGGGATTGCAAGTCCTCTGGCTTCTGTTAAAGGATTCGAAAAACCGTATTCCGTCATGGCTCAAGCGCCCATAGCCATCATTGCAGACACAGACATAATAATGCACGCGCCTTGGCGTTCTGTCGTAAGTGGCTGCGGAGACGTAATCGCAAAAACTACTGCTGTTAAGGATTGGAAGCTGGCGAGTGAAGAAAAAAATGAGTATTATGGAGAATATTCTGCGAGTCAAGCCTTAATGAGTGCTAAACTCGTAATACGAAACGCTGAACTGATGCGACCCGGAAATGAGGAAGGCTTACGGGTACTACTCGAGGCTCTGATAAGTTGCGGAGTCTCCATGAGCATTGCTGGGAGTAGCCGCCCATGTAGCGGCTCTGAACACTTGTTCAGCCATGCCCTTGACATGATTAACCGTGATCATGCTATGCATGGCGAACAATGCGGTGTTGGAACCATAATTATGGCTTATCTTCATAGGATACATTGGAAGCGAATCAAGGACGCGCTAAAGAAGTTGGGAGCCCCCACAACTGCCTGCGAACTTGGGGTTAGAAATGAGGACGTGGTTAAAGCTTTGGAGATGGCCGCAACAATAAGACCGGAAAGATACACAATTCTCCATAAGTTGAATTTAAGCCATGAAGCTTGCGAAAAGGTTGCAAAAATAACTGGGGTCATCTAACAGTAAACTATACTAATAACTTACTCCACTCTTTGTTTGTTTACCATACGCGCAACTTGAAGCGCGCAAGGGAGAACAGTCACTATAGAGGTAAACAAACATGCAAACTCAAACAGAAGGAAGAGTTCAAAGATTCCTTTCCGGCTAACAAGAGCGTGAACACTCAGAAAAGCTACTTGCAAGGCATAACCTATTTCTTCAAAAGCGTCTATGGCGAAACGGAAAACTTCGCTCTGGCTGAAAGATACTTCACTGAAAAGCGCGAGTACGAGCGCGACATAGAAGAGTTTTTCAATTCAATAAGCCATTCGCACCTAAAGCCGTGAAGGTTAAGCTGGCAGCCGCAAAAATGTTTCTTCTAGAGAATAACGTGGAGCTGCCGCAGAAGTTCTGGCGAAAACTCAGAAGACGCACCAAAGGAACCAGGGCCTTGACGCTTGACAAGGTTCCCTCAAACGTGGAATTGCGGAAAATAATGATGCACATGCCAATTCACGGCAAGGCCCTTTATCTTTCGCTTGCAAGCAGTGGTATGAGAATAGGCGAGACCCTACAGCTAAAGCTCAACTACGTGAAACTGAATGAGAATCCAGCGCAAGTCAGCATAAGAGGCGAATACACTAAAACTGGCAATTCGCGTTTTGCGTTCATAAGCAAAGAAGCGAAAGAGGCAATAGTTGAATGGTTGAAAGTGCGAAGCGAATACATTGAAGCTGCTGTAAAGAAAAGCCACAAGTTTGAAAAGGCCATAAAAGACGAAAGGCTATTTCCCTTTGAAGCCAGCACTCCATATATGATTTGGAAAAACGCTTTAACCCATGCGAAACAGGATGAGAAGGACAACAGCACTAACCGATTCAAAGTGCACCCTCACGTGTTGCGAAAGTTTTTCAGAACCAAGATGGCTACGCTTATTCCGGTTGACGTGACTGAAGCGCTTATGGGCCATGAAGGTTATTTGACAGATGTGTATAGGCGCTACAGCCAGGAGGATCTCGCAAAGTTCTATCTTCAAGGCGAAAGTGCGCTGTTGATTTTCACTGAAGCGGAAGAGGTTAGCAAACTGTGTGTGGAAGTGGAAGAGAGAAACAAGCAATTGCAGACTTTGGCTAATGGCTTGTCAACAGAGAACCTAGAGTTAAGAAATCGGGTGGCAAAGTTGGAGCTGGAAAACACTGATTTGAAGAAACGTTTTCAAACGACGGAGAGCAAGCTTGCAGACTTGGAGAAGCTCATACGCGAAAAACTTGAAGAACTATCCTAACCTTTCCCTTTTTCTTTGTGTATATGCTAAAGGCTTCTGAAGTATATGCCGTATTTACTTATGTGCTGTAGTTTAAACTTACGCCTGTTTGTTAGTATGCGTTTAAACATACAATTGCATATCAATTATGCTCCATTCGTGACAGGCATTTCTCACACAAAAAAGGAGTGCGGGATTAAATTCTAATTTTTGGTTTACGGCATCACCATGTAGAGTTCTTCTTTTTCGCTTTCTACAATTGCCTCCCATTTGGGCATTGATGCCATCATCTCGGGGTCGGCCATCGCCTTCTCGTAAAACTCTGACATCTTGGTGAGGCTGTCAAACTCCACTTCTATAATGACAGTGTGCATGGCGTTACCCCCGCCGAGCCATGGAGTATACTTTCTTACCGTAGGAAAAGGCCCGTATTTCTTATTGGCAAGTGCTAAGTCCTGTTCCAGAAGCTTCATGCCTTCGGCCATCTTTCCTGGCAGAAATTGCATAATCTCTCTCAACATCACTTTCACGACTTATCACCTCCTTTCAGAGCGGGATTGAAACTTTATACCAACTGCAAAAATGGGCGCTGTTTCACCCAAAATATAGCGTACAAATAATGCTTATAAAACTTTCAAAAGCAAACGTATGTGGATTGTTGAAATTCAGCGCGTGCGTCTTACCTTTGGACCGACAACTTATTTGCTAGCATGCGTTTAAACATATCAGCGCATATCATGTATGCTTCAATGCGTGACTAAGCATTCCTACACAGAAAAGGCCTAGTAACTGACGCAAAAAACGTGGCTTCTAAAATGTCAATGGTATAGTCAGAAGGTCTACTTGACCCATAAGCGCGCGTGTTTTTCTAGCTTTCCTTTTGGAGCGTCTTTTCTTGGGCTCGGTCAAGACTCCATATATCAGTGAAGCCAAGCCTCCTAGCAGCACCAAAGTTGCTAACGACGAATAAGGGTAAACCAGTTGGTATATAATCACGATTTTTTTTGCTGAGACATTGCCCCAAATATTGACAGGAGTTGTCCCTACATTTCTGATTTCCACCTGATAAGTGCTACTTTCACTAACTGCGACTTCTTGAGTGAAGCGCGTTCCAACCTGGTCAAATATAACATTTCTTAACACTATTTCAGTTGTACCTTGATTAGTAGTAGGAATCCCTATCCGCACCCTAACGTTATCCGAAGCTGACACGTTCAATTCGAAATAGCTTCCGTCTTGCATTTCCAGCGCCCAAGTGGTTGCTAGACCATTGGGGTTTAATGTTGAAGGCCCTTTAAGGTTCCAGTGATTTAAGGTGTTTTCTTCAGTATAAGATTCTTGTTTTGAAAACGTCGCCAAAACAATTCCCATCGTGAGGAATATCAAGGCCATTATGACAAACGATTTCCTGATTTCTGTCTTCCTCCTTCCACAGCACTCGATTATTATTTTTTAAATTCAATCCATGCCTCTTTTTGAACTCTTCGGTTAAAGAGCTTAACAGTCGATTCAACCGAAAGAAAGCATTCCTATAGATTAGGTAGTTTTAGGAAAAGCAAAAACGCTTGGTCTTAAATGGAGGGGTGGAGAGGAAAGCCTTAACGGAGGAAAGAGAGAATCTGAGAAAATATCTTGGGCTTCCACTCCTCCAGCAAGCTGATTATTAGCGCACTTTTTTCTTAAAGCTTTCGCCAGTCAAGGAAAAATTTCAGAAAACGATTTCTGAAACACTGTTACATGTCACAATATGACAAAAAAAGAGACGGAAATATTGCAGCCATTCTTTTGTTTGTTGCTTTAATGCTTTAGCAACCTCGCAAAGTATAGCGTTAGCGCTTACGTCAATTATGGCTATTTTAGCGTTTATCTCTTTTATTGGAATATAATCTTGACATTGTGGCATTATTGCCCATTGCACAACATTCCAATGAATTCTTCCTTCTAGCTGTTCCTTGACAACTTCACTTGTTGGTGGCATACCTCCATGAAGGAAATTTACTCCCTCTGCCCAATTGAGTGTTTGAGCAAGGCCACACGGTCTTAGACCTTTTCGGATCTCGAGACAGCGAGGGCCTAGCATGGTTGCGCAGCCCACACGCGAAAGATGGGAACGTTCTTTTGTTGACTGGCGAAAACGTTGACGTGACAGCGCCATGCGACGTTAAGAAAGCAAGCAAACTCAGCCTAGTCGACTTGGAGAAGTGCCGCGTCATAATCAGCGCTTCAGCCTTATACTCAAGCATAGAGGACGAGTTCACAAACGCTGGCCTAATCACAGACCGCATCTATCAAAGGTTTCACTGGAAGAAACGCGTAGCCACTGTAATCAGAGAGTGCTCAAACTTTCTTTACAGCCAGTTGAAACTTAGCGATACGCAGCAACTGGCAAAATCTTCAATGACCTACTTAACGAGGGAATCAAGGCATATGGGCCTCTCGCTGTTGATGGATTCTCTGAGATGGTATTCGGTTGACATTGACATACGCAGTTTAGCTGACTACGTGATAGTGAAAGCTCAAGGAGTAACCGGCCTAACCAAAGAACTCTTTTTCCTATACTCGTTCTTTAAACCGCAAGTGATAAGGAATGTTCCCCCGCAATTCTTCTATATTGTGACGCGGAAAGGAGCTGTAGGAGCTGGCGAGCTCAAAATGCCTGCTGACACAAACTCGAAAAAGAAAACATTTTCTCAAGCGTAGGCTTGAAGATTGAATATGGTGAACCAATTGAAACCAGAGACTACCGGGGAACATTCAAAACGATAGGCGACAAGGAGCACAGCGAAATCATTAGGCTATACATTGAAGGCTTGAGTATGAGCAAGATAAGTAAACAAGTAAACAGAAGCACCAAATCAGTCAAGGACCACATAGACCAGCACAACATAGCCGTTGAAAGATCAGCTTTTTGCCCCCGATGCAGACGTATGCATAGCAGTTTGGAGTGGAAAACGGCTGTACGTACCCAAAACAGCAAATAGGCGCGCGCTATTGTTAGAAAAATTTTAATAATTTTAAAATGTAGAAAGAGCCAAACATATAAAAAGACTCCTCAACAATATGGAACGACTTAAAAGCATGTGGAAATTTGATGATTGAATATGGTTCACCTAGGAAAATATAAGATGATTGTGCGTGTTTTGGAAAGTAGAGGGAAATGCGAAGCCCACAGACCTGGGGATGTCTATGAGTGGAAAGCGTCAACTCTTACACGCGAGAAACCCATCAAGGCCCCAATCTGTCCAGTAGCTTATGGCGCAATTATGCCCAAAGTTTATGCGATGGAAAAAAATTCACACTTTCCTTGGCACGGAGATACATTCATCGTGTGCTGCCCAGACTATCTGAACTTGGTAGTCTTCCAAATAACAAGAATCCCAATAAAGAAGTGAAGACTATTCGCAACCATTTCATACAGCCCAGTTTAACTCTTGCTTAGTGAGAGCTCTGTCCACAATGTTCATGCAGATGTATGGCTATCTGTCCTATCTGCCACAACAGTAGCGACGATTTGTCCTCTTTCAGTCTTCTTGTATATCGTAGAGCTTGCGCGCACGCATTTTTGGAGAGTTAGAAAACGCATTTGAGAAAATAACTCGAAAAATAGTACATTTTGGCAGATTATCCATTATTCCCACGCCAACACTTCGGAACCAATGGTCGTTGGACCCATTTTGCTTAACCTGAGTCGCAACGCGAGTACGCAGCAACTATAAAGGAAAACTAGCCGTACGCGCTAGATAAAGCGCTTATATATAGGTTGTTTACCTTTTACTTGTTTACGGCAAGCCTCCTCCCCTAGAGAGAAAAATAGCGAAAAGGTAAACATGGCTACAGCTGGATAAACCAATTTTTAACAGTTAACTAAAAAATGACGGGGGTATAATTTGATAGCTAAAAAACTGTTTGCCTTTGTGTGATTGGCAATTTAGCTTGGTTTGGTTTTGTGTCCAAATTTGTTCTCGTACACTATTTGACCGAGGGTCTTTCTCTCTTTCTTCTCAATTTCTTGGGCTGTATACCCTATTGGCAAAAGCGATATAACTCGGTGGGTTTTTGGGACTTGTAAGATTTGCTTCACACTATTTTCAGAGGAATTACTCTTGTTGTTAACATCGAAAACTCCAATCCAGCACGAATACAATCCCAAGCTCTGAGCAGCCAAGGCCATATTTTGCGTAGCTACAGCACCGTCTTCCACAAAATGGAATGGATCCTCAGCAGCATCAACGATAATCGCTATGCATAATGGAGCTTCTCTTAGTCCTTTTACGAAAATTGTTGGAACAACATGACTCAACTGCTCCTTTATGTTTTGGTCTTTCACAACTATAAAACTCCAAGGTTGTTTGTTAAGCCAAGATGGGGCCCAGCGACCTGCTTCCAATATAGCTTTGAGTTTTTCTTCTTCTAAAGGTGTACTCTCAAAACGTACGACACTACGTCTTTTCTTGATTGCATCTAAAACAAAATTTGTCATATTATGACACTCTCCAATTTAACATTCTAATATTGTGACATTTGAGATTATTAAAGTATTTCATGAATCGCCAGCTAATTGTCTCCAATCGTGCAACAGGAAAATAAGCTGAATGGAACCTCCTAAATTCTAAACTGAAAATACGGCTCGGCTATAAGACTTCGCCTGTCCTCAACAAAGGTTCAGAGAGGAGTAGTGTATACTCTTTGTCTACTTGGCCGTTTTTTGAAGCACTAACTTTTCGTTTCCGTTTTGGGTTCAACCTTAAAGGCTTCAACGAATTTGACTGTAGTCATTTCTGCGAAAAATTTTTGCACATCCACAGCGATGCCCCTTTTTGCAACTTGGATTCCCTCTAAGTAGAAGGTTTCCTCGGGCATTTCTATTGTCAAAGTATTCTCTTCAATTGTGAATTTGATTTTGACTTCTTCTACTCCAGGTATTCGGCGGTGAATAAGGGATGCTATTTTTTCTTCTTGCGTCTCAAGTTTCTTCTTCACTGTCACTTCGTACACGAGAGTTTTGCCCGCCAATGGCGGATTGAAATCCAGCAGAACCCGTCCAGCGCCTATTGCTCGCACAGTAGCCATCTTTCCGCTGTATTCTACTCGCATTCCGATGTTTGGAGTGATTCCTTTTGCTGTTAAGTGCTTCAGGGAAACGCGTTTAACTTTTTCGGAGTCTCTTGTTCCAAATGCCTTTTCTGGTGGAATCTCGACAGGAGCAGCTTTGTCCACTTCCATTGTCATCAGGCTTTCGTCTAATGCTTTAAGAACCCATCCTTCTCCTATTACTACAAGTCTTGGTTCGTAGATTTCGCTTTCTTTGAATAAGTGTTCTTTTTTAGCGGTTTCTTCTATGGTTGTGTCGAAAACTTCGTTTGTTTCTTTCACTTTGGCAGTATAGTCTATTATTATGAAATCGCCTTTTTGCAAAGCCATGATACATCATCTTTTAGCTGACGCTTCGAAAGTAAGTTTCGAACTTTAATAAAAACTTTCCCCAGTTAGACTTGGCGCCCGAAAAGAGTTTATAGAAAGAGTTGTAAATCAATGCAGAAGGGGAATGGGCTAGACTGTGGATGGCGAAAACATTCTCGGGGTTCAATTGTCCACGCTCTTGTCGGTAGTGGTTATAATAGTAATAGCCGTTGTTCTGGAAAGATTGATTACGAGGTACCTGAGGAGCTTCGCCAAGCGCAGTAGATTGGCGCCCAGCGTGACGAACAATTTAATTTTGACTTTTCGTATCTTGATTCTGCTTGGTGCCACAGCCTCCATAAGCCAAGTGGGCGGAGTGAGACCTGAATGGGTTTTATCATTTTCCGCCATCGGCGGGGCGGCTTTGGGGTTTGCCTCAACTAAGACCATCGGAAATTTCATCGCGGGAATTTTCTTGCTTGCTGCACGACCATTTAAAGTTGGCGATTATGTACGCATTGGAACCGTTGAGGGTATCGTGCAAGAAATAACAATTAATTACACCAAGGTTTTGACGATTGGCAACAACGTCGTATCGATCAGCAACCTTCAAATTCTGGATAGGGACCTAACAAACTATCTTTATGAAAGCGAAGAACATCTTAATCTCTATTCCTACACTTTCGAAATAGGGTTCGATCACAGTGTTTCCGCCACGCAGATCGCAAAAATCTTTGATGAAGTTTTTGAGAAGTACAGTCACATCTTTCCAAAGAAGCCTAACTACGTGCTGGTCCGATCAGCCGCATTTGAGAGAGTCTACCTGGTTTATCTCTACGTAGAACACCCCCAAGACATTTTCATTTTGAGACCGAGAATCACTGAAGAGGTATTCAGACGCTGGGACATTTTAAGAGGAAAAGAATAGAAGATTTATCCGAAAATGCTTTTGCTCTTCTTGATGAGCTCATCCTAACAATGCCCAATGAAGGGGCCAATATGTTGACGCACGTCGCGTAGTGAACCAAGTGTACGCATCAATCGTTAAGAGTGGAAAATTTTATAGTTAACCTCTACATAGACAAATGGGAAAACTCATGGCCGATGCAATTACAGTCTTTTCAATTGCTGGAGCCATAATTGCTATTGGCTTCTTAGCCAACGCTCTGTTCAGGAAAACAGGGTTGCCGGATACTGTTTTTCTAATACTCATAGGCATAGTTCTCGGACCCATATTTGGCATTTTTATCCGGGAAGACATGTTGCCTTTCACGCCATTTTTGACCACCTTAACTTTGATGATGATCTTGTTTGAAGGAGGACTCAACATGGAAATCTCCAAGGTGGTTTCACAGAGCTTTAGGGCTACAATCTTGGCGGTTCTTTACGTGTCGACTGCTACAGCATTTATGTTGATATTCGGGCTTTTTGTTTTGAAACTTGACTTTTTGCTGGCGTTGATGCTTGGTCCCATGACTGCTGGCACAAGTTCCGTTGTCATAATCCCTTTAGTATCAAAGCTGAAAATGAACAAGGAAGTAGGAACAACTCTGTCATTAGAATCATCAGTAACGGATGTGCTCAATATAGTCTTGGTGCTAACGTTGCTGCAAATGTATATTTCTGGGTTTTTGAGCCTTCTAGAAGTGGCGTCGACGATTTTGACAAGGTTTGCTGTAGGCGCTGTATTAGGACTTGTTGTGGGCATTGTTTGGACAAGAGTATTGGCCGTTATTAAAAAACAGGAATACACCTATATGCTCACCATCGCTGCACTCATCCTCTGCTACGTTGGATCAGAGATTCTGGGAGGAAACGGTTCCCTTGCCGCCCTCCTTTTTGGCTTGGTGCTGGGGAATTATGTAAGATTTTGCAGAATCTTTTTCAAGCGAACTGATATGAGTTGGATGGCAGACGTAAAGAAAAACGTGCAGAATCTTCAAGGGGAACTCACGTTTTTGATACGTGCTTTCTTCTTTGTGTTTCTTGGTCTGCTTTATATTCCAGAATGGCTCGGAGTTCTCTACGCTGGGATAATTGTTGCGATCAATTTGGTGTTTCGCTATGCAGCAGTCACAACTTCAACCATCAAGAGTGAAATGTTCGAGTATAGAAAATTCATGACTTTGATGTGTGGAACGGGCTTGGCAAATGCTACCTTGAGCATTTTGGTCTATAACACGCTAATGGCACAAACCATTCCAGTGCCTCAAGCATACTTGTATCCGTTGATAATCGCTAACGTCATAATAATAAATAACATAGTTACATCAATGGCGCCGCTTCTGGCTAAACCAAAACAAAAATTGATTATCTCGGAAACATTGTCATAAAATGGCTTGAAACAGAATATACGTCATCAACATAAGTAATCCGCCTACTTGAGATATGCCGCCTTTTGTTAAGTATCGCCAGAGAATTAATGTTGTTATTAGAACAAACGGCAGAATTCCTGCAAACACCGTTATATCGACTGCAAAGGGCGAACCAACTAAAAGAAGCCCAAGCACCAATGTTAGGTTTGTGAGGTTGGAACCGAGTATGTCTCCAAGTGCAAGCTGCACTCGTCCTTTTCTAGCGGCCGTTAGATCTAATGCCAATTCGGGTAGAGACGTGCCTATTGCAACTATTTTCGCTCCAATGGCGATAGGTGCAATTCCCAAGCTGACTGCAATTTGATGGGCTGACGAAACAGCGAATTGTGAAGAAAATAGCACAACAGCAATTCCTGCAACCAGCATGATAACAACTAATGCTTTGTTCTTTTTTTCGGGTTGGTCTTTCTTATCTACTTGAGGCGTTTTCTTCTTTGACATTTCGTACACATTGAAGAAGAAAATTCCCAGAAGTAGTATACCAACGAAGCGGCTTGCCACTCCAAAAATCACCAGAAGTAGGGGAATCAAGGAGGTGATAAATAGAATATCCGTCAATTCCAACATAAGGTCGGTACAACATTTCCTAAAATAACCAAACATCCCAATGATGCCTACTACTACGCCTACATTGAAAATATTCGAACCGAGTATGTCTCCTACGCTTATTCCCGGCGTTCCTTCAAGAGCTGAAAACAACGCTACACCGATTTCAGGCGTTGAAGTCATTACTGCTAGAATTGTGAATCCTGCTGCGACTTCACTCAAACCTGTAAGTTCAATCAAGTCTTCTACTCTTTGTATTGTGAAGTGGCTTGCTGCCGCTAAAACAATTAGCGAAAAAGCCAGCGTAATGGCTGGAATTATAAACTCAACCATCTGTCACAAACACCACAACTGGCGTGGGACACGCCCGTTCAATTATACTTTGTATGTATTTATAGTTATTCTTTCTCTGAATAATCGAAGAAAAAATTTGCGATAAAAGGTTGCAAATAGGACGATTATGACAACAGAGGAACTCGTCTTCACCCTTGATGATCGACACCAAATCATCTTAGTTTTGTGAAAACTATCGCGCAGACAGAGTCCAGCGCAATGATGGTGCAGAGCAAGTAGCAGTAAACTTCTGTAGAAAAAAATCTAGGATAAGTAACTATGAGTCCAAAATTTTGAAAGCCAGCAATCAGATTCATATTTCCCACCCATAACGCTAAAAAAGTTACAAAAATGGCTACCAAGACGGAGAATCTGCGTTTAAATCTAAACAGGAGTAGATAAGTAAAAGCAAACGCGGGGGCGCAAAATATTAGGGCGCCAACGGCTCCAAGAGGCCAGCCTAAGGGGTTCTGTTCCGTTGCCACGCCTAAAACATCTATAACGTAATAGGTCGTACTGACATCAAAGGCCCAACAAGCAAAGGAAACGCCATGGACAGAAAACAGGATTTGCTTGAGTCGATCTGTACCTTTTAATTTTTCTTCATCAACTTTCCGGTGTTTCAAAAATCCAAGGGCTATTAAGGAAAGCGGAATCAACAGAACCAAGAGAAATACAATGGCGATGCCTACGTCTCTTAAAGCAGCAACCGTACCAATGTTTAACATCCAAATAATAACGGTTACTATGAGGAAGCCTTTAGCAAAATCATGGAAGATGGATATTTCTGATCCTGCTTGGCCTGTGTTCGCTTTAGTTTGCGCCAATTTCAGCAATTTGATTCGCGCCAATACGTTTTCTTGTCTATCTGGTCAGCATTGAAAAATGGGTTAAACATTCTATTTATTGGCTCATACGTGAAAACAGTTACAGACAAGTGAGTATCGAGAGTTTAAGTGTCACCGTCAACTAGGGTTTACATCGGTTACTATGGGATTTTGACCCGTTTATCTCGCTGTGACGAACCCATGCGGTGTTTTTGAATCTTTCCAAGTTTTAACAAATGGCGTATAGAAGAGTGCCGGTATCCAATGATATAAGTAAAGAAATAGCAGTGGGTAGTAACATATTTTTTTGATGCCTCTTGCGATGCCGATTCTGGCTATTGCGACCGACTGTTGCATTAGGAACAGAGGCAACCAGACTGTCGTGGGAAAGTAGAACTGTATCACTTGTCCTCCAAACAAGTAAACCATGACGCAGAAGTAGCTGTAAATGTAGAATAAGACTCCGAAGGCAGAGAATAGCAGATGGAGATAATCAGGTTTTCTCCAGGCTTTTGAAAGATATTTCTTTGTGGTTTGATAGTTACCCCTTAGCCATCTCGCCCTCTGTTTGAAGAACGGTTTCCAGAACGGTACTTTCTCGTCGTACACCTTTGTATCTGTGGTGTAGGCTATCTTGTAGTCTTTCAGTGTGACTTTAACTGAAAGGGAGTAATCTTCAACTAAATCGGCATCCCAGAAACCTACGTCCTCTAAAGCTTGCCTCTTAATTGTTTGGCCAGTTCCTCCAAAGATCGCGTTGAATCCCATGCCGCTGCGAGAGTATTGAACCAAGTCGGTGTAGCAAACGTATTCTAAGTCTATTAGCTGGGTTAGAATGTTGTATTTGGGATTACTCGCTTGGATTAGAGTTTGTACACCATCGTACTTTGGGAAGTATCGTGTAACTTTTTCCAAGTAGTCTTTGTCTATTCTGCTGTCTGCGTCGAAAACTGTGATGAGCTCTCCAGAGGCCAATTTTACACCGTAATTAAGAGCGTGCGGCTTACCGTATTCGCCGAGAAACTTTATCGGCTTTATCCGCGGGTTTCCTTTGGAAAGCTGGCAAACTACTTCATACGTTTTATCTGTACAGTTATGGCAGATGACGATGGCTTCAAAATTCTTATAAGTTTGGTTTTTCAGATCAGAAAGAATGTTGGATATTACGTTCTCCTCGTTGTGTGCTGCTATCAATATGCTGAACTCAAAGTCAGGATCATCATTTTCCTTTAATTTTCCACGTTTGATCAAACTGCTGACGAATCCTGAAACCGCGTACCAGACCCATCCCAGACTCAAATACAAAGAAAAGAAAGCGGTGAAAACCGTGGGAATTGCCAAGTCTATTACGTACCCACCGATCCAATAAACCACTGGTTTCAGCGGAAAAAAACTGATGTAGACCGTAATTGCCGAAACAAGAAAGAGAGACAAAAAGAAAACTACGTCTTTGAACTCTCTAATTCCAATTTTCTTCTTTGCAGCCTTGACGGACATGGTGACCTGACCTTTTATGACGCCTTCACCCAAGCCGATTCTAGTAGCTCTCGTCGAAGCTTGGGTTCTCCCACACGTTCTATCACGCGACACGTATTTTATACTAATTTTTAGTATGTTTTGTCCAGAAATTAGAACAACTAAAAGCTTGGGAGATTCTTCTATAGTCTTACTTTTGTTAGACGCAAAGTATTTAGAAGCAGTAGCATGGTTAAACCGTCGTCACCTGAGGCCACAGTAAACCACAAAGGAATGAAACCAAATAGCCCAAGGGTTCCCAAGATTATTTTGATGGCAATAGATGCAGCTATGTTTTGTTTGGCAATCTTCATGGTCTTGTCACTCAGTTTAATCAAGTATGGGATTTGAATTAATTCGTCTTTCACAAGCACAATGTCAGCTGACTCCAAGGCGGCATCAACTTTGCTGCCTCCCATGGCAATGCCAACATCTGAAGCGGCGAGAGCTGGGGCATCATTAACTCCATCACCGACCATTGGGACTATTTCATACTTTGCTTTGGTTTGGTTCAGAATCCTAAGCTTGTCTTCTGGGAAAAGTCCCGCATGCACTTCGTCTATTCCTAGTTTCTTCCCAACTTCTTCGGCGATTTCCTGTTTATCGCCCGTTAGGATCACCGTGTAGATGCCCGCCTTTTTCAAATCTTTAATTGCTTCAACTGCGTCCTCTCTTACGTCATCCATTATGCAGAAGGAAGCCACGGCACATTTATCCATTGAGATACATACTGCCGTATGCTTTTCGTTCTCGTAAATTTCATTCATTTGTTCGCAGTTGCAACTATATTTTTTCATCAATTCCATGTTGCCAACAACAACATGAACGCCATCAACATATCCCGCCAAACCTTTACCTGGCGTCTCTTCCACATCTCTGACTTGTAGCTTTCCAAAATCCAAATTTTGTTCTGTCGCCTTCTTTACAATAGTTTGAGCAAGGGGGTGCTTTGAAAACTGTTCCAAGGCTGCAGCATACGCCAATGCGCGTTGTTCAGACTTCTCCACAGAGCTAATACAGTGCACGACTGGTTTGCCCGAAGTCAACGTGCCGGTCTTGTCAAATACGATGCCCTTAACCTTAGCCATCTTTTCAATGTAGATTCCTCCCTTGACCAAAATTCCTTTTTTGGCTGCGATGGTTACGGCAGTAAAAATGGTCGCTGGAACTGAAATGATAAAGGCGCTTGGACAAGAAATTACGAGCAGCATCAGCGATCTGTACAGCCACATTTCAAATGGTGCACCAGTTAATCTAGGCAAGGCTATCGCCGTAAAAGCAGCAACGGCTATGACTATTGGGACATAAACGCGAGCAAATTTGTCAACTAACTTTTCAATTGAAGCCTTTCTTTTCCTAGACTCGATTACAAGGGCTGCAATTCTCGAGACTAGCGTGTCTTGGGCTTTTTTGCTGACGATTATTTTGAGGACACCGCTCGAGTTCAAAGTGCCCGCGTAGACGCAGTCGCCAGTTTTCTTGGGGACAGAAATTGATTCACCAGTAATAAGAGATTGATCCACAGAGGAATAACCTTCAACAACCGTGCCATCGAGTGCAATTCTTTCTCCAGGCCTCACGATCATCGTCATGCCCGGTTGCGCTTCTTTCACATCTATGCTTTTTTCAGAGCCATCAACAAGTACAGTTGCCCTATCAGGCATGAACTGCGAAAGCTTCTCAACAGTCTTCCTAGCCTTATCCTGGATATAATCTTCGAAATATTCAGCCAATGAATAAAGAAAGAGCACAGTTGCAGCTTCGAAGAGAAAATTTAGATACACGGCGCCGAAGGCTGCAACAGACATAAGGAATTCTACAGAAAATCTTCTTTCGACGATGAGTTCCTTCAGACCTAAGATTCCAATGTATAATGCAATAGTAATAACTGATGCGTGGTAAACTATGCCAGATATGGTGGCTGGTTTATTCAATAATGGTATTGTAAAACCGAGCGGAATTCCTTCGAACAAAAAATCTAGTGCAGTTGCGATAGCTATGGTTAGCACTAACGCAAAAGTGAGTGCAATCCATATTCTCCTATTTTCCTTCTCTGTAGGTTCTTCTGGTCCTGGTTTGCCCTCGCAGCTCATTCTTTCTCATAATGTAGAGGGTGGAGGTGCGCATATTAACATAGTGCTAATAAGTTCGTGGGAAATATTAATCTACTAGTAATATGATTAATATAAATTAATAACGCACTGTCAGGTGATTTTGTTGACTGTGATAAGCATAACCCTTCCAAGCGAGCTTTTAAAAAAGTTTGATGAGTTTATCAAAACACGAGGATATTACAGCAGGTCAGAAGCCTTCAGGGACGCTATAAGAAGTCTGATCGCTGAGTCGGAAGTTGCCAAGATGACGACGGGAACTGTGGCTGCCACTATAATGATTACGTGTGATTACGCAAGGAGAGATGTTGACTTGAGGGTGACTGAAGTCAGACATGAATTTGACGACGTAGTCGTGGAAAACGTTCACAGACACATCGATGACAAATACTGCCTAGAAATATTCATTGCTGAAGGAGAAAATCAGAGAATGCTTGATCTGATAGGGAGAGTCAGAGGAATGCGAGGAATTCAACAAGTCAGAGCCATGTTCATGCCATTGTAGGCCTCTGTCAAACGTGACAAACACAATATAGTCCAGCAATCGTTTCACATGACACATTAATAAGAGAAACTATCACTGTTATCATTGAATTTGAGTTCAGCAAAATGTGGAGCCCTTGCCGTGTCAATCATCGAAACTGAAGGACTAACAAAAATATTCGGTTCTCTTAGAGCCGTTGACCACCTAAACCTTGAAGTTGGAGAAGGCGAAGTCTTTGGGCTCTTGGGTCCAAACGGTGCTGGCAAAACAACGACTGTTCGCATGCTCGCGTGCCTTATTTCGCCTTCTGGTGGATCAGCCAAGGTAGCCGGCTACGACATAAACCAAAATTCAATGGAGGTAAGGCAAATCGTTGGAATTCTGACTGAAAACCCAAGCTTATACGAAAGACTAACAGCCTACGAGAACATGGATTTCTTCGCAGAAGCTTATGGACTCTCAAGCATACAAGAAAAACGGAATAGAATTAGGGAGTTGCTTGATTTTTTCGAGTTATGGGAGCGACGAAATGACAGGGTCGCAACATTTTCGAAGGGGATGAAACAAAAACTTTCAATTGCACGAGCGCTAGTGCACAGCCCCCCGATTTTGTTTCTAGACGAGCCAACCGCCGGCCTCGATCCAGAATCAGCCAAGGGAATTAGAGACCTAATGAAGAAACTCAGCGAACATGGGAAGCACACGATTCTGCTTTGTACACACCACTTGGAAGATGCCGAAAAACTATGCAGCAGGGTTATGATCATCAAGAAGGGTAAGAATGTAATTGTAGGCACTCCAGATGAGCTTCGTGACAAAATAGGGGGCCAACCAGTTCTTCAGGTTACAGTGAGGAAATTGAGCGAGAAGATTATTGAAGCTGTGAGAGAGCTCAGCCAAGTGAAAGAAGTTAATGTGGACAATTCCGCAAATGGACTACTGATAGCAGTTGGTGACATAAGTACAGCAACGCCTGAAGTGGTTAGAAGTATAGTATATGCTGATGGCATGGTTCTATCCGTAAACGTTCTTCGGCCATCGCTTGAAGAAGCCTACTTAAGATTGGTTAAGGAGGAACGAAGTTGAGATTTCAGAGGGCGATGCTTGTCTTTAGAAAGGATTGGCGTGAGGTTAGTAGAAACTGGCAAGTTATCCTGCCGATAGTTGTTGTGCCTTTCATGTTTTCAGTGTTGCTTCCCGTAATTGTTGTGTTGATCCCCAACCTTGCAGGTGTGCTCGGATCATCATTAGGTAGTATTGAGGAAATGATAAAAAATTTACCGAGTGGTATAAGGGAACAGCTCGTAGGAATGACTGCCCAACAAATTTTTGTATATGTCATGGGCTTGTATTTCTTTGCTCCATTTTTCTTAATTATACCTCTCATGGCATCAAGTGTGATCGCCTCTGACAGTTTCGCTGGAGAGAAGGAAAGGAAAACGATAGAAGCTCTCTTGGCGACGCCCATATCAGACAGCGAATTGTTTCTGGGCAAGATTCTGGTTTCCTTCATTCCTTCCATGCTGGTCACAGTGGTTTCTTTCACAATGTATTCAATCGTTATCGACATAGTTTCTTTCGTCATCTTCAATGGTAGATTGTTGCTTCCGAACATGGTTTGGATCATGTTGATTTTTGGGCTTGCTCCCACGGTGGCACTTGCAAGCATAGGCTTAACAGTTATGATTTCAGCAAAAGTCAAAGGCTTCAGAGAGGCTCAACAGATTAGCGCAATTCTGCTAATTCCGATTCTTGCGTTAGTATTTGGGCAAGTCACAGGTGCAATTATCTTTGGCCCCATAGTTGTTGCAGCTTTGATAGGTTTGTTTGGTGTTATTGATTTGCTTGTATTCAGAATAGGCGTAAAGCTCTTTAAACGAGAGGAAATCCTATCAAAACTAGTCTAGTTAGAAGCTTGCCGCAACTTGCGCCAAAATCCATCGAGAGCGTGTTTAAGCAACAAAAGCGAGAATTTCAACATCGGCGCCACCTAAATTTTGTGGTAGCCTGGGATAGCTTCAAACTCTTGGTTCAAACTTTTCCCGCCTACTATCGATTTGAGAGTAAAAACTAGCTAAATTGTGATTGAAAACATTAGGTTTTACTCGCATTTTCGCTACGCAGGCGAGAGCTCGAGAATTTTGACCAGCATGATATGTTATAAATATGGCATCTGAGCGATTCGGATATAAGTCCGCTGGGGTCAGCGCCCAAAAGGATTCAAGTGCATTTTCTGATCTGCAATAATTATATGCCTAAATACTTTCGTGGGTTCAAATCCCACCCCCCGCACTTTCTTATTATTGAATGAACAAGCCCGATTCTTAGATATTTCATCGAGAGAATCCCTTCTATTTCCTTTGAATTTTCGGTGCTTATTATGCTTAGGAAAAAGGTTAAGAGCGAGAATCGTTTCCTTAGTTGGCTTAGCAAAAGTCCGTGGAGGAGCCTAAAACAAAGGAGTCTTGAGCAATGCAGTTGTGCTGGAGAACTATATATGAGCTTAAGAAGAGAACTTGGACTTTTGCATGCAACAATGATGGGTTTAGGAAGCACCATTTGCGCAGGCATTTTTGTAATACTGGGCCAAGCTGTAGGGATAGCTGGTCCTGCAGTGATTTTGTCCTTCCTTTTCTGCGGAATTATTAACGTAGCTACAATGCTTTCTTATTGTGAACTCGGAGCCGCAATGCCCAGAGTCGGCGGCGAATATGCATATGCCAAAGAGGCATTCAAAGGGTTTCCTAGTTTTCTCACCGGCTGGTATGAATGGTCTAGTAACGTTTTCTATGCTACGCTGATGGTTTTAGGCTCGGCTTATATGCTCTCTTATCTCATGCAAATCAACAAATTTCTGATAATAATCATTCTGGTCATTATCTTTACAGCTATCAACATCAAAGGCATCAAAGAAGCGGGCACTACACAGACGCTTTTAACATCAATACTGCTAGCGATAATTTTCTTATTTGTAGGAGCCGGATTGGCCCATGGCTTTAGGTCTAATGCATTTGAGCCGTTTATGCTAAAAGGTCCATTAAGCATGATTGCAGCTATTGCCTTCATTTTCGAAACATATCTGGGAGTTGAGGCAATAGCCGCTGCTCAGGCGGAAATAAAGAAACCGGAGAAAACAATTCCAAGAGCCATGATTCTCTGCTCACTGGTCTTGATAATTGTGTATTGCCTTGTGGTGTACGTGACAATCGGCATACTCTCTCCTGACGTTTTGAGCAAGTCACCGACTCCATTGAACTTAGTAGCAGAAAAAACCATGGGCAGCGTCGGCGTCATACTACTTACCACTGCTGGCTTAATTGCTGCGTTGACTTCTCTCAATTCAGCAATCATTGCTTCCTCTAGAGCCGCTTATGCAATGAGTCAGAATGGACATTTTCCAAAGGCTCTTAGAAAAGTTCATAAACACTGTAAAACTCCCTATGTAGCGATTATCAGTGGTTCAATTCTCATCATATTTTTCTCCATAATAGACAACCTTGAGTTCGTGGTTTATTCAATTAATTTCGGATTTCTGATAGGTTTTTCTTTAGTAAACTTGTCACTAATCAAACTTAGACGAAGCAAACCTTACCTGAATCGCCCCTTCAAAACACCACTATATCCGCTAATGCCAATCATCGGAATCATTACCTCGCTTATGCTTCTGGCTTTTTTTGATATAAAACCGCTGGTATTCGGGATCATATGGGGCCTGTTTGGTTCAATGATATACTTCTTTAAGCAAAAAACTGAACACCATTCCACTTAATAAACAAATCTCTTAAATCGTGTCAGTCGCAATTTTGAGCTCCATTAGTACAATCCCGAGAATTTAAACCGAAGTTTAAACATAGCCCCTCGCACAATCACTGAACCGAGAGTTTAAACAATACCCTGACTAGGGGTTCATGGTAGCCCGGGAGTTACCTGTACACATGTTAGAAAATACTCTTTTTGAGCTCCTCAATTATGGCGCTTTTTAAAGCTTGGTTCAACACGACTATCTTCCTCTGATCTGTATCAACTATTGTGCGATGAGGCATCTGTTGGGCATCATTTGATAGAACCTCGTCAGGGTTAAGACCCAAGGACTCAGCAACAATCTTCAACTGCTCAATCTTTGACAACCGCGTTCTTGGTCTAATACCTAAACCACTTGAAGCGTAAAGGTTCCGCAGAAATTCCACTCCTTTCATTTTAATATCGTTGTAAGCGCTGATCGTGTGACCCATCATATACTCGATGTAGTCTGTTGGAATGCTACTGTTTGCGCCTAACTGCGTTCTAAAGAATTTCCTTATCGAATGCGCGCGCAGATCGTATCTAACCTTACCGCTTTTTTCTATCAAGCCAGCCTTTCGGTACAGAACATGAATTACACGATGCACCGTACCAGTCGATATTGGCTCAGCAGTTGTTTTGTGCTCGTTCCGTATCAGAGGAGAAGAATCAGTTATTTCTTCAGGAGGCATGCCTCGTTTGTGACCGCTTTCCAAACGTTCATTCCCGATCCTCCGAACCTTGAGATACGCCTTTAGAAGTTCAACGCCTTCCGCTCCAATGAAAGTGTCATATTCATGGTACTTGCCTTTCGTTATCTCAGCTTCTATATGCATATGTACTGGATCGACTCCGCGTTCAAGATCGCACTTGACATGGCGATATTCCAGCTTTACTAAAGTGCCGATTCTAACCCCGCTTAAAGCCAAAATGCTAACGATCACTTTATCTCTTAGATTGGCGATGCCAATTAGTTTTGATAGTTCTTCAGGTGTAGGCGATCTGTCTGGGTATCTTATTTTCTTTGGAACTCGATAAGGCAGTGTCAGGTTTATGCTGTTAGCTCGGAAAAGAGCTTTTACGCCTTTGACATGGTTGTTTATGCCGCCCGGCGCTAAATTCTCAGCTTGCAGTTCACCTATGAAATCATCTATTTTTTGAACATATCCGGTAACGGCAGTTTTGTCGGTTAATGCTTCTTCAACCATCCGATCAGGCGTTTTACCGAGCCATTTAGAGAATCTGTGCACTCCGAAAACGTATTGGTAAAGTGTGTGTTTGCTTCCTGTTGTGTACTTCAAAAGATACGATGCAAGTTTAACGACAGACGTGTTTTCCAGAGCTAAAGGTATCAGTGAAGGCATTTTTCCCGTGAAGGAATTGACGATATATTCCCTTGCTTTCTTTTCGGCTAGAGGAAGATCTTTTTCTAAGTTTTGGAGCTCACTTAAGACTTCAATGCCAGCGTTGTTCAGCATTTGCATTTTTCTTTTCTCCATTTTATAGGGCTTTTTTTGCCCAGAAATAGCTATGTTTGAGTGCTTAAATGCCTTGTCAATCTCAAGTTTTCTAATTTTGACCACATCACTTTTTAGAATGACCAAACCAGATCCTATTGTCTTCTCGTTCTCGAGCGGTTCAATCGACAAGTCAGAACAGACACAGAGTGCTTCTGGAGTCTCTGAGATCAACCAGCCAATTACTTCTCTAATGTTCGGTTTAACTTGGGCAGGATTGCAGTTTCTGAAGAGAACATGATCCAGATATTTTACGCGCACGAGAGCTGACTTTTCCTTAACCTTATCCTTGCTGTAATAATCAGGGCATTCTCTACTTGCCTTTTCACCTCCTCTAATTTTGCTTTGAAGCATTGCTGTCACCTAAAATAAAAAATGTAAATGTTTTATATATGGTGCGTATGAACATGGTTAAATGAAGTGAACATATGACAAAGCGAAAAACCTCTGGACATATATTAAAACCCATAACTACGGGCGAATTTTTGGCTCCACTGCAAAAACGGGTATTTCTATATCTAGCTCAGAATGAACCGCAAACAATCTATGAAACAGTCAAAGCAATCAAAGGACACTACAAATCTTCGTGGAACGTCTTCAAAGCACTGAAGAAAAAAACCTAATTCAAACAGTTACCTCGAAGAATTATAGGGGCAGGGAATATCCGCGTTTTTGGCTTACAGAGTCAGGCGTGCTACTTGCTTTATGCGAAGGGGTGAAGCAGAAAACGCTCATTGAAAGAACTTTGGACATTTATCCTGAGAAAAAAGATTTGCTGTTTCTTCTTGAGACCATACCTATTCTTGGAAAAAACGCTTTCGATGTAGCATATCTTGCAGTTTTAAGAGAGGGCAAGCTCCAAGAAAGTGATGTAATCGCAGTTTGTGGCGCACAATTACAAACTAAGCTGTCCCCTGAAGAAATTAAACAATTAAGTGCAACACTTAAGAAATATCCCAAACAGCACCAACGATGCAAGGACTATATCAAATTGGTTCGCGAAAATCTAAAGAACCTCGATACACAATTCTAGAACCAAAAATTAGCGTTTAGTTTTATTATTAACCATTTAAGGCTCGACCCGCCTTCGCGGGTCTCGCACGTTCCAGACAACGACTGACGACGCGCGCTAAATATGAACTCAGTCGATCTTTTCCATTTTTCCTTCGAAACCTGTGCGTTCAAATGACATTAGCATAACCCAAATGGCGACCCCAAACCAAGTGAAAACTATTTCTTCCGAAAAAATACCTGCAAACGAAAGTGATGCCAAGACGAATAAAACATGTACTAAACCAAAAATTGTCTTCAAAGGTACGGACATTGGGATTTTTCCTATCAAGGTCTGCTTCTCAGACTCTGTAAATGCTTCCATGAAGTAGAACATGAGAAAAAAGATCGAGACACCAAAAAAACCTGTTTGCGTAGTAACATCTCCACCAATTTTTTCCAAAACGGCAATAAGCCAATTTCCATAGATTCCTATCATAACACCTATTAACAATTCGCTTCTCTTTGTGCGTCCTATTCTAAACTTTAACTTCAAGTCTTTTCCGCCTTCTTTTTAATTACATTCTTTGTAACAACAATTACTGATAAATAATTAATCTAGCAACGCTTAACGTTGCAGGCACGCGTTCGGAACGACGACGGTTAAGCGCCTCGGGAAACTCGATGCGGTTGGATCCACCCCCAAGGGGCACCCCCCCAATCCTCCGAGCCTCTCCCTCGGCGCAAGACTCAGCAGAGCAAGAATGTGAATGGATTAGTTCTACCTATTTCTGGAAGTGTGATTGTAATAAACTCGCTTTCATTTGAATTAAACAATTATAGTGCAAGTTTGGGCAGGACCATCAAATGAGATAAGATGATGTTGCAATGCATCCATTCCTAGTATACTCCCGTCTCGATTTCCGCACATTACTAAAACTATGGGTATTCCAGGTGCTGGAAGGTTATGTGCTTCAATCTCTTGCAGATGGGCAAGACAAACATAAGCGGGGATTTTTCTTCCATCAGCCAGAATTATGTTTGTAAGACTTGGCTCAACACCTATTGATTTCGCATCAGCCGAATGCCAATGAGGAATTAGGATACCTCCATCAAATCCTGTATCAATTCGGCATTCAAAATCTAACGGAAATTGACGAAGATTCGCGGGATTCTGTATTACCCCTTTCACTTTCAGATAGGCTTTCTTCTTGTAGTACTTTTTGCTAATTGAGGTTTTTGCGGCTGTCAAGTTCTCCAACCCGAAAAAGATTCAGTGCCAACCTGCCAAACGAATATAGGTTCACCAAATTTCTTGCCTTGAATCTTTGACAATAATTCAATTTCAGAGTCTCCAGATTCAACGATTTGACCGTCAAATTTAACTGCTATAGCTTGTCCAGAATTCACTTGGTAGAAATCAGCCGCAATTCTCGCCATTTCTTCGATTACACTCACCAATTCTTCAGGTCTCAGTGTCCCTTTTTTCATTCTGTTCAATTTTCGAAGTAGTGTTGGTGGAAACCAAGGTTTGGGTTGACTTTTAAAACTAAATTGCACTCGTTCCTCTTTGAATTTTAAGATTTCATCGTATTCTGGAATAAAACCAATCTTTGAGATTTCGATAATGCCACTATCTACCTTTATTTTATGCTCCAAATCGACTTCTGCCAATTCATCGTTAACTGGTAAGAAGGAAACAGGATTTTCATCGCATAGCTCTTGAGTGAATGGCAAGATTAAACTCACCTATCGACAAGTTCAGCAATTCTTGTTGCTTTTTCTTCAATGGTTTCCAGAAAATCCTTTGTCTTCTCTTTGCTATTATTGCGATAAACTATTGAGACAACATAGCGATCATTTCTTTCATAATTTGGTCTAATCGACATGTCAAACCAGTTATCTGAATTAGCTTGCAATCGAGCACCAGCAAACTTGAGTTCTATGGGCGAAATTTCTTCTTGTATGATTCCTTGTATCTCTTTAAGGATTGGAACCTTGAGGTTGGTAGCAATTCTCTGAAAAGCCTCATTATTTGTGCGGATTTCATAATTTGCAGTAAAACGGTAGAATCTGACTAAACTCTCTATGTCGATTCCATGATCTTCATGTAACATTGTAACTAATTCCTCGAAACTGTCAATTGCAGATTTCAGGGATACATCAGCAACAGCAAGAAGTTGAGCGCCAGAATCAATATGGATTACAGTTCTCCCTTTTCTAGCGATTTCCCCTGCCCCAATAAATCTTCCGACAGGTCGCGGAAAGGGGATAGAAGGGTTAAGTTCATATCCCTTCTTTTCCAGGCTATTGGCAATCTCGATAATGCTGACTGGATAAAGAACAGTATTAAAATGAACCCCATAGTCAACAGTCAGGGTTGTGCATGTCATTTTTTCAACCTTCTACAATGTATGTCTATTACAACACATATTCTTAAAGGTATGTAACTATTCAATGACCCCTTTTGCCACAAGATATTGATTAACATTCTCAATTTGCTCAGAATTCAAGATTTCAAACCAGATTTTTTTTGCCAACCCTATAACCTTCACTGGAACAAAACCTACCAAAAAAAACTTCTCTTCGGACAGTTGCTCACCGAAGAGTGTAACTTGACTGAGTTTCTTGTTTGAATTATGCAAAGCCGTTATCAAGTCGGTTAACGCTTTTCGGAATTGACCGCTAACTGAGAAAGCTCTTTTTCTGTAAGCCCAACATAAAGCCAAAGTCTTCAAACCCTTAGAATCAGCCTTTTCAACGTCAATTCCCTTCAGAAGATACTTTTTCAGATAGGAAAGACCGCCACTTATCGAGCTCATTGCTTTAACGTCAGTATTGCTATGCCAGCCTTGAGCAATAATCTCCTTTTCACGTACCCTGTATTGTCCTTTGGAATCTCTGAACACAGAAAACGAGTGCTCTTTGAAAATAACAATACAATGGATATGTGGATGACCGTTCTCGAAAGATTCAAAGACTCTGCAACTTGAGATCTCGCCGAAATTCCTCCGTAAATACGACATAAACCCATTGAATTCAACGCCAATTTTTTCCCATGCTTCCCCATACAAACAGCGCTTCGTGTCATAAGTCAAGGTCACCCACAAAGCACACGTCTCTTTTTTGCCTCTATCTTTTGGATTAAAAAAGACTATATTCTCGGAAAAGCGTCTTAATCCTCTAAATCGGCTTTTAACCCGACTACGATAAACGTCGTTACCTCTCTTCGCGCATTTGACCGCATAAACATCGTTTTTCCACTTCTTACGGTTCCACTTTGTGAGAATCATGTAAACGTCTTCGCAAGCCCATTCTTTGTATTGTTCCACGATTTGATCAAGAGAGTAGTTTAGTCGAGCATGCTCTTTTAGAAAGTATCGAAGAGAGCCCAATTTTTAGGCTACAGGGTAGGAACGCTAAATCAAAGCAAGAAAAAGGGGATTAGTATTCTTTAACAAGTGTAAAAGTAGCCCGGGATAGGTTCAAATATCGGTTTAAATTATCGGGGTTAAGGCTTGATTCTTTTTCTTTTCGGAAAAATATCCAAAAATTGAGCTTCAAATAAAATTTTAGAGTAGTGGCACGCCTCTCTTAATGTATATGTGCGTGTTTCCAAGATTTTATAGCTTAACGCTCAATTTCAGCGATCAGTTTTATGACCCTTGCTTCTATTTCGTCTCTTATTTCTCGAACTTTTTCTATTGGTTTTCCTTTGGGGTCTTCTAATCCCCAGTCTATCACGTTTTTTAGGAGTGGGGCTGGGCAGAATTTCTCGACGCTGCAGCCCATTGTTATAATCAGGTTAGCCTCTTCCGCCATTTTCATCGTTAGGAGTTTGGGTTTGTTCATGGATATGTCAATTCCCTTTTCTTTCATAGCTTCAACCACCAGTGGGTTGACCCTTTCAGCTAACATTACGCCAGCGCTTGAAGCTGCTAGCTTTCCTTTTCCGTAGTGATTTGCGAAAGCTTCAGCCATTTGGCTTCTGCCAGCGTTTTCAACACAGACAAACAACACCTGTTTCATTCCTGTCAACCCGCTGATGCTATTCTTCACTTGCTAGTACTGCTATGTAGTCTGCTGTGTCGGCGCACATGTCTGCGGCTTGTTCCATGAATTCTAAGAGGTTGTTGAGTATCAGAAGCGTGGCTGGATCAACCTGACGCGTGTATTTAATGAACAGTTTTTTTGTTTCGAGGTAGTCTTTATCAATTTGGCCTTCTATGGCATTCACTTCTTTGGCGATTTCCTTGGCTCTCGCAGGATCGGTTCCAAGTTTTTCTATGCTGCTGCGAAGTGCTGTGGCACTTTGGACAAGGGCTTCTGCGATTCTGAGGTTGATTTCCCAGATTTCGTTTGGAACGTTTGTCTCCAGTAGAACCATGATGCTTCTTGCTGCGTCTTTCACGTGGTCTGCCATTACGTCAAGGCGTTTTACAAGATGCATTAAGTCTTCGCGAAATTCCACTGATACGGCAACGTTTGTCAGTTCCTTGAAGGCTGATCTTCGCAGATTGTCTACTTCTTCCTCTTCTTTTGAAAGTTTTTCAATGAAGCCTCTTGCTTCCTCTTTCTTTCCTTTAGAAGCGCTTTGGACGGCTTTATGCAATAGTGTGACTGTGTCAAGTGCTTTCGTTATCTGTTCTTGTGCAAGGTTTAGCGCGTCTGTCTTTCGGCGTTTTTCAAACCATGCGAAACTTCCTTTGGCCAATTTTTCACCTCTCTTTGATTTTATGTGAAATCATCTTAGTGTAACCTTCTCTCCTGTTGCTAGGTAAATGATTGATTCGCCGATGTAGGTTGCATGATCAGCGATTCTTTCAAGATATCTCACTACGAGTACACTGGAGATTGTGCACCTGTTTGTGGCTGGTGCCTTCTCAACCAATCTGGCGAGATATTCAAAATACATGCTGTCTACCTGTTTTTCGGTTTCAGCCAAAGTTCTTGCTAGTTTGGTATCGTGACTTTTGAGCGAGTCAACGCTTGTGCGAACCATGCTTAACACTTTTTCGCTCATTTCTCTTATGGATTGCTTAATCCAGTCTTCGCACGCTTTCAGCCCACCAAGTCTTGCGTAAATCTGTGAGACATCGAGCGCGTATCTTCCGTATCGAGCGAAGTCGTAAGTTATTTTCATGTATGATTTTAGAATTCTAAGATCAGATGCAACCGGCTGGAACCGAGCGATCAGCTCGAAAGCTTTGTCTTCAGCCTCATCTGCCATTGTAATCAAAATGTCTGATAGGTTCTGTACTTCTTCGTAAGCGTTTGTGCTCTCAATATAGCCACTAAGAGACAAAGAAACAGTTTTATGGGCTAGCTCTCCCATGCGAAATACCATACTTGCCAGTTGTTCTAAGCCTGTGTCAATTAGTCTACTCATTCTTTTTTCACCTAACCAAACTCTCCTGTTATGTACTTCTCTGTGAGTTCACTTCTTGGATTCTCAAATATCTCTTTGGTCGGTCCAAATTCTATGAGCTCTCCAAGATAAAGAAAAGCCGTGAAATCTGAAACTCTGGCCGCCTGTTGCATATTGTGTGTAACGATCACAACCGTGTAGTCTTCAGCGAGCATCCTGATGAGCGTCTCTATTTTGGCAGTTGCTATTGGGTCCAGAGCCGAACAGGGCTCATCCATCAACATAACTTCGGGCTCAACAGCCAAAGCTCGAGCTATGCAAAGTCTCTGCTGTTGCCCTCCTGAAAGGCTGGCTCCAGACTTGTTTAGATCATCTTTGACCTCGTTCCAGAGAATAGCCAATTTCAGGCTGCGCTGCACAATTGAATCAAGCTTTCCCTTGTCTCTAATACCGTTTAATTTCAATCCTGCGGCAGCGTTATCGTATATCGACATCATTGGGAATGGATTCGGCTTTTGAAAAACCATGCCCATCTTTCTCCTTATCTGAACTGGATCCGCATCTTCGTTGTAGATGTCTATTCCATTAAACAATACTCTTCCAGAAACCTTTGCGCCTGGAACTATTTCATGCATTCTGTTTAGGCATCGGATAAAAGTCGTTTTGCCACATCCCGATGGACCTATTACTGCAGTTACGGCTTTCTCTTTAATTTTCATGTTGATATTTTTCAATACGTGCTTTGAACCAAACCAGGCATTTAAACTTTCAATTTCAAACTTGTATGGCGAGAGCACAGCTAATACTTCTCCCGAGTGAAGATTCTCACGATTACACTGATTCCAAGGATAAGTATCACAAGAACAAGGGCAGACCCCCAAGCGAGGGCTTGCCAATTTTCGAAGGGAGATATTGCAAATATGTAGATATTTAGGGCGAGATTTGCCACGGGTTTATCCAGCCCAGTGAACCACCATCTCCAATATCCCATTGTAATAAGTACTGGCGCTGACTCTCCAGCGATTCTTGCGAGCGAAAGTAGTATTCCGGTAGCTATGCCTTTCTTTGCGCCGTTGAGTGCTACAGAAACTGTGGTTTTCCATCTTGGTATTCCTAAAGCAATCGCGGCTTCCCTCACCGTTACTGGCACGAGTTTTAGGGCTTCCTCAGTTGTTCTTGTCACAATAGGAATCATTATGATGGCTAACGCAACTGCTGCGGCAGCTACTGAAAATCCGATGGAGCGGACTATGAGTGCATAGCCAAAAATTCCAACGACTATTGATGGGAACCCAGTTAAGACGTCATTAAAGAATCTAACCGTTGATGATAGTTTAGTTTCGCTGTATTCGCTGAGAAATATGCCTGACATTAAACCTATGGAGACGCCTATTAGAGAGGCCAAACCCACTACAATCAATGTGCCTTGTATAGCATTTGCGACTCCACCGCCTGGCTCTCCTACGGTAGGAGTTGGTTGAGTTAGGAAACCTATGTTGATCGAAGAAAGCCCCTTTAGAACGACTTCACCAAGTATACTAAATAGCGGGATTAGAGCCATTGCTAAGGCTGAGTAAACAAGTATTCGCATGAATCTATCCTTAATCTTTCTTATTGTGTAGTTGTCCATGCTACTCCCTCGCAATCCCCCTAACCAGTCTGAGTGATCGCCAAACGATTAGCCTGGCCAGAATATTTATTATCAAAGCTATGAAGAATAGCACAAGCCCGACTTCTATCAACGCATTAACGTAGAGGTCATATGTAGCCTCGGTGAACTCGTTTGCGATTATAGCCGCCATCGTGTACCATGCATCAAAGAGAGATGCTGGAAGGACCTGAAACTTGTTGCCAATGACCATGGTAATCGCCATAGTTTCTCCTACAGCTCGGCCTAACCCAAGAATGATCGCGCCTATGACCCCTGACCGTGCGTAGCTGACTACAGTCTTGGCAGTTTCCCATTTTGTAGCGCCAAGGGAAATCGCTGCTTCCCGTTGAGCGCGGGGCACTGTTGAAAACGCGTCTCTTGAAATAGCAGAGACCGTGGGGATAATCATGATGGCAAGGATTATTCCCCCTGTGAGAACACCGCCGCCGTAGATAGGTCCCGAAAACAGTGGAATAAATCCCAACGTTCCTTGTAGGTAGACATAGACGTTGTTTCGCAGAAATGGAATCAATGTAAAGATGCCCCAAAGACCGTATATAACGCTTGGAATGGCAGCTAATAGTTCAACGAGGAAGGAGATGGCGAATTCAAACCGCTTGGGTGTGAATTCTGAGAGTGCTAGACCCACGCCAAGGCTTATGGGCACGCCTATCAGAAGGGCAATAGCCGATGTGACAAGAGTGCCCAGTATAAGAGGGAGGGCTCCAAAAACCTGGGATATAGCAGGATCCCATCTAGTGCCTACTAAAAACTCTATTCCAAATCTTTGTATAGAAAGTTGGGATCCTCGGATTAGCTCATAAACCATTAAGCCCAGTATTATGAAAATGCTTGCGGCAAAACCAGCTGTAAGAAGTTTGAAGGCGTTGTCGCCTCTTAAATGTTTTTTGAAGATTTTACGAGTTATGAATCTAAGATTGTGAACAAAAAAGAATGGTTTTTTCGAGTTTTTCATTGTTTCTGCATCCCTAACCTTTGTACAATTGTTCTCCACTAAAGGTTATCATTCGGATAGTTGCTTCTGCGTTTGCTACTACCTGTTGCGGCAACGGAACGTAAGCAAGAGCGGCTGAGTAGCCTTGTCCGTCATGTATTGCCCACCATAAGAATTGGACCAGCGTGTTTGCTTTGTCTTTGTTCATGTTGGGTAAAACATTGAGCTCCTTGTACACTAAGAGGTATGTGAAGCTCGTGATTGGATACGCTCCGGTTGCCTGTGTGTTGTTCACTACGCTGTCAACAATGGAGACTCTCGACCAACTTTGATCTCCTCTTGGTAGCGTTACTGCTGCGGCAGAAGAAGCAGCTGTGAAAGATTGTAAGCTTGGTTCAACGAATTCTCCAGCTGCATTTTGTACGTAGCCCCAGGGTAAGTTGTTATTCTTTGCGTAGATGAACTCAACGTAACCGATGGTGTATGGGTTCTGCGATACGAGTCCAGCCACACCTTCGTTCCCTTTTCCTCCCAAACCTGTTGGCCAGTTAACCGAAGTGCTTTTCCCGACGGTTGTTCTCCACTCTGAGCTCACGTCCGAGAGATAGTTAGTCCACACGAAGGTTGTGCCGCTTCCATCTGACCTGTGAGCCACGATGATATCATGACTTGGAAGATTTATACTCGGATTAAGTGCCTGCAGCTGAGTATCGTTCCACTTTGTGATTTTTCCCAGAAAGATGTCTGCTAAGACTTTGCCGGTGAATTTGAGTCCTTTAGATATTCCAGGCACATTGTAAGTAGGAACGACGCCGCCTATCGTTTCCGGTATGTGCAGAGTGTTTGTTGCGTTACCGAATTGTTGTTCTGTCAACGGTGCATCGGTGGCACCAAAATCAACTGTCTTCTCAGTGTACTGTCTTATTCCGCCGCCGCTTCCGATTGATTGATAATTGATCTGAACATTCTGTTTGATTTTGTTGTATTCAGCCGTCCACTTGTCGATCAGTGGGAAAGGAAAAGTTGCTCCTGCACCGTTCAAGGTGATCGTTTGTGGTGTCGATAGATATTGGTAGGCAAATACGCTTGCCACAATGATGGCTATTGCAACTATTGGGATGACGATTTTGTAGTTCATTTTCTCACCTTTTTCCATTTGTATAGAAAGAGAAAATCCTATATACATTGTCCAAATACTAAATATAGAAGCAAATTAACTATATAGAAAGCGTGAATTATTTGGAAGAACAAAAAGTGAATGAAGAATTAGACGAAGAAACAAGAAAGATTCAGCTAACAGGCAAATCAACCTACATCGTGTCCCTGCCGAAGAAATGGGTGACGAACATGAATCTCAAGGCGGGAAGTCAAGTAGTTATCTCCAAGCAAAGTGACGCATCGCTTCTTCTAACACCCAAAGAACTGATCAAACCAGCGAAACCAGGAGAAGCCAACATAATAGTGTATCAAAAAGAAGACCCAAACGCAATCGCACGAAAGATTGTTGCTCTCTATTTGGTTGGTTACAACTTCATCAAGATTAAGACAAAAGACGAACGCATAACCTCTTTACAGAGAAACTTCATCAAGGATCTGGCAAGGAAAAAGCTGGTCGGCACCGAAATTATCTCAGATTCCCCTAATGAAATGAAGTTGCAAGTCTTGCTCAGCTATCCGGAACTATCCGTTGAAAGCGCCCTAAGGCGAATGTGTCTAATTGCTACCGCGATGCATGAGGATGCGATGCAGGCATTAAAGGATCTAAATAAGGAACTTGCCCAAGACGTGGTCGCATCAGACGATGAAGTAGATCGCTTCAGCCTCTACGTAATCCGCCAGTTGAAGGCTGCCGTGCAAAGTGAGATAGTCCTCAGAGACATTGGGCTTTCCACCCCAAGAGACTGTTTGGGCTACAGGCTAATAGTCAAGTCAGTGGAGAGGATCGCTGACCATGCAGTCAAAATTGCTGAAAATTTACTTTTGCTAGATGAGCGGATTGACGATTCAGTTTTTCAGAAAATATCTGAAATGAGCTCTTTCGCAAGGTCAGTATTCGACGATTCCATAAAGTCCTTGTTCAAGAAAGACTACTTGTTGGCCGACAGTGTAGTTATGAAAGCAAAAACAATGGCTGCAATGGAGAACGAAGCTATGAAGCTCATTGCCAAAAAGATAGAAGCACTCAAGATGTCAAGTATAAGAATGATCATGGAAAGCATACGCCGGACTGCTGAATATGCAGGCGACATCGCCGAGATCGTTTTAAACCTCAACGTAAATCAAATAATTGCGACTTGACAACCTAAAGCAATGCTAAGTTTAGTTTCAAAGATTCTAACGCGCAGATACGATGGCTGCTATTGCGGTTAGTATGCTTACGTCCGGTGCCTTCTCTATGAAGTTTCCTAGGTCGATTTTGTCTATTAATATGGTTAGATAGGCTCTGGCCGTTGACTGGTACAGTGCGGCTACAAAACCTGTCTTTGTTTTCCTTTCTCCGCTTTTGTCGATATAGCCTTGTTTTTCTAGAGCACGGACCCTTCGGTTAACTATGTGATAGCGGATGTACGCGAAATCTTTTTGGTCTCTCAACTTCTGCCAAATGTCATAAATAGTCAATGGATCTTGTCTGGCGAGGATCCAGAAAATGGCCTTGTTAAGTCTCGCTTCTCTTCCCTTGAAAATGGACAGCCTCGCCATTTTATCCTCATAGCTTCATTTAAGCAGTTGATTGAGGACTAAAATGGTGAATGCGTCCAGCGGTTAGGAGGGAGACCCTCTCCTGTGATGGCTTCTGGATATGTCCGTTTTTGGATACTGTCCTTTGCCCAGGTCTCTAAAGGACAGTGTCCTTTGCGAAGGGCAGAAAATTCTTGTGGTTTTATGGCGATTCTCTAGTGAGGCTTGGTTGGATGGTGGAGTTTGTTGTCCACGTTAATCAGCAGAGGACGGCGTACATTCCCAAAGAGATTGTTGAGAACTTGGGCTACGAGTGGACCTTGGTGCCTAATACTAGGACGGCGGTCATCTATCCTAGGCAGTGTAGCCTCGACACGGCGATTAAGAGTCTTCAAATCATTTTGGACGGGTTGAAGCTCAGATTGACTGCGCAGAAGGGTGAGGCTGCAACATGAGCCGCAGAAAAATTCAAGATTCTGACGAGAGCAAAGAGGCGAAGGTTAACATTAAGTGTGCTGTGATAGGGGAGCCTGCGCGGATTTTCTTTGAGCTTAAACGCCGAGGGATCGTCCGCAGTGCTAGAGACGCTTTTGTTCAGGGCATTATTAGCTTACATGAGAAGGTTGTTGCTCGTGACTTGCAGCTTGCTCAGTTGAAGGCTTCCCAGAGACTAGAAGAGCTGTAGAGGTTTTTCGACCCAGTTTTGAGGTGTTAAGGTTATGGCTGGAAGTCCAGTTAAAAATCCAGTTAAAAATCCAGTTAAAAAACGATTTTTAAAGCATACTAGTGTTCGGGCTCTGCTTCTGCTGGATGCGGGCAATTATCCTTCTAGAGTGGCGAGAATCTTGGATTTTTCTCCTCAAGTTTTGCATTACCACATCAAAAAATGGCTGAAGATGGGCTGGATTAGGCTTGACGTTAAAACGCCTAACATGACCACTTACACACTTGAGCCTTCAGTTAAAAAAAGTCTCACAGGGGGTGAGGTTTTGCCTTATAAGGGCGTTAGGCTTCATGCGTACAGTTTGAAGTTTCCTGTTTTGGACAGTTCTGGTTCCGCGGTTGATTGGGATAGAGTTCAGATGGCTAACTGGACTAGGCTTGTTGGTACTGAGGCTGGGTTGACTGTTGAGAAGACAACTAGGCATGTGATTGTTCATGCTGATGAGGTTCTTTCTGAGGATCCTAATGAGGCTACTTTGTTGGCTATTCTTGAGTGTTTGCGATTGGCAAGGATTCTTGAGGAGAAGTTTGGTATGAAGCTTGGGGCTCCTAAGCTGCTTCGTAAGCCGCATTACGCTGTTTCTGATCCTGTGGCTCGTTGGTTCACTGATTTTATGGAGTTAAGCTGTGACATTGGGAAGATGGATCAGTCTGAAGGTGCGGGTGAAATTGACTATTTTGATGCGGAGCTTGCTAAAGACTATCTTGTCATGCCTTTGAGGATGCTGGGTCTTCAGAGCGATATGGCTGAGGTTAAAGATGTTCTCAAAACTTTTGGCGAGGCTATGCGGCAGCACATGAGCCTTATCAAGGGTTTGCAGGCTGTTGCGGACCAGATGAAGACGCTTATTCAAGAGCTTAGGCTGAATGCGAAAAACTCCGTGGAGGTGAAGCCTAGTTGAAGATTGAGCGGATTGTGGTTGGAAAGGGTAAGTCAGTGCCGCATGACGGGCCTGAAGGCGAGTGGACTAAGGTTTACTATCAGCTTGAGGCTATGCCAGTTGAGAGTGAAGATGTTCAAGCGGTTAGGATGAGTCTTGAAGGCATTTTGGACCAGTGGCTTTCAGTCGAGGTGAAGTCTGAAGCTGAGATTCCTAAGATTGACTTAGCTGAGCTTGACCAGTTGCCTTGGACCACTTACAAGACGAAGGAGCCCGCTAAAGAGGGAGAGGCTGGCTGGATTTTCGCTAACACTAAAGGTGCTGAGGAGCTGGCGAAGGCTATGCAGAAGACTGAGGGCAAGCTGGAGCTAGGAGCCTACGAGTACAGATTCTCGGGAAAGGAGAGGCAGTTCATCACGCGTAAGCCGGTGAAGAAATGAGCGAAGTTTTAACAGTGAATCTTAAGCTGGAGCAGTTGGAGACGGATGTTTTCTCGCCTAGGAAAGCTTTCAGTGAAGGCTACGTTGACGAGTTAGCTGATAGCATCGACCTGGAAGGTCAATTGAAGCCTATAATTGTGCGTCCTCATCCGAGCAAGCCGAACTGCTTCCAGGTTGTTGACGGAGAGCATAGGATCCGAGCGTTGAGGAAGCTTGATCGTGCTATGGTTAGGGCTGAGGTCAGGGGTCTCGGCGACGAAGAAGCGTATTTGTTGGCTATTCGGGTCAATGAAATGCACGGCAAGCGTCTTGAAGAGCTCGAAGAGGGCTTGCACATTAAGAAGGTGATGGACGAGTTTGGGTATACACAGACTGAGGTTGCTGAGAGGCTTAAGAAGAGTCAGCCTTGGGTTAGCTATCGCTTGGGGCTTGTAGAGAGGCTTGCACCTGAGACTCGTGAGGCTTTTATCACGCGCGTTATAGACGCCACCCATGCTAGAGAAATTGCAGTTTTACCTCAGGAGGCCCAAGCGGCTGTTGTTGCTAAAGTTGTGAAAAATGGGCTGAGTTCCAGAAAGACTGTTGCTCTCGTCCACGCCATTAAGGAGCATCCAAACGCTAAGGAAGAGATTTTGGCTAAGCCCGTGGAGATTGTTGCTCCCCTTCCTGAGGATCTGCATAAGTTCATCGAAGAGCATGGTGCTGAGCAGCCGAAGTTTTCTGAGTGGGCTTGTTTGGTCTGCGGGGCGGAGTATGTGGTTAACTGGGTTTGGTGTGAGATCAGGCTGAAGCCCCATGGAGAGGGTGAAAGTGGACTATAGAGATGTGGTGGCAGCCTTGAACAAAATCCGCATTGACACGGACCCAGTGGAGCTTTCGAGGCTCTATGATTATCGCTTCAACAATGCTTGGGAGACGCTGAAAGAGAACAGGGTGAAAAAGTACGTGTTTAGACCCAGCGGGCGAGTAGTGTGGGTTGTGGTTGGCAGAGACCGGGACTATCTCATTTACCCTGTTGTGGGCTATTGTTCTTGTGATGATTTCTACTTCAGCGTCATCGACGGAAAGGTTCCGCTGTGTCATCACCTTATTGCTAGGAAGCTTGCTGAACTTCTGGGACGCTTCGAAGTGGTAGAGCAAGGTGACGAGCTTTACAGTTCGCATTTGAAGGAGTGGACGAGTGTTGAAGCTGAACGTGAGGAGGTTTTGCTGTGAGCAGTGAAGAAAAGCCGCCGCCACCACTGTGCCCTATACGTCGGGCTACATGCGTCCGCGAAGTGTGTGCTTGGTGGATCAAAGAGTCGCAGAGCTGTGTCGTTGTGGACTTTGCCATCAGCTTGAGGTCTAAGGCTTTGAAGGTGAGGTTAGAATGAACGTTGCTGTTATTTCGCCAGCCAGCATAGAGGGCGACGGAGACCTAGAGCTTAATGTTCATGACTACATGATTAGTCAGCCCTTAGCCATCATTGGAATTCGCTGGATTGGCAAGAGCTACGAAGCGGGCAAAATGTGTGAGCAGCTCTGCGAGGTCAAGCAGCCTTTTGTGGTCATTGACCCTGAAGGCGAATATTGGACGCTCAAAGAGCGGTATCCAGTCATTGTTGCTGCTGTAGGCAAGCCCGTTGGACGCCCTAAAGGCTATAAGGCTGACTTGATAGTTACGGCAGAAACTGCTGCAACCCTAGCTAGACGCATCGCAGAGAAAGGCTACTCTGTTGTTCTCGATTCAAGAAACGCAACCATGGCGGACCAGTACGCTGTGCTGGGGAATTTTCTTGAGGCGCTTTACGAGGCTGAGGGACAATACAACAGGCCTTTAGTAGTGTTCATGGAAGAGGCTCACGTCTTGATACCAGAGATTGGCAGAGTTAGGCTGCCAGGCATCAAGAAGCTGCAGGACAAGGTGATTTATTGGGCTTGGGAGGTTGCGGCTCGAGGTCGTCACCGTGGTATAGGCTATGTGTGTATTGCTAGGCGTGCGGCTGAAGTTGCGAAGGCTGTGTTAAGCCAGTGTCCCACTAGGTTCATTTTCAAGCTTGTGGACCCGGCTGATCTATCTTGGTTGCGAGAAAGTGGCTTCACGAAGGAAGAGATTGATGAGATTCAGAAGTTGCCTAAAGGAACCGCCTTCGTGAGAGGTCTGACGGCAGAGCATATTAAGGTACGTAGTAAAGAGCGAGTTTGCACTCATGGCGGTAAGACGCCTATTGCGAAGGCTGTGGAGACGCCTGAGCTGGAGCATGCCATAGCCGACTTATCCAAGATTGTTAAGGCTCCTCTGGTGATGCCTACTGCGGTTCCTGATGAAGTTTTGAAGCGAGTTGAGGCTTTGGAGAGTGAGAGAAAGCAGCTTTTGAATAAGGTTCAGTCTTTAGAGTCGCAGCTTTCTGAGGCTACGACTGGCAAGGAATCCTTGAGCTTAGAAGCTGAGCGTTTGAAAGCACGAGTCAAGGAACTAGACTCTCAAGTCTTGACGGCTGAAGAGAAGCCCAAGCTGTTAGGCAAGATTCAGGCTTTAGAGAACCAGGTAAGCGACCTACAAGGACGATTAACGGAGACTCAGAAGATAGCTGGGGAATTCGAAGAGAAGTTTGAGAAGATTCGACAGTTGTGGGGTGACTGGGCTGACTTGATTGTAGAGACTGCTGACCATTTGGATTTGGAGTTGATTCCGAAGGATGTTAAGGCTTTGCAAGAAGAGCGTGACAGATACAAGGCTGAGTTGGAAACCTATAGGCGAGAGGATGAGCTGCGTAAAGAGCTTTTCCAGCAGACGCTGGAAGATTCTAACATTAAGAGTTGGATTAGGGATGCTGAGGCTTTTCTGCAGGATTTGAAGAGGCGCGGTCAAGCTGGAAGCGCTGTTCTGAAGGCTTGCATGCGTATGGATCCTGAGGTGACTTTTCTACCCGAGGAAATTCAGACGGGTTATACTCAGAGCACGAATGCGACGTACATGAAGACGTTGGAAGCTAAGGGTTTGCTGTGGGAAGCCAGCAAGAAGGGAAGGAAAGCCTTCAGGAACCGCTTTCCGTATTGGGTTGCGGAGAACATTCGGAAGATTCGGCCTAACGCTCCTGACGGAGCCATAGACGAGATTGTGGATCGACTGAAACGAAGCGTCATAGGAGGCTAGTAGGCGCTTCTGGGAAGTTTGGTGATGCACAGAATGAAGGCTCGTGCTAAAGGGTTTCTGGAGGAGCTGATATTTTGCCTTTGTTGGTTAAAAGGAGCCGAAATCTATCCGCTACAAGCACCCGTTTTGTACATCGCTTCCCTAGGTAATTTGAGACGCGAAATGTGTGTTGTGTTGATGGTTGAGAGGAAGTAAACGTGCAGTGTGTGCATGGAAACTCTGAAAAGGTTGCACAGAAAGGTTCTGGGAAACGTAGGACTAGGGCTGAGAAGGTTGGACGTCTACAGTACATACTCGAGCGGATAAGGCTTCTTGAGGGAAAAATCAGCCAAATTGACCTTAGAACGCGGACTTTGGTGGCTGGTTTGCGTGAGTGGATGAGTTTTGAGCCTAGTTATATTCAGAAAGTTGCGTGTGAAGATGAGGTAGACGTTGAAATTATTACGTGTTTGATGCAGAAGGGTGTTGGGGGTTTACTGCCCTCAGCCATTGCTGCAGAACTCGCTGAATACGGCTTGAAAAGATGGGATATTACTCGTAGGATACAGCGCATGAACAAGAAACTAACGAAGGAACTGGGTCAAAAAGTAGCGGAGAAAGTGGGCAAGGATTGGGCAATAACACCGTTTATGCGAGAAGCTTGGGGATTGACAAGAGGGGAGCTCCTAAATGATGTTTAAGGCTCTGCGGGTGCATTCTTTGAAATCAGGACATTTTAGGCGACCTTCACATTCTCTGCATTGTTTGCTTCAGAGACATTCATCACCTCAAGTACAGAACTCGGCAATAACACTCTTATACGCGACATTTCTTTTCACAAACGATTTTATGAGGACGCATACGAAAAAACTGAAAAACATATTTACGCTCGCGCAGGATATATCTTGTCAGAAATCTAGAGGTTTAGCGCTTTGACTCGCCAGAAACCACTCTTGCTTGATCTCTTCTGTGGATGCGGTGGAGCATCCTTAGGGTTCAAGTTAGCCGGCTGTAAAGTTGCCGGAGCCATCGACATTGATGCGAGTGCGTGCGAAACTTTCGAGCGCAACCTCAAGGTCAAACCGATTCAAGGAGACCTCAGAGCTGTTCATGGTCCCCAAATTTTGAATGAATTCAACCTCAAGAGAGGCGATGTTGATATCGTAGTTGGCTGTCCTCCATGTCAAGGTTTCAGTTCGCTTAGGAGGACTACCAAGCGTGATGAGGTTGATGCCAGAGACGATCTGGTCATGATTTTCGCTGAGAGAATAGCTGAGGTCCAGCCGAGAATAGTGGTTTTCGAAAATGTTTCCGGCATTGCAGGTGGAAGGGGAAGGGTTTTTCTTGAACTCTTCTTTCGGAAAATGAAAAAGCTTGGTTATGTGGCTGTAAGTGGAATAGTCAACGCCGCAGATTATGGAGTCCCACAAATTCGAAAAAGGCTAGTCGCCTTGTTTATTAAAGATGAGGACATGTCTGCCGATGAGCTGGTCCTCCCCAGACAAACACACTCTGATCCTAGGCTCGCAGAAAGCACATGTCTACCTTCGTGGCTCACTGTTAAAGACGCTATTGGAGACCTGCCACCTTTGGAGAGCGGAGAAGCGGCGTTGCATCCACCTAATCATGTAGCCTGCAAACACACTCCAAAGGTACTCGAAATAATACGGAACATCCCTAAGGATGGCGGAAGCCGTAGTAGCCTTCCGAAAGAACTATGGCTTCCATGCCACAGAGACTTGGACGGAGCAGAAAACATCTATGGGCGAATGTCGTGGTCTAAACCGGGACCTACTATCACTTCTCGTTGCACAACACCCAGTTGTGGTCGATTTATCCACCCCGAACAGGATAGAGCAATAACACCCAGAGAAGCCGCTCGACTTCAAAACTTTCCGGATTACTTTGTCTTTAACGGAACTCTGGCTGCAACGACTAAACACATCGGAAATGCCATGCCGGTCGATTTAACAACAGCAATAGGACAAGAATTGGTTCGCCTTTGAAAATGGCGGTTTGGGTTAACTTTGAGTATAAAAGAGAGCAGCCCGAGTACCAGAAAACGCAGTTTTGTTCATTTACTGATTCAATGGCATGAAGAAAACAGAAGAGACTTTCCGTGGCGTACTCGACGCGATCCGTATATAACGTTGCTAGCTGAGATCTTACTCCAAAGGACTCCCGCAAGTAGGGTTGCAAGAGTCTTTCCAAACTTCATCGAAAAGTTCCCGACAGCGTTCAGCATTGCATCGACAGATGTTGACGAACTTGAAGAATTTCTTCGTCCTATGGGGCTCAAAAAAAGAGCAAAATGGTTGATTAAGCTAATGAAAGAAGTGTGCGAGAAACACAACTGTGAGATCCCTGATCAAGAAGAGGAACTAATTCAGCTTCCAGGAGTTGGATTATATACAGCGAGAGCAGTTTTGTGTTTTGGCTTTGGCAAGGATGCGCCTATCGTTGACGTAAATGTTGCGCGGGTTCTATCGAGAGTTTTCCATTTCTCTGATGTTAGGAAAAGACCGAGCGAAGATGAGGTTTTATGGACATTTGCGGCCAAAATTGTTCCCAAGGGAATAGGGCCTCGATATAACGAGGCGTTGTTAGACCACGCAACCTTGATCTGCAAAAGGCAACCTAGATGCAACGTTTGTCCCATCTCCGAGATCTGTGAATACTACAAACGAGTCTTCAAAGGTTTTCCAGCAAGATAAACTTGTGCGCAAAGTTAATGTTTTACCTTTTATGATTGGCGCGCCTTTATGAAGTCTTCGTGAACCTTCTTGCAATCCATAAGAAGCTCTTCCCATGTTTTCTTCGCAAGATTGTTATGTTCCTTAAGCCTCTCATAGGCTTCCGCGTGAGTGGGATCGAGGTTAAGTTTATCGCATATTAGCATAACATGGGGTTTAGGAAAAATTGCTTTGAAGTCTGGATTGAGTTCCAAGAACTTGTTTAGGCTATTGAAATAGCCCAATAGTCTATCAAATTCCTCATCGGTCAAAGCGTGCTGAGGTCTCTTGATTTCCACTATTTCCACATTTCGTTCCATGTGTAGCATAATGAAGTCTGGCTTTTTCCTTTCTTCTCCTGCGGATGCGAGAGCTGTAGTTGAAATGGGAACGCCGTGTTCAGTCTGATACCATCGTTCAAAAGCTGAGCGCATGTTCTCGAATGTTTGATTAGCTTGCAACATCGTCCATTGAGGGTTGATCAGCCAAGGTGCTCCTTCTAGCAACTTTTGAAGTGTCAGTTCGTCTGTAGCGATCTCGGGAGAAAGGTTGCCTTCCAGCTTAGTGATGGCGTCGACCCTTTCGATGGCGACTTGGCCGAGGGATGCTGCTTCAGCTATTTTTGCGTCGTTAAATATCTTAGCAATTGCTTCTAAAGGGTGTTCTGCTATTACTTCTTCCACCTCTTGGAGCTTGTCTACGATCATTTTGTGGGGTGCCACCGTCAATACCAACTCTTTTAGTCCTTCCACATACTCGGGCCTTTCATTTAAAGCCGCTCTTGAAGCTGCCCGTCCTATGATTTTAGCCATTTTTAAAGCTGACTCAACTACTTCCTTGTTTTTAAAGCGTTTTTTGGCTTCCTCTTCGAGATTAGATTTTTCCAGGAAGACTTTCCATGTTTTCTCGCGAACTGGTGACCATGATTTTTTCCCTAGTTCTTTGAGGAGGGCCTGTCCCCAGCTTTGGAAGGCGTCTCCTACTTCTGAGTCCCACAGGATGTCTTGTCGACCGCTTTGTATGAGATCCTCGCTCTCATCTGAGTCCAGCCAATCGGCATAAATGACACCGACCAAGTAAGACCTGATGGTAAATTCTCCCGTGAAGCCAGCTTTTAGTCCGAAGTCTCGAGTGCACGACACATACTTCCCTCTAGCATAAATTCTGACGCCGGCAACTTCCACGTTTGAATACGGGTCTTTTGCATATGCTACCCAGCCTTTTACGGGCAATTCCGTTCCATCCTCTAATCTTACTGGTCTGTTGTCCACAACTATTTTGGTGTCTTCATCAATCTCAACGGGCAACTCGCCTACGGCGAAACTTTTTCCTGTTTCTGTATCCACGACTTCAATTTGAAAGTCTGGAAGTTGGAGTCCAAAACGTCTTGCGGTTTGACGATGGAACGTCTCAACATCAGGAGTTCGGCGATAAAGAAAATCCTTCAGCGTTACTGTCGTCCCTCTTTGTTTGGAGTAAGTGCGGTCGTATTTTCCCGTTTTCGGCTCATATGGTTCGTCGGTCTCTTGCTTAATATCGTCGTAGTTCAAGATAAAGTGGGCAGTTTGGTACCCTTCGGGGGTTCTTTTGCCGCCAGCTGACTTAACCTCAATTATTTTGCAGATGCCAAAAGGTGCAAGTTTTCCGATTCCTTTGCGGCCCATTCTCGGCCTTTTCTTTTTTAACGAGACGAGACCCCTCCTCTTGTCGATCCTTGGATTTATTCCTACTTTGAGGTAAAAGTCGTTGATCACATCTGGCGTCATCCCGTGTCCATCGTCTTCTACGGATATTTCTAATCCTTGACCCACTATCGCCCCGCCTGACCGTGTCGCCAGCCATCTGTTAAGTGGAATCTTGACAGTCACTTTCTCAGCGTCGGCGTCGTAGGAGTTGGCAATGAGCTCCGACACTACTGCTGACGCCTTGTCATAAAGCTTAATGCCAAGCTTATCTACGGTCGTTCTGGAAATGGTCATCACATAGGGTTCGGTCTTCACCTTAGGTTGCTCCCAACTAAATCTGTCTGATAAGATTGTAATTAGATAGACTCCTATAAAATCTATTAGGGGTCCTTTAGGGGTTGTTTAGACCGTACGCGCGTTTGGATGGCATTATTATTCCTCTTGCTCTTCGAGGATGTTTGCTCCGATTTGGTTTAGTGTTTCTTTTATTTTTAGGTCTAGCGTATTTTTGCTTATTCCTCTTTCGGATTGTGCTTCTATTTTTATTTCTAGGGCTATTTGGGCTCCTTCTTGGTTTAGGGGCATGAAGACGCCGCGCATTAAGTCTGAGAGTTTATCCCATGGCACGTTAGCTTTCAGTGTTAGTTTTCTTATCGTTTCCCTTCCTGGAACGGTTTTTATGCTTGGGGCCTCTGGTGTAGGTGTTACTTCTACGCCTGTGGGTGGCAGTTTCTCTGTTTCTTCTTTCATTTTTTGGGCGATTTCTTTCCTCACTATTTGGGCGTCCTCTGTAAGTTCTATGGGAGAAGTGAGCATACAATATCGTATTTCATCGTTGATCATTAGCCCAAATGTTCCGCTTTGAACCCCTTGGGTTATAGCGTCTTTGAGCACGTTTTCGCCTTCGAGTATTGGAAGACCGGGGTATTTGAGGAAGACTTCCCAAATTTCTGGGACGTTTTTGCGTTCGTCTTCCTTGGAAAACGTTTTTTCAAGCAAGACCTTTGGAGAGATCTTGCTGAGTATCACTTCTTGGTCTTTAAGATATTCTTTCGTTCTCCTAGTGAGGCTTAATTTTTCGCCTATTGTCGGGATTCCAAGGTCAAGTGTTTGGAGTCCGTCTTTTGAAGCCTTGGCTAGATAACGATATGTTGAGAGGAGCTTTAGAGAAAGGGAAGAGTCGGCGTCTTTCAGCTTTTGTTCTACTCGTTCTCGGTCTTCTTCAATGAGTCTTTTCATGGTTTCTTTGTCTGTTTTTATTGCGTCTAGGGCTAGGAAGCGGCGTGTTATTCTTTTGAATCCTTCGTATTCGTTTGGGTCAGTTATGAGGAACATTAAGGTGTTTTTGTATGTTCTGAACCCTGTTGAGTATTTGTTGATTATGTTTTGTATGAATTTTTCAGTTGTGGGCTCGTTCATCATGTACTGTGGGGAGAGCACTATGAGTTTGAGTTTCTTGTTGTCTGGGATGTCGCTGTTTGTTTTTGGCCATATGTAGACATCGAAGTCTGTGCCTGCGATTTTTTCTATTCTTTTTCTGACCTCTTCCTCTATGTCCTCGTCTTTTACTGCTTCCTCTTTGTCTATGACTACTCGGTTTAGCCCGACTACGTTGCTGAAGTAGTAGAAGTTCTTTTCGGAGTGGAGAAACCAGAGTTCGTCTTCAAGTCTTCTTAGGGCGTCGGTTACGATTGTGGCAGGTATCCCTTGACGAAGGAATGCTAGTCTGAGTCTTTGAGTAGTTACTCCTTTTCTTTCGCCGCCGCTGAAGGAGTAGAAGAATATGGAAGTTGCTAGGCCTGTTGCTACTTTGAATCTTGCGTATTCTGTTCCCATTTCTCTGTCTATTTTTGGTGGCTTAGCGGTGGGGCCGTCAACGTCTGAGGCTATTACTCCTTCGAAGGCGTTTCCTATGTGCTTGACGAATTCTCTTCTTATGGCGGAGTTTGCGAGGTTTATGTGGGCTGGTTGGATTAGTGGTGCAGAATGTTCTCTTTTGAAGAGGTCGGCTATAACTTCTGCTAAGAGCCTAAGCGCTCCTCTGGTTCTCTGGAAGGTGGGAATGGTCGCCCATCTTTCAAAGAGTATATCTATCGTCTCTGGGTGGAAGGGATAGGCTCTCACTATTCTTTCCTTGTATGCGACTTCTTTGCATTCTGATGGGATGTCTTCGCCGAGTTTTTGGTAGAGGTTGAAGTACTCCTCTGCAACTGTTCTATGCTCGCTTGTGTCGCCTAGATCTTCGAAAAGCCTCTTTCTTATGATTTCATAGATTTCTTCGCCTTCAACTGGCGTGTAGATTTTTTCCACTCTTCCGAAGATTCTCTGAAGTTCTCCCAAGATTCTTTCGGCTCTTTCTGCCTCTTCAAAGCCTTCTGAGACGCTTGAGGGAAGCGTAGCGATTAGGGCGCAGTTGTCAGCGGAGGCCACGGCTTCTGTGAGCGCTTTTAGGAAGGCTTGGACTTGGCCTTTCAGTGTGCCTTCTTCAACTTTAACGCCCATAGTCCTTACAACGTATTGTAGAAGTTCGTCTATCAGTATGAGGACGGGCTGGTTTTTCGAAAGAAGGTCGGCTATGAGCTCTTTTCCAGGAGCTACGCGTTTTTTGTCGTATTCTTCCATGAGCTTGTAGGCTTTGAGTTGGTGGGCTATTTCGCCCCATAATGTTCTGCCTTTAAGCGGGTCTGCGTACTCGCCTACAAAAACAACGACTTTTGTTTCGGGGATGCTGTCGAGTTTGTTTTCTTTCAGGATTTTTTTAACCGTTGCAAGGTGTGCGATTTTGTTGCCGTGTTTGAAGGTGTGGTATAATGCAAGTAATGCGTGGGTTTTGCCGCCTCCGAAAGGTGTTTGGATTTGGATGACGGTGTCGCCTTTTCCTTTGCCTGAAAGTTTTGATAGAACGGCTCCGATTAGGTTGGTTATTCCAGCGGTGAAGTAGGTTCTTTTGAAGAAGATTTCTGGGTCTCTGTAGTCGATGGGACCTTTATTTTGGAAGACATCTCCTAAGTTGGCTGCGAATATGGCTTCATCTAGTCTGCCTTCTCGAATGTCCTTATGTGGGACTGCAACTTGCCACCAAGGTTTTACACTCATTTATCTTCTCTCCATATAGTCAAGTAAACTTGTTTTTCCTCTAGCCTCTTTAACATAAACTTCTTTACCATAAAGAAAACCCTGAAGTAATTGCCTTTCCTTATCTCCTTGTGGAAGAACTTCTGAAATAGCTTGAGCGGTTTGCCAAAACATCTCGTTTCCCGCATAACCAGTCTCATTCAAAATCTCCTTAATTCTTTCTCTTTCTCCACGTTCCCACAACACCAACACATAATGAAGAACATCTATCATGGACGTAAACTTCGTTTTTTTTAGAAAGTGTGGGTCTTTTGCTCTTTCCTGAGGAGCAAGTACCCTAATGAACTCCTTCTCTTTCTTAACCAAGCTTCCACCATCCCACAACTGTGTCAGCTCAACACCCATCGGTCGAGAAAGTTTTATTGCATCATCAAAATGCACTTTGGGATTGCCGAAAGTCCACCTCCACAATAGGTAGAACCTTGTTTCAGCATCAACTCCTCCCAAATCAGCCCTCTTCAAAACTCTTTCTAAAGCGAATTCGCTGACAATTCTTCTGACATATTCTAACAATTCTTGAACAGAAACCTCTTCACCCGAGAGCTTCTCGACTTTTAAATATTTACCAAATACTTCCACACTTGGACCTATGGCACTGACAAAGAAGTCTGCCCCGCTTATACCCTGCTCCCAAAACTGCGTAAGTTTTTCCTTTATCCTTTGGTCGATTTCATTTCTTATTTCGTTGAAGTATGCAGTTTCTTGTTTTGTTCTTTTTCTACACACCATGTAAACTGAAGACGCTAAGGCTGCGCTTTCCATTGCTCTTAGTCTAGCTTTCATTTCCGTGTGAATTGGCCAAGAAGCTGTAAGCACTAAACCCGATTTCAAAAGGCTATTAATGATTGTTTCCCATGCTTCTGTGGATTTGTAGGCAAAGACAATTACGGCTGTACCGTCAGGCTTCAGAACTCTATGGATTTCCCTAAAGGATTGAGTAATCATGTTTTCGAAGAATTTCTTTGCTTCATCAAAGCTATTGCCATGCCTTAGCGTATGCACGATTACTTCTTGTGACTTAGGTGTTAGCGGAGTCGCGAATAACTCAGGATAGAGGTCACCGATACTTCTCTTCAACCAGACATAAAAGAAGTCGGATAAATCAGAATAGGGAACATTGTCATAATAGGGCGGATCTGTTATGACGGCGTCAAAGAAGCCATCATCGTAAGGCAACCTTGTTGCTGTACCCTCATTAACACATCCTGAATTAGAAGGATTGACCATTGAGGCTTCTATGGCTCTTTCAATTTGCCGTTGCATGCTTTTCCATGTACCTGTTAATATCGGCGATAATGGATTAAGTTCGCTATAGTCTGAAGACACTGATAGTGCTTGCCTTGCAAATGTATTAGGTATGAACTCCCATTGTGGATGCCATCTACATATTGTTGTAAGAAAATCGGCTACTCTATCTACAACGAAAGCAAGATAGGTGGCTACGGCTCGACCGTATTCTTTTTCATATCCCTCTCTCATCATCTCTTCATAAGCTAATCTAGTTTTTTCAACAAATGTTATCAGTGCCAGTTTCTGCCTACTGTTAAATAGGTCGCCCCATTTATTCAATCCGTAGTTTTGCACCGAAAATGCGCGTTCAGCACCAGGACCTGCGCCAGAAGGCGTCTCCTCGTCTGGGATTGGGTTAAAATCCCATCTCCATGTTTTAATTTTATCTTGTAGATATTTTATTGACTTTGTGAAAATATTAAAGTCGTTCTCGTTTGCTACGCGATACATTCTACCTTTTTTCTTTGGGTCATATAGGACCGTAACAACCAACCTTTGGCCAATCCGTCCCTCCCTGGCCTCTCCCCTTAGAGCCTCTCCGCTTATCCCCGCTCCGCACACTGGACATAGAACAGTCGCTCTTCTCGCTGTCCCTTGAGAAGGATCGAAATTAATCTCACTTCCTTTGGCTATCTTAAAATCTATTCTCTTATTCTTTTTATCAACAATCATCTTGAGAGCTACTTTCTTGTTTTCCTTCTTAGCTAGCCAAAACTGCCTCATCGTAGGTATTTCCGTTTGACATGATGGATTTTGACATTTTACCGTCTTTGCCCAGATACAGGCTACTGGAATGCTTCCGTCAGGGTCTGGAGGATAAAATTTGCCAATCTCTTTCTTCGTCTCTTCTAGTATCCAATTTCCCCACTTCTTAACATCCTCTACAAGTGGATTATTTGCTGAATGAAGAGTATCTTCAACCTTAGTTTTTCCTTTTCCAAATTCTTGAGGATACTCAAGTATTGCTTTGAGTATTAGCACCGCAACCGGGTTATATTCTAAAGCATAGGTTTGGCAACCAAGCCTTAAAGCTTCTAGTGGAATAGCGCCTCCACCTGCAAAACAATCCAAGACCTTTGGCGTTTTTCCTTCAAAGAGATCTCTTATCTCTTTTCTAGCAGTATCAATCAAACGCTGATTTAGAGAGTTTTCCCAGTTCGAAAGTTCAGCAATAAATTCAAGTTTCTTCTTAAGTTCATCGTGATTTTTAGGTGCTGGAATTAAAGCTGCATAAGTAGTCGCTCTTGAGGCAGCTAAAGGACGGCGAGCCCACCAAATGTGAAGAGCGGAAATATGTCCACGTCGTATGTTCTTCTCCCTTACTGATTCTTCGCTTACTTCTTTCAACGGAAAGTCAACTTCTATAAGTCTTTTATCTTCCATATCATGCGCCAACCCTTTCCTTTGTAGCTGCCCCTTTCCAGTCGGCTACAATGTATCGAACAACTTCTATCTCTTCTTCAGGTTTCAGTTTCATTGCCGGATTTTGTATTGTGTACAGTTCAGGTTTCTTAGCAGCATTGACCACAACATAAAGCCAGTACTCGTTTCCCAATCTATGAGACATTAGCCATTCGTTCGGCGTAAGCGCTATCTTGCCTTCTCCAGCTCTGGCTTTAACCTCTATATACCTAATGCTCTCATCCGACACTTTGGAACGTATGTCGAAGCCTAAATTCTGGGCCGCCACATCTTCTGGGCTTCGACCTTGAGCAATCTCAAACTCCATTGCAACACGCATGCCGATCTCTTCAATCTCCTTATCCTCTTTTAGCATATCGTCCACTGGAAGCTTGGGCAATACAGCTACGGCTCCAATAACTTTAGGCGGCGACAACAAAAGATTGACTTCTGACTCGATTTGCTTTTCAAGCTGTTCCTTCTTTCTCTCCAGTTCTTCTCGGTTTCTCCTTTCATTCTGAATTGTAGCTTCTGGAATGTTTTCTCCCTTCGCTCTCCTCGTTTCATAATCTAGCAATTTTCCTTCAGACTGCAGAATAAGTTCTTGAAGAGATCTAACTCCGTACTTTCTCTTGATTTCTGCATCATGCTCCCTCTGCTTCTTCAGTTCGTCAAGGTAGTTTGGCAAAACTGTTTCCACAGCAAAAGCAAGAATCGAGTCTTCACTAGGCACTGAACTCCCCAATTCTGTAGTGAGCGAAGCGTGATGAGGCTTCAGATCCCAGAGAATTGAAGGCGAAACCTGCCTTATGTTATTCTGACTGTCTTGGTATAGTGCAAAAATCCTCTTGCCCGCAACCGAGCCTGTTCCATCATTTATCATACTTTCTAAAAACCAAATGAAACCGTTCATGCTGCCAGAAGGATCCAAGAAAACTGTACCTTTGTCGACATCATCGCTGTATTTTTCGAAAATTCTCTCTACAACTGCTTCAAGAAGAGGATGCCCAGGCGCCACAAACTCTGCTTGCCCCTTAAATGCTTGCTCCTTGTCAAAAGAAAACTTGCTGTACTCTTTGAAAACTTCGCCGAACTTTATTTTGAATTCGAAAGGAAGTTTTCTAAGCGCGTAGGGAACGCTGGCTATTCTGCAGAAGCCATCCTTTCTCTTTTCCACTTTCAAGCCAAGTTTCTCTGAGGCTTTGAGAAAGAATTTCTCAATGTATTCTGGCACTAATCTGTTCTCTTTTGCAATTCTTGCCTCACCCAAAATGCGGCTTAAGTCAATATGCTTTGTCGCAAGGCCTTCAAGAGTGGCCTCTTGCGCCCTTCTAATTGCTTCCTCATCAGGAATCCTTTCGATATCCTTCAGTATATCATCCAAGGAGCGTTTGTTAGTGACGGCTTCTATGATAAGATCCTGCAGACTCCTTCCAGGAAGCACATCTCCAATGACATCGAAAACTCTGTCGCTTCCCAGATGCATTCTGATGATGTCAAGCTTGTTGAACAGTGTATCAAGAATCTTGCCTTCCCTCGTATCAATGGCCACAAGGTTGTAAATGTGGGCTTCATATTGCTGTCCATATCTGTGTATCCGTCCCATCCTCTGCTCAAGCCTGTTAGGGTTCCATGGAATGTCGTAGTTAACCATCAGCCAACAAAACTGAAGGTTTATTCCCTCTCCTCCTGCCTCTGTGGAAACCATTACCTGAACTTTCTCTTTGAACTCGTGCTCCGCGTTTATTCTCTTATCCAGATTCATTGCACCGTGAATATAGGTTACAGAAAAGCCCCATTTGCGGATTTTCTCAACAAGGTATTCAAGTGTGTCTTTAGATTCACTGAAGATTAGCAGCTTCTCCCCATTCTTTTTAAGCTTCACTTCGTCCATCACTTTTTTGAGCTCATTGAGCTTTGTCTCAACCTCTTTCTTTTCGGCTTCCTTAGCCAACTTAATAAGCTCGTTAAGCCTCTCAATCTCGTCCTTAAGTTCATCAAGGGTTTCAACAGAAGTAAGCTTTTCAAGCAGCTCGTCTTCTCTTCTCCATCTTTCCAGCTCAGGAGAATCTTCTAGGGCTTCCTCATCTATGTAACCTACCTCTTGTATTATCGTTCCTTGCTCATGCAGTTCCTGAAGCCTATCTCTTCTCCTCTCCAACGATCTTCTTATTGCCCTTAAACTGGACGCCAAACGTCTCTGAAGAATTAGGAGAGCGAAGGCAACGTTTCTTTTGTCTTTCTGCATGGCTCTGTTATAATGTTTCTCAACGTACTCTGTCACAGCATTATAGAGACGCTTTTCATCGTCACTTAAACGATACTTGACTGTTAGCACCTTTCTCGGAGGAAACAAAGGCGTGTTGTCAAAGTTCTTCAGATCTTCCTTCAAGCGCCTTAGAAAAAGAGGATTATCTTTATTCGTTATGGATTCGACAAGCATCTCGTTCGTCGCAAAGAATCCTGGTTCAAGCAAATCCAAGAAAAGCCTGAAATTGCTTGGATCTCCCCTGTGAGGCGTGGCGGTCAAAAAGAGTATGAAATCGCTGTTTCTTGACAGAAGCTCTCCAAGCTTGTATCTTTCAGTCTTCTTCATCTTCTCGCCGTACTTGTAAGCCGCCATCTTATGTGCCTCATCAACAATCACCAAATCCCACCTGGCTTCAGCTAAACTCACCATAACATCTTCCTGCTTTGCAAAATCCATCGAAGTTATCGCTTGATTCTCTTCCAGCCAAACGTTGCGTCCCCATGAGGCATCCATCATACCTCTGTCAACAGCCCTGAAAGTCTCGCCAAACTTCTCCTTTAGTTCTCTAACCCACTGATCTCTAAGGTGCCCTGGTATAACGATAAGAACCCTCTCAACCAGTCCTCTCTGCTTAAGCTCCTTGTGTATCAATCCAGCCATGATTGTTTTGCCAGCGCCAGGGTCGTCGGCAAGAAGAAACCTAATCCTAGGATGCTTCAAGATGTAGTGGTAAACTGCGTCAATCTGATGTGGAAGAGGATCAATCTGCGAAACATTAACAGCATACAAAGGGTCAAACTGGAAAGCGAATCGAATTCTCTTGCCTTCCATGGATAAGAAGAAAGCCTCAGCATCTCCAGAAAAATCCTTCTTTCCCAAATCAACTCTCTTCACTTTTTCCAAGTCATTTTTTCTCAGAATCCTCGAGTAAAACCGTTCTGACTTTACACCGATACCTTGTACTTCGACGCCGGTTCCAATTTGTTTGCACGAGATAACCTTTATGCGCTCAGGCCAGAAAGGACCCTCCAGTATGCTCTCCGGTTTCAAGAAAGATGCTGTTTTTTCTTCAACCGTCATTTTACCACCTTTTCAAAACTCTCATTGTTAAAATACACTCTGGCAGGACCAATCTTCCTAGACCTAACATAACCCTGCTCTTCTAAAGCACTAAGATATCCCGAAAGAAAAGTCCTGTTAACATCGATTTGCTTGGCAATCTCCTTAACAGACTGCCCGGGTTGAGCCTTCAACAGCTCAATTATTCTCACGGTCAGTTTTCGAGTTTTTGTCACCTTCCTATCCCAAAATATAGTAAACTCTCGAATTCTTATATTTTTGCATATGAGTTGACAAATCTGTTAACTAAACTCGCTCATTCAATCTTCTGCGAACCATACTAAAAAGTCCTATAGTTGCTTCATCCATCTGCGCTCGGTGCGTCTTCGATGCCTTTCTCCGTTATCATGAAGTATTCCTTTGACTCTGGGATATACGGTGAGTCTATGACCGTTGCTTGCCTAGTGCCTCCCTTAGCTTTTCTTATGTAAACTCTGTGAGTGCATGCGTGGGCTAGTACGTGACCTCCAGCCGGCCTATTTGGGTCGCCGAACCCTTGAGCTGGATTAGCCTGCACCTGATTTGTCACAACCACAGCGATGTTGTAGATTTCAGCCAACCGAAGCAGCTTGTGGAGGCACTGGTTAAGTTTTTGTTGACGTTCAGCAAGGTTTTCTCGCCCAACGTATTCTCCTCGGAAATGGCTAATCATCGAGTCAACCACTACGAGCTTAACGTTTTCTTCTGGACAAATCTTGAAGAGGTTATCAATTAGAAAACATTGATGATCGCTGTTGTAAGCTCTGGCGATAATCACATTGTTAAGCGGTTGTTGTGGATCAAGGCCCATGGCAGCGGCGATGCGATAAACCCTCTCTGGGCTGAACGTTCCCTCTGTGTCAATGAAGACTGCGTTGCTCTCTAGTCCACCTTGATCCTTAGGCAGCTGAACCATTATACAAAGCTTCAAGCAGATTTGCGTCTTGCCAACTCCGTACTCGCCTATCAACTCCGTCATAGCTTGAGTCTCTATCCCACCAGCTAAGAGAGCATCCAGCTTCTGCGAGCCAGTTGAACACCGTAGCATGCCCTTCCGTCTCTCCCATAGCTCCTTCGCTGTAGTCCAATCAACATGAACTAGCTTCCTCGCTTCCTGAATGACTTTAAGTGCCTTCTCGAAACCTAGGTCGGTCTTGTCCGTAATCTCCCGAATAGGCGTCACAGCCAAGGCTTCAATCGTTGTGATCCCTACTTGACGAAGCTTCGAGGCTGTAGCTGGACCCACACCTGGAACATCCTTCAACGAAACGGGCTCCGCCACTTCGTTCACTTCTCTCTATTCAACAAACGGATTCGTCAACTAAATCATTTAAAGAATGGATGCGCTAAGCGAATAACAGAGAGACAGTTAAGTGAAAGTATCTGGATTTCTAGCGGTCTAGATAAATTAATTGAGCTCTCTCGATCTTAGACATTCACATAATCAGGGATTAACTCTATCGATGCAGAGACTAGCCTTCTACTGCTTTAAATATTCGGCAGTATTTTCTTGTTGTTGGGGATGCCCAGTCTGGAAACTGACAACTGCTCATTAGAGCTTGTAATGCAGGAAATTGATAAGAGTCCAGAATTCACACTATTTTTCACGAGGCTTACGGGACCGAACTCAACGTTTGCGAAACTTTTTTTGTTGCATGAAGATGAATTATTCTTAGGAGATAGGCCTACAAAGTTGCCATACCTTTTCTGGAACAATCTGCCGACTGGAAAGGTGGAACCAGAGAAATATGGAACTGTTGAGACGTTGATGCAGTTGGAGGAAATAAAGTCAGAGCAAGCTCTCAAGGTTATTCCGGGGTTCTTGAAGTTTACTAGAGAGGGAATGAGTGAGGAGATCAAAGATCTCTTGATGTATGTCGCGATAACGTTGGCTCGCCAAAATGAAATCATCAAAAAACTGATCACAAGTGAAACTTTTTCATTTAGAACAATGAAAAAGGCGCTTAGAGACTACAAGGATTTGAATCTAGATTTTCCAAAGAAGCTACCCGAAGCTGATGAACAAATACTAAAACAAAGGGCTATGCGACTTGCTGCACCCATAATTGAGGATATGAGGACTGGCAGACTTGTTGGTCTTCTGGAGAGGTTTCCTTATCTTGTACCAGACGTGTTAATGGTTTTTCATGTCAAAGAAGCTGATCAACACCTAGTGAAAATGCTAAAGGCTGCTGGTATTGAGAAGAACGTCTACAAAGAAGTACTGAACGAGCTTTGTAGTCTGGGGCTCATAAGGAACGTCCACACCATATTTTGGTGTGAGAATTGTCGGGACCAACTCCAGCTCTTGAAAACAACTTCACGGTTTAGCCCTCAACTTCTGAAGATTCCATGTCCAAGATGCGAGAAGCCGATGTACGCGAGTAGCATATTTCGCGTTCATGATCTTTTGCGACGGTGTATAGTATCGAAAGACGGTTTATTGACCGTGGCTCTTTCGTGGTTACTGAAGAAAAACGACATAGAGTACGAATTCTCCGCTCACAATGAACACGAGTATGACTTCGTTTGTAAGACATCTACAGGAGAGGTTCTTATAGAGTGTAAAATGCGTCGGAGGCCCACTAGTGAACGATCAGTTCAGGGTGCACTTGAAAAGGACCTCACACAGGCTGCAAAACATCTAACAGCGCTTCAGAAAAAAAGCGCCACGCTATCGAAAGGGTATGTCGTTTACAATTACGACCTTGAAGATTTTTCCGTATTAATCGATGATATCAACAAGAAGTACAAAAATATCGAAGTTATAGACCAGAAAGACCTTGAGGATCTAATACGGCAAATTAAGGCCGTTAACGTTGAAGATTAATTTTGAGAGAATGTCGAAGTTATGGGGTATATCTTAGAGCATACGCATGGATAGCTTTTTTCCATCATCCCTGAAATTCGATGAGTAAATAGCCCAAAATGGAATCATGTGCCATCCTCTCAAAAGTATAGAATGATGGGATATCCCTCTGCCAAATAACCGTACCATTCCCTTTAAACTTTGGCTTGATGGGAGCTGTTTCGTATCTATCAATCGCGCTTTGAGGTGGGCTTCTGCCACCATGGAAAAATGCAGACCGCACTTCTTCAAAGATGCGCCCCAATATCTCTGGGAGCTCATTTGGAGTAAGCTTCATGTCTAACCGATAGAGATACCAATGCTGTAAAACATGGTCATAGGCCTGCTTTTCTTCACTTGGTAACTCCGTTTTTTCCTCAAAAACGTTCTTTAATCTTTCAATAGCGTTTTCGCTTAGTGTTCCCTTTAGCGAGCTTAATGCTTTTTCTCCATCTTTCTCGTATCTTTCTCTATAAAAGTCCACAATAGAACGCTCCCATGGAGTTATGCTATCCAGCCATCTGTCTTCCTCCCATGCTCTCGAATCAAACCCAGTCCAAAAGTTTCCAGGGAGGTATTGTTTAATGAAGCTTACAAATTTCTCTTTGAGGCTTTCCGAGTCATAGAGTTTACAACTTAAGTTATCAACGGAAGAAACAAGTAGTGAATAAGCGAGTCCTACATCCATTGTATAGGTGAGAAGAGCTAGTTGGTATAGCCGAAGACTTCTGATTACTCTTTTGAAATCCTTTGCGCTCATTCTTCTGAGTATGCCAAGGATGTTGCTGAAGGTGCCAACTCTATTCTGAATCCCAGTTGGTGAAATAGGACGCACAGCGAAGGGACCAGCAAAAGCCGAACTCATTCTTAAGAACAAATCTAAAGGTTCTGCCAATTTTCCTTCTTTATCTATATGAGACCAATGTCTGGAAGCTGTGAATCTCGTTCGCAAAGAAAAAGAAAGAATGCACGCTAATGCCTCGGACAGATCCGGTGTCAGAAAAATGTCTAAGTTCTTAGGTGAATTGACAGCCAAAAAGTGCACTTGTGTGTTATTGACTACAATTCTCCCCTGATATGTGATAAGAATATTAGGTCCTGCCTTGATAGCTTTTGGAAATGGAATGTCCGAGTATATTACTCCATAACGGTCGAGTGGTTCTTTAACTACATCTCGTTCGGTTTGCAGCACCTTCCATAAAATCTCGGAGCATTGGTCAAATCGAACGGTTTCCCATTCAAGCAATTTTCTCCTTCCTCATTCTTTCAACTATACTAATTAACATAACTCAAGGATTCTAGTTTATATGCGCTTGCAAAATGGAGTTAAGCTGTTAGGCTTGTTAGAGGTTTCGGCAAGGTAATTTAGTTCTCGGCCAGAGCAATGGGCTCTTATAAACAAAGTAGAGGTTAAAGTTTGATTTTAGCGAAAAAATCGATTAACGCTCTCGCCTTGAAGTCTTCTTTGCTGATGCTGTATAGAGGGATTTCTCCGTAAATCCTTCTAGAAACCAGTTGAGATTCCACCAAGTTGCTTAGATGACGAGCTACTGCGCTTCTTCCAAGTCCTGTGCGTTGGCATATTTTGTACACTGTCAGCTCTTTATCGGATTTCCATAAGACAAGCAGAATCTTTAACCTTGATGGATTTCCAATTGCCTCGATGAATCGCTTCTTTTCTCTGTCTAATTTAGGCATCAAGCCCCTTCCTCTTTAACAGGTCAACAAGAAACTTTTCCAAGACTTCTGCTTTGACGCCGTTAAGCCCGGGCTCAAATTTCTCGTTCAGAGTAATCAGACCAGCAGCCTTCAACTGTTTAACTAAAGCATGAAGCATGACTCTTCCCACAGGCTCCACATCGTATTCTTCGCACACAACGCGATAAGAAGACTCAACATCTTCCAGAGGAAGGAATATTGCTTCTTTTTCTCTTTTGAGATGACGAGCAAGGGCTAGGAGCACAAGCTTTTCATCATCTGACAGCATTGTCACGTCTTCATCCCTTATTTTCGGGTCCGTCTTTTCCTGGGCTTCCCTAACATGCTCCGGCAAAATGCCTAGCTGCTCATCTCTATCGGCAGCAAAACCAGCGGACAACAAAAGCAGCAGAGCGTACCTTGCGTCTCCATTACCATATTTGGCAGTGTTTCTGGCGATGAACGTTATGATCTCGTCTGAAACCGCATTTTCTCGAAAAGCCTCCTTCACGCGCTCTTTCAAAATGTCCAGCAGCTGATATTCCACATATGGTGGAAACTCCAGTCTCTCTTGAGGTCTAAACATGCTTAGAGTTTCCTGACTCATATCCTTCATAAACGAGTGGTCTCTGGCTATGAACATGAAATTTATTCGCTGAGGAACATTAGTTATGGCGTCGGTCAGCCTAGTTAACTCGTAAACTATGTCTTCGCCCGTCCGCCTCAAGTAGTAATCGATTTCGTCTAGGGTTAAGATGAGAAACTTGTTGTGCTCGTTCAAGTAATCCCACAAAGCGTGAAGCAACTCGATGGGACCGTAGCCTCTCAAAGGAAGAGTGGGCGCAGCCTGCCGAATAATATTCTGAACCAAGCCGAATTTTCCGCTTGTTGTACGACAGTTAATATGAGCATAAATCAAATCCATGCCACGATTCCTCGCAATCCTCTCCAAAGCATTCCCAACCTTCTTCGCCGTGGCCGTCTTACCGGTTCCACTCTCACCAGTTATTAGGATTCGCTCACTTAGCATGCCTGGCTGGTCGATGGCTATTTTAAAAAACTTGACAAGCTTCTCAAGGTACTCTTCTCTATGCGGCAGGCGAGAAGGCACGTACTCAAAATCCAGTTTTTGCATGCCGTCTCTCTTGAAGACAGAGGACTTTTTAAACATGATGCGCTCCTCCACCCACAATTTAGCGCGTTCCGTAAACTGTAGTATTCGCTAATTCTCTTTAATAATTCCTTCAGCAATTCTCAATATTAAAATTAGGTGTCGAAACCGAACAACAGAGAGAGACTTCGGTAAAAGTGAAAGCCTACGCGATTGGAATGATTCATTTCGGCGGCTAAGGCAGAAGCAAGAAAATTGACGCTGGTATCTCAACGTGCGTTCTTCTCTGAGCCCATGTGTCCTTTGTGATGATAACTCCTTTATGGGATATTCCGCCCTTCTCAAAATCAATGATGCCAAAAACGTCGCTTCTCTGCACCTTTGGTTGATATTTTAGTTCAATGGGCAGGAAATCATCCCCCAACTTTGTCACAAAATCCACTTCTCTCTTTTTGCCACTCTCCCAATAGAACAATCTCGTTGTGTAGTCAAATTGAGCGCTCGGCTCCATATTGAACAAAAGCCTAATCAAGTGGTTGCAAACCACCGATTCTATCAATTTACTTTTCTCTTCAGGATCTTTCAAAAACTCCAACGCTTCACTGAAAGGCTGCTTACCACCGAGAGCCCACCACTTCAAAGAATGAAAAATAAACGGATCGCTAAAGTAAATCTTCTTGGCCTTTCTATAATACGGCACACCTTTGTCCTTGTTAAGCTGATGCAGGTAAGAAACAACAAAGCTATTCCTAAGAATATCCACGTACCAACGCGCCGTGTCATGAGTAGAAATCTCGGTCTCATCTTTCAAAGCATTCCAACTAACTTGCGAAGACAAAGTCTGAACAATGCGCTGAACCATCTGCCTCAAGAAAATTTCGTTGCCGCCCCAACGTGCAATGTCTCTCAAAATCAAATTCACATAGTCACTGTACACGATTTCAGGAATAGTGCCTCGAGAAACGTAACCGTTTACAGCACGCGGAATGCCGCCTGTGACAAGATAATCATCCAAGAGACCATTCAAATTTTTCTGGTAGAGCTTAAGTTCGTTAAGACGTTCAGGTATCTCCCCATTAGCCAAGTCAAGCAAAGCATTCAACCTGTTGCGTGTTGACAAGAGACGAAGCTCACGCAAAACTTTCAGAATTTCCTTATTTCGTGTTTCCACATACTCCGAGAACTTGGCGCCAAGAAATATCTTATCAGGGATATTATCCACAAGCTTGTCCACTTCACCCCTCCTCCCAGCCAAACTCTCAGTCGCCTTAACCAAGTCAAGACTATGCGATCCCGTGAGCACAATCAAACAATTCCTCAATTTACCCATGTCATAAAGGTACTTAATGCTCCGTTGCCAATCTTTAACCGCAGACACTTCGTCAAGAAACAAATACAACATTTCCTTGGAGAACCTTCTCGCCCAATCCAAATACCCATTAATAATAGCAGACAATTTCTCAAAGCTTTCAACCTGATCACAAGCCCAGTAAAATATTCTTCTAGCGTCCACACCACTTTTCAGCAAGTCTCTAATCTTAAGCCTAAGAAGCGTAGTCTTACCCACCTGCCTCGGTCCTCTAAGGCTGTAAATGACTTTTGCATCCCACTGAAAAGTCTCAACAATCCTAGGCCACCACCTGAAAGAAGACTTCTCCCAAGCCACAATAAGCGGGTCACCCTCAATCAGAGCCCTGTCTCTCCACCAAGGATTCTGCTCCCCAAGCTCAGAAATCGACAAACCACTTCACCGACGAGATTTTACTCGCAAGCCACTTATAAATACCTTGCGAAGAAATTCGCAATATCATCATAAAATAATGGGCAAAAGTGTTCTGCTCACTCAATCTTATAAGTGCTCAACAGTGACGAGCATAAGCAAACATGGTCATCGAGCGGATTTTGAAAAATTCTAGCCGCTGACGCTGATTATTATGTCAAAGTTGAAGCTGTCAATTCCTTGTACGTCTAAGGAAACGGTAAGAGTCAATGTTGCTTGAACTACTTCTGAAGGATTGAGCTGTCTACCGTCATAGTTCCAGCTGAGACTCAAGTAGTCAGAGGCGTTTGAAGGATTCCAGTTTTCAGTAGCTAAAGAAATGCTTGCAGCCACGTTTCCCTCATTCCTCACATAAACAGTGACATTGTTCATGGAGCCTGGCTCAACCATCCCCCAATCAATGAACGAAACTGGATTAGTGCAGTTGCTGTCCCAGAACACTCCGACGCCCACTGCCTTAACAGTGCCGCGACCAACAATGCGTACTGAAGACTGCGTGAGGCCAGAAGCAAGCACGGTTAGAGCAACAATTGAAAGGAGGACTGCCAACGGCTTGAAAGCGATCCTTTGCCTAAAGCTCATCCGTTGGTCCTCTTCGGGAGAATCCATTCCGCACCTTCGATGACAGCGCTGTCAACGCCGAATCCAAACGCAAACGCAGAAAGCAAGACATGTAGAAAAAAGTCCTCTGGAACCGTGAACATCGGAAAAACCAAGGCTGTGACAATTAGACAGAGAATGAAAGAGGCAACAGCGCTAGCCGTGTATCTATGGCTCCACTCAACCTCCTGAGCCCTTGCCTTCCTCAAGTACGGAAGAGCCGTTCTTGCACATATGCCTAGCAGGACGCCGATGAAGGCGACGGTTACCGGGTCAAGGCTTATCGTTCCTTTTCACCCTACACAAGTCTTTCCAGTCAGAGGCTTAAATCTATTTCCGTACATGTATACATCAGTGGTAACTTCTCCTTGGAAGGTTAGAAGTAAATAGAGGTTAACTTCAGAGTTTATTTGTAGAACTTATGAGGAAAAGTCTGATTCTTTCCGATTCTGTTCTTTTTCTTGCAGGTTGCGCGCGCGCTACTATTTTGTTCTCACCAGATAAAGAATCGCACTAGCAGCCACGACGACAGCTGCAATAATCCAGGATTCTTGGGGTAAAGAAAACAGTAGAATGGTGCAGCTGAGGAGACCGAGCAGAGGAATCAAAGGGTAAAAAGGGGTTCTGAATTTTGCAGAGCCGGGCATTATCTTCCTGAGCCTTATCGCAGAGAGATTTACGGTCAGGTGGATGCAGAGAATTGCAAAACTGGTTATTGCCGCCGCTTCTTTTAAGTCTAAAGAGTAAGCCAAAATAGTCAGGAGGGCTCCCATCGCGAGAATGGAGACGTAGGGCGTTCCAAACCTTGAAGACACCTTTGCAATCGATTTGGGCAGCTGATTGTTTCTGGCCATTGCATATGCGACTCTCGAAAGGCCAAGGAGGTTTGTTAAAAGAACGCTTGTTGTAGCGATTAGTGCTCCAAGAGAAACGGCTGCAACCAAAGTGAAGTTTCCAGTTACCTTTGCAGCCTCAGCAATAGGCGAGCCAGATTGTGCAAGGATATGATAGTCTTGCAGACCTGTTGCAGTAAGTCCCGTCAAAGCATAGATCACGACGGACATGATCAACGCAATCAGAACGGACAACGGTAGATTCCTTTCCGGATTCTTCACCTCTTCGCCAAGCGCTGCTATTCTTCCAAAACCAAGATAAGCAAAAAAGATGAAGCCTGCTCCCTGAAGAATCCCAAATAAACCGTTTGGGCTTAACTGAGAGAAATTATTCGGATGAATTTGAAAAACACCAAATCCGATGAATAAACAGAGGATTGCAATCTTTATAATCACCAAGACATTATTGGCAGTTGCAGATTGTTTTATCCCAAGAAGGTTCAAGCCAGTCAACGCTAACGCTGCAACGACCGCAACAGCTTTGAGAGAAGACACTGGAAAAATCGTCACAAAATAACTTGCAAACCCCAAACTGATTGTTGCTCCCGCCACTATCTGTGCAAACAGCCACAAGCAACCCACTACAAAACCTGCAAAAGGGGAAATCAACTCAAATGCGAACTCGTATGCACCACCTTCTTTTGGAATCGCTGAACCCAGCTCAGCGAAACTGAAGGCAGTAAAAGAGGCAACAATCCCCGCAATAATTATGGAAATAACGATTGCCGGTCCAGCATAGCCAATGGCTACGCCTAACACAACAAAAATCCCAGCTCCTATTATCGCCCCAATGCCCACCGACGTAGCATCCAGAAGATTCAAGTTCCTTTTGAGTCCCATGCTTAATCATTCATCATATTCACGCTAAGAAGTTAAATCATTTTAGAGCGCACGCCATTGTTAAAGCTTCTTTGAAGAGGATTTAAGGCTCTGTTTTATGGAGTTTTTCCCTTTTCAATTTGAAAATTAGAAAGATTGAAAGTATAGTCGCAAAGAGGACAATCAAGACGGGTATGTTGTATTGAGCAATCAGTTCTCCTACATAGGCGTAGAATAGGCATCTCGGCATTGAGCCTAGAAACGTGAGAAAAGTGAATCTCTCAATTCTGACCTTGGTTAGACCTGAGAGGTATGAAATTGCATCAAAGGGTATGAAGGGAACAAGTCTTCCTAATACGATTGCCCATGAACCCCATCTCCGGAACCATTCATCCATTGAGGCTATAGTGCTTTTCTTCACAAATTTTTCTGCCAACGGTCTCCCACCCAACCTTGCGATGTAGAAGCAGATCACGCCTCCTACAGTTGAGCCTAGGGCTCCGAAGACTGCAACGCTTATTGGGCTCATGGTCATGCCCGCAAAGGCCAATATGACTTCGTTTGGTATCGGTGAGATTATCGAAGAGACTATCATGGCCGTGAACAAACCAATCGGTCCATATGTCGCCATCCAACCCTTGGAAGCGGTGATTACGAAATTCACAAATCCTTGACCCGCTTGAATGTAAATGACTAGAAGCGGCATCGCGCTTGCGAGCCAATTTTGAACAACTGGTCCCTCAACAACCACAAGTTCTCTCAGAATCCAAACCATAGGAACAAAGCTGGCCAAAGCCAGCACGATAGCTATGATGTATAACGGTTGAGAAATGAACCTACTTCTAGAAACCGTCTCTGAAATCCTACGAAGTATCCAAGTGGAGAAAAGAGTGACAATCGAGATTAAAGGGAACAAGAACGCTAAAACGATGAAAAACACGGGCAATGGTATGTAATGCTCACTCAACTCTGAGGCTACTGCTTCCATGAACGGAAGACCAGCGTAGGAGGAATAGTTAAACTCCGCAGAAGAATAATATGGAATTAAGATGAGGATGGAGAGCGCCCATATAAACGCATAGCCAACGCCGAAAGCAAACATGAGCTTAGGGAAAATTCGGATGCTATGCATTACATCTTTCACCCTTCAAACAAACCTCTAAATCTCAGAGCTATTGTCGCGATTTTTTCGTTTTGGGATTTCAGAAATAGCACAATTAGGTTTGCGAGTCTTTGAGCTGCAAGGGACAAAAATATTCCGCCAACAACATCTGTCAGATAGTGTGCCCCAAGGATGATTCTGCTCAAAGAAACTAAGGACATAGCTATTACTGCTAATGATTCTTTGGTTCTGCTTCCTCTTGACAGAATTAAGAACGCGCCTATTGCTCTAGAGACATGACCGGAAGGATAAGAAAACAATTCAACGAGGTCGCCTTCATAGACAATGAGACCCGAACAGTTTGGTCTCGGACGGGCAAAAGCCATTTTTATGAAATAAGTAAGCGCTGTTGCAAAGACCAGGAAAATCGCAAGCTCAATAGCCGAATTAAGAAGCTTTCTTGACTTAAAGTATGCGTAAAGCAAGTATATTGAAGCGAAAATGACCCACACGTAAAAGTCACCTAAATACGTCAAAATCTGGAAGGCTTGTAGCCCTATCGTCTTTTGAGCGAAATTCTGCAAATTTAATAAAATAGTGCATTCTATTCCGTTTAGTGGCAAGAGGACAACAAATATTCCTATCAGCAGTGTTAAAATTAGGTAGATTGCTGCTGGGGCATAAGCGGTTTTTAAACGGGATTGACTCATAAGACTGATCCTTGGCAGAAAGACAAGAACTTGGGCTTTAAACGTTTTCTTCTGCGAACAAAGTAAAGAATATATTTCGTTTGGATCAAACAGTGAATTGAGGTGATGTTTTTGCCCTTGGTGGAAATGTACTTTGGAAAAGGTGCTTTAACTGATGAACAGAAGGCTGATTTGTCAAGAAAAGTCACTGACCTAATCGTTAAGGAGGCAAAGCAGCCGCAACATTACACGTGGGTGATAATTCACGAGGTCCCTGTGGAGAACTGGATGGTCGACCGACTAACGCTGCCCGAGCTTAAGGCTAAACTTGCAGCTGAAAAGAAGTAATAAACATTGCAAGAATGCATAATTGCATCTTCTACGCCGAACTTTTCTTTATATGCATCGCTCTGTATCCGGTGCTCTCCAGTTTTCCTCCGCTTCTTAGAAGCCTAGCCCACATGTACGTGCATTCGCAAAAACCATTCTGAAAGGCAGTAATCCATTCTTGCTTTCCAACTTTGATGAGCTTCTTAACCGCTTTTGGAGGGTAATCATAAAGTTTCTTCAGCAATTCTGTTCGCCAAATCGATGCACCAAAAGCGTAGTGCCCCTGTGGAGGTTTATAATCTATCGCTACGGCATCGCACGAATTCTCTTGTAAAAGACTAAGTGCATCTTTGACGTAACCGTCTGAAAGAACCGTATCCACATCCAAGTTTAGAGTAAAAGGTGTCTCAACCTCTCTGTAACCAATTTTCCGAGCTTCCCACATGGGCACTTGCCTTCGAAGCCAAAGCGTGTTGGGCAGTTCTTTAAGCTGTTCTCCGCCTCCACTGTCAACAACCACTTTCCAAGAAGCACTTAGAACCTGAAAGTTTTCTCTAATGAAACGTTCCAGGTCTGGGGGATCCTTCACAGGAATCACTATGGTTAAGTCGTGCATGTGCAATTGTCAACCATCACTTCCGTCACGCCGCAGCCAGGTCCTCCGCACGCGTCAACGGTCCCAGTGAACTTCACTCCTTTGACCTTCTTGCCAGCCACCAAGACAGGCTTTAGCTCATGAGAAACCCATACACCTCGAGGGTCACCGGTCAAATCCACAACCGTCGAAGTGCCATCAGTATACAGGACTTCAAGCTGCCAAACTTCTGGCGGAACCGGATTGCAGAGGTCTGTGCCCCATTTCGTTTGAACTTTAAAGACGGATGATTCTGTGAAGCATTCTACTGGGATGGGTGAAGCGAACTCCTGCGTTAAGGCTCCAGTGATTCTCGGACAGCCTATTGGACCAGGTGGGTCAGTGCCCTTAGCTGCTAACCAAGCTCGGAGTCCCAATCCATCAGGCTGACATTCAGCATCTGCAGTGACTCCCCAAGCTGGAGTCCCGTCAGAATGCGTCCCTTCCACAATCCATCCAGTCAAGTCTCCAGTCTCAAAATCTCCATTTATGAACTGTTCACCTGGGGGCGGGCATCCTGGAAACGCAACTATAATGATGTCATCGATTCTAACGTCGTCCCATCCGTAGCCTCCGTCTGCTCCGGTGATTACACTTATCCTTAATACCTTCGTCGCATCTACCCAAAGTTTTGCACAGCATCTCCAAGGTTGGAAGGGTCCTACTGAAATCCCTGTCCTTATAATGTAGTCCTTATCGTTGTAGTGGAGTCTAATGCAATTGTTTGCGTTTTGTCCCGACCTAGTCATGTGTACAACTACAAAAGCGTGGGAGAAGGTTCCGATAGCTATGCTTTTTTGCATGTATTGCCCTTTGTAGGGAACCCACTGTCCACTCGAGTCGAGTATGCCGCTTTTCCATGCGCCATAAAGTGTTCGATATCCCGCTATGTTGAGGCTGTAAGCTCCCTTGTAAGCGTAGCCTGTTTTATACTCGAACCTTTCATAGCCAACACTTCCCCATCCATCCAATGTCCCTTCAAAATCGTCCTCATCGATGATGACAGCGTCAGGCCATGAGTGGTCAAAAAAGTAGAATTCCCATGCAATTGTGTCTTCGCCGTAGAGCTGTGTGTAACCGCTGTCCTTGTACGCCCTTATGGTCAGAGTCATGGCTTCATGCGTTAAGCTTGCTGGGATTTCACGGTTTGGCGTCCAGAAAAAGAGAGCCGCACCGTTTGCAGCTACTGAGCCTAACTCTTTAGTCAAATCAGACCATTTAGTAGGGTCTCCGCTCGTCACATCTGCGAAAACCTTGAACCATAATGGGATAAGCTCATCGTTTACAATCTCAAAGCCCTGTCTCAGAGTCACTGGCGACGTACATCCCTGAGTGTCGATGCATGTTTCTGGATCACTGTGGAAGAAAGCGTAAACGTCGTTGCCTAAAAGAAGCGTCTTAGCCTTTTCTTCAGGCGTTAAATCCTCATACCACTTGTCAACCATAACCTTCGCCTCCTATGGTGGGTAAGGCGCCAAAATGCTTCCGACGTTGCCGTGGACAAAAGTCATGAGAGCCTCACTGGTGTGGCTTGCAGCATTTGAATGTGAAAAAGCCATTTGAAGTAACTCAGTGTTGCTGCCAGCGTTAACGTGAGCAAACGCCATTTTAGGCTGCTCCATTATGCTTCCCTCGCGATATCTGGACTTTGTAGATCCCTTCCACTTCGGAATCCTCTTCTTCCCAGCAACGCTTTGCATGTACCTTAAGCCGACTCTGCGCGACACTGATTATTCCTCCTCTCCGCAAATCTCTGCGTGAACGGTTCCAGCTGTTCCGCCCGAGGGATACTTGGCTTGCAGCTCAAACTTTTTGACACCGTCGCCTTCGCATGGCTGCCAGCCCCAAGGAAACCAGTCGGTAAAAGGCAGCTTGCCCATCACGTAGTATTCTATGCTCACGTCTTCTCCATCCCACAGAAGCTTGAACATAACGTCTTCAGGGCACGAAACAACAACTTTAGCCAAATGGAACGTCTTATCCTTCGTCACGACTATTTCCACGATCGTCGCATAATCTGCAGTGGTGACCGCCGAACCTTTCGCTTTCGTAGTTGCTAGAGGCTTAGGAATTGCTTCGGAAGGGGAAAGCTGATGGACCAACTATATCACCAGAAGCCGATAAGCCAAAGGAACCGTTGACTCTGTGGAGATGTCCAGCCTAGAAACTTGCAAGTGCAGCTCATGAAAGTATATTGCTTGTCCCTTGAAAAGTGGGATTTGTTCGCCGCCGTTTATGCGAACCCTGATTGTTCCTTTGTCACTGACAATGTAGCCGTATTCGCCATCACGGCCTAAGTCAACTGTAATCTTGATCTCCTTAGGCTTGTCCCTCACAACCGTTTCTTCTTCGCTCAGATAGTTCCTGTGTTTGGTAGCCGTCACTGGCAATGGAGTTGGCTTAATTCTAACGTCAAGAGGCTCAGAAGGAACCGTCACAACTCTGATCACTGGGAACCGTTCGGGCACGACAGCCTCTTGAGGCACAGCTGTCAGAGCGGCAGCAACATCCTTCAGAGTTTTCAGCGTCTCTTTGTCTACCATCTCTCTTCGTTTTTCCGTCTCAGCGATGAACGCCAGAAGAGGATCCATTCTGGTGATTAACGCGCCTATTTGATCCAGAAGTGTGGGCTTTGGAACTTCAGGAACTGCTCTCTCCTCTTCTGCCATCACTTCTCACAGACCCTTACGGGGTAAAGCCGCCGAACGTGAAAATGGTAGTCGTGGCATCCGAGTTGACTTGTACGCTGTGGTCGAAGGGTATCCAAATGTTTGTTAAGGGCCTTACTGCGTTGGGAGGAAGCGTGTCTCTTCCGATTATTTTCGTGTCTCCGTCGTAGATTTCATACCATGCGGGTCCAGGTGAGTCGTTGCTCACAATGATGGTTAGGGCTATGTAGGCTCCCGTGTACAGCGCTTTCTTCGTTCCGCCAGTATCCACCATCCCAGTGATTGGTTTCCTGTTTCTCAGCTGCTTATGTGGATCTACCCAAATCCTCTTGGCGATTCTTGCTCCTTCTCTTCCACTCATCTTCTTCACGCCTCCGCTTCCAGCACCCTAGTGCCTGCTCTCCTCGCCGATTCGACTTCGTCAGCCTTGACTATCTCCACGTCCTTGTAAATCCAGCCGTAAAACCAAACATCTTGAGTGACCGCTGCATTAGCGAGTTCGTTGTCGGAAACTAAAGTTGGAAAAGTAGCCTTCTTGACGTGAACTTCCACGGCGTAAGGACATTGCCACTCCCGTATCTTCACGTCCATCCCGTGAGGAGTATGCCTCGGTACGCCTCTGGGATACTGAAGTTGATGTCTGGTTGGACCGCTCCAGTCCAGTTCCTCAATGTAGTAGACCTCTGCATCCTCAGGCGTCAGGTTTTTCACGTCTGAGAGCTTGTCAGTTTCGCCTGCACCCAAGCTGACGGGTTCTACATAAATCAGCCTTTCAACACGTCCAATGCGGTACGCTATCTTGTCGAGGACAAGGATTTCACCTTTCTCAAGTTTCGGCATCTGCAAAACCTCGATTACCTTTATGGATACATGGGTGGTAACTTTATAAAACAGTTATATCACAAATGTAAACGAAGTGTAAGACAGTGCCCACAGTCCTCGTCAACGTCCGCGTAGACAGCAAGACGCTTGAAATCTTAAAGACAATAGCCTCTGGAAGAGGAGAGAAGTATCTTAGCGCCATAATAAGGGAGGCTCTGACAGAGTACGTTAGCGCCTACACGGGAGATCCCACATTAAGAGGGCTCCAAAGAAGAATCAACGAAATAGACGCTAGACTACAAAAAGTGGAAGACGAACTAGCCAAAAATGAAAAAGTGAGGCTTCCTACTCGATGAGCAGAGTTTTTCTCGGGCCTGCAACGAAGGCTATGGGAAAGATGCAAAGCTCAACTGGGGCGGCTGTGCCATTAAAGACTAACAAGGTGACTTTGTCGTTTTCTCGTGCATAAGCGATCTGTTCGAGGGTTAGGACAAATCTGCTTCTCTGTTGAAAAGGCACTCTGGCGCTGATCTCTTGTCTCTTCACTCCGTTGATGATGACACGAAGGTAGCTATTGTAGCCCAAATCGCCGTCGCAGAACCAACCGCAGAACTGTACACCCACTCCAGAAGGCATGCTGAAAGTTGAGATAATGTTGAACGCACCTGGAGGAACAGCAAAGCCATACGTGCCTTCGGGCAGATCGACGTCCTCGGGTCTGAGAGGTCTAACACCGTCCGCCACAGGGTTCCACTCTTTTGTTTTTGTCAGCGTCGACTCTTCTAGCGCTGCAAGCTGAAGGGCCATCCACTCGGGAATGTCGGGCAAACCTTTACCTAAACCAGGCATACTTATTCACCATAGATGTATCCATACAAGTAATCTTATTAGCTTGTCCGTACTAACATATACGAAGATGTACGTCGCAGGGGATGAGCGCTGACAGAGCAAATAGTAGCCACATCAAAAATCTTTCAAAAGGGCAAAACGCAGGTGCCAAGCCAAATACGCAGAGAACTCGACCTAAAAGACGGCGACACTATCGTGTGGATAAAAACTGCAGAGGGCTACATGGTCGAGAGAGGCAAGCGCAAACCCTTGTTTAGAGAAACCAAAAAGTGAGCCGATAGCGAATGACCCTTTCCTTCCAGATTATGTGAACTTGGAAACTTTCAGGAAAACGTTGCCTTTTTCGTCTTCGACGAAGACTATCAGGTCCCCTATTTTGATTCTCAGTTTTGTTTGGACGGGTTTGACGAGGGTTATCCTATATTTTGGACCCACTTTACTCGTTCCTAACACTTTCTCCACTTGTAACACCTCTCGTCAACCAATACTTTGCCATGCACTGTTAAGAGTAGGTGAGTAAAGTGACACAAGTGTTAAAAGTGGCACAAAACAAGATGTCACAATATGAGTAAAACCGCGGGGTCGATATGACAAAAGTGAAGAAAGTAGCCGTTATTCGTGCTCGGCTGGTAGAGAACCCAGAAGCCTACAAAGGTAAGACAAACACCGACATAGAGGAGGAAATCTTGGCGGAAGCAGGCATCATTCCGTACGTAGCCCGAATAGAAAAGGTTACAGTCCTTGACCACTAAGCATAACGTCTAAACGCTTTTAGACACTGAACCACGGTCGAACGAACCAATCTTGAGTAAACGTTCGATAGCGATATCTACATAGTGAGAATTGAGGTCTATCCCGATGAATCTTCGGCCAAGTTTTTTGGCGACAGCCAGCGTTGTTCCGCTTCCACACATAGGGTCCAACACTATTCCGTTAGGAGGACAACTTGAGAGAATAGGCTTGACGCATATTTCTTCAGGGTAAACGGCGAAATGAGCACCTTTAAAGGGCTTAGTGCAAATGTCCCAGTAGTCGCCCGGGTTCTTTCCTTTAACGTTGTATGCCTTCACGTGAAGAGGGTCGGTATAGCTAAGGTTGCCAACACGGTTAACAGCCAAGTCATGCTTAGTTGGAACAACATCTCCTGGATTCTTGCCTGAAGAATGTTGATGCTTGCCCTCTTGCGAGTCTATGCCGCCGTAGGCATAATGTCCGCCGCTTCCTTTCGGAATGAAATGTTCAAGGTTTGCCTTAACGCGCTCAGAGGTTACGTCTCCTGGATTCCTGCCCAATGGATGCCCGAGATGATTTTGAACATAGTCTGCAAGAAACTTTTTCTCTTCATCTGTAAGTTTCTCCTTCCGCTCCAAGATTTTTAACGCATCACGATATGCCTTAGCGTTGGAACAAGCCCCTTTCCATCCGTGCAGATCCACGTTTTTACCATGATAGCCTGAATGACCACGTATTTGCTTAGCAATTTCAGAAAGCCTTTGAATAAGCCTCCTCATTCTTCCGCTTTCTGGATAGGCATAATTTTCGACTTCTTCTTTGGATGCCTTCAACTCCCCAAAAACAGATACGCCGCCTTTTCCACGTTTCACGTCTCTGACTCTCAAATTGAAGGGGGCGAAAACTGCTTTGTGTGGTTCTCTTATCGCATCTAAATCGTAATGGTATTTGCGCCTTTTGACAAAGTGGAAAATGTGCTCGTACGTTTGTGTTAGGCGGTCTTTCACGCTTGAGGGCATGGCGTTGGGTTTGTGCCAGATAATATCGTTGCGTAGTATCCAGTGGTCTTCTATCATACTGAAAGCAACGCGCCAAGGAATTCCCATCAAACACTTAGGCTTATAGTCAGTCGCTTTTGCTTGGGGGCTAGGCTTCTCGTAGAGGTTTCCTGCAACCTTTATTCGGCGATAGTTCTGGAATAGAGTTTTGTCGCCTTTCCCGCAATGAGAGCCAGCGTAGGTATCTCCAAGCACAATATACATGTTCCCAGTCTCTTTTAGAACACGATTGATTTCTCGGCAAACCATACGGATGTGCGCAACGTACATCTGCCATGAAGGTTCTAACCCGAGTTGTCCTTTCCAAGCGTAACATTCAGCACAAAAGCCGGCTTTTTTATCATCATACTTTTTTATGTAGGTTGTTGGCTTGTTTCCGTGGACATCTTCCTGTGTTCCGTCTAAAAAATTGCGGTTTTCATGAACAAGAGTCATTCGCTCCTCAATCCATTCATGGCTACAGTTCTCCTCACCACCCCACACTGTTTCTGTAGCCTCACCATAATTGCGAAGCCCATAGTAGGGCGGCGAAAACATTACCATGTCGATGCTTTCTGCTGGAAAACCTTTCATAACACTAATGCAGTCGCCCACTAACACTTGGTTGACTGGTAACACTTTGGCACCGTCGTGTGCAGAGCCCACGGCAAAGAGAAAGTGTCTGCACTAATCGCAAGCATCTTCAAGCATCGCGCACTTTGTTCCTGGTGCTGTTGTTTAGCCCAAGGTTTCTCTAAACAGTCTCTTAGCCACAGAAGGTGCGGGAGGTTGGTAACTGTCAGACGTTGCACGGAAAAGCGGTGCTGCTGGCGGAAGCGGTGGAGCTGGAGGCGCGGGAAACGGTGCTGCTGGAAGAGCGCCTTCTAGGGTTGGCCTAACAAGTGGAGGAGCGAGGGGTGTGGGCGGCAGTTCAAGAGATGTGGACGGCATTGGAGCGCCTAGGGCTGCGAGCATCTGGCGAAGTTCTTCTGGTGAACGCAGTAGGGCTTCGGCTACTCTGCCTGTGTCTCCAAGCCTGAGGCCTTCGACTAACGTGTCGATGCTTTGTCTGAGTTCAAGTGCGTCGCTGGGCTTCATGTCGACAACCCTTGTTAGAGCATGCTGTCCTAAAGTGATGAGCTCTCGTCTCAGTCTCGTTGGTGTTGGTTTACCCCATATGCCGTAGCCCGCAGAAGTTAAGCCTACGAGAAAGTTGATTGCCTTGTTGAGTAAGCCCGTGGTGAAGAGGTCTGTGATGATCTCGATGGATGCGCCTATGCCTTGTGCTCCAGCTACAGCAGTATAATCAGCGGTTGGTATGTCGGCTTGTTTGGCGAAGTAGTCGAAGACGGGGTCAAGCCAGCTGGTTA
>CAZRVS010000006.1:0-145829 GCA_964603675.1 uncultured Candidatus Bathyarchaeia archaeon
TAATGTTTACTTAGCGCGCGTGTTTCCCAAGATTTTCCTACTCTTTTGTAAGCGTACTTTGTTGCCTATCTAAAATGCTTCCAATGATATGTGTTTTTAGTGCGCACGCTAAAACATACCTGGTAGGGAGCCTTAGAAACGTATTTACTAATGTCCAGACTAAGCTTCTTTGTAACCCCTTTTTCTATTGAGAAACTCGATATTTTTTGCTGTTAAGTAGAAGACTACCAAATTGCTTTGCGCGCTATATTAAGGGGACATCTTAATTAGGCCAAATAGCAAAGTGTTATTTGAGGTAAAAATAAAATGCCAATAGTTCAAGTTTCTGTTTGGGAGGGCATGAGCCCTGAGAACAAGAAGAAAACAGTCGAAGGGATAACTAAAGTTTTTGAAGATTTAGGAGTTCCCAAGGAAGCAGTCGAGATCGTCATTTATGAAGCGCCAAAGAGCAATTGGGCAACGGGTGGACAATTGCATTCAGAAAGACACGCACACACACGCGCGCTATAGGTAGCGCCACTCCCTCAGCCATAAAACCAGTGTTTGAACCGCATACATACTCATATCCAAAGACTAACCACTTATGTCGCGCGCGCAAAGTGAGATATTTTACTTCAGAGTGGACAATTTTTCAATGTCACCCGTAACCTTTTCCTTTTTTTAAGTTCTATGGCGCAAGCAAATACATTTTCTATACATGTGCACTAAATCGTTGCTACAAATCAGCCTTGTGCTAATTCAACGAAAAAATTTTAATGCTCAAATGTCACAATAATGCGCAAGCGCCATAAGCGAGAAATTTAATGCAATTCAGAAAAACAAATAATCATCAGTATTGCTTCGTGGATGGTAGATTATGCCTTCGTTGAAAAAAAAGAACAAACAAAAAAAGAAAAAACATGAAGAAAAAATTGGCAAATAGAACAGAAGCTTGCTACTTCGATTGCTTTTCTTTGCGTTTTTTCTTCTTCTCTTTTCGCTCTTTCTTAGTCAACGGTTTCTTCTTTGCACTTTTCATTCCCAATTCAATCATCAATTGGTATTGTTAGTAACTTATAATTAGTTCTTGTGAAAAAGCAATTGAAAGAGACTATCGTAAAAAGCAACCGAAGTCAGTCAAATAGTGGCCGATGTGAGGTAGCTTAGTTCCTAATGGCGATATCTCCAGCAACAAACCCCTTTTTACTTTGCGGTTTGTTGATTCTAGTTTTGATTTCAATCTTTAGGTGAAGTTGCATTTACTGACGCGCGCGCGTTAAGCCAATAAATTTTTAAACTTTAGCGTTGTTTTACTTACATTCATCAATAGGGCGGAGGCTAAACTTGAGTAATGGAAGATTCACAAGTTTTAGATATTATATTGAAAAGAAGAAGCATAAGACGCTATAAGCCAGACCCTGTTCCTAATCAGAGTATCAAGAAGCTCGTAGAGGCGTGTAGATGGGCTCCTTCGGGCGGAAATAGGCAACCATGGCGTCTTATTCTGATAAGAGACCCCAAAATAATCAAGTTGGTTAAAGCGTTTGCCCCAGGATTAATTGGAACGTTGCCTCCTCTAATGATTGCGGTTTGCGCTCATGCTACGGATGAATCAAATAAAATCACCATAATGGATGTAGCAATGGCAACAGAAAACATGCTTTTGACAGCTACAGCGTTAGGTCTTGGAGCTTGCCTTATCGGGTCCTTCAACGAAGCAGCTGTCAGAGAAATCCTAGAAATACCATCCGAAGTGCGACTGATGCTTCTCATGACAGTGGGCTATCCCGCTGAGACACCTAACCCACCGCAAAAAAAGTTATGCGATGAAATTGCATTCGAAAATCAATATGGGACTAAAATAAAACTAAATAGAGGAAACGCCAGTGTCTAGCGGAAACTCTCAATCTGAAACGTACTTCTTTGAATGGGCAGCTTACATGGTGGCAAGTGCTCGAGGCCTCCTTGATGAGCCTCAAATCTATGGACCGATAAGGTTACTCGAAGCTCTGAGAAAGTTATTAGAGGTGCTTAGGACAGTTTCAATTTTAGAACAAGACCTTTTTCTTACCCAGATCGAACAGAAGCTTGAAAGAAGAGAGTATCTACCTTCTTCAAAGCTCAAGACTCAGCCTGGGCTTGAATGGTTCGAAAAATATTTGGATCAAATTGCAGAGGAGTTTGCAAGAGAGGCTAAAAGAAGGATGAAGTTCGAGAAATAGATAGGCGCTCAGTGGCGACATCTCCCGCCGCCCATTTTTTGCGCTATCTTAGAAATTATTATATCGTCAATGACGGGAAAAAGAATAAGAAGAGAGGGAGTTGTCTTGAGTCTCACAAGATCATCAACTGACCCCGAATACAATCCTCCCAAGTTAGGCTATCTGGCGAAGCTGCTTCTCAAGTTTTCGCCTGGATTCTTGGAGTACACATACCAAGCGCGCGCTAGACATCCTCCACGTAATGAAGATGCTCGGTCATAGAAACATCCAGAACACGCTACTTTACACTCAGCTGATTAACTTTGAAAGCGACGGATAACTCTCAGCCACAGCAACCACGGTACAAGACGCTCAAAAGCTCGTTAAAGCAGGCTTCGAATACGTCTGCGATTTCAACGAGGTTAAAGTCTTCAGGAAGCGTAAGTAGACCCCTATTTAAATGGCGCGCGCGGGGCCTAGATTATCGTGGTGGGCACACACACACTTATTTTTGCGTGCTTCGGTTGTGTACAATTGATACGATTGGCTTGACAGAATTTCTACCCAAAAGGGCTCAAGTTGCATCAACCTTTAGCATATCCATTGCGATCTCTTGCAGAAAACAAGGATCCGTTGCTCAGATAGATTCATAGAGTACAATGTCCATAGTTTTATTCGCCTCTAGTATCGTTTCTGTTACATTCCGCTTTTGGTCTATACTCTCTTTTTCTGGTTCGTTGCTTACGATGCCTTTCGCATTCTTTTATTCGCACAAGCATCCAATCTTTTTCTTCATAAACGCATCCACAAAGCAAAGTTCTAACAGTCAAGATTGCCATCCGCCACACGAGCTCGTCAACTATACATTAGCATTTCATACATATCTACGTAGCGATTCGCGCGCAAAGTCATTTGGTAACTTCATGGTAACTCTCAAAAAGGCTCATTTTCTTACTAATAAGAATCAAAGGTCAAAAAAGTGTGCGCCATAGTAATAGCAAAAAAATTTCTGTGTCGAAGAGAGGTCTCTAGAGCATATGCGCGCACGTCTTGTTGCACTGGCTTCTATTACTTTGGCTTCAGCTTCACCTTTCATATTTCTACCTCTAGCTGATTATGTTAGTGCCACTCATATCAATTTTCGTTTTTTGGCAAGATACCAAATCAGCCAAGTGATGATGAAAGTGGGCAGAATGTCTAAGCCTGGAACTAGCTCAAACAACGATACGATTCCAATCAAGCGGAACATAGCAAAGCAAGCGACAATCCCAATTATGTCAAGAAAATCGCCAACTATGGGAAGAAGTAGAATTGCAAACATGTATTCACTTATGTCCAGTATTATGCAAACAACTAGAGTAAGCAATTCGTACTCGGTGAAAACAAAGTATCGTAAGAAATCCTTTTGGTCTCGTCGCTTCAAAGGGGTCCCGACCTAATCTCTAGTCTTTCTATTTATTCTCAGAAGTCCACTTATAAGTCCATAGCTCTCATCATTTTCCACTCGAATACAAACATAAAATATCTAGAGCAACTAGCGCGCGCATTTCTGCGTGGTCTAGCCTAGGGAAACTGCTCACAACATACGACTCCTAAATCATTTCCCATATTTTAAAAGAGCAACCTTAGCCAAAAGAGCGCGTATAAAATAGCGCGCGCCGGACAGCGCCAAACAGACTCTAATCATTTTTCACTGATGTAATTCAAATAATCAAATACAAGTTCAACTGTTCGGTTTCAGCAATAGAAAACATAGCAGTTCGGAGACCAATAAAATTTTATTGTTTATGAAGTTATATTAAATGGGAGAAAAATGAGATGGCATTTGAGCTCGACCTCAATGTGTTATATGAAGGCGTGATCGTTGTTTTAATTCTATTGGTAACCTACATAGTTGGAAAAATCGCCTCCAAAGTAATTAGAGGAACGTTCAAAAAAGCTGGAATCCCAGAAACCGAAATAATATTCGTGGCGTCTGCTGTTGGGTACTCCATATACTTAGTCGGTGTACTAATAGCGTTAGGCCGGATAGGCATCGATGTTATATATTTTTGGATCACACTCGCAGCTGCGGGCATTGTTTTAGGGATCGCTGCCCGCTCGTCAATTACGGACTTAGTATCCGGATATTTTCTGAGAGTTTATGGGCCCTTCGATATAGGTGATGTAATTGAAATAGAGGGAAAAATCGGATTGTTGAAGGATTTGACTTTGCTGAGAACAACCATCGAAACTTCAGACCATTTGGTTTACTCTATTGCCAACTCTGAAGTTATGCGATCGCATATTTACAATTTTACAAGGTATAAAAGTAATTTTCCCGTAGAATTTAGCGTTGAGATTTCCAGAGAAGCAGACATAATCGATGTTAAACTACAAATTCTACAGATTATCAAGTCATATCCAAAAACAAGATTCGAAAAACCTGTTCAAATATATATCGAGGACTTCACACAAAAAGGAACACTGCTTACTGTCCTCTTCTACGTGCCAGATTTTCAATTGATACAAGATGCAAAAGACTTTGTGATAAGTGGCATATTGAACTTAGCGAAGTCTGGAAAAATCTCCCTAATACCTATAAGCCAGGAGTTATAGAAGAAAATTTCCCTCAAGCGCCGAACGCATGAAAACTTGAATTCGAAAGAAAATACGTAAGGTGAAAAATATGAGCGTGAAAGAAGAACCTAAATGTGAAAAATGTGATTCTCACGATTGGCAAGGTTTCTTGCGTTGTAAAGTTTGCGGCAGATACTTTATTTTCGGTAGATGCAAAAACTGTGACCAAATCAGAATTGAGGAATGCCCAATAGATCAAGGAGAACTTGAGTACATAGCACCTGATGAGAGTGAGCAATAAAATTTTCGGAGGAGAAAGATTTGCCTAAAGATTTTGAAGCCCTTGTGGAAGAACTAAAAGTTATAAAAGAAGCGGAAACCGAAGCCGAAAAAATAGTAGAAGAAGCCGAAAAAGCAGCAGAGAAGATAATTAGAGATGCTGAAGAACGTGCCGCGTCTGAGATTTCGATGATAGAAGAAGAGGTTCGAAAGGCGGCAAGGAATATTCGCCGAGAGATAGACACCTCAATAGGAACTGAGGTTAACAACCTTGAACAAGAGTTTATCTCTGAAACAGAAGCCATGAGAAAAAAGGCTTTGAAAAACATGGATAGCGCAGTTTCTTACATTCTTCGCCAAGTTTTGGAAATAAGTGTTTAAGGTGAGGTGCTGTTAGAAATGGAAGTGTCTGATTCAACAAAAACAATGCAAAAGAGAATTCTTAAAGATGCTGAAGATGAAGCACAAAGAGTAAAGTCCGAAGCAAAGGAAAAGGCAGAAAAAATTGTTAAGGAAGCGAAACAACGAGCAAAAGAAATGAAAGAAGAGGAAATAGAAAAAGTAAAGAAACACATGGATGAAACACAGAGACAAGACGTCGCAGAAAAGAAAGCTGATTATCACAGGAGAATGCAAAGCTTAAAATCGGAATTAATTGATGAGGCCTTCGACAAGCTCAAAGAAGAACTCCAGAAATACGTTAAGAAAATAGCTTACCAAAAAACCTTGAACAGTTTGATAACAGAAGCAGGAATAGTTTTGGGAGGAGGAAAGCTGATAATTACGCTGAATGAAAAAGATAAACAGAAAATCTCGAAAGAAACAATAAAAAAAATCAGAAAACAGATTCAAAAAGAGACAAATATGGAAACTTCGATAGATTTAGATGAAAAGATAATACAGACCATTGGTGGAGCCGCAATATCAATGGTCGACCAAAAAGCCACGATAGATAATACTTTTGAGGCGCGACTCGAAAGGATAAAAGAAAAAACAAAGGCAGAACTCGAAGCAATCCTTTTTGAGTAAAATTGATAGGGGGCAATAATAAAGTATTCAAGAACTTATGCTCCTTATTTAGACGGTGAAACCAGCATGCTTCTATATGCACCAGTGCTTCTTTTCCTACTTTTGGTGGTAGAGTTATCTTCCACAGCAAAAAAAAGCACACAAGAAGCGTATTTCGCGTTTTTGTCGTCTCGCATGCAATCATCCAAACAGCAAGCACTCAGTGAAAAACTCCAGCAACTATTAGAAATGAAAGATATGAAAAATTTTCAAGTTGTCCTTAACGAAGCTGGACTCATTAAAGGAATGGAACAGAAATTAGAGGATCTAGAAAGCTTAGAAGTGACTATGACTGAGGATTTTGAACATCGTTATAATACTATTTTACATTATCTACCTGATGATTTAAAAGAGTTCTTCGAAGCTTACAAAATAGTTTGGGATTTGGAAAACATAAAACTGCTTTTGCACTGCATCATAAACCTAAAAGATTCAGAAAACTGTTCTAGACTGATTGGTCCTTTTGGACACATAGATTCAAAATCTTTCAGAGAGCTGGCCACATACAGAATACCAACAAAAATTTTGGAAAAGTCAAGGGAACTTCTACCAGTAGATGTTGCTTCGAGAATGAAGTTTGAAAAAAATATGCGATTAAGAGACTTCGACTTTGCTTTGGATCTCGCCGCGTTCGAGCATCTGAAGAAAAGAAGCGAAGAAATAGCCACAAAAAATATCCGCTTAGCATGGGGCTTCTTGAAAAACCTCTACGAAGTGGAGAATTTGGCAGTTATGGCTAGACTGAAACATTCTGAAGTTCCCTCTGAGCAAATAGTTCTTTATCTATTTCCTGTGCAAGGCAAACTTGACGATGGTGACGTTAAGCGACTCCTAGACGCTGAGAATTACTCTGCGTTTTTACACGCTCTGAAGAACACGCCTTATGGAGAATACATAAGAAATGAGAATCCCAATCCCATGCATGTTGAGGAAACCCTCAAAGAAGGCGTGTATAAATTATCTTTCGGAAAAACAAAAGACATTGATGCAGAAATGATTGTACGATTTCTGTTTAACGTTGAAACACAATGCGAAACAATTCGAAAAATGGCGTTCTATGGCCTCATAGGAGATTTAGAAAGGGTGATATAATGAAAATATTTGCTATAGGCGACAGAGAAATGTTAATTGGATTTTGGCTTAGTGGAATAAAACAGAGCTTAGAAACTGAAGATCCTAGCGAAGCTCTGCGATTTATTCACGGAATAGAACAAAGGGAGAAGGCCTGTCTCATAGTTATGCAATCGAAAATTTATCATGAAATAGAAGAAAATATGAAAGAAATTCAAGAGCGAAAAGCTTCTTTCATATTTTACGAATTTTCAGGCGGCGGTTTAAAATGGAGGAAAAAGAAATAAACACTGAGCTTTTAGCCGATTCAGTCGGCGAGGTCATCGCCATAAGCGGGCCAGTGGTAACGAGCAGAATCGAAAAAACGGTAAAGAATCTCATGATGAACGAGATAGTCTTTGTCGGCGAGGACAAACTGTTTGGAGAAATAAGCGATCTAAAAGGAGACACAGCTACAATCCAAGTTTATGAAGACACACAAGGACTGAGAAAGGGAAGCCCAGTCTTCAGAACAGGCGAACTTCTTTCAGTTGATCTTGGCCCAGGCCTCCTCGGAAGAATATACGACGGGCTGCAACGACCAATAGACGCTATAATGAAAGAAACCGGCATTTTTATCCAACTGGGAATCAAGGCTTCTAGGCTCTCAAGAGGTACTGAATGGGAATTCAAACCCGAAGTAAAGATAGGTCAACATGTGGAATCAGGTGACACCCTCGGCACTGTTCCAGAAAACGAACTAATCGACCACAAAATAATGGTTCCACCATTGTTTCATGGAGAAATAGTTGGCGTGGCTGAACAGGGAACTTACACGATTGATGATGAAATCGCAAAAATGAAAACGGAGAAAGGAGAGACAGCGTCCATACGATTGGTTCATTCATGGCCGGTGAAAAAGCCGCGACCGTTTCTTCGCAAACTTATCCCAGACGAGCCGCTCATCACTGGTCAGAGAGTGCTTGATGTCTTTCTTCCCATCGCTAAAGGGGGAGCCGTTGCCGTGACTGGAGGCTTTGGAACCGGAAAAACTGTGCTTCACCATCAGTTGTCCAGATTTCTAAATGCAGACATAATCATTTATGTTGGATGTGGTGAAAGAGGAAATGAAATTGCAGATTTGCTCCAAAAATTTCCTAAGCTAAGAGATCTTGAAAAGGGTCATCCGCTGCTTAAGCGAACCATACTAATCTCCAACACTTCCAACATGCCGGTGGCTGCGAGAGAAGCTAGCGTCTATACAGGGACCACTTTGGCTGAGTACTATAGAGACATGGGATACTCGGTTGTCCTTTTGGTCGATTCTACTTCAAGATGGGCAGAAGCTTTGAGGGAAATTTCCAATAGAATGGGAGAGATGCCGGGCGAAGGTGGCTATCCGCCCTACCTTGCTTCTCGCATTGCAGGGTTTTATGGGAGAGCTGGAAAAACTCGGTGCCTTGGCAAGCCTGCAAGAACTGGCTCAGTCTCCATCATCGCTTCAGTCTCGCCTTCAGGAGGAGACTTTTCCGAGCCTGTCACACAAAAAACTCTTCAAATAGTCCGTGCCTTTTGGGCTCTAGATCCAGAACTTGCATACAAAAGACATTTTCCCGCTATTACTCTTCGACAAAGCTTCTCACTTTACGAAAGGGCTGTGGAGGCTTTTTGGCGTGAAAACATCACAGAAAACTGGAGAGAAATAAGAGAGAAGGCTTTGATTCTAAATGAGGAAAAAGATCGTCTGGAACGAATGGTTCGCCTAGTGGGAACGGGAGCTTTGTCAGAAAACGAGAAAATAGTTTTGGGAGACGCAAGGCTCCTAGAAGAAGTGTTCTTGAAACAGGATGCCTTCCACCGTGTCGACGCCTTTTGCCCTCCCAAGAAACAATTTCAATTGTTAGATCTCGTTATGTTCTTCCATGAACTTTCTTTAGAGGCTATCGAAAGAGGTGTTCAGCCAGATGTCCTGTTGGAATCTCCGCTTCGCAAAGAACTCAAAGAGATGAAGGAGATGACTCCAGATGAAATCTACGAGGCCTATTGGAATATGAGGGTAAGAATAAGAGCGCATTTCCTAAGGATATTCAGAACTTATGGTTGAACAATGGAGAGTGAAGTTTTGTTAAGGATAAAGTACAAAGCAATAACAGCTGTTCGCGGCCCCTTAATCTTCGTGAAGGGCGTCCCAAATGTTCGCCTTGGAGAGATGGTAAACATTTTTCTTGACGGAGAAACCAGAACGGGACAAGTCTTAGAAATTCAAGGCGACCTCTCTGTCATTCAAGTTTTGGAAGGAACAAGAGGCATAAGCCAAGACTCATCAGTGTCTTTCACGGGAGAACCCTTCAAACTCCCAGTCTCTCCAGAAGTTTTGGGCCGAATTCTCGATGGTCGAGGCAGGCCTATCGACGGTGGTCTTCCTGTAAAAGGCGAGGCAGAGGTCGAGGTCTCTGGAAAACCTTTAAACCCTGTTGCCAGAGCATACCCAAAAGACTTTATCGAAACTGGAATTTCAGCGTTAGATGGACTCTTGTCAGTAATTCGGGGACAAAAGCTTCCAATTTTTTCTGGAGGAGGATTACCCCACAACGATTTAGCTGCTCAAATTGTTCGCCAATCAAACATTCTCGAAAAAGAAGAGAGCTTCACCGTCGTTCTTTCCGCAATAGGCATAACCCCCGAAGAGGCAAGCTTCTTTATCCGAGAGTTTAGACAGGCAGGGGTTATGAACCGAACAATCGTTTTCGTAAATTTGGCAGATGACCCAGTAATAGAGAGGCTATTATCCCCAAGGCTAGCTCTGACTACAGCTGAGTATCTTGCTTATGACCAAGGTAAGCATGTGCTAGTTTTGCTGCTGGACATGACAAACTACTGTGAGGCATTACGTGAAATTTCTATGGCCCGAGGAGAAATCCCAGGAAGAGGCGGATATCCTGGTTACATGTACACGGATTTAGCTTCTTTGTATGAGAGAGCGGGAATAGTTGTAAACAAAAAGGGATCCATAACCCTTATTCCAATTCTTTCTATGCCTGATTATGATATTACCCACCCAATACCTGACGTCACAGGCTTCATAACCGAAGGACAAATAATTCTCAGCCAAGACCTTTCCTTGAGAGGGATATACCCGCCAATCGACATTCTACCATCCTTGTCGAGACTAATGAAAGACGGTGTGGGAGAGGGCAGAACCAGAGAGGACCACACGGACATTGCAAACAGCATTTACGCAGCCTATTCTCGTGGTAGGAATGCTATGGACTTGGCACTAGTGATAGGCGAAGACGCGCTGACAACTCAGGAGAAGCATCATTTGCAATTTGCACGGAACTTGGAAACCAAGTTTATAAGGCAAGGAAGATACGAACGCAGAAACATCGAGCAAACACTAAACCTCGGCCAAGAAATGCTCCAAATAATTCAATAGAGCTGAAGGAAATGTCCTTACTTATTAAACTAAAAGCTAGGCGAACGCGCTATGGACTCCTGAGACTAAAAGACCAGTTGGAGATCGCTCAAAAAGCTCACGACTTGTTGGAAGAAAAATACAGAATACTGATGCAAGAGGCTCAAGACATACGGAGAACGCTCGTACCGTTCCAGCATAAATTACAGTCTAAGATTGAAGCTGCTTACGCACTTTTATCAGAAACCATAATTTCTCTAGGCGTGCATCAGGTTGACAAAGCTGCTAGATCATCCGAAGTCAATGATGAGTTAGAAATACGGTGGAGCACCGTCCGAGGCATCTCTATTCCTCAACTTAAGCCAAAGATTCGCAAAAGAACACCTTTAGAAAGAGGATATGAACTGAGAAGTACCAATTACGTACTGGACAGGACTGCAGAAGTTTTTGAAGAACTTTTGTCTCTTCTCGTGGGAGTGGCAGAACTAGAAAACATACTTCGAATATTTGAGGGGGAAATAGAAAAAATAGAAATTCGCGTTTCTGCGCTGGAAAAAGTTTTGATCCCAAGTCTAAAGCACGAGATAAAAATGATTGAAAACAGGCTTGAAGAAAAAGAAAGAGAAAGCCACATTATGGTTAAATGGATCAAGGAAAAAAGTGCTGAATTTTCTTAGTTTAGCCTGTTTGCAACTCTATATTGCGCCGCTGTATCTTAAGATCAGAATCGACACGAGCAAACCATATATCAGAACTGATTCGAGAAGGACAACGAATATGAGGTTTCTTCCAAAGATTTCTTCTCTTTTAGTGGTTGCGCTTATTGCAGAAGCGCCTACACGTCCCTGAAGATAACTGCAAACGCTGGTTAGAGAGAGCACCAAAGTCGCATAGACAGATGCGACAGCAATTTGATCTGGTGCTGCTATGGGTTCGCCTAGAAAGCCTGCAGCTCTCAATATTAAGACAGCATTAAGAAGCCCATAGATTGCCCCTGTTTCAGGCAACACTGTTAGGACTAGAAATTTTCCGAATACCCCTTCTCTTTCAGCAACTCCGCCAATTGATGCAGAGGCTGCAATGCCTTCACCTACGCCTGTAAAGAAACCGCTGATTCCTACGGATAAACCGGCAGCTAAGGCTGCGATTCCATGATAAGTGGTAGTTGCAAAATCCATTCTCGCCAAAATTAGAATAGCAATCAATAGACCGTAAATGGCAGATGTTTCCACCAGAACAGTTAAGATTAATGTTAAGCCAAACCGTTCCGGTTTCTCAGCCATAAGCAAACTGCTTGTTGATGCAGCCATTCTTTGGCCCAGTGAGGCTCCAATCCCAGCTAAACCTATTGCGACTGAAGCGCCAGCAACGGCGAAAATTAGAATATCTGGGCTTACCATTTTTTTACATCTCCTCTTCCTCAGCGCTTTTAGCTGGGGCACTCAACGTTGTATACGTTCTTTCAGATGTTAACGGTGAAAACTTGGTCCCTCCGCCTATAAAAAATCTTCCAAAAAACTCTACGTAATGCAAACGGAGCGCATGAGCAAAGGTTGCGAAAACGTTTATGAAAACTATGAAGAAATGAGAAACCAATAGCATAATTCCGTTCAGGATGGGACCAGCTAAGTATACGCCAACAAGTAACGACCCCAGCAAAAGGAAAGTTCTGCTCATCCACGCAGTTGCCATGTTTATAGCCAAAATTCGAACATACGAAATTACGTTACTAAGGAGCCTGGTAAGTTCAAGCAAACCGCTCAGACCACTGCCCAATATTAACATGATTAAGCCAACGAATCCCAAAGCATAGCCCAAAAGGCTGATTCCTTGAAATTCAAATCTTCCCGTTGATAAGAAAATAGATGCACTCGATAACAAAAATAATGTGGAAAGTTGATTACCAACAATTCTTCGAAATTGTCTCTTGTAAAAGTTGTTGATGATGCCGAGAACACTTCCGGAGGCTATGTGCGCCATCCCTATCCATATTACTATGAGCAAGAATTCAATTGGATTTTCCGCCGCACTCATCCAGATGATCGGAAGTTTTACGACGCCTCCCATAACTTCACCCATTAAAACTCCGAAGAGAATCGCTGAAATTCCAATACAAAGGAGAACTACTGAGAGATTCCTCATGTTTTTGCTTCTTGATCCTGCGCCTCTTCTGATCAGTATGCTGGCGATTGTTATCGTGGTTCCAATGGCTATGTCAGCCGACATCAAACCTATAAAAAACGTAAAAAAGATGGCTAGAAAAGGAGTGGGATCAATTTCATTGTAAAGTGGTATTCCATACATTTCGGTAAGTATTCCAAAGGAACCCAATACTTTCCTTTCGTTAAGTAAAGTCGGTACCTTCGATTCTGGTTCATCTGCTGCAGAAAGAAGAACAGTGGCGTTTCCTTGCGCTGATTCTTCTATGAGCGCTTTAACATGTTCACTTCTTGCTTCCGGAACCCATCCTTCCAAGATAGAGACTCGTTTAGTCTTTCCCAGTTTTTCTTTGATTTTCATTCTTTCGATTTTACCAACAATAGCATCATACAAACAAAAAATTTGCCGTTCATATTTTTTAATAAGGATCCCTGATTGGGAATCTAAGAGCCTTAAACAACTATTAGGGTCTCCAGAAAGCTCTTCTGGAACCATGACTTCTTGAAATGTGTATTTTTTAAGAATCTTTTCAATTTCTTCTGAAAACTCAATCAAGGAGACTATGACTATAATTTTCAGTCTCTTTTTTCCACTTACATAAACAGAAGCAAACTTCACCCTACTGTTTAGTTCGTTTTCAAGTAGGGGTATTTCCTCACGTGGGATTTTGCCCAGTTTTACATATAATCTATCAGTGCTCCTAAATTTTTCAACAGCTATTTTTTTACCGCTCAGATCCCACAAAATTTCCCGGAAGGCGCGGAACTTTTTCATTTTTTCTTCAACTTCTTTTTCCAGTTCAGTCACGATATTTTCAGCGTTTCTTAAGCATGCAATTTCTTCTTTCAAAGTTGTTTCTGTCGGAACTCTTTCTCTAGGCTTGAAAAGTTGCTCAAGAAGCCCCAATTCCTTTTTAATTTCCAATTCAGTAAGCATCACATCTATGCGATTAAGTATAGCCTGCCAATGACCCACTTCTTCTTGAACTGAATAGGGTTGAAAAAGCTGCTCCCAGCGTGGTAAAGTGTCCTCAATACTTATTATGTGAACACTGCCTTCGTTTTGAAGAGATATTAGGACATCATCAATGAAATCATCTAATATCAAAACTCGCAATTTGCGCATTCTTACAGGAGTCAAAGCCTGTTTAAGATCCAACACTTTTCCTCTCTCAGAAACTTGTATATATCATATATTTTCTCTCAGAAAAATCTTTTAGCTTAGCAAGCATGTCTACAGAGAAATCTCGCTCATTACGATTCACTTTGAACGTCAAGTTTTTGGGCGAGGAACAGCTTTCAACGCACCTTTGGCTATACTATCAAGACCCAATGCGGTACCATCGCTTCCACACGCGATCAAAATGGCTCCTTCTAAGTTTTATTGTAATTTCAGAATTCATGAAAAGTTCTTGACCATTTCTTATGGCCATTACATTGACGCCTATATTGGTTTCAAACTTTAGCGTATCCAATGAGCGCGCGCGTAGTTACAATAAAAAATGGCTCAAGTCCACGACCTTACAAATAAATCATGTTCTGCAAAGAAAGTAGAAATTGAAGTGCTACAGAAGGAGGTTCTGTTATAGGTGATTTCGGATTTTTTGATAAAGGTTCAAAGTTAAACTATACTGGAAGGTGCAAAAGATTATGGGAATAGTTAATCAAGTTAGGATATATATAGTTTGATAACTATATAATACGTCGAATAAGTGTTTTGTGATGTAAGGATGGCTAAAAGAGAAGAACCTAAAGCAGAAGTTTCTAATGTCGAAGACAAAAATACAAGTCGCTTCGGAAGAGAGATGTATGCAGAGTCTGCGAGGGCGTTGCGGCAAGTAGGTGCACGAGTAATTCTTTCAGTTGGTGCTGCGATAATAATCTGGCTCGCTGGGCGTCTGATTTTCCTACCAATCGCAGAAGGATTAACTAGTCAATTCCTAGGCTACCCAGTGACTTCAATCATTAGCTTCATCATTGCGACAGCCTTAGCGATTATAATTTTCACGGTATTCGTTGATATACGTAGGCTCACTGGTGGTTTAGCAGGGGTTATGGCTTATCATTTCGGAAAGGCAAGCGGTGAGGTCCGTACTGAAGATTTCAACAATTACAGAATTGCACTTGATGGTGTATTATATGTCATCGTGGTATCTTTGACTTACTTGCTGTTCGTAGATTACCTCGCCAAAATACACCCGGCAATTCCAGCAGTGCTGTTGATACTGATAGTGTTATGGGCAATCTTTGCGTTATGGAGAAGCACCAGAGCGGTTGCAAACATAATTGGCAAATATACTTCAAAGATAGCTGACGAAATAGAAAAACAAACCAAATGAGCATAAGCTCAAAATTCAATTTTTTTTGAAAAATTGGAGTCTTCCAAAAAGTGATTACCGAGTGATAGAGAATGAATAGTTCAGTTGAGGACAAAATAGACAATTTAAAAGATTATATAAAAACTCACGGTGGAAACACAGTTCACCTTTTACTATCGGCTTTCTTGATGTGGCTTTTCGGAAATTTGGTCTTCATCCCAATAGCCGCTTCACTAAGTTGGCAAGCGGAAATATTCTGTTCTTTGATATTCTTTATTGCGTTTACTGTTCTCATTTCAAAAGCGCTTCCGAGTCTTAGGAAGTTCATTGATGCGTTTTCAGTATTCCCTGCACGAAAATATATTCTGAAAAGAGGTCTTAGCTATGAAGAATCTCTAATTGTATCCAAAGAAGTCCTATACATGATTTCGCTTGTAATTCTATACTTGCTATATCTCCCATTTCTGTCAAACTTCCATCCTGCAGTCAACGGAATCGCCCTAATATTGGTGTTAATTTGGATTTTCTTCTCAACGTTACGGATTCTCCTCATTTCGTCGCAAAAAATATTCGAATGGCTGCATTCATGAGTAAAGTCTCCAATCAATAATGGGTTAAGCTCTCAGGAGAAGGATTAAGGAATCATCAAGGTTTTCAGATCAGTACAAATTATCTGAAATTCAAGGCAACTTAATAGTTTGAAGAGATTTCTTGAAAGTGCAGATAATTATCGGCGAAAATTGTAAATGGGCATAGTCATACTCATTATTATGGTTTTTATGGTGAAAGTTAACAAATTGAATGGAAAAAAGTGATTCTGCAGATGCTTAATGCTAGGAGAAATAGAATGAAGCAAATTAGACACGAGTAATTTAACATTTAAAGAGTCTATATTTTAGTCTAAGCGATGACGCGTATAGAAATCAATGCAGATTTTCGTTACTCACTTACAAGATCAGACTCTCTCAATCTCGACCATGTGCCCTGGTTGCTTCTACGCCTGAGCATTTCTTTTAGAATGAAGTAATTTCCTGTTCTCTCATTTATTCGCCTCCAAGAAAGAGAACTAAAATAGCGAGACGTCTTCCCCATTGATTTTCCAGCTAAAATGTCTCGTATAATTTTTTCAAATCTGAACGTTTTCTCAATTTCCTTTTCCTTGAGATAGATTAAATTTTCACCTTTTTCTTTAAGTCTTAAAGCCTTTTTTTCATATTTTTTGACTAATTGGCTCACATTTTTTTGATACAAAGACACCAATTTCTCTTTTTCTCTATTTGTCAAGACTCTACCCAGTTTTTCATCAACCACTCGAAAAACATAATCCACTATTTGATAAACCATAGATTCCAAGTTTTCAAAATCCTGCCCTAAATGATGGTAAGTGCCCAAATTCAGCTGAGCAATCGACGACGGACCTATCAAATCATAGGTTTGAAAAAGAAATGATGTTTCCATTGCGTAAGTATTGGGAAAACTCAGCTGTTCTAGCAAGTCGCGAGAGAATGCGGACTCTCCAGCAAGAGGATACTTTATGCTTTCTAGACCTAAGTACAAATTGAAGTGTTCCGCAACAGTTTTCAGAAGTGGAATGGCAAGGAGCCTACAGACCCGACCTCCCAAAATTGGCGTCTGCATGTTGTTCTTGGTCAAAGTCACTCTGTTGTAGTAAGCTTTGACAAATTTTATGGCTGCTTCCTGAGTATTCCATGAATAAATGATTGGATGACAGAGGCCAATAACAAATTCTTTCTGGAAGTTAACAATGTCCGAGTCAACGAAGCATACTACATCGCCTTGTGTAATAGGCACCGAAAGCCAAATTCCAGAGCCTTTGCCTGGACTCATGCCGAAATAGCCTGTAGACCCAAAAATTCCGTACTTTGCAAGTAACTTAGATATGTTCCTGTCGAACTGATGAACCGTTTTAAGAAAAAAATCGATTGAGCCTCTTTTAGCTTTCTCGTTTTGACTTTTGTATTTGTTAAGCAAGTTAACTTGTTCTCTGAAAAGCCCGAGCTCCTCATACGCGATCTTCGTCACTTTTTGCAAAATGCCAACATCGGGTTCCCCTTTCGCGTCTCTTGTAGCACCCACAATAATTATTTCATCTAAATAGCCTGTGTCGACCAGTTTGCTACAATGAGATAGAATCCTGTGTAAAGTCCTTTCTTCAATGTCTTCAATGTTTTCAGACTCAAATTTTGTCGGAATGACAAGAGACACAGATAAAGGCGAAGATAAACCTCCTTCGTCTAGAACCAAAGCGTTGGTTTTTTCTTTCATACATTCCCTAATTTTAAATCGTTTATAATCGCCTAAATCCAGAACTTCACTTTCTTTTGGAAACATCTTTAACCACCTCACTAATTGTCAAACTTTCTAAAAAAACTTTCAACCAATCAAATCACAGAAATCTGCAAATCATCACACCTGCCAATTTTACCATCGACTCATGCTTAGGTCCGAAAGCGCGCGCGAATTTCTCTAGAGCTGTTAGAACTTCAGAATCGAACCTGATTCCAACTGCTCTAGAATTTCCGCTTTTCCGAAATAACCCTTGTCAACAAGATTCCTCTAAGAAATTCTCTCGTTTCTGAACCTCTTTTACCATGCAATTTCGTCCCATTTCAGACATTGTGCACAAGTTTCTTACAAATTCATGGTAATTTCAAGGTTTAGAAACCGTTTCTAAACCGTTGAGAACCCTTCTACGTCACGATTTCCTCCTATTTCTTGAAAAGAAGCTAAAATCAGGCGTTAACGTTTCTTTAGAAATAGGCTCTCAAAACCAAAAGTTTAGAAACCTTTTCAACATAGGTTTCTATTGAAATTTACAGTTTTTCAGAATTTTGGGGTTTGGTAGCCTTTTGGTAGCCTTTTTGGTAGCTTTTCCCATCAATTCAACATGGTCCAAGTTTTGCGCGCGTAAATAAAGTTTCTTTTCAAAAAGTTCGCAAACTTCCTCTCTGACTCTTCAATACAAGCGTAAACTGAACCTGTTATCTCACTCAATTCTACAATATTACTCGCCAGACACACTTCATGAGATTTGTGCGTTATTCTCTATCTCTCTTTTGTCCTCGTTTCTCCGTCTAAAGGGAAGGTTTGGAAACCGTAGGTTTCCGAGAATGAGGAAGAGGGGGTTTGGGGGATTCTTCCCCAAGGGTAAACACAAAAATTAGAAATGGTGTGTGTGATTATCGTGGTGGGGTCGCTAGGATTTGAACCCCACCCCAAGTGGAGATATCTCCCGCAACTCCTCCTTTCTCTTTTTTGAACCATGTCGTATTTTCTGGTTAATTCGGGCGAGGGTTACTTATGATGGGCAAATTTCTTTCTCAGTTAAAACTCATTTTGTTAGCTCTGTTGCAGTGGAATTGCCCAATAGCTGAAGCTGTCGCCTTTCATCCATTTACCACCTAAACTTCTTACAGTATCGTTGATTTCATTCCACTCAGTCTTCAAGTATTGGTTTGGCTTTACTATGACGTATTCTCCGTCTACTGTGAAACTTAGCAACTCGTGCTGCTCTGGGCTGAATTCTTTTTCTACTGCACTCGTGTCTTGACTTGGCTGAATCGGCGTTTTCTCTGTGGGTTTAGATTCGGTTTTGGGGTTTATTGTGTAGATTACATTGAATTCGGGAATTGGATAGGATTCTGCAACGTCTTCAAAACTGTCGCTTCTTATGATTGCCGATACTTGCTTGGAAAACAAGTCGTACTTAATGTCTAAAAGTTCAATATCGTCTGGCAGGTTGGAGGTGAAAGGTAGTGCTTTTCCTTGCAATGTTTCTATAAGGAAATCAGGGGGTAGTTTTATCATTCTCATTTTCATGGTTTCAACCACTCAGAATTGCTTTTTTAACTGGTGACAAATAACTTAAAAGTGTTGTTCACAGAATTACTGGATAATGTGTGTCTCATTTATGATTCGATACTCTAATTTAGAAAGGATTTAGTACAGCCTACTCCTAAGCACTTTCTGGGAGGTGCTCATGAATGTTTGAGGAAGAGGACGTTGAAGACGACGAAGGTTGGGACGAAGAAGGAGACGAATGGCAGTAACAGCTAACCCTGGTTCGTGTTGGTTGAAAAAGAATTTGGTCTTTGCTTGTCTTTTTGTTGCCTATTTCTTTTTAGTGTGTTTTGCAGGAAGCGAAACTTGTTTTTTCTGTTTCCTTTTCATTTCCTTTTCTCTTTGCAATTGCCTATGCTTTTCTAGACCTGCAACTTTATCTAGCGCGCGCCGGTCACGAGGAAGGCATGCGTGGGCAAGGAGCACCTCCAAACCTTCGCCTCATGTGGGCGAAATGAACCCCTTAGTTGCCTCAGCTCCCAGTTTCCTTACCACGCGCCGAAAGCACACACACTTAACCTTCTCTCTTTTTCTAATAGGCGTATTTCCTTGTCCATAAAGATTTTAATGTGTGCATGCATGCAATACTAGTTTCTATCGTTGATAGGTAGAGTCATCGGTGTTACCCTATCTATGTTTCCTTTCTACTAAGGCATTCAAGTGGTAGTTAATCCCTTTTTTTTACTACTCATTTATTGATTTTCAAGAGCTATTCTTTCTTTTTAAGTTTCATTTCCATCTGTTTCGGTGCTGCCCTCTTTGTCAACTCAAAGGCTTGTTCATCGTTGAAGCCTTCTTCCTTAAGCTTGTTGTGGTAAGACCACAGCATCTTAGCCTGTATGCCCATGAGTGCCTCCAAATCGGATCTTGCTTCGGTAAGTTGAGTAATTGCCTTCTTCAGCTTCTCTCTTTCCAATCTGTGATCGCCCCCCTTTACATTTTGTTTCGTATCGTTGAAAGAGTGACTTTCAAACAACACCGATTCCTTATGTGCCATCTTTGAGAACTTAAAACTTGTTAATTCTATACATTAAGTCCTCTAAGACTGATGTTTCGAAAGAAGTTTAAGAATCTAATGTATTCTTGTCTTATTATGGCAGAACCAACTTTCTTGGTCATAACTACTGCAAAAAACGAGAAAAACGAGGGGCTCCTTGAAGAGACTTTTCAAAACTGGGAAACGGTCAAGCAGTTCTTTGAGAAGAAGATGGGCAAGAAAATAGAATTCGTGATCGTTGACGCAGGAGGAAACGCAGATTTTCCAGAATTGAGCGATTCCAATTTAATAGCTTACGAAACTTATAAGAAATATAGATCAGGACTCTACAAATCTGGAAAGATCAAGTACAAGTCATGGGATTCTCCTACAATAGGCAGAAACCTCGGTTTTTCTTATGCAAGAGGAAGCATTGTGGTCTTTCAGGATATAGATACCCGATTTTCTAGCGGCACTGAGTTGGATCTTAAGTATGTAACTCCAAAGCTTGACAAATATGATAACTACTTTGAGGTGATGTATAAGGCGTTAAGAAGTAAGAACATTGTAGGGGCAGCTCTTTCTGCCAGAGCGAGTAACACCCGGAAGCTCAGTCGTAGATTTGGAACCATTGGGGAGAACCACACTGTTTGGTTTTCGACAAAAATCCCGACCATAAAAATACGGGGCACTCCAATCTCGGGTCCAAGTGTTCCAGGATTCAGTATTGCTGTTCTGCATGACGTAGCTCTTAGAATTTGTGCAGATGAGGGGTATCTGTACGATCCAGAATTAGCTGTGGCAGAAGACCACAAGTTTTCAAGGATTTTAGGCGAGTATGGAAGGGTTTCTTATGAAAAACGGGCAGGCGTATTTACGAGGACTATTAACAGGGTTAGTCCTGGTTTTGATTTGCTGAAATCTTTTCTTTATCCTTTCATGTGGATAATTCCTTATTCATTTCCAGATGCTTGGAAATATAGAAGACACACTTTTTCGATATGAATGCATGCCACATAGATTGAATGCGCTCGCTAGAAAGAGCCGGCAAATTGCTATTACTTTGAGGTATCGCGTGAAAAGTGACTCTCTGGCTGTAGCCATAGCCAAAGACTCAATCGCGTGAAAACCCACCAGAAAGCTTAAGAATGAACAGAGTGAAGCATGCACTTTTCCCATGTCAAAAGCGCCTTAATGGAAATTTCAGAGTGCTAAAAAAATTTTGCGACTACATATATTGTTCTCCACAGTGTTTAGTTAGTTCAGACTAACGAAACACTTTTTCCGTGGTTTCTCGAGTGTCCGGGGGAAATTCTATTTACACGCGCGCGCTAAAACAGGGCGGAAAGTGGAGTGCGGGGGTTCCCAACACACGTTTACCGGTAAAAACTTTTGATTTAAGGTGGAATTACCTGTTCCAAAGCTCAAATGCGATGAAGCCCAACCATTTGCTTTGCATGCATATAATCTGCCATCTGCAAAATAACTCTGTTACAAACAATTAACTGGCTAATTGTTTGGCCAGTTCCGCGAAGAAAAGGTCAATTCGCTGCCTTGTTCGTCCAAATTCAACCATCGCCGTAATCGTCGTAATTGGTGTCTCTGCCGCAACTGAAACTCTCGTCGTGTTCTCGTCTACAGGCACCGCGTCAATTAGAAGTACTGAACTCCATGACATGAGACCTGCTTTCGTCTTTGCTTTAACGTGATGCGCTGTGTCATCAATTTGTTCCATATTCCATTCTAGGCTGGTGAGCGCCTTTGGAATAGCCGTCCAAACCTTGTTTACGTGATAATCTATTTCTACTGTCTCCTTCTCTTTCCGCAGGTAAGCCATCTTATCCACAGCAAATCCCTTCGGCGCCTTCTATTTAAAAACTTAGCGCGTGCTAAGAACAAAAAATGATAGAACGCTTTCTAGAGAATGGAGAAAAATTGGAAAACTGCAAAGTTCTCTTACACCGCTGCCGCGCATCCACAAAACAAATCGGCCAGGACAGAGTTCTTATTCAAAAATTCCTAGAGAAGGCTTCACTATAGTTCTAGAAACTCCATAGAAGTTTAAAGTCGAATTGTGCGGATGTACGCAGTAATATTGTACCAAATTTTTGCTTTTTTCCTATTTCAATCGTGTTACTGCGCACGCGCTCAGTATTCTCATTGATTTTTCACCTCCGTTCGATTTTTCTTTTCTTTATTGAGTCCATATCTTCCAAACTCTTCTAGGCTTACGATTTTCTCCAGTTTTTTCTTTCTTCTGAAGAAATGCAAAACCTTGCTTGCCAAGTCCACTGTCTCACGACGATAACCTAATGCTAGAAGAGCTACTACTCTGAATCTTTCTGGGATTCTTAGAAGTTTTTTAACATGATCCTCGTTGAAGCTTCCAATCCAGCATGTAGCCAAGCCTTCGCTGGTAGCGGTCAAAACCATGTTTTGCATAGCAATAGTCGTATCAACCACATGCCAGTTGGGCGACGCTTTTTTATCTCCGCACCCCACCAATACAACAGGTGATTCCACCAAGAACTTGGCGTATCTTTCTTTTGACAGCTTCTTCCTTTTCTGTTGGTCGGTGACAACTATGAAGTGCCATGGTTGTATGTTTCCAGCAGAAGGTGCCAAACGTGCGGCTTCCAAGATTTTTTTCAATTTCCCCCTCGGCACTTCACGGGACAGATATGACCTAACTGAATGTCTCTTTCGGATTGCCTCAAACACTTCCATTGGATCTCCCCCATCGAGCAAGACTTAGTCCGAATTAACTGATATGTGATTCAGCATGTATTGTGTGTGGGAAGGCTTAAATTTTAACCCCCAAACCCAACAATTAGCGCGCGCGACAAAATCGTGCTTGTGGGAAACTTGTTTTATAGTTTCTTTGCGCTTCAATCTTTAAACTGTAGTATGGCATAGGTTATTGTTAGTATGAGGTCAGGTTGATGGTTGTATGGACATAGAAAGAGAGATTGTCTCATATCTTGTTAAATATGGAAATACCAAAGAAAGCGACATAGTCGATTATGGCGCGAGGAAGTTTAATCACTCTTCAAAGGATATGAAAAAGGTTGTAGATCGAATGGTGGTTAAGGGCCGAATTCACCGTATTGTCCATGACAAGCTCAAACCGCCTGGAGTTTACGTTAGCTTGAAAGAGCCTTTTCATCCTGATGTTCTGAAAGCTCTAATTGAAGTTGACATATCGGAAGTTGCCGGGAAAGACGCGCAGAAAATTCTCGAAGAGGCTGCAGCGATTGCAAAAAAGAGAATCAGAGAGATTGAATCAGCAGATATATAGACTACTTCTTTGGATTGTCAAGGAGCTAGGTTGCGCACCTGGAGACATAGAAGAAATATAGGCTGTCGTGAAGCGTGAAGCAAAAGAAAAGCCTAAAGCTGCTGAAGGTGAGCAAGCGAAGGAAAAACCCGCTGAAAAACGTGTAAAACTTTCCCGTTTTGCCTTTGTATGTGGCAAGGAAGGAACTGTTGTTCAAATTGGATAGCGCGTTTGTCTGCTCTGAACCAAAGAGTATTTGTGACAAGAACTGCATTGGTTTTGGAGACGAGGTGAAACGTTGTTGAAGCAAAAAAGAGGCTACAGACGCGGCTATCCAGTTGCAATCTTGACAGTATTAGAGGAGGACCGAGCTGTCTTATGGAAGATCTTCAGCAACGTTGTCAAGCCTGAAAGGACTCTTTGGCTTGACGGAACCAGAGATGACCCGAAAGCCTTGTACAACTTTCACGAATCAATCGTCAACGCCTTGAGGCCCACGCTGAAAGAAGGCGTCAGAAGCATAATCCTTGCATCTTCGGCGGGGAACAATCACACCCAAAGATTCATTGATCACATTCGAGGGCATCATGCATGGCTCATCCAAGGCCCGAACAAGGCCGTATTCTCTGAGGCAACTGGGTCTGCAGGCACATTGTCTGAAGTAACCGTCCTGACAAGGACTCCTACGTTTCACCGGTTAATCTGCGAAACCACCTCAGAGGAGACAGAAAATCTCATTGAGCTGCTGGAAAAACGTCTCAACGCTCCAAGTCACGACACGGTTGTGCTGTATTCTCTTGAGGAAGTGGAGGACCTGATCCTTGGTCCGCGGAAGCCCAACAGGCCTAAGCCTGAATACCTCATGCTCACCGACAAGTACCTTTCGGACAGCAGCGAAAAGAATAGGATACACAGGCTGATGCAGATAGCCACAAACAAAAATGTCAAAACAAGAATAGTTGACGCAGAATCAACAGCAGGTCTGCGCCTTACACAACTGGGCGGACTTGTCTGTTTAGCACAGTTTGAATAGGCAACCACGGAATTATACACGCGTTACATTGTTGGTAGGCCAGAGAAAAAAGGGGGTTGCGCGGGTGATATCTCCACTCGTCTCGGGTTCAAACCCGGCCCTCGGCACCACAATGTACCGTCACTTGATGTTTTCTTTGAATGTTAAAGCGATATTGATGTGAGGAGTAATTTGAACTTCGCCACTTGGATTCGTTCTTAAAACTTTGAACTGCATACTATGCGGGAAGGCTTGAATAATGTCTTCTAAGAAGTCGCTTGGAATTATTCCGACATCTCTGATTTCCAATGGATGCCAAAGCAGAAGGTAATACTTGATTTTTCTTGCTACGGTTCTTAGAATGTTTTCGTAGTGTGGATCTCTATGATGTTCTTGAATTAGATGTCTTTTTGTTGGTGTAGAAGTTAAGTAACAGTCATCCAATTCGATAATAACTTCTTCCGCTTCCTTTATTCCAGAAATTCTTTGGTCAATTATTCGACTACTACTATTCACTTGCTGAGCCTTCTTAAGCGAATCTGAACCTACTGCCAATTACTTTTTCGTTTTGTAGAATATGAAGGTAATGTCCAATAAAGAGAAAAGGGGGTTACGCTTGAGGCATCTCGGACGGTCATATCTTCCGCCGAACCGTCATATTCTCGGTCCAAGCTCGTTTCTTAGCTGGATTCGAACCCTTTTGGGTATGGGCCCCGTCGGGCCCGCCATCTACAGCGCGCTTAACTTATTGATTATTAGCATAGGTCATAATGAACAACCTTGACTGCCCGTAGTAACCTTACCACGTACATCATACCTTTGTATGTACGTAGTAACGAAAAAAGAGGGGAATCGCGGGAGACATTGCCAAGTGCATCTTATTGAATGCCTATAAATATGAGTTGCAGAAATCAATATGAGTAACTTCTTTTTCCGACCGATAAATCAGAGTTACTCGGACGGCAACTAGTGGCTAATTCTTACATGGTTCAATCATTGCGCATTTGTTCTCCTTTGAGAAGTGTAGTTTAGCCAATTTAAAATGCTAAGCGAATGCGCACAATATTACTGTGCGCGCGATGATGTTTTTACCCACAACTCACAAGAACTGAAGCCAAAAATAGCACACCATAGAAGTCTCTTTGATTGTGAATAGTCAAATCAGAATCACACAGCAATTTAGAAACAGAAAAATAAGACATATTGATTTTCTAATCAGTTAGAAAAATCTTCGTTTGAATTTCACTTGTTCAATGAATAACTCCAACTTTGAGATGGGTTCTGGAACTTTATGTAACTATCTTTGATGCTTGTTCGCCACGCATTCCCCAGTTGCTTTTTGGAATCTCATGGATGATTATGTGTAGACTCTCAGCTTTAACGCCGATGCCCTCAAATGCTTTGGTAATTCCTTTTATAAGCTGGGATTTTTGCTCATCAGTTCTTCCAACCCACATCTCAACTATGACCACAGGCACAGAATCACCTCCAACTTTTACACATCTCAAATGGGCTCATACTTAATAAATTATTACTTCGAGAATAGTCATGGAAAACGTTTTCATAGCTACGAAAGTTAATTTGCCAGAAGGTTCCGAACACTAGCAACTAACTGTTTATGATAATAGAATCAGTTGTTACTCAAGAGTTTCTAAGACTTCTTTCTCTTCAGGAAATCTGGGCGAGTGGAGTCATATGCAACAGAAGCCTCTTGGTCGCTAACGAGCGGTTCGAGAAACTTTTGTACATTCAGCCTGTCCCAATCACCTGCGGCCTCATGAGCGTCCACGTAATTCTTAGGCATTGGATGTGTTCCAACGACCACGGGTAGACCCACGTAATTCTCGATGTACTGGATGAAATCACGAATATAAGGACATGGCGGATAACCAGCCAAGAATCCTGACGCAAGGTGTATGACCTCGGCTCCATATTTTTTCATCTCTGCAGGACTCGACTCCAAGCGCTCTCCAGGACAGCCACCACACGTCACCCAGCCAACAACCTCAATTGGCTCATCCTTGGAATATCTCGCGAAAGCTCCAGACCTATCTTTCAAAGCCATGAAACATTTTCCGCCAGTGCACGTTCTGTTCCTTTCACATATCACGATTCCCAGTTTGACCATGGCGAATCAAAGCTAATCTAAGAAACCCTCTAATAAATCTTTTTTTACAAGTTGAGCCTTTCTACCGACTATCTTAATATGTTATGATTTCTCAAGCATTTTCGGTTAAAGCAACACCACCATTACAAGCTACCGGTTTAGTATATATATGCCCAATGCAACGCATGAAATCCCTATGACTTCGGTGAAATGAACCGTTTCGCCTAGAAATAGCCACCCCAGAAACACGGCGAAAACCGGAATAAGGAATTGGTAAGGAGACACTTGAGTGACATCATAGTTTTTGAGCAAATAGAAATAGATGATGAAACCCAATGCTGAACTCACGATAGCCAGATAGACTATTATTAGGGCAAGTTGAGGCGTGATTATCAGCGAGAATGTTGTTTGATCAAAAGAACTGCCAGTTAGGAGGAAAACGCCGCACGTGAGGGATACAACTGAGCTTATAAAAAGCAAATCTTCAGTCTTAATCAGTTTCTTGAACATTATAGTGAAGATTGAATAACTGAAAGCAGCTAACAAAACGAGGAGACCTCCGAAACCAGCTAGACCTTCTGAGAGTTCCGCAAAAATTAACACCACTCCTAGAAAACCTCCCAAATTAGCAACAGCCTTTTTCCAAGTAAAAGATTCCTTCAAAACAAAAATGGCTAGAACTGCAACCATGATGGGTTGCGTATTGAAAAGTATAGAAGCTGTACCACCACTAATGTACTGCATGCCGAAATGCAAAAAGCCAAATTCCAATGTAGCGAAAACGCCCAAGAAAACGGGTACAAACAGCGCTCTCAAATTACTGGGATGGTGACCACGAGCAAACATGAGTATCAAGAGTACTGTCCCGGCGAGAAGATAACGTAGGCCTGCAAAAATCAGCGGGGGACTGGTATTGAGACCGAGTTTTATCGCAACGAACTCAGACGCCCAAATCACAGAAAGCAAAGTGAAAAGGACAGCTAACCTTAGACTTGGTGTCAGGCGCATCGTAATCTACCAATCTACATTCAATATTTTGACTTGAAACAATTCTGTGTTTTGCTTCATCATCTTCTAAGACTATTTTTGACGGTAATGATAATTAGCCTTTTAAGTATTTTTCTCAATAGATATTTCACGATGGCCTTTGCGGAAAATTTCACGTGACCAGTTAGATTCTGCTACTATAGAAGCTGCTTTGAAAGGAAAAACTCTCCTTGTATATTGGTACCTGTTGCAACAACCCATGCACTCCGTAGGCGTTCGCGAAGTTCAGCGCGCTCTGGACTTTTCCAGTCCAAGCATCGCAGCGCACCACCTTGAAAAACTGCAGGATTTGAAGCTCGTTGAAAAAAAGGGAACGGGCGATTATGTGCTTGAAGAAGAAGTAAAAGTCGGAATTTTACGGATGTTTACGCGAATGGGACGTTTTCTAGTGCCTCGATACTTCTTCTATTCTGTCTTGTTTTCCACCATGCTTGTAGCTTATTTGGTTCTAAGCGTCTTAGGCCAAATAGCTCCTAGCCTATACGCCGTAGTGTTTAGCTCAATTGCAGTTCTTATTTTTTGGATTGAAACCGTCAGATTATGGAGGGCGAAGCCATTTTGAGACTACAACATACTGTTCTAAAATGTAGACTTAAAAGAAGCCAGTTGCACTATCCTCTATGGAGGCAGACATTTTGAAGAAAATTCTGCTTTACTCTGCGATTGCTGTGGCTCTAGGACTACTACTAACGTTGGTTCCGCTGACAATACTATTTGAAACTATGGATGAAAGCAAGAGCGCATTTTTCATGGAAAATACGCCTCGCGGAACGATGGGAGGAAATGGTGACAGCGTTCTGCCCGCACTGAAATTCTCAATCACTGATTTTGGGATTCTAGCCACCAGCTTTGTGGTTGCACTAGTCGCTTACGCACTGATTAGGTCAAGAATTCTGCGTTAAATATTCCTTCATTAATCTCAGCATAATTTTGAATAGTGATTATGAAGAATTATGTGGCAACAAGGCGCGAAGACAAAAGACGGCACCCTCAGACTTATAAAGTCTTCAAGAAGATAAGTCGTATCATCGGGGGTGATAATTTTTGACTGAGACAGAAAGTGGTAAACCGCCTAAGCAAGAAGAATTGGCAGGATTGCAGGAAAAAGCGACGCGATATTTCTGTGACCGGCCAAGCAACTTTCCTGTTGGACGACCGTTCAACTGTTGTGAAAGCGTGCTTTTGACTTTGAAAGATCGTATAGCTACGGAATCTGAGGTGATCCCCAAAGTTGGGACGGGTATCGGCGCAGGAGTATCGCTAAACGGATTGCTCTGTGGAGCTGTCTCAAGTGTAGTCATAGCAATAGGCCTGAAGTATGGCAGAACTAGCGCAGAAGTAAACCCTCAGCCAGTGTGGAATATGATTGACAAGTATGTATCAGAATTCAAGGACAAATTTGGCTACGTAAATTGCAGGGAGTTAACTGGTTTAGATATAAAAACTAAAGAAGGCTTAACGGAATACTTCACTAAAGTTCACGATTATGCCTGTGTTGCAAGACTAAAATTTGCAGTTCAGAAAGCGCTAGAAATTCTTTAGAAGCAACTTATCAGACTTTTCAAGATCTCACAAAAAACAAATTTACTTATTTTTTATTAATATTAAAGAAAATAGGGTTTAATACTGACGCTCAACCCGCACCGCTTATTGCTTTTTGTGGAGGCTTTACAGCTTTGCAGGCGTGTGTAATGTAGCCTGTGTGCCCAGTCATCAGAGTCTGCGGACGCGTTTTTCCCCGTTCAATCTGCATTCCACGCATCAAGCATTCGACCGTTTCGATGCCAACAAAACTGTTTTCTTTCAAGGCCTCAACTGTTTTGACGACTTGATCTATCGTCGGGCTGAAAGAAACTATTGTACCTGAAGACTTCAGCGCTGTTTGAGCGGGTGATATGACGAGCCATGGAGTTGCCAAGTCCAATATTACCGAGTCAACTTCTCTTTCATCTATTCCCGCGGTCACATCTCTGCTTTTCAGTTCCACAAATTCAAACAGATTAGCGCGTTTCAAGTTTTTCTCCGCCGTTTTCAAGAACTCTTCCCGAATTTCGTAACTGTAGATTTTTCCGCTTGGCCTAACATAGTGGGCCAAGGCGGTTGTCAATGCTCCAGTCCCTGTTCCAGCCTCGACAACGCGGCTTCCAGGACCAATTCCGCTGAACATAACTATGAGGGCTATGTCTTTTGGGTATGTTATCTGGGTTCTTCGAGTAGATTTCATGATGTAGTCGCTTAACTGAGGCTTTAGCGCTGTGAACTCTGTGCCCAAACTGCTTGAAACAGTTGAACCATATTCCTTGCCGATTAAATCGTCAAATTTTATGAAACCCTTGTGCGTATGTAAAGTTTTTGCAGCTTCAACTTTAACCATGTAGGTTTTCCTCTGGCTTAGACAAAGAAGTACGTAGTCGCCTTCGTTTATCTTCTGATCTGTCAATTGCCTGTCACTATGGTGTATATTTAAAGGGATGTTTTGAGCGATCCTTGTTTTCTATAAGCTCGTCTAGGCTTGGCCTGCCTTCAATCGCTTTTCGGACAGCGTGTCTCATCGCCTTATAATTGTTTATGTAAACACGTTGTCTGTCAATAGCCGTTGGATGAACAAACACGTTGGCAATGATAATCAAATCTTCAGCAATCTCTCGCAAAATCGTGCCATCAGCAACGCTATCGATAACTGCCTTGGCGACTGCAGTTTGTGCGGGGCCATAAACCATGCTTGCTTGACGCATACTCGTTATAGTGACCGTTGGGACAATTAGGGTCACGGGCTTAACTGTTAAGTTTGGTTCCAAAATAGCCAATAATGGTTCATGCCCAGGGGTCGGAGTGGCTTTAGCCTTTACGAATGCTTCACCCACAGGGCCGTCTCTTACTCCTATGACAAGGTCTATGTGGGCTACCTCTGCGCCTTGTCCAGCTAAAGCCTCGCCTACTCTCAACTTGAATTCGCTTATTGTTTCAGGTGCTATCTCGACAGCTGCAAAACGTTCTTCCAAGGGCTTTTCAGCCATTTCAACCTTTACAGGCTTAGGTGCTATCTTGCCTATTTTTTCCAAGTCAAGACGCAATTCCTCTCTAGCTTCGTAGGTCAATTCTCCGCCCACGCTTAACGGCTTTCTAACTGGTCCAACTTTGATTTTCATCATGTTCAACGCTTCCTTCGTGCCTACAGCGCCACTTCCAGCGATTATTCTGGCGATCTTCTGCACTTTGTATTGCAACTCACGGGCAGCCTGCAGCTCACCTTTCTTCAAGTGATTGTACATCTGAACCCAGACATCCGGAATGACATTGGCGCTTGCCAAAATGGCGCCAGAGCATCCAGCGGCTAATGCTGCCACTACTACCTCGTCGTGTCCGCATAAAACATTAATTTTGTCCCTCACTTTTTCCAGTACAGCTAAAATAAGACTTAATTGTCCACTACTGTCCTTTATGCCAACAATGTTCGGAATTTGAGCTAGATCCTCGACCATTTGCCAAGGCAACGGCAAGCCTGTGCATTGAGGAATGTTATAGAGAATTATGGGCAAGTCAACCGCGTTCGCTATTGTGTGGAAGTGATCGTAGATTCCACGGTCTGCTGGCTTCAGATAGAACGGCGTGACAATTAAGGCTGCGTCTGCACCAACATCTTTTGCGTATTTCGTCATTTCTACAGCTTGATCTGTTCCGCTGGCTCCTGTACCAGCAACCACAGGGACTTTTTCATTGGCTTCATCCACTACAATTTTGATTACTCGTTTTTTCTCTTCCGTTGTCAAATTCACAAACTCGCCTGTCGTGCCGCATGGAACAACGCCGTGAACCCCTAATTCGATGCAGTGGCTAACCAAAAACCGCAATTTTTCTTCGTCAATGTTTTTTCCATCGTCTGTAAAGGGCGTAACCAAAGCAGGCAGTATTCCTTCAGGTTGGAACATAGTGAATTTTCTCCTGTTAGACTAACCATAGTATTTCATATCATTTAAGCTTTGAATTTGCGTATTTGGCACGTTTAACCATCATAAGCGTGTGCGTAAAGCAGCTTGAAATTCGGTTTGCAAACGCTTAAATTTCAAGAGAACTGAACAAAATACAGCGCGGGAGGAAACTTTTTGAAGAACCTCAGGGAAAAACTGAGAATAAAGGAAGATAACCTTAAGCAAGTTAACGATTTCCTTCTGAGAAAAGACAATCCCCTCGTAAACAGTTTATTAGAAATCGTTGACAAGTATGGCGGCGTCAACGAGATTAACCGCAAGGCAAAGGAAGCCCGCGAACTTGAAAACTTAATGGAGAGGCTTAGAAAGAAAAAATCTCCCTTTCTGAAGGATTTGGAGTGGTTAATTAAACAGCGTGACAAGAAAGCTTTCATTAGCATAATTGATTACCGCAAAAAAGTCTTGGGAAAAAAAGCCGATTCCATAAAGTTTAACGAGCCATTTGCAGTCACGCTAGAAATCAGCGCATTCAACTTTTTCCCGTGGTTATTAGAGGAAGCAAAACATGCGATTAAACAGCAAGACCTCATGCCTAGCCGATACATTCGTGTCCGCTCCATCAAAGAACAAGTTGAAGATAATGACATTCTCGCCTTCGCAGCCGCAATGCAGATCATAGGTGCCTCTTACGTTCAAACGTTAGACACGAAGGGAACGATGCCCGGACCAGACGGCAAACCAATCAACGTTCATCTGGGTGGTCCGGAGACCATGACAGGCTATTTCGGCGGAATTGGAATGCCAAATGATTACACTTTAAAGTGGGTGGAAGAGTTCCTTCACTACTACACGGAATACGGAGTTCAGCAAGTGCTAAACACTAATTCGGGCACTGTAATGTTAGGCTATCTGCTCCGCAAACTTGAAATAGACGTAGAATTCAAAATTTCAGTATTCCTAGGCAACGATAACCCCTACTCAGTCCTTTGGACACTAATAGGCGCAAAACTTTTCAGTTCAGAGGACGGCGTAACCCCCCTCATCGGTTTTAACCTTTCAAACGCAGTCAACAACGAAACAATTGAATTGACAGCCTACACTCGGAAAGCCTTCAACTTCGAAAACGTTGTCCGCATTGAACATCACATAACAGAGGCTTACAAGAGCATTATAAGACAACCCTACGACCGCCTAGAGGAGCTCGTTGAAATTGCAGGACGCGTCAAGAACATAAGTGCCAAACATGAAGGCGGAGCGCCTGAAATTGAAAAAGTCAGGGAGCACCCATCCGATATATTGGACTATTTCATCCCAAAGAAAGACATCATTGCCAAGGAGTTGATGCCGAAACTTCTGGTCAACTATCTTGACAAGCACGACGCAGTGAACAGAACAGCAAAAGCATTGACTGAGCACGGACTAACCTTTATCGCAGCCCAGAACTTGCACAAGAAAACATCCGCTTAGAAGACTCACGGTTAAATGGAGAAAAAGTGCATTTCACCAGTATTCTTTGGGCTTCCGCACGAGCAAATATATTGTTGTACCTACAAAGAAGACGGTCGTTACGCCCAGAAGCAACGCCAATTGCCTTGTACTAGAAAATTCGTTCAAGCTCTCCTGAATGACAGTGTAGTTATGGTTAAGCTCCCAGTAAGTATTGTTAAGCTCGTCAAATAGGTTCTTCAACTGCCAAAAGGTGCTGTTCAACTGGCTATAGCTCTCGTTCAGGTTTTCAAAATCCTCTTGAAGTTTTTCATAATAGACGTTTCTGACGGTAGTTATCGAAAAGCTTGGGTTATCCTTAAAGTCTGAGCTGAAAATGGATGTTTTCAAATGCATGTCTGCGTAGGTTGGTCCCCAAACATCAGTTGGCACGAAAACATCGTACGAGTGTTCCTCTGTATAGTTGAAAACTAACGAACTGTTCACTATGACATCAAAATCGCCTAGCTGAACTTTTTCGAGACCGCCCACAAACCCATAGACACTAAAGTTGAGATAATCAACTTTAACACCCGTCGCAGTGCAATTCACAACCAATTTGATAGTCAGATTTTCGCTCGGATCTACCTCTTGCGTGCCGTCAACTCTTATGGAGAGACCAACATAATCTTCTCTAAAGAATGTCGACATTTCGCTTGATGTTTGAGCGTTCACGCCCCTAACAATCGTTAATCCGAGGATTAATACCATTAGAATCTTGGTTGAAGTCTTATACACGTTCAATGTTTTTCTCCTCTTCTTCTCTGGATTTGCTTAGATTTAATGAAGGTGTTCTTAAGGTTTGTTGCTTTGCTCAAATATCTTACCAGCCTTTTGAAAACAAGTTTTGGCTTCTAATCTTTAAAAAGAGGCTATCTAACCGAACGGATTAAGCGCTGATATATGTATATGAAGTAAATAAGTGCGAAAGCTGTTAGGGCTATTTCAAATGCTAGTATTGCTGGGTTTTTCTCAACAGCCATGAAATACCCATGTTGGAGTATATCCGCAAAGACGAGAATTTGTAGGAATATGGCACCGCCTAGACAGCTTAACCCTAAGGTGTGAAAGAGCACTCGCATTCTGCGGCTAAGCGTTGGACTAGCGTTCATCGCTATTCACGGATATTCAAAGTCTTCACAGTAGCTTATAGATTATGAATTAGAAAACAAGATGATACGTAATGATTCACGTTCACTTTCAATACACGCAAACAGTAGGCAATCTTAATAGCATTGAGCTAAGCTTGACTTACTCTATTCTTTTTTCCTGATGCAAATATTAGGTCTGCTCTGCCTCGCTTTGCCTTTTCTCTTTTTCAGTAATGAAACGCTTTAGCTTCTTCGCCATTTTTAACTCGTAAACGTGCTCCTTCGCTGGAGGAGGCAAACTTTTCTTCTTGAAGAGCAGGTTCGGACGGACAATACGTCTTCCTCCCATGTTCACCTTCACCTTTTCACCATCAACAACATCCTCAAATTCCTCCAAGGCTTCCACAATCCAGTATCCTTTACTCTCCGTCACAACCTTAACCTTATGCTTCCCTTTGTAGTATCGAATTTCTTCACTCATAGCCCTTCACATTATAATCTTCGCACAGCGGCCGATATAAAACGCGTGAACTGCTACTTGTAGTAATTAGCCAGAATCAGTGAGTTGTACACTAACCATGGGAAATGCTGCAATCCGTCATTTCATCCAGTTCCCGCCAGTCCACCACCGTCAACCACTAACGCTGTTCCGGTAACGAAGGATGATGCGTCCGTAGCCAAGTATAATACTGCTTGAGCAATTTCTTCTGGCTTGCCTATCCTCTGCAGAGGACGTTGCGCCGATTCGGATAAGAATTCATCCTCAGTTTTGCCTAACTGTTTGGCTTCGTTGCGTAACAGAGGCGTGTCTGTGTCACCAGGACATATGCAGTTGACGCGAATGTTTTGTGCACCGTGATCAAGGGCCATAGCCTTGGTCAGAAGCACCACTGCCCCTTTTGAAGCGCAGTACACTGCTGCCTTTCGTCCGCCAACCAGCCCCCATCCTGATGCAGTGTTAACGATCACACCCCCACCAGCGTTAATCATGACTGGAATCGCATATTTCGAGAGCAAAAAAACGGACTTAACGTTGACTGACATCACTCGATCCCATTCTTTCTCGTTCAGCTCCACAACTGACGCACGTCTGATGATGCCAGCATTATTAAAGAGAATATCTAGTTTACCCAGCTGCTCAACAGTCTGCCGCACAGCTGCTCGGCAGTCTTCCGCCTTTGACACGTCGGCGCGCAAAAAAATAGCTTTGCCGCCCCCTCCGATTATCTCCTGAACAAGAGCTTCTCCTTGAGTTTTATTCATGTCTACAACCGCGACTTTTGCACCTTCTCGGGCAAAAAGCAGCGCCGTCGCTCGTCCGATCCCTGAAGCAGCACCAGTGATCAAAGCGACCTTTCCATATAACAGTTCGCGACTTTGGCAATTTGAAAAATTTGGCATAGATCCAAGCACCCTTCGATTTTCATAAAGGTTAGAGTGCGTTATTAAACTTTAATTTCTATGTCTGTTGACGCCGAGAAGTGGATAAGATGCAAGAGGGTTGGTGGAGGCGGTGGCTGATAGGTGCAGAAATTTTCAGAGCATTAAAGCAGATGGTAAAGGATGAAATTATCAAGACACTTTACCCTACGCCGATACTTCGTATCACCCCTTCCTCAAGGGAGGGGGAACCCTACCGATTTTTAGCGCGCGGTACAATCATAGCTATCTTGTGTGTACGAATTTATCCTTTTCAACTGTAATTTTATAGACTATTCTCTCGTCTATGGATTGCTTCTCAGGGACTGTCTGAGCAGAAATTTCTATGTATTTACCAGCTACGCCAGCGGTCAGCTTTTTGTAGAGTACCTCCTCCACTTGGAAGACCCCAGCGGAGTTTGTCATGTTAATTGTTATACCTATTGGTTTTTCCCTTCCCTTGGCTATCTCTACCTCGCCTATAGACATGGCGGAGACACAGTGAATGTTTACATTCCCCATCTCATAAGGCGTACGTCCTCTTCCCTTAGTCATGTCGGTGCCATCAGCTACCTTTACTAAGCTGGCTTCTAGTGTGTAGCTTGGTATGAATTCCATATGAGTGTAAATACAGTGCAAAATGAAACCCCGGATTATTCCCCTCTTCCTCTCGTCAACGTATATCGGAGTTATCACATTATTTAGTATTGGTATTGCCAATATTTCGCTGTGTAAGTTGTGATCTGACCTGTTCACTTGGTTACCTATGTCATGCAGGAGTCCAGCCGAGAGAATAATGAGGTGGGCATCATCCAGATCTCCACTCTCGACAAGGTCTCCCCACTTTGAAGTTTCTTGTGTTGCCCTAATGATGTCAGGTTGCACCTCGGCCTCAAGCAAAAGATCCAGCATCTTCAGGGCGTTAGCCGTCACTACCTTTGCATGAATGTCACCGTGGGCATTGTATCTCATCTTGGTTACTGCGATGTAATCAGACATATCCCACTGAGCCGTCATAAAGGAATCATCGCGAAGTTTATCCCAGACTCTTTTTGTCTTTGGATACTTAGATACGATATTATCGATGGTCTCTTCAGACCGCATAAGCAAGGACGCATCTACAGTCTCTCTCCACTTACGGATTTCTTCAACCGATAAAATCACACTCACCCTCTATAATAAATGACAAACAATTTATTTATTTGTAATTGCAATTTCTAAATTCTGTTATAAAACTTGCATGAATGCAATTTCTGTCTCAGAAGGAGAATAAGATTGCTTGAGTTTTTTCTGGAATCAATTTTCATTAATTCTTCCACCCCTACACAGGATTCTCTATTTTCTGATTGTGAGCGTTCAAATCCTCCGAGAGAACTGTTCTACGTTTTCGAACATACTGTTCTAAAATGTAGAAATAAGTTCATGAAATTTCTTACCAAGATATAATTAATAGGAGAATACGTACTTTGAAAACGTCTGAACAAACGAACAAATCGAATGTTCCCATTCTAAGTTTTCTAACCATTCTAGCATTCATCTTCACTGTAGCTTTGACTTTTGCAACAATAGCGATACCTGGGGTATTGGCAATGATCTTGGCTGGGTACATTCCCGACGTCAACCCGGGGATTGAGCCAGAGTTTGTAGAGAATTTCATGAAAAGTGCGAGGCCCATAGGCTACGCCTGCCTTGGAGCAGTAATAGCCTTGATAATAGTAGGTTTCGTCACAAAAAGAAAGAAGCTTTCGTCCCTAGGGGCTTTCTTCTTCTTCTTGCCAACCTTCGGATACTTCGCAGGCTCTATGTTCTTCCTTGCGGGGTTAGGAATTTTGAGAGTGCCATGGATACCGTTCTGGGAACAATCCACCAACCTCGTCAAATTAGGAGACATAGCCTACCTTCCATATATGATTCTCACCTATCTCCCCGCTCTCGTAGGTCTAGATATCAGATGGTTCTTAGCCCTCGCAGTGACTGGTTTAGGTTTCTTCATATTTCTGGTAGGTACAATCGCGTGTTTCTACGGGAAACTCCAGAAGAGAGAAACAGTGACATTCTGGATATACAAGTATTCGAGACATCCTCAGTATCTTGGTTATATCATTTGGAGTTATGGAGTCATGCTGCAAGCATCCCTCGCAGGATACTCCTGGGGAGGCACAAACCCTGGAGCAAGCCTGCCCTGGGTAATCTCGTCACTAATCGTGGTCTGTATAGCTTTGAGCGAGGAAATCAAAATGAGCAAGAAGGACACAGATAGCTATCTGAAATACAAGGAAAGTGCGCCATTCTTGTTTCCTCTTCCCAAATTCGTAACTTCACTGGTAACCGCTCCTTTCAAAATAATGTTTGGCAAGGCCCAACCACAAAACAAAAAGGAAATCATCGCAACCTTTGTGGTCTATTATTCGATATTTGTCCTGTTGTCACTACCCTTTGTTCTCTTGAACTGGCCTCCAGGCGAGTGGTGGAGGTGGCCCTACAACGTATGGCCCTTCTGTGCCTCCCTAGGTCCTGTTCCAAAAATGTTTTTTGTTCCCAGGTAGTTGAAGGCACTGAAAAAAACCCAAGGCAAATGGAGATATGTCTCCCCAAGGCCCACTTTTTTAACGCGTGTTCTATAATCGCCATAATGGTTTGGGATTGAAGTTTAATGCGCTAACGATCAAGTTCAATGCGCAACGTGTCTAGTATGATATTTTGTAGATGGTTTCTTCTTTGTATCCAGTTATTACTCTCATATAGCCACTTAGCATTCTGTCAACTGCGCGATCACCAGTGTCAACCAAAAGAGGTCGTCCTCTCAGCGAATTGATTTTCTCTGGAGTAGCCACAACTATTATTTTGTCTCTTCCTACCTTCTTGATAACTTCTGGACTTATCTGCTGATTTCCTCTACCGAACAGGTAGCCTTGGCCTCCTATCGGAGTGATTATTAATTTTGCGTCGTGCCCCTCGAGAAGTTTGAGTAGTTGAACTTCGTTGACATCAACGCCAACCAATTTTCTTTTTGTTACCACATCTACACCTATCAGCGTCTTGTCCAATCCAAGTTTTGATGTTATAGCTCTGGTTGTCGTTCCAGGTCCGATGACGTAAATGTAATAGTCTTTCATTCTATCTACGATTTCACAAGCTATTGCATCCATCGCTTCCGCGTCCTCGCCACCACTCGGAACCTTTGATCCTTGGATCAACCTTCTCTCGAAGGGAACTTTGAGGTAGCCGTAGAGTCTTGAAGATACAACACCATGACGAAGAGCATCCTCATCTATGTCTATAACCTCAGCTTCTCGTATTCCACATTTTCCCTGCAGATATAGCACAGCAAGGTCTCCAGCGCTTCTAGGGTTTGTCGCAAAAACAGCTGAATAAATCTTGACTCCTGTAGGTACACCGAGAGCTGGAATTCCTTGTCCAACTGCATCGTATATGTCCCTTGCAGTTCCATCTCCACCCGCAAAAAGAAGGAAACTTACGCCTAACCTCAGCATTTCCCTTGCAGCTTTTCTAGTATCCTCTGCAGTTGTTTGACCCTTCCTAATTGATCCAATAACAGTGGGTTCAAAACCGCATTTCTCAGCCGCATCTTCTCCCATTTCAGCAGGATAGGTTACTATTTCAAGCGTTCGTTTAAATGAGGTAATTCTCTCCAGCGTTTGAATCGCCCGATTCAACGATTGCGGTACGGCGCCCAATTGTAGGGCTTTCTTTTGTATTTCTGGCCCGTCACTTCCTTTAAGTCCAACTCTGCCGCCTATACCTGCAATTGGATTCACGATCAAGCCAAGCTTTTTTCGTTCCACTTTGACTACCACATGGGTCAATAAATGTTAAATTGCATATTTCTTCTTATTTTGGCTCCTTGCGCACTTTTTTGCGATATGCTCTCCAAGTGATTGCCCATCGTGAAGGGGCATCCAACGGCGCGTGATCAATTTTGTGCACAGTGCTGTTATGAGGTGCTGTTTTAACGAGTTCAGGATTAACGTATGCCTCTTCGGCTATGTGCCTAATTATTTCGATGTATTCGTCAATGTCTGCCTTGGAGTATGATTCTGTAGGTTCAAGGGTGCAAGGCTCAGGAACTATCCACGGGTGATGGCTAGTCCAGTAATGGACACCAAAGTCCGCAGCTCTAAGCCCAATTTCTTCGGAGTGAACTCCAGTGTCCCTTGCCAGTTTCTCCCAGCTATACCTCACTTGCTCAATGCGACGTTTGCCTTTGGCATAAGGTGCGCTTGCTCCAAGTATCTCCAATATCTTCTTCAGCAAATAGTTGTTGTTGAGAACAGCGATATCGGAAACTTCTCTCAGTCCTTCTGCGCCGAGACTCATAACCCACGCATATGCCTTCAGCACGACTGGTGCGACCCCATAAAAGGATCTTACTTTTCCAATGCTTGCTGGCCTATCATAGTTTAAATGATACTTTTTGCCATCGAACTCGATAACTGGAATTGGCAAGAATTTCGCAAGTTCTTTTGTGGCACCAATGGCACCTACTGCGGGTCCACCACATCCGTGGGGCGATGAGAAGGTCTTATGCAAGTTAAAATGGCACAGGTCAAAGCCAGCTTCTCTTGCCCTAGTTATGCCCAATATTCCGTTAGCGTTTGCTTGGTCATAAACGCATATTCCCCCCGCTTCATGAACGATCTTGACGAATTCCTCAATTTTCGGGTTAAAAATTCCCGTGTCCTCTGGGTTAGTTATCATCAGTCCAGCCGTACGTTTCGAGGTCGCTGTCTTCAATCCCTCAAGGTCAGGATAACCATCTTCATCTGGATAGAGGGTAACAACCTTAAAGCCTGCGGTTTTAGCGCATGCCGCGTTGGAAGGATGAGAGAATATCGTAGTGATTATCTCATTTCTTTGGGATAGTTCCTCCCGAGATGCGTGGTAAGCTCTTATGATTGATGCGTTTGCATATATTGCTTGGGAACCCGCGCCGGGTTGAAGTGAAAACTGGTCCATCCCTGAAATTGCTTTGAGGATTTGCTCGAACTTGTACATTACCTCCAGTATTCCTTGGACGGTATCTTCGTCTTGTAGTGGATGAATTTCCGTCATCTGGGGCAGTCTGGCTAGCTGCTCGTTGATCTTAGGGCTGTATTTCATTGTGCAAGTTCCTTGGCCCACATCAATGTTCAGATCTGTTCCCAAGGTTTCCTGTGATAGCCTTATGTAGTGCCTTAACACTCGTGGTTGCGAAATTTCTGGCAGTTTAGGCATTTGTCTTCGACGCATCTTTTCAGGTATGGTTGAAATAACATCGTCAACTTCGTTTTTTATTTCATCCTCAACTTCTGGTACGAGGATTCCTCTCTCTCCTTCTTCGCTTAGTTCAAAAATTATCGGTTCGTCCCATTTAGCTTGATGAAAACGCCTTAAGTTTGGTTTTCCACTAGTATATCTTTTCTTGGTTACGTCTTCCATTTTACTCAACCGCCTCCCTTAGTGCACTGGCTAAACTGTCAATGCCGTCTTTGCTGTGAATTTCGGTGACGCAGTACAGTGCGCTATTTCCCAGTTCTGGAAATCCTTTTATCAGATCTTTTCCACCGAAAATTTTCTGTTTTAGAAGCTCCTTGTTAATTTCTGCAACAGTCTTGTCAGTTTTATCAAAGTTCACGACGAATTCTTTGAAGTGTGTCGCCTTGAAAGCAGGGCATTTGATGCCGGCTATTTTGGATATTTGCCGCATAGCGTAATGTGACCTTTGCATTATGCCTTCGCCGATTTCCCACATACCTTGAGGACCCATGAGCGATAGGTAGACGCCGGCTGTTATGCCCATTAAAGCGGCTGCTGTGCCTACGAATTCTTTGCCTTCTTCCCTTAAAGCGAAAGAGGTTCTCTTGTAAGCTACGTCACCGAATCCATATTCTCCTCCAACCGAAGTCGGAGCTATCCCAAAAAGTCTAGAAGGATATTCCATCACGTACTTTTCTTCATCACGGGTGGCTATGAAACCAGCATGTCCACCTCCAAATTGCATGTGCATACCGAGTGGCTGTAAATCGCCACACACTATATCAGCGCCATAATCTACTGGAGGGTTCAAAATTCCAAGGGAGATCGGATCGACGCCAACGACGCACAAGGCTCCTTGGTCATGGGCAATTCTGGAAATTTCAGCTCCATCAGCCTCGATAAAGCCGAGGTACGATGGATTCTTAAAATAGACAGCGGCGGTCTTTGAGGAGACCTTGAGTTTCAGGGAATCATGGTTTAATTGTCCTGTTTCGGAGTGGTAGTCTACCAACTTTACATTTATGTTAGGTTTGCAATAGTCTCTGATTTTTGACAATTCATCGCTGCCAATTGTTTTAGAAACTAACACTTCATAGCGTCCTGTAATTCTTGATGCCATACGAATAGAAGTAGCTGCTGCTTGAAAGCCATCATATGTTGGAACATTGACAACATCCATGTTTAGAAGTTCACCCATCATACTGGCGTACTCGAAAAGAGCTTGAAACCGTCCATGATCGTCGTAAGGCTCGCCTGCGTACGCTGTTAGAAACTCACCCCGCTGATTTACTTCATCACATACGGCCGGAACATAGTGTTGCCAACATCCAGCTCCCAAAAAACTGAGGTAATCTTCGCATGTCTTGTTCTTTGATAGAATTCCTTCCACGTGCCTTCTCAGAGAACATTCGGACAGGAAGGGGTTGGGCAAATCCAAGCTTCTTTTGACTCGGAGTTTGCCAGGGACATCCTCGAAGAATTCATCCACGCTTTTGGCCTTAACTTCTTTGAGTATCTGATTTTTTACCGCTGGTACAGAATTTGGGATGTATGGATAAACAATCGATTTCTTCTTGTTCATATACGCCATTCCTTTCTTCATTTTTGTAAGATCAGTGCCATCGCACTGTTCTAATCAAGTTCGACAAAATCAAACTGGCGCATTTGATATATATTTATGATGCCCACTTGATTGAATTTAGGATTCTTTCATAAGTTATAAAAATGATCGAGTGTCACTTACATAAAGTGGTGGCTATAAATGAAGAAATGGTATTTGATCTGCTCGGTACTTGTTCTTGTGATAGTATTCGAATCGATAGCTCTTCTAAATCTAAATGAGATGTACAATTCACTAGCTTCAGACCATGCTTCGTTCAAGATGGAGTATGAAGCCTTAAAGCTAACATATGAAAACTTGTCCATGAACTATAGCGATTTGGAGACAAACTATACGAGGCTGAAATTGCAATATGATTGTCTTCAGATTGATTTTGCGGTGTTGCAATCAAACTATAGCGTTCTAGAAGCAAAATATACCGCAATAGCAACTAACGATAGCGACGTAAGAACACTTTACTATAATTTGTCTATTCAATTTGAAGAACTGAAAGACAATTACACTACTCTGAAAAATCAGTATAACCAATTGATTTATGGCTACACAGTTTTAGAAAACGAGTTTAATGAGTTGAAGACAAACTACAGTCTCTCACAAGCAATGTACCATGATCTTCAAGAAAATTATACTGACTTAGAAGTTCGGTACAGTTCCCTACAGTCAGACTTCACGTCCTTACAAACTCAGTATCAAACTCTTCAAAGCCAGTATAACTTGTTGCTTTCAGACTACTCAACTCTTGAAGAAAGTCACAAAACACTTGAAACTCAATACAACTCGTTGCAGGAATTGTACAATGATTTGCAGATTGAGTACGATCGTTATGTAACTGCGTATCAAAATCTGCGGAATATAATAAATCAAAGATCGCTCAAGACAGATATAGAATCCTTCATAACACCCCAAAACCCAGACGTAATATCCATTGTATATAACATAACAGGAGGATGGAGCAACTCTTCTGACTGGAACGAATATTGGAGTGATGTCAAGACAATGTATATGTGGATTAGAAACAACGTGAAATACAGGTACGACGGATTATATCCCATTCTTCCATCTGATCCAGCAGGTAGTTTACAGCATTGGGATGAAATGTGGCAGTTTCCAAATGAAACGCTGAGTTTGAGGAAAGGGGATTGTGAAGATCAAGCAATACTTCTTTGTTCTATGATAAGATGCTACTGCGGCATACAATACCAAGTCGAGTGTATCTGGATAACCAGTACTGAGTCAGGACACGTAGGAGTTCAAATTCCTGTCACGGAGCATAAACTGGTAATATTCGACCCTGCAGGAGGCTACTACAGCAGTGACGCTTGGGGGAACATAGTTTTCAATGATATTGCCGTAGGGATTAATAACTGGTTGAATTACTGGAAACCGATAATGGGAAACGATGTTTACGTTTATCGAGTCTTTTCTGACTATATCGACAAATACTTCACATCAACAAATGAATACATAACATGGATGTATAGTAGATAAAGACTCAACTTTGATCACGCGCGCGTTCGACAATGCTTCATTTCTAATGATACTATGAAGAAGCATACTTGTTATATACTGTGGCATTTTGAAGTGTACTATCAAAACTGAGAGAAAACAGACGCATGGACTTCAATTTTCTGATTAACGGGATCATTCTCGGCTTTTCAATTGCCGCACCCATAGGGCCAATTGGCGTGCTGTGCATGAGGCGCACGTTAGCCGAAGGACGAGCTTATGGGTTAATTTCTGGATTAGGCGCTGCCACTGCCGACGCCATCTATGGCAGTATCGCCGGATTTGGACTAACCTTCATCTCAAATTTCTTGATCAGTCAACAAGTGTGCCTACGTGTTATAGGGGGCATTTTTCTGTGTTTTCTGGGCGTGAGAACTTTCCTATCTAAACCAGCTGAACAGGCAACCTCATTAAAGGAAATAGGATTAATCAACGCTTACACTTCCACATTTCTCCTAACTCTCACAAATCCAGTGACCATACTCTTCTTTCTAGGCATCTTCGCTGGACTAGGCGTAGGAAGCACGAGTGGAAACTATGCGTCTGCAGCAACCTTAATCCTTGGAGTGTTTACCGGCTCAGCCTTATGGTGGCTTGCACTAACCGAAAGTGTCAACTTGTTCAGAAGAAAGTTCACTCCCGCCAGATTGCGGTGGGTAAACAGGATTTCCGGAGTAATTATTGCAGCGTTCGGCGCGATGGCCCTCCTAAGCCTAACAGCTATCTGAATTGCCATTGTCTATGAACATATCATTAAATCGCATATTTTTTACATTTCTCGGTAAGCGTCACTGGAGTTTTCAGGTCTCTCATGAACTTGGCGAATAATTCTGCATTTTCCGTGTGGACTGGGAAAATCTTTGCAGCGTTTATTTCCCTGAGTGCCGTTTTCAGTTGTAGGGGCATTATGTGTCCAGAAACATGCACATGGTACTGCGGCAAGCCATAATGCCTAAGCCAGTTAACAAGCCGTTCAAAGTCAATCTCCATCTCCTCATTGAAGGGTTCAGATGCAGATAAGACGTAGCAACTACCTGCCGTTGGTTGCAGCGTTACGAGTTCTTCAAAATCATAAAAAGATATGGTTAAGACCACTTTGCACTGTCGCTTCGAAACTTCGAACACATCGAGAATTTTGTCTTTACTCGCGTATCGTTCAATTATTTGTCTTTCCCATTTGTCATATTTTTTCTTCGATTTTCGAAACACCAAAATATCCTCGTCGTTTAAGTCCGGAACCGTTAAGCCCCTATCCCTACGCAAGGCATCCAGCAAATAAGCTTGTTTCAGTGAAACAGCTAAGCACCGCCTATTTTTCTTGGCGATTCGATAGAAGGAATTCAAACGGTCAACATCTGAATAGGAGAACTCTGCAAGCACTATACCGTCTGTCTGTGCGATAATGCTGTTCAACTTGCTCTCAACTTCATCCTCAGAAGATACAGACGCACCAGTCATGTTCGTGGCTTCAGTAACAACCACCACAGGGTCTGTTTCCTTCGCCTTTTCTACAAAATCACGAGTCATCTGAGGTTTGGCACCATGCTCTCTAAAATCGCCTGTATACACAACAGCTCCATTCGAAGTGTAAATGACAAAGCCATAAGCGCCAGGGATTGAGTGGTCAACGTGAACGGGCTCAATTTCCAAATTGCCAATGATAATCTTATCACCAGTTCTGAAAGCCTTGAACGCTATATCTTCAACGTTAAACTCTAAATCTGCTCGATGAGTTTCGTCTAGCGCTTGCAAAATGATTTTGGTGGTTTCGCCGCAGTACACGGGAATTTCCCGTTTTACGAAAGACAAGTAAGCGGAATGATCCAAATGTCCGTGGGAAATAAAAACAGCGTCAATCTTAGGAGAGCATGCGTCAAACTTGTAGATGCCCTCAATTTTTGGCAGAATTCCGAGCTCCTGCAAACTCCTTTCGCTTTTAGGCGAAAGAAACGGTGGCGAGTAAAATTGTTTTTTCATGGCAAAGGACATGCCGAAATCAAAGAAAACTCGAGTATCACCGTCTTGCAGCAAAATTTTGTTTCCGCCAATCTCGTTTACTCCACCATAAAAGGTCAGCGTTGTTTTATTCTTCACCATAATTTTCACCGAACTGTTTCCGTGTTTCGGCAGACGTTTGAGATGGCAAACATAATAAGTGGAAAAGTGAAGACGCTGAAAACTCTCGTGTACTTTGCGTTTCCAGCCTTCTTGATGACATTGATGTCCCCACCAGCGTTTAAATAACCACTGACGAAAGCTTTCGCAATGAGCTCTGCTTGCCGATTGCCATACAATGGCGGAAGATAGTGCCCAGAGTAGTACAAGAATTCGGCAACATCCCAAACTTTGTCGCCGCTTCTCGAGGCCTGTTCAAAATCCAAAAAATATACCTCTCCGTTTTTGTCGACCATAACGTTTTCTGGTTTTGTATCCCCCAAGGAAACGTTGATGGCGTGTATTTTAGCAAATATTTCGCCCACCTTCATTAGGATGTTCAATTCTTTCTCTACTTTATCTTTGCTCCTCAATTTTGCGATTCGCTTAATAGCCTTATCAAGGCTTTCCCCCTCAATATACTCCATAAAAAGTAGACGCTCATTGTGGCTTACAAACAAAATCTTTGGGACATTGAACCCTTGAGAAAGCAAAACTTCGTTTATGGCACATTCCCTTTCGAGCCTAGATCGGCCTAAGACAGTAAACGTCCGAGCCCCAATGGACCATAATGTGAGCGGAAACCATTTGAAACTCGACCAGTCTTTGAAACGTTTAACCAATGCTTTTTTTTCTGTGCTATCCGAAAAAGTCTTAATCAAGTAGACATCGTTCAAAACTCCACCAATTTCCTCAATTTCAACCTTTGAACCTTTGCCAGCCGAAAGTACTTTTCGCGCAAAGGCTTCGATGTCCATCTTTTCTGCCAGAGAGATAAGGCCACGCGCAGTGGGAACGTACAAGTATTTTTGGGGATCCGCCAAGTGTCTATTGACGTCTCTTTCCCTTTTGCTCGTAGAATTTTGAAACCTAAGAAATGCTTCCGTGTTCTGCGAAAAGAAATTCAGCATTTGCGGAAAAATTGCGAGTAAAGAGGTAAATAGGGTTCTAGGCGCGCTTTTTGAAATGTTTATGAAGCGGACTCTGGGGTTTCGGTTTTCTTCCACAAATTTCTTGGGAATCCTCACGTAACCTTTTGAAACTTCAATCTTACCTTCTGTTTCAAGCTGCTTCAAGGCTTCCAAATATCCACGGAGGACAAATTCTGCTTTCTTTTCTCGTTCGCTACCATGCATAAAATTTGACAAGCTGTAGGCCAGTGGCGGAAAAACACGAACTCTGTTCAGCATTGCCTCGTACATGAAGTATTGAGGTTCAATGTGAATTTCGTAGGATAGTTCTGGAAAACTCAAAACAATGTTTTCCAGCAGTTCTAGAGCCAAGCGTTTTTTCAGCTTAACTTCTTGTACGTGCAAGTAGTTCTCGTTCAGTAATGTTATGTAGGGAAAAATTAGTACGCCAGCTAAGGCTTCACCTAAAAATCCTCGTTCAACATCCCTTTCAAAAACCCATTTATCAACAGCGAAAACAACCACATTTCTTTCGTCAACAACTTTTACGTAATTCATCAACCTAGGCTGAAAATCGCGAATCACCAGCAAAACTTCTATTGTCGTGTATGTTTCCAGTACTCCCAAAGTACAACCACCACATAGAGACGCTGCTGTAATTTCAGAAGAGCCAGCAATATGCCTACAAAAATCAAGAATTTGCGTAGACACGTTCTCGTTTACGTGCTTTGAATATTGGATCAAAGTTTCACCTTGAATGTTAGCAACCATTAATAGAATTTACAGATCTACAAAATATAGTTACCGCGTGCTTGCAAAAGCTCATGTGTTCGGCAGATATAGTTCTCCTTTTGAAATAATCACCGCGTTGCCAATTAAATCTACCCTACCACTTTTTGGATGCAAACACACAGTAAGCGTACCGCCTCGTTGCGATGCCTGATAGGCCAACATTTCCTTTTTCCTAGTATTTTTGACCAGTATAGAGCTAATACCGTGTGGGCTGATCCAGTCACGGGATCTTCATTTATGCCAATTCGCGGGGCAAAAAAACGGGACACGAAATCGTAAGGTGGGCGACTTCTCGAAGTTACAATGACGCCCTTGATTTCTTTCTTTGTTGGCACTGTCTTCATTATTTCAAAATTTGGTTTTAAATTTCTCACCGCATTTTCATCTGGCAAACTAATCAAAAGCAAACCTGTTCTTCCAACATATTTTGCTTCTTTGAATATTGCAATGCCCATCGCGTCAAGAAGCCCTTGATCGGGATTAAGGGGGACAGACTGTTCCCCTGGAAAATCAAGAGCTATGCCATCTTTGTCTCTTCTAGCAATTAATTTTCCGCTTTTTGTTTCAAAAATCACTTCATCCCTTGAAATATTGATAGCGTAAAATAAAACAGCCGCAGTAGCAAGAGTTGCATGGCCACAGAGAAGCATTTCCACCTTTGGGGTGAACCAGCGCAAAGAAAAGGTTTTTGATTCTTTTAGGGGCTTTTCCTCAAGACTGTAGAAAAAAGCTGTTTCAGATAGATTCATCTCGGCCGCAATAGACTGCAGAACATGCGTTGCTACTGGGCGTTTTAGGACACAAACGGCCGCGGGATTACCTTTAAACGGTTCGTCGGTAAAAGCATCTACAAGGTAGATTGGAATTCTGTTGTTATTATTTTCTTTTTTCAACCCATCACCTTTCTACAGGTTAATTTTGCCCTTCTTCACAAACCGCTTGTCCAAACCTTTCAATTATGCTACTGTGAATTCTAAGGTTTTTAAGGCTTTAGCAGCGTTCAACGCGAATTGTAGGGAGATCTACTTGTACTGTCAAGAACTTGTTTCTTCGAGAGAAGACACAGATACGCATCAACTCCCGAATTTTTCAACCTCTGTCAAAGAAATGCTTGCCCGATCAATGTTCACGAGATTAACCATGTGATTGCGTTATTTTTGCGTTTCTTTCATATATACTATTGCTGCAAGTAGAGAGAAAACCAGAGCGAACACTACTATATCTATGAACATTGTGGGCGTGAAAGGTGGGTTTCCTAACAGGAAAGCTCTGGTTATATCAGCTCCACAACTTAAAGGGTTGTATTGTGCTATTACTACAAGAGGCTGCGGCAAGGCGCTTTGTATCAAGTTTATTGGATAAAACACGGTGCTGCAGAAAAAAAGCAGGTAGTACACCGCGCTTCTGGCAGTTATATATTTCTCGAAGCTTGTCGTTGAGGTCGCGAACACTATGCTTAATCCTGAAGTTCCTAGAGACATCAAAAACAATGATACAATGACTAACAACAATTGCAGAGGAGATGGAACAATTCTTGCGTACATGCATGTTATGGTAAGTGTCGTTAAGAATAGAGGAGCCATGTAGACAATGCCCCTCATGCCTCCTGCTAATACTCTTCCAAAAGCCAATTCCCACCTTTTCACTGGCAAACTCAACATGTAATGCGAAATTTCGCGTCTAACTTCCATGTTTATCTCTCTTCCAATCATGAACGCAGCCGCGAACAGAGCTGTAATTGTCAGACCTGGAGCAAAGAAAACGAAGTATGAAATGTAGTCCTTCGTGATTTCCGGATTGACCATCCCTGTGTAAACTACCGCCATTATGAACAAGTCCGCAAGGTTCATGCTTATCATTCCAGCCAGCCACCACTTATATCGGAAGAAATAACTGAAATCCCTCTCTACGATGTGCATTATTGCCCTTATTGCCAACTGCCACCCTCCAGTCTTCTCTCATGCAAAAATATGCCTAGAAAGGTAAAGATCGAAAAGAACAAAATTATTCCGAGTGCAGCTATGCCTGGAGAGGTTAGAAGAGCAGATTCGATGCCTGCTCCCCATCTGAAAAGGTCTGCGGCGAAGGTGAGAGGGTTGAATTTGGCTAGGCCCGCGTAATATGAAGGCATGTAAACGATTGGATATAGTGCGGTGCTCAATCTGACTATTAATGCGTCCAAGACACCCAGTAAGATGTCGAATCTATCAGAGGATTTAATGCTTACCGCTAGGGTTATGCTAAGACCTGTTACGCCGAAGCTGAATAGAAAAAGGGATGCTATAGCCACGAGAAGTTGGAACGGATTGAAAATTCCAATTAAGTAAAGGACGAAGAGCATAAGGGGGGTAACATACATAAAGCTTCTCAATCCGCCTCCAATGGATCTTCCTAGGACTAGTTCTTTGCGGGAAACAGGAACGCTGAGCAGATATTCTATGACTCCATGGTCAGCCTCTTGGTAGATGTCATAGCCTATGAAAATGGCTGCGGAATAAAGCATTGTTGTAATTATTCCTGCTGTGTAGAAGTTGAAGTAGTTGCCTCCGACGACCAGTTGAACGTCGGGGCGAAGCATCTTATTGACCACTAAGCCGAAGAGGGCTATTTGAGCTAGAAACCAAATGGCGCGAATTATTAACAGGAATTTGTATTGCAAAACGTCCGTATGTCTCTTTCTGCAACCGTCCAAACTCTGCGGAGACTTATCATTCAATCTATGCCTCTTCAATGCTTAGGCCAGTATAATGCACGAAAACATCATCAAGAGAAGGTTCACTCATTTTAATAGACTTCACTTGCACCCGCTCTTTTGTGAAGAACTCCGTAATTTGAGGCAGAACCTCCTCAGCATGGTTTAGATAAATTTTCAGGCGGTTTAGCTCTGACGCAAAAACATCTGCGACAAAATCTATTTTCTTTAATTTCTCGATAGATTTCGATGAGAGATCTTGTTTTAAAAGCACTTCTATGATGTCTCCACCAGGAATTGTGTCCTTCAGTTTTTTGGGTTCGTCGCAAACCAACAGTTTGCCCTTATGCATTACTGCCACTCTGTTGGAAAGCACATCAGCTTCGTACAGATCATTTGTAGCCAGAAGAATCGTTGAGCCTTCCTTTCTCAAGTCGCGTATCATATTCCAAATTTTGTGTTTACCAACGATGTCAATCTGCGCTGTAGGTTCATCGATTATGGCAATTTTCGGTCTTTGAATCAAAATTTTTGCTATCTCAACCCTTTTGCGCATTCCACCCGAAAAGGTGTGTATGCTTTTGTGTCGTTCATTCCATAATTCTAGTTCTTCTAATGCCCACTTGACCCTTTTTTTGCGTTCGTCTGAGGACAATCCGCATACTTTGGCATGCCAGTCCAAAACGCCCCACGGCGTACTAACCCATAACATTTTTGGTTCTTGGAACGCCATACCAATTAAGGTCCGAGCCTTATCTGGTTCTTTTGCCACATCGAAAGAATCCATAAAGGCTGTGCCAGCGGTAGGCTTAATCACTGTTATGAGCATTAGCAGTGCCGTTGTTTTTCCCGCTCCATTGGGGCCTAGGAGACCAAGAATTTCCTGATTTTCAACTTCCAAGTTTAGATGATCAACTGCCGTTAAGTCTCCAAATTTCTTCGTTAGGTTCACAATACGAATTATCGACGCCATTTTTGCACCAAAGTGACGAGCAAATACAATAATTGAACGATTAATTAAGATTTGCGAACTTATTTCACATTAATTTTTATTCTTGTGATCAAGTCATCAATCGTGGTTGGTGATCTGACATAATCTAATCTATCGTGTTCATCTTCATGAAAAACACATATTGTTTCTCCATAGTACTTTGCGAAAGCTTCAGCCATTTTGATTCCTACCAGTGTTCTCAACGCAAATGAAAACGAGGTTCTGAATATTTCCAAGTATCCGCAACGGAGAGAGGACAACGGACTATTGGAGATAGCGAAGTGGCATTGAAAATAGTATCCATGTATACCTTGAATTAACGTAAAAAATGTGCAAACATGAAGCGGAGTTTCTAGTGATTTGGAAAAGCTGGGCATAGAAGTTAAGTATATGGGTGAGCCTTTGAAAGAACTCTTGAAAAGCAACAATTATAGAATAACAACTTTCTATACTAGCAATCGCTAGTTATTTAGGAAACTCTTCTTTCAAGTATGGACAGTTTTTATCCTCTATGCGATCGTAATATCCTATTTCCCAATGTGTTGTGCTCAATAAGCCGTATTCGGTGCAGCCAAGCATCGAAGACATAACGTGTGCTATTTCGACTCTTTCGCTAGAGTTGAAGTGGCGCTTCTTAATCATTTGCATGACTAGTTTGCTCATTTTGCTCAGGAAATCACAGAACTGGGTGAATTTCTCAGGTCCAAACTCAGCAATTCTTTTCTCAGGACACCATGCCACGTATTTCTCAAATGGGCTTTCAACGCTTGGATCCACAGCAAACTTGTCCTTAGAGAGTAAAGTTTCAAGTTTGTAAGCAATCTTGCTCTTTATGACTTCTTTAGCTTTAGGTTCCACTGAAACACGAAAACTGAAAACAATTTCGTCATTCACACGATCCCTAATCAGGAAATGCTGGTCAATCACGCCCTCAATGTCTTTCACGAAGGCATAAAGATCAAGAAGAACGCTTCTGATGTGTTCTGGCTTACATTTGAAAACAGCAACGCACCAGTCTGCACTTAACATAGCAACCACCAAATATAGCCCGCTATCTAAGTCATAAAAGGTTAACTATATTTTATTTGAATTAATTGAGATTTACCTTGATAGTAAATCTAAAGCGGTCTTTTCAGCCTCTTTCGTTACGGTCTGCTCATCCAGAGTTTTCACGTGTCTGTCAGCCATTATGATTTTTCCATCAACTATAACAGTATCAACATCGTTTCCACGCGCAGAATAGACTATGCTTGCGTAAATGTTGTGTAATGGTTTTAGATGCGGCTTTGAAAAGTCAATTAAAACTATGTCAGCCTTTTTGCCAACTTCTAAGAAGCCTACACTATTGTCAAGTCTCAGAGCTTTGGCTCCTTGTATTGTTGCCATTCTTAAAACTTCTTTTGCCGGAAGCATTTTTGGATCTAAATAGATGTGTTTTTGAAGCAAGGCCGCAACTTTCATGGTTTCAAACATGTCAAGGGTGTTGTTGCTGGCGGGACCATCAGTCCCTAGGCCCACGTTGACGCCTAAATCGACTAGCTCGTTTATTCTTGCTCCGCCTAGACCTAGTTTCATGTTGGCCACTGGAACGTAAGCCACATTGACATTGCGCTCGGCTAGAACGTGCCTGTCTCTCTCAGACAAGTGAATGCAGTGGGCAACGAGAGTGTGACCTTTGAAAAAACCTATCCTATCCAAGAATTCAACCTCACTGAAATCATGCTCCTTTTGAACCTTACAAAACATTTTTTCCGATTCTGCCAAGTGCATGTGCACGCCAGACCCGATTTCATCGGCCTTTTCTCTAACCTTCAGGAGTAGTTCAGAGCTGCAACTATAAGCTGAATGGGGCCCTAGAAGAGTTGTCACCCTGCCATTGGCGTGTTCATGAAACGTTTTGGCAAAATCTGCGCTTGCCTTGAGCATTCTTTCGCCAAGTACCTTTTTACTAATCCCAATAATGCCTTCTGCCAAGACTGCTCTTAAGCCGCTTTTCTCTACCGCTTTTGCGGCCATGTCTTCGTGGAAATACATGTCTGCGAAACATGTTGTTCCGCTTTTTATCATTTCTAAGCAGCCCAAGAGGACGCCAGCATAAATGTCACCTGATTTTAGTTTGGCTTCTAGGGGCCAGATGACTTCTTTCAACCAATTATCCAATTCTTGATCTTCGGCTATTCCGCGAAAAAGCGTCATAGGCACGTGGCTGTGGCAGTTAATTAGCCCTGGAATGGCAACTTTTCCTTCAGCGTTTAACTTTGTTTCCGCGTCTATTTTATTGGCAGCTGAACGTCTGCCAATGTAAGTTATTTTACCATCCTTTATGGCTATAGAGCCGTTGTTTATGAATTCTTGACGGGTCATTGGCAGAACCATGCAGCCTTCAATTAAAATGTCTGCTTTTTCCAACAGTTCACCGTAATATGATGAAAAACTGATAATTAAAAATGTTCTGACCGCACAGACCCATTTCAAAGAAAGGATTCTTTCGTTTCACCTGTTCCTTAGTAGCCGGAAGCTTTGGGATTTATTCTATTCACAGCGTTAAATCAAGGATTTTGGGTGTCCAATCTTTTTCAAGATCGGACCTAATGGTGTTTGCTGGGTAGTCTCAACCGTCAAATCTTCTTTAGCCATTGTCGGAGTGCCTATTTTTCTGCATATTAAGCTAAGCGAGTCTTCTGTGAAGTTTAGCAGATCTTGTCCTTCGCGAGTCAGATTGTACACTTTTCTAGGTCGCTCGCTGTTCATATTCCATTCGCTTTTGACGTAGCCTTTCTTCTCTAGGGCGCTTAGGAGTGGATATATTGTGCTGGGTCCGAAGTATACTCCGAAGGATTTGCGGATTTTAGTGATTATTTGGTATCCGTGCATGGGTTGCGTGCTCAAGAACTGTAGGACTATAAGTTCTAGGAGGCCTTTCATCAACTTGACTTGAACTTCTTTTTGGATGTTAACCATTTTTTTCCCTTCTGTAGTTGTGTTTAACAGTTTTTTTGTTAGACTTGTGTACAATATGTCTTTTCCCAGACATATCGCGTGTCTTTATAGAACATAAACGCCAATATAAAGGTTCATGCTTACCGTAAGCATAAAGAAGCATAACAAAGCATACTCTACGCATTCCATTTCTTACATAACCTAAATAAGCCAAAACATGAACAAGTTCAACATAGAGCCTAACAGAACGTGAAAAAATGACAGAAGACTTCAAAAAGGAAATTGTTCAACGCATAACCAAAAACTTGCTAGACATCCAATTACTAAGATTGATCCAAGCGCAGCCTGTATGGGGCTACAGAATAAAAAAGAAAATAGAGACAGAATTCCACGTAAAACTCAGACACGGCGCCCTGTACCCCATGCTTAACTCCCTAGAGAAGAAAGGCTTCCTGACGAGCCAAAAGCAGCATCAAGGGGGAAGAGCAAGAAAAGTCTACACAATAACGAAAAAAGGAAAAGAGTACACCAACACGTATTATAACATATTAAAAGAACAAATAGAAAGAAAAGACATCAAATAGCACACTTGTCGGTGCATAATGATGTCTACTCAGGATTCTCAATGAAAGCCTCAACTAAGCTGCGCTGTAACAACAGAAGCCCAGAACACTTTCAGAAAATTAAAACAGGAATACCAAGTTGAGTCTAAGCCTGAGCGATTTGACTTAGTTCAGTTAGCCATGAACTAACCATCGAAATCTGTCCCATTTGATGTTATCTCCTGAGACTGACTCCAACAGTCGGTCACTGCACCAGCTGTTCTTTGTCGAGTCGTCCAAGCGTGCTTCTCAACTTGGGTAGACATACTTAGGGGCTGACAGAATATATAAAGCTGTTTGTACAGCCGAGCACTCACTTATTTCCGACACTGTGCAAGATTTTTACACAATCAGTGAAAAACGGGTATGCTGTTTTAGAGTCAGAGGCGATGTCTATGGTGTCTATTTATAGTGGGCGACGGTTTAGGATTGTGCGATGGCATTGTTCTTGTTGTTTTTTGCTTTATATTTCGTGAAGGTTTTAAAAGTAGTGGTTGTAACTCAAAAAATTGAGGTTGGATTAACCTAGCTCCGAGGAATGGAAACAAACATGGACAGCAAGGAAAGGTTCGAGCAAGATCTGACATCCTTAATGTCAAAGCTAGCTCAGAATGTTGGAAAAGAAACAGAAAACAAACTAAATGTGCTGAAGAATCGGCTTACCCAGCTTCAAAAAGAGAATGTTGTGAAGATAAATCACTCCGTTATGGAACTTGTCTGCGCCAAATATCTCATTTTAAAAGGCTACGAAGTGCTAGTGGAGCATCCCCTAGGCGAATTTTTGACTTGTGACTTGTATGCTGTAAAAGGCTACGGAGGCCTCATAGTGGAGATAGAAACAGGTTTCATACCGCCCGAACACGCGCTGGACCCGTTGACGTATACTTCGGCGCGAATAGCCAGCAAAATCATTAGGTACAGCAGTTATGCTGAAAAATTCGCATTAGGCATACCGCCGCACTATATTTTGCCGTTTCCCCCAACATTAACGTTAACTCCCAGAGAAAGAACAACGGAAGACATAAAGTCAATCAAAAATCTTTGCGATTTGTACTATCACAATCCGCCAGTAACGATTGAAGAAATTAGGAACGCTCGCATACACGATATCTATATTATTGGCGTCGACCAAGCGAATGTTCAGGAAGTTGATCCAGAAGCCTACTTTAAACGCACTTTCACATGAAACCCGGTAGCCTTAGCTCCCATTTGATTCCTGAACGGCTCAGCAAAACAAGAAAAAAGGGAGGATGAGGTGAGGCGTCTGATAGGCTAGTAGGCGCAGAACCAATAATCTCCGCGAAGAATATGAGGCGCTGCGTTCCAGAAGACGGCCACAAACACGTGTCCTGTGTTCACATATTTTTTCGGAATCGTTAGCGAACCGCCGCTAAAGTCCCAAACATTGTGAAGCATTCCTGGTTGGAAGTTGATCATCTTGCCAGTGCGTATATTGTAACGAACGCTTGGGTTTCTGTAGGGCTGAATTCCCGTGACATCTATGACTGCGCCTAGCCAGTTGTTCGGTTCGAGCCCTGTGGTTCTAGTCCAGCCTTCGCTTGTCCAACCATCTTCACCTGGTTCAACGTCATCAAAGAAGCCGATTTCTGGAATTTCAATGTCATCGATGTAAATTCCTTGTTCGTTGTATGCTCCGTCAGTCCAGTAGACGAAGTATAGGTCTATGTCGTGTCCAGCAAAAGCCGTTAGATCCATTTCTTCTTGATAGTATCCTGGGCTGAATCCTGTTAGGGCATACCATTTACCAGCAGAGTAGTAGTCCTTTGGCTCTCGCCCATCTGGTGTGTTCGGATTATCTTGTTCGTGAGGTAAGGTTGAAGTTGTTTCAAGTCCTTCAAGGGTCGTCCACTCGTCGACCGTCTTGTCGTATACTTCCACATATGCATAGTCCCAATCCTGTTCAATTTCATAGAAAGTATAAAACATCAGAGTTGCGCCACCGATCGGAATCGAGAACGTTTGACCCAGTTTTCGCCAAGCCCAGTTGCCCATGCCTCCATACCAGTGATAATCTCCGCTGTAGGCCGATTGCCCAGATATGGCGTCCCCTTCGTAGAGGAAATTGACTTTTTTTCCTGCTGGAGTGAACCAGAATTCCCAATAGTTCACGGTGTAGGGTTGAACTGTCCCAGGCCACAGAGATGCTTGCCAACTGAATCCTCGATTGAACTCCATACCGATCCACCAGTTCCAAAGGAAATATTGAATTGAATAACCCCACGTGTCAGTTGAAGGAATATCTAAACTGAAGTAGCCGTATTTGCCATTTCCGAGGGATGTATCGTCGATGTAGTTGGCGATGGCCCAGTTATGGAAGACTGTATCAAAAGTGATCGCGTATCCGAGAGAATCGAGTGTATCTTCAATTCCTTCAATGCCGTTGAGTGGGTTTTGCACAAGTTGTGAAATAAAGTTTGCTCCACCATAGTGTTCAGAGAGATATAGGGTGAACAGGTAGCTGGCTCCATAGTCTTCTAGCCCGCCACCCCAGAAGGTCAGGGAAGTGAATGGGTGATAGGCTAAGTAATTTACAATATGGTCCTGTGGATGTCCGTAGCCGCATAGAAATCCAGCGAAATCTGAACATCCTTCATTAATCCAGTCATCCTCATCAGAGTCTATATCGAAATGGATTAGATGCTGGAATTCATGTGCCACAACGCCCTCATACAAATATGGACGGTACGCAGGGCCTCCCAATGGCGGATTCGGTCCTAATCGCCATGTCAACTCGTACGTGTCAATGTGAATAATGTTCGCATCGTTGAGTTGACTAACTGCTGACGAGAAGTATCCAGCAATGTAGAATTCTGCTGTCTCAGGAGACCAAAATATCTCATCTCTAATGTTAAAAATCAATATGTCTATCTTTGTGTTGCCTGCCGGCCGCTCATTTGGCATGCCGAAGTAGGTGGTGTCAGTTGGATAGATTACCTCGTCAAATTGTTCCAGTATGTACGTCAGGTTTTCACGGGATATGATATCATGATATCCTTGCCAAAGCCAAGAGGTGCCAGTGTCACTCCAAGGGTAGAAGAAGTGGAAATTTCCTTCAGCATCTTCATAGTCCGCGACAACAGTTGCGTTTGTCAATGTGATTGAATCGTTCAGTCCAATCCATATTCTTCCATGTTCTCCTTCATACACCAACTCAAAATCTTGTGCATATTCGATGCCGAGATAGTCGTCATCTACCATTATGGTCCAGGGGTTCCCAGTGTCTGGCTCCATATTTCCATATTTTAACAAATATGCTCTGTTGTCAATTTTCGATGTGCCACAAATCCAATCCAAATCTCTTGAAAACGACTGTTCAGTTTCTGCTTGCGCAACCTGAACGAACGCCAACGAAAAGCTTGCAACAAGCACCGTAATAGCAACTATTGAAAATAGTTTTTTATTCAATTTACTTTCTTCTCCTTCACTCTTATCGGCACCCTATATTCTACCTGAACTTCAATATGACTCTTATGAAAAATTGTTCTAGACGCTGAGCGTATGAATCTGTGAGACAATTTTATATTGCTCGTCATGTCGCATATTTCTATTTAACAAAAATGACTCTGTTGTGGAGCGCTGATGATCGATGCCCTATTATGTTTACGTCATATTATGCAAAGGCGGCAGTTTCTATACAGGACACACTAAAAACTTGGACATGCGCATGAGGCTTCACATGAATGGGAAAGGCGCCAAATACACAAGGATGCATAAGCCCCAGAAACTTGCTTACGTTGAAGAGTTCACCTCTCGAGCAGAAGCGATGAAAAGAGAGAGAAAAATTAAGAAAATGAATCACCATCAAAAACTTGGATTGATAAACTCGGAGGCTAAATAGAGAACACCCTATCCTATCATTTTTGGCGGATATTCTGTGAAGAGGAAGTCTTGTTGAAGACTTATTAGTAATTGCTGAAAGTTAAGATTGAGGAGAAGTTATGCCAAAAAAGAAAACATGGACTGAAAAATTGCACGATAGCAAGGACCTGCCTAAAGTGGAGAAAATTACTGACAAAATGAGCAAAAGATGGGGCACGGGCACAGTAGTTATTCCAGCGCCCATAGAAGTCAGTGAGATAATGAGAAGAGTGCCCGAAGGAAAACTTTTGACCATTAATGACATCCGCGCGGCCCTTGCCAAGAAACACGGAGCAACAATTGGCTGTCCAATAACTACTGGCATATTTGCTTGGGTCGCGGCCAACGCTGCTGAAGAACAAAAACAAAAAGGCGAAAAACAAATCACGCCATACTGGCGCACGCTGAAAAAGGGTGGACAGATAAACGAAAAATATCCAGGTGGCGTTGAAGCCCAAAGGCGACTTCTGGAAAAAGAAGGACACAAGGTAATTCAAAAAGGCAAAAAATACGTTGTTGTAGACTATGAAAAATCACTTGCGCAAATTTAGAGTCACTTTAGCTTCTTTGAATGTCAACATAAATAATTAATTCTGCTCAAAAACTGTTTACACAATGAAAGTCAGTGCTACACCTGTGATTAGAGGTATTGCAAGATTATCGTTCACTGGCAACGGCAGACACTCTATTATCATGGCTATCGCCGCGCCTATCATCGCACCTAGAGGGAATATGAAAAACAAACCTCCAAAAAAGGCAAAAAAGAATCCGATTGTTGACCCTACTAAAGTCTTACCTTTATTGAAAGGCAACGTTGGCCCCCGAAATAGGCCACCAAAAAATGACGCGGCGCTATCTCCAAGTGCAAAGATCGCGATAGCCGCGCTACTCGTCGGAGCAGGGAAGACCAGTAACGTAAGTAAGATGCCTAGGGCAAAAAATATAGGAGCAGTTGCGAATTCATGAAGTTCCGTTTGCGATACTGCGCGATGAGTTACTGAGGAAATTAAGGGCAAGTGTCTTTTTTCCATTCTTCCAAACTCGGATATCACGTACAAGATGGTAACGGTCAGGGTTATCAAAGCAAACGTGTAAAAGCCAATCAAGCTGGATACGGCCGGAACGAAAAAAGCAGAGGCGTGAACTGCCTCTCGAAAAATGTCATTTTTGGAGGGTGAACTTTCTTTCTTTGGCATTCCGCCCACTAAAGGCATTATATCCAGCAGCTTTCCCGTTACAACGTTATCTGCTCTAGTGCGTATCAAAAAGTCAGGGTTATACCCTATCTTCAGCGCTTTCCGAAGGAACATTGATGCGTTGTTTCGATCATCAGCCACCACGATGCAGTCTTTTGGGGTTATCCCTTCCGTTTGCAAGATTCTTGATAGAACCTTGAACTTTCCATTATGCTTTATGACGTCACCCCAAATCTCACCTGTCAAAACGTCATTTTTAGTTTCTAGCTCAAGACCGAAAGCAAAGTCCGCTTTGAGTGTGCTGGCTAGATCCGTGACAACTACGCTTGGTAATCCAGAACTTATCAAAGCAGTTTTCCAGCCTTGAATCCTAAGTTTCTCAAAGACCCCTTGCGCGTCAGGCATCAAAGGAACTTTTTTAAGAATTCGCACCAGCTCTTCGATTTTGATGCCCTTGAAAAGTTTGAAAACGTGTTTGAGAGCAGATTCTAATGAGATCAGGCCGAGTTCATAAAGAAAACCGTAAAGGATGATCCTTACCAATTGTGAAAAACCAAGAGATTTGCCGATTTCTAAAAAGTAGCGGTTCTTGGGTATTAGCACTCCTTCAACATCGAAGATCACGAGTCTTGATTTGTTGTTTTGTAGCGTCGTCAATGGGTCTTCACGTCTGATGTCTGTTCTGCTCTTGTTATGTCGTGAATCTTTTTAAATCTAACAATTCAGATTAAAACAAATTGGAAGGTTTGCAGATAACTTTGACGGTTCTGACATGGATTTACTGAGCTTGAGCGCAAATGTAATTCTTGTTTTGCAATTCTAGGGGGCATCCTCCGCCGCAGATTTGCAGTTGTGGGCAGTTCTTGCATTTCGGCTCCACATATCCCCTCTGTCTTATCTGTGTTGCAAGGGGATGGTTCCATATTTTTTGCCAGTCATCCTTAAGGATGTTTCCGAGGCTTTCGAAGTAGCTTTGACAGGGGTAAACGTCGCCGTTTGGCCCGACACACATGTTTATCATTGCGGCTGTGCAGAATTTCACGCCCAAGCCGAGTTTAACAGGATCAAGACGGCAATATTGAGTTGGCGTGTACCATAGAAACTTTAACTCGAGTTCGTTGGCTTTGTCGCGGATCTTGGGCAAAAGTTCGTTTAGCCTTTCCAATGGCATAGCGAATTCTTCGCTTATGGCGCTTGCCTTTCCAGAGTAGATTAGGCTGTTGCATCCAAAAGCTGCAATGTCGAGCTCTTTCAGGAAATCTATGGTTTCCAAAAAGTCGGGAGCGTTGTATTTGCTGAGGGTTGTGTTCGTGGTTACGTATATTTGCGTTTTAACAGCGTTTTTTATTCCGGCCACGCTTTCCTTCCAGTTTCCTTTAGCGCCAGTCATGAAGTCGTGAACCTTGGGCTTATGGGACTCCAAGGTTACTTGAACAAAGTCCAGTCCAGCTTTTTCCAAAGTTTCAACATACGCTTTGTCCTTTAGTCTTCTGCCGTTTGTGACGAGGCCGGTGACCATGCCCTTGTTCTGCGCGTAAAGCAACAGTTCTGGCAGGTCCTCGCGTAAAGTGGGTTCGCCCCCAGTAAAGGTTAAGATGAAGATACCGATCTGGCTTAGAGTGTTTATCACTTCTTTCCATTGCGCCGCAGTTAGCTCTGGTGTCTCGTGAGGTCCGCCAGAGTAGCAGTGAATGCAGTTGTTTTGGCATCTAAAAGTGAGCGCCATGTCCATGCGCAATGGTGCTGAAAGCTGTTGGCTGAAGGGCTCAACGCTCTTTACGTCGAGGAAGGATATGGGACAAACCTTCTCAGTTTGGGCCAGCGTGCCAATCGTGTAAACGAGTTTCTCATAGTCTTCCTTTGCTTTCTCCGGGCCTACCCTGTACATGCGATGGATCTTTTTCAAGACCGCGTCTTCAGGCATTCCCTGCATGAAATAGTAGGCATAGGCCGTTGCCGTTTCATTAAGATGAAGAACAGTGTTAGCATTGATTACTATGATTCCCAACCCGCCTGCTTCAACGCGGAGCTGAAGCGCCAAACCTGCAAATTCATCCTTTCCCCTATAGGTATAACGTCCAATGGGAATTTCGGGCGGACGCAAAATCTTCCTAAAGAAGCTCATTTTCAGCCTACACCTCCGCCTGCACAAGCGCAAGCACATGATACACAAGCACACGCGCAAGCGCATGCTGCGCATGCACAAACGCAACTTGCATCGTGACGTGCTGGTTCTGATGATGCCTTGGCTGCGGGCGCTGGCAGGATTGCGTTGGCGAACTTTTCCAGATTGGCCACGATGTTGTTCGAAGTTTTTTCCACGGCAGTTGCAATGTTGTTTGCAAAGTCAGCGCCTGGAACTGTCGGCGGCTTAGCTGATTGGGCGGGCGTCTCCACGTTTGGCTTGTACGTAGGATTGGGGTGATAATGTTGATAACTGTACCAGTACCAGAACCAAAAGGGACTAGGCTCGAAGGCTCTGTCGCGAAATGCAGTTTGTGTGCGGGATTGATAGTTTGGATCAAGCAAAAGCCATAACAGTTGCTCATCATAAGCTTTTGAAGCTAATTCAGGCGTCCCAGCCTGTTCCACTTGTTCCCATGCCTTAGCCGCAATCTTCCTGTAGTAGTCTACAGTGTCACGTCTGCAGTATCCCCGCAGTTTTTGTTCCACAGTATCTCTTAGAAACATTACTGTTTTGGCTAGCTTTTCCTCGTCAAGGGTCCCGTCGTTTTTTATTGCGTCGAGAAAGTCGATTTCATAGTATCTAAGCTGCGTTTCTTCAGTTCCAGTTTTTTTCTGAAAAGATGGCATAATCTTCAATTTGAGAGCGGGGTTTGTGGATTCGACCCATACGGCCCTTTTCTGTAAAAGGCTGTAAAGCATCTCTGTAACCAATTGCGTTGGTTTCATGTCTAACAGGTAAGATGCTTCCACCGCCGTCAAACCACGACTTATTCCCAAAGTTTCCATGCTGACCTTAGGCGTCAAATACGGTCGCTTGCGGACCGCAACAACCCCGATGCCAACTATAACCACGAACATTCCGATTATCAAAAAGGCAGGCCAGTACCGTTGCAAAAAGACAAGTGCACCAGAAGGCGGCTCGTATTTCTGCACATAACCTTCTGGAAAAGAAATTCCCACAGGGTATTGCATATCTGGAACAAGACTGTCTTTCTGCCAGTAAACTACCAGTCTCCCATCTTCTACCGATGTGTTGTTCCAGAATACTTCAGTTGTTTTCACCATTTCTTGAGTAACGTTGGGCGGCAAAACAATGGAAATGCGAAGATCGGAGACTGGAACAGGCCACCAAACTGGAATGAATAGCATTCCGTCGTTGCCTGGATTTTTCTCATCCGGCACCACCATGCCTGCAACGTTAGTGATAAGTGTGAACCAGATGGTTTGTCCAGCTTCTAAGGGTGTGCTGAGGCTAACGTTCGCCCTGTAATTGTCTCCGCTTGACGCGTCTGTAGCTACTAAGCTGTTGCCATACTGGTCTTTGGCTTCGCCTATGGTGAAGTCGCGCACAGGTTGACCTACGTAAACGAAGTTTATGTTTTTGCCAGAATCAAGCCTAAGTGTAATGTTGTAGAAGAGGTCTATTGATCTGTTCTCGTTTATCCATATTTTCACCCATTGATGATCGATGTAATACACTCTTTCTTGTGCTGAGGCAACACTTGCAAGCATTGCAAAAATGAATATTACGGATAATGCAATTAGTGGAAGACGCCTATTCACCATTTCGGTTCCTCAGCTACCTCAAAAGTCTGTCCACAATAAGGACAAGTGGCGTATGGCACGCCCGAAACAATTTTGATTTGGTCAGCGTTAACCGAGGCTGAACAGTTCGGGCATTTGAGCGCCACTGCCTTCATCTGCCCAGAAACTTCCAATCTTTGAACTATCGTCTTCGGCTTTCGGGTTATATAATAGGCTATTCCGAAACCAACAATGAACAACATGCCCGCAACAATAAGCCTTGTAAGTTCGTAAACCGACGCAAGAGCAAAGATTATACCGAAAAAGAAAAGAACTGCAATCGCGATTGCACCCAACACTGTTTTGAGACTCATAAATTATTTGATGTACTTCCTCCAAATTTAATTTTGCCCTTCATCTTACTAGTCAATTTACCATTCTTTTGCTGCTTGCTTAAAATATTTAGCCAGTGACCGTATCGCAAAAAACTATGGAAAAATACTGCACGCTTCGAAGTGAGTGTGGATGCTGAAATCTGGCTTTGAAAGTCACGTTTTCTCAGCTTGCTTTCTTGGGTGCATTGTAGCATACGTGGCAGTTATGGCAAGTAAGGTGAGTGCTGCTCCCGAGATTGCAACTAAAACCAGTAGGGCTTCCGCCACGTTACCGATTAGCGCACCATCAGGCAACGCGCCTTTCCAAGTGATCATCACATCCGAAGTTAGCTCGCTTACGTCACCTTCGTATGTCAAGCCATATAACCAAGCACCAGTCTTCATCAGTTCTCCCAGCCTTAGGTCTATTTTGGAGATCTCGCTGTTCGAAAGCCAAGTGCTCAACACGCCTTCTTCACCGGAAGTATGATACGTTGTCAGTCGAAGTGGATAGTATTCGTAACTTGACTGACTAATGTTAGTTTTAGTGAGAAGGAAGAGGTTTATGTTTGTGTTTCCACCCAAGGGGCTGGTTATTGCCATAGGATAGTAGAGAAAGCTTGTATTGAACCAGTAGAGTATGGGCTCAACGCTTTTTTGCTCTGCAGAAACGGTTATTATGTCCAGAACGTAGTATCGGAATCCCCTCGCCATGTATTCTTGAACCACTGGCTCAAAGTTCCGAAGAGAAACCTCTTGGGTAATGTTGTTATTTTTCAGAAAACTTTTCATCCAATCCACAAGCTCTGACGAATCACTAGCCATTACGATTGTGATGTCGTGCGAGCCAATCTTCTCATGGAAGACAATTTGTGGAGCTTCAATTGCTCCACCTCGACCCATAAAATTGTCCTTGTATGTCTGGCGTAGCTTTTCATTGAGAATCTCCTGAAGTATTTCGAACGATTTGAAACTCGCAAGCTCCACTCTGCTGGGGTTTGACGGCAAAGGAAGTATTTCCACAACAAAAGTTTCGCCAGTTGAAAATACGTCGGTGGAAAGAATCAGTATTTCCTCTTTCCCATCCCAAGCGATGATTGCTTTCTGTCCTGGCTCATATATCGAAATATCCGTGCTTACGGGGATCAGCCCCCTGTCAGCCTTGACAACTGAGATAGTGGCCGTTAGAAAAATTAGAACTGAGATCAGAAACATTATTTTTGATGTTGTCTTCAAATAGACCCCAAATAGAATTTGAAGTTGTTCCATTATTTAATACTAAAGATTAGAACAGAAAGCACTAAAGGTTAGAACAGAGGGCAAAACCAAATCTGCAGAAAGAGCTCTGCGAGCTAAGGTTCCAGCTGTTTCTTGAGTGTTTCTTCAGCCTTTTTGACCGCTTCTTGCAGTTTTTCGGGTTGTGTTCCGCCGCCCTGAGCGAAGTTAGGTTTGCCTCCGCCTCCACCGCCTATGACTGGCGATGCTTCTCCAACTATTTCGCTGGCATCCGCGCCTTTTTCTATAGCGGTTTTTCCAGCCATGACCATTATCCTAGCGGTTTTTCCATCTGAACCATAAAACATTGCGACTGTTGCCTCATCCCTTTTTATGATTTCGTTTGCCGTTTGAACCATGCGGTCGATGTCGATTTCTCGTTGAAAATTGCGCTTCAGAAGTTTTATCCCATTTATCTCCTGAACATCCTCTGCCGAAGCTGTTTCAAAAACCGTGCTTTCGCGGACTGCCAATTCCTTGATCAACTTTCTTCTCTCGGCGTTTGCTTCCTTCAATTCTTTAACGAGTTTTTCGGCTGTTTTATCGAGTTTCTCCAATGGCGCATTCAAGGTCTCCGAAACCTTCCACAGTAGCCGTTCGTTTTTCTGCACAGCCTTTAGTGCTGGAATTCCAGAAGAGTACGCAAGTCTTTCCACGCCATCTTGAACTCTTTCTGTATAGATGATTTTAATAAACCCAATTTCGCCGGTGCTTTTCAGGTGGGTCCCAGCGCAAGCTTCAACATCCCAGTCTTTAGTTTTCACGACTCGAATCTCTTTGCCCGGGACTGCTCCGCCTTGATACAATCGGAAACCATAGCGGCTTTCCGCCTCATTTCTTGGCATCCAAGTAGTCTCAACTTCAATATTCCGGAGAACTGCCTTGTTCGCCAGCGTTTCTATTTTTTGCACTTCTTCGGGTGTTAATCTGCGGTAATGCGAAATGTCAAGCCTAGAGCTTTCTATTCCCTTTTGTGTTCCAAACTGCCAAACGTGTTGTCCTAGAACGCGCCTCGCTGCGCCACCAACTACGTGAGTGGCCGTGTGACTCTTCATTAGGCTGTAACGCTTGTCCCAGTCGATAACTCCCTTGATTTTGTTGCCTTTTCTCGGAACAGTCTTGCCTTTGACTTTATGGACGATTACTCTTCCAACTTTCTGAGCATCGACAACCTCTATCTTTGCATCATCAAAAAATAAGTAACCATTATCTGCTGGTTGTCCCCCGCCTTCTGGATAGAAGCACGTTTTGTCTAAGACAACGTATTCGCCATTTATTACTTTGAGAACTTTTGCTTCAAACTCTTTCATATACGAGTCCGTATGGTACAGTTTCTCGGTTTCGGTAAGTTCTGCTGTTCCTGTTTTAAGGTTTTCTTCTATGCTGGCTTGTTCTTCCTTTGGTTTAGATACTTGCATGTGCCTTTGCGCAATTAACGCGTAGAAGTTTTCTGGAATCTTTACTTTCAAACTCTCATTTTCTGCGGTTTGCTTGACAATTTCGGGAGGCAGTCCATGAGAGTCGTATAGTTCTGTCAGGGTTTCGTTCGGGACCTCATACACGTTCTTTGCTTTTAGCTCAGTGGCGATTCGTTTTACTAGTCCTTCGCCTCTTTTTATGGTGTCTTCGAATTTTTCTTCCTCAACTTTGAGCATTTCCATTATTTCGTTTCGCATTGGCTTGATGTGCGGATAGTCTCTTGACCAAAAGTCAATCTGCATATCCATTACGTCATAGAGCCTTTCAGGTATTCCCAGAATTCTCAAGAGTCGGTATATTCTGCGGAAGAGCAGTCTAGCCAAATAGCCTTCTTGGATGTTCGAAGGAACAACGCCCTCCGAAAGTATGAAACTTAAGCATTTCGTGTGGTCTGCCACAGCAAAGGCGTTTTCAATTGGGACAAGAACCTTGTCCAGTTCGTTTACGTCCATTCCGACAAGTTCCGCCACCCTTCTTCGGGCTTCCAATCGATTTGCTGTTTTATCTACGCTCACTAAACCAGAATATTTCGCAACTTCTAACAGTAAGTCATTGTTAATCTTTGTTATTCCAGCCATTTTGAAAATTTTGTCAAGCAGGCCCTCATAAACAGCGTGAAAACAGCTCGGTGTTCCCTGAGAAAGCCAGGCGTAACGATCTATCCCGTAACCCGTGTCCACTGTTCGTATGGGCAGTTTGACAAACTCATCATTGACAACCTTGTATTGCATGAAAACGAGAGTGGCAACTTCTAACCCGCGGATGATACACTCAACATCTGGACCAGCGTTTCCGCCGCCAACCCAAACGTCCTCCTTGTAGACTACTTCTTCAGATTTCACACCTAAGACTTCAGTGACCAATTCATGATGATACCGTACCGTTTGGTCTTTCCAATAAACCTCCTTATCTGGGTAGTTAAACGCGTGATGCCCGCCCATTTCAAAAATCGTCAAGTGTCTGCCAAAAGTTGGACCCGTATTGGATATGTCCACAAGTCGAATACAGGGTTGAGCAATCACGAGCGGATTCGCAGGGGGCGGAGCAATCCCCTCAGTTACGTACGGTTGAAAATCGATTATGCTAGCGTGAGTTAGATAAATGTCGTCCCTCCACCTTGCTACAACAGGATAGGGTTTTATCCGTCTATGCCCGTACTTTTCGAAAAACGATAGAAAAAGTTCCCGCATCTCTCGCAGGTCATAACTTCGTTTCGTAGGGGAATTATTTATGAACGTGTAAAAGGCACATTCTTCTGAAGTTGCCTCCCCACAGGTTTCCTGTTCATGGTTCTGTGTCCAAAAATATTCGCCACATTTAGGACAAAGTTTTCTGACGTAGCCTTCCTCCTTAAAAAAAGGAAGAGCGTACTCTTCTACAGGAAACCTCTTCAATCTCTGATCGCTCCATGGAACAGTTTGACTTTTATGTTTTCAAATGGTTAATGAGCTACACAGATTTAAACTATTTCGCGATCTATGTTCGCAAATAGCGCAACCATCAGAAATTCTTAAAATATCGAAAGCAAAAATTGGACAACTGTATGATGTTTATTGTTATCGATTGGAATCGCAGATAAGGAGTGTTTACACTTTCGAAAATGGAACATCATGACGAGCTGACGGCTAAGCTACCCTATCTTGAAGCCAAGCAAGAAGGCTACCATGAAGCTCCCCATAAACGGTATGAGGGATAGCAGACCAATGAACCATGGCGCAAGTTGACCTACAAGACCGAGAAAACCCGTCAATGCGCTCCAAAGGGATTCGTAATTTATGCTGATTATTCCACTTGTGCCAAGATATAGCAGAGCAATTATGAATAGGCCTAGTAGAATTATGAGAAGCTTAGTTAATTTCTTGAGCGCATAGCCAACTATGAAGCCGCCTACAGCTCCTACACCTAATTGGTAGACAAGTGGTGATATAATTTCGCTCATCGAAGCCTTCCTTTCCATTATACTAGCAGTACAGTGTGGTTTAAATGCATTTTGCCCCTTAAAATACTTGAGACATACTAGTAAGGAGGTGAAGAATTACGGACTTAATTGACATATACTTGCTAAATCTGGTGCTTACTTTGGGCATGTTTGCTGTTTTGATTTTTCGAGCTTGGATTGAACATAGGAACTATCGCATGATGTGGAAAGAACTTGAATGGAAACATACTTACGAAACGATGGGGCGCATCTTAAAAGCAGAAAAAGACCTGTTCGCAAAAACGGAAGGCGGCGAAGAATTGTACAAAATATTATGCGAAATTTTCAACGTGGACTTCGACAGAACCTAGGGAAGATGCCAATTTTCAATCAAGCTTTTGATTTTTATGTTGTGTTTCTCCTGTCCGTAACGCCTAAACGGCTTGGTCAGATGCCTCTGAGACCTCGTTGAAGTAATGTAGAGGCCCTTTCTCATTTCACGTTTCACTATGACTTCGACTTTTCTAAGCTCAGCATGCCTTGAACCACATTTTTCGCACCTGAAACCTTTGTCCTTTCCCATGGACTTCAATCGTTTACTGCATTTAGGACAAACTGGATTTTGATAGATAGTTTTTCGCGCAAGTTTCAGCAAGCGTATTTTTTCAAGGTTTATGGTTAAAGGATTGTTATGTGAAGGTTTACGAACACCGCCGTAAACATCCACATAATCTCCTACAATGATTTTGTTTGCAACCTTGCGAAGAACGCCCGTGGGTTCATAAGCCGCACAGTCAACTTCTCCAGTTTCATCCCTGACCGAGAAAATCACATGCCTCAACGGAACCATACGCGGATTTTTTGAAACAACTCCTTTTGCAATAACCAGATTATACGGTTTTATTTGGCTTAGGTTTTCAGCACGTTTCAGGTGCGCATCTGTCCCCTGATTTGTACGGAAAATAACCCATCTTTCTATAGGCTCAAGGGCCTTCACCATTCCGAACGCTTTTTTGACGATTTCTGGTGTTTCCCCTCTTATGCCAAAAAGAATCGGATCCGGCCCTCTCGGAGTAATAACGATTCTGCCTTTTTCCAAGTCAACATTGTTAAACGTGTAGGGCTGCGTCACTTCATCCATTTCAAAAATTGAGGTTTCATCCACTTTTCTTTTCAAGCCGTAGTTTTGCGGAATGCGATACGCGATTATTTCATATGTGTGGTCGCCCTGAAGGGTTTCGCCAATGGCCGCCAAACCTCCTATTATCCCTCTGCATTTATTGAAACCTAAAGCTTCAGCTTCAAATTTCTTTATCAGCTTTAGTGCTTCTTTTAGGGTTACGATCCCAGTTATCGCGTTCCCAGCAAAAACTTCCACTTGTTTTGGAATTTCCGCTTTTTTGAAGAAAACTATTCCTGGATCTGTTCCTCTGAACTCCAAATCTGCTTGCTCTTCCACAGCGTCTACCGCAATTTGTTTTATCTCATCTTCAAAGTCTTCTTTGTATTGGAATCTTAGGCATAATGCGCCATTCCCTCGTGTTTTCCACGGCACGTTGGGATTCAATCTAATCAAGTTCGGGTAGTCTATGAACTTGACATTTAGTTTTTGTAATCTTTCCACGAGGATAGCAGCAACGTAAGTTGTGCATCCTTTTCTCGTGGAATCTGTGTCGTCCAGTCCTATGTGCATCGTTTTCATGGTTATCAATGGCAACCTGTTCTTTGACAAGTTTAGAGATTAGACTTTGAAGGATAAAAAAGATAAATATTTAGCCAACTCAAAATAGGTTGCTACTAATCCAGAGATGCGTTTTCTTTAATGTTAACGCAAATTTTGGATTGGCGAGCATTAATGCTGCAGAGCATGTTCAAGGTCAAGTATCACGATATTATGAGAGAAAGAAATAAAGATGTTGACACCAGTGAAAAGGTTATTGTACCTTGAGTCGTGGTTCTCATGCTATCTCTCAAAATAACATGTTCAGCTTTTTCTTTTGTTTTCCTGGCCCTACTACTTACCAACATTGGTTACTCAGCTACACAGATTACGGTAGAATACCTCTATTGGGACCCAAGCACGGAGCCTAACTACTGCGATACTTGTCCTTCTTGGGGTACGCTCTATTTCGATTTCATCAATAAGAACAAGACTGTAACACGTGTTAGCATCTACTATGCTGGAAGAGCCACTTTTGAATGGGTTGATATAACATCAGCTGATGGCATTGCAAGAAAACAATTGTATAATGTTAGCTCTCCAAACTCGTTGGTTATTAACAGTGAGTATAGGCTGGAAGGCAGCTTCAGTGAAACCACAGTAAAACAAGCAATTGACGCCACATTAGAAGGTTTAGCACCATCAAATTCAGCACCAACGAACCTCTTGCCTACTATAGCGCTGGCCTTCTCATTTGGTTTTTTTGAGACTTTTTCGCCTTGCCTAATCGCATTGTTATCATTCGTGCTGAGCTATAGTATAGGAAAAGATCCCAATTTGCTTTACAATTTCTCAAAAGTCATGCTTTTTGGAGTTGGATTCGTTGTTGCAGCTTTGATCGTGGGCCTATCGATGGGATTAACGTTTCTTTCTTTTCAGCCGCTAAACACAATTTCGATGTGGTTAATCTGTATATTTGCCCTCTTTTTTGGCATCAACATGATCGGTATCTTTAAAACACCACTCGAAACCAAGCCTCTATTGCGAAAGATTGCAAAAAAGCATGCCTTCACTTTGAGCGGTCTCTTGTTTCTTGGTTTCATCTTCTATTTCCTTGATCCATGCGTTGCTCCTTTCTTCTTTGCTGCTCTACCTATTCTAGCCGCTAAAGCCTTACCCATCGTTGTCTTATTCTTCTGTTTGGGAGTTGTTATTCCATTCTTTTTTATGGGGCTTCTCGCAGGGTACATGTCAAGACTTGCTAGGCTAAGTTACAAGCATAAATCTACGATTCGTGTTATAAGCGGTTTGATATTAATCTCTTATGCTTTCTACATTATTCTTTTCCATATTATGTAAAAGGCGCACTTTGTGCTTCTCTAAATTTATTGGCATTCCTTTGGAAAATGGAAAAAAGAGGTTTAAATGGGGACGTTTGCTTTTAGTTCTTCCCATTTAGTGACATAGTAGTCATTGTTGTCAGGCATATCGGGTCCTATGAGATACCTTGTAGTTTGGAGTTTCTCATCAACCGAGCCCAAATCTCTCAGGTTGCCTTTTGAGTTAGGCGTTCCTGTTCGAGGTTGCTCTCCAGTCCAGAAATGTCGGAAATATACATCTGGTAAGAATAGACCTTGTTGTAGTCTCTCTGTTAATGAAGCGTATTCTGGATTGTCCGGAAAGACCTCTGACATTATGTCTGAGATTGGGGTGTACGTGGCTTTGCCTAAGAAGAACCAGTTGTAGAATTCTTCTCCCATAGAGTTTTTGTAGTCATCCCATTTCCACGCTGGTGAAGGATAACCTTGCTTAGTGTAGAGAAGCTGCATCCATAGAGATAGCATCCAGTTCATCAACTGATACATATCTTCCAATGCGTCGGTATTGCAGTCTTTACTTATATACTGTGCATTGAACCAGACATATGGTCCATTCTGGAGGGCTGCATAATAAGCTGGAACCCCAGCCTTTCTCGTATCGAAACATACGGGTTGCCATGTGCTCGCTAGATAGACCTCTTTTGCGCTGAGTAAGTTTACGATGTCGCCATATTTTGACCAGTATGCTCGTATTTGCCCGCTTTTGATGATGGGTAGTAAGAAATTGTAGACCTGATCAACCTCTTCGTTCGTGAGATTTGATAGCGCCCCTGATACTGATACTTGCCCCGTAGCGTCTAGCTCATTTACCACTTCACTAAAGGTCTGGTACCCCTCGTCTTGAAGTCCCGCTCTATCCTTCCACTCAGCATCCCATAGTTCAGAAAATGATATGCTCTTCTGTGCGCCATGCTCCTCATACGGTAGGAACTCAGGCAGATATGTCACCGAATCAAAATTCCACATTACTGGCACGCAAATCAGCGATTTGCCCTTCTCATACCACAGTAGCGAATCGAATCGTTCTGCCTGAGCCGTTTCAAGGTACTTCCCTGCGTCGTTAAAGAAATCGAGCACTTTGTCGGATTGCCATCTCGGAATCTTCTCTATTGGTATGGGCCTTAGATTATTAGTTGTGACGAGCGGTCGGTGTCTGCAGCTGCTTCCGAAATCCCAGCTGCCCATCTCGGATATTTGTCTATTTGGGAGAATGAAACATTCGTCTAAGGTTGCGTCTATTTCTTGTCCAGTTTGAGCCTTCCATTCCTCAATACCCTCTTGAGGCAAATGGAATGGGTAACCTAAAAACCTTAGATTTGGCTTTGGTTTTGGACCGGTTGTTGACATATACCAGTATGTTCCTCCTGCAACAATAGCTGCACCTACAATGCCGCCTGCAACATATTTCAGATACTTTCTCCTCGACATCTCCTCTGACAAGTATTTCACCTAGTCTGCCACAGATTGCCAAGGGGTGATATTTTAAGTTTTTGAATAATTGTATTCAGCAATTCAAACGTCATTCTACTCTTTGGCTAGTATGCCCTGTTCCATGAGCCGTTGTTTAGGTATTTTCCCCGTTTGCTTATCCCATCTGTGCAATTCATAGCATTGATTCACTCCAAGGCATCGGCCTTGGTCTAAAACAAGAAGTTGATCTCCCTTACTCTTCTGTGACAAGTATCCTTAATTTTGAGTTAACCTTGCCTATCTTCTCAATTTTTCGAGTTATGGTCTCCCTTAAGCTTGTCCTAAGTGTCTGCCTTGATGCTTGCAATTTCGAAGTTGGATTTTGAGGTTTAGGCGCCTCTCCACATTACGGGGAAACAAAAATTAAATGTGGTTTTCTAAACCCCTCCATCCAACCTTCTAAAAAGTCGCGTGCACCTGCCAATAGTGAGAGTTTCTGATCCAGAAAGCGTTCTATTGAAGACACCCGGCGACATCTTCAATGTAGTTCCTTTCATGCCCTCACCACTTTTGGGCGCACATTTTTTTATCGTATTTAAAAAAATTTAAGCCTATGTGACTGTTTCACCACAGTAACAATTATGGCTGAAGGCGTTGTAGCTTTAGGTTTGTCTGTGGTGGGTTGATATGTTCTCATCTCGATTGCTTCAAAGGTAACGGTTCGTGATTCGTTCAAAACAAGAATACTTGATGAGCCTTTGCAAGGATCATTTAAAATATGGACGTTCTTCCAGCAAGGTTCTAGCTTACCCGTATCTAAAGTGATTCAGTATTTTTCACCAGCCTACATTGGGCTTAAGATATCAGAATTACTACGTATTAATTTTAAAGACGAAAAATCAGTTTTACAATAGCTCTGTTTTTGCATAATGTTTTCTGGCGTGGAGTTCTAGTTCTCTACAGTTTCGGAATGTGTTACCACACCAAGGACATTCAAACTTGTCGCTCATGACTTCACCCATAATCGGTAAGTGTGAACAGTTTTTTAAAGTTGTGTGGCTGTAGTATAACAGTCACAGTACGATTTAATTTTTCAGATGATACTCTTCGAAAAAGAAGGGTTTCACGGGGGTCAAGGATAAAGAAGAGGGTTTCAAGTGGTGGAGTTATAAAGAAAGGGAAAAATTGGGTACAGCTGCTATTTTTCCTCTACAACGATCATGGTTAATGTTGAGCGGACCTTGTCGAGTCTTCGAATCCGCCATGTCACTATTTCCTTCAGTTTATCCATGGTGTCTGCCTTAACCCTTGCAACTATGTCATAGACTCCGTAAACAGCGTGCGCTTCCTCAACGCCCTCAACTTTCTTCAAGTCTTTCAGAACATCTGCTTCAGAACCAATTTCCGTGTTTATCAACACAAATGCTGTTGGCATTCAAATTCCTCAAGTATTGTTCTCTTCTTGTGAATTAAAATGTTTTTCTGCCCTATTGCAAAATTAGCAACGCAAATTGAAAAATTTCCATGTGAAGCAACGTTTGTGGAATGCGGAGAAGTGGAGGAGGCGGGCCCTATCGGCGCAGAAAAAAGCCAAAAACAGTTCTCCGGTTCCAGAGCCTCAAAAAAACGATGGGGGGTTATTTCCACAGTCGAAAAGGCCCCTAGGTTGAGGTTTACTTATGTTAGCCTTCGCTTGAAGCTTGTCGCTTTCATGGATAGGCTTATCTTCTTTTTCTAAGCATTAGATTGTTGGGGTTTAGGTATGCAATCGCAAGATTACGTTACGAGTCGTGAGATGCGCGCGGTGGAGATTAACGCGGAGTACTATGGAGTTTCTCAGCTTCAATTTATGGAAAACGCTGGGCGCAACGTAGCTCTCGAAATCGCTGCTAGATTTGGACCCGACAAGACGATTGTCATTTTTTGCGGTTTAGGCGGAAACGGCGGCGACGGTTTCGTAATTGCAAGACACTTGTCATCAATGGGCTTCAAAGTCACGGTTATCCTAGCAGGAAAAGGCAAGGAAATCTCTCATAAGGCAGCCTTGAAAAACTGGTGTTCCATTCAGTTCTTAAAAGAAAGTATTTCCATTTACGAAGTTGATGATAGTTCTAGACTACCCTCGGTAGTAGGGGAAATTTGTGTTGATGCACTTCTTGGGACAGGCACAAAAGGGAAACTGAAACCACCGATCCTGCAATTAGTTGAAAGAATTAACGCTCTAAATGCTTTCAAAGTGGCAGTTGATGTCCCCTCGGGAATAGATTCGGACACCGGAGAAGTTTTAGGCAATGCTGTGAGAGCAAACATGACAATCACATTTTACAAAGCAAAAAAGGGATTGGAAAACGCTAGAGACTACGTAGGAGAACTGATCGTAAAGGACATAGGCTTGCCCAAGGAATTGGAAAGATATTCTGGACCAGGAGACGTTTCACTGGTGACGAAAACGCGTCCGTCGGAATCTCATAAGGGCGATTTTGGACGCTTATTAGTTGTGGGAGGAAGCGAAGTTTTCTCTGGGGCACCAACGTTGGTTTCTTTGGCGGCTTTGCGCACAGGTGTTGACATTGCGTATCTTGCGGCTCCATCGAAAACTTCATACGCCATCGCTTCCATCTCGCCCAACCTAATAACTCTAAAGCTTGAGGGTGAACATCTAAATACGAACAACTTGCCCAGTTTAAAGCCATACATAGGATTGGTCGATGCTGTCGCCTTGGGACCTGGCATTGGTTTGCATTCTGAAACAAAGGAATTCGTCAAGATCTTTATTGATGCAGTTGAAAGCGCTGGAAAGCCTTTGCTTTTGGACGCAGACGGTCTAAAGGCCTTCGCAGAATTTAAAAAGCCACTAAATATTCCCTTGGTTCTTACACCCCACGCGGGAGAATACGCGATACTCACTAGCAAGATGCCGCCTGAGAATTTCGGTGAGCGAGTTTTTGATGTGCAAAAAACAGCGACGGAGCTAGGCGCCGTAATATTGATGAAGGGTCCAGTAGACTTGATTTCTGATGGGAGAAGAGTCAAGCTTAATTTTACTGGTAACGCTGGAATGACTGTCGGAGGCACAGGTGATGTGCTCTCAGGAATTGTCAGTGCTTTTCTATCGCAGAAGATTGATCCGTTTGAAGCGGCGGTTGCAGGGGCTTTTGTTAACGGTGCCGCTGGAGATTTTGTTTTTGAAGATGTTGGTTTTCACATGATGGCCACCGACCTCATTGATTGGATTCCGCATGTGCTAGATGATCCTATGAGCCATCTGAAGGTGCAAAAATCAAGTGCAAAGACTGCCTAGGATCACTATTTACCATGCAAGACAGTGCGATCCGAAAAAATGCACGGGTTTAAGACTTAAACGTCGGGGGCTGGTGAGATTGGTGAGTCAAATGAAGTTGTTGCCAAGAAGAGCTGTTGTGCTTAATCCTTTTTCGGAAATTGCTTTTTCGCCTGCTGACAGGCAACGTATGGAAGACTTTGGGCTGGTTGCCTTGGATTGTAGTTGGGAACACGCCGAGAAAGTTCTGCTAAAACGTGTGAGAGGAACTTCCCGTTGTTTGCCTATTTTAATCGCTGGCAACCCTGTTAATTTTGGCAAGCCAACCAAACTTACCACGGTCGAAGCTTTGGCTGCGGCCTTTTACATCGCTGGGTTTAAAGAAGAAGCCGTTAAATTACTGTCCATTTTCAAGTGGGGACACACTTTTATAGAAATAAATCGTGAAATGCTCGAGAACTATGCAACCGCGGAGGATAGTTCTGAGATAATAAGAATACAAAGCACTTTGATTGAAAAAACAGAAAAGCTGTAGGGAAGATGCAACGTGTCTTCAGAGGATTTGAAGAAATACCTTGAAAAAATAGGCGTTGATGCGAAATTTTTCAAATTTGAAGAGCACACTATGACAGTGGACGCTGCTGCGAGTCGCCTGCGCATTGCTCGCGAAAAAATAATCAAAAGCATTCTTTTTATTGACAATTCTGGTCGGCCTGTATTAGCCATAGTGACAGGAGACAGTAAGGTAGACGAATGGAAACTTGCAAAAGTCTGTGGGGCTCAGAAAGTCAGAAGGGCAAACGCGGCTGAAGTAAAAGAATTCACTGGGTACGAGGTTGGCCCGGTTTCACCAATTCATCCTAAAAAGCAGGTAAAAACTTTTGTAGACCGGAAAGTTATGCGCTTTGGCATGGTAGTGGGGGGCGGTGGAGAAATAAATGCGCTTCTTGAAATAGGAACTGGCGATCTAAGAAGACTGACAAATTGTGAGGTCAATGATATAGGAACGTGAAGGCTGTGGAACCCACAATCATCACCGATTTCTATTTGTTTCTGATATCAGTCATTATCATATCCTTGTCAGGCGTCATGACGCCGGGTCCGCTTCTTGCGGTGACAATTGACAAAGCTTCTAAAAGCAAGACTGTTGGTCCTTTAGTCGCTTTTGGTCATGGAGTAATAGAGTTTCCATTGATGTTTCTCATTTATTTTGGTTTCACTCAGTTTTTGGCCCCAGAAACTGCCCAAGTAAGTGTAGGGCTGGTTGGTGGTTTACTAATGGTTTACATGGGTATTGAAACTTTTAGAAAAAGAAACAAAACAAACCAAAAATATGAAAGTTCAAAGCATGGCTCCTTAATTGCGGGGGTTCTAGCGACGGGTGGGAACCCCTTCTTTTTAGTATGGTGGTTAACAATTGGCACTGCTCTGGTGATAAATGCCAAGCTCTTCGGTTTCATGGGTTTTTCAATATTTGCTGTGACCCACTGGTTCTGTGACTTTCTATGGTACACTTTTGTGGCTCAAATAGTTTTCAAGACACAGCGTTTCTGGACCAAGAAAGTGAATCTTGTGATAACTATCTTCTGCTTTGCCGTTTTAGTGGGATTTGGAGTATGGTTTGTTAGTTCAGCATTGTGGATGCTCATCTCTGTGTAGGTATAAAAGAGGTTGAAAATATGATTAGGAATGAATTCCAAGTTGGAAGGACGAAAATACTGTTGGTTAAAGGCGATGTAACTGAAATGGAAACAGACGCGATAGTGAACGCTGCTAACTCCACACTCATGGGAGGTGGAGGCGTAGACGGCGCAATCCACCGCAAAGGCGGATCGAAAATACTTGAAGAGTGCAAAAGAATAAGAGCTACGGAATGCCCTGGAGGTCTTCCCACAGGAAAGGCTGTAGTAACCTCCGGAGGCGATCTGAAGGCTAAGTACGTCATTCACACGGTTGGACCCATCTGGCGAGGAGGCAACCATGGCGAATCTGAACTTTTGACAGAAGCCTACCGCAACTCGCTCGCTCTTGCGGTTTCCAAAGGGCTGAAAACCATAGCTTTTCCGTCAATAAGCACAGGCGCATACGGCTACCCAATCGAAAAGGCAAGCAGAATTGCTCAGGCAACTGTAAAGGATTTTCTAAAAAAGAAAGACAAACTTGACGAGATAGTGTTCGTTTTGTTCAGTGAACATGACTTGGAAATTTACAAAGAAGCAGCGGAACAAATACTGAGACCCATCTGAAATATTGCAGAAATTTGTCGATTTAAAATAGCGCAAACCAGTCTAGAATATATGTGCATAGGCGTACTGCCTAGAAAAACATGCTATCCAGCGCCAAAGCATAACCAAAAGTTCAGTCCTTATATAAGAGCGCTATAGTCTTTTTCGAGCAGCTAGTCACAAACCTTCCAGTTCAGTCAAACACTGGTTCTACCTATATATAGAGGGGGTATAGTCTGTTTTTCACGCACTAGTTCCTAGAATTCTAAAAACATTAGAGGGATAAAGGTCTGATTTTCCATGGGCTACCTACACAAAGTAGTCTGCAGACAGCACTAGTCTCCCTGCAAAAAGTATTGTTTATATTTTGCAGTGCAATGGATATTTCCAGTGGGCTTAATGAACCATTGGGAAGCGGAAACCGCAATAGCCTTAGGCATAGCGTTGAAAGAAGCTGGTTTTGATGTTTCCCAAATCTGCTGCTCACGCCCAAGCTGCTTCGATTTTGCAGCAAAAAAAGACAAAAACGTAATCTTAGTGAAATTCCACTCAGACGTAGACACCTTTTCTTCTAGCGAATCTCGGGACATAAGAACCATATCTGGTTGTGTTTCAGCCGCTTCAGTGCTCATAAGTCAAAGGACACATGAAAAACCTCTAGAAGACGATACAGTGTACTCAAGATACGATGTTTTCGCGATTACTGCAAAAACCTTCGAAAACATAGCGTCTCGTGGCACATACCCACTGATTCATGCTGGCCCTGGTGGTTATTCCGTTGAGATTGAAGGTGAGTTGATAAAAAAGAGAAGACAAGAGTTGGGTCTCTCGATTGGCAAACTTGCCGAAATGGTAGGTGTGTCTCGAAGAACCCTTTATGGTTACGAAAAGGGCATGGCAAGAGCTTCAGTAGGCTCTGCGTACAACCTAGCAAAGACCTTGGGAATACCTGTAGCTCAACCGATAAACATTTTTGAAAAAATGAAAAAACACCATCAATGCCTCTTTGTAAAGGCCAAATATGCTATTGCCGGAAACGCTCTCCTTCAGAAAATCTTCAGAAAATTCACTCTCCGCGACGTTACTCCTGTCAGAAAGGCACCATTCGATTTCATCATAAACTTCCCAAAGGAAAACGACGTAATTATTGGCGGCGTTGCGATGAATAGTGAACAGGAACTGGACAAGCGAGTGGATGAAATTTTGAGCTTAAGCAGAGTAGTTCAGGCGCATCCGGTTCTCATAACAGAAGGTCAGAAACCGTCAAGCAAGGACATATTTTGCATTCGCAAAGATGAATTATCGGAAATCAAGACTCCCAAGGACTTTGTAGAGAGCTTCACATGAGCTTTTTTTGAACTGAATCTTTATGGCCTTTGGCTTCTTTTGCTGTTTTCCAAGATTTTCTCACAAAATCAGGATATTCGCCGAATTTTTCTATCCACTGTTTAAGGAAGTCAGTGGTTTTGGGGTCTGTTGCGTAGCCACTGCCGAAATCACCGTATTTGGCGGCCAATTCTGCTATTTCCTTGTCTCTTTCTACTTTTGCGATGATGGAAGCAGCTGAAACTATGGGGTAATTTCTGTCAGCTTTATGTTCCGAGATTATTTCTGGTCTGAAGCTCAATCGTTCTAGTATATGCTGTTTGAATCGTTGCTCTAGAACATCCGAAGCATCCACGTAGGCTTTGTCCGGTCTGAGGCTTTCTATAACCTTTGCCATTGCATGGGCTTCGAGCCTGTTCAGTTTGTGGAGTTTTCTGCCGCTTTCAACAACATCATCTATTTCTTTCGGCAACAATTTCACCACGGTATATTTTTCTGCCACACGTATGATCTCTGCTGCCAAAATTACACGTCTATGAGGCGATAGAAGTTTTGAGTCTCGAACGCCCAACCGCCGAAGCTTAGGCAAGTCCCCTTCTTTCATTAGAACCCCTGCAATTGCTAAAGGACCAATCACGCATCCGCGACCCGCATCATCAACACCAGCAACCAACACGCAAAGCCACACCTTTTCTACAAAAAAGCCAGTCTAAGCTTATAAACTAATAACTTTTCAGATCTCAAACAACATAATCAACACATTATCTACGCCAAAGCGCCTACCACCACCACATACACACCGAACTTCTGGCACACATACCGCTCGAAAATCGCATGTCTAACTTTTAATTAAGAACAGAACATCTCTACATGAAATTTACATTACGCCCAGTTGACATTACGTCGTAAGCAAAGAAATGCTTATAGGCTATTGCTGAGGGTTAAAGTTTCAGAAACAACCCTTAACGGGCGGGTAGATCAGCTTGGTATGATCGCCACGTTGGCATCGTGGAGGCCGCGGGTTCAAATCCCGCCCCGTCCACTCCATTTTCTTTTGGAAAAAAGCCTTGACTGAGAAATTCGAAAAGAATTTTGTAGTCTCTTCCCAAAAAAGTAAGTACAACAAATCAAGCAAAATGCAGATTGAAAACGGCACAAGGCAATGCTTATAACAGCTGAACAGTCTATGCTAAAAAAGAATCTGATGCCAAACCTAATACATGTCATTGTTGAATAATGAAAAACCAACGCGAAAAAAGGAGGTGAACAAATGGAAACACTGACAATAGTCCTCAATGGGGCACCATACGGAGATGAGAAAGTCTGGAATGCTTTGAGACTAGCAAGAGCGCTGGTTTCTTCTTCAATAAAAATTAAACTAAGCATTTTCCTCCTTGGAGATGCTGTGTCTGTCGCAAAAAAAGGGCAGAAAACTCCTGAGGGTTATCCCAATCTGGAAAAAATGTTGTGGGAACTTATCGAACAAGGCGTAGAGGTTGTGGCATGTAGCACATGCACCAGTGCAAGAGGACTAACTTACGAAGACATAATTGAAGGCGTACAGCCTGGGACTATGATGCAGCTTGCACATTGGCTTAAAGAGAGTGATGGGGTTCTGTCTTTTTGATTCAGTGCATAGCGCGCGAGTCCAAATCCCGCCCTGTTCGCTCCATTTTCTTGGAAAGAACGTGGACCAAAAACTGAGAGCTTGTTTCATTATTTTAAGCTTCCAAATAGTTCAGAATTGAGTTTAAGGCTTGTTCAAGATCATCTCGAATTGATAGGTAATCCTAAGGGTAAGCTGTTCAGAAAACTAAAATAGTGTTCTCTTTTTTATTAGGCCCTGAGGGTGAAAATGCTTTGAAAGAATGGAAATGCGTTAAGATTGCTCATCACAAAGATGTTGCCAGAACCATCGAGGAGTATCAAGAGAAAGGCTGGAGGCTTCACACGTACACTTGCGCTCAAGCTGGCATGGGCGAAATAATCAATCATTACTTACTGTTTGAAAAAGGCGAATAAAACCAAACCATCTCTTTTTTTACAGACGCTACGTGCATAAGATTCTTTGTGCTTGAGCGAATATCTTGTTAAAGCCTAACGGGGCATGTTTTTCAAGATGTGGTTTGATTTGAGCAAGCCTGAAGAGCGTACTACAAGTTCATCCCAACTAATTCTACATTTACTTTGAAAATTGAGACTAAATTTTTATATTTCTATCATTCTGTAATTGTTGAGGTAAACTTGAGGTTTGGGTAGTTGAAGTTTTCTTTTGTCAATGCAGGTCCTTATGAAGGATTAGATGAGCGTGAAGCAAGAAAATTTATTGCTTCATTTCCACCTTTAGGCATTTTATATTTGGCTTCTGTGCTCGAAGAAAGAGGTATCGAGATTTCTGTCTTGGACCAACCAGCGCAAGGTTTTACAATAAATGAAACAGTTAACTGGATAGAGAAAGAAAACCCTGACATTCTCGGTTTCTCAACATTCTCGAGTTCCGGTCGCACAGCCGCATTAATCAGCGAAAAGGTTAAAGAAAAAAACCCGAACGTCGTTGTCGTATTCGGCAATCATTACGCAACATTCAATTCTGAACGGATTCTCCGAAAATACCCTTCCGTTGATATCACGGTTCGAGGAGAAGGAGAAAATACAGTGGTTGACCTTGTCAGTTGCTTGGCGAACAAAGGTAAGCTCAAACACGTTCAAGGAATTACCTTCAGAAATAACGAAAGCATTATTTCTACCCCTGAGCGTCCACTGATAAGGGATCTGGATTCTCTTCCTATCCCTAAGCGTAATTTATTGGACATAGACTATCATTCGGTGGTTGCTGGGGTAAATGTTGCTCCAAAGAAGTTCACAAGTATTGTCTCTTCACGTGGATGCGTTTATAGATGTCGCTTTTGCAGTTGCACTCAGTTTGCTCGCAACGCATGGAGACCAAGGTCTGTAGAAAATGTTCTGGAAGAACTTCATCTTCTTGCTAGTGAAGGATACAAACAGTTCATTTTTGTAGACGACAGTTTTACGCTGAACCAGAAAAGAGTAATCAAGCTCTGCAGAGCTATGAGAAAGGAAAAAATAGATATGGAATGGATCTGCGAAGGGAGAGTTAACAATTGCTCCTATGAAATGTTGTATGAAATTGCAAAGGCAGGTTGTAAACTCCTATACTTTGGCATTGAAAGCGCCAATCAAAGAATTCTAGACTACTATGACAAACAAATAACACCCCAGCAGTCCAAAACTGCTGTGAAAACAGCCAGGAAAGCTGGAATAGATGTAATAGTTGGGTCTTTTATTGTAGGAGCCCCAGACGAGACAAAAGAAGAAATTCGCAACACAATCGAGTTTGCAAAACAAATTCCGATAGATATTCCCCAATTCAACCTATTGGGTATTTACCCTGGAACAGACCTTTGGAGAGAATTCGAAATGAAGGGTCTTATAAATGTAGAAGAGGACTATTGGGAAACAGGTATTGCTGTTTCTGAGATATGTTCAACATTAGTACAGCCTAGCGAAAGCAGACAAATGATTCATCAAGCCTTTTATGATTTTTTCCGTCGTCCAGACTTCATATTGAAGCAAATAGCAAGAACACTGAGAAGTTCCTACCGAACTCAAATCATACTTAACAGCCTGAGCGGAATAGGGGCAATCCGAGAAAATATCCGTAATGTTGCGTAATCTTACAAAATCCAAGATTTTTGTGCTTCTAAATGATTGTTTTTGGATTCTTCCGCGCTACATCCTTCTATGTAATTTCAAAGAATAAGGGACAGGTGCAAAAAATGGACCATACAGTCGTTAATTTTGAAATCCTTGCCAACAATGCGGAGAAGCTAAGGAAGTTCTATGATCAAAAATAGTTCAACAGATGGAGATGTAAGATTTATTCCCCTAGGTTTAACTCAACTAGCGATCATAAGTGAGCTTGATACCGCTTTTCTCTTTTTTACGTGAAGAGCATATGAAAAATCGATAGCGTGTTATATTCCTACAAGCGCAACTCCCGAGACGATAAGGATGACGCTCAGGATGAGTTTGTACGATAGATGTTCCAACTCCTTAAGATACAAATAAGCGAAGAAGACAACAAACAATGGCTCCACTTGCAAAAGTGGAGTCACTATTGACACTTCCTCACAACTGACCGCGTAAAAACTTAAAATCCACGAAAGAGTAAAACCAAGGCCTGCTTTCCAAAACAACCGAAAATCTCTCTTTAGAAAAATAGAACGACGAAGTTTCTGAGATGGTTAGAGGTAGGAGATACAATAAAAGAGAAAACGCATTTCCTACTGCGGCGCCTAACAAGGGCTCGTTGAGCATCTTCTCGTTTGTCGCAGTTCAAGTATAATACGCTATCAGTGCTTTCACGTAATCACCTCATCAATTATCCCACATGCAGGCTATTGTGCGCTTTCGAGTCAGGTTTAATGCCCTAGGTAAAGGTAGGATTTGTCAACGAAATATAATTCGGTATATCCGCAACTTTTGCAAATATACACATCGAAAAATAGTCTAGACACGCCCATTGTTGCTCCTTCGAGTCTACCCTCTTCCTTTCTGATATCGTTGCTACCGCATTTTGGACATTCGGACATGGACGCATCTGCCACGTTTAACATCTCCTATACGAAAAATATAATGAATGGAAAATAAAGGTTTAGCGTCTCCGCTATTATTAAGTTTTCTTTCATTTTCTTCGATAATCATATATTTCAAATTCGGATTCTGAATTCATAACTGATTTTAACTGTAAGACTTGAAAATATGGCATTATCTGTACATAGGAAGAGGTATTGAGATGCGTAATAAGAAATTTCCAATTTTGATGCTGTCACTTGCCTTTCTATTGATGCTTCCTTTTGCTGCACAGGCCGCCACAATCACCGCGTGTACTCTTGATAAGGAAGTGTATCACGAAGGTGAAGTAGGTTACATCACAGTCACCGTATACAATGATAAAGATGATACAATAAGGGTCACTGAGATCACTGCCACCATAGACTATTACTATTCTGACGAAACAATATACCTTCAAACTTTCTATAGTAATGCCACTTTGCCTGCTGAAATCCCCCGAGGAGAATCGAGCACATTTAATGTTTCGTTTAGTCTGCCAACGAACATCGCTTCAGGATACGTCGATATATTCGTTAGAGTCAGGACTGAACTCTGGAGTGCTGGTTCTCAAAGATGGTATATATCGGACAATCCAACTTACGAGCCATTGCTGTTCATAGAATCGCCCTACAAGCAGGACTTCGAACAACAGCAGACAATCAACGAACAGTTGCAACAACAACTTGAGAATCAACAGAGCATTAACGAGCAGGTACAAGATCAGCTTGAAGAACAACAGAATGTCAGCGAGCAGTTGCAAGAACAACTAAGCGAACTTGAGATGCTTAACAATAGCACCACAATCATGATGTACGTCTTGGGAGCCACTACAATACTTTTTGCGTTAATGACAATGTTCTTGATGAGAATGACCAGAAGACCAAGAATCATCGAACAACCTCCAGCTTAAACAAATCGTTGCCAACGACGTAAAAACAACAATATGCCTTTTTTTCTTTTTTCCGTTTCGAACTCACTCCGCTTCTTAGCACATGCAAGGCGTTGAAGCTCGTATGATAGAATGAAATACCTATCTTAAGTCGGAATTCGCAAAATCAACAAGAATCGAACTTATCCTAAACATGCCCCAAATTGACTTGTGCCCATTACCATAACAAAAGCAAAAGCGACAATACTTTTATAGCATTTCAAATGCTTATCTTGTAAAATTGTTCTTAAATGACAGCATGTGAAGTATTTAAAATGAAGAGTAAAGGGCAGGAAATTCGCTTCAGGCTTCCCCGAATTATTATGAACCTAGTTATGGTTCTGATTTTTTGGATAATAGCTGCTTTTATTCCCCCGACATTGAGAGATGTCGTAATTCCAGGCATCGACGTTAATGCAGAATTCTTAGTATGGATTCTTGCTACTCTCGTCATGGCGATTTTCCTGATACGGGCTTTGTCCGATGCTTTAGTGCTGGGAGACATCCTGACGGATGTAATTGTAAGGAGATTGGGTGTGAAAGAAGAAAGATCTCCCAAAAGGGCCGCAAGAGATCTTATCTACATAATAATAATCATACTTGTGGTTACAGCTGCCTCTCCCCTTTTGACCACCATGAGCAATTTGCTCTCAACGGCCTTAACTTACATAGGTCTTGCTCTAATCATACTATTCATCTATGATATAGGGCGAATCCTGTATAAACTAGTTGAAGAGAAAGCTGAATCGTTTAGTGATCGACTAGTACAGACGGAAAAAGAAAATCCACAACAGTGAACAAGATGGAACCAACAGCAGTAATTTTCGTACTGATTTATCTCCTCATAGTTCTCATTTCAGCAATGGAACTCATTCCGCTTTCCGTTGCTGCCTTAGGGGGAGCTTTGTTAACTGCTTGGTTTGGAATACAATATGGAGTGTTCACTTATGATCAGGCCCTAGGCTTCATAGATTTCAGGCTCCTAGGACTTTTGATAGGAACAATGATTGTGGTTGAAGTAGCTGAAAGAAGTGGTTTGTTCCGTTTCCTAGCATTGCATGCCATAAAATTTTCTGGTGGAAACCCCTCAAAACTTTTTGTTTCTGTTTGCATAGTTGCGGCCCTTGTCTCGATGTTCTTAAGCGATCCAACGGCTATGCTGCTCATAGCGGCTGCTGTAGTAACCATAACTAAACTTCTAAAATACGATCCAACGCCGTACTTTCTATCTGCAGCCATAATGATAAATCTCGGAGGAACAAGCACGCTCATAGGCTCGGTGAGCAACATGATTATCGGCGTACAAGCAGGGCTAAACTTTTCAGATTTCGTCAACTATCTAACATTATGCGAAATAGTCCTATGGGTATTAACAATAACAACGCTTTACTTTTTGTTTAAGCCGAGACTTGGAGAGAGAAAAACACTGCCAGAATACAATCCGTCAGAGAGCATAAAAGACAGGAAACTCTTCAACAGATCGATATTCATTCTCTTTACTCTAATACTGCTTTTCTTGTTACTGGAGAACTTGGGAATAGGTCCAGAAGCGGTAGCTTTAGGCTGCGCCATTCTCGCTTTAGTCATTAGCAGGTTAGATCCAACAGAAATCTTCAAGAACTTAGATTGGGAAACAGTTTTCTTCATCGCAGGATTCATGTTCATCGTTGGAGGTCTAGAAAGAACTCATATTTTGAGCGACGTATCAACACAGCTTTTTCAAATAGCTGGAGGGAACTCATCTATTGCAACGCTCATGACTCTGTGGGTTACTGGAATTGCAAGCATCGGGGTTAGCAACATTGCAATAGCCTTAACATTCACTCCGATAATTAGTGCGCAGACTTTTTCAGGTTTGAATCTATCTGCTATCTGGTCAGCGCTCATTCTTGGAACAAATGTTGGAGGCGCCACGCTTCCTTTCAGCGGCGCCGTATGTATTATGGCTATGGGTGCACTTAAACGGGAAGGAATTTCAATACACTTCGGCGACTTCGCAAAAGTAGGTTTCATTACAACTTTGATTCAGTTAGGTTTCTCAAGCATTTACCTTATACTTAGGTTTGGATTGATAGGTACGTGATGAATTTGTCAAAGATCAAAAAATGGTTTGAATCAAAACAACCGAAAGGCGAGAAACAATACGAAGAAGAAAAAAAGGAATTTGAGATGGCCATAGGAAAACCCTACATTACTATGAAGATTGAAATACCTGAAGGATTTGAAGACATACGAACTCAATTCCTAAACTTGGAAAACGATCCACAATTCATCGAAGAAGTCAAAGATCTAGTCAAGAAAAGGCTTTTATACGAAAAACACGGCGTAAAACCTCCATCTTGATTGGCAGGCACGTATACCAACATTAAGAACGGTAGTCCCGCCAATCCACTCGACTTGATTTTTTGGCGAAAAAGAATGCTCTCTGTTAACATTGCTAACAAGTTGTTGCATAAGGAATGTTCAATAGTATCTTTATTGAACTACATCTCTATATCGCGTATAACAATGAATATGAACCAAGGTATAGAACAACAAACAATAGTCCTGCCTTCTTGTCCACCCTTTTTCTTGAAGAAAGTATGGCATATAGCCCTAGCAAGAAGGAACGTCCAGAGGGCTCAACAAAGACTGCTGCTGGAAAGAATAGTTGTCCTGCTGCGATGGAAACGGTGGAATCAACAATGCAGTTGCCTATGATGTCCCCAATTGCAAGTTCATATTGTCTTTTTCGAACAGCTATCAAATCCACCGCCAACTCAGGAATTGATGTGCCTATCCCGAGAACGAAGAAACTGATGAAGAACTCAGGTATGTCTAACTGGTTCGATAACATTATTACTGATTGAACAACTGCAAACGCCCCAATCGCAACGCCAGCAAAACTCAGAATTGCTATCACTAAGTGGAACAAATATGGCCTATGCGTCTTGTGTGTTGAACTCTTGGTTTTCACAGTGTCTTTTTTGTAGCTCTTCTTATTATCCACATAAAAATCGGCCAAGTAGCGATAAGCAAGAAAGCTTTCCACCTCGTGAATCCAGTTTTTGCTACTGATATCGCCAGTATGAGTGCGAGGACCTCGAAGAAACCTGTCACTAAGACCTCATTTCCTTTAACTTTGAATTTCCTACTTAGAAGAGCAATAAGCCCTAATACCAAAGTAATTTGCGTTAAAACGGACCCTATGGAATCTCCCAGATCAATGTCTCCGTGTCCGCTCCAACAGGAAACGATCGAATTAGCAATTCTGGCAAGTCTGTGCCAATAGCCACCAATACAAGACCTATCATAATAGAGGAAACTCCCAATGCTGAAGCGAAATAAACCGTGTGTTCGACCGCCTTGTCACTAGAAATGGTCAAAACCACTATTCCTGAAATGAGTGTCCCTATGGGAAATATAACACCAAATAGCAATATAGCACGACCTAAAAGGTATCCTGATGGTCTTTAAACGTTTGAATTTTGCCAGTCGAAAATCTAATTTTGATTTTTACTTTGGCCTATTCTTAGATCCTCTTCTGCTTTTTCTTCGCCGTTTTCGCAGGTAATCGCTTACTCAACTGCTTCTCTGTCAGTTATTATTGATGGAGTTCTGTAATGCTATTAGCCGCATAAAATCGTGCTGTAGTAGGCGCGTCCAACCGTGTTCAAAGTGGAAGGACGCGTTATCACTGATGACTCTGATCCTACAAGGATTGCTTTCAGAATGACTTTTGCAGTCAGTCTCTTTCTCTGGGATCTTCCCACATTTGGCTTTGCAAAGATCATCAATATAATCGCGTATTCTAAGATAGAGCCTTTCCGGTCTAAATCTTAGCATGAATTTCTCCGAGATTCTTTGTATGTTCTTTTTCTCCATTTCTTGTTTTGCTGCGTCTGAAAACTCCTTGCTGATTAAGACCCCTTTATCGCAAAGCTTGTCTTCCATGACCTCAAGCATGTTCCTTACGTCTTCCACAACAACAACTCCGGACTTTGATCTTGGCTTGGTTATTACACGCAACAGTATCTTTTCATCTGATTTGGCATCCGAAGCAATAAAGTCTATTCCTTTATCCAATCTTTGCTTTTCTTCACATTCGTAATCTAGAATCGCTATAAGCAACTCGGCCTTACGCTCGTAACTCGTTTATATTCTCCTCCTCTAATCTTTTCCATTCATTCTGAACATCAGAACGAAAATCAAAATCTTTTTCGCGTCAATACGTTAGATTCTTCAATCGTTTGACGCTTTAATCCTGTAATTCACTCTCACTATATAATTCTCAGAATCATTAATATATGTTGTCCAAAAACGTTGGTTGCACGTTTAGATCTTTAGCAATCGCGAGTGCTTGCCCCGATTTTTTGTATCCGTTTGTCTGTCCGCTTTTTTGTTGAGTTTCAATCTTGATTTTGTCTTCATAACATTATTATTATGTCAGCATCATGAAAAGTCATCTGGGTGGCTATAATTTGAGCGCCTGGCATGAACTTGAAGACTTGCAAAAGAAAAAGGCAGAACTAGAATTTCAACTGCACTCCATAGAAGAACGGGAAAAAACGCTGAGGGAAAGAACAAGAATAATAGAAGAGAGACTGGCGATTCAAGAACTAGAGGAACAGCTCAAAGTCAAGCACGGCTCTGTTGAAGAGTTAGAATCCAAGATTACCGAACTGGAAAAACGCGTCAGAAACCATGAAAAGAAAGTCGAAAGCTCCGAAATAGTGGAAAATCAGCAAGAGAACAAAACCGAGTTTATCTTCAAGTAAAAATAGTGTAATGCACCAATTCCGTATCAACCAAACTTTTCCTTTTCCCCATCAATTACATTAGCATTCCCTATAGGGTTTTACCAGTACAAGCTAATCAGTTTCGAAACTTTCCGAAATCCACAGAATTTTTCCAACAAAAAACAGGCGTGTCAGACGTTTTATTGATGTAAAAAGTCATGCCAGTTACACTCTAAACTCTGAAAGATAAAAACTATTTTTCAAAATCGGTTCTCCAAGTGACATCGCCTAATCGAAGGTGACTTCAGAGGCTGGCAAATTTTTTTATTTGTCAAAGCAATATTCTATATCATAGTTCTAAAAAGGGCGACATGTATGAAGGAATTAACCATCAAGAGTCCCGTTTTTGAAAGCAATAAACTCATTCCGTTTAAGTACACCTGCGATGGCGAGGATGTGAATCCTCCTCTGATAATCGAAGGAATACCCGAAGGAACAAAAAGCTTAGTTCTGATAGTTGATGATCCTGACGCTCCCATGGGCACTTGGGATCACTGGGTCGTCTGGAACATTCCTCCCACAGATAAGATAGAAGAGAGCACTGTTCCCGGAGTTGAAGGAATTAACGATTTCAGAAAGCACTCCTACGGAGGACCCTGTCCGCCGTCAGGAACGCATAGATACTTTTTCAAAGTCTACGCTTTGAACACGAAACTGACGTTAAACCCAAATTCGCGAAAGAAGGATGTCGAAAAAGCAATGAAAGACCATGTACTTGCGAAGGGCGAACTTGTTGGACTATACCGTAGAAGCAGATAATTGGTGCCAATCAGCCCTAAAAATAATGTACGGTTACTCAGTGTTATTGGTGAATCTATACGGACCAAACAGCTTTCCATTCGGTAGTGTCTGCTTAGCCTGCGACGCAGGATGAATAGCAAAGCAAAACCTGAAACAAAGTCGTGCGCGTGGAAATAAACAAGAAAACAAAGGGAAAAAGCAAAGAGTCTATTTTGCCGAAAATTAAGTAGTCGCACGATTCTTTTCAAAGCTCGTAAAGATATATCCTATGTGTATACATTCCACCTTCAGAAGTATGGACTACCTTCGCTCGATGAAGAGACATTAAAGGATAATCGTGAACCAAAATTCTAGTGCCTTTCTCACATTCATCAAGTATTTTTTCTGAAAGCCTTTGAACAATCGGCGGGAAAGGATAAATGTAAATCACATTGAACTTTGAAATGTCAGCCGTAAAAAGGTCTGACTCAATTACGTCGATTAGATTTCTGAAACCAGCGGACCTTGCATTTTCTTTGGCTATCATAACTAGTCTGCGATCAATTTCGAAGCCTACACTGAAAACGCCAAATCTTTCAGCCGCCCTTATCAACACTACGCCGTCTCCGCAACCTAGATCTGCGAAAATTTCGCCTGACCTGAACTTGGCTGAGTCTAGAGCAGCATCGATCACTGGCAAAGGGGTAGCCAAGTAGGGAAATTCCAAAAGCATCCGAAGAAGAATAGGTCTATCTGCAGGGTACATTTTCAAACGGACAACCTAGACTATCCGGAGACTGCGTAATTTTATTATCATTGATCCAAATCAAACTTTCGCTTGGTGGCCTTTTACTGCGTATAGCAAATTTTCAGTTACTTTGGTGCAACTGAACTTTTTGAAGGAGACAAAGTTTGTTCCATGCGATGCGCATATCGTTTATAGAACCACTTTTTGACGACTTCAACCAACAGTAAATAGACGACAACTAATCCTGCAAGAATTATGAAGAAAGTGAAGGGGGGTTCCTCAAATTTGAAAAGCATGCCCAGTGGCGTGAAGGGTATTAACAATGCAACGACTACGACGCTCAAACTGCTGAAAAACAAAAGCCTGCCGGGCTTGCTTTTATAGAATGGTGCTCTTCTCGTTCTTATGACGAAGATAACCAACGTTTGCGTTGCTAAAGATTCAATGAACCAAGCGGTTTGAAACAACGGAACTGACGCGTTGAAAACGAACAACATTATAAAGAAAGTTAGGAAATCAAAGATCGAGCTGATAGGCCCTAGAATCACCATGTATCTTCTTATGAAGGGAATATCCAATTTTTTGGGTTTTTGCACGTATTCCGAATCGACATTATCGGTTGGTATAGTTGACTCGGACAAATCGTAGAGCAGATTGTTAAGCAGGATCTGTATAGGAAGCATCGGAAGAAAGGGCAAAAACAGGGAGGCGAAAGCAACACTGAACATGTTGCCAAAATTTGAACTTGTCCCCATCATGATATATTTCATAGTGTTGCCAAAGGTTTTTCTGCCTTCCAAAACTCCTTCGTGGAGTACTCTCAGACTTTTCTGCAATAGTATGATGTCAGCAGCTTCTTTTGCAACATCAACCGCGTTATCAACAGATATGCCAACGTCAGCTGTCTTTAGAGAGGGTGCATCATTGATGCCATCTCCAAGAAAACCAACAACATGCCCGTTATTTTTTAATGCGTTCATTATTCTATCTTTCTGGGCTGGCGTCACCCTCGCGAAGATATTTGTTTCCTCGACAACTCTTGTAAGGGCATCATCACGCGTTTGGGCGATTTGGCTTCCTAGTACAACTCCTTTGATCTCGAAACCCAACTGTTCACATGTCTTCTTTGTAACTATTTCATTATCGCCCGTGAGGATTTTTACTTCCACGCCCGATTTCCTCAGTTTTTGCAGGGACTCTTTAGCAGTCTCTTTGGGCGGGTCGATAAACGCTACGAAGCCCAAAAATACCATGTCACTTTCGTCATTTACGGAATATACTCTTTTCTCCTCTTTGACCTTTTTGTATGAAACTGCTAGAACCCTAAATCCTTCAGAACTCAGGTCGTAATATTTTTTTTCGATCGTTTTCTGGAACACGTTTGTCAAATCAAATATTTGTTCTCCAAATTCACAATAGGAGCATACTTTGGCAATTTCTTCTGGCGCCCCTTTGGCAATCAAAAATCGTTCCCTGTCATGTTCAGCAACGACTGAAACACGTTTTCTTGTAAAATCAAACGGAACTTCATCTATTTTCTGGTAATCCTTTACATCAATCTCTTGATGTTTAAGTATGGCTTCATCAAGAGGACTTTTGAGTCCTGTCTCATAATAACTGTTCAAGAAGGAATATGCCAATACTTTTTCATTCTCCTTTCCTTCAATGTCCACATGGAGCACAAGCGTTATCTTGTTCTGTGTCAGTGTGCCCGTTTTGTCCGTGCATAGAACGTCCATGCTTCCGAAATTCTGGATTGCAACTAGGCGTTTTACTATGACGCCTCGTTTAGACATTGCAAGGGCACCTTGGGAAAGGTTTACAGACAAAATCATCGGTAAAAGTTCAGGAGTCAAACCAACTGCCAAAGCCACAGCGAAAAGAAGCGATTCTAATATGTCACGTTTGAAAAGGGCGTTTATGAAAAAGACAAGCAAAACTAGCAGAAAGGTGACTTCCAACATCAGAAAACCGAATCTTCTGAGCCCTTTCTCAAATTCTGTTTCGGGTTCTCTAATCGCAAGTTTTTCGGCGACTTTTCCATATTCGGTGAAGTTTCCAGTTTTTATTACGACAGCGGTAGCTGTTCCGCTCACGACAGAAGTACCCATGAAAAGACAGTTATCCCATTCAGTAATCGCTGGATCTTTCGCCTTCAATGGTTCAGCCATTTTTTCTACTGGAAATGACTCGCCAGTTAACGCTGACTGGTCCAAGAATAAGTCCTTTGCGTTGATTACCCTCGCATCTGCTGGTGCAATGTCTCCAGCTGAAAGATATATGATATCACCGGGGACAATTTCAGAAAGTTTCACTTCCTGCCTAGCACCGTCTCTGAGCACTGTCGCCGTGGTAGTTACCTTTTCCCTGAGCATCTCTGCTGCTTTCTCAGCCTTGGATTCTTGATAAAAGTCAAGTACCACGCTTAAAAGAACTATAGAGAATATGATTGCGGCATTTATCGTTTCTCCCAGAAAACCTGAAATCAGACCTGCAATGAGCAATAAGATTACCAAAGGGCTTCTGAGATGTACAAGAAACTCGACTGCTGCGGTTCGTTTCTTTCTTTTGGCAAGCTCGTTATGCCCATATGTTCTAAGGCGGTTTTCAACTTCTTGAGCAGCAAGGCCTGACTGAGAAGTTTCTAATCTAATGAGAAATTCGTCCATTGGTATGCTGAGAAGGTCTTCAGTTTTCATCATAAATTGTACGCTGTCGACCTTTCTTTTCGCATCTGTTTTTGTGAGTGCATTGGAATTATTCGTCAAGGCTGAACAGCCACACATTTCCGTTTATTTCTGACGAAGCGCATCAGCTTTTTCATAGGCCACGAGCCTCGTCTTAACTGTTTACACCGCTTTCGACCGAATTAGGCTTTTCTCTACACACTGTGTGGCCGCTTCAAAAACGAAATGCAGTATTGATTGCTAATAGTAAGGCTCTATCGTTCCAGCGAATCGTTGATTTTCTGTATAATCCTTGCCGATTTCCGAAAGTCTTCAATTTCTTTCTCATCTAACGGAAGCTCAATTGTCTCTTTTATTCCGTCTCGGTTTACGATCGCGGGAACACTTAAGCACACATCACTTACCCCGTGATAGTCCTCAAGAAAGCAAGAAACGGTCAAGACAGAATTCTCATTGCGTATAATGCTTTCCACTATTTTGGTCAAACTTAAACCGACGCCATAGTTTGTTCTTCCCTTTCTTTCTATGATTTCGTAAGCTGCATTTTTGACTTTTAGGAACAGCTCGTTGAACATCTCGCTGTCGTAGGGAACTTTGCAGATTGGACAATAATCTTTTAGCCGAATCCCTGCGATATTTGCGAGACTCCACACAGGTACTTCGCTGTCTCCATGTTCGCCAATTATGTAGGCGTGCACGTTCCTAGTGTCAACTTGAAGATGTTCGCCAAGTATGTAACGAAGTCTCGCAGTGTCCAGAACTGTTCCGGACCCTATGACTCTGCTTTTCGGGAAGCCTGAAAGCTTTAAGGCAGCATAAGTCATAACGTCCAACGGATTGCTGACTACCAACAAAATGCATTGCTTGTTGTGTTCTGTGATTTTGGGAATTACTTGCTTAAAAATTTCGAAATTTCCCTGAGCCAGTTCTAAGCGTGATTTTTCAATTTTCGCGCCCTTGTCTACTGCTATCAGAACTATGTCTGCATCTTTGCAGTCAGAATAGTTGCCAGCCCAGATTTTTACAGGATGAGCGAAAGGCAACCCGTGACTCAAGTCCATGGCTTCTCCTTCAGCTCTTTCTTTGTTAATGTCTATCAACACAATTTGAGAAACCAATCCGCGAATAAGGACAGAATAGGCAAACGTTGTACCTACAAAGCCAGCACCTACAATGGCAACTTTTGGACCAACAATTTTTTCAGTCAATCTAAAAACCTTCAAAACTGCAAACAATACTAGAAAACGTTTTTCCAAGAATTAAACCTATCCAATCCAAAGCAAAAACAGTAATCCTCTGCAAGCCATCATGGAGGGTTACGTTTAGACTTAGGACCTAAAAAAATGGGTTTTGCGTGTTAACGCTCAGTAGTTTTCGCACCAGACTTCAAAGTAGCTTCTAGGATGGTTGCAGACTGGACATTTCTCTGGTGCTTCATTGCCTTCGAAAACGTGACCGCAGTTTCTGCACTTCCACTTGATAGCCATGTCTTTCTTGAAGACTTTGCCCTGTTTCACATTCTCCAGCAATTTCAGATATCGACGCTCGTGGTATGCTTCTACTTTGGCGACCACGCGGAAGGTTTTGGCTACTTCCTTGAAACCTTCTTGTTCGGCTATTTCTGCGAAATTAGGATAGAGTGTTCCCCATTCCAGTTTTTCTCCTTCTGCAGCGGCCTTCAAGTTTTCTGCTGTTGACGCGATTATGCCTGCTGGGTAGGTTGCGGTTATTTCTACTGTTCCGCCTTTGAGGTGTTTGAAAAACAGTTCAGCATGTTCCTTTTCGTTGTCGGATGTTTCTTGGAAAATAGCGGATATTTGCTCATAGCCTTCTTTTTTGGCTACGCTGGCGAAGAAAGTGTATCTGGTTCTGGCTTGGGATTCGCCTGCGAATGTCGCTAAAAGATTCTTTTCTGTTCTGCTACCTTTCAATTCCACAGTTTTCATTCTCCTTAATGTTATCGTATTTCAACCGAAAAATAAAAGGCTTCCTTGAGAATTGCGCCGTTGATACGATTGAACAGTAATGCTCTGCGCAGACTATACCCCCTCTTTATATAGATTGAACTTCTGGTTAGAATTCTTTGAATATGTTGATGAGGTTATTCAGGGTCAAGTTGCCTCCTGTCAGCGGCAATGCAACTTTCTTGCCTTGAAGTTGGTTTCGTAGCTTAAGCGCTGCGGCTGTTGAGGCGGCGCCTGCTCCTTCCGCGAGCTGATGAGTCGTTTCAAGCAGCGTCAAGATGGCCTTTTTCATTTCTTCTTCGCTTACAAGAACCACATCGTCTATCATGCTGTTCAAAATGTCAAACGTGAGCGCAAAGGTGACTCTCGTGGCTAAACCGTCTGCAAAAGTGTCAGCGGATTCTGTTTCTGTCGCTCTTTTCTCTTTCCATGAGAGATAAAAGGCGGGCGCTTTTTCCGCTTGAACCCCTATCACTTTAACCCTTGGGTTTATGGTTTTGGCTACTATGCACGCTGCAGCGGCGCCGCTTCCACCGCCGATTGGAACTATTATAGTGTCAATGTCTGGGATCTCTTCCATTATCTCCAAATACAGCGTTCCTACGCCAGCGATTAGCAATGGCTCGTTTGCAGAATGAATGTACCTGTACCCCTTCCTTTTCGCTTCTTCTTCGACCCAGCAACGTGCTTCATCATAGTCCTTGCCGCGAAATTCGATAGAAGCGCCAAAGCTCTTGGTGGCTTTAACCTTGTTTGGGTTAGAGTTTTTAGGCATGCCTATTATGGCTTTTACTCCAAACAATGACGCGGCGTAAGCCACTGACTGCCCATGGTTTCCCGTAGAAGCCGCGATTACACCTCGACGTTTTTCTTCTTTGGAAAGCTGGGAGATGAGGTTCACACCGCCTCTGACCTTAAAAGCGCCTGTGGGCAAAGTGTTCTCGCACTTAACGTACGCTTCAAACCCCAACTGTTTGGAAAGCGTAGGCGAAGAAACCAAAGGAGTTCTCGGAAGGTATCTACTCGCAACTTTTCGGGCTTTGTACACGTCTTTCAGCGTCACTGTCTGCACCATTTCTAAACGCCTAAAAACAAGTTACGCTTTTGGTTCCTTTAATAATCTTTGCAGTCTTCAATTCAGCGGAACACTCGCGTTTTGAAGGGCGAAACATATATTTCTGTTTGTGTACGCTAAAAATTTGTAACGCTAGAGAGGTGTTTGCTCAATGGATGATGAACACGAAGAACAGGAAGTTAATCTTGAGACGCTTTCGCGTGCATTAGATACGGAGAAGAAGCGTTCAGAGGAATATTTAACGCGGTTGAAGTATATGCAGGCGGATTTTGAGAATTTGAAGAAGCGTTTTGATCGTCAGATGGAAGAAGTGAAGAATTACTGCACTGAACGCTTGGTCATTCAGTTGTTGGATGTTGTTGACGAATTGGAAATAGCAGTCAAAACGGGCAAATCTGCTGACTCTGCTCAAGCTCTAACGCAAGGAATCGAGATGACTCTGAAAAAGCTTAGAAAGATTCTTGAGCAAGAAGGCGTCTCTACTATAGAATGCGAGGGTAAGGTTTTTGATCCCTCAAGGCATAATGCTATTGCTACCATAGAGAGGGACGATGTTGAGGAATGCGTTGTGGTTGAAGAAGTGAGAAAAGGTTATATCCTGAAGGATAAGGTGATTAGACCCAGCATCGTCAAAGTGGCAGTTAATCCATCAAAGTCACAAAAGGAGGATTTGAAAAATGAGTAGTGCACAAGCAGGAGAAAAAGTATTAGGCATAGACTTGGGAACAACAAACTCGGCAGCCGCCATCTTCGAAGGCGGACGCGCCACGGTAATCCCCAGCGCTGAAGGCCCCACAATGGCGGGCAAAATGTTCCCCTCAGTCGTTGCCTTCACAAAAGACGGCCAGCTCTTAATAGGCGAACCAGCAAAGCGCCAAGCAACGGCTAACCCGGAAGGAACAATTTTTGAAATAAAACGAAAAATGGGCACCAACTACAAAGTCAACGTTTTCGGGAAAGAGTACACTCCGCAGCAGATTTCAGCTTTCATACTGCAGAAGATCAAGAAGGACGCGGAAACCTACTTGGGTGGCACGATGAGAAAGGCGGTCATTACCGTCCCCGCCCACTTCGACGACAACCAGCGGCAAGCCACAAAAGACGCGGGCGAAATAGCGGGTTTCGAAGTAATGCGAATCATCAATGAGCCTACAGCTGCCTGCCTCGCCTACGGAGTTGACAAACTTGAAAAAGAAATGAAGATACTGGTGTTCAGTTTCGGGGGTGGGACGCATGACGTTACCTTAATGGATTTCGGCAAGGGCGTTTTCCAAGTGCTTTCGACGAGCGGAGACACGCAGATCGGCGGCACAGACATAGACAAGGCGGTGATTGATTATATCGTTGAAGAATTCAAGAGACAAACTGGCATAGATCTCACAAATGACAAAAAGGCAATGGCTAGGCTGAAAGAAGCAGCAGAGAAAGCAAAGATAGAGCTAACCACGCTGTTGACCACGGACATTGATTTGCCCTTTATATCCGCCGACAATTCAGGACCCCGGCATTTGCATTTCACGTTGACGAGAACCAAACTGGAGGCTTTGGCGCAGTCTATTGTGCAAAAGACGGAGAGAACAATAATTAAAGCGCTTGAAGATGCGAAGTTGACTCCAAGCGACATCGATAAGATAATCCTTATAGGCGGCATGACACGGATGCCCCTTGTGCAAAGATTTGTTGAGCAAACTTTGGGTAAAAGCGTAGAGCGCGGCGTTGACCCCATGGAATGCGTCGCCATAGGCGCTGCTATACAGGCAGCGGTAATTACAGGTGAAGTGACGGATTTGCTGCTTTTGGATGTTACGCCGTTATCGCTGGGTGTGGAAACTCTCGGGGGCGTTTTCACGCGCATAATGGAGAAGAACACGACAATTCCTACGAAACGCAACCAAGTGTTCACCACCGCAGCCGACTTCCAAACAGCAGTTACGATTCATGTGCTTCAAGGCGAACGTGCCATGGCAGCGGACAACGTGTCCCTCGGCATGTTTAACCTCGTAGATATACCGCCAGCACCCAGAGGCGTCCCACAGATAGAAGTCACCTTCGACATGGACGCCAACGGAATACTGAACGTGACCGCCAAGGACCTCGGCACAGGCAAAGAGGCGAAAATCAAGATTACAGCGTCCACGAAACTGTCAAAAGAAGAAAAAGAACGCATGGTCAAAGAATCAGAGCAATTTGCTGAACAGGACAAAAAGAAACGGGAAGAAGCCGAGCTAAGAAATAACGCGGACAGCCTCGTTTACACAGCTGAGAAAACCAAGAAAGACCTCGCTGATAAATTAACGCAAGAGCAGATGGGCAAAATAGACGCGGCGGTTTCAGCTTTGAAAGACGCTTTAGCCAGCAACGACATGGGAAAGGTAAAAGCAAAGTCCGAAGAGCTTAGCAAAGTACTTCAGGAGGTTGGCACCGTGATTTATCAGCAGGCAGCTGCTGAACAGGCAAAACAAAAAGCGCAAGCAGGTCCAGAATCCACAGGCACCGGTGAAACCAAGGATAAAGTGGTTGATTCCGAAGACTATAAGGTGAAATAGCAAGCGAAACAGTTTTGATTAAGCAATTACATTTCGTTTTTAGCGGTAACGCATATGGCTGAAAAAAGGGATTACTACGACGTTCTCGGCGTTCCCAGAAACTCTTCCAAAGACCAAATCAAAGACGCCTACAGAAAACTAGCGATGCAGTATCACCCCGATAGAAACAAGTCGCCAGATGCAGAAGAAAAATTCAAAGAAATATCTGAAGCGTACGCCGTCCTATCAGACGACGAAAAACGACAACAGTATGATCTACTCGGCCATGTGGGTTTCGATCAGCGCTACACCACAGAGGACATATTCAGAGGAGCGGACTTCGAATCGATATTCAGAGACTTAGGATTTGGTTTCGGGGACTTATTCCGCTTCTTTTTTGGCAGGCGCGATTTTGGAGAGAGAATCAGCAGGGGTCAAGACCTCGTCTACGATCTTGAAGTCACCCTCGAAGAAGCAGCGAAAGGCACAGAAAAAGAAATAGAAATTCCAAGAATTGAGAAATGCGATGTGTGCAATGGTACTGGCGCCAGCCCAGGCACCTCGCCTAAGACATGCCCCAAGTGCAAAGGCGCTGGAAAGATTCAGAACATAAGGAAGAATAGCTTCGCGATGTTTGTGCAAATTACACCATGTCCTTCTTGCAGGGGAAAAGGCAAAATTATAGATTCGCCTTGCAAAAATTGCAGAGGCACTGGACTGACAAAGAAGCGAAGGAATATTGCCGTGAAAGTGCCAATGGGCATAGATGAAGGCTATCAGCTCAGGCTGAGAGGAGAGGGGGAAATGCCTCCAAATGGGGGGTCACCAGGAGATCTTTACGTTCTGGTTCATTTAGTTCCCCATCAATATTTCAAGAGAGACGGCGACGACTTATGGTACGATTTGACAATAGGTTATCCTCAAGCAGCGCTTGGCACTGAAGTTTCGGTGCCTACATTAGATGGGGATGCCAACGTGAAAATTCGCTCTGGGACGCAACCGGGAGAAATAGTGAAATTGAAAGGTAAAGGTATGCCTAGGTTTAGGGGATACGGCAAGGGCGACTTGCTGGTGCGCGTTGGAATATCAGTTCCTGAGAAACTCACTCAGCAACAGCGCGCTCTACTTGAACACTTGGCCAAAGAATTTGACCAAAACGTTGAATCGAAGAATCGCAAACTGAGATTTTAAAACGTCCCGAAGACTGAGAAAAGGCTGTCTCTAATCTACATGTGCGAGTAGACGGTTGGTCATTTTATTGTACGGTTACTGCAAATCGCGCAGATAATAGTAGGCCATATGTGGAGTAATGGACTGGGTAATGTTTAAATTCCTGCTTCATGTCTTTGCTACATGTGACGCTTATGGTGTTTTGTTCCAAGTGTGGCGAAAAACTCGCTGAAGATGTGTATTTCTGTCCTAAATGTGGTTTCAAAACTAGCAAAGGCATGGAAGCAGGCGTTTCCGCTCCGTCGGATGAGTTGAAGGACGCAATGAATAAAATGGGACAAGAACTCGAGAAGGCATTCTCGGTAGCTGCTAAAGAAATTCAAGAAGCCTTTCAGACTGCGAGAGAAAACATAAGGCAGTCACTCTATAAAGAATCTGTCCTCTGCCCAAAATGTGGTGGAAAGAATCCAAGTGATTCCAATTTTTGTCACAAATGCGGAAAAAAGCTAAAGGATTAACAGAACATCATCAAATACTCAGTTAGTCCCTATATTGCAAACTGAGAGGAAAACATAATTTCGGAATTTTAGTACAGATTGCAAACTAAATCATAGTCTGAGCATGTTGTATGAAAGCAGCCCTACGTATCCGAGAGCTGTGAAGACGGTAAACCATTCGAAAATCGGTGTGACAAAAAACAGCACGAAAACCAGATTGATTATAGCCACGATTAACCCATAATATGCGACGGGTCTGATATAGCGTGGATGAGTGAATAGGGACGCTCCCGTCAAAACCAGAACAATTAGGTTGAGCACAAAGAAGACTGATGACCAGAGACTGTGAACCCAACCATAATCCTCTGAGAAAATTCCAATCATAATGAGCGAAAAAGCAGCCAACGACCCGATGACTTGCGTTGCTATCAAGGAAAATCTTCTCCACTGCTCGTCTGTATGCCATTTGTGAAGTCCGATGAAAAACGGAAACAAAGCTACACCCGTCAGAACACAGCCTACATTATAGAATATCGAACCTTTTGGATTGAAGCTTGAGTTTCCCAAGTCACTTAGCCAATTTGTCACTGGACTGTAAGCTGTGGGATACAGCGCCAAGGATGTGAAGGTGAATACGCAATAGAGGACTATGACTAACACACCTGCTATCGAACTGATTGGCCATCTTAGAGAACCCAGTATTAGCTCCAGTCTTATGCTTATTGCAGCTTTTGTTAATAACAGTAACGTGTTACGTAAGGGTACTAGCCAGTCTCCTCAAAGCCTCTCAATCTAACGAGTCACTTTCCAGCTTCTTTGTTCGCTGGCGCGCCACGTCTTACGCTAGAACCACAGGACACGATTCCTAGTTGTAGCTGGAAAACTGTACAATCGTACTGGAAAAGATTCAGAACAAGCTTTCAGGAGGGAAATACTCAGTTGGCAACTCGTTTCCTAGGGCTAGTCGACCAGCCTTCAGAATTTTTGCCATTTCAGCCACTCTCTTGCCCAAATTAAAAGCCACTTTCAAGGCCTGTTCATTATTCATCATCGAGGGTATATCAAACTGTGGAGCACGTTCAGAGGCTCCAGGGCTTTCTGAAAACTGCAGGTCAGGCGCGACTGGAACGTTCCTCATGAGCAACAAATGATTTACGATAAAACTAACCGTATATTCTTGTCCTCCCCACCTACTATTACCTTGAACGACAGCGCCACCAGCCTTACAGAATCTCGGTAAGTTCATTTCGTATTTGGTGCACACTGCATTTCCGAGTCTGTCGAGCGCAGCTTTTAACTGAGCCGTAATAGACAGATGATACACAGGGCTTCCCATAATTATGCCATCTGCTTCTAGATACTTGTTGGCGAATTCTTGAAAATCATCCAAAATCACACATTTCTTTTCCTTCAAACATTTAAAACAAGAGTTGCACGGGCTGATTTTTTTGCCCGCGAGGGAATAGATTTCCGTTTCAATGTTTCCCGCTGAGTTAGCACCTTTCAACGCCTCCGTAACCATTATCTCAGTGTTATGTCCTCTCCGAGGGCTTCCAACAATTCCGAGAATCTTTACTTTGGTCATTTTGTCAAGCTTCATTTTATCAATGCCTCAACATATCGTCTAAAATCTATTCTATATTATATAAAGCCAGCGTAGCGGGCGTTAGGCTCTTGTTCTAGGCATTGTTCCTACTAAATCGGCTATTTAATGACGCATAACTGATAGCAAATGCGTGAGGCCAAGGGCCTCAATCACTTGAACTTTTCGGGCCGAAGGGACAAGAAAAATCAGGTCCTAGCCAGTCTCCATTGCTGACGTATGCCGTGTATCTGCAACCGCCACAAAGGTCGCTGTATGCGCATATTTGGCAAGAACCTTTTAGTGCCTTTCTGTTTCTGATGTAGTTTAGCAGTGTATTGTGAATCCAAATTTCTTCAAGGTTTTGTTCGAGAAGATTGCCCAATTTTATTGGGGCGGGAACACAGGGAAGCAAATCTCCCGAAGCACTGAGCCCTGCATAGGTCAACCCAGCCGAGCATCCGCCGAAACCAGTTGAAAGTTTTTTTACAATTTTGGAAACTTCAAGCCCAAATTTCTCTTGAAACATCTTTTCGTGTCCTGACAAGGCTTCGCTTACCGTGAAAACTTCGCCTTTTGAACGTTCGTAGCCTAGGCGAGCGTAGTAGGTCATTCCCCGAGCGTAACATTGTATGCCGAATCCGTCTTTCACGCTCTGGTAGAATTTTTTGTACAGTATTTCCAGAGCTTTGATTTTCTCTCTGGGCGTCACATCAAGATATGACGCTTCTGTTCCACGCCCAGCAGGTATAAGCCGGTTTAGATAGAATCTAGTCGCTCCAAGTTTTTCTGCTAAACTTAAGGTTCTTTCCAGTTCGCTTATGTTCTTTGAGTGTAAGGTCATGGTAACGGCCAATTCCTCGAAGCCTACAGCTGCACTATTCTTTATTCCTTTAATCGTAGCTTCAAAACTGCCGGGCTTGTTTCTCAGGAAGTCGTGAGTTTCTGCTGTTGCACCGTCCAAGCCTATTTCTACGCGTTTAACACCTACTTTTGCGAGGCTTTCTGCTACCCTTGGAGTTATGAGGGTTCCATTGGACGCAATTGTGCATAGCATGCCCTTATCGTTCGCTCTTTTGATTGCCTCGTAAATGTCATTGCGTAAAAGTGGTTCTCCGCCTGAGAAGGTTAGTATGGCTACTCCTGCGTCACTCATTTTGTCTATTACTTCAAAGGCTTGAGAAGTGGTTAGTTCTAATTCAGAAGAAGTAGGTGAAGAATCTTGATGACAATGCAAACAGTCGAGATTGCATCTATTGGTGAAGTTCCAAACAATAGTCACCGGAACACCTGTGGGCTGTGGATGTCTCATTCCAAAATCAGCTATTCCTTTGACTACGCTCAACATACATTTACGGATAAGCGAGTCTTTCACTAGCCGTTTTACATTATTGCTATTAACTCCGAGATAGAAAAACAACAGACGAATCAAGGGCGATAGAGCTGCTGATGTCAGCAAGCAACTTTCACAATGAAGATGACGTCTTGATGAGTACTCGTCGAATACTGAAAACAATCGCTCTTGTCCACATTTTTCGCACCTGTTTTTCAAATATCGAGCGAGAACCCTCCAAACAGGGTTAAAGAATAAAGTCAACGAATTGTTGCTGGCAGGTATTTTGTTCATCGTCTTTCATAATCATTGAAAATTATTATAAGTTCTCCCCCAAAACCGCATGCTTCTCAAGTGTGTAGTTCTTGTTAGATCATAACCTCTTCCATACTCTTTCTATCTTTTCTGCGGTTTTTTGGATAACAGTTTCCATTTGATCTGCTGGCACAAGCCCTATCTCTACTGCAGTCTTCATAATGGAAAGGTGAGACACGAACACTCTATGGTCTTCCTCGTATATGACAAAACTGCACGGAAATAGGCTGCCAACGTCTTTTGAGACATCGAGAGCCATCTTAGCAAGCTCAGGAGCGCATGCAAGAATAACAGTATACCGAGGGTATTCCCTAAGCCCCAGCTTCTTTTTCAAGATTTCATCAATCGATTTTGTAAGCAGAATGCTGAATCCTTTTTCAGTAATAGTTTTTTCTGCGTGACGAACAGCTTCGGAAAAATTCATTGTAACTTCTTTTTTTAACAAAACCACCGTTGTCTATCACCTATTCTTAATTGAAAAATCAGCTATAAAAAGAACCTGTGTTATCTGCTGGGCAAACTCAAGATCAAACTTGTTTAGAACCACATCGTCACTAGCGATCTGATTGGAAACGCTCTCATGAATTCCACGCTTAGAAAAACCTGAATTCGCTCTCTTCTCAAGAAATAAGCTCAAAACGGTTTTGTTTTGGTGGGCCGTACAGGTTCAGACCTGCGTTTAAATTTCACAAATCACTTGTTGTGGGTCTCATTGATGACCCATAGAGGATTGCCCAATAATCTTATTAACGCTGAAAGGGTTAGTTTACTAGGTGCACCAGACGTGGTTAAGTTGCCCCGTGGATGGCCCTTACTGGTTTGGGGTATCTTGGGTTTTCTCATGTTTTTAAGCGGGGTTATTTCGGGAGATGTTGCCACGATTGTCATTGGAGGACTATTGGCGTTTGCGGTTACGTCGGGATATCTCACTTCGCACGTTAGGAGTGAACATAGAGTAAAGAAGACTTTGGAAGTAGTCTCTGCCATGATAGCAATGGCGATGGTCATCTGTGGCTATGTTATAACAGGGAGCTTTATTCTTGGAGTCATGACATTATTCATTGCCGTCATGTTCTTTGTTGCTTTCATACTTTCATACTTTCTGCCCAAAATACGGAATAAATCTAAAGGCTATGGCTAAGACATCTAAGAAGAGGAAATCTGATGAATTTTCCATACGAGTTACTTCTCTTCGGCGTCACCTTTTTCGGTGTCATGGCAATAATCAGTGCTGTACAGGCTCATCGAAAGAAGGAAAAGATGTACTACTTGAGTGCTATTGTAGGTTCTGCAGTGCTTCTTGCATTTATTTTCGCTTTTCTTAACCAACCTTTCATCGCGTTATTTCTTGTGATTGCCACAGGTATACTCAGCATCGCTGGATTACCGAAGATGCTAAAAGTGCAGGAGCGGGAATTGACTAAGCGACTTCAAAAGACGGACTTCTCTGCGCCGTTAAAGAAAAGATATATCCTTTCAGATATATGGTGGTTAAAGCTTGCATCTAAATGGGGCTTAAGGAAGACTATGTGTCTCTTTTATCTCGTGTCAATGTCGATCATGGGGGGAATACTCTTCATACTAAGCACACTTTATAGCTTTTTAACTATAGAGTACGTTGTAGTTTATACGCCAACCACTTCCATTCTATTTACTTTTGTGTTCTACCAACAATTCAAGAAAGCTTTGAAGAGAAATACCGGATACAAAACTTGATTCCTAAGAGATATGAGAGGTCCACATGCATTTCCTGTCTTTAAGCAAAGCGTTTTCACTTTGGAAACAATACTTTTTCTTTGACCAGTAAATATCTGGCCTAGAAACACAAGTGTATCCTTTGGAGTGACTTCCTCTTTCTGATAAGAATTTGTCAAGAAAACTTCAAGTAAGTTTATACTACTAAATGGTAGTAGTTCAAAACGAGGTGGGGTAGAGAATGAAAAAATGCTCACATGGTTGCTGTGAACTGAATAATAATTTGGAGATTTCTGCAATGGTGATAGCCCTGGCGAGGGCGCCAAAATGACTGCTATCTCCTTCAGCATCCGCTATATTTTTTAAGGTTAAAATTAACACTCTTTCTTAGGTTGTGATGATAACTCTAGAATTAATGCTTCTTGTCTTCTTAGGAGTCTCTTTCGCTTTTGGCGTCAGTGTGCTAGCGTGCTATGTGTTATCATCAGATTGGCGAATAAAACCAATGCTAGACCTGTATAGAAGACTCTATGAAAAGGTGCTGGCGCTTAAGACACGAAAGAGAAGTATGAACGGTTAAAGTATGAAAAAGTTGCGTGAGTTATCAATTTTGAAACTAACGCTTCTATGTATGGGTTTGTCTCTCCTTTCGTTCGATTAGCTCTATGAGAGTGCCATCTGGGTCTTCGATGAAAGCTATTACAGGCCCGCTTGGGCTAAGCTTGAAGGGTTCGTCTGTTATTATGATCTTTTCCTTTCGCATTTCAGAAATGGTGTTTTCCATATTTTTGACTTCAAACGCTAGGTGGTCGAACACTCGATCTTCATATTCTGGCTGAACGAATTTTTTCTGTTTCCTATAGAAAGTCAACTCGAGCACGGCACCTTTCCCTGATGGATCTTGAAGGAACGCGATCTCAGCGTTGTTCTGCGGTATCTCACGTCGATTTAGAAGTTTCAGTCCCATTAACCTATTGTAGAAGTCAATTGATCTGTCCATGTTGCTCGTTCTTATACTTGTGTGAGCAAAAACCATAGGTCACACCTGTTCTTACTATCCGTGTTTCTTGCATATAGGACTGATGTCTCTTAGGGAGTAGTAACACTATAGCACACAACTTAGACCCGTGAAAAACTAGTATGAAGACTTAGAGTAATAAAAGTGTTAATAGGCCTGACGAGAATACTCTTAAAAGCATCGTTCCAAACGAGAGGGGAAAACGACGAGTAAGTCGCCAGGCCTAGGCTTCACTTCGGCCTTATATTGCATTCGCAAACAAACTTTTAAATAGATGTGACTGTGGAACCACAGCAACAATTTTCGAGTTAGAAACTCTGGCGAGACTTAAATATAAAAAAGTTCTAGAAGAATCCTCCATAGGCTATGCTACGACAATTTCTAGAGGGTCTAAGAGTATTAGAAAAAGAGAGGTTTTTTTCAGTTCTCTATATTGACTGTTTATGGTTTCTTTTTCGGTTCAGTTATCTTCGTGTCTCCAGCTTCTCTCAGCAGCCATGCGGGTGTAGGTTCAGTAGTGGTGAATTCCATCGCTTGTTGCCACAGTTTTAACCATGTTGGATCTTCATAGTTTCGCAAGGCATCAAAGTCTGCATAGTTGGAGATTTCCCATAAATCAGCAGCGTGATATGGACCGAAATTTAGAACGTAGAAGTGAGTTCCTAAAAACTTCCAGCCTTTAGGTGCGTGCTTAGAAAGGATCTTCTCATTTTTCTTAACGAACTTCTGAAATTCCGTCATCTTGCCCTCTTTTATGTTATAGTTAAATATATACAGCATATTCCTGCCCTCCTTTCGTAAAATTTCGCAATAATAATTAATTCAATTACAAATTTAATACTTTGCACTGCTTTTGAGTTGGAAATTTAGGCCGATGTCCAGCAAAAAAGAGAGCTTATTCTGGTTTTCTGAACAGCTTAGCATCCTATATGTCAATAGTCCAACCATTCTGTGTACATCAGTTTAAAATAGACTAAAGAGTAACATAGAGATACCAGAAGAGAGGTGAAAATCTTGAGGATAAAAGTCGTAGTTCCCGTGACTACGGATTACTATAATGAGATTGTTGCAAAGGATTTCGGAAAGGTTGTGCGATCTGATACAGAAATTGACGTGGTAGGTCTTAGGAGAGGCGCATTTCGCATAGAGAGTACCTATGATGAAGCCTTCAGTATACCCTTTATGCTGGAGCAACTCAAAAAAGCTGAAGAAGACGGTTATGATGCAGCCGTGGTTTTTTGCGCCACTGATCCAGGCTTGTCGGCTGCGAAGGAACTGTTGACTATACCTATTGTGGGTTTGCTGGAATCGTCAATGCATCTTGCTGCCATGCTTGGGGACAAGTTCTCAATATTAGCGCCAGTGAAAACATCGGCACCATGCTATCGAGAAAAAGCGCGAATGTGTAAGATCGAAGACAGGTTAGCCTCCGTCAGAGACATCAATATACAAGTGGCGGATCTGGAGAAGGATTTGGACGAATTGAAGAATCGATTGTTAGAGGCGGGGAAAAAATGCGTCCAAGACGGGGCAGACGTCATAATTTTTGGTTGCGGGGGAATAAGGGTGCTTAGTGAGTGGCTGCAGAGCCAACTCGGAATCCCTGTGATAGAGCCAGGCCTCGTAGCGATCAGAACAGCAGAAATGTTAGTGGATCTAACATTAACCCACAGCAAGAAGACTTTCATGAAACCCATCAAAAAGGATCTCTATCTCTACGAGTCTTACAAGTAACAATTGATGAATTTGCAAGCATAAACGATAGCCACCAAACAAGAAAAAAGGGAGATTGAAGAATCATCTATTCTTTTTCTCAATAATCTAATGCCCTGTGTTTCTGTCACGTAGTCAAAGTCTATACCTACAAGTCTAGCTAAATGCTTGAAAACGTCGCTATAACCATCTAAAGGCGCATCTCTGTAGACTTTCTTTTGCAAACAAAGCAGAAAACTAACGACGGCGGGCACGGTTCGGTAATTTGGTGGGGCCGGCCGGATTTGAACCGACGACCTTTCCCCGGAAACAGCGCTTGGCTGTTCCTACGGGTTTCTCTAACCGCTCCAGAACTTCGTCATCCCTGTTCTGGTCCGCAAACCCGTTTGCTGCTTTCTGGAGCCCGTCGTCATGCCTGCCTAGACTACGGCCCCTTTTTGCTGAGGCATTAGATTAACTGTTGAAAATAGAAATATATGCGTTATTCTTTTCGCATGAGGAAAGTGAGTAGCTGGAAGTCTGTTCTTGTTCATAGGCGGATTGGCCCAAAGTTTTTATTTGAGGTGTAAGTAACGTTCTTGTTTGTGAGGGGAAGGTTCTGACGGGAAAAGAATCAATCTCAGGGGCTTCCGAGACATTTGTTCTTTACGAGGATATAGATGGAACCACGTATGAAGTCAACTTACCTTTAACTTCTAATGTTGATCCACGCGAACTTAGGGAAAGTATCGGTTTACCTTCATATGTAGATCTGGACTATTTTCCGATGAAGTGTGCCATGGTTACTTTATGGGCGTCTTTGAACGCTCCAAGACTACACGAGTTGTACCCGGAGGCTTTTGAGAAGAGAGTAAGCAGAAATCCTATCCCGGCCTTGCTCTTCGGTGGCGCGGCGGTCAAAATTCACTGCAAGAGCGCGAATATTGGAGGACCCTTGGCTAGAAGCATTAAAGACATAGATTTTATTGTGCCTAAGAAGCAGGGAATGGACTTTTACAAGCTTCTGCTAAGCATGGATAGGGCCTTCGGTACACAGTACAAGTCTTTTTCCACTGCTAACGATAGACGTTTTAACGCGTGGAGACGCGGCGAAAGGTACAGACTAACGACGATCAATGGAATAACTGCGGAAGGTCTTCCGACAATAACCGTGCTTGACTTGTTTTGTGACCGCATAAATTTGAGACACGAAGTTGAAGTCAAAAATGCATTCAAACAGTATAAGCACTATCTCTACACGATAGGTTTAGAGTATTTGCTAGCCTCTAAGGCACAGTTTATATTTGATTTGCCAAAAGAGTCTGAGGAGGAACTCAAGCGGTGTCGGCAAGAACACAGAATCTTGTCATATCCCTACTTTGCAGAAGACAGGATCATAGTTGGAATGGAGGACAAAGATCTGAAGGATGTCAGCTCAATGTTTTTAGACCATGAAATTGGAAAAGGTTCAGAGAAAATAGATGCGCAACATATGCGCAAAATCTGTGAAAAGGATACAAAACTTGCCTTGACGGTGACGCTTAATCTTAGGAATCTTGTCGAGAAAAGTGATATACTTAATAAGTGGCTGTCCAAGAGTGAGGCCTCGATGGTAGTCCGTAGAATCGAAGGCCTCCTGAAAGAGTTGCCAAACGTTGACAAAAAGTGGGATAAACCTTGGTGGAACACCGAGGTTGAGACTCCCATAATACAATAGGACTCATTTTCCTCTTATTAAGCGCCTAATAGCATTATAGGCGTCCTTTCTAGACATGCCCGTCCTTGAAATCGGTAAATTGAAATTTCCTTCTTTTGAGTAGAGTCTAAGGCACGTTTCATATTTTGGTGTTACGTACAACGATAGATCTTTAAAGTCAGACCATTTCCGATTGGTAACGGTTTTCCCTTCTCGGAGGTCGAACCCTTCAGCGTCTAACGTCAGAGTCATGTGGTAGCGGGTTTTGTAGACTCGATGACCAGCTATAAGCGAGAAAACGGTTAAAAGCAGAAATGTCGGGATCTGGATTCCTTCCGGGATTCCTGCAAAAAGCGCCATCGCAACTAAGATCAGCATGCTTATACAGAAAACTATGGCGAAGCTTTTCAAGTAGTTTGGCACGTCAAATACTTCAAATTTAGCTTCAGTTAATTTCAGCTGTTTTTGAAGGGCGTTTCCTAGAACGTTTTTTGACGAAACTGTGGATTTTGAAGTAAGGCTGTAGGCTGCTATGCCTATTGTATTGTCCGCAATGTGCTCTATTGCATCCTTCAGATTCTTTTCAAAAGGTTTGCCCTGAACCAACCCAATAAATATCCAATCTTCAGCACCGAATCTGCTTTTGCATGATGTTATCAATTGTCTAAACATTTTAACATCAAGTTCTGAAGAAGTATGAAGAAGAAAATGCACTTTGTACTTAGGTGTTATAAAAGTTGAGAATATTTTGGAAAGTAAGAACCCTTTTTCTTCCAAGCCTCCAGTGGCGTAGACTGGAAATGTAAATCCGTTTATTGAGTAGTCTCTGCGGATTTCCTTGAAATTGGCCAGCCAGCGGAATTTTCCCTTGACCAACCGCTCTTCAACTAGATCGGCTATGAAATTCAGTTCAGACACTAGCGCCACCCAGCAATGGAAAGATAAAAAGGGGGGAGAATATTTAAGGTTACTCCGGTGGGATGCTCAAGTACAGAGTCCGTACGTCCACGCCTTTTGTCGCATTTCTGTAGAGGTAATAGATGTAGAGTAGCAGTCCAATTGCGATGCACAGGAAGAAGCCAATACTGCTGTATAGTTCGCCGCCTGAGGGGTTCAGAATCCATGGAGACTCTCGTATGAAGATGAAAAGGCAGAAGCCTGCGAGAATAGTTGCCAAGAATCCAAGTGTTACAACAGTGCCTATGGAATGCTTAACTGCTGCTCTGTCGTATATCTCTTTTCTCTCCAGTGGAAGCAACATGCAGGACAAGCAGAAGATCATCAGGAAGAGCGCGTCAAAGATGTCAGTTCCGACGACACCTGCAAATGCGAAGTATGTTCCCAATTCGGCGACATTTGACTCGGCGATACATCCCAACATTCCAGCAACGGCGGTGATTATGATCGACCACACTGGTGCATGCCATCGCTCACTTACGTAAGAAAAGCTCTCTGGCAACATTCTGTCAAATGACATGGCGAAGAAAGTTCTTGATGCAACTAGAAGGAATGGTGGTATATCATTGGCGAGCCACAGAACTCCAGCCACAGCGATCAGCAGAGAAAGCCAACTCATTCCCATGCCTCTGGCAATCAGAGATGCAATTCCTGTGCTCCATGCTGCTTGGAAGTTAGGAATAGCTGCAGCAGCTTCTTTGCCTGGACCCGCGTAGCTTAGCCAACCGTATGCTTGGAAGAAGCTCCAATCATGTCCACCGTACCTTGTGACAGACACGTTAAGCGCCGAAAATGCGGAAGCAGAAGAGGCTGCTAGGTAAACCAGCATTATGATCACTCCGGCCGACACGACAACCAGAGGAAGTTTTTTGTTTGCCTCTTTCACTTCGCCAGCTATGAATGTTGTTGCGTACCATCCCATGTAAGCCCAGAAAGCTCCAGGCAGCGCGTAGGAAAAGGCGTCGAAGATGGTTGGTATGTTGTCTGCCATACCACTATCGAAGGCAAGGGTCATCATTTGACTTGTGGATCTACCCATCACATCCTGCACTCCAGTCATGAGTGGTTCTGGGTTCATTATGCCGACAATCCACATGGCAAAAAATCCTACGGTAATTACAGCCGGAATCCAGAACATTAGTTCTAGGAGTCTACCATAAAGCTTTGTGCCAAGCAAAGCGAGGATTGCGAACACCCAGACAACGATCACGCCACCCACAAAGAGACTGAGCGCATCGAAAGCTATTGCCACACCTGCAATGTTGAAGAATATCATGATTGCTTCAAAGCATGCAACACCGATAAGTCCGTAAGAAAAGGCTTCGGCAAGGAACATCAACCAGCCAGACATGTATCCCACTATAGGATGAATCACCCTCGAAATCGTGACGTAACCACCGCCGGATCTTGGCATGGCAGCCGTAACATAACCGGCTGCATAGCCGGTGATTAGCACGATTATGCCACAGACAAGGAAAGCCCAGAACATTGCTGGGAGACCTAATGGCATTAAGTCGTTTGGTATAGGCATTGGACCACTGAACTGGAAGGCTCTTTTCTGCCAACCTAAGCCGACAACGTGCGAAAGAATGACGATCACGCCTAGCATGAAACCGATTTCTCTTACAAGCCCCGTAGCTTCTCTTGCGAACAGCCCTGGTTTAGTTGAAGCCATATATTTATCCACCCAAACCTTCATTTTGGCTCGGTCAGAATTTAAGATTTTCCATTGAGCCCTAAATTTAAATATTACAAGCCCCCGATAAAATATAGAATAATAATGTCAGGAATGGTCTAAAGTGACATTTTTATTCAAAAGGAAAAAAGAACCCGTCACGAGAATACTCTTTGCCACTGACATGCATGGATCCGAAGGAGTCTGGAGAAAATTTCTCAACGCTTCAGGAATGCTCAAAGTGGACGTAGCTATCTGCGGTGGAGACTTGACCGGAAAAATGATTGTGCCAGTGGTTGAACAGAAGGATGGAAAGTACGCCTACTATCTAATGGGTCAAAACCACTTAGTAGACTCGGGCGGATTAGATAAGGCGTTCAAAGACGTAAGGGGAATAGGCTACTATCCGTATCTAACCAACGAAAAAGAATATGAAAAGATGGCGAAAAATCCTGAAAAGGTAGATGAAGTGTTCCATGAAGTCATGATTTCAACGCTCAACGACTGGCTGGATCTCATTCCCCAAAAAGTCTCGAGCGAAACAAGAATTGTTGTTTGTCCGGGGAATGATGACAGACTAACTGTAGATGAATTAGTTAATAGTCATGAATCTGTGATCAATGGAGAAGGAAATCTAATACAAATTGACGAAACCCATGAGATGGTAAGCTGTGGTTGGGTTAACCCGAGCCCTTGGAAAACGGCTCGTGAAGAAGAGGAGGACAAACTTGAAGAGAGACTGGAAAAGTACATTTCTAAGGTCAAGAATATGGAATCTGCAATATTCAACCTTCACGCTCCTCCGTATCAGACAAAACTTGATGAGGCACCGCTATTAGATGAGAACCTAAATCCTATTATCAGAAGCGGTAGTGTTGTAATGGTTCCCGTGGGTTCCAAAGCCGTCAAGAAAGTGATCGAAAAATATCAACCATTTCTAGGGCTTCACGGCCACATACACGAATCGGCAGGCTCAATGAAAATAGGCCGAACACACTGCGTTAACCCTGGGAGTGAATATGCTGAAGGAGTTCTAAGAGCATTCTTAATAGAATTCAAAGGCAACCAGATCAGTAAACTTCAAAGAATAGAAGGATAAGGAAACTAAAAAGATGGCTTGGCTTTTAGAAAAAGAAATTAAACGTGAACTGCCTAAGGAATGGAACAACGTGGTTCCTACAGAGGTTTTTATGCGTGAATCTCAAGCATTAGTTGATAAGGCCAAAGAAGAAGACATAATCTTGAGAATCTTAGGTGGGCTGAGCATAGCAATTCACTGCCAAGAACATAGAGAATTTGCCAAAAAGCTGGGCAGAATTGGAACAGGGGTCATTAGAGGACAAGAATACAGCGACATAGATTTGGTTTCCTACCGGAACCAGAGAGACAAAATCAAAGAACTATTCGCCAAGATGGGCTACGCAAAAAGGAGAGCAACACTTTCTTCGGCCGCGTCGGAGAGACAAATATACTATCATCCCAAAGGCTGGTTTTATGTCGACGTATTCTTTGATAAGCTGTTGGTAGCGAATCACCCCATTGATTTCCGCGGCAGACTTGAGCCAGATTATCCAACAATTACAGTAACGGATATGCTCCTTGAAAAAATACAGATCTGGGAAGCCTTCAGCGTTAAAGACCTAAAAGATTGTTTACTCTTACTAAAAGCTCACGACATCAAAGAGAAGGATGAAAAAGAAAGCATAGACGCCTCATACATAGCAAAAATCCTCTCACAAGACTGGGGCTTCTGGTACACAGCTACAACAAACCTCAGCAAACTCAAAAAATTCCTTTCTGATATTGACAAACTGGGTCCAGAAGCTCAAATCGATTCAAGCCAGATTAAAGAGAAGGAAAGAAGCGATATTACCGAAAAAATAGAGGCTCTTTTACAAAGAATAGAAAAAGAATCAAAATCCTTTGGGTGGAAAATGCGGGCGAAAATCGGCACAAAGAAGCAATGGTACAATCCAGTTGAGCGTCCCGAGACAGTCGGCGGCTTCGGAATATGGGAAGCCATGCTGAAAAAAGAAAGCTGATAACTGACTCTTGCTAAAGCAAAGAAAATTTTGAGTAGCAAAAGTTTTTGCGGCGAGTTATTTTTTTCGCCGATGCATAATTGCATCTAGTGCTTGCCCTGAGAAAGGCTTAAGACTTGTCGGAAAAGAATATCACTCTCCTAATACAAGGGAGGAAATTAGGATGGGTAAAATTGCCAGTCCAAAAATTGTGACGCCAATTCCTGGTCCGAAAGCGAAGAAAATCATGGAGAGGCATAATCGATGTGTTGCAACGTCTACGCATAATCCGGAACATGCGCCTTTGGTGATTGAGAGTGGTAAGGGGGTCTGGTTTAAAGACGTTGATGGCAATACGATTCTTGATTTTTCAACTGGAATAGCGGTTTTGAACACTGGGATAAGGCATCCAGAAGTTCAGAAAGCTGTTGAAGGACAGTTGAACAGGATATGGCATGGTGCTGGGACTGACTATTACAACTTGGAGCAGGTGGAACTTGCAGAAGAGCTGGAAAAGGTTGCGCCAGGCAATTTTGATAAGAAAACGTTTCTTTCAAACAGTGGAACAGAAAGCGTTGAGGCGGCGATCAAAATATTGAAATGGTCTACTCAACGCAAGCTGTTCTTAGGTTTCATGGGCGCGTTCCATGGACGTTCGTTTGGTTCGCTGGGACTTACTGCAAGTAAGCCTGTTCACCGTTCAAGGATGTTTTCAGTAATGCCCGGCGTGCACCATGTCCCATTTCCGAATCCCTACAGGAACACTTGGAAAATTGATGGTTACGAAAAGCCGGATGACCTCGTCAACAGAGTGATAGAGTATATAGAAGAGGACATGTTTGGCCACTACGTTCCAGCTGAGGAAGTTGCAGGAATATTCTTTGAGCCAATTCAAGGCGAAGGCGGATACGTAGTTCCGCCTAAAAACTTCTTCAAAGAACTAAAGAAGCTTGCTGACAAACACGGCATCAAATTGGTTTCTGACGAAGTGCAGATGGGAATGGGTCGCACAGGAAAAATGTTCAGCGTGGAACACTTCGGAATAGAACCGGACATTCTCTGCATCGCGAAAGCCCTCGGTAGCGGCATACCCATCGGCGCAACAGTCTTTAGGAAAGAATTAGATTTCGGAGTATCTGGCGTACATAGTAACACTTATGGCGGGAATATGCTGGCTTGCGCAGCAGCATTAGCTACGATAAAAGTGATCAAGAATGGTTTGGTTCAAAACGCTGCCAAAATGGAAAGATTGTTTAGAGAAAGGCTTCAAGGACTGAAAGACAAATACGAGATTGTCGGAGATTTCCGTGGTCTAGGTCTCGCTTGGGGCGTAGAGCTTGTGAAGAACAGAAAGACCAAGGGATATGCGAGAGATGCTAGAGAAAAAATACTCCTGGAAGCATTAAGGAATGGACTTGCATTACTTGGATGCGGAGCGAGCACGATAAGGCTAATTCCAGCATTATGCATCACCGAAGAAGAAGCAAAAATAGGTTTGGATATATTCGAGAGGGCAGTTGCGAAAGTTGGGAAAAAGTAGATACAAAAGAATCGTTGATAATACAATCTTTAACACAAGCAAAACTTAAGCTGAGAAATGTTGGAAACTTGGCCAATACCTTTTATTAGCCCCAAATTCAAGCGAAAAGTTAATGAATCTAAACTGAACGTGTATCTTGGGTATGCCGGCCATAGGGCGCGGGATCCACCTGATCCCGTTCCGAACTCAGAAGTTAAACCGCGCTCCGTTCCCAGTTGTAGTGTGGTCTTCGGCCATGCGAACCTGGGAAAGCTGGCAGCCTACTTAATTGGTCAAAAAAAGAGGAGAATTAGCTAAGATTTATAACTAAGCGTTGATAGTTTTCCGACAGGTGAGTGAAGTCTTGATTGAATTGGCGGGGATGTCAGCCTTGCAGAATCAACTTCTGCAATTTCTAGGAGGCGATTCCCTATCCCAAATCCTTAGCATACTCTTTTATGGGGTTTTCATAGTTTTCCTATTCTATGGACAAAGAATCCAAATGTATGTCATGCTCCGAGAAGTAGAAGGTTCCCTTTATAAACTCAAATACATAAAGGACGAAGGACGAAAAATTGCGATAGAAACAATCAAAGAGATTGGTAAGCCACAGGCTGATCCAACGCCTAGGGTTGACAGGTTTTTGGAATACTTTGCAATACCGCCGCAAAGCATGGATCCGACGGGTATAGTTTGGAAACTTGATCATATACTTGATGTAAGGGATGCTCGACTTAAGGATGAAGTAAAATTGATGGCGCCGGCCACTGATGAAGCTCAAACATTCAATTTAGAAAACACCTTAGAAGCGGCAATGGCGCTCAACTATATCTACAAGGTAATACGACACTTCTATTTACTCGGCAAGAAAACATTGAGCCTCTACATTATAATGCAGATACAAATGATATTACCTATGGTCATGCGAGAAGCAGAAGCGTACGCGAGTGCGCTAAAAGCCTTCGCTAATGGTCAACCAATAGGGGATGGGGCAGGTGCGCTGGTAGCAGCAAAACTTATGCATGGCGCTGAAACAAGAAGAGTACCGAAAGACTGCGTCGTTGCCGTAGTGCCCATAGAAGGCCGCATTGCGTATGTCATAAAAGCTGAGGGCCCAGGAGGAAACGTTGGTAAACCAGGCGATGCGATAAAGACGATCATCGAAGAGAATGAAGGAAAAATTTCCGCTATAATAATGATTGACGCTGGCCTCAAGCTTGAAGGTGAAGGAGTTGGCGAACTCGCCGAAGGCATTGGTGCAGCCATAGGTGGACCTGGCGTTGATCAATTCAAGATTGAAGAATCCACTCTGAAATACCGCATTCCAATAAACGCTGTAGTAATAAAGGAGGACATCGGCGACGCTGTGTCTCCGATGCGCAAAGAGATTTCCGACTCTGTCGATAAGGCTATTGAAAGGGTCAAAAATGTTCTTTTGGAGAGAACAAAGGAAGGGGACAAAGTGATAGTTGTCGGCGTAGGCAACAGCATAGGTATTGGGCAGTAGGAGGAATGAGCAAGATGGGTGGAAGTCCAGAGTCTGGGAATGCAAGAGTATCAATGTTCGTGCTGATGATAATATTCATAGTCTTGGCGCTATCGTTGACAGCCCTTGTACTAGCTATTAATGCGTTTAGTTACGGCAACGAGATTGTGGCGGGATATTTGTTACTTGTAGGTTTCATTGGTGTAGGCATGTCTACTTACGTGTTGCTTCAGTCAAGAAAGCGGATGAGAAGCTTGAAAATTGAGGCTCCGCCGATAGTAACCACTATTGAATGCAGAAAATGTGGCTTTAAGAACGTCAGGGGGTTCAGTCGTGGTGACTACGTATTCAGGGAACTTGAACCTTGCCAAAAATGCAATGAAAAAATGATGATAACGGCGATCTACAGAGAGGTCAAAGAAAAAGAAAAAGGGTTCTCCCTAAGTTAAGACAACACAGCCATCCTTAACCATCAAAACCGTGTGTTCTGCTTGGGCAACTGGTTTTCTACTTGCCTCGATGAACACTGGGTAACCCATAAGAGCCTTTGATGACAACAACTCTTTGAAGGCTTCTCGATGGTGATCCTTCGGAACTATGCCCCGCAACCAGCGTTGAGCAAAAGGCAATGTCCTGAAGTTTTCTTCAATATACTTCAAAAGTTGCTTCGAATATGGATTCTTTGACGATTTGGACTTGAGAAAACGGAAAATTGTGACTTCTGTGCCGTCTTCAACGCGGCCTGCAGCATTTGGAAGAGTTACGAAAGGTTCAATGGCGTACACTTCTCCGAGCCTAGTTTTTGAGAGGGAAATTTGCGAAGTGTTTGGTATGGAAGTTCCCGCATGTATAAGATATCTCCCAACCGAATGCCCAGTCAAGTTTGAGATCGGTTTAAAGCCGCGATTTCTTATGGCGCTTTCGATGATTCCACCTATTTTTGAAGTAGGCATTCCTGGACGTATATGGTCTACAGCAGCTTTCAACGCCTGTTCTGCTGCTTCCACTAAGATTTCGTATTCTGGTCTGAAACATGATGTAAACGCGGTGTCGGTTACGTAACCGTCCACGTGCACGCCGATGTCAACTTTGACTATGGATTTTTCAGGTATTCTCTTTGCATCGTTCGGTGGAGACGTGTAGTGTGCCGCTATTTCATTTATGGAAACGTTGCATGGAAAAGCTGGTTTCCCGCCTTTTTCTCGTATTAGTTTCTCAGCTTTTTCGCAGATTTCTATGATGGGCATGCCTTCACGCAAAAATACTTTCATTTCCTCTCGTGTTTCTCGAAGAATTTTTCCCGAAAGTCGAAATTTTTCGAGAGCGTCATCATCGTATTTGATCATAAGTTTCACACTTTGTTTTTGTTAGTATGAAAGCTACTATCATATATGCTTCTCTTTTTATGCAACGGTCCTTAAATTTCTTAATTCATTTCTATGACTGGGATTAATGAAGCATTTAATCGTTCATCTCCAATAGAAAGAACGGTATTTGAAGGGGGTCTTTTAATGTTCGAGCAAGATTAATGCAAAAAGTAGGACCTATGATGTCGTCACGTGTAGTTTTATTTCTGCTTTCTTTTTCAGCATTAACATAGTGTTAGTGAGGAAGGGCATTGTTGTTGGCACTTGGTTGATTCTGTTGAACATGTTTCCTTCAGCAAGCAGAGTGAACATCGCGCGGGTGCGTTTTTATTAGTGTCAAGAGGTTATAGTAGCGTAAATAATATGAGATGATATGTATGGTTAAAGCAACTTGGTTGGGCCATGCGGCTTTCAGAATAGAAATAGCCGACAAGATTGTTTTGGTGGATCCGTTTCTAAATGGAAATCCTGCATCCATAGTAAAGGCGTCGGAAATTACTAGGGCAGACATCGTTTATGTTACCCATGACCACGGTGACCACTTGGGCGATGCCTTCGACATTTGTAAGAGGACAAAAGCGACTTTTGTCGCTGCAGTTGAGCTTGCTGAGTGTGCGCGACAAAACAGTGTCCAAGATGTTGTCGGATTGAATATTAGCGGAGGTTTTACAGTGAAAGGGGTAAAGTTAACCATTGTGCAGGCACTGCATACTGCTTCTAGGGCAACGCCTACTGGAGTCATCATTGAAGGCGAGGACAAAACGATCTATCATGCAGGCGACACTGGTCTCTTCGGGGACATGAGCCTCTTCGCGGAACTCTACGGGCTTGATTTGGCTTTGATCCCTATAGGTGGATATTACACCATGGGAGCGAAGGAAGCCGCAATAGCGGTTAAGCTGCTTAGGCCTAAGGCTGTGATTCCGATGCATTATGGAACATTTCCGGTTCTGGCAAAGTCTGCGGATGAATTTGCGAAATTTGTCAAAGAAAAAGCGCCTAATGTAAAGGTTGTGGTGCTGAAACCAGGAGAAACTTGCCAGTTCTGAATTTGAAGGTGCGTTCAGAATTCAGGCGTGTATGCTTTGGAGTTAAGAATTGCGAAATCGTTTCGGCTCAGGTGAAAGATCATCCGCGTCTTTTCTACATTCAATGCGACTATTTTCAAAGGAGCAATTCGAGCTTTCTTAAAAAATGGAAGGAAGTTAAATTGACGGTTTTTGTATTGCTTGATGTGCGGCTAGCGGTTGCAGTCTTGGCTTTCTCCTGCTGACAATAATTGCAATGGCCATGGCGACGGCGGCACCAACAACAAAAAGCACTATTATCCCGCCTAAGTTTAGCGGATTAGCTGGAGCTGATGGTGTTGAAGTTAAGTAGACGGTGAATATAGGGTCATGTTCAACCCTATACCCGCTATAGTTCGGATAAGCGATTATGTAGAAGTAGTTGGCGCGGCTCATGTTGGTTATTGTTTCTTGAGCTCTGGCGAACAGTTGTGGATACATGTGGACGACGACTAGGGGTAAGAACTTCATAAGATTTATGTGGTGAGTGAATAGTCCAGTATTCCGTGCGAAGCCGGCTATTTTTGCGGTTCTAGGATTCGACTCATAAGTGCTAAAGGTGGTTTCTGTTGGGTCGGCCGTGAAGTTGTACAGCTTGTAAGATTTTTTAGGGCTGAAATCAGCATCGAAAATTTTCTCACCATCGTCTGCATACGTGGTTATCGATGTATCGCCAATTGGCGTGTCTGAGTCTGTAACGTTTTTGCCAGCTGATGTGACGCTGTAGGTTTCGCGGTCGGCTAATACAGATGTTTGAAAGTTTACAATACTCATCTTGATTTTACCATTCTCGATGAAGTCGTAAATAGTACTGTTGTCCACCTTTTGACCGAACAAGTAAGTTCCTGTGCTGTTGAAGTGAACCCAGAAAGGCCCTGCGAAGATTAAAAGATCGCGCATTCTTCCAATGACATGGTTTTCGGCTAAAGTTGCAGTATTAGTATCGGGGGATATGGTTAGGTTGTACGTGAAAGTCAGTTCATCATAGACTGTTAAGGCGACTGGCCAGCCACCCTCAAAATGCGGATTAATCGGGTTGATCCATGTTCTCCACCACAACGCTGTGAGATTCGTGTATTTCATACCCCATGTCCATTGAAGTTTGTCGTCAGAGTGCTCCAATGGGATGGTTTCCGTTTTGCTATTAAGAACTGGAAGTGTCACATTCAGGGAACTTAGGTCGAAGCCCATGCTGAAAGACGCGCACAGTTCGTCATTCATGTCAGGTGAATCTGGGTAGATTGAGTTTTCAGTTTCGTTGAAGGCTAGAAGCATCAGGAATGTTGAGGCCATTATGACGTCGCGCGTGCGATTGTTAGTCTTGTAGTGCATGATGAAGGATTGCATGGGTATTCTCAGGGCTCCTGATCCGCCGAACGTTACGTTCTCCAGTCCCGCGTACAGTAGGTGTAGGCCACTGGTATTTATGTAGGTCATGTACATGTTGGCATGCCACTTCTCAAATCCTTCTGGAGTTTCGATACCATGAAGCGTAGCGTACGCTCTAACGTAATCGAAATAATCAACTGTTTTCGCCCAACTTTCAAGTTGAAAATCTGCTTTAAGGAGCGTATCTGCCGAAACTGATGCCGGCATTACGGTTGCCAAGGCGATGCTGATTAGCAGTATTCCAACAAGGTTTTTAGTTTTCATAGAGTACTCTTCCATTGTCTTTGCTCTCATGGAAATCTAAGCATGTATTAAAAAATTGTGAACTCTAAATATGAATCCAACAACTCCCAACTCTACCTGCAAGGTCTCCTGTTCCATGTGCCAGCCCAACGTTTAGTGTCTAGGTAATCCAAATCAGCCCCTTTCTTTCGAGTACTTGACCAATCTTGTTTCTTAGCTTTCGCTACGTGAATAACTAAATGAGTACTGCAGAATGATTACTTACTTTCTTCGTAAACTATATTTTTCTATTACATCTTTTGCTTTTTCTCGTCTTCTCTGATGTTCCGCAAGAAATTTGTTGAGCCTCTCTATTAGATCGGTTTTGCATTCACCACATAAAATTTCGCCAGCTTTGCATCGGTGTTCCCTTTCTGCGACTTTTTCGTCTTCTTGTTCGAAAAGATAGAAGAAGTACTGGGAAACTGTGCAGATGGCCGGGTCGGCGCCCGTTTTTCTTTGTTCCGCAGCTGTTCCTTTTCCGCCTGTGAACGCGTTCCAGATTTTTCGTTTCACTACTTCTGGCGGGTCCATAGTGAATATGGAAGTTTCAGGTTCGGAGGCGCTCATTTTTCCGCCTACGCCGAGGCCTGGGAGGAAGCGACAGTGGATTTGGGCTGGCTTGTAGTAGCCGATTTTTTGGGCGATGTCGCGGGTAACTCGCCAGTACGGGTCTTGGTCTATGGCTGCTGGTATTAACGCTGGAACGTTTTCGCCAGTTAATTTCTTGTGAATGAAGCACGGTGCTGCTTGGATGGCGGGCCAGAAGACCCAGCCTATGTTCGTGCTATCTTCGAAGCCGAAGGTTGCTTTTGCCGTTGAATAGGTGATGCGTTTTGCAACTTCCAAAGTTATGTCATAAAGAAAGTCAATGTCTTGGATGTCGTAAATTATGAAAGTCCTTTCTGGTTTGAAGCCCAAGGCGATTAGGTCTAAGGCGTTTTCGTAAGCGTATTTCTTTGTATACTTGAGTTCCAGTTCGTCTTCTGTGAGGAATTTTTCGTCGTCGGTCATTTGGAAATAGAGTCTGGTGTCGAATTTTTCTTGCAAATGCAGTGTGAAGATCCATGGGACAAGATGTCCTATGTGAACTGGACCTGAGGGTCCACGGCCAGTGTATAAAACAAATTTTGTTCCTTTGTCACAAAGGTCAAGTACAGTATCCAGATCACGGTGGGAAAAGAATATTCGCCGCTGGAGTTGAAGGTGAAGCTTGCCCGTATATTTGGCTACTTTTTTCAGCAACTCCTCGGTTAGGGGTTGAGTGCCGAACTCGCGTATTAAACGTTCGTAGTTAACTTTGCCCCTAACTTCCCAAGGTGTAACAACCATTTCGTTTTTCTCTTCATCACCCAAACGGTAGTCCGCCTGCAAGTGTTAGTTCGTTATAGAATCAAATGAAACCATATTAAATTTTTGTGTAAGCTGACAACTTCGTAGTGGTGCATCAGAATAGTTTATTAATGATTTCTGCATTTTTGATTGCTAACGGTGAAGGGATGCCCCGCCAATTTCCTTAAAGGGTCATGCTTCTTTTGAACAATTGTTAGCGGAGCATCAACATGCTTTTATTAAGAATTCAAGAATTACAATAGCGAAATTGGATTATCACGTTCGGGAAGGGAAAAAGCATGGTAGACCTTAGAGCACACGAACGCAAAATACTCTCGACCTTGCAAAAGTTGAGTGGAAAAGCACCTGCAGAACAGTTGATAAAGGAAAGTGGCTTGTCTCATGCTGCCATCATGCGTGCAGCTTTGACCTTGCAAGAGAAAGAGCTTGTGAAAGTACACGAGGAAAAGCAAACAGTAGTGAAGTTGAATAATGAGGGAAAAACCCACGCCGAAAAGGGTTTGCCTGAAAAACGCTTGCTTAACGCATTGACAGAATTAGGCGGAAAAGCAAGTTTCGAAAAAACAGTTGAAAAGGCCGGTTTGGAGAAGCAGTTTGTGCAGATAGCGTTAGGATGGATTCAGAGAAAGAAGTGGGCAGCATTAGACTCAAAGACGAGCACTTTACGATTGCTTGGAAAACCGAAAGAAGGAAATGATGAAAAACTGCTTCGGTTTCTCTCTGAAAAAGAGCAGGCAACTGTCGCTCAATTAGGCGCGGATTTGCAAGAAGCGGTTCCGACTTTGAAAAGAAGGAAACTCTTGGAGGTCGAAAGCAGGGCAAAAAGAATCTTCGAAATGACAGACGCGGGAAAGACTGCTGTGAAAGAAGAGAGACCGGCGATTGAGGAGGTAACACAGCTTGCGCCAGAGCTTATTATCACGGGTAAGTGGCGAAAAGTGAAGCTTCAGAAATACAACATTGAGGCTCCGGTGGCTAAGACTTGGCCTGGCAAGAAACATCCTTACCTGAGTTTTCTTGAAGAAGTCAAAGCTAAGCTTGTCACGTTAGGATTTAAGGAAATGACTGGCACAAGTGTTGAGACTTCTTTTTTCAATTTTGACGCGCTCTATACGCCGCAGGATCATCCAGCTCGGGAAATTTTCGGCATCTACTTGGTCAAGGCTCCAATTTATGGCGATTTGGGCGACCACAGAAAAGCATTAGCGAATGTAAAAGAGACTCATGAGAACGGGTGGAAAACTGACTCAACAGGATGGGGATACAAGTACTCTGTTAAGGAAGCCAAACGTTTGATTCTTCGAGGGCACGGCACATGCCTTAGCGCGAGAACGTTGTTGAGCAAGGATTTGGAGATTCCGAGCAGGTACTTCTCCATTGCGCGTTGTTATAGGCCGGAAGTTGTAGATAAAACGCATCTTTCGGAGTTTAATCAGGTTGAAGGCATTGTGGTTGACGAGAAACTGACGTTGCGGGACTTGCTTGGCGTGTTGGAGAAGTTTGCCATTGAAATCGCTGGGGCGGACAAGGTGCGGTTTAAACCTGACTATTTCCCGTTTACTGAGCCGAGTGTTGAGCTTAGCGCGTACAAGAAAGGTTATGGTTGGATCGAATTTGGCGGTTCGGGGATTTTCAGACCAGAAGTGACCTTGCCCTTAGGAGTCAAAGTGCCCGTTATCGCTTGGGGTTTAGGCGTGGACCGCTTGTTCATGATGAAGGCGGGTATCGATGATATTCGTTACATTTTCACGCAAGATTTAGACTGGATTAGGAGGAAGCGGGTGATTTAGACATGCCGACAATAGACATGGATTATGCTGACTTTGAGAAACTGCTTGGAGTGGAAATGCACAAGGACATGAAGAAGCTTGACAACGTTTTAGCCTTTGTTAAGGGCGAAGTGAAGCTTTTCAATGAAAGGGAAGGCGTGCTGAGCGTTGAGATTAAGGATACAAATCGACCGGATCTGTGGAACATCGAAGGTTTAGCCAGAGCTTTACGTGGTTTCTTAGGTCTCGAGAAAGGATTTAGGCATTACGTTGTTGACAAGCCAATAGTGGATGTCAATGTGGATTCGCGGCTTAGGGGCATTCGGCCTTTCATAGGTTGCTCCGTTGTCAAAGATGTCAAGCTTACTGATACTATGATTCGTGGGCTTATGCATTTGCAGGATAAGCTTGACATGACGTATGGGCGGAATAGGCAGAAAACGTCCATCGGCATTTATGATTATAGTTTGATAACTTCGCCGCTTAGCTATGCGGTTGTGAAGCCAACCGAGATCAGTTTCGTTCCGCTAGGCTTCGCGGAGGAACTGAATTTGGCGGAGATTTTGGAAAAGCATCCTAAAGGCATAGAATACGGGCATATTGTTAAGAAGCATCCTGTTTATCCGATACTGCTGGATTCGGAACGCAAGGTTCTTTCTTTTCCACCCATCATAAACTCGAACGATTTGGGACGCGTAACAGACCAAACCAGACACGTGCTTGTTGAGGTTACGGGCACGGTTCACGATACTGTGCTCAACACTTTGAAATTTGTCACTTTGTCTTTGATTGACAGGGGAGGCAAGGCGTACGCTGCGACAGTTCATTATCCACACGAAAATTTGACGGTGGTCACGCCTGACTTCGGAGAAAAGCGAATGGAGTTGAGTATTGAATACACGAATAAGGTTTTAGGTTTGCAATTGACATCTGCAAGAATTGGCAAGTTGCTTAGCATAACGGGTTTTGACGTTGAAAAAGTTGAAGACAACAAGTTAACTGTTCAAGTCCCATGTTACAGGATTGATGTGATGCATCAAGTTGACCTTATCGAGGATGTTGCAATAGCGTATGGCTACAACAATATTGAGCCGCTTTGGCGCGAACTGCCAACCAGCGGAGGCGTGAAACCAGAACAACGCCTACTGGATGTTGCAAGGGAGTTGATGATTGGGTTGGGGTTCCAAGAAGTCTTGGCGTACACCATGACGAACACTGAAAATCTCTTCACAAAAATGAACTGCAAAAAAGAGCGTGTAATTGAAGTAGCAAACCCAAAGGTGCAAACGTTTACATGCCTGAGAAACTGGGTCTTGCCAAGCCTCATGGAGTTCCTAAGTAATAATCAGTCGGTTGAGTTTCCCCAGAAAATTTTCGAGTTAGGCAAAGTCACGTTGTTGGACGAGAAACAGGAAACTAGAACGAGGGATGAAGAGTGGCTTGCCGCGGCCGTTTCCGACGCAAATGCTAGTTTCACAGAAATCAAATCGGCCCTGGACGCTTTCTTCATGAACTTGGGCTTAGACTGGGAGATTAAGGAAACGAAGCATACAAGCTTCATAGATGGGCGCGTGGGCACAGCGATAGTCGAAGGAACAAACGTTGGAATAATAGGCGAAATCAACCCCAAAGTTCTGGAAGCATGGAAACTCGAGAATCCCACAGCAGCCTTCGAAATAAACATGGGAGACATACTTAAGTTAAAACTCAAGCGATAATAGTGCGTTCATATTTTTACCTAAACTGACGTATGCGCCTATTATGCATAATGGAACAGCTATTGCCGTCAGTATTCCATAGAAATCACGATGGAAGAATATGCAATGACTGGCGCGTAACCTCCTCTTTATAAATTCCAGCTAAGCCTATTGAGTACATTTTCTAGTGATATGGAAGCCTCGCTTCTCAAGTTGTTCAAGCAGTTCTTTCGGTTCTTTGTGCCATTGTCCCCATTTTCTGCAGATGTGTTCAGTCCAGCTATAATTATCATAGGTGAATGTTTCTTTTTGGGCGTCTTCTAATGGTATTTTTGCCTTCAATTTGCGGTAGTAATCTTGCGCGAGATAGCCTTCATCCATTTGTTTCATGGCGTTTGAAATCATATCTTGATCTATCTGGGGGTATTTGTCTTCGAATAAAGTGAATTCCATAGGGTATCGTGGTCGTGGTGGTGGGTCTTCAGCTGGATAGCCCATGGCCAACTGTACCAATGGAAACACTCTTTGAGGTAGGTTGTATTCTTCTGCGATTTTATCAGCTCTGAACATTGCACTTCCGAGGAAGCAGCTTCCAAGTTCAAGGCTTCTTCCAGCAACGACCATGTTTTCCGCCATTAAGGCTGCGTCTTGAATTCCGTAGAATAATAGTGCAAGATCGCTGGTGGCGCGCTTCCAATTTCTTCTAGCCATTATGAGTTCGAACTTGTAAGAATCAACACAAATTGTGAACAGTAGCGGGGCGTTCCACGGGTTGCGTTTTCTGTTTCGTGACAGCAACACACTGTAGTATTGGGAAGCAAAAGGCGCTTGTTGGCCTGCTCTGACGATTGTTTCTATTACCTCGTCTGATGGTGTTTTATCTGTGTATTTTCGTATTGATTTATGTTCTAGCATGGTTTGAATGATTGGATTGATTTTCACGGTATCACCTTGCAAGATATTGTTCCATCAATCCTTTTTACCTTGCGGTTGTTTCGTCGCATGTGCAATCTACTATTCAAGCACCTAAACGAGCTCAATGAAGCCATATGTGGCTGAGCATCAATTATTCACAATAACGGGGTTTTGTGGTAATTTGTCTACAGTGAGCCCAGCAATAAAAGACTTGATGCGGAAGGCCGTCGTAGAATAGGAGTTTGTGCGAGTGCGCATTATTTCTCTTTGTGTGTTTCTTGATGGAACGTCGCTTACGTGTCGCTCGCACCTTACGTGCGTAGTAAGCCCTGAGGGTCATTCCTGGGAAGAAGAGAGTTAGGAATAGGATACGGAAGAGAAGGTCGCCATTCATGACCTTTCTACCCATAAAATATCTATAGCAAAAAGATATGTAAAACTACTCTATGTGCATGCAGTGTTGTGTTCCCAAAAAGGGTTTTCAGGAGAAAAAATGGAAATTTACTGAGAATTCATGATTGTGATATACTATCAAAACAGAGCAATTCAAGAAATGGAAAAGGATTAGTGGGAAATTCGGCTGAAACTATTTTGTACTTTTAACATGTGTAGCATTTGGGAATGTACTGCTTCTTTTCATTGGGGTAAAACGCCAAAGACAGATTGAGGAATAGCTCTGGTAAACATGGGTATTAACTATAATTCACTATAAGCTAGACAACTCTAAAACGTAGTTTTGATTGGAGGCGCTAGGCAAACATCCACGCATCTGGATTTTGGTACTTAACCACAGGTCCTTCTTCCCATAATGCTTCAACGCACGCAATGAAATCTTCGCTTGAAAGCCGTCTCCGCATTTCTGAGCACCAACGAACAAAACAATGAACATCAAATATAAACCCAATTGTAAATGTGGGAATATTTCGTGAACCGAAATATCGAAATCAAGGAACGAAGCGTGCTAAGGCAAAGGCAATTAATCTTTTCGCAAAAAACAAAAGAGCAAAAGCGGAACCCTTGCTGTTCCCTAGGCTGATTTGAAGCAGAAGTTCAATGTATATGCGGGAGAGGCTATACTCTGTCAACGCACAGTCACACGCCTCAATAGTAACGTTTAATTTTTCAGAAAACTACTTCATCAATTGGCGATGACTAGAATGAGCTTCTAATCCCACCGACAAATCCATGCCGACGGACCCAACGGAAGACCGCAAGCCCAAAACGCTTGCCACGCTCGTGATGGCGGGTTTACCCAAACAACCCATTCCCACAGCGAACACCACCCTAAATTTATTAATACAAATGGAAAACAACGCATACAGCTCTGCAACTGTTGAATCAACAGCAAAAGCATTAAAAATCTTAGCGCAAAACACAGACCTAAACCAACCAAACCAAGTAAAAAACTTTATCGCACACCACCAATGCTCAAACGGATACAAAAAGAACCTATGCCTCGCATACAACAAATACTGTGAATATAACAACATTCCTTTTGAAATGCCAAAATACAGACCCGATGAAAAACACATCAAAGTACCAACCAAAGAAAAAATAGAAATGCTAATCGCACACGCAGGAAAAAAGATGTCTCTTAAACTACAGCTAAGCATGGAAACAGGACTCAGACCAATCGAATTAGCCAATCTAACACTAAAAGACATAGACTTAGACCAAAAGCTAATTTATCCAACAACCGCAAAACACGGAAAATCAAGAACATTAAAAATCTCTAACACACTCACAGCCATGCTAAAGGAACACGTAACAAAATACAATCTGCAACCCAACGATAAACTATTCAAAATAACCGCAAGAACCTACAGCAAAATGTTTAGAATAACACGCAACACTTTAGCAGACAAACTACATGACCCAACACTAAAAACTATCAGATTATACGACTTACGCCATTGGTTCGCTACAAACCTATTCAGAAAAACAAACAACATCCTAATAGTCAAAGAACAATTAGGACACAGACAAATCGAGAACACAATGATCTACACACATCTACTAAACATAGACAGTGATGAATTTGAAGTTAAAGGCGCAACCAACGTAAACGAAGCCACCAAACTAATAGAAAACGGATTTGAATACGTGACAGAAATAGACGGAACAAAACTATTCCGAAAACGCAAATAAACCCCTTTTTCTTTATTATCTACTGTCTCACTGAAAAACCCATGACGACGGACTCAACAGAGAAGCAAGAACCACAAAACTTGCACCTATGACCCTTGAGTTTTACCCAATCATGGAACAAGTGAGACACGGGCAAAAATCCCATGCTGAGAGAACTTAGCTTAGAAAAGCGCACCGCTTCACTGTGAAGCTAAGCGTTAGGTTACATGGGAGACATCCAGCCCGTCAAGAGAAGAATGCATAACAAAGAATCTACATGATTATGGAGAAAGGAAAATGGATATAAAGGCATCTGAAGTAGTAGACGAATTAAAAGTTTATTGGAAACAAATCTCGAAAACAGAAAACGACAAGAGTTTGAGCGACGAAGAGAGAAACGCAAATTATGCGAAAATACTAAAGCAAATAGCTCAAGCCTTAGACAAACACAATATAAAGTAGCTAATTCACTACCCTGCTTCCCTGAAAAGCAATATCAGATATCCCTATGATAACTGCCAAATAACTCCTAAAAGCAGACTTTTTATCATTCAAGCATTAATCAATGCCATTCGGCTCATTACGCTACGCTTCGCTACGCTTATTCGCAACCAAATCAAACTTCAACAATTTCTTAGGAACACGAACACCATAACCAAAAACCCGTAGGTAACCGCCAAAAATTAAAAACCTAACCTCCAAAACAAGCACACCATCATGAGTTAAATGCACACTAAACTCATGCTCATCAACAACATATCTAAACAAACAAGCACCATGCTTGGAACAAACATGAAAAACTTTAGATTCAGACATAGCTACCACTATCCACTCCTACCAAACTCATCATCAACAAACCAAGAAACATAATCAGGAGAACCAACATCTTTAACAATAAAACGACAACCAACATAAACAGACCTACTCATTTCGCCACCGCACGCAGGACACGAGATAACAGCCTTTTCCCTCTCAACCTTCAAACCACCCCGAGAACTCAGCTTACCAAACCACGAAACAACATGAAACCGCCTAATACCAACTTTAACAGTAGCATGGTTCAACTGATAATGAGCACTACCGAAAACACTTTCACGTTCAGCATGAACCTTAACCAAATAACCATCCTTCGCAAACCCACGAACTTCTCTACCCTTAAAACCATCACAAGAAGCACAATCATCACGAGTATGAATACAACCACGACAACGGTCAAAACTATCACCCTTAATGAAACCTAATACGTGGTAGTGCGGACTCCACTCTAAACAAGTACGTTCCTTATCCATGCGGTATCCGTAGAAGATCATACAACAATCAATAACGCCACGGTCAACCAAAGCACTACGACACCGCTTCTTCAAAATAGGCACAGGCAAATCCCTATCACCCACAGGCGCAGAAACCGTAATATGCTCAACCTTACCCAAACCAACCCTTTCCGCCTCACTAAGCCTACTATCTACACTACGAGCACCCTCAACAGACCAACCACGATTAAAACATACGGGACAAGTACTTTTCTTACACCACATATGCTTATGCACAACAACCACTTTGTCCGTACAATCAACACCATCAATAACAACACCTTTATGACTCTCAACATCCTTGCAAACATGAGATCCAACCCAGCGACTACAAAACTCCGAACTCTGCACACCACGACCAACAGGCATAAAATCCTCATGCCCCCTATCATCAACAGGCAAATACCAATACTTATTATTCAAAAGAGCATAATTCAAACGCAAACGGTCAGCAAAAGACCTATCTTGAACCTCAAAAAATAATTCACTCATCTATCCCAACTCCCCACGCAAATAAGCATCAGGGTCTTTCCGAACCGCCTCCTCAAACCGCCAAAACTCAACCTCTTCCTCATCCATCTCATGATGAAACTTCTCATAACGGCTACAGCCCAAACATACCGAACTACTCCTCTTCTCTTTCGGAACCTTCGAAAATGGACAAAATACATCATCAAAGAAAATACATAACCAAGAATCCATTAAATGATCTGCTTCTTTTTCAACTTCCTTACGTTCACAATCTCCACAGCGTTTCTTCTTGCCCATTAAAAACCGTCTCCTTGTCTGCATCCAAGCATAAAACCACCCAAAACACAATCAAACACAGACAAAGAGACAACTAAACTATCCAACAAAAACGAAACAAACAAAGAAATTTCAAAACCAAAACTCATTTAGGCACCACCTTAGGAATACGAAAAGAAAACTTACCAGAAGGATTCCCATGTCGAGAACAAACCAAAACGTCACCGCGTCGAGTAATAAAATCACACGAATCATGCCAGCAACGACGACCATCCCAACAACAATATTTGACCGCCATAGCTTAAAACTCCAAGCTGTGAAGACACTCACGACAAACGTTTTTCACGGAAGAACGGTTATCAGAGTTTAACTCTACGTTACAGGCAATGCAATAAGTATAAACATCAACTTCAACCTTAGAAGACTCTAAATCAGAAACAGAAACACGCTTCAACCAATAGCACACCTCTGCTCTGTGCTTGCATCAAAACCACAACAACACAAACCATAGTCACAAACACAAAGCAAAGGCTCAAACTCACGAACACACCGATACAAAAACAATGAAGCTACACTAACCAAATCATCAAAACCCGCAACGGCTACATTCTCCGAACCGAGGATTACGGTCATAACCTCCCACTGATGTGGTTACTCAAATAGGCGAGAAGAAAATATATAAAGCTTTTCAAATCGCAAAAAACTAGATACTCATGACGTTCCGCTGAACCACCGACGACACCTAATCGGTACGCAAAGCCGACACACCACAAGACAACGCAACAAACGACGACGACGCATAGTAAGGGGGAACCGTGCCGAGTTCCCCAGATACCCCTCCAGCAAATGAATGCCATGATATTATTCTAATAGATAGCAGTAGCACACGCACGCATGAAAAAGCACATACACGCACGCGAAATAATAAGCTACCAAAAAAGACTTTTATCATACCCGAAAAATTCCCTCTCAATCGATACACCTCAAAAAAAGACAACATACAACCAACATAAAGAAATATGTCGACTGTATGAAAACTGACCTAAATGCTTTCTATTCATCCCAAAAAAAGTACCTATAACCGAAAAACGTTAAATTCAAACTCGATTAAACTGCAAAAGCGAACATTGAAAACACCCACTCAACCTCGAAACAAACTTATGAAACAATCTCTTTTTACGCGCTACCAACAAAACAGCACGAACCCAAACAAGAAATACAATCAAGAAAAAACTATCTATAATCTACGCACCAAAATCGTAGATATGTACAACAGAACAACCCTTGTACATATAGACCAACAAAATGTAAAAACGTAGAACAAATTAAGAATAACATTTATAGCTAGCCATGAGAGTTCTTGCATAACCCATGAAAAGGGGAAACAAAAAATGGAAATCGACAAAAACAAACCAAAAACACGAATCATAAGATTCGACAAAGAAACACATAAACCAAAATTCATAGGAATAGAAACACCCTTAGAAAACGGTGACGCAATAATAACTCCCTTATACGGAACACTCGAAGCATTCGGCATAATTCCCATTTCCGTGAAAGACTGCAACACTTGCAAACTATACCTTAACCACAAATGCAACCCAGACAAAGACGAAGACATAGACAATTGCCCATTCGACAAAGAGGCAGAAAACCAATGACAAACCAAAAAACACAGGGTAAGACAACAAGCAACACCACATCAAAAACTAAAAACACCCAAAAAACAGCCAATATTGGAAGAGTAATGACGGGTTTACCCAAACATGGGACACGGTGGGCGCGGGCGCAAATTATCCCACGCCAGAGAGAGCTTGACCTAGAGGAGCGCAATGCTCTACAGTGAAGTTGAGTGTTAGGTTACGTGGGAAACAACCTGCCCGCGAAAAGAACTGAATTTAGCGTGTTCTCTGGCGCTCGGTGCAGGTTATACCCCCTCTATATATAGGTTGAACCTGTGCTTGTTTTGTGATAAGCTAGATGGGTATGGTGCTTGGAAAGGACTGTAGCCTTCTTACATAGAGGCTCAAGCCACAATTGAACTGCACATTCCGCTTTAGTTGCTGATTACGTTGCTGTGCTGAGAATTACTTAACAAAGCAGAGTCTTGAGCGCATGAACTAGGGCTACAGCTGGATTTTCCCAAACGAAAAAGGCTAGCGTGTTGGACGTAACCCGCCTTAGGGCTTAGTAATTTTGTATCATTGGGTTGTTGTATTTTGGTTTTGTTCTATTTTGTGAGGTTTTTAGCGCGCTACTGATGATGTGTCCAATTTATGGAACAGTATGTTCTATAACATAGTTTTTTATCGTACAAACAAAATTCTGTGACTGTACGGAGAATTCACTTTATGAAGAATTTCTGTAATAACTCAGCTGTAACGAAAACACAAACGGCCATAATTGTTATCATCATAACCGCTACAATTGCCCTTTCAGCACACTTTCTAATGCCTACCAACACTGAAGCTGCGCCCTTTTCTCTAAACGTAATCAACAGGCCAGCTTCCTTCGGCGACATCTTCTATTCAATTCCCGGACAGAAATGCCTGTTTCTGGTAACTATCAAAGAGAACCAAACTAGCACTGGACCAAAACCTGTCAACATATCAGTCACATCGCCGGAATGCGAGGTTGCGGTATTCCCTCAATCAATAACTGAAGATCAAGTCGCTGAACTTTCAGTAGTGCCCACCCAAGCCAACATAGGTAAAAACGTAACAATTACTCTACAAGGAGAAAGGGAAGGACTGCAGCAGACAGAAACAATAACCGTCGAAGTAATAGAAGGAGAAAACACATTGGAGCCAGAAGCCGCCAGTATACGAGACAAATTCACTCAATGGCTTTCAACAAATTATCCAGAGCTAGGCATAACAAACGAAACTACGTGGACAGGTACAATAGTAAATCCGAAAATCCTGGTCGTAATGCACTATATTTTCCTCTCTAAAGATTTGGAAATGTATGTCACATGGCACGTGACGATACCCCCATACGATTGGGCGCGAATCTACCTGAGATATAGGTACAACCAGACTGTCCCAATCTATGCCTTTGAAATATCCTCAGTTCAAGAACAAGCCCAACCACAAACAATCGAGGTGCCAGACTGGGTCTAAGCTCAAGTTTATAGCGCGTAAAGTCATTTGGTAACTTCATGTCATTTTTAAGAAGGCTCTCCTTTTCTTGTTAAAAATGAAGAATCAAAAAAGTGTGTGTCAGAGTAGTAGTAAAAGAAAATTTCCTTAAGGCGGATGGAGAGGGTATTGAACCCCCGACTATGTCCACTTAACGCGGCGCGCGCTACGTTTTCGAAAATTCATGTATAATTGTCGCAATCAGCTTTATTCCATATCGAAATTGGTCGACGGTTATGTATTCATCAGGCCCATGTGCAAGATATAGGTAGCCGACTCCGGTATAAACCATCGGCGCGGCCAAAATCTTGTTGAATAATGCAGCTGGTGCAGTTCCTGCGGACCAGCATATGACAGCCTCTTTATCGAATACCTGCTTGATGGCCCGCGCAGTGGACGTTACTAAACTTTCTGTTGGAGAGATTCTCGAAGGCTCCTCTGCTGCAATCTTTAATATTTCAAGATCAGAGAAACCTTTCTCTCTTAGGTGTTTCTTGACCTCATCGAAGATTTTGTTCGGATCTTGGTTACCAACTAGTCTGAAGTCAATTTTGACTGAAGCTTCAGATGGAAGCAGAGTTTTAATCCCATCACCAAGATAGCCACTCTTAAGGCCACATATGTTGCAGGTGGGACCAAAATACATTTTTCGCAGTAATTGCTTCCCTTCAGCGGCTTCTATGAATTTCTCAATTCCGGTTCTCTTGCGGAAGTCTTCTTCGTCAAAATCGATTCGAGACAGGACATCTTCTTCCTCAGGAGAAATTCTCCCTATGTCTTCGTAGAAACCGTCAATGAGTACCATGTCATCCATCTTCATGGTGTTTAGCGCGTTGATTAGTTTCCATGTCGGGCTCGAAACATATGCTGAATGCATTGAATGGAGGTCGGTCTTTGGGCCTTTTGCACGTATTTCAATGTAAAGTAGGCCTTTGAAGCCTAAACCCACCATAACTCTATCATCAAAATCTTGATGTGTATCAACAAAAAGGGTGGCATCAGCCCTAAGCCTTTCCCGATTTCTTTTTATAACTTCTGGCAAGTTGGGATCGCCGATCTCTTCTTCACCATCTATAATAAACTTGATGTTAACTGGAGTTCTACCAGTAGTTTTTAGAAAGGCTTCAAGTGATTTTATGAAGGCAAAAACATTTCCTTTACAGTCACAAGTGCCTCGACCATAAATCTTTCCATCTATCATTTCGGCACCGAAGGGCGTTACAGTCCATTTTTCTGGATCTACTGGTTGAACATCGTAATGAGAGTAAACAAGTAATGTTCTAGTGTTACCCTCAAATTCCAATTTACCCAAGATTAGCGGATTTCCCTTCTCTATTGAATATAAATCAGCATTTATCCCGATATTCGACAGGCATTTTAGCAAAAAGTCACAAGTTTCTTTGATTCCAATGTTTTCAGCAGAAATACTTGGTTGCCTAATGAACGATCGAAACTCTTCCAAAGAAAAGTCAAAATTCTTGTCAATATGTTCGAATATTTCTTCCATCTGCATATTGATCGGGGCTTACTAAGAAGTTTTTGTTATTTAACATTTTTAGTAATTCCAGCTAAACTTGGGTTAAACACACGCGCGCTTCGCCATTGACTGTGAGAGTAGAGCGATCTAACATTCTATTTCCACCGAAGGAATCGTTTTATTATTAGAATTTGGCATATGCTCTTGTCGCACTAGTGAGATAGTTGATTGAATTGAGTCGTCTTAATCCTGAGAAACTGCACATTCGCTTCCTATCGGGCATTTCACCTGAAGCTCTAAGCCTGCCGCGTCGTTACACCCTCACCCACTCAGATGCTACAGGAGATTTGTTTTTATCAATAGGTCCAGATTACGACTACAAGCAGATTTCAGGACTTTACACACGTCTAATGCGAGACGAAGTGCTTGCTGAGTGGAAAGAAGACCAAAACGGTCTTTCAATCCATGTGTATTGCCATATCAGTGGAGGTTTTATCTTCGGCAGAGCTGCTTGGCGGGAGTCTATCTTCCGTAGTGAAATGCCACTTGTACTTGAGGCAGTCCGCTATGGCGATAGGAAGCTATTCGCTCAAGATTCAAGGCTTGATCAATCAAGGATATGGGTGCATTTCCAGACATTAAAGGCTAAGAAAGATAAGATTGAGCAATGGGGAGTCCCTTCCGACTACAAAATAGAGTAACCGTCAATGAGGCCATAGAAACGTATCGAGAAGCGTGCGAATTTCTCTAGAGCTGTTTGAACTTCAGAATCGAACCTGATTCCAGTCGGCTTGGAATTTCTGCTTTTGCGTTTTGAATTGTGTGCACAGGATTCCTTTGAGAGATTGCGTTGTTTCTGAAGTTGTTTTCCAATGCTATCTCGCTCCGTTTCAGACATTGTACAAAACTTTCTTACAAATTCATGGGTTTTTTAAGGTTTAGAAACCGTTTCTAAATGGTTTAGAAACCTTCTACGTCACGATTTCCTCCTATTGAAAATAAGCTTAAAACAAGCGTTTCCGTTTCTAAAAAAAGAACCTCTCAAAATCAAAAGTTTCGAAACGCTTTCAACATAGATTTCTATTGAAATTTACAGTTTCTGGAATTTTTAGAGATTTTGGGGATTGAGAGCCTTTTGGTAACATTTCCCATCAATTCAACATCATCTAATATTTGCGCGCGTATTCGTGAAATATGTTTATTTAAGCAGGCGGACTGACTTTGGCAAAAGACTTCAAAGCACTATAAATGTAATTGCGATCGCTTTTTAAGTATCAAACTCTTTATTATGGAGAAAATTCAGCTACCGCCAATGGCGTCCATATCATGATTGGTAGAAGTGGAGGATGCCCAAAATTCAGCTTGGTGAGTGTTGTAAGAAAAGTCGTGTAGCGAGAGGTTGATCATTGTGAATCTGTCAGAGATAATACGTGAATACTTCAATCTGAACCAATTAGCCAGCGAAATTGCCGCTTCAATCATTATCTTCTCACTCACTGTCATAGTTGGCTGGGTAGGATACCAAATTTTTGAAAGGTATTTTTCCAAATGGGCAAAAAAGACAAAAACGACGTTAGACGATGAGATACTGCGTAATGTTAAGGCACCGGTGGTTTTGCTTGCCATTCTTGTTGGGGCGTACTATGCCTTAGACTCCCTCACTTTCACGGAGCCTTATTCAGAGCAATTGTCAGCAATATTTGTCATCTCTGAAATTTTGCTGGTTACGTTTGCCATAACAAGAGTCACAAGCGTGCTTACAAGCTGGTATGCACAGAAAAGCGCTAAGCAGGGAAAGAGGGTAAGCAACCATCTCCTCTTTATTCTTAAGAAGCTTATCCAGATAGTTGTCTATGTCTTTGCTTTCTTAGCCATTTTAGTTGTTTTTAGAATAGATCTTTCTGGCGTAGTAGTTGGCCTCGGCGTTGGCGGCATAGCTATTGCTCTGGCATTGCAGAATATTCTGAGCGATATCTTCAGCGCCTTCTCAATCTATTTTGACAGGCCATTCGAAATTGGCGATTTCATCGTTGTAGGTAACTATAGTGGAACCGTCACAAAGATAGGAATAAAATCTACAAGAGTGCAGCTGTTGCAAGGAGAAGAACTGGTTATATCCAACAAGGAACTCACAACAGCAAGTGTGAGAAATTTCAGGAAGCTAAAGAAGAGAAGGATCATGTTCACTATTGGCGTGACCTATGATACGCCGCTCGCTAAACTCAGAAAAATTCCTGAGATAATATCCGAGATCATCAAGAAGATGGAATTAACTGAATTTGAAAGTGCACATTTTACAGAGTTTGGAGATTTTAGCCTGAAATTCGTGGTTGTGTACTACATGAAAGTTGCGGACTATCGAAAGTATATGAATACGCAGCAGGAAATCAACTTCGCCATAAAGGAAGCTTTCGAAGAAGAAGGCATAGAAATGGCGTTTCCAACACACACTATCTTTTTGAACAAGTGATTTTGAGATGATTAACCCTACAAGCTAGATGATAGACGTCTTAACGCACGATAATAATGTATCTACTAATAATAAGTATAAATTGCATCAACATCAAACATGTGAATTTCGAATTAAAACTTATGAAAAGAATGTTAAAGAAGCCTTAGAAATGAAGCATTCAGAGAGTAAAAGATTAAGGAAATTATACGGTTTTGGATAACTAAGCCTACTGAAATCATTAGAGAAGTTCAAAAAGCATTTTGGAGAAATAAATGCTCACACGAAGACAACTGTTAAAAGTTAAAAAATAGAATAAAGGAGAGGTGGTGTTAAATGTCATTAGAAGAGAATAAGGCGATTGTTCGTAGGTTTATTGAATCCTATAATAATCGAAACTTGGATTTAATAGACGATTTTGTGGCACCAGATTATGTTGACCACACCAATAAAGTCGACCGAGACGGTCTCAAACAATTATTTAACATGGGTCTCAAAGCCTTCCCCGATTGGCATGAAACTATTGAAGATATCATTGCTGAAGGGGATAAGGTGTGGGTTCGTCTTGCTTATACGGGGACCCATAAAGGCGAATTTTTTGGGTTAACCCCTACTGGCAAGAAGATAACGGCTAAGGATGTTGACATCTATCGCATAGTTAATGGCAAACTTGCAGAGTACTGGAGCGTCACTGACAACGTGGATATGCTCAAACAAATAGACGCTATCGAATATACAGAAAAAGGAAAGAAACTCTTTCCAGAAGATGTCAAGTAACTGCCTTAGCCAACATTTCAGCAATTCACATGCCTATCGAGTAAGTAGCGTGCGCGTATATGTTCAATCACAAATTTTGCTTTTGAAGTAATAGTGGAGGAGGTGATAAGATGGCTGAGAAAAAACGTATCATCAGAGTGATGTTCGCCAAAATCAAGCCAGCATATTATAAGCTGTCTGAAGAGGAACAGCAAGAGTTCATGCGTAAGGATCGCGAGAAAATGGAAGAACTCGGTTACAAACTACATTTCATGATTGACTGCAGTTGGTCAAACGAAGAGTGGCAATTTATTGGAGTTGAGGAATGGCCTAGCATGGAAGCTATTGAGAAGATTGCCAAATTCCACGAAGAAGAACTGGAGGCATCCAAGTATGCTGAATATAAGACTTATTTGGGTACTCCTGTGTACGATGAATACACTCAATCTGGGATCACGAACAGATGATGCTATCTTGCATGGAGGAAGGAAACAACATAGTTGACGTGAGCGCGCGCCTTTAGCGGCCACTGATGAAAGTTCTCAGTTGCTGACCGTATGGCTGCCGTGTTGGTCGAGCCCTCGTCTTTTGTTTTTTGTCATGATTGTTTAGAAAAGTTTCAAAAGCATAGAATAAGTCCTTTATAGTGGATAAAATTTCGTTCCGAATGATTCAAAAGAGAAGAAAAGAAGGAGTAGTCAAGAGTTGGATGAAATCTTGGAAATGCTGGAGAAAACTACAAAGAAGGCGCAAAGAGTTTTTGATGAAAGTAAACACTTTGCCTCAAAGCAAATAGAAACTTGTGAGAAAGTGCTGCAATCGAAAGAATCTTCAGAATCACAGAAAGTTAAAGCCCTGTTGGGGAGAAAGCTTGAATACGACCGTTTAGAAAGGTTATCTTCTCAGTTGAGCCTTCTGTATATCCTTCAAATATTTGCCTTTAAAGTAAAGATACTCAAGATTTCAATAGACAACATCAACGAGCAACTTGCGAGATCTGGAATATTAGAAAAGACCAAAGATATTGAAGACATCAGGAAAAACATTGATACGCTAACGATACTTCTGGAAGCTCAATATAACGCCATGAAGGATATTGGAGAGAACAGAGCAAAAGACCTTTCCTACGTCTCCTAAGAAAAAGTTGCATCAAAACCCTAACGATTTTTTTACTTCTACTTTGTTATCCTCAATGATTATTCTATTTTGGCTTTCTGTGGAGACTACCATCTTCCTTATATACGTTGAACTCTTGGTTAGGGAGTTTGAGAGAAGAACCCTTGCAGCATATTGGAAGGTCTATCTGTGTCGGGAATGTGCAAATTTTATAAAACTAGATTGCAGAATAGTCTCTTGTATGTCTTTCAAAAAGACAAGGATTCTTCGTTGCCCAAAATGTGGCTGGCCATTTGAAGTTGAGGTTCCAGACAGACTGCATCCAGACTGCACAACGAAAAAGCCTGACAAGCGTGATGTCAACGGCGGCATTATAGAGAAGGTATGTGATTGCAATAATCCTAAATGTGGAAATCCGATTACTGTCTACTGTTATTTGCAAAAGCTCTTTTTCACAAAGGTATAGCAAATAGTTCCTTTCTTTTTTCTATTTTTCCATTTGTTGTGTTATGAGGTTTTCCTTAATTACCGAAAGTCTTAAAAAAAAAAGTGCGCTATAATCGTTCGACTGGAGGAGTGGAGAAGCAAAGATATTTTCTTAGATTCCCTTATTCTCTTCGATTTAGACCTACATTCTTCCTCCTCCTTCCTCCCTTCAGGATAGACATTTTGGCGTACCTGTGTCTAGTAGCTGATGCAAAAAGTTGACTTCTGAAAAGTGAAAGAAGGAGAAATTTGGGTTTCCTTTTTGAGTTCTTCGCGTAACTTTTTTATGTTGACTGGTTTCTGTTCAGCTTGCGTCATGCGACTTTCCAAGTCGTTTTCTCAAGATCCAACTTTGCAATGCGTTTTTTGAAGCAAATGTGTGTCAAGTTTCAACAAACCACAATATTTCTGTAATACGAGTGAATTGTTTGATTCCATCGTAAACTTCATAAGCATTGTAGCAAACGGTAAAGCAAACAAAAGGCAGTGCAAAGTACCAATTTACAAAGAACAATGGAATAACCAATATCAATTCTAAAAGCCCTGCGATAGAAATGCAAATTGCTCTTCGCTTGGAATAATTTTTCATGTTGGTAATATTCATGTCGACAGTGCCTAATATTCCCATGTTTGAGATTTTCCGAGAGAACAAAAGTAATTTAGGTTTATACCCGTAATAACACGCTACAAGGTAATGTCCTAACTCATGGGCGATCGTCACTGGAAAAATTATGTATAGAAACACAGCCAAAGGCACAACGAAACTATCGACTTCCACTACATTGCCTCCTTTCTACCTAGAAGTTTCTGCAATACTGCAGTAAAGAGTGAAGTTGCAAGGAGAATAGGTTTCTTAACGGCTAAAGTTCTGCAGTACATTTTGTGTGAATATTCTCCAAGCGTTATTTATAGTTAGGATGTCTCATGTTACAGTTTCGGCGAAGCCTGTTAGCTTGCTTGTTTGCGTTGCATTGAAGCCTTTGAACCAAGCTAAGTCAGATAGCCAAAGAAGATTAATCATGCTTCTTTTTTGAACTCTTCTAGCCATTGCCTAGGCGTTTCGTCTCCATATTTACCGTTTTTTCCGTTATCAACTTTTTGATTCTTCCACAGCAAATAAATGAAATTACAAATTTGCTTAGAAGTTTTCAGTTTTCTGTTTCTTAGAACCATTTGAGCTTGTATTTGATGAGGTACCACGCGGCCGTTCCACCTATGATTGCGGAAACTATGTCGCCAATAATATTCCCAAACGGTTCCATCGCTACCCTAAACAAGTTGTTCGGTGCCACTAGACAAACGATTGCTTCAAAGACTTCCCATATTGCGGCAACAACTACGAGACTAAAAAGAGTGAACTCTAAGGAGCCTGTTTTACGTTCGACTTCAGGAATGCGAAGTCTGTCTAGATGGAAGTATGAGGCTAAATTGCCATATCCGTAGTAGGTCACAGCCGTTTTGTAGGCTTTGAAAGCTGTGGCGCCTATTCCGAATCCTGCTAGAGTGCGCATTATCCAGTCACCTCCAGAAACTTTGTAAATTACGGAACCTCCAGCAAGCACCTGTATCACTAAGGGAATTGCTGCTGTTAGAGCGATTCGGTAATCTGAGAAAACAGCGTCTGAACACATCTTAAAAAGTTTCTTGAAAGCGATTGTGCCGCAGTTTTTCTTAACATGCACCACACGCTGTGCCTTAAGAACATTGAAGTAGACTGGTCTGCAGACGGTAATAAAAGTCCAAATTCCAAACATACACCACAAGAGGTCATTCGCCGCGATGTTTACACATATCGAGAACAGGGAAATTGACTCAAGCAAGGTAACAAGAGAAACCCAGCTTAAAGGCATAATATGATAAAAGTTGTAGATCAGAAGAACGCTGAATGGAATGAACGCTGTAAAAACTGGAACTGACTGACCAGGTCGATGTTCACTATTACTAGTCATGGATACTCCTTTACCTCTCAATAAAGTTTCGGAAAGAGTTCTTTTCCTATTTCATCTTCACTGGTCTGACTTTCTCCATTATCTTATTCTGTTGTATTATTTTAAAAGAATTCTGGAAAGGTCTACTCACATGTAAAGGGCTGGTGTGTTGGTTTCGTTTCTTTTGCTGTTGAGAAGTGCTGGCGCTTGGAAAAAACTATACCCCCTCTATTTATAGGTTGAACTTCCTTCCTTCTTGAAACTCAAACCCAACAGTGACAGTTAAAACTTCAAGTTAAGCGTGACTTCGTGCAGTTATTTGTTTGCTAGCTGGTGCGCGCATAAGATCTTTGGCACTTTTGAAAGAGGACCTGTCGTCATCCATTCGTCTTGACTTTATGATCTCGATAATGTCCATCAACCAGAGAATGGCTAAGATCGTTTTGTAAAATTAAGACAGCATGTAGCACTTAGAAAGTTTTTAAGGAAATATCCGTATTTTGTTTTATGAAATACGGACTTTATATAAGGACAAAATTTCGAGAGACTTTTCCAGGGTATAGCTTTCTTTCCTATTCAGAGATTAGACATCTTGCTCTTTTGGCAGAAGAATACGGCTTTGACTCTGTTCACGTTGATGACCACTTAATTGGCTTTGGTCCTTTATGGCAAGAACCCTATTTTGAGGCCGTGGTTCTTATGAGTGCTATCGCAGCTGAAACTAAGAAAATCAAGATAGGTAATATTGTTTTGGCCAACTCTTTCCGCAATCCTGCCTTAATGGCCAAAATTATTTCTTCAGTTGACAATATTTCTGATGGTCGTGCTCTCTTATGGATCGGTGCAGGTTGGTATGATCAAGAGTATAAAGCGTATAGCTACCCTTTTCCATCAGCAAAGCACCGTGTCGACGAACTTGAAGAATCTCTGATTATCTTCAAGAAACTCTTCACAGAAGAAGTAACCAATTTTGAAGGCAAATTTTGGAAATTAGAGAATTGCAGAAATTTCCCCAAACCTATTCAAAAGCCTTGGCCACAAATTGTCGTAGGTGCAGTGAAAGACAGACTAACCACGATTGCGTGTCGCGAAGCGGATGGAATTAACGTCTCATATGGTTGGGCGTACGGACCTCCTATAGGCTTTGATGCGCTAAAGGAAAGAATTGACTTTATTGTTTCAAAATTACACAAATACTATAGGAACTCAGAAGAGTTTGAAATCTCTATTTGCAACGATATTATCCTCGTCAACAGCAAAGAAGAGCGTGATAAAATCGCTAATCAAATGATTGAACATTTTGAGGGATTAAACAAGAAACTCACCAAAGAACAAATCTTGAAGAACTATTTCATTGGTTATGCAGACGACGTGAAAGAAAAAATCAAGCAGGTAGAACAATGGGGCGTTAAAAAGATGGTACTCTATCTTCGTGGAGGTTCGTCTATTGAAGATCCAATTAGACTCTTCCATGATGAAATCATGGAATAAAGAACATAATAACAACAACTTCGGTATACAATATCCCCGCTAAAGATTTTACGTCATTCGCTTAAGTGGTTTGGGTTTGGGATTAAAATTTAATCCACCACACATTCACCCACTCCTACTCTCTCCCTCATGCAACCCCACTCCTACCCTAACCTACACCCCCCCACAGACACATACACACACACTAACCCCACTACAGCACTTTATCCTAAAAGTCATTGATTGATCTTACGATTTCTTTTGCCCATTTTCTTGCATTACTTAGGTCTTCGGTAGTGGGATGACCCCGTGCATCAGGGAATATGACTCGGGCAATTATTGAGCGTCGTTCAAATAAGCAACTATAGTAGTTTTCCAAGAGTGTCTGTCCTTTAGCCTCAACAGCTGCCTTTATTTTGTCATAAACAGCTTCATCGGTTGTTCCACGACCCAACCATG
>CAZRVS010000007.1:0-77828 GCA_964603675.1 uncultured Candidatus Bathyarchaeia archaeon
TAACCAGCTGGCTTGACCCCGTCTTCGACTACTTCGCCAAACAAGCCGACATACCCACCGCGGACTACGCTGCTGTAGCTGGAGCCGAAGGCATAGGCGCATCCATCGAATTCATCACAGACCTTTTCACCAAAGGGCTATTGAACAAAGCCATCAACTTCCTCGTAGGCATAACTTCTGCGGGCTACGGCATATGGGGTAAACCAACTCCACAGAGACTGAGACGGGAACTCATCACTTTGGGACAGCACGCCCTAACAAGAGTCGTTGACATGAAGCCCAGCGACGCGCTTGAACTCAGACAAAGCATCGACACACTCGTAGAAGGTCTAAGGCTTGGAGACACGGGCAGAGTAGCTGAAGCCCTACTGCGTTCACCAGAAGAGCTTCGACAGATGCTTGCAGCCCTAGGCGCACCAGTATCGCCAACGCCTCTAGAACTGCCGCCTACTCCGCTTGCGCCCCCGCTTGTTAGACCAACCCTAGAAGGCGCTCCTCCAGCAGCGCTGTTTCCCGCGCCTCCAGCCCCACCCCTTCCGCCAGCTGCACCGCTTTTCCGCGCCACGTCTGACAGTTTCCAACCTCCTGCACCCTCTGTGGCTAAGAGACTTTTTAGAGAAACCTTGGGCTAAGCAACAACAAAAAGAAAGTGTGCTACGCTTGAAGATGCTTGCGATTAGTGCAGACACTTTCTCTTTCCTACGGTTTTGCGCGTGACGGTGCCAAAGTGTTACCTGTTGACCAAGTCCTCGTTGGCGATTGCATTAATGTTATGAAAGGTTTTCCAGAAGAAAGCATCGACATGGTAATGTTCTCGCCGCCTTACTGGGGATTGCGAGATTATGGTGAAGGCACCGAAACAGTTTGGGGGGGCAGCTCTGACTGCAAACATGAATGGGTCGAAGAAGTGTGCGGGCTTGTTCACGAGAACAGAAACAATCTGAGGGGTTCTCAAGAGGAAGTTGTAGGCAAAACTGGGACAGCATGGATAAGAAAATACGATCAGAAAACCGTGGGATTTTGCCTTAAATGTGGGGCTTGGCGTGGTCAACTTGGACTAGAGCCCAACTCTCAAATGTACATCGCTCACATGGTTGAAGTTTGTAGAGAAATCAAGCGGGTTTTGAAGAAGACTGGAAGCGTATACATCGTTCTGGGCGACACGTTCATGAACAAGCAAAAGCTCGGCATTCCATGGCGCATTCGCTTCGCCCTAAATGAAGACGGCTGGATCTCGAGAAGCGACATAGTGTGGCACAAACCAAACGCCATGCCTTCAAGCGTGAAAGACCGTCTGAACACCACCTATGAGATGATTTTCCACTTCGTTAAGCAAGAGAAATACTACTACAATCTCGACGCAATTAGAGAGCCTCACACCAGCCTTAAGGATTTAGGCAGAAAACGTTTGGACACAAGGACGCCAAAACATGACTTAGCAGTAAAAATAGGCGCTGGCAGCATAGGACCAAGCGGGTATCTAGTGCAGCACCCTTTAGGAAAAAACCCAGGCGACGTTATGAGCGTGACCAAACATGACTTGGCTGTGGGGCGGGTTGGAAACTTTGGTTATACGGATCCGCTTCACGTTAAGGAATACCATTCAAAAGGAAAAAACCCAGGAGATGTCATCAAAGGGTATTCCCCCCATGAGCCGAGACACTTCCAGCTCTCGGCGATGGAAGGCGTCAAGCACGGCGGACACACTGGAAAAACTGTGAGACACGACCATCCCCTTGGCAAGAACCCAGGAGACGTGATACGTCAGCCAAAATGGGATGATACAGACCCATATAGAACGACGACTGCAAAACTACATAGAGAAGGCTACGGAGTAGGAACGCTACATCCATTAGGTAAGAATCCAGGAGACGTTTTTCAAGCCAAGAAAGAACCGTATGTAGGCAATAATCCACATCGAATGCGATTAGAGAAAGGTCGCTATGTGCCATTGAACCCAAGGCGCCCAAGTGATTTGTCTCATCATTTAGGTAAGAATCCAGGAGACACAATTCGTTGCAGAACGGATAAGCGACTCATTCGAGATAGGCCCCTGAGACCGCCGCATCATCCGTTTCGAGGCGACGGATGGGAAGGCATCAATCCAGACATGAAGCCGCACCCTAGAGGAAAAAATCCGGGCGATGTAATTCAGGAAAAAACGTGGCAGCGAGCAGAGGAATTTCATCGTAAACATGGAAAGCTGAGGTCGAACGGAACAATAGCTGGACATTATTTGGATTTGTCAGATGTCGCCAAACATTACAGTTCCAAAGGAAAAAATCCAGGCGACATCATCAAGATAGGCATGCATCACGGTAGTAGTTTGACTCTGGGTAGAGCAACACATTACGACGGACAAAGTATAGAAAGCCATCCCTTAGGTTCTAACCCAGGAGATTTCTGGTCAATTAATACCAAGCCCTTCAGGGGCGCTCATTTCGCCGTTTACCCTGAAGAAATATGCGTTAAGCCTATTCTCTCAAGCTGTCCCACTAACGGAATAGTGCTCGACCCTATGTGTGGAAGCGGAACCACACTAGCTGTCGCCAAAAAACTTGGCCGCAAATACATCGGGATAGACCTCAACCCTCACTATGTAGATATCGCTATCGAACGTTTACTCAAGATTGGTTCGTTCGACCGTGGTTCAGTGTCTAGAAGTGTGTAGACGTTATGCTTGGTGGTCAAGGACTGTAACCTTTTCTATTCGAGCTACGTACGGAATGATGCCTATTTCCGCCAAGATTTCCTTCTCTATGTCGGCGTTTGTCTTACCTTCGTAGGCTTCTGGGTTCTCCACCAGCCGAGCACGAATAACGGCTACCTTCTTCACTTTTGTCATATCGACCCCGCGGTTTTACTCATGTTGTGACATCTTTGTTTTGTGCTACTTTTAACACTTGTGTTACTTTCCTCACCTACTCTTAACAGTTTATGGCAAAGTTATGATTGACGAGAGGTGTTACAAGTGGAGAAAGTGTTAGGAACAAGTAAAGTAGGCCCAAAATACAGGATAACCCTCGTCAAACCCGTCCAAACAAAACTAAGAATCAAAATAGGGGACCTGATAGTCTTCGTCGAAGACGAAAAAGGCAACATTTTCCTGAAAGTTTCAAAGTTCACATAATCTGGAAGGAAAGCGTCATTCGCTATTTGCTCACTTTTTGGTTTCTCTAAACAAGGGCTTGCGCTTGCCTCTCTCGACAATGTAGCCCTCAGCTGTTTTTATCCATACAATAACGTCGCCGTCTTTTAGGTCGAGTTCTCTGCGTACTTGGCTTGGGACTTGCGTCTTGCCTTTCTGGAAGATTTTTGAGGTGGCTACTATTTGCTCTGACAGAACGTATCCCTGCGACGTACATCCTTGTATATGTTAGTACGGACAAGCTAATAAGATTACTTGTATGGATACATCTATGGTGAATAAGAATGCCTGGTTTAGGTAAAGGTTTACCTGACATTCCCGAATGGATGGCGCTTCAGCTTGCCGCATTAGAAGAGTCGACGCTGACGAAGACAAGGGAATGGAATCCCGTGGCTGACGGTGTTCGACCCCTGAGACCTGAGGATCTGGACCTTCCAGAGGGAACTTATGGGTTTGATGTGCCAGCAGGAGAGTTCAGAATAGTCTCTACGTATAGCTTGCCTTCAGGCGTAGGTGTACAGTTCTGCGGTTGGTTCTGCGACGGCGACTTGGGCTACAACAGCTATCTCCGCGTCATCATTAACGGAGTGAAGAGACAAGAACTCAGCGCTAGAGTGCCCTTTCAACAGCGCAGCAGATACGTCCTAACCCTCGAACAGATTGCCTACGCACGAGAAAACGACAAAGTCACCTTGTTAGTCTTTAATGGTACCGCGGCTCCAGTTCAGCTCTGCATCTTTCCCATAGCCTTCGTTGCAGGCCCGAGAAAAACTCTGCTCATTGAGTAGGAAGCCCAACTCTTTCATTTTTCGCCAGTTCATCTTCCACTTTCTTCAGTCTAGTGTCTATTTCGTTGATTCTTCTTTGGAGCCCTCTTAATGTGGGATCTCCCGTGTAGGCGCTGACGTACTCTGTAAGAGCCTCCCTTATTATGGCGCTAAGATACTTCTCTCCTCTTCCAGAGGCTATCGTCTTCAAGATTTCAAGAGTCTTGCTGTCCACACGGACGTTGACGAGGACGGTTGGCACTATCTTACACTTCGTTTACAATTGTGATATAACTGTTTTATAAAGTTACCACCCATGTATCCATAAAGGTATGCGAGGTTTTGGCATGCCGAAACTTGAGAAAGGTGAAATCCTCATCCTAGACAAGATAGCATATCGTATTGGACGTGTTGAAAGGCTGATTTACGTCGAACCAGTCAGCTTAGGTGCAGGCGAAACTGACAAGCTCACAGACGTGAAAAACCTGACGCCCGAGGATGCAGAGATCTATTACATTGAGGAGCTCGATTGGAGTGGCCCAACCAGACACCAGCTTCAGTATCCCAGAGGCGTACCGAGACACACTCCCCACGGCATGGACGTGAAGATACGAGAGTGGCAATGTCCCTACACAGTAGAAGTTCACGTCAAGAAAGCAACTTTTCCAACTTTAGTTTCCGACAATGAGCTTGCAAACGTGGCTGTCACTCAAGACATCTGGTTTTACGGCTGGATCTACAAGGACGTGGAGATAATCAAAGCCGACGAAGTTGAGTCAGCGAGAAGAGCTGGCGTCAAAGTTTTGGAAGCGGAGGCTTAGGGAGAATGAGTGAAAAAGAAGGCCTAAGAATCGCTAAGAGAATTTGGGTTGACCCTCACAAGCAGTTGAGGAATCGTAAACCGATTACTGGTTCTGTGGAAACTGCTGGAACAAAGAAAGCATTGTACACTGGAGCCTTCATAGCTTTAACAATTGTTGTGAGCAACGATTCGCCCGGCGCAGTCTGGTTTGAAATCTACGACGAAAACGCAAAAGTCATTGGAAGAGGAACGCTAGCAGCCAACGAAGTGAGACCATTAACAAACATCTGGCTGCCTTTTGACCGCAGCGTAGAAGTCAACTCAAACGCCACAACAACAATTTTCACCTTTGGAGGCTTCACGCCCTAATAATTTTGGAGCATTACTAGATGGCTGAAGAAGAGAGAGCCCCTGCTGTCCCTAAACCCACACTCCTGGATCAGTTAGGCGCTTTAATCACGAGGCTCGACCCACTCATAGCCTATATTGCTGAGACTGAGAGAAGAAGGGAAGCAGTAGACAAAGAAATTCTGACCGTGTTGAAAAGCATTGAGGCCGTCTTAGAAGAGGCGCAACCGCCAACTGTCGTGTCTGCTGAGAGAATTCCTGTTATAAGAGCCGTGACTATTCCCTCAGAGCCGCTTGACGTAAGAATTAAGCCCACGCCCCTGCCAGTAGCTCCTCCCAAACACAGGAACTACCTGAGTGAAGAAGAAACGGTTGTAAAGGACCAGCCTAAAGAAATTAAGGTTAGGGTTGACTTGGGCCGTGATGGCGAATACGGCTACATTGTCAGTGATAAGGGCACAATCCGGGTTCGCATAAACGGCGGCGAAGAAATCCCGCTCTTCAAGGGTCAAGCCATATACTTTCATGAGCTGAACTTGCAGGTTTCTAGGCTTGACATTTCCACGGAGTCAACGGTTCCTTTGGCTTATCGGCTTCTGGTGGTGTAGTTGGTCCATCAGCTTTCTCCGTCCGAAGCAATTCCTAAGCCTTTAGCAACTACGAAAGCGAAGGGTTCGGCTGTTACAACTGCAAATTATGCGACGATTGTGGAAATAGCCGTGACGAAGGATAAGACGTTTCATTTAGCCAAAGTTACAGTTTCGTGTCCTGAAGACGTTATGTTCAAGCTTCTGTGGAATGGAGAAGGCGTGAGCATAGAATACTATGTGATGGGCAAGCTTCCTTTCACCGACTGGTTCCCTTGGGGTTGGCAGCCATGCGAAGGCGATGGCGTCAAGAAGTTTGAGCTGCAAGCCAAGTATCCCAGTGGGGGAACAGCTGGAACCGTTCACGCAGAAATTTGCGGAGAGGAGGAATAATCAGTGTCGCGCAGAGTCGGCTTAAGGTACATGCAAAGCATTGCTGGGAAGAAAAGGATTCCGAAGTGGAAGGGCGCCACACAGTCCAGATACCGCGAGGGAAGCATAATGGAGCAGCATAAAATGGCGTTTGCTCACGTCAACGCTGCCAGCAATGCTGAGTTGCTTCAAATGGCATTTTCACATTCAAACGCTGCAAGCCACACCAGTGAGGCTCTCATGACTTTTGTCCACGGCAATGTCGGAAGCATTTTGGCGCCTTACCCACCATAGGAGGCGAAGGTCATGGTTGACAAGTGGTATGAGGATCTAACGCCCGAAGAGAAGGCTAAGACGCTTCTGCTAGGCAACGATGTCTACGCCTTCTTCCACAGTGATCCAGAAACATGCATAGACACTCAGGGATGTACGTCGCCAGTGACTCTGAGACAAGGTTTTGAGATGGTAAACGATGAGCTTATCCCATTATGGTTCAAGGTTTTCGCAGATGTGACGAGCGGAGACCCTACTAAATGGTCTGATTTGACGAAGGAGTTGGGTTCTGTGCCTGCAAACAGTGCGGCCCTATTTTTCTGGACGCCCAAACGTGAAATCCCAGCAAGCCTAACGCATGAAGTCATGACCCTGACCATAAGGGCATACAAGGATAACGGTTACACGCAGCTCTACGGCGAAGACACAATTGCATGGGAATTCTACTTTTTTGACCACTCTTGGCCTGACGCTGCCATCATCGATGAGGACGATTTTGAAGGGACGCTCGATGGATGGGGAGTTGTTGGCTATGAGAGGGTCGAGTATAAAACAGGCTACGCGTACAAAGGAGCCTACAGCCTCAACATAGCCGGCTATAGAACAAGTTACGGCGCATGGAAAAGCGGCATACTAGATGCGAGTGGACAGTGGGTTCCCTACAAAGGGCAATACATGCAAAAAGGCTTCGCAATCGGAGCATTCTCGCACGCCTTTGCAGTCATACACTTGACTAAGTCGGGAATGAATGCCAACAACTGCGTTAGAGTCCACTATGACGATAAGGACTATATCATAAGGACAGGGATTCCAGTAGGACCCTTCCAGCCTTGGAGATGCTGCGCAAAACTCTGGGTAGACGCAACCAAGGCACTGAGAGTAAGCGTGATCACAGGGGCCGATGGAAGCTATAGCTGGGACGATGTGAGACTCGACGACATCATCATAGTTGCGTTTCCAGGATGCCCGGCTCCAGGTGAACAGTTCACAAACGGAGAATTTGAGACTGGAGACTTGACTGGATGGATTGTGGAAGGGACGCATGCTGACGGAACTCCAGCTTGGGGAGTTACTGCAGATGCTGAATGTCAGCCTGATGGATTGGGACTCCGAGCTTGGTTAGCAGCTAAGGACACTGACCCGCCAGGTCCAATAGGCTGCCCGAGAATCACTGGAGCCTTAAGGCAGGAATTCGCTTCACCCATCCCAGTAGAATGCTTCACAGACTCATCCGTCTTTAAAGTTCAAACGAAATGGGGCACAGATCTCTGCAATCCAGTTCCTCCAGAAGTTTGGCAGCTTGAAGTCCTATACACTGATGGTACCTCGACGGTTGTGGATTTGAGCGGTGACCCTCAAGGTGTATGGGTTTCTCATGAGCTAAAGCCTGTATTGGTGGCTGGCAAGAAGGTCAAAGGAGTAAAGTTCACCGGAACCGTTGACGCGTGCGGTGGACCTGGTTGCGGGGTGACAGAAGTGATGGTTGATAATTGCACATGCACGACTTAACCATAGTAATTCCTGTCAAGGACTCGCCAGACTTACAACGCTTCGTTAGAGAAAACTTGGAAGTTCTAAGTGCTTCAAAGAAGGTCGTTATTGACAGTGGCAGAGGCGAACATCTGAGATTGCCGAATACTCTTTTGTTTCAGAAACAAGTGCCCATGTGGGAGGCAAGAAGAATAGGCTACGAGGAAGTTAAAACGCCTTTCACTCTCAACTTGGATGCAGATACAATTCTTCCGAATGGCTATGTTCTGGACAGCCTTAACGTTCTCCGAAAAAACTCGTGCGACGCTGTAGCCATAGATTATGACCCTCCACAGGGACATTATGCATTTGGCACATCCATCTGGCGTACAGAACTGCTCAAGAAACTTTACGATTATCCTCCTAAGGCGGTGGAGAAGCTCATTAAGGTTGGAGAGCGAGAGTGGATAACTGCTTTCCAGAATGGTTTTTGCGAATGCACGTACATGTGGGCTAGGCTTATCAGAAGTGGAGGAAGGCTGGAGACTTTAGGATATAAGGCGACCCATTTGAAGAGGCCTTGTAGCCGTCTTTTTTAGTTACCACTGATGTATACATGTACGGAAACAGATTTAAGCCTCTAACTAAAAAGACTTGTGTAGGGTGAAAAGAGAACGATAAGCCTTGACCCGGTAACCGTAGCCTTCATTGGCGTCTTGCTCGGCGTCTGCGCACGAACAGGTCTTCCCTACTTGAGGAAGGCAAGGGCTCAGCAGGTTGAGTGGAGTCACAGATACACTGCTAGCGCTGTTGCCTCTTTCATTCTCTGCCTAATTGCCACAGCCTTGGTTTTTCCAATGTTCACGGTTCCAGAGGACTTTTTTCTACACGTTTTGCTTTCTGCGTTTGCGTTTGGATTCGGCGTTGACAGTGCTGTCATCGAAGGTGCGGAATGGGTTTTCCCGAAGAGGACAAGTGAATGAGCTTTAGGCAGAGGATTGCGCTCAAGCCGTTGGCAGTCCTCCTTTCAATTGTTGCTCTAACCGTGCTTGCTTCTGGCTTCATACAGTCTTCAGTACGCATTCGTGGTCAAGGAACAGTCAAGGCTGTAGGTGTTGGGGTTTTTTGGGACAGCAACTGCACCAACTCTGTCTCTTTTATTGATTGGGGAATGGTTGAGCCTGGATCCATGAACAATGTGACCGTGTACATGAGAAATGAAGGAAACGTGGCTGCGAGTATCTCTCTGGCTACCGATAACTGGAACCCTTCAAACGCTTCCAACTACATGGCGCTCAGTTGGAATTATGGCGGTCAATTGCTTAATCCTCAGGAAGTAGCTGAGGTAACGTTGACGCTCGCGGTTTCTTCAAGTGTGTATGGAATAGAAGGCTTCAGCTTTGATATCATAATAAGCGTCAGCGGTTAGAGGAGATTCCTATTTCAGAGTGCGAGACAAGGCCATCTGGACGAAGAACGGTAAATTGGACATTGAAGGATTTGGCGCGCGCGCAATTATTGCACCAATTTTGGCTACAACTAAAATTAGGAATGTAACCAAATTTAGTAGGTCGGAAAGTGAGTTCATATTTTCTAATTATCTCAGAATGTTTAAAAGACTATTGACAAACGTCAACTAATCTGACACCCACACTAATGCGGCAGATTCCTAACCGTAAACCACATAACTTACGGATTGATTTCCGGGGCAATTATTTTTATACTATACGCAGCTTGGCGGTTCATGCGCCCGCGGCAGCGATGAGAGGGTAAGAGGGACACAACATTTGACTAAAGTCCAGAGTATCTACCAGAGGCCCATCATAAATGGACTTAAACTTATTTCTTCCGAAATTCTTTAGACATTCTTCCAGCAACTTAGTTTCAACGGTAGGCGTTCGCCGCCTTGTAAAATCATCAAACCGAGGATAACCTGCGCTGTGAATTGCATCTAAAAGACCTGAGCCACAAGCTTCCCAATTTCTTGTGCCGTCCCAAAAATACACTTTTATCAGCTCCGTCATAGGAATAAAACGACAAAATGCTGCCCAAAGTCTTACAGAAGGAGTGTACGTGACAGAACATTGGGAGTAACGTTCCTCCTTCCAGGCCATGTAGCAGTCATGGTAGACACGAAACATAACATACCCAGCAAAGAATTCGGTGAGTCCCTCAAAGAAGTTCAAGAAGGATCTCTTCAAGTCTGGTCTGACGCATGTAAAGGATAGGCTATGAAGAGTCTCATGGATTAGCGTTTCTCTACACCATCTTCCGAGGCAAAGAATGGTTTTTCCGTTTTGGGTATCATGAAGCCCACGCCCTCCACCTACAGGAAAATTGGGATAATTGGCCACAATATCAACTATGTCAAGCTCGACTATCTTCGTGTCAGGCGATAAGAAAATCCATGATGGAGCGCCAGTGGTCGCTATTCGCATTTGATAATTCTGGGATTGAGAGCATAATTGAGTTTGAGGGTAAAGTGTGCTTCTGATATCTTGTATGGTGATGTTTCTTTGAACCTCTAGATACATTGGAGATATTGCAGAGAGGACTGTTGATGGGCGAAGAGGGCAGCTCAAGTTGACCCCAAATTCATAAGTTATTTAAGGCTTATATATGCCTTTGTGTAGTATACTACACAGATAAGCTGTGGAAAAAGAGGAGGATTAATATGTCGAGCCTCATAGCCGAGAAATATGCGAACCTTTTGACAATGGAAGATGTCGTGAAACTATTCAAGTTACTGGAAGATGCCGTTGGAAATAAAGTCGAAGCAGCAACACTGTGCGAACTAGAGAGAAAAACAACATATGGCTGGGAAGCAACTAAGGAAATTAGGCTAAGGACAAAGAAGAAAGTGCTCGCAGCATTAATTGAGCACCTGACTGAAGAGACACTGGACTTTATTACTAAAAGAAGCGTTGAAACATCAGTAGATATTCTTCGCACCTATCTCACCGCGACATATGAAAAGGCAATGGATGAAAGAACAGACCCTGAATCTTTTTTGCGTTTGGCCTTCAAATTCGAGGAAACCAAGCAGAAATACAGTGGCCTTATTGTCGACTTTCTGGATATTGAAGTCGGAGATATGTCGATGCATATCCCGGAAAAAGCTAGTGAGTTAGGAGTAACTTTCAAAGTTTCGCCTATTCAAAATATGAAACTCCCTAATCTCTCAAAACTTCTTCCAAGTTTGATAAGGACAATTTCTTCAACGTATCCATACATTCCTGATACTGAGATCGCAAAGGTCTTTAATCTGCCCGCAGATTTCGTCCACACTATTTCGGTTACACTGCATCAAAACTACATCGCAATAAAAACACCCACCGTCTCAATGAAAATTACCTCCTCCCCTTACGAAGGAAACCATCGCACAGCAAGTACTATCATGGAATTTCGAACACCACAGGATCAGGGAATAAAGCAAGAAGCGATTTTGTGGACAACAACTATTCCTGGAGGCACTACCTAATGGTCGCTACTGAAACTAAAGCCTCAAAACGAAGAGATTTCAAGAATGTAAGTATACGGTTCAGCATTCGCATGAACTATGTATTACCTCCGTTCGACGCTATCGAATTAATCGACACTCTTGTGAAAGGTGGCTACACACCGACAATTCCACCTCAACCAAGGCCACCAAGAGGTGTTCGTCTTGGCTTTGCAGGACCAATTGCTCGGAAAGGAGAAACCACAATTGACACCAATGATGAGCGTGGAATTCTCGGGGCTACAAGTCCTTCGCCTGCATTAGCAGTGCAATCCTTAAATGAGCTACTTCAACTCATCAAAAGCAACCTCGGAATTGACTTAGACAAGACGGTAACATTTTACGAAATGATCGGACATATGGATATCGACACAGACCAAAACCCTCTTGAAAAGATAGGGCAAATCCATAAAGAAAACACGTCTTTGAAAGAATTCAGCGAGATTCTTGGCAAAGATGTCTCCGTCTTTAGTCTCAGGCTCATACCAAGAAATGAAATTCCAAATCAAACTGAATGGCTCGACATAACAATCGAACCTGATATAATAAAAACAACTTCAACGTACAACGTTTCAGCCGTTTATAGAAGCCCAGATAAATCCAAGGTTCAAAAATTCACTGAAGAGTTCATGACAAAGGTCTCAACAATGATAGATGTTATAGAAAGTGTTTGAAGTTATTATGCAATCGGGGTGATTGAGTAAATGTCAGATCAAAAGGTAGAGTTCAAATGGTTGGATGCCAAACTAGTGGGAAGCGACACTGTTGTGTTTAGGCTTGAAGACGGGGCTATGGTAAAGATTAAGGTTGACATCGACCGAGCAGGTGTTGCTGTGAATTTCACTAACCCAGATGGATCGCCACATTACAATATTAACGCATCTTTAAAGGTTAATGTGGTCCCAAGCGGCAAGAAGTTTTCGATTCCAAAGTCTCAGTTGCCGAGCTATCCGCCGAAAGAACCAACAATGAAACCAGTCTAATGGTGATATCTCCCGCAAACTCCCCCTCTATCCTTTTGCATTTTCGCCAAAGAAACTTTAACCATTACTAATGCTGTGGCCCCACTTTTACCGAAGTCTCTCTCTGTTGTTCGGCTTCGATACCCAATTTTAATATCTGCTAGTCTTAAGGAATTCTTATGAGAACTGGCGAATAGTACAGTTTATGGAGCATGATAAATAGATTATAAGTAGGAGAGGGCATCATGTTTAAACGAATCTCAGTTTTCAAAAGAGACGGTATCCATAAGCTGGATTTTGAGTATGTGCCTTCTCGTCTGCCACATAGGGAAGAGTATCTTGAGAAGCTTGTGAAGTTTTTTAGGATAGCCATCGACCAGCCAGGCATGCTGAGTGAGCGAATTTTGATAACTGGCGAAAGTGGAACGGGTAAAACGGCTACAGCAAAGAATGTTGGCGTTGCCCTAGAGAGAATTGCAAGAAACCGTGGCATTGACTTGATCTACGCTCACATAAACTGTCGTACAACAAGTGGAAAATTTGGCTTGGTTCAGAACATCATTCGGCAGGCTGCGCCCACTCTTCCTTTGAGGGGCTACGGTCCTATTGAGCTGCTTCATGCTTTGTGGGATTACTTGAACGAACATAACAAGTTTCTCATTCTCACCTTGGACGAAATCGACTACTACTTGAGGCGGACTGGTGAAGACATAGTTTATGAGTTGACTAGGTTGACTGACGCCATAACTAATGTTCCTCAGAGAATAAACTTCATGTTCATAGCTAGAGACCATTCATTTATGAAGGATATGAGTCAGGAAACCCTAAGCAGGTTCAGGCCGCAGGAAAGACTGGAGTTTCCACCATATTTGGAGGACCAGCTTCTCGACATTTTGAAAGAGCGTGTGAAGGAGGCTTTTCGAGAAAATGCGGTTTCAGATGAAATTATAACGTTTATTGCCAGAAACACGGCTAAATACGGTAATGGAGACGCAAGATACGCGCTGCTGCTTTTGTTGTCCGCTGGTTTTGCTGCAGATAGAGATGAGCAGTTAGCCATTTTGCCCGAGCATGTTAGGGAAGCCCAGGAGAAGACGGACCCGAAAATAAGGGATGAGGACGTTACAATGCTGTCGGATGATGAAAAGCTTGTGCTTCTAGCCCTTGCTCGTCATCTCAAAAGAGAGAAGGAAGCCATCTTCCTTCCACTAGAAGAAGTTCAAACTTCCTACCATGTTGTCTGCGAAGAATATGGCGTAGAGCCTGTTGGAAAAGTCATGCTTCACGCCTTGGTCAAACAGTTGAAGGCTGCTGGACTAGTTACTTTAAACGAGAAGTTTGAACCAGGACTTAATGGTGTAAAGGCAGAAGTCTTAGAAAAGTTCCTTGTAGATCTCCTGAAGAGGAGGGAATCTAATGCTTAAACTAGACGAAGAAAAGAAAAGGTTCATCGATGCGATAGGAAACCCATCCCGACTAAAGATTTTGCTGGCTTTATGGAGATCAGATAAAGAGCTTACGGTGTACAAAATTTGCCAACGCACAGGACTTGGAAGAAGCGCCGTGGCTCGCCACCTTAATAATTTGGTAGAGATCGGACTGGTTTCTAGAAGGATTTATGGAGAAATCCCTGTATACAGTATCGGCAGAGAGGATTTCAAGGCGAGAGCTTTAATTGAGTTCTTCGCCAAAATCAAACTTTAACACCTGCCACACGCTAAAATCTATGGCGCCATTGCAGCAACTTTCACCTGTTTTACTCCTCGCTTTGCCATGAGAGTCTGAGTAAGGTTTCTAACTTCTTGGGCGCCTCCTTCGACTGCAATTATTTCTAAGCACTTGTTCTCTTCCAAGTGAACGTGCAGGGTTGAGGAAATCACGTTCTTGAATTTATGTTGGACTCTTGTGATCTCTTCTAGGAGACCGGGTTTGTCTAGGTAATAGAGCACAAGGACGGCGCCTGTTACTCGCCCCGCCTCTTTTCGCATCCACTCGAATTCAGTTATGAAACTTCTCACAGCATCATGAACAGCCTTTGAACGGTTCTCATATTGCATGCCCTTCCAAACTTCATCCAGCTTCTCCACAAGAGGAGGTGGAAGCGAAACGCTAAAGCGCGCGTTAAATACTACGTTTGGGCCCATAGAAAGCCTCGTAAAAGCTTGAGAGAACCTTCTGCTAGGTTGTATGGTTAACGGCTTGCAGGATCTGGCTCTAAACACTCCGGCACACGTCACAAGCCGCTGGGACGGTGATGAAGCCCTTGTGCATGTCGCATACGAGGTCTTTGTTCTTTAAAGCTTTACATAACTCACAAAACTTTAGCATTGCTTCAAAAGGTGAAAGACTCTGGGTTGCAATGCCACCTGCAACTTGGTCGGTTATAGCTCGAACAGAAGACATTGCCTCTAACTCTTTCATTCGTTTCTCTCCTCGTTTGGAACAAAGATAGTAACTTATCGCCGCTTGAGTTGTTCCTAATTTCTTAGCTGCGGCTACCTGTGAAAACCCATATTTTTCTATTAGTTCTTTCGCTACTAAGGACCTGAACGCCGGAAGCACCAGCTTCACCACGGGCTCACATGGGGGTCTCATTCGCGTTTCACAAGTTCTATATAACGGTGTTATAGTTTATAAACTGCTCTGTCTGCACTGTGAAAAGGGCATATGGGTGCGACGAAAGATCTGCGATAAAAAAATTTATAACAGTGTTATATATATAACAACGTTATAGTTTAGAGGCAGGATACATATGGAAAAAATTTACGGCTCAGTATTGGAAACCATTGGAAATACGCCTTTAGTTCGTTTAAATCGAATAACAGCTGACTTAAAGTGCGCAGTTGTTGCTAAGCTTGAATCGCGAAACCCTGGAGGCAGTGTAAAAGACAGAATTTGCCTCAGCATGATAGCCGAGGCGGAAAGACAAGGTCTAATTAACGCGGAAACAGTTCTCATAGAGCCCACAAGTGGAAACACGGGAATCGGCCTAGCTATGGTTGCTGCTGTTAAGGGGTATCGTCTCGTTTTGACCATGCCGGAAACCATGAGCATAGAACGCCGTAATCTTTTGAAGGCTTACGGTGCCGAGCTTGTTCTCACTCCGGGCGCAGAGGGAATGAAGGGCGCTGTCAAGAAGGCTGAAGAGATTGCGGCTGGTATCTCTAATTCGTTTGTTCCTCAGCAATTTAAGAACCCGGCGAACCCAAAAATCCACATGGAGACAACAGGTCCCGAAATTTGGAACGCCACAGATGGAAAGGTTGACATCTTGGTTTCAGGCGTTGGAACAGGTGGAACTATCACAGGCGTAGCCGAGTACATTAAACCCCTTAAGCCCCAGTTCAAGGCCATAGCTGTAGAGCCCTCCAACTCGCCAGTTTTGAGCGGTGGCAAGCCTGGTCCACACAAAATCCAAGGCATAGGCGCAGGTTTCGTCCCGGACGTTCTGAGGCTTAATTTGGTGGATGAAATTATCAAGGTAAAGGATGAAGATGCCATGCAAGCTTCCCGACAGCTCGCCAAAAAAGAGGGTTTACTGGTAGGGATTTCTTCCGGAGCGGCGGTTTTTGCTGCCTTGGAGGTAGCTAGACGGCTGGAAAATGAAAGCAAACTCCTAGTAGTGGTTCTCCCTGATACGGGAGAACGCTATCTCAGTACTTCACTATTTCAGGAATCATAGGAAGGGCGAGACAGATGAAGTCAACGTTAGATCGATCCCATTTGAAAAAGGAAAAAGACTCTGAGCAAAAAAAGGAGGCACCTTATGCTTGGAGCCCAGAGCAGATGCTAGAGATAATAATGAAGGGACAAGAAACCATGGAAGATAATTGGGTTGAGGCTGGCTTGCCAAATCTTGTTGAGAAGATCATGGAAAACTACAAAAGGTATGAGTGCATGGAGAGTCTAGAAGGAAAGGATTTACCATCAAAACAAGTCGTCATCGAGGTCCTAGAAGAACTTTTGGCAACTATTTTTCCAAGTTATTTGGGGAAAAAAGAGATCACCAAATCCAATGTTAGGTACTTTCTGGGCAACACCTTAAACTCGATTTATTTTCGTCTTGTGCATGAGGTGGATAATAGCCTCAAGTATGTTTGCCGAAGGATTAAGGAATGCCCTGAAGATGTCTGCCGTAGAAGGGCGCAAGTGGTTGTAAAGGAGCTTCTAGAGAAAATTCCTGAGATAAGGGCACTTTTGAGTGGAGACATTCAAGCAGCCTATGATGGAGATCCTGCTGCTCAGAGTACCGACGAGGTTATTCTGAGTTATCCGTGTGTTCTTGCCATTGCAACTTATAGAGTTGCACACGAGCTCTATGTAAGAGGTGTTCCCTTGGTACCGAGAATAATGAGTGAATATGCACACTCTGCTACGGGCATCGATATTCATCCCGGAGCAAAAATTGGCAAAAACTTCTTCATCGACCATGGAACAGGCGTAGTCATAGGAGAAACTGCAGAAATCGGCGACAACGTGAAGATATACCAAGGTGTAACCTTGGGCGCCCTAAGCTTTCCTAAAGACGGGAAAGGACAGGTCATTAAGGGGCAAAAGAGGCATCCCACAGTTGGAAATAACGTAGTTATCTATTCCGGCGCAACCATCCTCGGCAGTGAAGCGGTAATAGGAGATGACGCTGTCATAGGCGGAAACGCTTGGATAACCTCTCCAATTCCTACGGGAACAACAGTAATAGTTGCACCGCCGGATTTTCATTTAAAAAATAGTAATTAAATCAAAAATTATCATCAACAGTGGATTAAAGGAGGATATATTATGACACAAGTCTACGTTGACTATGCTGCTACGACACCTTTAGACCCCAGAGTGCTTGAGGCCATGACCCCGTACTTTACAACAGTCTACGGCAACGCCTCCTCCATTCACAGTTTTGGAACAGAAGCGAGACAAGCCATCGAAGACGCTAGAAAGAGTGTTTCAACTGTGATGAACGCGGAGCCTAGAGAACTAATTTTCACTGGAAGCGCCACCGAAGCTAACAACTCAGCCTTAAAGGGCTTCGCCTTCAAGAATGGACTGAAAAAAACCCACATAGCCATTTCCAGCATAGAGCACGACAGCATCTTAAACACGGCTAAATGGCTGGAAAAGCAGGGGGTTAAGATTACCTATCTGCCCGTTGACCAATATGGCCTGATAAAACAAATAGAACTGGAAGATACTTTGAGAAATGGTGTTTCCCTAGTCTCAATTATTCATGGTAACAATGAAATTGGAACAATCCAGCCTATAGAAGAAATCGGAGAATTGTGTCATAAATATGGAGTTTATTTTCATGCTGACGCGGCCCAGAGTTTTGGCAAGGTTCCAATCGACGTCAAAGCGATGAACATCGATCTTATGACGATAAATGCTCACAAGCTCTACGGACCGAAAGGAGTGGGAGCGCTCTACATAAAGGAAGGAGTAAGCATTGACCCTTTGCTTCACGGAGGAGGTCACGAGTTCGGGTTAAGATCCAGCACCGAAAACGTCGCTGCCATAATGGGCTTCGCCAAGGCTGTGGAACTTAGAAAAGAAGAGATGGCGCCTGAAGCCAAAAGGTTAACGAAGTTCAGGGACCGTTTGATTAAAGGCATACAGGAAATTGATGAGGCATACCTAAATGGTCATCCAACTTTGAGGCTGCCTAACAACGTCAACTTCAGATTTAACTACATCGAGGGGGAATCGCTAGTTATGTTGCTCAATGATGAAGGAATAGCTGTGTCAAGCGGTTCAGCTTGCTCATCAGGTTTAGGAAGTCCAAGTCATGTTCTCTTAGCCATAGGATTAAAACCAGAAGAAATCCATGGAAGCCTAAGAATATCCTTAGGAAAATACAACACTGAAGAGGACATAAATTACATCCTCGAAATCCTGCCAAAGACCGTAACACGATTAAGGGAGATATCACCATTAAAAACCCTAAAATCCTTCAGCCAAAACCTAACTGCTACCCTGCGTAAGCTTTGAGAAAGAGAGATAGTCTTCATGAAAAAAACAAAGGCTTTGGCACTCTTATCCGGTGGCTTAGATAGCACTTTAGCTGTGAAGCTCGTTTTAGATCAGGGCTTAATTGTTGAAGCAATCAATTTTGTAACTCCTTTCTGTCTCTGCAGAAAGGGTGGATGTGGGGCTTCAGAAGCTGCACAAACTTTCAATGTACCCTTAAAAGTTCTTAGTGCAGGCAAAGAATACCTAAATATCATAAGGAACCCAAAATTCGGCTATGGAAGAAACATGAACCCATGTATTGATTGCAGAATTTTCATGTTAAAGAAAGCGAAGAAGTATGCAAAGGATAATGGAGCAGCATTCATTTTTACAGGTGAAGTTCTTGGTCAGCGGCCTATGTCACAGCACAGAAAAGCCCTGGATATTATAGAAAAAGAAGCGGGTTTACAGGGAAAGATTTTGAGGCCTTTATCAGGCAAATTACTGCCAGAAACAGAAGCCGAGAAAAACGGACTTGTTGATAGAGACAAATTAATGGAGGTTAAAGGCAGGTCAAGAAGGAAACAGATTGAAATGATAAAGAAAACCAATCTATTGGATTATCCCTGTCCTTCAGGCGGCTGTTTACTAACTTACAAGGAATTTGCTAACAAGCTAAGAGACCTTTTTGAACACAAAAAGCGTGTTTCATTGAAGGACGTGTCTCTTCTTAAGGTGGGAAGACACTTCAGATTCGGAAAAAACAAAATAATCGTGGGAAGAAACAAGGCTGAAAACGAGGTTCTACTTAAGATTAAGCCAAAAAATGATTATTATCTTGAAGTCCCCAACTATGGCAGCCCCATTACAGTTCTTCAAGGCCCAAAAACTAGAAAGGCTATTGAACAAGCTGCTTGCCTAACGGCTTTCTATTCGGACAAAAAGGGCAAAGAGGTTCTCGTAAAATTTGGTAAAGACAACCTACATAAATCGATGATAATCTCGCCGCCAAGTTCAGAACAGGTAAAAATGACAAGAATAGCTTAGAATGCGCGCACATCTCGAACTTAAAACTGAACATTGGACTGGTGACTGAGAAAGTCTCTGAACTCATGCATCAAATAAAGGAAGACATTGGTTGTTAATTTGGTGATTCTAGTATGTTATGGGCCACTGTAATTTTTCTTATAAGAGCATCTCTACTGTTTATGTATCCGAATAGAATACCACAAGCCTCCTTTGGATTTTTCTTCTTCGCTTCTTCAATAAGTAAACGTATTTGTTTTTGGTTAACCAGATAATCATAGCTTCTTTTCTTTTTGTTCAACATTTGAGTTGGAAACCTTTAAGCCGTCGACTATTATCTTGCTGTAAAAATCATAAGCCTCTTCTTCGCTGTTTGCGCCCTCAATTATCATTATACCGCTTTTTAGAATGCTTGCTTTTTCTTTTAAGCCGTTATCAAATGTTATGCCGAGATCTGCCTTGACCTGGACTTTAAACCCGTTATTTATTATAAGGGAGAGTAACTCATCCATATTCAATTTTAAGTTTCTCTTTGGCGTGATGGCGAAGACTCTTTTTCCTGCTCTGCCACAGAGGTCGGTAATCAGTTTCTGCTTTAGCGGTATTGGAGGACCGGATGGTTTTGAGCTGCATACTGGGCAGTTCTCGGATTTCGAGATTTCAACTTTCTCAAAACTCATATCGCCAATGTCACAGTGAAGTATCTTGTTCGCCAGCCGAGGCTCCTTCCCGAGAATTATCCTTGTCGCCTCGAATACTTCAACGCTGGCTATGATGTTTAGAATCGACGGATGAACACCTACTGCAGCGCATTTTGGCAACTTATCATCATCAAGGTTTCCTTGGAAGCACTCTAAGCATGGAGTCTTCTGGGGTATAATTGTGGATACGTTTCCGTAGGTCATGATTGCAGCACCGAAAATATAGGGCACCCCCAGTTTTACACATGCTCTATTCAAGGCGTAACGTGGTTTCATAAGATCAAGCCCATCGACCACTACATCCATATCGCTAACTATGTCTTCAGCGTTGTTTGCGTTGAGGGATAAAGGCAGGGGCTCTATACATATATTAGGGTTTAATTCATGTAGCCTTTTGGTTGCAACCTCAACCTTTGGGTACCCCAAAAAGTTCACACCGTAAAGGTGCTGCCTTTGCAGATTTGAGAGCTCAACAACGTCGTAGTCGACTAGGCGGAGAAAACCCACACCAATAGCGGCTAACTGTAATGCTGCTGGAGAACCGAGCCCGCCCAAACCAACTATGCAAACCCTGGCATTTCTAAGTTTCAATTGCCCAGTGTAACCAATGTCTGGAAGAACTATCTGACGCGAATAAAACTCCAATTCCTTACGTGAAAAATCCTTTACTTCATCTTTAGTCATGGAGATCCTCCCTGCGCGAATAAGTGGTCATTAATTCTTTCGTGGCTTATTTCCCTTGGTAAAAAAGCTTTTTGGCTTAGTTGGGCTTTCAGCCTTCTCCAGCGCATGCGATTTAAGCTATTTCCGCACCTTTTTCGCTTGCACATATTCATTTATCGCCATTTTACAGCCTTCATCTCTTTGAAAGCAGAAAAATACCGATCTCCGCGAATAAATTTGGAAATATTCTCACTCTCTTATTTTTTTTGATAAAAACCGAATTTTCGATTTTAATATTTCTCTTTTTACAATATTCAACAAAGTCCGAAATACTTAGAAAGTGTAAGTTCGGCGTATCATACCACTCATAAGGAAGCGCAGGCGTTACTGGAACTTTTCCTCTAAAAAATATCTGGAATCTTGCGGCGTAATGACAAAAATTTGGGAAACTGACAATAGTTTTTCGGCTTACTCGCATAGCTTCTTTTAAAACAAAATCTGGTTTTGTTACCTGTTGGAAAGTCTGGCTTAATATGACGTAGTCAAAGGACTTACCCGCATATTCAGACAGCCCAGTATCAATGTCCTGTTGAAACACGCTTAAACCTCGGGCCACACATTTATAGATTGCCCGCTCGTCGATATCTATCCCCTGAGCATGCACCTGCTTTTCTCGTATAAGGGCAGATAATAATTCTCCATCTCCACAGCCAAGGTCCAATATGGATGAGTGCTGGTGGATCCATTCGAGGATTACTATGTATTCTAATTTAAGAGAATCATGTCTCATTTTAACTTGATACCTCGTATCCATTTAATACCGTTTTTAGGAAATGTTTGATTAAATGCGTTTCTTCCTCGACTTCTAGGAGAAATGCGTCGTGGCCGTAGGTGGAGTTGATCTCGCAGTAGGTGGCGTCAACCCCTGCCAATTTGCATGCCTTTACGATTTCCTGGGACTGGTATGCCGGATACAGCCAATCCGATTTGAACGCTATAACGAGAACCTTTGCTTTTAATCCTTCAAAAACTTCATTGATGTTCTTCCCATTTAAAAGATTGAAGTAATCGATGGCTTTGGTTATGTACAGATAGGAGTTAGCATCAAATCTTTTAACAAAGTTATTGCCCCTGTATCTCAGGTATCCTTCTACCTCAAAGTCTGCACCGAATTTAAACGGCTGTTTGTTAACCGTAAAACGCCTGCCGAATTTCTCAGTCATAGAAACATCGCTCATAAAGGTTATGTGCCCTATCATTCTGGCCACAGCTAACCCTTTAGCTGGAGGCAAACGTCCATAGTAATTGCCATTTTTCCAATTAAGGTCGGCCATAATCGCCTGCCGCCCCACCTCGTTAAAGGCAATTTGTTGGGGAGAGTGTTTTAGCGTTGTCGCGATGGGGATCGCGGAGCGTATTTTATCCGGATAAGAAACCATCCACTGCAAAACCTGCATTCCCCCCATAGATCCGCCGACTACGGTTAAAAGTTTTTCAATTCCCAGATGGTCTATCAAGTGGCGCTGTGCGTCTACCATGTCTTTAATAGTTATGATTGGAAATTCAAGTCCATAGGGTTCATTCGTTTTCGGATTTATTGAGGATGGACCTGTTGACCCTTTACACCCTCCGATCACATTGGAACAAATGACGAAATATTTCTCCGTGTCCAAGCCTTTCCCAGGCCCAACCATTACATCCCACCAACCAGGATTTTTATCGCCCTCATGAAATCCTGCTGCATGAGCGTCTCCAGAAAGGGCGTGAAGGACGAGGACTGCGTTCGACTTTTGATCATTAAGCTTACCGTATGTCTCGTAAGCCAGAGTAATTAGTCCAAGCCTTTCGCCAGATTCAAGAGTTAATTCGTTTGGCGGGTTTGCAAATGTAAAATGCTTCGTCTCCACAATCCCTAAGCTTCCACTACGTTCAGTCATTGTTCAACACCTCCATGCGGCAACAGCGATGAAAACAGATTTTATTGCTTTACCGCAGTTCGTAAAGCTTGGTCTATATCCTCCTTGATATCTTCGAAGTCTTCTAGGCCGATTGAGAGTCGGATGTAATCTTCTGTTACCCCTGTCTCTACTTGCTCTTCTCGGGTTAACTGCTGATGCGTTGTTGAGGCCGGGTGGATGACAAGGCTCTTTGCATCTCCTATATTGGCAAGGTGAGAAAGAAGTTTTACCGATTCAATAAACCTCTTCCCAGCTTCTAACCCGCCTTTTATTCCAAAACCAATAAGACCGCCATAGTTACCCTTTAGATATTTGAGCGCCAACTTATGACTTGGGTGTTCTTTCAATCCGGGATAGTTAACCCATGCGACCAATGGATGCTCTTTCAGAAATTTAGCTACTTTAAGAGCATTTTCGGAATGTTTCCTTTGCCTCAAGGGTAAAGTTTCTAAACCTTGAAGAAACAAAAAGGCATTGAAAGGGCTCAAAGCTGGTCCTATATCTCGGAGCAGCTGTACCCTTACCTTAAGAATGAAGGCTACGTTCCCAAGACCTGGAAAACTTCCAAAGGTTTCCCAATATTTTATTCCGTGATAACTGGGGTCAGGTTCGGTAAATTCAGGGAATTTGCCGTTACTCCAATCAAATTTTCCGGAGTCGACGATTACTCCGCCTATAGATGTGCCATGTCCACCTATGTACTTGGTTGCAGAGGTGACTATTATGTCCGCTCCATAATCTATCGGCCTAACCAATCCGATGCCAACGGTATTATCAACAACAAAAGGAATGCCTGCTTCATGCGATATTTGAGCGATCGCTTTAAAATCCGGCACATCCAGCTTGGGATTACCAATAGTTTCGGCGTATATTGCTCTGGTCCTCTCGGTGATGGCTTTCTTAAATTCGTGCGGCTTTGTGGAGTCGACGAACTTCACCTTTCTTCCTAATTTAGGAAAGGTGTAGTGAAACAACTGATATGTTCCACCGTAAAGATTATTGGCCGAAACAATTTCATCACCTACCTGTGTAATCGCTAACAGCGCCAACGTTTCAGCAGCCTGTCCTGAAGCCACTGCTAATGCGCCGGTGCCGCCTTCAAGGGCAGCAACCCTTTTTTCAAAAATGTCATTTGTTGGGTTCATTATTCGTGTGTAGATGTTTCCGAACTCTTTGAGAGCGAAGAGATTCGCCGCATGCTCAGTGTTCTTAAAAACATACGACGTCGTCTGGTATATTGGAACCGCTCTTGCCCCTGTGGCCGGATCAGAAGCTTCCTGTCCGACGTGTAACGCTAATGTATCTAATCTTCTTTTTGACATTTTTGACACGCATCTCCCAATTTAAATGATTGTAACCCGCCTCTTTGACTCGCTCGGATATAGTTGCAGTTATATCGGCTATGAACATATAACAGCGTTATATATCTTTTTGCGGATTTTATTCCAAAAGGAATCTATCTCTTTCATGGTTTGTGGTCGCAACGAGTTCACACTCCTACGAATTATTGTTTAATTTTATTTTTTGGGACAAACCAACGATGTCACGCAGTATTGAGCCGGCGGTTTCATGCCCACCTGCTCCCTTACCGATTAGGGTGTGGGAGCCTGTGTAAGTGGAAGTGAATGTAATCGCGTTGAGTACTGAATCAACGCATATAGGATCGTTTTTAGAGATTCTTTGAGGAGAAACCGTCGTTTCCCTGTTTATTGATCCTACAAGTCTTAATGCGCAATTGTCTTTGTCGGCTTCGATAATCTCTTTTGGAGTGATTTCACGAATTCCTTGAATTTTGACATCGCCTAGTTTTGCTTTAATGTTCATGGCCACATTGGCCAATATAACTAGCTTGCAAGCTGTATCAACGCCATCAATATCGTATAGGGGATTTGCTTCGGCATAGCCGAGTTCACGAGCCTCCAAAAGTACTTCCTCGAAACTCGCATATTCCTCGGCCATTTTCCACAGGATGTAATTTGTTGTCCCGTTTAACACGCCCCTTATTGAAAGAATTTTTTCGCCAAGAAGACACTTAACAAAATTAAGAATAGGCATTCCACCTCCCACGGCTCCACTAAAGAGAAGATACATGTTGTTTTTGCGAGCAAGTCCGCGTAGATTAGGTAACGCCAATGCAAGGGGACCCTTGTTTGTCGTAATAACGTGTTTGCCTTGGGACAATGCTGTTTTTATGTGGGTAAGTCCAGGCTCGCCGGTTTCAACATTGGTTGGAGTAACTTCAATGACAACGTCCCCATTAATCTCTTCAAGTACCTCTAGAGCTGAGTAACCAGGTTTGCCAGCACCGTTTAGGATAGAAACGGATTTACCTTGTTTCTTGGCTTGTAAGGCCTTTAAAAGGTTGATTCCTTCTCTTTGCGAAATTGCCGCCCCTTTACGGTCAACTATTGCAACAACCTTTAAGTCTGCTCCACACTCTTGTTTAAGTTCCATTGAATAAGATGAAAGCATTTCAGCCAGGCTTCGTCCGACAACTCCAAAGCCTATCATGATTATTTTTACTGGTTTTCCTTGCCTAAACAATTTGAATGCCTCCTCCGGGTGTTGTAAAAATCGTTTCTATGCCTATGTCAACGGAATCAAATCCTTCTTTTAAAGCCATGAGTATTGGCTTGGCACTATGCTTTCTTAAGTCGAAAAGAGCAGCTAATGATGGACCAGCACAGCAAAGGCATGCTCCAACGGCTCCATGTTTTAAGACCTTGTTTTTAACAGTGTCATAGCCATGTGCGGGTTTGGCTTTTACATGCTCTACTATTAAGTCATTTATTGATCGCCCTATTAGCAAAACGTCTTGTATGACCATGCCGTAGGTAAGCGCCGATGCGTATCTAACGTTTTCCGTGAGATGGGTCAAGCTCACTTTTTGAGGTAAAGTCCTATACGCTTCAGCCAACCTATCGCATCGGTGTAAAATAGCATAGCAGGCGCCTAAACCCACTCTCTTAGTGCTGTCACTGATTGGTAGAAGCTCATGATAACGCCCAACCGTTCTAGGCCTATTCTTGAATGTTTCTCTGTCCAACTCTATAGAGTCAAGGTCATAGACCACTTCTAGAGGCCCAAAACAATATTGGCAAGCATAGATTTTAATCGGAGGAAATTCCTTGCCGCATTCTCTGCATCTCAAAGCTTTAATGTGACTGAGTTTTGATACCTCCTTTTTTCCGCGAAAGCTTTGAGTAATTACGGATTCCAGAATTAATATTTTTCTGAAATTTTTATTCCAAAAAGAATATATGGCAACGTGCTCATTTTATTCAGGCATGTTGCCATCCCATGAAGAAATAGCCACAAAAAGAAGAATGTTAGGTTTAAAACAAAAGGAATTAGCAAAACTGGCTGGCGTAAGCCAATCCTTAATCGCAAAATTAGAATCCGGAAAAATTGACTCTTCCTACACAAAGGTAAAGGCTATCTTTGATGCAATGAAGAAGCTAGAAGTTAAGATGGAGATTCAAGCCGGAAAAATCCTCCATAACAGGGTTGTAGGTACTCAAAAAAATGAGTCAGTTTCAAAAGCTGTGCGCTTGATGATGGATCACGGGTACTCTCAGCTCCCCGTTTTTGACGGGGAACATGCCGTGGGTAGCATTTCCGAGAAAACCATTTTAAGCCAAGTTTTAACTGGTAAAGATTTGGCTCAGGTATCCACATTGTCCATTGAAGAAATTATGGACGAAGCTTTTCCCCAGGTTGGAGAAGACGCCCCATTGTCCTTAGTCTCAGGCCTCCTGCAGGTTTATCCAGCTGTCTTGGTGTCAAAAAAGGGGAAGGTTGTGGGCATTATGACGAGGGCAGATTTATTTAAAATGTTCCTATAGTTCAACTAGCTAGGATTTGTTGAAAGAGCAGCCTTCCGGGTTCAAAATAAACTATTCTGCCACTTTTCGGGTTGACTCTGATGTATTTCTATCATTTTCTTGAAAGTGCTCGATAATGCAACTCTGCAATGTGGCTTTATGCATGCATGCAATTTTCTTGGCGACTTTGTGTTCCGTTCCTCGCTTCACGGTGGCAACAACATAGGCTTTAACAACTTCTGCCATACTATATCATCTCCATCTTTTTTATAATCGCGAATAAGGTTAAAACATTTCTTAACACGGAGAGTTCATAGAGGGCAGATAAGAACTAGGCTAAGCGTGAAGGTTTTCTTCGAGAGGTAGCGGCTAAAATGCTTCGCAGAGTTTTAGGCAGATCAGAAATCAAGAGCTGAAATGCTTGACGAATCATCGGATCTAATAAGCGCGCGCGCTCGTAAACCCACTGTACACGCCCCCTATGTTCTTCTATTCCCAAATATCTATCAAAAAGCTTGTTGGCGCCCATTCATGTCCCCTTTTTTCAGCCACTTTTTGACCCAATTCCTTCACCAGCTTCTTGTTCATGCGTTGGATCCTACGAGTAACATCCCACCTTTTCAAGCCGTACTCAGCAAGCTCTGAGGCAACGGCTGAGGGCAGTAAACCCCCAACACCCTTCTGCATCAAACACGTAATAATTTCAACGTCTACCTCATCTTCACACGCAACTTTCTGAACATAACTAGGCTCAAAACTCATCCACTCACGTAAACCAGCCATCAGAGTCCGCGTTCTAAGGTCAATTTGCTCAATTTGCCGTTCCAAATGCTTAATCAACTCTATAATATACTTTAAACGACCAACCTTCTCAGCTCTAGTCCTACGCTTCCCAGAACCCTTCTGTGCAGACTTTTCAGAGTTTCCATGCACGCACTGCACAATTACTTCCTCTCAACCATCAACACAACACACATTTCGCATCCCAAATTACCTAGGGGAGCGACGTACAAAACGGGTGCTCGTAGCGGATAGATTTCGGCTCCTTTTAACCAACAAAGGCGAAATATCAGCTCCTCCAGAAACCCTTTAGGACGAGCCTTCATTCTGTGCGTCACCAAACTTCCTAAAAGCACAAAAACTTGCAACTTGAGCCATGCGCTTCACCTAGCCTCCTATGACGCTTCGTTTCAGCCGGTCCACAATCTCGTCTATGGCTCCGTCGGGCGCGTTAGGCCGTATTTTTCGAATGTTCTCTGCAACCCAATACGGAAAGCGATTTCTAAACGCCTTCCTTCCCTTCTTGCTGGCTTCCCACAACAAGCCCTTAGCTTCCAACGTCTTCATGTACGTCGCATTCGTGCTTTGAGTGTAACCCGTCTGAATCTCCTCAGGCAGAAAAGTCACCTCAGGATCCATACGCAGACAAGCCTTCAAAACAGCGCTTCCAGCTTGTCCACGTCTCTTCAAATCTTGCAGAAAAGCTTCAGCATCTCTAATCCAACTCTTAATGTTCGCATCACCAAGCGTCTGTTGAAAAAGCTCCTTGCGCAATTCATCTTCACGCCTATAAGTTTCCAACTCAGCCTTGTATCTGTCACGCTCTTCTTGCAAAGCCTTAACATCCTTCGGAATCAACTCCAAATCCAAATGGTCAGCCGTCTCCACAATCAAATCAGCCCAGTCACCCCACAACTGTCGAATGCGCTCAAACTTCTCCTCAAACTCTACAGCAATCTTCTGCGTCTCCGCCAATCGTCCTTCAAGGTCGCTTACTTGGTTCTCTAAAGCCTGAATCTTGCCTAGCAGCCTCGGCTTCTCGTCAGCCGTGAGGACTTGAGACTCCAACTCCTTAACCCTAGCCCGCAAACGTTCAGCCTCTAAGCCCAAGGTTTCCTTGCCAGCTGTAGCCTCAGAAAGCCGAGACTCTAAAGATTGGACTTTACTCAGAAGCTGTTTTCTTTCAGTCTCTAAAGTCTCAATCCGCTTCAAAGTCTCTTCAGGAACAGCAGCGGGCATTATTGGAGGAGCCTTAACAATCTTTGATAAGTCGGCTATGGCATGCTCTAGCTCGGGAGTCTCCACAGCCTTCGCAATAGGCGTCTTACCGCCATGAGTGCATACGCGCTCTTTACTACGTACCTTAATGTGCTCCGCAGTGAGACCTCTCACGAAGGCGGTTCCTTTAGGCAACTTCTGAATCTCATCAATCTCTTCCTTCGTGAAACCACTCTCCCTCAGCCAAGATAGGTCAGCGGGATCCACAAGCTTGAAAATGAACCTAGTAGGACACTGGCTTAACACAGCTTTTGCCACTTCAGCCGCGCGCCTAGCAATACACACATAGCCTAAACCGCGGTGTCTGCCTCTAGCCGCAACCTCCCAAGCCCAATAAATCACCTTGTCCTGCAGCTTCTTGATGCCTGGCAGTCTAACTCTGCCTATTTCTGGTATCAAGACATGTGCCTCTTCCATGAACACTACTAAAGGTCGGTTGTACTGTCCCTCAGCCTCGTACAGGGCTTCAAGAAAATTTCCCAGCACAGCATACTGGTCCGCCATAGTCGCGTTCCTCGAATCCAAAACAACAGAGTAGCCTTTTTCTGCGATGCGCCTAGCCAAGGTTGCAGCAGTTTCAGCCGTCACAATCAAATCAGCCTTGTAGCCTTTAGGGCGTCCCACGGGCTTGCCAACCGCAGCAACAATAACTGGATAACGCTCTTTAAGCGTCCAATACTCCCCTTCAGGATCAATAACCACAAAAGGCTGCTTAACTTCGCAAAGCTGCTCACACATCTTTCCAGCTTCATAGCTCTTGCCAATCCAGCGAATTCCAATGATGGCTAAGGGCTGACTAATCATGTAGTCATGCACATTAAGCTCTAAATCTCCGTTGCCTTCGATGACGGCTGGCGAAATAACAGCGTCGCTCATTCTAACTTCACCTTCAAAGCCTTAGACTTCAAGCATATGGCGAAGTCCACAACCACGCAGCTCTGCGACTCCTTAATCCACCAAGCACACACTTCACGAATGCACGTAGCCCGACGTATAGGGCAAAGTGGCGGCGGCTTTTCTTCACTGCTCACAGCAAAACCTCCTCACGTTCAGCCTCAACACTTGTCCACTCCTTCAAATGCGAACTGTAAAGCTCATCACCTTGCTCTACCACTTCAAAGCGTCCCAGAACCTCAGCCAACTTCCTAGCGATAAGGTGATGACACAGCGGAACTTTTCCGTCAATGACGTTGAAGTAGAAATCATCACAAGAACAATAGCCCACCACATGGTAAATGAGATATTCACGGTCTCTGCCAACCACAACCCACACTACTCGCCCACTGGGCCTAAACACGTACTTCTTCACCCTATCCTCCTTCAAAATCTCCCAAGCCCTGCTAAACCGATAACCATAAAGCCTCCAAAGCTCCACCGGGTCGCAGTCGACGCGAATTCTGCTCAAAGCTTCAACCACAACTCTATAGTCCACTTTCACCCTCTCCACTCTGGGGCTTCAGCCTAATCTCACACCAAACCCAGTTAACCACATACTCCGTTCCACAGACTTCGCAAGCCCATTCAGAAAACTTCGGCTGCTCAGCACCATGCTCTTCAACAAACCTTTGCAAGTCTTCAGGAAGAGGCGCAACAATCTCGACTGGCTTAGCCAAAATCTCCTCTTTGCTCTCTGGATTATCCTTTATAGCGTGAACCAACGTCTCCGTCTTCTTGAAGCTCAGCTTATCCTTGGCAACTTTTGAGACGACGGCAGGCTGGTCTTCCTTCGGAAGCTCCGCAATCTCTCGGGCATGAGCAGTTTCTATAACACGTGTTATAAGAGCTTCACGAGTTTCAGGCGCAAGCCTCTCCACAAGCGCCAAGCGATAGCTAACCCATGGCTGTGTCTTCTTAAACCTCTCCGCAACATCAGCCTGCGCATACCCAAACTGTTCCATCATCTTCTTAATGTGCAAGCCTTCTTCAAGCTCTTCCAAACGCTTACCATGCATCTGATTAACCCGCATGGCCAGTAAACAAGCCTCCTCGTCACTCAGTCTTCTAACCTCAGCCCTAACCACTCCATGACCAAGCTTTCTCAAAGCCCGGATCCTGTGCTCTCCGTCAATTACCTGGTAGACATTCGGTTTCGTCGGATGCACTCTAACAATGATGGGCTTAAGCTGTCCTTCCCGCTCAATGCTCTCAGCCAACTCCTCAACGTAGTTTTCACTAAACGTCTTTCTAGGCGAGAAAACATCCGTCTCCAACTGCTCCAGCTCAAGATTCACTGTCGAAACTTCGCTCATTTCTTCACCGGCTTACGTGTGATGAACTGCTTCTCCTTTCCCGAGAAGCGATATTCGTAGGCACCCAGCTCCAGCTTGCCCTCGCTCTTCTGCGTAGCCTTCGCCAATTCTTCAGCGCCTTTAGTGTTAGCGAAGATCCAGCCAGCCTCCCCCTCCTTCGCAGGCTCCTTCGTCTTGTAAGTGGTCCAAGGCAACTGGTCGAACTCAGCCAAATCAAGCTTCGGAATCTCGGCTTCAGGCTTAGGCTCAACTGAAAGCCACTGGTCCAAAATGCCCTCGAGACTCATCCTAACCGTTTGAACATCTTCGCCCTCGGCGGGCAGAGCCTCTAGCTGATAGTACGCCTTACTCCACTCGCCCTCAAGCCCGTCACGCGGCACGGACTTGCCCTTCCCAACCACAATGCGCTCAATCTTCAACTCGCCTTCACCTCCCCAGAGTCTTTCGCATTCAACCTCAACTCTTGGATAAGCGTCTTCATCTGCTCCGCAACAGCCTGCAAACCCTTAATCAAGCTCATGTGCTCCCGCATAGCCACGCCAAAAGTCTTGAGAACATCTTTAACCTCAGCCATATCGCCTTGAAGACCCAGCATCCTCAAAGGCATAATCAAATACTCCTTGGCAAGCTCCGCATCATAATAGTCGATCTCGCCAGCGCCCTCAGACTGGTCCATCTTGCCCACGTCACAGCTAAGCTCCATAAAGTCCGTGAACCAACGAGCCACCGGATCGGAAACAGCAAAATGTGGCTTACGCAAAAGCTTAGGCGTCCCCAACCTCATCTGAAACTTATCTTCAAGAATCCTTGCTAACCGCAAACACTCGAGAATAGCGAGCAAAGTAGCCTCATTAGGATCTTCAGACACAATCTCGTCAGCATGAACGATGACGTGCTTAGTAGTCTTCTCAACCGTCAACCCAGCCTCGGTACCAACAAGCTTAGTCCAGTTAGCCATCTGAACTCTATCCCAATCAACCGCGGAACCAGAACTGTCCAAAACAGGAAACTTCAAACTGTACGCATGAAGCCTAACGCCCTTATAAGGCAAAACCTCACCCCCTGTGAGACTTTTTTTAACTGAAGGCTCAAGTGTGTAAGTGGTCATGTTAGGCGTTTTAACGTCAAGCCTAATCCAGCCCATCTTCAGCCATTTTTTGATGTGGTAATGCAAAACTTGAGGAGAAAAATCCAAGATTCTCGCCACTCTAGAAGGATAATTGCCCGCATCCAGCAGAAGCAGAGCCCGAACACTAGTATGCTTTAAAAATCGTTTTTTAACTGGATTTTTAACTGAACTTCCAGCCATAACCTTAACACCTCAAAATTTTGTTGAAAAACCTCTACAGCTCTTCTAGTCTCTGGGAAGCCTTCAACTGAGCAAGCTGCAAGTCACGAGCAACAACCTTCTCATGTAAGCTAATAATGCCCTGAACAAAAGCGTCTCTAGCACTGCGGACGATCCCTCGGCGTTTAAGCTCAAAGAAAATCCGCGCAGGCTCCCCTATCACAGCACACTTAATGTTAACCTTCGCCTCTTTGCTCTCGTCAGAATCTTGAATTTTTCTGCGGCTCATGTTGCAGCCTCACCCTTCTGCGCAGTCAATCTGAGCTTCAACCCGTCCAAAATGATTTGAAGACTCTTAATCGCCGTGTCGAGGCTACACTGCCTAGGATAGATGACCGCCGTCCTAGTATTAGGCACCAAGGTCCACTCGTAGCCCAAGTTCTCAACAATCTCTTTGGGAATGTACGCCGTCCTCTGCTGATTAACGTGGACAACAAACTCCACCATCCAACCAAGCCTCACTAGAGAATCGCCATAAAACCACAAGAATTTTCTGCCCCTCGCAATGGACACTATCCATTACGGAGGCTTCCAAAGGACACTGTCCATTGCAGCGACCTCTAATGGACAGTATCCGAAAACGGACATATCCGAAAAACATTCACGGGAGAGGGTCTCCCTCTTAACCGCTAGACGCATTCAGCCTTTTAGTCCGTGTCAAATAGCTAACATGAGAACATGATGACAAAATGGCGAGGATCTCCATTTTCAAGGGAAGAGAAGCAAGGCTCAACAAGGCCATCTTCTGGATCCTCGCCCAACAAAGTCCACTAACAATCTATGACATATGGCGAAGGCTAAGAATCCAAAGAGACTTCGCATACATACCCTATAACACGGTAAACAGGAGAGTCAGAGCCCTAGAAGAACATGGCTACATTGAAAAAAGCGGAGAAAGAAAAACAAAGACAGGCTTTGAAGCCAAACTCTACCAGCTAACAATAAGAGCCTACCTAGCCATGTTGCTGAATAGAACCAACCTAGACGACTTTGTAGAGAAAGCACCAGACAACAAGATACTCTGCGCGGTAGCTGCATTCCTTTGAACCGATGTTTAAACCTAACCCCCCGCACCAAAACTTTTTAGTCAAGGTTTAAATTCTCGGTTTTCTTGAGTTCCAACGGGTAATTTTGAGTAGTTCAGCAGAGATTATTTAAATTAAGATGCCTTGTCGCGTTTCATAAACCTCATAGAATAAAAAGAAGGAAAGGTGTGGGCTCACAACTATACGGTGTGCTTTTTATCCCTTCTCTATGAGTTCCTTTGTCTTTTTCATAGAATAATCCATGCCCTTCTCTATGTCCTTGCGAGCCTTCAGCTTGTCAACGACCTTGCCAAGCAGGGAGTATGACAGTTCATATTCCAATATCGCTGTCCACTTAGTCCCCTTCTCCGTGGGTTCGAAGAGGTCCGTGTGCTCCAACTTTTTCAAGGCTCCGCTCTTCTGACGCCCAGAAAACCGTTTGTTCTTCACCAGCTCTGTGGTTTCTTCTTCGACTTCCCACACCTTGCCCCCAAACTTAGCCCTCATCTTTGCTTTGAACCCTACTCTAGTTGGGCCTTTATCCCGACTCAGAACCGTCATCTCCACCTCGGGAGGCTGAGTCTTTACATGGTTGTCGAAGTCGGTCACAAAGTCAAAGACCTTCTCCACAGGAGCCTCTATCATAATCGACTTCTCAATTCTGGTCAAAACAATTCCCTCTCTCCATCTAGATCATAATTGTAGTATTTATAAAATTAATGTATGGAACTGATGGAACATCGACGATCCGTACTTCTCGCATAAGAATACGCTGAGAAAACATTCACACAGATAGAAGGCAAGGTTGTGGAGTTGGCTAATCCGCTATGACGAGCACAAAGCATTCTTCAAATGTATGGCATGGAATCAGGAAAAAATGAGAGTTTGCGTGGTAATGTTTCAATAGGCGTGGATAAAAATTCCGAGAATTTAAACCGAGTTTTAAACCTAACCCCCGCACCATATTTGCACAAGATTTGGCTGTTTGGGCCTTGCGCACGCTACGCTTTGTTGGTAGCTGAGGGTAGATGTATTCTTGCGTTTGAATCTTGCAAGTGCGTTCGCGCGCTCAAAATTATATATAATAGGTATAGGTTAACTACAATTAGCGGGGGATTTGTCATGTCAGCAAAAGATCTTAAGGCGCTCACGCGTCGTTTTATTGAGGAATGGAACAAGGGGAAGGCGGCCGCCATGGCAGTAATAGACGAGATGTACGCCATTAACTTCGTCTCTCACGGTGACAAGGATATACGCGGCATCAAGAACGTGAAACAATCAACCAGCGAGGAATTCAGCGCGTTTCCAGACCTTCACTTCACCATTGATGACATGTTCGCCGAAGGGGACAAGGTAGCGGCGCGCATTACAATGACTGGCACACACAAAGGTGAATATATGGGTGCCCCTCCTACCAATAAGAAGATAACGATAAGGGCGATTGCCATCGAACGCTTTGCTGGCGGCAAGATCGTGGAAGAATGGGGAGTGACGGATACTCTTGGACTGATGCAGCAACTCGGCGTTGTACCCACGCCGAAGAAGGAAAAATAACCTCCACTGATCGTATTCTGGCTTCAGTTTCCCCCTCTTTTTCTGTTCGATCATTTATTACCTCATCATTTGCGCTGAACGATGCGTTTTCGAATAGTATGCGCATTAAGCAACTCATTCGCCTACTAGCCGAGAATTCAGACGCAACCATAAGAGTTCAATGCGGGGAAAGGATTCGAACACAATAATCTAGGCAATATTTTCCTCTGGTCAGACCTGTCATTTTCATTAGTCCGAAGTGAGAAATTTAAACGAGATAAGTCACGTATCCCGGGCTACCAACAAACCGTGGACAGGTCGAGGTTTAAATTCTCGGTTTTCCTAGCTCGTCATAAAAGTATAAATGCTTAGCATTCATTTCTCAATGATTTGGAATGGTGTGGTCAGGGGTCATTTTGTTCTAATTAGGCGAACCGAATTTAGAACCACTAATAAAGCGTTGCCTTCATGAATGGCTGATGCTAAGATCGGACTCACTATTCCAATCGTTGAAAGAGCTATGCCAAAAATATTGATTGCAAGCGCAAACAGAATGTTCTGTTTTATAACGCTTAATGTCCTTTTGCTTAAGCCGAGGGCTTCAGGCACCTTAGCTATATCATCGGTGGTCAAGATGATACCCGCGGTTTCTATGGCTATGTCAGTTCCAGCGACTCCCATAGCTATTCCGATATCAGCTGAAGCTAGTGCAGGTGCGTCATTAATCCCGTCGCCAACCATAGCTACTGTATGAGTGACTCTGAACTTTTCAATGTAGGCAACCTTATCTTCTGGAAGCAATCCTGCGTTGACTTCCTCTACACCAGCCTGTTTTGCGATGCTCTGGGCGATTTGTGAAGTGTCACCTGTAAGCATGACAATTTTCTTGATGCCAGCCTCTCTCATTTCTTTAATGGTTTGAGGAATCTTTTCTCGCAATGAGTCGGCGACGCCAATCATTCCCGCGAGTTCTCGACCTTCAGCAATTAAAAGTGTAGTTTTTCCATCTTTCTCGAACGTTGTTAAGTAATTCTCAGAGGCTTCGTCGATTTTTATTCCTTTGTTCTCTAGCAGCCTTCTGTTTCCAACGGTTATTTCTTTACCATTAAATTTAGTTATGACGCCGTAGCCAGGTAAGACCGTAAAATCAGAAGGATCGGCGATATCTATACCTAACGCACCTGCCTTTTTCAACACGGCTTTAGCCAATGGATGTTCAGAATACCTTTCTGCAAGCGCAGCGAGAAAAAGGGCGTCCGTCTCCTCTCTTCCGTTAACTCCTTTTATGGTAACAACCTCGGGATAGCCTGTTGTCAGCGTTCCTGTCTTGTCTATAACCACCATGTCGACTTCGGCTGCCCTCTCAAGGATGGTTCCACCCCTTATCAGAATGCCCCTTTTAGCTGCGTTTCCGATTCCCGCGATTACCGCTGTAGGAGTAGCGATGGTTAAAGCACACGGGCACGCAATAAGAAGGATTGAAATCACCCTTAATGCAACACCGGTTACAAGGAATGCCAAACTAGCCACGATTAAAATTACTGGTGTAAACCAGCGTGCATAATGATCAGCTACTCTCTCAATAGGCGCTTTACGAGCTTGGGCCTCTCTAACAAGTTTGATGATGCGAGCAAAGGTTGTGTCCTCACCAACCCTGGTTACTTCAACCTCCAAGGCACCTAACTCCAAAATGGTGTTGCCAAAGACTTCACCGCCCACAATCTTGTCCACAGGCATCGATTCGCCAGTTATCGTTGCTTGATTGACCGTTGCCATTCCTCTTATGACTAAACCATCAACAGGGATTTTCTCTCCAGGTTTTACAATTACGATGTCTCCTAACTGGACCTCTTCGATGGGTACTTCAATTTCCCTTCCATTCCGGCGCACTCTTGCCTTTTGGGGAACTGATCTAATCAGTTTTTCAATGGCTGTGGTGGCTTTCTCTGAAGCATAATCTTCCAGCATTTCGCCTCCAGATAACATAAGGACGACAATTGCAGCAGCTATATACTGCTGAACAAGAACGGAGGTAAGGATAGCTATACTCGCAAGGAAGTCAACATTGAAATTTTTGGAGAGAACCGCTTTAATTGCACCCAAAACAATAGAGGCACCTCCGATGGTTACAGCAAAGAGAACAAGTCCATCGGCTATCTGGTTGGGAAGTATGTTAAGATAAGATAATGCCCAACTCGTTGTAGTCGTAACCAAACTAAGGATGAAGATAAAAGTTCTATGATTTGGGAGTTTCACGAATTCACCGATCCTATTGCAACGTTCTAAGCCATGTTACAGAAATCTTGCGAGAGCCTCCTTCAATTCAGCCACCGCGCTTTCACCAGTGCCTTCCTTTATTGCCTTTGAAACGCAAGTTTCTACATGATCTTCAAAAACCAATCGACTAACTTTGTCTAACGCGGCACGGACTGCAGCAAGCTGGAGAAGAACCTCCGGGCAACTCTTGTCCTCCTCCACCATCCGCCTCACCCCACGCAAGTGTCCCTCGATCCTGGCTAACCGCTTAATAACATCCTCACGCTTCTTGTGCACACTCATTTTTATCCCCTCCCCCAGTATGGGATACATAATTAGATAAACTTTGCGCAAGTGTTCAAAGGATGTGTCTATCTAACAAAGAATTGCAGAAGAAGCATAAAGACACTCCAACACCCACAAATGAGTCAACTCTATGCACCCTTTTTCAAATTGCCGCAACTATTGTCAAAAACAAAAAGACCATATAGATAAAGAGGAGTATAAGACCTTTCAATTTTCCAATCTTCATTGTGATCATGTAAATGAAGAATAAAGCAGTTATGAAAAGAAAAACACTGCCGTTCAATAGTAACGTCTCACTTGAGACAGGCAACGGATTTATGAGCGCCGTGAGTCCAAGAACAATCATTAATGTGAACAAATTCGCACCAAGACAACCTGCAACAGCCAAGTCACCATGTCCTTTTCTAGAAGCCGCAACTGCTGTGGCAATATCCGCAAAAGAGGTTCCCAAGGCGACAACAGTCATTCCTAGCAACAGCTCAGAAGCGCCAAGAATGCCAGCAATATTAACGACGGACCGTACAAGGAGATCTGCAGTAATCAGCGATACGATTATTCCAAGTGCGAAGGAAACGTAAGCGTTTCTTATTTCGAGGCGCTTTCCAGTCAGAGTTGTCAGCAAGTCGAATTCAATTGCGACTTCTGCAGTTTCTCTCTTCCTCTCCTCCGGAGACTCAATTTTTTCTTGCTCGTACACATTGATGATGTAAAACACAGCTAGAGAAAGAAGGACAATTCCTTCAGTCTGCGACACAAGACCATCCAACATAAAAGCGAAAGCAGAAATTGTGGCAACCATCAGGAAAATACCGTCTCGTATTATCATTCTTCTGTGAACTATAAGCGTTGAAAACATGGTGGAAAGTCCTATCATAAATGCAATGTTGCCGATATTCGACCCAACAATATTGCCAAAGGCTATTTCGGGTTCGCCTTGCACAGCTGCTAAAAGCGAAACCAAAAGTTCCGGGAGGATATATAAGAGCGAGACCAAGAGTATTCCCAAAGCAACCTTTGTGGTATTCAATTTGTGAGTCAGAGCAACAACGGAATCCGCAGTCCAATCTGCACTTTTCGACAAGAAGAAAATACTAATCAGCAGCACGGCGACCCAAAGCACTAGGTCAATCATCAAACTTACCGAGCTAATAATAGAAAACTGCCTTTATAAATCTCAACAATTGATTCTCAGAAAACTCTTCATCCTTATACCAGCTTTTTTCCTTCAGTCAGACCTGTCATCTTTGTTAATCCGAAGTGAGAAATTTAAACGAGATAAGTCACGTATCCCGGGCTACCAACAAACCTATGTCAAGATGACGTCCACCAAAAGAGTATTCTACGGTTTTCGTGCTAAAGCGTACAGTAAGCCGGACTTGCCTATTACCTCGGTGGTTTTAAATCCGATTGTTTCTAAAATGCTCTTCAATTCCTCTTTTTGTAACCCTGGCGGCTCCTTCAACCCAAAAATGTCTTCAAAGAGTATTCTAGTAAACAGGTTGTCAGTCTTCTCAATTTCAATCAATAAAAGGGAACCGCCTTTCCTTAAGCTTCTATGAAGACGGTTTACGTAGTCTGTTATGTCTGAGGTTTCTTTTCCTATTAGGCATCCAACTCCTAGAAGGCTCAACGCTATGTCATAGGTGTCGAAGGGAACATTCAGATCATATGAAAAGGTCACGTCGGCGACTCTGAGAAAACGCTTGACTTCATCATATTCCAATGTGCAGAGAACTTTCTGGTGGCGCTTGATCTCAATTAATCCTTTTACGTTTTCTAATATCCTGTTGATGTGTAAGGGAATGTCACAGCAGAACCTTGCGGAACGAACCAGATGCTCTCTGATCTGCTGCCTGCCGGTCTTCGTCAGAAAGTACACTTTCTTTCTTACTGCTCCTTCTGCTTCAACTCTGTAATCGACTAAATGCTTCCTCCTTAGCGCCTGTAGCACAGGGTAAATCGTGCCGGGGCTCTTAATCCTAAGTCTGCTCATGATGTCCACTCCACAGAGCGCTTCATCCCTCAGAATCATCATTATCTTTGCTTGAAGTGAGCCAGTAATCTCGGACTCTAACGCTTGCACCAAGGAATACCATTATCGGATACCAACACGAAACCTTATAAGACTATCGGTTATCACGATATTGGTGTGACCAATACATGAAAGCAGCCAGCCTGGAAGAATTAGTGAAAGAACGTAAGTTTCTATTCTTCGGCGGAAAGGGAGGAGTAGGAAAAACGACTATTGCCGCAGCCACAGCGGTTTGGCTGGCGGACAACGACTACGACACTCTCATTGTAGCCACCGACCCAACGATAAGTCTCTCAGCCATATATGAACAAAAGATCAGCGAAACCGACATAACCAAGATTCATATGGTGAAGAATCTCTGCGGGTTGAACATCAATCCAAAGAAGGCGACAGGAGTCTTTCAAGGGAGACTCGAAGGAATGATGCAGAGCTTCACAAACCTCTTTGGAAGCGAAGTCATTAGCACCCCGTGCGCGGAAGAGATGGCTGCTTTTGATCAATTCGTCAGTTTCTTGCAGGACACCAAGTACGATCATGTGGTATTTGATACGGCGCCAACTGGGCATACGTTGAGGGAACTGTCGATTCCCTTCGATTGGTCGGGATACCTGGCGAATCAAATTAAGAATCGCAAAGAGCTTTCGGCGGCTTTAGGCTTGATTGACGATGAAGGAATGTTAGAAAATCTAAAGAAAGAAAAAGAGAGGTATGACCAAGCTGTAAAAAGTCTCTCAGATGAGCAACTGTCAGCGTTTAATCTTGTCCTGTTGCCTGAAAAGCTCCCTATCGAGGAGACAGCAAGGGCCATCGGCGACTTGTCCAAGTTCGGCATAAAAGTCCCAGCATTAATCGTGAATGAGGTCATTCCGACCGAAGTTCTAAAGGGCAACTGGTTTCTCGAAAGAAGAAGAGCGACACAGGAGAGATATTTCCAAGAGATCGAGGTTCGCTTCAATGGAATGCTTAGAAAGGATGTCCCGCTCTTTGAAACTGATGTCTACGGTGTCCAGAGCCTCAGAAAGGTGGCGAAGTTTCTCTATGAGCGGTAAGATAAAGATCAACATTTTCTCCATCTCGTGCTGTTATCCGGCTCACGCTGGCTGCGACGAACAATATGTTAAGAGGCTTAAGGAAGCTCTCAATAAGACCGGAGTTGAGGCACAAATCAACCTGATACCAGCCACGGATGCCTTCTTCGGTATGAAGGTCGGTATTGTCCGAAAGATGTGGCCCCTGTTGAATAAGTATGGAGCGGCTGCAGCACCAGCCTTATTCATCAATGGAGAGTTAATGCTCTACGGTGGCGTGTCAACCGTTGAAAAACTCGTAGAAGTAATTGAAAATCTCAAAAAAGTGGCGCCTGACACCTGATCTTAACGCCTCTGCCAGACAGAACTTCCTCGTTGGAATTCTCGAGCTCTCGTCTCAACAGCGGAAATGAGAGTGAAATATAGCCTCTTTGAGGACGATTCACTAGTTCTTGCCTGCAAATCGATAGTTTTCAGGAAAAGTTTGAACGAGAGCTTGAATCTGTCCAACTACCACTTTAAATTTTATTCTGGGTTCATTTTAAAAACATTTTCCCGAAAGGACGCAGAATTCTGTCTCAACCCCGATAATTTAAACCGATATTTGAACCTATCCCGGGCTACTATGAAACCCTAGTCAGGACGACGTTCAAACTCTCGTTTATTAGAGCGCGCACCAAACATGTGTTGAAGCTTATGTGATTCACAAAATTTGATGTTGCAAAACTTTTGCTAAAGCTAATATCTTGGAACGTTTCAAATGATCACTGTAATTGTCGTCTATAATGCATCTGAGGTCTCTTAATGAAAAAGAGTGGCACCACAAAAGGTCTGGATATTCCACAACAATCCTTTCTACATTCTGCCACGTTGCATTTGTTACCTGGAGTTTTGACTACGGTTCTATTTGTGATAGCCGCACCAATTCTGTTTTCACTCGGTTATCCTTCAAATTTTGCCTTCCTGCTTGTGGGCCTTTTTGTTCTAGTTCCTTTCGAACTTGGCTTCCTATTTTATCAAGGTAAGAAGAGGAACGGTACTCTATCGCTAAATGGTATTGTGCTCTACCGAGAACCTATGCCTGCATGGCAATATGTATTGTTCGCCGCTATTCTTCTCCTTTATGCCAACTTTATTCTAGTTGTCGTATATCCGCCAATAGCGCAAATGCTAGTTAAAACTCTATTTTTCTGGCTGCCTGACTGGTTCTTCTTGTCATTATCGTTGGAGTACACGAAAACAATCCTGCTACTGACGGCACTTTTTGGCCTAGCTGTCAATGGCTTTGTCGCACCTATCACAGAGGAGTTGTATTTTCGTGGATATCTGCTACCGAGGATTTCCCGCTTTAAGGCGTGGGCGCCTGTCTTTAATGGCGTGCTTCATTCGCTTTATCACTTCTGGATGCCTTGGCAAGTACCAGGGTTGATTCTGGGTCTTCTCCCTGCCGCGTTCGTTGTTTGGTGGAAAAGAAACATCTATCTAGGCATAATTATCCATATTGTAGGGAACACGCTTGGATCAATACTTACATTGGTAACAATTCTTAGTTTATCGTAAATCGTCTAATAACTGATGAGCCACATGCACATGTTTGCGAAAAAACATTGCTGGGACGAAGAATAAATCAATGCATAAAAATCGTAAGTCATGTCTAAATGGCGGCTTCAAATGGGCGCATGTAAAAAGACTGAGTGTCGGGTGAATAAGGAGGACATCAAGGCTGGTCTGAGGAAATTAGGCTTAAAGAGAGGCGATTCTGTGGGTGTTCATAGTTCTTTAAGAAGTTTTGGTCGTGTTGAGGGTGGCGCTGACGCTGTTATCGACGCTTTGTTGGAGATTGTTGGGGAAAATGGAAACATCGTGATGCCAACGCATTCTGCGAATTTGGTTGAAGTAAAGAGAACGCCTGAAGAGATCGCGATGGGCGTCTCTTGGTTGTTCAAGATTGCACCTTACGATCCCAAGAAGACACCGGTTAGAACAGGTATCATTCCTGAGACCTTTAGGAAGAGGAAAGGTGTGATACGGGGTTCTCACTCAAGTAATTCAGTGGCGGCTTGGGGGCATAAGGCTAGGGATTTGTCTGAGGGTTGGCATAAATTGCTCGAGTTGGATGGTTACATACTTCTGATTGGTGTTGGGCTAGACCGTTGTACAGCTATGCATTTGGCCGAAAACCGCGTGAAATTTCCTGAGCACATCTTGAAAAAGATCACTCCGCCGAAGTGGCTTGTTGAAAAATACCCTGAAGACCAGTGGGAATGGGATTTTGGGCCCTATCCAGACTTTGCTAGGTTAATGAAACCGTGTCTTGAGCATGGAATAGTGAAGACCATTAGGGTTGGAGAATCCACTCTTAGGCTGATCAAGTTGAAGGAACTGATAGATTTGTATGTGGAGTATCTAGAGAAAAATCCCGATCTTTTCTATAGCGTTTCCTAGAAACAGAAGCAGTCAAGCATTTTTGCCGGTAAACATTGTTTAAATTTCAAACCCCAACTGCAAAGCCTCAAACCAAGCCTTAATTCAGATGTGGGGGACACAAAACCACGAAATCTGAAAGCTGAAGGTTTTGAGTGAATGCGGCAAAAATGGACTCAAACCCTTTTTCGTATGCGGACTGGCGAGCTTGTGTTCAAATCCTTAGATGTCATATTTGTAACATAACATGCTGACCAAAATTCTCGAGCTCTCGCTCTAATAGCGAAAATGCGAGTAAGATATAGCTGCTTTGAGAGTGATTTGCCCAGTTTTTGCTCACAAATTGATAGTATGCAGAAAAAGTCTCACGAAGTATGATATGAAACTTGCGAGCACTTCGGGCGAAAAGTCTACCTCTTTCTAACATCTCGGTTCTCTTCTGTCTCTCTGTTGCGATATCACTTGCATCCGAGTGCACGCGAAGGGACAGAAAGCTCATGTCATAAATCTGCTGCTTAGAGCCTATTTTGGCAAAAACCTTTTTTAGAAAAACCATTCGATATTCCACCCATTAAGAGGTCTTAAAAATGGCTGAAAATAAACCTGCCAAAAAAGAGCCTTCAAAGCAAAATGTATCTGAGTTTTCTGATGAAGAGCTAGTTGCATATTGCGGCATCAATTGCAAAGACTGCAAAGAACGCTCAAGGCACTGTGTAGAACTTGCAAGATTATTCAAAGAATCTCTACAAGAGTTGCCTCTGGAATTATTCAGCAAAATCCTTCCTCCTTTTAAAAATATTAACCAAGTCATGGATTTCCTAGAATTTCTCCCTCAAATGGGCCAAGTGCAGACTTGCTGCATCTCAGAGAAGATGCCATGTGGTAAACCTGACTGTGAAATTCGAATCTGCGTCAAAAATAAAGGATATAGGACTTGTGCAGAATGTACAGATTACAGAACCTGCTCAAAACTTGATTTTCTTAAACCACATCATGAAACCTTACTGTCTGACTTGGATTTAATTAAAGAAAAAGGTCTTGACAATTATGTTAATGAAATAGTCGCAAAATACAAACTAGAACCCATAACTATTGAATGAATAGTTCTCAAAATAATTTGTGCTACATAAGTCTATATTCAAACCAAGTCAAAATCGCTTCCATAATACCTGCTGAAACAGTTGATCCAACAGGTTCTTTTAAGATACAATGAGCCCAAGGTAAGGAAGACACTTAACCTCTTATCAGTTCTTCTGATTCAATCTTCTCAAGAGAATCTATGAAGGCTTCAGGATTCTTTGGAGTTATGACATAGTTTTCATGCTCGGTTTTGATCAAGACACCATCTTTGAAGTTTGTGATCGCCATGAAGGCTTTTCCAACACTTGGCAAATAGTAGTATCCACCATAGAAGCTTGCTCCAAAAAGTTTGAAGCCGAAGGGTATCAACGTTCTCTCCGCAGATTTTATCGTTTTCAAAGGAATTTTCTTGCTTCCACCGATTAGCCTGGTTGCCTTCAGAACAAGTTCATGTTCGGTGAGGATATACCTCGTTCTGTAGATCGAGGCAAGTATCCAAAGCATAATACTCTCGACAGCGCCGAGCACGATAACAATCACAACTATCGTGGTAGTCCCTCTAGTTGAGGGTGTTTCTATATGTGTAAAGTATGCTACGAGAAGCCCCAAAATGGGTATGAAAATGGCTATAGCCACATAGAACCATGCCAATTGTTTGGCAACGTCGGGCTTGTTAACAGTACTCATTTCGATCAACAATAGACTAATATTTGATTGACTTAAAGCTAGTGCACACTCTTACTGATTTGGCGTTTCCCTCGCAAGGCAAAACTGCAATTAAGCGATATGTTTTTGTCGTGTTAGCCGGGCCAAGTTCTTGATTGTGTTTTTATAGGATTACCTTATTGTTAGTGGAGAAGTAGAGAGGATGAGCACAGCAATGATGAGGGCTAAGCTACTCATACTTGAATGCACCTCCGAAAACAGAGAAAAGATGTCTGAAGGCTCGTTGCTATGGGAATTAATGCGTATACTAGGATATGAAAAACGAACGAATCTTAAGATGATAAGCAGCCGGACCCGCCTTATCAAGGAACTCGGAAATGCTGAAGAACAGTATATCCACCTATCTGCCCATGGAGATTTTCATCAAACTCGAGGCACATATTTGAAGACGCCTAGAAAAGGAAAAGTCTACTCGAGCGATCTGAATGGAATATGGGCAGATAGAAAGCAGTCTCAAATTCCAAGTCTAGTGGTGTTGTCCGCATGCAAGGCTGGTCATATTGATATGGTTAGAGCTTTTTCTAACGCAGGTTGCAGATTTTGCCTTGCTCCTCTCCATGAGACGTTTTTTGAGGATGCAGCAGTTTTCTTGGCGCTCTTTTATAAACTCTTGATTGGAGAGAAAAGCAGCCCTTGGATTGCATATAGAAATACGGTAATTGGACTATCTCAAAGTCTTCCTAGACTATCGGGGGCATGGAGCTTTTATGAATGGGGAGAAAAATGCTTCATTCAAGAATAGGTGCGAACATCTCATTTTTTCAAATTAGACGGCAAAGATCGCTTTATTCACGATAATCAACAGTATTTGACTATATTATTTGAAAATTGTCTAAAAAATGAGTCTGCACAAACATTTAAATAGAAAAAACAAGCAAGTCACAATTTGAGGTCGCAATCTTGCCTAAAGGTACTAAAGGAAAGAAGAAAAAGGGCGGAACAAAGAAAAAAGGCGGAAAGAAGAAAAAATAAAGATCAGTTGTAATGATCTGTCCCACCCCCATTTTTCTAGCCATTAACAAGATGGACCACATTAGTATCAGTTCTACTCATGTAAACGTTGAGTACCTCCTCTAGGCGCTTTCTGCGTCTTACTCAGTTGTATTGACGCTACATCTCCTTCAATAGAAAATAATTCGGTACGGCATTCAATTATTTACAGGAATCATAGCCTGTTCCATGCGTCTTTTCTACCTGGTCTTTGCTGAGACAAAATTACGCAATTCCTTTTCTGAGCCATTTTGCCTCCAGCCTCCGATTGCCTGCGATTAGGCTAGAAAGCCCTCAATTATCGGTTCGGCGCACGCACTAATAGTGTTATAACAAATCCTTGCACCAGGCTAAGTTTTTCCATACTTCCTGAACAACACTATACCCAACATCAACACTATCACACTGTAAATTGAAACGACTAGAATATCTAGCAATATTGTGGAGCTAGTTATTGGTGCCCCTCTCAAGAAAAGCGATGTCAACGCATCAGTTACATAATAGCTAGGCACGAATTTGCCAGCTGTTTGAGCGATTGCGGATAATCCAAACGAGACAAACGTTCCGAGAAACATTTGCGGCATTATGAATATGAATGCAATCCCGGTGGCAGCTCCTGAAGACTTTGCCAACGTCGCGGCAATCAAGCCGAACCCAACGCAACACAGTGAGAAGATTGATAATATAACAAATGCCAATATGAAACTCGCTGCGCCAGCAAATTGGCGATAGCCGACAATAAATGCCATTACGAATACGAGGGCGACTTGAATTACAGCAATGATCATGTTCGAAATGGTTTGACTCATAATAAATTCTGTTGAGGTCGTGGGCGTTGTATTTATCCTCCTGAGCAATCCTTTTTCTCGTTCAAAGGTGAAGGACTGGGCAACTGTCATTATAAGGAAGATCGCAAAAAAAGCGAAAAAGCCAGGCGCCATGTAATCAAATGTAGTTAGCTTGCTGGCTTGCACCAAAGAAGGGCTGCCTATCCGCACTGGGCCAGAATTTGAGGTAGTCTGGATCCCATAGATGGTTTTGGCCAGGGCTTGCTGTATTATCGGTGTGATAGCCTGAGTTGCAAATAGTGATCCGCTGTCCAAATACAACGTAACTGTTGTGTTTATCCAACTGTTCGGGTCTGTTGGTGAGTCTAAGAAGGAATTGCAGCTTTGTCCAAAATTCTCAGGAATCACGACTAGGGCTTGGATTTTTCCTTGAATCAAATCAGTTTGTCCAGTCATATTGTCGGGATACTGTTGAACATTTAGAATCTCTGTAGCCGACAGGTTTCCGATGAAATACTGTGACCATTCCTGGTACGTTGTTGAATCGTCTGCGTTAAAAACACCTACCAGATAGGTCGACTGGCCACTGTCACCTGCCCCAAAAGAAAACCCAAACACTAATGTGACGACTACGGGGAATAGAACGACCATGAACAGCATGCCAGGCTCTCTGGTCACTATTTTAAGATTTTTCTTAACAAGCGCAAAAATACGCTGCCAGTTCAACTCATATCCCTTCCCTTATTCTCCTACCCGTTAGTTGAATGAAGACTTCCTCGAGATTCTTAGCCTTAAATTTATCTTTAAGCTGCTTTGGTGCGCCCAAGGCGATAAGCTTTCCATGATCAATTATTCCAACTCTATCGCAGAGTTCTTCAGCCTCCTCCATGTAGTGTGTCGTAAGGAGAACTGTCTTGTTCATTCTCTTGAGTTCTCTTATGAAATCCCATACGGCCAGGCGAGATTGGGGGTCCATGCCGACTGTAGGCTCGTCTAGAAAAGCTATTTCGGGATCATGCACTAGGGCCATTGCAAGGTTTATTCGGCGCATCATGCCGCCACTATATTTCCCTGCATGTCTCTTGGCGTCCTCTGAAAGACTCAGTTTCTTCAGAAGTTCATCAGCGTTCTTCTTCAGCTTCTCTTTTGGCATCGCGTGAAGATTTCCGAAGAGTTCAACGTTCTCTCTACCTGTAAGGTGAGGATAAACCGCTGTCTCTTGGGGAGAAACCCCTATGAGCTCCTTCACCTTGTTTGATTCCTTACGAACGTCGTAGCCAGCGACTCTGACCGAGCCACTTGTTGGGTCCAGCAAACCGCAAAGAACATTGATTGTCGTCGTTTTCCCAGCCCCATTCGGTCCGAGCAATCCGAAAAGTTCTCCCTTTTCTATTTTGAGGCTGAGTCCGTCCACTGCGGTAACGTCTTCGAACCTTTTAGTCAGGTTGTCAATAACTATTGCTTCTTTTTCCATGTTTGTAGAATTCCGTCAAACCTTTAATTATTCTTTATGCTTGCAAACTATAGCCTCGTAAATTACTTACAATGAGGAAGTCAAAGGTCTTTTTAACGAACACTTCAGCTCAAAAAGTTCACTTTTTGCAGACGTCTTGGTTCTGTCCTGCCTAGCAAACTGATGATATAGGGACAAGCATCCCTTCTTTGATATAAGCTCGCGCCATCTTCGGCGTGTTATAGGCAATGCCAATTTCTCCTCTTTTGTCCACAACAATGACGCCTCCTCGGCCGTCAACCTTCTTTTCCAGCATTTTGATGCTTTCTTCGGCTGCCTTTTGGGCGGTTAAACCCTTTTCTAGATAATTGCAAACGGCTTTTGATAGTGCTACCTTGATTATTGATTCGCCGTGACCTGTTGCAGAAACTCCTCCGATGTCGTTGTCTGCATATAAGCCGCAGCCAATCAAGCAAGAGTCGCCGACTCTTCCCGGGAGTTTGAATGGAACTCCACCAGTTGAAGTTGCCGCAGCGATGTTGCCGCAGGCGTCTATAGCAACAGCACCCACCGTTTCATTTCCTTCTGAAAAGCGCATTGTTTGCACGTATTCGGACTGGAGCTTCTTCCACCTTTCTATTTCTCTTTTCACTATGAGTCCTTCGAACTTCTCGAATTTATGAACAGCAGCGAATTTATTCGCTCCTTCTCCAGCCAAGAAAAGGTGGTTTGAGTTTTCCATGACCTTTCTTGCTAAAGATATTGGATTTTTAATGTTTCTGACGGCTGCAACCGCTCCAGCGTTGAGTGTTCTGCCGTCCATTATAGCGGCGTCCATTTCAACTTCGCCCTCCGCGTTAAGGACAGATCCGGTCCCAGCATCAAAGGTTGGGTTGTCTTCCATGCATTTGACAGCGATTTCTACGGCTTCAAGGGCAGAGTTGTCCTTTAGCAGCGAATCGATGCCAAGCTTGGCGGCTCTTTCTATGCCTTCTAGGGAGGATTTTTCAAGTTCTTTGGGAATGTTCCAAGCTCCAGCGTGTACGATGATTGTTCTCTTCAAGCAAACTCACTCATCACAAGATGTGAGGTCTTCATTATTTCATCTTTTCTGTATCACTACTCAAATATTAACGAATAGTTCATGCTCAAAGCTTGCTTCTTTTCAGTCCCTTGTTTTCTTACAACCTCTTTTTTGCTGAACTATTTCTCAACCAACTCCCAGAAAGGCTTAATGTAGATCAGAAGTTATGCCGAAATTAGGCTATGAGAAATACTTTGTGATACTTGCGTGAAAATGTTAATGATTAGTTAAGAGGGAAAAGTAAGAGCTTGGGTTCATAAGCAATTTATCTGAAAAACACTAAATTCATGTTAATGGGTTCGGTGATGAGAAGATCTAAACTTGAGATGTACATGGATACCCTTGAAGCCTTAGCCTATTATGGACCACTGAAATTAACTCGAATAACGTATAAGGCAAAACTAAATTGCAGTGTACTGAGGCAATTTCTAGACGAGTTAATAGAACAGAACCTCGTGGAAGAGAGAACTGTTGGGAAGAATAAAGTGGTTTATGCACTGACTCAGAAGGCGAGGACAGTTTTGAAACAGTACAAAGAGCTAACGCAAATGCTCCCCGTCACAGAGGAATCAGCTAGCGAAAGAGCAGCAATACTTTGCTAAAAAAACGCCGAACACTACACATGCAACCGTCATAAATATGGGAAGAATTCTGTTTAGGCAGCTTGAACTTTTCCTAGTTTTCTAAGCATCAAACCTGCGCAGAGTCTTATTTGGAACTACCCGCATTTTTTCGCATACGACTTGAACATTCTACGTTATGGGTTAGGTGCTTAACGCACGTTCTGCAAAATCTTCTTATTATTCTGTTGAGTAATTTACTTGGTCGATTTAGTATGATGAGAAAATATGAGGTAAAGAAAACTGTCTTGGACAAGACAACTGTTTCCAAGATTCTAAGAACCGTCCCTAGCCATGAAGGATTTCATTTTTTCAAAGCGCTTGGAGACCCTACAGGGAAGGTTGCAACTAGCCTATCTGATTTTGCTGAAAAACTGCGAACAGTAGACATTCGCTCGGTCAACTTTCATTTTCCACGGCAAGACTTTGAGAAGTGGATAAGAGACGCCATCGGCGACACAGAACTGTCCATGAGAATTGGTAGAATAAGGAGAGAAACGCATGGAGAAAGACTTAGAAGTGAAATCATTCAGACAGTGAAAGCACGCATAAACGAGCTAAAGAGAATGCAGATAAAAACGTAGACAACATTCTTGGATTCTCCTACAAATAATTAGTTAATGCTCTTCGGTCAACTTGTTGCAGTAGGCTTCGCCATAATAGTTGTCTGGAGCACAAATAGAGCTCCGAAGGCTAAGAAAGGTTCTCTGTTGTAGCTCCTGATACCTAGAGAGAATTTTGGACGAAAGACTGAGAATGAGCGCATGTGATATGCCAAAATGTCCGAAATCGTGCCTACAATTTTTCCTAGGTAAGTTTTAATTTTGGTTGTGCAAATTACAGAATGGAGGATATTTTATGCCAGAAATGATTTTTGAAGGTACAGCCAAATGGAAAAGTGGAACAGAATGCGATTTGACAGTAAAAGGTAAACACATTGTCACGGTTAGTCCTCCGCCCGAGTTTGGCGGAAAAGAAGGATACTGTGTACCCGAGGAGATTTTCGCAGTCTCTTTGGCTTCGTGCATCAACACGTTGTTTCTATTGATTGCCAAAAACTCTAAACTAGCTCTAAAAGACCTTGAGACAAAGGCAACGGTCAAAATGAATGTGGAAGGACTGGAAAAACTGATTTTTACAAATGTACATTTCAATATGAACGTCAAGTTGGAAACGGACACGGAACGAGAGCGGAAAAAGGCCACTTCTGTCTATCAAATAGCCCAGAAGATATGCCCTCTCAGGCAATCGTGGGGCGAGGGTGTTCCAATAAGCTTCGAACTAAACTTTCAATGAAAACAAAGGCTACTGGCCAATTTCTTTCCACTGCCCTACTGTTCACATCTGGCCCTGTCAATCGTTACTCTCTGTTTGAGAACGACGAGTAAGAACAAAACAAGCTTGCTCTCAACTTTCGCCTTTTTTCCTTTCTAAGTCACTCAGTAGTTTCGGGGCTAGATCGATTTCGATTTGAAAATCATTCTGAAAGTTCTGGTTATAATGGTATTCCAAATGCTACACCATAAATCGTTATCGTTTCCGTAAGTGCCAGAACTAAGAACTCTATCCTTAGTCGTTAATGGCTCATACACAAGTTGTTGTCATTACTTTCCTAATCTTGGTACTAACATTGGCACCCTTTTCTTGTAATACTCATACTCATTCCCAAATTCTTTAATCAGCTCTTCCTCTTCTTTCTTTGAAATGAGATAGACAAGTACAATCATCAATGGAGTAGAGACTAACGAATAGCACCCTGACAATAGAAAAGAAACGCCCACGTGCGCCAACAAGCCACCGACGTATTGAGGGTGTCTTATGATTGAGTAAACTCCTGAAGTAATAATTCTCTCTGTCCTGTGAGTTTCTGCAACCTTCAAAGTTGTTTCTTTCACGCCTTCGATTCCGAGCCAGGCGCCTGCGGCGAAAAAAGGTGCAAAAATTATCAAGTGAAGAATGGGAATCGTGAAATTGACAATTGGGACTAGAACTGTTACATTCCCGAGAATCGGAACAATAAATCTGGGTTGAGGAGAAAGCCAAAGTCCAGCCCAGAAAAGAAAGAATCCCCATCCCGAAATAAAACTGTAGGTCTCCCCGATTCTTGTTCCCTTGTCTTTTCCGTATTTTTCTTGAAGTTTCTGGTGTTCAACTGACAAGAAGTGAATCGGTACGACTGTGATCACACCAATTATACAAACTAGAAACAAAGTGTACATCTTTTCACCATTCATGCCTATTGTTTGAACAAGTGTAGAACGTATTTGTAGTTTTCTTTTGTCTTCTTTCTGTATCGTCTATTCTGGATATTTTTGTTTGCAAGTCATTGGAAGAGAAAGTTCAATAACATCTAAAGAAAATGAAGAAGGATAAAAATATAATTGGCTTTCTTGTTCCGCAGCGCGCCATAGAACCGTTCACATCGGCGTGCTCTTATTCTTCTTTTCGAACACTTGCCTCTAGGGTTCCATGTAACCGCAATTCTCGCAATAAAGGCGACAATTCTATTGTGTTATACGTTTAGTGTTTCGGATATGCATGTGGTAAAACTTTGCCTAGGTGAATTATTCACTATTCAACCCTTTTCTCTATAGTTGGTGTATGAGAAATTGTGATGCAAAAATTTCAGGGTTCTATTATGTTTCTACCTTTCTGAATGACCAGCTCTTTTAACTTAGTAAAAGTCTCTTGATACTTCTGTAGGCATCCTTCATCAGTTGGGTCGAACGTGATAATTTCTATGGCGAGACCTTGTTCTCTGTTTCCTTCGCTGGCTAAAGGTTTGATGTACACCCCTTTCATGACCTTGAGTATCTCGTTGATTAGAGGGGTGAGTTCGCTTTCATACATGGTTACTAAGATACGCTTGGCATAGCTTCTGTATCGCGTAGCTTTCTGAATACGACTGGCTATGTGTTCATTGAAACAGGCTTGAACCTCCATTGGCGGGCCAGGCAGTGCAAAGATTGTCTGATTTCTCAGCTTCAAGACGGTTATAGGTGCCCAGCCAATTGGATTAGGGATGCATTCAGCTCCTTCTAGGGTGCTCATCATCTTAAGCTGGTGAGGTTGAAAACTCCTTGGAGAGATCTTTCGACGCTCACCTATAATGTTAAGGGCAGTCTCTGAGACTACAATGTGCTTCCCTGAGAGTTGCGATAGCGCATGTAACGTTTTATCATCTTGTGTTGGGCCAAGTCCTCCTGTTATGAAAATGAAATCGGGTTCGCGGTTTAGAGTCTCCTCAAGCGTGCTGCAGATTTCCTTTTCATCATCTCTTATACAAGTGATACGCTGGACGAAGACGCCTCGGCGGGTTAATTGATCAGCCAACCAGAAAGAGTTAGTATCATATACTCTGCCGAAGCAGAGTTCGTCTCCAATAGCCATAACCTCTGCTTTTATGGTCAACACGAACCTCCTGAGATTCAGAACATTAGATTCGAACTTCTATTTTTATGTGTCCTTTCCAGATACGTTATTATACCAAAAAAGAAGAGATCATGTGCGATTCTTATCTTTTCAAAACTTGTCAACTGATAGTATTTCGTTCAAATTTTTTCTGTCTTTAGGCTCGGCGAAGACTCCAGAATCAGATGGATATCCAAGAGGTGTTACTGCGACCACTTCGTATCCCGCTGGGACTTTCAGCAACTTCTTAATCTCGTCATTATTGAAACCGCCGATCCAGCATGTTCCTAGGCTTTCAGCTCTTGCCGCCAAGATCAGCTGTGTAAAGGCAATGGGAACGTCTATAAGCATGCTCATTTCTCCCATGTACTCGCCTCTGTTGAGAGACAATCTTTGTCCGCAAACTACGATTATTAACGGTGCATCAGCTATGAACCTTTGATTGTTGCAAGCTGAAATCATTTTTTGCCTCAGTAAATCATCCTTGACCAATATGAACTTCCATGGCTGTCTATTTGATCCTGAAGGTGCAATACGTGCAGCTTCCAGAACCTTATTCAAAACATCCTCAGGAACAGGGTCCTTTTTGAACGATCTAACACTTCTTCTAGTTCGAATTACTTCGTAGAAATCCAACCTTCAATCCTCCATGATGTACTTCCAATAACGGAAACTTCATATAAATGCATGTCTGTGCAGACTTAATTTGAAAATCAGTGTGGTGTAGCCTACAGCCGCGGTGCAGCCGCGCATACTTCGGGCATGATTGCGCGCGATGGTGAGCTACCAGATTGGAAGCCCTTTATATTCTCACGCACGCTAATGTGGGCACTATTTTCTTAGGCCACGGGTCGCTTGTTGCTAATGCTAGGCAAGAATCGGCCTGTACGTTGCATGTACGCGCGATATTCATCGCCGAATCGTTCCATCATCATTTCTTCTTCCTTGCCGACTCGTTTGTAAAACACAATTATCAGTAGAATGTTCAAGATCGCTATAAGCAGACTTGCTGAAACTAAACCGACCGAAATAAGGAACAGAAAAAGCACCACGTACATGGGATGCCTGATCCATTTGTAAGGTCCACTAGTTATGAGTTTATGATCTTCTCTGAGTTTCAAGTGCGTAGACCAGTGACTCCCTAGAGTATGTTGAACCCACACAAGCGGAGGAAAACAGGCTATTCCCAAGCTCATGCCCGCCCAGCGTAGCCACATAGGAAAAGGAAGGGATGACCACACCATCCACGGAGGTGATGCAAAGAAAAGAATCAGAGCCACAACCCAAATGGCAGAAAGCACTGTTCTGAACACTACGCTAATTTTGCCTTCATACTTCATGGCTTCAGTCCACCGCTCACTCCTTGAGGGCTTTTTGGTCAAAGACTGGATTTTAGAACCATAGTATCTTCGGACGGAGTAAGTCAAGACGCAAACGTTTAGGAAAATCAGTCTGAAGGCTAGTTCAATATCCAATTTTCTTCTACCTTTGATTGACGGTGAGAATTGACCTCGGCGACTTATATAGCATTGCGCGTGAATTCTAGAAAACTCATTCTAAAGTGATACCTCAAGTAAATAAAAAGCAAGAAAATGCGCGCGCTAAAGTCCTGTCTAGTAGGTGGACAAGCAGACCATATTATACAATTAATATCTTCCTGCGTTCGATGCCACAAAGAGGGGCAATAACGCGCACGCTCATGTAAAAACCAATTTAGCGAACTCCTATTACTGTTTTTGGATAGCAAATGATGTTTTCGTACAGAATATAGACTTCCTCGCACAGGTCATCAATATAAAATTACTAAAAGCTTATATTTTTGTACGTTTTCTTCACTACGTTATGTTTGGTTCAAATGCAATGATGTCTTAATCACTGTAACGTGATGGTTGATATATGGTAAAGATACTCGACACCACTCTCAGGGAAGGTGAACTTCACCCCGGCGTTTATTTTAACGGGGAAAGTAGAACACAAATTGCTGAAGCATTAGCGGAGGTCGAAGCTGCAAGAATTGAGTTTCCTCTTGCCTACCCTCAACGCGGAGGAAAAATCGAAGATATAAAGGCAGCTATAACCACTATCCAAGAAAATTATGGAAACACTGCTGTAATCCAATTTCGTGCATGTAAACAAGACATAGAGCTCGCACAAGAATACGATGCAAAGGGATGCGCACTATACTTGGCTCCAACAAGCATCCATAGGATGGGAAAGTTTCACGGTATGACAAAGGAGAAGGTCATAGAACTCTTCGTCGAAACATTAGAACTTGCTAAAAGTTACGGCTTCACATACCGCAGAGCTGTCTTAGAGGATGCCTCCAGATTCAACAGCTCAGAAGAGAAAACAACAGAGGATTGTTACGGATTCCTTGAAAATCTTCTGAAGGCAGTGAAGGATGCAGGGGCAACAATAGTTAGTATTCCTGATACAAGCGGCATTATGCCTCCAAGTTTTGTCACCTCATTCATAGAAACAATTGGCAAACTTACGGACCAACCCTTGGCATGCCATTTCCATAACGACTATGGCAACGCTCTCTCGAACGCTCTTCAGGCCACAACCATCACCCAAGTCGAGGAAATTCACGTGAGTATTCTTGGTTTAGGAGCTCGCAATGGAATTACTGATCACTACGAGTTCGTCGCCAATCTTGAGGATCTTCTCCACATTCGAAGCGGGGAGAGAAGAGAAAAACTATGCGGGCTTTACAAAGTCTTCTGTGAGACCACAGGCATACCGATCCCATGGACTCATCCTTTGGCGCTTCAATGCTTCGCAGAAAAAGCGGGGACACATCAATCGCAAGTCTTAAAGGACGCTTCAGGTTACATGCCGCGGAAAAAACTTGAAAACGATTCTTATGCATATGTATATTTTGAGGCGGGACAGCTAATGAGCAAAAGGGTCGTGGAAAAGATTTTCCAGACTGCTGCTTCAGATCTTCCGTATGATTTCTCGTTAACACCTGCACTAGCACAAGAAATCACAGAGGCAATGGCGGCAAGGTCTGCCCTCAAGCAGCGTGAGGTGTCTCTTTGGGAAGCAAGTGATATTATCAAAATGAAAGCGGGTGTGGAGATTCCAATTGAGAAGTTGCAGCGAGTTATAAGAGAAGGAGACTATGCCTACATCACGCTCAAGTTGCTTCCTCAATTCCAAGTCGGTGAACTCATTCGAGAAGTGGGGAAATGGAAAGAGGTTGAAAGAATCGATGAGGTCTATGGCGATTGTGATCTTATAATTTTTGCACGTTTGAAGGATGCTAGAGGCGTCTATGTTACTGATAAAATCCAAAAAAGATTCAAGCATTCTATCCTCAAGGCAGTGACGCTTCCAACAGAATAGTGAAAACGCTGGCGATTAGAAATGAGTACGTTAGTAGAGAAGATTCTTGCCAAAAACGGTGTAATCAAGGGAAATCTCGCTGTAGTTAATGTCAACTATATTATGTCTCACGATACCACTACGCCACTAGCTATTGAAGCTTTTGACAATTTCAAAGAGAAGATAATCCACAGGGACAAAATCGTAATAGTCTTTGATCACATCGTTCCTCCGTCTTCTCCGGATGCGGCGTTCAATCAGTCTAAAATCAAAACATTCTGCAGAAAATATGGTCTAAACTTCTATGAAGGACAAGGCATCTGTCACACCCTAATGCTTGAGAAAGGCTTCGCTCAACCGTGGAGCGTCATTGTGGGCGGTGACTCCCACACGCCAGTATACGGTGTAGCGGGAGCCGTGGGCTTAGGCATGGGCTCAACAGACATTGCTGCCTCTTGGAGGACAGGACAGACATGGCTTGAGATTCCTGAAACCATAAGAGTTGAAGTCAGTGGCCAGATGCGCAGAGCTGTAACATCCAAGGACGTGGCTCTGGCTTATGTAGAGAAGTTAACCTTGAACGGAGGACAGGAGAAGGCGTTGGAGTTTTGCGGAGATACGTTGAGGCAAATGGATGTTTTTGAGAGGATGCCAATCGGTGTCATGGCCACCGAGTGCACTGCTGTGACTCAAGTCTTCGAAGACAAAGGGCTGACTCCTGACAAAAACGCTTCATACTGCAACGAAGTTATGATTGAAGCAAACAAGCTTGAGCCACTTATTGCTTGTCCATATAGCCCAGATAACGTAAAAGCTGTCGTTGAAGTTGAGGGCCAAGATGTGACTCAGGTCTTCATAGGAAGCTGCACAAACGGTACTATTCACGATATGCGATTAGTTGCTAGAATTATTCAAGGACGGAAGATAAGCCGCTATGTTCGTACAATTGTTGCTCCGGCAACTCTTGAGATCTATAATCAAGCAATCAAAGAGGGGTTGATAGAAGTCTTGCTCGAGAGTGGAGCGATGATATGTATGCCTCCGGGATGTGGCCCCTGTTTAGGTAGACATTTGGGCGTTTTGGGCGACAATGATATTTGTCTATCTACCAGCAATCGTAACTACCAAGGTAGAATGGGTAGTTCAAAGGCCAAGGTATACTTGGCTTCTCCAGCGACTGCGGCTGCTACAGCCATCGAAGGCAAGATTGCAGATCCTAGGAGGTATTTATAACGGGAAGGGCATGGGTATTACCTGATAATGTAAGCACTGATCACATCATTCCGGGAAGATTTAACATTACAACAGATCCTAAGGAGTTGAGGAAGCATGCGTTCAAATATGTTCGACCAGAATTTGCTGATAACGTTAAAGTTGGAGATGTGATTGTCGGGGGCAAGAACTTCGGTTGCGGTTCTAGCAGGGAACACGCTGCTCTTGTTCTCAAGGAATGTGGTGTTCATCTTGTCGCCAGGTCTTATGGGTGGATCTTCAGGAGAAATTGTGTTAACCTCGGAGTTCTTCCGTTGGAGACTGAGAATAAGCTAGCAGTCGGAGATGGCAACGAAGTGGAAATAGATATAGACAATCTAATTCTCCGCGATATCACCACTAAAAAAAGTTATCGATTTAAGGAATTGCCTAATTTCATTCTTGGTATCTATAGAGCGGGGGGACTGATCGAGTATCTCAACTATTCGGGGTTTAAGGTTTAAATTCAAAACTTAAAATGAGTATGGAAGATGCTTCTATGTGTAGAACCTACAAAATAGCTGTGCTTCTAGGAGATGGCATAGGACCTGAAGTTGTAGACGCTTCGGTAAAAGTGTTGGATGCTGTCCAAGAAGTCGACAAAGACTTGAATCTTGATTTTCTCTATGGAGAAGCTGGCTATGATTGTATAGCTAAGTATGGAAATAATCTACCCGACGAAACCATAGCTTTGTTAAGGAGGAGCCAAGTCTGCCTAAAAGGCCCAATGACTACACCAGAAGAGCCAGATTCACCTATAAGCGTAGCTGTTAAAATTAGGAGACTGTTTAATCTTTTTGCGAATGTGAGACCGTGCCGTTCTTTGCCAGGCGTAATCTCGCTAAAGCCTGACATAAACCTCGTACTTATCCGTGAAAACACTGAGGGCTTATACTCAGGTGCCGAGTTTGAGGTGACACCAGGAACAGGCATAGCTATGAGAATCATAACCAGAGAAGCTTCGCTGAAGATAGCAAAGTTCGCATTTAAACTTGCTGCTAGACGCAGAAAGCACTTGACATATGTTCACAAGGCGAACATCTTGAAAATAACTGATGGGATTTTCAAGAATGCTATTAGAGAAACAGCTGCTGAACATCCAGAAGTGACTTTGGAGGAGCTTCGTATAGATGCTGCTGCTATGCAACTTATTAAGAGACCCGAAAGCTTCGACATCATAGTCACCACCAACCTCTTTGGAGACATTTTATCCGATGAAGCTGCCCAGATAACGGGCGGGTTAGGATTGGCACCAGGAGCGAATCTGGGAGAAAGTTATGGAATGTTCGAGCCGGTTCACGGTTCTGCTCCGGACATTGCAGGAAAATGTGAAGCGAACCCGATAGCCACTATTATGGCAACTTCCATGATGTTGGAATATCTGGGTGAAAAAGAAGCTTCTTGGAAGATTGAGAGAGCTGTATTGGGGGTTTTAGGAGAAGGAAAAGTCAGAACTCACGATATAGGCGGTACCGCTAAAACCAGCGACATGGGCGATGCAGTAGCATTGAAAGTCAAGAAGGGGTCCTCATCTTCAACTCCTATTTAAGAATAGACCTAGCAAGATATTATGTGCCTCGGGTGTAAAATTTAGCGCGCGCTACTTTTTCGGTTGCATTCTTTTCTTTATATCCCTTGTTAATTCCGTGCTTAGTTCTCCAATAAACTTCTTAAGTTGTGGTTCTCGCCAGAAGTTCTGAGGATCACCATCAACATATTCCCTAACTTTCATCAAGAGTTCGCTCTTTTTCAGTTGTGGCAGATAATCTGGAAGGAAAGAAAGCATATAGAGAGCCTGTAGAAGTCGGCACGCTCCATATTCGCGTTCTGGTCCCAGACATCTTTCCACGCTGGCAACTAGGAAAGAAGTCATGTCAAAAATGTAGTCGTCAGCCGTCTTTTCTTTCAATTTCCAACCTTCTTATAAATTAGTTCTTCTAAGGGTAAACGAGCCGTTGCAGGTGGCTTCTCGTTTGGGTATCCTACTGTTATGAAGAGGACAGGCTTCAGATGCGCTGGTATCTCCAAGAGTTCGATGACAGTTGGAACGACAAAGCTCCCAATCGCGCAGCATCCAAGACCCATAGCGTCAGCACACAGAAGTATGTTCTGCATGGCCGCCCCTAAGTCCACGTAGCTCCAATTTGTCTCTCTCTTCTCGTTAATGCACATCACCACCAGCGCTGGAGCTCCCTTAAGCCAACCGGGCGACACTGACCTCAGGCCACTTATCATGTTTTCATCATTTATCAAAATAAATTCCCACGGCTGCGAATTTCCAGCGGAAGGAGCCCAGCGAGCCGCTTCGATCAGCTGCGCCAACTTCTCCATCGGAACAGGTTCTTCTCTGTATCGCCTTACGCTCCTTCTTTCCTTTAAAATCGCCATCAAAGATTCGTGGTTCATGGCCATAAATGAGTGGGGAAAAATGTTATAAGCCTTCCGATTAGTTGACCGCATTGACACGTGAATGTTACGCGCGTATTTAAAAGGGAGAAAGACAAAAATAAGGGAAAAGTGTGTACGCCAAAACTTGTCACGGAAAATGAGGGAAAAAGGTATGGTTGAATATGATGCGATCATAGTGGGCGCAGGGATTCTTGGTTTATCAGCAGCGTATCACATCAAAGCTATGCGTCCGAACGCAGAAATCTTGGTAGTCGATAAGCTCAGCAGTTCGGGTCAAGCTAATACTGCTAGGAGTGCGGCTGCTTTTCGTTGCGTATTCTCTTCGCCCACAAATTATAGACTCGCAGATCCTTCTGTGGAGTTTTACCGTCATTTGCAGGAAGATTTAGACGTGGATTTAAAAATGCAGTGGCTAGGATACCTCTGGCTTCTAACTGAGGAAAATTATAGGGAAATGCTTCCAATCCTAAAAAATCTGAGGCGTGAAATGGATCTGAAATATGAAGAATATGAGGAAGAGTATCTGACTCAGAAATTACGTGTTAAAACCGATTTGACAAAAGATGAAGAAGCACAGTTGATGGGATTAGGAAATGTTTTTGGAGGCATTTTGGTTCCGAAGGCTGGGGTCATAAATGATGTTGATTCTCTTGTCAAGTTTTACGAGAAAGAATTTTTGAGACTTGATGGAAAAATCCACTATGGCGTCAAAGTCGAAAACCTAGTCGTGAAACCATCTGAGCCTTTGGACATTCCTAGCGAACCCTATTTTTGGCAAAACGCGCGAGTTGCCGGCGTCAGAACAGACAAAGGCCTACTTAAGTCGAAAAAAGTTGTTTTGGCAGCTGGAGTTTGGATTCCCGAGATCTTGGATGATGTTGGAATTGAATGTTTCATAAAGCCCCAAAAAAGGCAGTTCTTCACGATAGCGGCTAGGAGTACTGCTTTACGACAGTTGCTCTTTGCTGAAGGATTCAATCGATTTGGTTGCATGCCCTTTACCATTTTACCCAATCCAAGGGTGTATATCCGACCATTTCCTAAGGAAGAAGTCTACTGGGTTGGTTATGCTGACATGTTCCCAAGAGCCTTCAAACTTGAGGAAAACCCGCAACCGGAGAAAAACTTCTATGAGTACGGAATACATCAGGTTCTAGCAAAATATTTTCCGCAGTTCAAGGATTGCAGACCTGCTTCAGCCATGGCAGGTTTATACCAAGTTAACACTTTGGACGGTCATCCAGTAATCTTTGAAGAAAACGATCTAATTGTGGTTGGCGGCGCCAGTGGAAGTGGAATTTCAAAGGCAGACGCTATAGGAAGGATTGCAGCAGCCCTCTACGTTGGCGAGGAATACGCCTCACTCTACGGGGACAAAAAGTTCAAGGTCAGCGATTTAAGCTTGAAAAACAGACGTACAGAACCTGAAAAGTTAATACTCTAGCGTGCGATGTTACTTTGTTGCTACACGGAAACGAACCTGATCGGTGCGGGTGTCTGTACAAAGGGTGGCAATTTTTTCGTAGAATCTTCTTGATTTTAGCAGCCCGACCTAAGATCACCGCCTCAGTGTCCAACTGATGAACTTTCTGTCAGAACTTCTATTCCTCGCTATTCTCTTTCAAATCTCTGCCCAATTTCAGCTTCTATTCGGAAGAAGTTATGAAGCTGCAACTAGACCAATGAAATGGAAAAGGGTGCCGACAAACCGTTTTTATGTTGGTTCCCGCATAGTACGCGAGTATGGACGTTAAAAAAGTATTAAACAATCCATGCGTCATAAAAAAGGAGTTCTGTAGAAATTGCCACAGCCATTTCATGGCAGTAAGACCGCTGATAAAAAGCGTAATTGTTTCCAAGCATTTCCTTCGCGACTTAAAAGACAAAGAAAAAGTGTATTCCATCGTGAACGAAATCCTAGACTGTTCTCACATGGAATTCAACGAACTGCACAAATTCGAGGAGAACGTTAATGACGCTCTGTTTTTTAGGGCAAAAAAGGACGATTTGCACATTGTTTACTGCGTGGACAAGAAGTTGCGGATTGTCTTTCTGAGGGCGATAAGGAATTTTACGGAGTACAAGAAGTTTTTGGATGACAAAAAGGCGCTGAGAAAAATAGTTGAGGAGCTAGATGGGCTCTGAGATGCGGATCGGTGATTAGTATACGTTCTTAGGAAAAAACATGGACCGAATTTTGTGCGATAACGTAGACTATTAGAACTAATGGTTGACGTAGTGAACTCTCTCAAGAGTTCGTGCTAACAATTGGGTTACTTGTGATCTGCACCCTAAGCATAATGTTAGCTTCCGGGTTCTGGGCACGCATTTGCAATAAGTCATCTCTGCTCATTCTTTCCGCGCGTACTTTTAGCGAACGACTGCTTGCTTCACTCGACTAAGATGGCTTAGGTCTCCCAAAGCTAACGCAAAATAGTAGTTTTAAACGTCATTATTCGATCTGCTACCTCATGTAAGTATCCTCAAACCAATGTTTTGACCGTTGCTAGTGCTTACGCGGTTGCGATCTTGTAGATTATGCGAACGCACGTCAGATAGACTAATCATAAAGGTTTATGTTGGGATCTGAACAATTTCTAGTAGTAGTGTTATGTATTAGAGGTTGATGGAAAATGGCGATGGCAGGGGCTTCGGCAGGTGGGGCAGCCGCGGCAATTGCGGCGACACACGCAAGTTCGTATCGAGTGAAATTCAAGAGAAATGAGTTTCTTGAACTTGTGGAAATAGCGCAGCCAAGGATAATCTATCATACGGGCAGAATGCACTTCTTTGCCTATGATGGCTTCGTGATGTACACGTTTGAATGCAAGAGCAGCGATTTCACGCAAAAAGTCATGGATACAATTGAATTCTCCAACACGGCATGGAGCGAATAACTCTGAACCACCCCTTTTTTATTCTAACAGTCAAAATTAGTCGTATCGTTCATTTTGATTTCCCTACTGATGTTGAGAAAATATGACGGCGTCCCAGTTGACATCTTGGAAATTCTAATGCGCAAAGAACAATGAAAGGCTGTTCAAAATAGCGACAAGCGTTCAATTCACTCTTTGACATCGAGAAAACCGTGCGAATTACAACGTCTCAGTTGCTGCGCAAATGCTCGAAACGACAATTCTGGGCTGATAAATTGCAACTTCGAACTTCGAGTTGGTGGAGCTGCCCGTCCCTAAACCCAAATGGGTTCAGAACCATACCAACTCAGGGTGATTGGATCTTATGAGGTGCAGACAGTTGACGCGAGAAAGATTAGAGTTCACCTTGCCAATAAACCATATGAGTTAATGTCCAAGAGCTGGTCTGACAGGCCTTGCCGAAGCGTCCAGAACAAAAATGAAAGTAAAAAAGCCTGAGTTCAAGGCGCAAAAGGCATAAGCGAAAAAAGCGTTCGGGATCTCCTGGCTGATTTTGAGTCTACATGCGTAGAAAGGAAAATCTGCGCGTTCAAGCCGCCTTTCGGAAAGAGAAGGAGACGTTAAAAGTAACTTAGCTCTCTTTTCTTTTGGTCTCTATGGAACGTTTGATTTCAAAGCTGAGAAGAATTCTGCTTAGGTTGTTGTAGACCGCCTCAGGCAGATTCTTCTGTGGCGAACAAACCGCAGAGATCATTATACAATTGCAAGTAACGTTGATAAGTTGTCTCATAAACTTGAAAGTTCGCTGGATTTGGATTGAATCTGTCCTTTATTGAAACCATCTTCTCACACGCTTCATCGATGTTTCTGTATAGACCAACGGCTGTTCCGGCTAAAATGGCTGCACCTAGGCAAGCAGCTTCCCCGTTCTTGGTTGTTATAACAGGTCTACGCGTCAAATCTGCTTCTATTTGCTTCCATAATCTGCTCCTAGCGCCTCCGCCTAGAGCACGTATTTCTTTCACTTTGATGCCTAAGTCTTCTAGCACTTCTATGTTTCTCCTGACTATGCAGATTATAGCTTCCATAATGGCTCGAGCAAAATGGGCTTTTGTGTGGCGGAGAGTGAAACCATAGAATACACCTTTGGCCGTCGGATTGGCTTCAGGTGCCATAGCTCCTTGCAGATGCGGAAGCATGACGAGGCCCTCGCTGCCTGGTGCAACTCGAGTCGCTTCTTGCCCAATAAGATCATAGGCATCGATTCCTGACAGCGTCCCTGCCTGCATCTCTTGCTGACAGAAATTGTCTCTAAACCACCTTAGAACCATTCCACCAGTAGTGAAGGTGTGAGCCATGTAAGTAGCTGGCTTGGCGAAATAATGGATTGGCATTCTTTCAGATGGATCAAATACAGGCTTTTCTAGTGGAGCACAAATCGCTAATGCTGCACCAGTATTTTCTGAGAACATGCCCGGCAAAACGTTACCCACACCAATTGCACCTGCAGCTTGATCCAAAGCTCCAGTTGAAACGATAGTTTTTGGAGATAAACCTAGATCTGATGCGACTGGTGGAAGTATTTCATTTACCGTCTCGCCTGATTCTCTAATCTCTGGCAGTTGATCTGCAGAAACTCCAAGAAAATCCAGCATTTCGTCCCACCATCGCCTTGTAATGATGTTCCAGTACACGGTCGAGCAGAGAAGTGAGCCCTCAGCAACAAACTCATTCGTCATTCTATAAATGAGGTAATCTTCAACCAGTAAATACTTGTACACTTTTCTAAAGGTGTCTGGCTCATTTCGTTTAATCCACAGGATTTTGGAAGCTGGCCATGTAGGAACTATCTTAACTTGCCCCGTTATCTTATAGCTGGCGCCATCATCGAATTCTTTTGACAGAATCTTGGCTTCTTCTCGTGCTCTATTGTCAAGCCACACTATTGCATTTCGCAGAGGCTTACCGTCTTTATGTATGGGTATTAAAGTCTCCCCTTGGGCTGATATACCCAAGGCTACTATGTTTTCTGGATCAAGTTTTGTTTTTTTGAGCACTTGGGAGACGCCAGTCTTGAATGCGTTCCAAAGGGTCTCTGCTTGAATCTCTACAGCTAACGCGCTGGGCGTTATCAGCGGATATTCTTGTGTTGAAATGGCAAGGAGTTCGCCTCTTTCATCAAACAGAGAGATTTTTGACGCTGTTGTTCCACTGTCAACGCTTAGAATGTACTTTATCTACGTCTCACTCTCCTAATCACTTTTGCACGATAATTTAAACACTATTTGGAATCATTCGTCTGGTGGTGCTAGACCCCAGCATACTATGGTTCTGTCCTCGCCAACGTTGATCAATTGATGGGGTTCGTTAGTTGGGATAACAACTATATCTCCCTCTTCGAGCTCTTCGTATAATCCCTTATTGGGGAAATGACAGATAACTCGTCCTCTGACAACATAGAAGATTTCGTCGCCTTTGTTGTGTCCGTGGTTTACCGCACCTCTTTTCCCAGTCAACAAGTCGGAGGTTCCGAAGACGATTTTGCCAGTATTAACGTAAAGTCTGCAATGTTCATCTCATTCCATAAAACTCTTAGCGTCTTTTTTTCTCACTACTTTTATTTCACTCATATTAATGCCAACCTTACATCTCAATAGTTTTTCTAATCTATATAAATTTACATTGATTCCTACACGATTGACTGGAGAAGGGCAAAAAGATTTCAAAAATCATCTGAAACAAAGGTGAAGGAAGAGTCCCGTATCTTAGGAACGCACCTGCGTAAAATATAAGTCAGGTAGCTTCCTTTAGAACAAGGAACAGGTGACTTGTAATATGGTTGAGTTCATTTTCTTTTTAACATACAGCGACGTAACCGTTTACAACGCAATTGAAGTCTTTGAAAGGATAAAGGACACTGGCATTAAACATGTGGGTTTCAAAGATGTGGGTCTTCCAAAGGAGAAGCTTGTTGAATTGCACACAAGAATGAAAGAAGAAAACATGACTTCCTTCCTTGAAGTTGTTAGCGCAACCGAAGAAGATAACCTACGCTCCGCGAAAATGGGCTTAGAGTTAGAAGTTGACAATCTAATAGGGGGAGTTTATGTTAGGCAGACGCTTCCCTTGTTACAAGATAAGAACGTAAAGTATTTTCCATATATTGGAAAAGTGATTGGGCATCCATGTCTACTGAGAGGAACAATTGACGAAATTGCAGAAGACGCTAAAATAGTGGAGAAGCTCGGGGTCGGTGGAATAGACTTGCTAGCCTACAGATATGATGGCGATCCAGAACAACTCATTAAGTCGATACAAAAAGCAGTAAAAATTCCTTTGATTATAGCAGGTAGCATAGATAGCCTCGAAAAAGTGCAAAAAATTGTTGAGCTTGATGTATGGGGTTTCACGATTGGGAGCGCAATTTTCGATAAAAAACTTGTACGAGGAGGGACTCTGAAAGATCAAATCACAGCAGTGCTCAAAGAAATAGGATGAAACCAAAAACCATTGATGATTAATGGGCTTCTATCGGTCTGTAATGCGGTTTTTGTTTGGTGCCGGGGAATAGGTTCAAACCTTTGTTTAAATTCTTAGTTTTTGTTGACCAAGAAATCTGATCGGAGATTATTTTGAAGTGCCTGGGGTTGGATTTGAACCCACATATGCTGGAGAAATCTTCCGAAGTAGCCCTATCTATGGAGTAACTTCCACTCTATACAATATACTTCGCAGATTATAAGATCCTTTGGAAGATAGCTATAGATGAATTAAGGTTTGAAAAAATTACCCTCTCAGTCCCGTGCACAAGCATGAAAAACTCTGCATCCAAGCCCAAATGCGCCTATCAACATGGCTGCACTTGCGAAGAAGGGAGCAGCTAATCCAGCAAACTCAAAGAGAGAACCTCCGATTAGAGGGCCTGGAACGGTTGCGATGCTTGCTACCGAATTTGCCACTCCCAAAGTGCCTCCTTGCTCATTTGCAGAGGTAATTTTCGAAATGAAGCTAGGCACGACAGTTCGCATCATTCCGCTCCCAAAGGCTATCATGGTCAATGAGAAAAAGAACAGTCCAATATTTGGAATCAAGGGCATTAAAACCATCCCTAACATCAGTAGTAGAGGACCGAATGCTATGAGCTTTTCCTCACCAATCTTGTTCGTAAGCCTTCCAATTACTACCCCCTGCAAGATGATTTGGATAGTCCCAATATAGATGAAGAAATAGGACATCTCCACAGATCCAAAGCCAAAGAACATTATGCCAAGAAGGGGCACAATCACAGGTATAGCTGAGAACGAAAGAAACACAATAAAGAAAATCACAAGCACAGCACCTATCAAAGGCTTCGAAAAAGCATATAGTAGCTTGCGTAGAAAGCCACCATTTGAGTTTGTTGCCATTTGTAGGATGGAACCTTTTTGCTCAAGCGACTCTGGGAGAAAGAACAAAACAAACAGAAGGTTTAGTAAGGTTAAGAAAACAGCTGCAAAACCAGGCGCTGAAAACCCATAAACACTCAAAAAGCCTCCTATTGCAGGCCCAATCATAAAGCCTGCTCCATGAGCAGCACCTACCTTGCCTATTCCAGATGCTCTTTCCTTTTTGCTAGTGATATCGACGATGTAAGCTTGGGCCACTGCAGTCTCGGTAGCCAAACCAGCGACGATCCTAGATAGGAGGAGTATGAAGAAGGAGTTAGCTAGTGCAAAGAGGATGAAGCTTGCCGCTGAGGTCAAGATGGATATTATGAGAACTGGTTTCCTTCCCACATTGTCCGATATTCTCCCCAATATGGGAGAAAAAATGAACTGCATTAATGAGAATGAAGCTACCAAAACCCCCAGAGCAACAGATCCTGCCTGGAAGGCTTCTACGTAGAATGGCAGAAGAGGAATTATCATTCCAAATCCTGTTGCATCTACGAAGAGCGTCATGACGATTACGAAAATGGGAGAAAGTCTGAATCTTGCCAGTCTACGGTTTCTTAGATCAGTTTTCTCCCTCATTTGCTCTGTTCCCTTTCCATGTGTTTGTATGACTCTGACATAGTGTTTTTGTGGCTTGTGGAAGAAACTTCGTGCGGCATGAGTCAGAATTATCTCTGTGCACTTGTAAGATTAGCGGTGGTTCCAAACCCAAATGGGAGTGGGGCTGCCCGGATTTGAACCGGGGTCTAGAGAGCCCAAGTCTCCAAGCCTAGACCATGCTAGCCGACAGCCCCTCATGTTTCTGCAATCGGCTTCGTTATTTAAGAGTTTTATTTCCCATTGAGTTCTTCCCATTTATTTCATTTGTGCCGAAAAGTTTTAGTTGTTTCCATTGATGCTTTCTTCATGTTTTCCTATTCTTTAGCCTAAAGACATAGTAGATTGTGTTTTGTTCTATAACTGTTTCTTTTGATCAGAAAAAGCTTTGTCGAAACAGCTAGATAGCCACAGCCTTATACTTTTCGTGGGAAATATGAAGCTGAGAAGGTTAAGCTGGAACGCTCTCTTGGTAAGGAGGAAGCGGTGACGCTTTTTATCCTTTTCTGATGTTGCACTGGAGCACTTTTGGGCAGACTAGGCATTCGTCTGGGATCGGCGTGGTTCCAGGAATTGAGTTTAGGAATCCGAAGTAGTGGGCGCATTTTGCAGGGGAGTCAAAAACTATTGGGTAATCGCTTGGCTTGACGCCTATGACTTTCATGTCTTCGACGATTATGTCCAGTTTTGACATGCAATGTGGGCATGCGTAATATGTTTGTCTCGGTAAAGTGGATAAATCAGTCAGAACAGTGGGCTTCTCAAAGGACTTTTCACATCCTTTGTAGGGGCACCGCAGTTTCTCATCATGAGAATGGGTGTGGAAAAGAGGCATTAATTATCCTTCCCTAGGTTTTTGTTCAATGCATATCGGTAATATTAATATTTTATAAACTTTTCTGCTTACACGCACAACAAAAATACAGAACGCTTTAGAAGCCTCGGCCGGGCTTTGATCCCGGGGCCTGCTGCTTACGAGGCAGCCGCTCTACCTGACTGAGCTACCGAGGCAACGTAATCCGTTAATCAGTGATGCGGAAGGGATTTTTAAATGTTCGGAAAGGCGAGCTTGGTTATCGTCAATTTTAAAAGAGCTGTGCGGTATTAACTTTGTAGCGTGTGCAGTCGTGGACTAAGGATTTTTGATGAGGGGGTGTCAAGTGGTTAAGGAGAAGGCTGAAAGAGGCAGTGCAGAAGAGACTAGTGAAAAGCTGGGTGAACGCAAAATTATTGAAATTGTGCAGAGTCTTTTGGATGTCATGCCTGAAATACCTGTTCCCTTCGGAGACGATGTTTCAGCGGTCGAAATAGGCAAAGGACAAGTTGCCGTTTTGAAGACGGATATGCTGGTAGGCAAAACGGATGTTCCAGAGGGGATGACTGTTGCACAAGCAGCTCGCAAGGCGGTTGTGATGAACATTAGCGATTTTGCTGCTAAGGGCGTTGAACCGAAGGCGGTGCTTGTTTCCCTCGGATTGCCTCGGAGTTCATCAAGGAAGGATGTGGAAGAAGTGGGCAGGGGCTTGAACGCTGGAGCGCGGGAATACGGTGCCTATGTTATTGGAGGCGACACTGGTGAAGCCTCGGATCTTGTCATCAGCATTTTTCTCTTTGGAACTGCGGAAAGAAATAGTCTAATGTTACGTAGCGGAGCAAGAACTGGCGATGTTGTCGCGGTCACGGGTTTTTTCGGCAAAACCGCGGCGGGGTTGAAAATTCTTCTTGGAGGGTATAAGGCTCCAGAGATGGTGCGCAAGGTGCTTGTGGAGTCCGTTTTTGTGCCCCGTGCTCGGCTGAACGAGGGCTTAGCCTTGATCAAGACGGGGGCTGTTACTGCTTCCATTGATTCCAGCGATGGCTTAGCGTGGAGTCTCCACGAAATCGCCCGCGCGAGTGGCGTTGGATTTTTGATTGACAGATTGCCAATAGCCAAAGAAGTGGAGAGTTTTGCTCGAATTAACAGGTTGGATCCGTTGGAGCTTGCGCTTTATGGAGGCGAAGAATACGAGCTTGTTTTGACTGTGAAGCCTAGTCTTTGGAGTAAAGCTGAGAAGGCTGTGAAAGAGGTTGGGGCGCGCCTTTTGCCCATTGGGAAAGTGACTCGTGATAGGCGCATTATTCTGGCGGTTGACGGAGCTAGACGAGTTGTTGAGCCTCGAGGTTGGGAGCACTTTAAGATTGGCAAAGTTTAATTTGAAAGCAAAATAAACACATAATTGAGTTGGGGTGCCCAGCTTAACTGTCTGTCCGACTGTGAAAGAAGCTGTTTTCTACGAAAAACTGTCGAATGCCAACGTTAAATGTAGCTTGTGCGAGAGGAGATGCGAGATTGCGGAAGGTTCAAAGGGGTTCTGCAAAACGAGAATGAACATTGATGGTAAATTGTACTGTCTTGTTTATGGTGATGTCAGCGCGGTTGAAAGTCGCCCGATTGAGATCAAGCCGTTTTTTCATTATTGGCCAGGTTCAACGGCTTTGACGTTTTCAACGTGGTCTTGTAATTTTGATTGTGTTTGGTGTCAGAATTTTCGTTTGTCCAAGCGTGAGCCGCAGCCTGCTAAGGCCGTGTATTATTCGCCGGAGCGTATTGTGGAGTTGGCTGTTTGTAATAATGATTTTGGTTTGTGTGGGAGTTTTCAGGAGCCTACGCTTCTTTCGGAGTGGGTGATTTCGGTTTTCAAGTTGGCCAAGAGCAGAGGACTGAAGTATTGTTGTTTTGTTTCGAATGGGTATATGACTCTGGAGGTTCTTAGGGCGCTTTGGGAGGCGGGGATGGATGGGCTTAAGGTTGATGTTAAGGGCGGTAGCGAAACTTATGGGAAGTATTGCGGAGGCGCCAGTGAGGATAAGGTTTGGAGGAACGCGTCTGAAGCGAAGAGGCTTGGTTTGCACGTGGAAATTGTGAATTTGGTTGTTGCGGGTGTGAATGATGAGGAGGAGGCGCTTAGGTCCCTTATTGCGAGGCATTTGAGGGAGGTTGGCGCTGAGACTCCTTTGCATTTTACGCGGTATTTTCCGGCTTACAAGTTTAGTAATCCTGCGACGAAGGTGGATGTTTTGGAGAGGGCTTATAAGATGGCGAGGAAGATGGGTGTGCTTTACCCGTACGTGGGGAATGTGGCGGGGCATCGGTATGAGAACACGTATTGTCCCTATTGTGGAGAAAAACTGATTAGGAGATATGGGACTTTCGTGGTTAAATATGCGGTTACTGAGAATAAAAAGTGTCCGCGGTGTGGGACGCGGGTTCCGATTTGTGGGAATTATGTTCGGAGTGTGGGTTTTGGTGAGTGATCTTTTTGTTTGGTGCGGTTGATGTTATGCGTCTTTGCGAGTTCAGATTTTGACGTATGTCATGTTTGCAATTCGTTAGTTTCATGTGTTGTTTGTGTGTTTTTTAGGAAAAACATATATTTGAAATGTTTCGGTTACGTCTTAATCTCCTTTCGTGATGTGGAATTTTGGGTGGGGCTGCTATTTTTTCTTGGTTTTTCGTTTTCTTTTGGGTTTTGTGGCTACTATTATTGATTGGGTTTTTAGTTGGCGGATTTCGGCGTCTGGGAAGGCGCGTTCGATTTCTCTTTTTATTTTTGTCATGTTGACGTTTCCGTAGGTTTTTAGGTCGATTATGGGTTTTTCGTTTTCGTCGTAGTTTACGGAGAAGGAGTATCCTGAGCCGACTTCGATTTGTGCTGGTTCTAGGACGAAGGCGTAGTCTTCGGGTTCTTCTGCTGTTACGCTTGGTTCGTGTTTACTCTTTTTTTCTGGCATTTTGGTTCACGAGATATTATAGAGTGGTGGAATTTGGATTAAAGGCTTTTTAGTTTAGAATCTTTATTAGAGATTCTTTGTGGTTTGCCTGTCTATTAGGTAGTTTAGGATGGTTATGCATGAGGCTGCGAGGTAGGGTGTTTTTCCGAGGCTGATTTTTTCTCCGTAGCGCAATGCGAAGCCTTCCACTTTTTTGGGCAGGCCCACGTGATCGCCTAAAACGAAGACGGGATTAGCACCTATTTCGGTTTGGCTGATGTCTTTTCCGCCTTCTTCGAGAACGTAGATTTGTGTTTTTTCGTTTGCCTTAGTCTTTACGAGGGCTTCGAAGCTTGTTTTGGTTGTGGTTATGCCTGGGTGGGTTTTTGCTGTGAGGATTTTTTTGAGGATGTGGGTCCATGTGTTTATGTCTGTTCGCACATCGTGGAGGGTTGCGCCTTCGATTTTTAGGTGTAGGGGTGGGTTTGGTGGGCCGTTTAGTATGGCGTGGAAAATGGTGTTTTTGCGTAGTGCATGTGATAGGAAGAGGCTGGTTACTATGCATTCGTAAACTATGTCTAGGCGTCCAGCGTCGTGCAAACTCGTCCAGTTTGGGTCGGTTTTGCCTAGGCGGGAGTAGAGGATGAACTGGCGTGGCAAGTTTTTGTTCACGGGTAGGGTTTATGGTGTTTTTTGCTTTTTAAGGCTGTTATTTGTGGAAAAAGGGAGTGGGCTTGGGGCGTGCGGTTGTTAGTATCCTGGGACGTTGAGTTGTTTGGCTGTTTTTGCGAGTTCTGGGTGTACGTATTTGCCTTCTTTTTCTATTGGGGTGTCGTCTAGGGTGACGGTTGGGTACATTATTCCGCAGTCGGTGTGGGCTTTTGCTGTCCAGCCTGGGCCGCCGATGATTTCGCCTTTGGTGCCGAAGCCGAAGGTTACTGAGCCGAAGAAGCGTTCGTCGTCGTTTTGTAGTCCTGTGAGTTTGAGGATGCCGGGGTTGAAGCCGTATGTGTAGTGGGCTAGGCGGTAGACGTTGGGGTCGTTGAAGCTTTCGAGCCATGTGGAGAGTTTTTTGGCTTCCCAGGCGCCTTTGATGTCTGTTATGCGGCCTTTTTCGATTGTGAGGCGTATTGGTGTTTGTATGGGTCCGATGTTCCATTCCCAGCCGTCTATGGCGATGGTGCCGTTGATGGTTTCTTCGGTTGGGTTCCAGGCTACTTGGCCGCAGAGCATGTAGGCTCCGGGTTTGGTTGCGATGGTGCCTGGTTGGCCGACGGGTCTTCCGCGGTTATAGCCTACTATGTTTGTGCCTGCGCTGTTGGTTATGTGGACTTTGTCTGCGTTTTTGGTTAGTTCGACGAGTTTGTCGCCGAGTTTTATGACTGTGGGCACGTCTACTTTGCCGATGGTTCTGACGATGGAGGGGACGTTCATGCCTGTTAGGCAGAGGTATCTGACTTTACCTTTTTTTATCATGTTGAAGTATGCGTTGCTGTAGTTGATGTAGTTGACGCAGTATTCGATGAGGACATCGCAGTTGTTCATGGCTGCGATAACGGGTTCTGGCGGGTCCATGGCTACTACGGGGGTGGTTTCGAACCATGCGACTGTGGCTTTTGCGCCTAGGAGGGCGCAGGCGTCTGCTGTGGCTTTTACGATGTTTTCGTCGCTGGAGGTGTCAGCCAGTATGAGGACGCTTTCGCCTTTTTTTATTAGCATGACTTGTGTGGCTAGTTTGTAGGCTGCGTTGGCAAGTTCCATGTGTAATGACATAGGTATCAACCTTAACCTTCTATCTATGGAAATGCTCGTCTATTAAAAACATTGTTTTACTAGGATATTTTGCGAAAAGAACCTGACTCTTTTTCATTTGACCCTTCAACAAACCATAAAACAAAGACTCGCGAAACACCATGCCTTTGCGAGCGAGATAAAAGCGTTGCTAAAAAGTCCGAAATTCTGGCACTTTATCCTTCTCTATAGATGATTTGCTGTTACTTTTAAAATAACGTGCTTTTCAGGTCGCAAATAATAAAATTCACTTTACTGATTTCTAGAAATTCCAATAGTTTTGTCCGTGCAGGTCAAAGTTTTTGTTATCTTCTAAAAGTCGTCGAATGTCTATATTTTGCTTGAGGTTTGTGATGTGGGTCAGGGTATTTAAAAAATTCCAAGAATGCGAAGAACCGTTAATGCAATGATTGAAACGTAAAGCAAAATGAAGACTACAGGGTAGAATTTTTCAGCTGAAGTCAGCCCATGATACTTCTTCAAGTAATGTTTTTCCTCACATTTGAATAAGCAAGCGGGCAAATAAGTCTCAAGTTGATGTATAACTTTGAATTTTGCTCTATTCAATTCTTTGTAAGCTAGAATACTCTTTCTCCAAACAAAGGAAACTACTATTCCTACGACTGATAGTAGAATGATGGCGGCGTATTGATTTATTGCAGTCATATAACTTGCAAATCCAAAGATGACAGAGTTGAGGGTTAGATGGAATTTATTCGACTCCAATCTCTTTGAGGTGACATCAAGAGACGTGCCAACGAATAGTTTATATTGCTCCAATAAATGCTTATTGCAGTCTTTTCCATAATCCTTTTTTATGAAACTTTCATCTTCCAAATTATTCACTCTCTAACTCTGTGGCGATGGCTTTTAAATCCCAATTTATTATCTTCGCATTATTATCTAGTAGTGGTTGAGGTATCTTATGATTCGTATCTTTGTATATCCTGACACCAATCACTCTTTTGCCAAGTTCATATGCCTTGTTTATTTCCCAAATGACAGCTTCTCTTTTGTGAGTCTCAGGCCCAATCATGCATATGAAAACTGATGACCGCTTAATTCTTTCAGCGGCTCGGGTTTTCCATTTGTCATCAAAAGGCTCTTTGACTGAGTAATCAGTGAACTCAATGTCGTACCTCTCGTCTTTCGCCTGTTGTCTTAGCAACTCAACTTGAGCTTCGTCCTCAACGTGAAAACTAATAAAAACGCGTCTGCTGGCTCTTGTATCCTCATCGTAGCTATCCAACCTAGAGCTATTAGATTCTGCTCTTGCATATCTGCGTCGATTTCCTCTGATTCCTCCTCCCACAGGCTTCACCTTCTAGGATAACCGAGCTTGTTCCTTCAACGATTCTACGTTTTTGTGCATTTGTATGAAGTTATCTATCATTATTTGTGATCTATAACTGCCAATGTATTTGACCTTTTTTGTTCCAACAAACTTCATTCCATTCTTTGCAGTTACAAAGTGGTTGAACGAAACATAAATATCTGCAAAAGAAAATTCCAACAACCTTTCTTGAGTACCCATTCCATATAAGACTAAACAGTTGGCATGCTTGCGTATTCTGGATGAAAAGCTTCTGGCCTTCCTAATCATGTTAGGGTCGCCATGCCTGAAAAAGTCTCCAACATGAAAAACAAAATCTTCTATTCTAAGAGACTTGCAAAGTCTTACATGATACTCAATCTGATTCTTCGTGCATCCCTTCACCAATCCTAGAGGTTGGAATTTGGGGCAAAGCTTAACAAGCTCTCTGTTTTCTGCATGAATTCTTTCTATTTCTCTTGAGGAGAGTGAATATTCTCCTTCATAGGTTTCACCGTCTATAGTGGTAAAAGAATCAGGAATCAAAGAGTTAATAGCAGTTGCATATCGGCTCGGCTTAAAATGTGCTATTATTTCGTCCCTCATTACCATTGATAACAGAATAAGTCCATTGAAACCTAAGAAACTATGTAAACCACCTGCAGAGATTACATCATAGTAGGTTTTATTGAATTCATATGTATTCTTTGAAACCAAGTCTTGCAGTCTGACCACTATTAGTTTTACAGGGACTACTCTGAACACATCAAAAGTTTCTTTATCGCTCAGCTTCACTATGGGACTTAGTGTAACCATCTTAGGAAAATATTATCAATTTGGGAAATTTAAGGCATACTGTGGATTGTACAATTTATGCATACGTCTCTGGCATTTTCGATATAAACTCGAGTTCCCCCAAAGAGTCGACGTCTTGGCAAACGGCCTTGCTCGGACCGTTCCCTTGAGTGCCTTCTTGAGCTGTTAAACGACCTTGCAAAAACTGGCCACAAGGGTCTAAATTTCTACATATAATGGGTTTTATACCATTCTAGAGCATATTCGTCTGCCTCAAATAACTTGCTGCTTCCAAAATTTGGTACAATCAATGTTTCAATATATTTTATTTATAGGGGAGGAGGTGACCTTCGAAGTCCCCCAGTTGAAAAGGAAAAGAAGAGGATTAAGTTTGTGAGTTTGTTGTGAAATTTATTAATTCTACAGAGGTTAATATAGCGTCGCCAGTTTAAGCATTAACAATTGTGAACTAAAAAAATGTTCAACCCACACCAGAATCAACCAAAAATTCAACCTATATATAGAGGGGGTATAGTCTGTTTTTCACACGTCAGTCCAGACCACCGCAAAATTGAAAAACCCCACAACGCATAACTGTAAAATTCAAACTCTCACAAGCTTCAGCCCAAAGGAGTCCAACCCTCAATGGTGAAATTAAACAAAACCGACGAACTCGTCCTATCCGCATTAAAAAACGCCCAAACAGAACTAACCCTCCAAGAAATCACAGAAAAAACAGGAGAAAAACCCAAAAAAATCTTCAAATCCCTCCGCAAACTCTTCGAAAACGAACTAATAGACACAAAAGCCCGCAAATACAAACTAGTAAACCCCCAAGGCGATGCAAACAAAAAATGACCAAAGACGAAACCCTAACCACCATAGCAATCATAATCCTCCTTTTCACATCCATGATCACATGGAACACCTACTCATGGCTAATCCTCATCGCCACAATCATAATCCTAATCGCCTGGTACACCAAACCAAAAAAAAGCCCAAACAACAAAAGGAGCCTCGAGCGGGCATTGATCCCGCGACCTACAGCTTACAAGGCTGTCGCTCTACCAGGCTGAGCTACCGAGGCACACACACGCACGCTCAACACTCCTCATACATACCCATCATCCAAAACCACAAATAAAAACATTAACCACACAAAAACCCCAATTCAAAACCCTTATAACACACGACACAACCCTTATATCTGCGAAACCCGCTTCTAAACCAATTTGGCAACCTACGACAAGCCATAAAACAGATGCAACTCCCATCAACGCCCACGCGGATGCGGAGTGAAGGGTGAACTGAGCACAACGCTCAAAATGACACCACGCACAGGCCAAACACACACGCCCACGTAAAAGTTTTCACCAAAAACGCCAAACAGACATTGCCAACGGCCCGACATGCCACGCCGTCTGGAGAATGGCTCGGCTTGAGAGCCGAAGAAGGGCGCGGCAAGCAGCGAAACGCCCCGGGTAGGCGCATGCAGCCTTAGAACCGGGGATACCTCAATGGGACTTCCCACCATAGTTCTTCAGAACCATGGTGCTCCCTCACGGGAGCGGGAACCCCCCGAACTGAAGCATCTTAGTAGGGGGAGGAAAAGAAACCAAACGGGATTCCCCTAGTAGCAGCGAGCGAAACGGGAAAAGTCCAAACCGAATCCCACGCCGAAAAGCGCGGGAGATGTAGGGTTTAGGGCCCGGCTTCCTCTTAACTGGTTAAGCTGAAGTGGCCTGGGATGGCCCGCCATAGAGGGTGACAGCCCCCTAAGCGCAAGCCGGAAAGAGTTGAGCTGGAGTCCCAGATTACCGTACCCTGGCTTGGGTGCGGAAAATCGGAAGTCACCAACTTCCAAGACTAAACACGCCTCAAGACCGATAGCGCACTAGTACGGTGACGGAAAACTGAAAAGTACCCCGGAATGGGGGTGAAAAGTGCCTGAAACCAGACGGTTACAGACGTGTGCAGCCCGGAAGAGTAGAGCCTTCTCGAAGGAAACCGCTGTGAAGCGGCAGTACGAGAGAGGGGGATCAGGGTTGCACGTTCCGTCTCGAAACACGGGCCGGGGAGTTTACAGCTGTGGCAAGCCTAAGGGCAAAAAACCCGTAAGCACAGGGAAACCAACACGCGCGCAACCGCCGCAAGGCAGCCAGGCGCAGGGTCTGAAAGGGCCCGGAGTCACAGCTGTACAAACTAGAAACCAGACGATCTATCCCCTGGCAGGGCGAAGCTAGGCGAAAGCCTAGTGGAGGCTCGAAAGGGTGCTGACGTGCAATTCGTTCCCCAGACCTGGGGCTAGGGGCTAAAGACCAATCTAGCCTGGTGATAGCTAGTTCCCTCCGAAGTGGGTCTCAGCCCAGTCCTGAGCGAGGCCGCTGATGGGGTAGAGCACTGATTGGAAAGCAAGGAGCCGAAAGGTTCCACTTTTCTTTCAAACTCCGAATTCACCAGCGTCGTAGACCTCAGGAGACGGGTTACAGGGCGTAAGGTCCTGGACCGAGAGGGGGACAACCCAGACTGAGGT
>CAZRVS010000008.1:0-28583 GCA_964603675.1 uncultured Candidatus Bathyarchaeia archaeon
GAGCTACCCGCCCTCATGATTCATCTCCAATAAAGTAGCCAGATTCTTTAAGGTTTATGTCGATGCCGCAGTAGTTTTACGCGGCACTGGAAACTGGAAAGGTAGAGTTCAAGTTTTTATTGGCAGTTCATAAGCCTTTTAGAATTACTTCAGGTAGATATTATATGCTGGTGAACAATGCAGTGAAAGCGTTACCTAAGAAGCGCAAGCACCAAATGACACGAAACCTACACTTTAGCACATCAAAAGCCAGCATGCTCAAATACCAAGCTTTATGGTACTCAAGCTTCATCGCCGTGTACGTATGGTTCCTGTATTGGGTAGCCTACGACTTTTTCGTCTGGCAAAAACCAATTGCCGAAGTAAACCCAATAAATTACGTCGGGTCAATTGCAGCAATAGCGTTCATGTGGGCAGGGACTAAAATTTGGAAGCGCAACCGAATCAAAGCGGCAAGTCCGCAACAGAAACTACTGCCACAACCACCACAACCGATACCGCAACCGACACAAAAACCGGTACTACAGCAACCGCCGCAAAAAGCAGTTCCCGCCGCTGTTCCTGCAAATTCCGCATGCACTCACTATCTCGGGTATTTGCACCAGCGCCAAAAATCACAGGAAATACCTGCCGAATGCCTCACATGCGAACACGTAATCCAATGTATGGGTTCCACAAACTAGCCAGCGTTCACGCTTTCTGTTTTGTCACCGTTTAACCCGCAACCTCCTCAAGTGATGACTGCACCTCCATGCAAAAACCTTAAACTACACTAAACGTGAAGTGTAAAGGGTTGGTGCGGGGGTACCCGAGCCAGGTCTAAATAGGCGGCCAGATCTCTGATGCCTAAGATAAGGGGGAGGACTTAAGATCCTCTGGCGCAGGCCTTCGTGGGTTCAAGTCCCACCCTCCGCACTAATTTTGCAGCTGTTCCGTAAGCCAAAACAACCCCTCTTTTTTGTGTATGGAATATTGCGATACTGAAATATGCCTTTTATATCCTGCCGCCTCTTTCTTATTTAACGGTGAAGGGGGAAGGCTTAAACGGGGCTTAACCTTTCCCTATCATCCCTCCTTAATGCCTGTCTAAAAGCAAAAGCTTGATTTCTCACTCGAAGCACGATTAGCTTTCGCCTTCCGCTTTGCTGCTTAAGATATGTTTTTAAGTGTTGAATTGGCAATCTTCGATTGAAGCTTTATGTTTTTCAGGCAAGTTCAGCAGCACGGCGACAACTTCTCGTACATCATAGCGGACGATACCACGCGCGAGGCGGCTGTGGTTGATCCAAGCTTTAACGCGGGCGAAATAATTCGCATACTGAAAGCGGAGAATTTAACGCTGAAGTACGTCATTAACACACATGGACATTCTGACCACACTGCTGGCAACGAGGAACTGCATTCAATATTCGGCGTTAAAACCGTTGCGCACACGCTATCGAGAACCAACGCTGACATCGCGGTGGATGATGGCGACATTATACGCGTAGGCAACGTCTCAATAAAGGTAATCTACACACCAGGACATACCCCTGACAGCATATGCCTGTTAGTGGACAAAAAGAAACTGTTGACGGGCGACACGCTGTTCGTGGGAGAATGCGGCAGAACAGATTTGGCTGGCGGAAACTCCAGAAACATGTACAACAGCCTTTTCAACAAACTCTTAAAGCTTAGCGATGATGTGGAAGTTTACCCTGGACATGACTATGGCGCAAAGCCTTCTTCAACTATAGGCGAAGAAAAACGGTCAAACTACACCTTGCAGCCGAGAAGCCTCGCCGATTTCATCGAGTTCATGAAACAGCCCTAGCTGCAATGGCATCAACATTGTTAATGCACTTAAGCTCCTACTTTGACGATTTGTTTAGTTACCTTAAACGGCTTTCTATCCACTCATATTCGGCACTTTTCCCAAAAATACTGAATTCCATTCTCTTCACGAGGCAAAACGTGGCTTGAAGGCAAAATCACCCAAATTAAACTGCTCCATATATGCTTAGACAGAATTACCATTTTCAAAAAATATGCTGATTTATGTTCAAAGCTTGCTTCGTTTTAGCTTTCTATCAGAGTTCACTTATCCAAAATATGTATTCACAAACCAGAAAATTTTTTATTATACTTAGCTCAAGATTACTGATTAATATATAAATAAGCAATAAGAATTGAGAAACAAGAATTGAGAAGGTCTAAACGATTATGCCCAAGATCGTATTGCAAAAAATCGCTTCTAGTTTCCTTAATAAGGCGCGTTTGATAAAGTTGAGGTTGAAGGCTGTGCGTGCTGGCGTGTGGTTCAGGGCTTTGCCTAGGATTGACAGGGTGCTTGTTGATTTGACGATAAAGGTTGCAAGAAGCATTCGCAGTTTCACTTTAGCTAAAAATCTGCTAGTGGTGATCAGGAAGCTGGAAGGGCTTTTGGAAAGCAGTCTTTCACGGGCTTTTAGAGAAGTGGGTCTCCCACTTGCCCAAAAGCTCAGTTTGGTAGCTCAGAAGTGGGGTAACATTTCCGCGGAAAGTTGGTCTTCTGATTCATCATTCATAAAGTTCTTAGCTGTAATGCATATTAATGAACCTAAAGCCTTTAAAACCTGATTCGCAATTACACGTTAGGGAGTACATCGTATGATACCAGATATAATCGGTTTCGTCTTAGTCGGCGTACTCCTAACTGTCTGCCTTTGGGCACTTTACAACGTACCTATTCTAGCTAGTGGCGTTAAAGATTTCTGCAAAAAACGGCAAAAGCCACAGAAAAAACGTGCTCCAGATGCGCTTTTACCTTCTTTTTCAATTGTCGTGCCCGTTAAGAACGAAGAGCACGTCATAGATAGATTATTAACTTCACTTTCAACCTTGAACTATCCTCTAAATAAGAGAGAGATTATCATAGTTGAAGACGGATCAACTGACAAGACCAACGAGATATGCATAAATTACGCCAAAGAACATGTCAACGTGAAACTTCTACATAAACCCCTTTCCAACGGCAAGCCTTCAGCCCTGAACTTCGGACTCGCGCATGCAAAAGGAGACATAATCGCAGTATTTGACGCAGACAATGTTCCTGCTCACGACGCGCTGTTAGCCGTAGTTGAGTATTTCGAAGACCCCAAGGTTGCAGCTGTACAAGGGCGAACTGCCTCCATTAACCCTAAAGAAAACATGCTGACACAGTTCATTTCTTACGAAGAGGCTGTATGGTGTGAAGCTTACCTTCGAGGCAAAGACGTATTAAATTTATTCGTCCACTTGAAGGGAAGCTGCCAGTTCATACGCCGCGACGTTTTACAGCAGCTGCAAGGTTTCGACGAAGCTGTCTTATCCGAAGACATGGAGATCTCTGCAAGACTCATTGAAAACGACTACAAAATCCGCTATGCCTCAGATGTGGTCGCATTGCAGGAAAGTCCTTCAAACCTGAAAACGTTGTTTAAGCAACGCACAAGATGGTTCAGGGGAACAATGGAAGTAGCCTTCAAATATGGTCGCTTAATGACCAAGCTGAACAGGATAAACTTTGACGCAGAAACAACCCTCTTCGGGCCTTTCATTTTGATAGCGTCGCTTGCTCCTTATCTCGCGGCGTTTTTGGCGTTTTCCACGTTTTGGTCTCTGAACGTAGTTTGGGGTTTTGTTGTGCAGTTTGGCATGTTAACCACCACCTTGACTATGCTCATTTGCGGTTTAGCTTTAATTTACGTCTCTAAACCACGCAAAGTCCGAAGCCTCCTTTGGCTTCCTTTTGTTTACTGCTACTGGAGCTTCCAAGCTTTCATCGCGTTGTATGCTATGATTCTCATTGTTTTGCGGAGACCACGAGTTTGGGCAAAGACTGACAAGCAAGGCGTGGTTGCGAATTCCGCGTTTTTGGAAAAAGAACACGTTGATGCGTGAAAAAGTGAAGGTTTTGGTAGCCGGCGGCGCGAGTTTTATAGGCTCAAAGAAGGTTTATTTTGGAGTACTAAAGTGTATTAGGTGTGGAGAAGCTTATGCAGGTTGCTAACACTCTGGAGCTTTCAGCGGTTGTTCGAAGAGAAGATGGGCTTTATGTGGCTTTATGTCCCGAGTTTGATGTGGCAAGTCAGGGCAAAAGCGTTGAAGAAGCTTTGCGTAATCTTAAGGAAGCGCTTGAACTGTATTTGGAAGATGAAGACGTTGAAAAGCCTTCTGAAGTTGAGGCTCCAATCGTAACCATAGTTAAAGTGGATGTAAGTGGCTCTACCCGTAGTCTCAGGGCGTAAAGCAATTAAAGCCTTGACGAAGGCAGGTTTTAAAGTCGCGGGAAGAAAGGGGAGCCATATAAAGCTGAAGAAGAAGGTTAATGGCAAGGTTTTTGTGGTGATCGTGCCCGACCATGCAGAGTTGGCAAGAGGAACATTGAAATCCATACTTAGGCAAGCAAACATTACGAGAGAAGCTTTTCTAAAACTACTTTAAGTCTAAAAATTGAAACCCGTTGCAGTTAACTGATTGCATTGACGAAAGCATGAGTTTTTTGGCGAATTGGCTCAATGGGCTCGACTAAAGTAAGTTTTGGTGGCTGGCGGCGCTTTTCCTATGGCAGTTGTTTGTTGACAAGCTTGAGAAGTAGTGTACAAGAAAATCCAGTGCGGCGAGGGTTGAAGGAAATGTTGTTCAGGGCAGTTGCTAAATTCGAAGCTTTTCCTCTCTTAGCTTTCCTCATTCCGTTAGTCGTGCGTGCCATCCCTGAGATTTTAATGGGGCCTTACGTGGTGGGGTTTGATACTCTTGGCTATTACGTTCCAAACACTCTTGTATGGTTGCGGGATGGTGTGGGTTTTTGGAATTTCGTGGCGGTGGCTCCTTTCTTGTACGTGCTGCTAATGAGTGCTACTTCTGTTGGAATCCCGATTGTCCTATCGTTGAAAGTTATGTCTCCCTTGCTTCTCGGTTTTCTAGGGATCGCTGTTTATCTTTACGCTAATAAGACGTTGGCATGGTCTCCCAAGAAGAGTTTGCTTGTGGTGTTGTTTGCTACTTTGTATTTTGTGGCGTTAAGGGTGTCATGGGACATGCTTCGAAGCGAACTTGCATTGATATTCCTATTTGCAACGCTGATCTTTCTTAAAAAAGATGGAAGTCCTTTTAGAAATGGGGTGTTGCTTTCGTTGGCTATGCTTTCGGTTGTTTTTGCTCATCAGCTTATCGCTGTCATCATGTTCGCGATAGTTTTGGCTACAATCGTACGTTTATATCTTGATAAGGAAATTGTTGGTCTGCGTAGGCTTATTGTTTGCTCTGTTCCTGCAGTGGCTTTGTTCTTGTTAATAGTTTATGCGAATTATGTGGCGGTTTCCCAGTTTTCGATGATAGGCGGATTTCCTAGTCAAGAAGCGAATGGGTTTATGGCACTTTTTGGGTTTGCCTCCTACATCGATTTGGTTGCTGATACTTTGGGCTTTCTTGTCTTCTGTTATTTGCCATTAGTGCCTCTACTGGTGCTTGGCGCTAGGCAGTTTAAGAGTAATCTTCAACTGAAGGTTTGGATTTCTTGGATTTTCCTATCGCTGTTATTGGTTATTGTTAGTCCAAGCGCGTTTTTTGCAGTTTTTCCTTATCGTTGGACACTGCTGCTTACATATCCTTTGGCTTTCTATGCCACAGAAGGTTTCGCCAGCCTTAAGTTGAATGTGTATAAAGCGGCTGTTGGTTTGATGTTAGCGACGTTGAGTGTTGGTTTCATGGTTTTGCCAAATAACTCAGCACTTCCTTACTTTGGCTTGTTCACATTATATGTACCATCGTCGATGTTGCAGAACACTGTATCATTAACTGACAGTCAAGATACTGTCAACGCATTATGTTGGGTGAAAAATAACCTGCCTAGTACTGGGCGTTTGCTTGTTCACGCTGATGTATTTTATGGATGGGCTTCGTTAACTCTTGATGCCAGTCAATTAATTCCTTATGGCTATGGGGATCTTGAGACGGTGGCACAAAAACTGGAAGAAAATAGTTCAGATTATCAGTTGTATTTGATCTGGTGGATTAATGGCAGTGGATGGCACGGTCAGCCTACTGTTTCTTCTGCTTTCAGGCAGGTCTACGAAAGCGGTAGAATGGCGGTTTTCACGTACAATACCAGCGCTTACTTCAGCACTTCCGATTCTGAATACTCGCGAAACATTTTATCTTGAACGTACTTTGAAGCTAATTCATTGAGCCAATGAAGCAACCTTAAGGCGGTCTTAACACAACGGGTTGTAAACAGACATGAATCCAGTAAAAATTGAGAAAAAAGTCGAGGTCTATGAACGTTGTTAGAGAAGAGACCGCTAGATATCGCTTCTAGTTTTCTTAATAAGGCGCGTTTGATAAAGTTGAGGTTGAAGGCTGTGCGTGCGGGCGTGTGGTTCAGGGCTTTGCCTAGGATTGACAGGGTGCTTGTTGATTTGACGATAAAGGTTGCAAGCAAAATTCGCAGTGTCACTTTAGCTAAAAATCTGCTGGCGGTGATCAGGAAGCTGGAAGGGCTTTTGGAAAGCAGTCTTTCACGGGCGTTTAGAGAGGTGGGTCTCCCACTTGCCCAAAAGCTCAGTTTGGCGGCTCAGGCTTGGGGTAACCCTCCTGCTAAAAATTGGGCGTTTGATTCTTCCTTTGCATTTTTCTTGGCTGTACTGCACATCAATAATCCTAAAACATTTAAGCCGTAATCCATGAGGTACGCTGAAGAGTACGCTATTATGCTGGCTATAGGCAATTTACTATCATTTCGGGTCTCTGAAAGCGACAAGACAAACTGTTCCACATGTAACCTGATATTAACAGTGTTACTTCCGATTCTGATCAACCGATAAGTATTAAATCTTGAGTCTCCTTCTTTGAAAAGCGAACTATGGTATGATCGCAGCATGATTAAGGAATTTGCTAAAGAGTTTCCCGCCAGAGTCAAAGCATACACGCGAGAGAATTGGGGCGCTCCCTTTATCATGGGGTTCATGTTGCTTTTGATGGTTGCAGCGGTTTCTCTGTCGATGGGTGTGGCTGACGTAGCGAATGAGGTGGCTATCTATGCGTATTACGCTTTAGTGGGTGGGGTTGTCCTCCAACTTGTCTGCTTTCTGAAATACAACAAGAAAAATGGTGAACAGAATCATGACTCAAGTTGAGTTGTCGTTTGTAATTCCCGCCTACAACGAAGAAGATTCAATTGAGACTGCGCTTGGTACGTTAGATGGAGTAGTTAAGGACAAGAGATTGCCCTACGAGATCGTTGTGGTGGACGATGGTAGCCAAGACAAGACTTTGTCAAGGGCGATGACATACGCGAGCAGAAACGGCCATGTGAAAGTGATTAGCTATACCCAGAATGAAGGGAAAGGATACGCAGTAAGGACGGGCTTCATGCAGACGAAGGGAGACGTTGTGGTTTTCGCGGACAGCGATATGGACATTAATTTGGGTGCAGTCTCAAAATATGTGGATGCTTTGGAACATGGAGATATTGTTGTGGCAACTAAGTGGCATCCTGATTCTAGGGTGGATATGCCCCTAACTCGCAAAGTCCTAAGCCATGGCTTTAATGTGTTAGTTAGAATTCTTACAGGTGCAAATCTCAAAGACACACAAGTGGGACTTAAAGTGATGAAGAAAAACGCCTTCGCAAATATCTTTCCACGATTGTGTGTCAAGCGCTATGCCTTTGATGTTGAATTGCTGGCTGTAGCGAGCCTTTATGGCTTAAGAATTGTTCGGATGCCAACGCAGCTTAGAATCAGGGAGTCGTTTCGTCTTAAGGAAGTGTTTAAGATGTTTGTAGACTTGCTGGGAATTGCCTATAGACTTAGAGTGCTTCATTGGTATCAGCGGCCCATCAGAGCTTAAATGAGCGCCGAGTTACTTCATCAAATTAGAGACCGCGAATATTAATGTTGAAGAATTCTTTGGTTTCAATTATAATTCCGTGCAAGGATATAGACAACTATACACGCGAATGCGTTAAACACTGTAACCAACTCGATTATGACAGTTACGAAATTATTCTTCTTCCGGACGATTCGAGGGAAACAATCGAAGGCGTGAAAGTCATACCAACTGGTCCAGTATCTCCCGGAGCCAAAAGAAACATCGGCGTCAAGAATTCAAAAGGCGAGTTTTGCGCATTTATAGATAATGACGCTTATCCTCGACGTGACTGGCTGACCAACTCTGTGAAATATCTTCAAGATCCCGAAGTTGGTGGTGTTGGAGGACCTGGATTAACTCCTGAAGAAGATGGTTGGATTCAAAAGGCTGGAGGTTTTGTTCTTTCATCCTTTATGGTGGGCAATCTGTCAGGCAGGTATAAAACTAGTGAGAGTTTCGAGTCGGATGACATTCATTCATGTAACTTTATCGCTCGAAAATCAGTAGTTGAAGAGGCTGGTGGTTGGAACGAGAAATACTGGCCCGGAGAAGACACTTTGATGTGTTTGGCAATCAAGCGTCTTGGAAAAAAACTAATTGAGTCATCCGAAGTGGTTGTTTACCATCATCGACGTTCTCTCTTTGGTCCACATTTGAAGCAGGTTTCGAGGTTTGGTGAACACCGAGGTTTTTTTGCCAAGAGGTTTCCTGAGAACTCGCTGAAACTGACTTATTTCTTGCCGTCATTGCTTGTTCTGAGTCTCTTTGTGGGGATATTGTTTTCTTTTCTTTTCTCCTTTCTCGCGTTTGTCGTGGTGCTGGGCATTGTTGCGTACCTTGTCTTAAGCTTAATGGCAGCGCTCTTGCAGGTGAAAAGAGCTAATTTAGTCTTACTAGTTTGGTCTGGTATAGTCGTGACTCACATCGTCTATGGCTTGTCCTTCTTGTCAGGCCTGGTTAAGCGTGACTTAAAAAGATGAAAATCAGTATTTCTTATCCACCGCTGCCTTCAGCAAAAGGTGTGCCTTTGCTCGGTCAGAACAGGCAGTTCCAATACTTCCATTCGCCTACGTACATCTACCCTGTGGTTCCCGCTTATGCGGCTACGTTGTTGAGAAACGCAGGGTACGAGGTCATGTGGGATGACGGAATTGCCGAGGAAAAATTCTATAGCCGATGGCTGATCGACTTAGAAACAAGCGATCCCGACGTTGTTATGATCGAGACAAAAACTCCAGTAGTGAAACGGCACTGGTCCATTATTGATGACGTTAAGCAGATTGTGCCAGACTCAAAGGTTGTTTTGGTCGGAGATCACGTTACCGCCCTACCCCAAGAATCCATGGAGAACAGCCAGACCGATTTTATAATTACGGGAGGCGACTATGATTTTCTGTTGCTTAATCTTGTTAACTTCTTAGCTGGCAAAACAAGAACGCTTGAGCCTGGAATTTGGTATCGAGATGGCAGGAGCATCAGAAACACGGGGCAGTTCAAACTGAACCATAATTTAAATAACTTACCACACATTGATCGAGATTTGACGAAGTGGCGGCTATACAGCGAGCGCAACGGCAACTTCAAGGTAACTCCAGGCGCCTACACAATGGCTGGACGTGACTGCTGGTGGCGAAAGGATGGTGGATGCACTTTCTGTTCCTGGCCTACTCTTTATCCTGTTTTCAGGGCTATGAAGCCTGAACGTTTAGCTGACGAGGTTGGCTTGTTAATAGAGAAGTACAAAGTCAAGACTGTTTTTGATGATACTGGTTGTTTTCCAGTTGGCGAGTGGCTCAGAAAATTCGCAAGACTAATGATTGAGCGAGGCTACAACGATGCAGTCGAGTTCAGTTGTAACATGCGGTTTGGCGCGTTAACCCGCGATGATTATCGGTTGATGAAAAAAGCGGGTTTCCGTATGTTTCTTTTTGGTGTAGAATCTAGTAGCCAGGCTACGCTTGACAGGTTGAATAAGGGTACAACCGTTGAAGGCATAATTAACGAGTGCAGAGTGGCGCGGGAAGAAAGTTTGGAACCGCACATAACAATTATGGTTGGCTATCCTTGGGAAACCCGCGAGGACGCATTGGGTACACTGAACCTTGCCAAGACGTTGATGGAGAAAGGCTGGGCTACAACTCTTCAGTCTACGATTGTCATTCCGTATCCAGGAAGCAAACTCTATGCTGAAGCCTTGGAAAAAGGCTGGTTCAGAATAGATCCAAAAGATTATGAACGGTTCGACATGAAGGAACCTATCTTGACCACACCGGACATGACGCCTGAAGAAGTGATGAGGATTTGCGACGAAATTTACAAAGTATTTCTATCGCCGAAGTACCTGCTTACACATTTAATTCGGATAAGGTCTTGGAGAGACTTAACGTACTCTGTTAGAGGCGCTGTGAAAGTCTTTGGCCATTTAAAAGATTTCTCCTCTAAAAAGGACAAGCTTCAGCAGACTATAGGGTAGCACAAAAATCTAATAAATGATGTTCAGATGTCAGCTGGTTCTCATGTGGTTCTATTCAATTCACCTCGGATAAATGAGAAAAGAGACATCCTTGAGATGGAAGGCGTGTACCCACGCATAGGTATTGCCTCAATAGCAGCTTTCCTAAAGCAGCGTGGAATACGTGTGAGCATCCTAGATCCGCAGATAGAGTCCTCATCACGACTAGGAAGGATCAATTACATCCATAGAAAAGTCAAGGAATTGCAACCAGACATAGTAGGCATTCCTGCGTTCACCGAAGAAATCTATGAGTCAGCATTAGTAGCAAAAATTGTGAAGGAAGTCAATCCTCATTCTCTGATTGTTGTCGGCGGTCCTCACCCATCAGCAATGCAAGATCAAGTCTTACAAGAGTTCCAATGGTTTGATATCGCGGTACTTGGTGAAGGCGAATTAACGATGGCTGAAATTGCAGATGGGGTCTCTCTTGATCGAGTGGCTGGAATAGCCTATCGTCAAAACACAAAAATAAAGATGAATCCAGCCAGAGCGCCTATAGTGCGCCTAGACAACCTTCCGAAGCCCGCATGGGAGTTGTACAACTTAAATGCATATAGGGGGGCCAGTCTATCTTCTGGCTTTAAGAAAAAAACCAAAATCTTAGACCTGCCCATCGAAGGAGCGAGGGGGTGCCCTTTCGCTTGTAACTTCTGCTTTCGGATTACAGGACCAAATCTTAGAGTGAAATCTCCAGAAAAGATTGTCGATGAAATGGAGAAGGATATAGATGAATTTCACGCGGATACCCTCTTTTTTGTAGAGGGCACATTTGGCGCCAATAAGAAACATGGACTGGCAATATGCAATGAAATTATTAAGAGGAAGCTAAACGAGAAGATAACTTGGTCAACAGGAGCGCGAGTGGATACCGTTGACGAAGAACTGCTAACAATCATGAAAAAAGCAGGCTGTTCCTTCATAGGTTTCGGAGTTGAATCAGGAGACCAAAAAATCTTGAAGAGCGTAGGCAAGGATATTCATCCAGAACAATCGATTGCAGCGTTTAGATTATCAAAAAAACTAGGGATAAGAACTGAAGCCAATTTCATTCTTGGTCACCCAGGAGAAACCTATCAAAGTGTGATGAAAACCATCAAATTAGCCAAAAAACTCGAAGCAGATGAAGCAAATTTTGCAATTCTAGTGCCGTTTCCTGGCACGCCTATTTATGAAATGGCATCTGCAGAGATAGGAGACATTAGAATCAAGACGAGAGACTGGAGCCTCTATGGCAAGCAACTCGGAGAAGCATTAGATCACAAGACGCTCTCGTCTAAAACACTCGTCCATCTTCAGGCGAAAGCCTATCGAGAGTTCTATCTGAGATGGAGCAGATTCCCTAATCTACTAAAAAAGGTCACAATAAAACGGATCATACGCGGACTCAGACGAATGGTATAAGTCCTCCTTTGTCCAAACTGAATAAGTCAGTAGATTTGCGATAATGTGTTTGATTTTCGGAAAAAAGTATTGAGGCACGTAAAAGACTTTGCAAAAAACAAGTAGCCTCGAACCTAAATCTGCCCTTTGCTCTTCAGAATCAAAAAATAATCCACTGGTTTCTGTGGTCATAACCACGAAAAACGAAGAGAAAAATATCGAAAAGTGTTTGCGATCAATTAAAAATCAAACTTTTAAGAACACAGAACTAATCGTTGTTGACAACTTCTCGGAAGACAAGACTGTTGAAATCGCAAAAAAATACACGACAAAAGTCTACTTGAAAGGAAATGAAAGATCTTCCCAAAGAAATTATGGTGCCAAAGTTGCTAGCGGTGAATACCTATTTTATTTGGACGCAGACATGGTTCTGAGCCAGAAAGTAATTGAAGAATGCGTGGAAAAGTGCGAACGCGAAGGGATTGATGCACTCTACGTTCCAGAACGAATAGTTGGAGAAGGCTTCTGGGTAAAGGTCCGGGATTTTGAAAGAAGCTTCTGCACTGGCACGGTCTTAGATGCAGTGAGATTTATTCGTAAAGATTTGTTCGAGGGTGTTGCCGGATTCGATGAAAGCCTTGTTGGCCCAGAAGATTGGGATTTTGACAGGAAGATCAGAAGAGTCAGTCGGACTGGAATTGTTCATGCGGCTCTTTACCATAATGAAGGTAATTTCGATATTAAGCGATATTTGGCAAAGAAGAAATACTATTCCAGCGGAATCCAAAAGTACATTAAAAAATGGGGATCCAACGATCCAGAAGTAACGAAGCAGACGGGTGTGCGTTACAGGCTGATGGATGTTTTTGTTGAAAAAGGCAACTGGAAAAAGCTAATAAGACACCCACCGTTAATGCTTGCAATGTACTACCTGAGGTTTAGAGTTGCTGCCGGCTATCTTCAAAGCAAAAGATAATATTATATGATTAAAGCTGGCAACAGTACGAATAACAATTTCCAACGATGCGCCAAGCAATCGAGCAAATAAAGGGCAAAACGAGGTTTTTCATGAGAATTCTTGTTCTTGCTAATGCTATGAATACACTTTCTGGCGGCGATAAGAGGTTCATTGAGATTTTTCGAAGATTAAAGAAACAAGGGCATTTTATCAGAATAATGTTGCCTAGAGAAGGCTATGAAATCTGTAAGAATGAAACTCTGAATGTTTCCTATCAAATCTTGCCTGCATTGGGATTTAGCAATTTTGGTCCTATCTTATCGAATTTTTTGAGGCTTGTGCTCGGATGCATATTTGTGGTCAGGAATTTTGGCAGATTTGATGTTGTCTACTCTAGTTCAGATTTTTTGAGCGATACTATTCCAGCATTTCTCCTGAGATTGATCGATAAACAAGTGAGATGGGTCGCTGTCACTCATTATTTAGTTCCCGCGCCAAGTGAAAGAGACGGTAATCCTCTAGTTAATTTTGTTTCTTTTTTCACGCAACGTATCTCTGTTAGCGTAATGAAAAGATTTGCCAATCTAATTATTACCTCGTCGATGTGGTTGAAGCTACATTTAGTGTCCCTCGGAGTTTGTGAGAGCAAAATTCAGGTTGGTTCAAACGGGGTTGACACAAAGCTTATTGATGGCATTCGTGCCGGTTCGTTAAGACGTTATGATGCTTGCTTTGCAGCTAGATTGCATCCTTCAAAGGGGATCTATGACGTAATTGATGTATGGGACTTGGTCTGTGGGAAAAAACCAGCCGCAAAACTAGTGATGGTAGGTTATGGAAAGAAAATGATTGTCGATGAACTTCGTAGTCGGATTGTGCAGAAAGGGTTGAGTAAGAATGTTGAGTTAATTGGTTTTCGGAGAAGTTCTGGTGTCTATGAGTTCATGAAGCAGAGTAAATTGTTCCTGTATGCTGACACTGAGAACGGTTGGGGCATTGCCGTTGCGGAGGCCATGGCGTCGAAGTGTGTTGCCATAGCCTATGATTTGCCTGTCTACAAAGAAGTTTTTAATGGTGCAATAGTCTATGTTCCTTTGAGAAATATTAACAAGTTTGCTGAAGCTGTTTTGAGTTTGCTCTCCAACGAGCGATTGATTCACAAAATGGCTGAACAATCACGCACTTTTATAAGTAAATATGATTGGGATCTCATAGCGTCAGGTGAATTGAAGAACATCAGAGGTGTCATCTCCCATTTTGATGCCAATCATAATTTGGGGGCTTAGTAATGTATGCCATTAGGTTAGAAAGTTTGTTTTTAAATGGCATTAGTAAGATGAGAATTAGCATTTTAGCCATTCAATTGTGTAAAATTGGGGCTGCATGCCTTGAGGTTACTTACAAGATGGTAGCTCATTGCTTGAAAAATCGCAGTAGAGCAAGTGTCAAATCACTAGGTGACAAAAATGAATAAAAACAAAAAATCAATAAACTATCTTAGAATGGGCGAGAAAGCAGTTTATTTTCTTAAAAGAATACTTGAACTGAACGGCTTTCCAAGCGAGAAAACTAGAAATTGTTATAGCAACCTCGCTGGCTATATAACGTGCAACATAGGAGATGGAGAGCAATGGATGTGCTAGTTACTGGCGGCTGCGGTTTCTTGGGTTCTCATGTTTGTGAATTCTATGCCAAGAAAGGATACCATGTAACTGCTTTCGATAATCTCACTAAGCATGAGCTTAACAGGACAAAATATAATGCACAAGCTGCAAGAGAGCACGTTTTGAACTTCTTGAGAAGCATGAAAGTTGCAGCAGTCAACGGAGACATAAGAAACAAAGATGAACTTTTGCGGGCATCAAATAACTGTGCATACATAGTTCACACAGCGGCTCAACCTGCGATGACTATTAGCATTGAGGACCCCGAGTTGGATTTGTCAACGAATGTGATTGGCACTTTTAACGTCTTAGAAGTGGCGCGAAAGCTGGATATACCAGTGGTTGTGTGTTCTTCGATACACGTTTACGGAAACAAAATCAATGAGACTTTAAAGGAAGGAGAAACTAGATTCCTTAGGGAACCTCCAGCCATAGATGAACAACATCCTACAATGGAGGGAATTACCACTCCTCTTCACGTATCAAAACGAGTAGCAGAACTTTACGTGCAAACTTACATCGACACATATGGGTTGAAAGCCGCTGCATTCCGCTATACAGGCATGTATGGTCCGAGACAATTTGGAAGCGAAGACCATGGGTGGGTTGCCAACTTTGTAATTAAGACATTGCTAGGAAAATCAATTACGATCTTCGGAACAGGTAAGCAGGTGAGAGACATTCTTTATGCCACGGATGCCGTTCGAGCGTTTGATGCCTTCTACAAAACTAAGGAGCCTGGAATATACAATATAGGGGGCGGAATAGAGCGATCAATTTCGCTGATGGAATGCATCCAGCTAATAGAGGAAATATCTGGAAGCAAAGCTGACATCAAATATGCCCCAAAAAGGACTGGTGACCTGTGGTATTTTGTCTGTGACATAACAAAGGCAAAGGAGAAGCTTGGTTGGAGTCCTGAAACGTCAAACAAAGATGGCGTTGGGAAGCTGATCATGTGGGTAGCTGAAAACCTAGCTATCTTCGGAGGTGTAAACCCGTGAAGGCTTTGATCTTGGCTGGTGGTAGAGGTAAAAGGCTAGGCGACATAACCAACTCGGTTAATAAATGCATGCTTCCCTTTGAAGGGAAACCTGTTTTGGAATATAATATGGAGCGGGCAGTTGACGTAGATGACGTGGATCAGATAGTTATAGTGGTTGGACACAGGGCAGAAGATGTAATAAACAGATATGGAATAGCCTATAAGGGAAAGAAAATAACATACGTGATTCAGTCAGAGCCTAAAGGCTTGGTTCATGCAATAGACTGCGCCAAAGACGCTATAGGGAAAGATGACTTTTTCCTGTTGCTGGGCGACGAGATTCTAATAAACAGTAGACACCGAGAGTTAATCAAAAAGTTCAGAGAAGAGAATCTATTCGCAATGTGCGGCGTCATGTTACAAAAAGATAAGAACAAGATAAGCCGAACATACAGTGTGCTTACAGGAGAAAATGGAAGAATTTTCAGATTAATAGAAAAACCAAGGAGACCATTAGACAATTGGCAGGGAACTGGGCACTGTGTGTTCAAGAACGAAATGTTGTCTTACATTGAAAGAACTCCTATCCACCCTGAGAGAGGAGAAAAGGAACTTCCAGATTTGATTCAATGTGCAGTTGATGACGGTCAACTTGTTAAGATTTTCAACATCTGCGATGAATACACCAACATAAACAGTCGCAAGGACTTAGAAGAAGCTCAAATTATAATCAGAAATTAACGATAACCAAATATTACTGCATAAAATGGTTAGCTCGCATAAAAATCGCTATCGAAAAATACGATTTACGGCAAAATGCTGATGAAACGTATTAGGAAATCCTGAAAAGGGTAAAATCCACTTTATGCCCCCAAGAATAAATTACCTTGAAAATTGGAAGCTGCTTGAATTCCTCGCTAAAAATGGATAGAAACAAAGCAGGAATCAGTTAGACCAACCACTTAACTCATACAAGTTAGGTATCAAAATGAGGATAGGGTATTTTGTGCCGACAACAAGGGAGATTGCAGAATTTAAGAGGTGTTTCTATTTAGCAAAATATATTGTTGAAATGGGGCATGAGGCAACTATAGTCTCTGCGGCTCCACATTATTGTTATTATGTGAAAACAGAAATACGTCAAGGAGTAAAGCTTATTCAGCTTCCTTATTTCCTTCCCCAATCTTTGCTCCCTTTGAAGTCGTCTTTGATATCTCAAAAAGCCAGTGTTCGGCATCAGGAGTATTTGGGACAACTTCTCCGCGGGTTCCTTTCGCCACTAATTAGTCTAATTCAAAATTCTGATGTTGTACATGCTTTTACCGTGGCTTTTCCTATGTCTGCTTTTCCCGCACTCGCGTCAAAGATTATCAAAAGACGAAGACTAATTGTCGATTGGGTTGATCTGTGGAGCAGAGGCGGCTGGGCAAGATTTCATAATGCCGCAGTGCGTCTTGGATTAACATTACTCGAAGAAAAAACGTTCCTTTTCGCCGATTCATTAACAGTCACAAGCGACTTTCTAGCAAATCGCGCTATTAGTTTAGGGATGCCTGCTAACAGAATTTTCAAGATTCCCTCAGGAGCAAATACTGACTTAATAAAGCCTATCCCTAAAGAACACGCTAGGGAAAAACTGGGGTATGCCACTGATTTGCAAATCCTCGTTTTCGAGGGAGGCAGCGGAGGGAGTGGTGTAATGCCGCAATTACTAAGGCAGTTGCTCCAATCTTTTCATATCGCGACTATTTCCAACGATAAATTACAACTTGTTATAGTTGGTTGCTCGCCAAATAAGCAAGAATTAGAATTGATAAAGACGCTCGGTATTAGTGATTTGGTCGACTTTGTTCCGCGGCAACCCTATGAACGGCTTTCTCTTTTTCTTGGTATTGCAGACCTACTTGTTCTACCCCTTGAAAGTGATGAGATTTTTAGGGCAGGCTTACCTGGAAGATTCGGAGATTACATGTGCGCGGGGAGACCAATATTGGCCCACAAGGTTGGTGACGTTGCAAATATCATTTCTAAGAAAAACATCGGACTTACCGCTAGACCAGGCGACGCTGTGGGCTTCGCTCAAAAAATTAACGATATTGTTTCCAATAAGGGTCTCTGTGAGAAATTTGGCAACAACGCAAGGAGAATTGCTGAAAAAGAGTATTCATGGCAAAAAATGGCTGAAAAGCTCTTAGCAATTTATGAAGGCAGTATTCGCTCAGATTACAGCGACAATGGGAAGTTCAAATGGACTTAGATATGGAAAAGCTTGAATCTTATCTTGCCGTGTATTTTCTATATTTTCTATTAGCGGTTTTTGCGCTTTGGGGCTTGCTGTCTGCCGCCGGTGCAGTCGGTTACATGATGGATAATTGGATTCCTTACTTTCCAGAACATATTTCTGAACGAATGGGCAACGCACTTTTTAACACTTGGTTACCTGAGTCGCTGGGCAGGTCTTTGGATTTATCCTCTGCATATTATCTCAGAGGAATTCTATTTGTGTTGTCCTCTTTAGGATTAAATGGCGAGGTTATTTCGAAAGGGTTTCTTCTTTTCATCATGGCTTTAAGCGGTTTTTCAATTTTTATTCTCTCACGTTTCTTAAAACTGTCCCTTCTTCCTTCATTTCTCTGCGGAGCTTTTTACATGTTTACTCCTTTCTTTTTCAATTTTGCCATTGCGGGGGGATACGGCGCGCTTTTATTTTACGCACTTCTTCCTTTCTTACTCTATTTACTTTTCAAACTAACAGACAGCAGCACTCCGCATAGTTTCAAGATTTTTTTTGCTTTTAGTTTTCTACTGTTTCTAATCAGTGATTTTATAGCATATTACATATGCTTCATTATTGTGTTCCTACTGCTGTTTCTTTTTGAGTTTTCTTTATCAAGAGGAATCAAAACGTTATTCGCCTTCTTAAAATGTTTCGTGTTAATAGTTGCTAGTTTTGTAGGAGCTCAATTAGCTTGGCTTCTTCAATTACTTTCGGATCCATCTTCCGCTCTTTCAATGGGCATAAGTATACACACTGGGGCATTAATTACAACTAGTCGGTTTGTAGAATTCTCGCCGGGTCTAATCAAAGCGCTTGGGCTGCGTGGTCTTTGTGGGAACATATGTGATTATTTTACTTGGTTTGTGGTCGATTCCTCTCTCGGACTATTTTGGCTGATTGTGAGCCTGCTCTTAGTGGCAATCGCTGTTTTGTCGATTCTTCTAGAACCAAGAAACAAGAGGGTCATATATTTCTCATGCTTATTTTTAATAGCCCTATTTCTAGCTAAAGGCGCACAACCACCCGCAGAGTCTATCAATGTCTTATTTTTCCAAAATTCGATTTTGGGTAAAGTATTCCGAGATCCTTACAATTTTATGCCTCTACTCTCTTTATCCCTTTCTCTTTTGCTTGGTATATCCATGAATAGTTTAATGCAATTACCAACAAGATTAAGAGAACATCAATTTGCTTCTATAAAACCCTTAAGTAAAATGAAAAACTTCAATAAAAAACGGAGATTCTTAGTCGGTTCATGTCTTTCTATTATAGTTCTTTCCTACGGGCTTCCGTATTTCAGTCAAATCCTTACGAACAATCTCCAGACGTATAGCCTTGATCAGAATTATTACCATCTTTACCGTGATTTCTTGAATAACCAAGAAGACTATAAAGTCCTTATGTTGCCTTTTGTTGAGCCCATCGTGCCGCCTCAAGGAAAGGTCGGTGGTGGTGATCCACTCCTCGGTAGTTTTGGAAAACCTACTCTCTATCATAATATTCCTGGCGTAGACGATGCCGCAAAATTGGCACGTTTTCTAGCGAACTCCATTTATTCGCCGACTGCACCACAGATAAACAATCTTGGTAACCTTCTCGGGTTAATGAATGTCAAACAAATAGTTCTCCGTAAAGACTTTTCTTCGCTTTATGCTCCATATAGTTCAAACCAAGTTGCTTTGGACAAGTTAAATAATCAAACTAACATAGTTTTTTCAAAAGGATATGGTGACAACATTCTTCTGTACGAGAATACAAACTTTCTAGATCACATTTTTGCCGCACAAACGGCAACATTAGCCGTGACCGACTTGTCTTATCTACTGAATTTTCCAAGCGACAAAGCTGTCTTCTTTTCGGATCAGCAATCTTCCGACTCCATATCTCCTCTGATAGTCAACAAGATTTCGATTCAAGATGAAAACTACCTCGATTATGTTCAACTATTTCTCCCAGAACGATACAAAATCAATCCCGAATTGTACGTCCAAACACACCTCAAAGATGAAGGCTGGATAGACCTCGATGTAAACTCTCCTCCAACTGATTGGTATCAATCCGCTTCGGTTAGGGACGGTGTTATGGCAACAGTACCTGACACGCTAACGATTCCAATTGAGATTTCAAATTCGGAAGAATATCAAGTATGGACAAAAGTCTACCTTAACCCTGATCTACCCCAAGAACCTGACCTGATTAATCCGACGGTCAAGAGTGGCTTTGTTCCTTTGAATGATAAATCTTGGGCTATGCCCTTTATCCCTAGCGTAGACAGCTTGAGCAGACTATCCATATGTTTAATGAAATGGGGCACTCCAGCAGAAGATCTTACTGGCGAAATCAAGGCAGATAATGGCAACACTCCTGAGAACGGCGCAAGCATAGCTACATTCATTGTACCAAAAGAACAGGTTCCCGACTATGGCGTCTGGTTCGACATTGATTTAAACGTGCAAGTTGCCCCAGGAGAAAAGTATTGGATAGTTCTGAATAAAGCTGGTTTGGATGCCAACAATACCTATGGGTGGGCTTGGGATCATGAGGCTCTGGGAGTAACTGCTTATTCAGATAATGGTAACAAATGGGAAATAAGAAATGCCGGCAGTTTTGGATACTACACCTATTGGACAAAAAAACTGACATTAGATATATTTGTTGATTCTCAAAAATTGAAGGAGTTGTCCACTAATAATACTGATACAAATAGGTTCACTTGGATAAACACCGAGCCAGTAATGTTGCCTGAAGGTAAGCACTACCTGAAACTTGTTAGCAATGGTGGTACCATTATAGTTTCAAATGTACTTGTCGCTCCAAAATCAGAATTAGTTGAAGCTGGACAAAAAGCAGAAACTTACGCTGAAGGGAAGAACACGTGTTTCTTTTTTAGCCTTGACAAATTCGGCGAACCATCTGAGACTACCTCAACTCCTGGTTCTTTGTCCTTTACTAAAAGCGGTTTTACTCCAAATGGCGAGACTAGTATAATTAACATCACAAAATCTTTTGAGGTTTGGGTACCTTTCGACAATGAGTATCAATTTTCAGTTGAAGCTCTTTCAAATTCTGGTGACCCCAATCTTATAGTATACTACGACAATTCGTCGCTTGAAATTAAATTGACTTCTGCTAGAGATATATTTAACACACACATTGCTCAGGAAAAAGTGCATCTTACACAAGGATTGCATAAACTAAGGTTGGCAATTGATGTTCCCAACAATGGATGTCAAGTTATTCTGCGATCATTTATGGTCGATTTTGGCAAACCATCAACAAACACTTCTCCTCCGGACATACAATTTGAAAAAATAGACCCCACGAAATACATCGTTCACATAAGATCTACAACCCCTTTCTTTCTTATATTCAGCGAAAAATTTGACCCTCGTTGGGTAGCTTCAAGTGGCAATGTAACATTCAAACATTTTAAAGTTAACTTTTTCGCAAACGGTTTTTGGGTTGACAAAACCGGCGATTTTAGCGTAACAATTGATTTTGCAACTCAGGAGCTTTACAGCATAGGATTAACAGTCTCTTTCTCAGTCTTCATTCTTTTGGTGATTTTTTCGTTAGTTCCTTATAGATTTTTCAGGAAAATCATTCAAAAAGCTCTAAAGTAAGGCTAATGCTTCATTGTAACCGAGTAGGCGTTCAGAATTATGTGGATTTGTATGACTTATTATCTCATCTCGCAAAAACAAAATCGAAGTGAACTTATGACGATGGACAGGACGAGTGCTCTTATTGTTGGAGGACTGGGTCACCTGGTAAGGCGCTCGTACAGCGATTTCTGTATTCTGAATTAGGCAGAAAACATATAAAAAGGAATAACAAAAGTAGAAGGCTAACTCCAAAGAAGGTAGAGATTAGATGAAGGTTATGAGTATCTTTGGAATAAGACCTGATTGGATAAAAGGTTGCATGGTTTTAAAAGAATTGGATAAAGCAAAGGGCATAGACCACATAATTGTGCATGCAGGTCAACATTATTCATATAACTTGAACGAAGTTTTCTTTGAGGAATTGGAAGTAAGACAGCCTGACTGCAATTTAGAAGTAGGATCTGGGACTCAAGGGGAGCAGACAGCTCGATTAATTCAAAGATCAGAAAAAGTGATGCTTACAGAGAAGCCCGACACGGTTCTACTATTGGGAGATTCCAACACAAGTCTTGCAGGTATCTCTGCAGCGAAATTGAACATAAAAGTGGCAAGAATAGAAGCCGGTATGCGAGCGTATGATTGGAGGATGCCTGAAGAGAAAAACAAGAGGTTAATAGATCACATTTCCACTTACTTGTTTGCTTATACTCATTATCAAAGAGAAAATCTTCTTCTTGAGAGTATCCCTTACTGGAAAATTCATGTAACTGGAAATCCCACAGTTGATACGCTTAATCATTTTATTAAAAAGGCAGAGAAGAATAAGATATTGGATAAAATTGGTGTCGAGCCAAAAGAGTACTTCTTGGCTACGTTACACAGAGCGGAAAACGTTGATAATGAAGAACCATTAGCAAAAATCCTTAAAGGTCTAAGTTTAGTTTCTGAACACTACCACAAGAAAGTCATTCTGCCACTCATGCCAAGAACGAAAAAAAGAATAAAACAGTTCAAAATAAAAATTCCGAAGAACATCTTAACAATTGAACCTCAAGGCTTTCTAGAATTTTTAAAATTACAAATGCATTCAATAGCCATTGTGTCGGATTCAGGTACGGCACAAGAAGAAGCCTGTGTCCTTAAGATCCCATGCGTGGTGACTAGAATTAGCACTGAAAGGCCAGAAACTGTAGAATTAGGTTCAAGCATTGTTGCTGGAACAGAACCAAAGCATATTTTAGAAGCAACTCAAACAATTCTTAAAAATAAATCCGATTGGACACATCCCTATGGAGATGGAAAAACTGCCCAGAGAATAGTTGAAATACTCAAGGAGTACAAGTTACCAGAATTAATAAGTGGTGAAATCTTGAACTCGAGATCCAAAGTATGTTTTAGTCCTTTTCTAAGCGGAGGAGCAATCGATGATTGAAGGAGTTAAGTTATTGGAAGTGCCAAGATTTGAAGATGAAAGGGGCAGACTAATCCAGATATTTGAGCAAGCAGAAGGCTTACCAAAAGCAAAGAGAATTTACATTGTGAAAAACTGGGATATAAGCACTATCAGGGCATTCCACAAAAATTTTTCTGAAACTAAATATTTTTTTGTTGTCAGTGGTGCCATAAAATTTCATCTAATAGATGATCGCCCTAGTAGCCCAACTTACCTACAGCAAGAAAAGATTATCCTCACATCTGAAAGACCAGCGGTCCTCATTGTTCCTAGTGAAGTACATAATGGATGGAAAGCACTGACAGAGGATGCTTTACTGCTTGGCATTGCTGATACAACAATGTCAGAACATAAGGATGAAAGAGTTGCACACGATTCATTCGGAGTGAAATGGTAATGCGAATAGTAGTCACTGGTGGAGCAGGATATCTAGGATCTTTGCTTTGTAGACGCTTGCTTAAAGAAAATCATGAAGTTAAGTGTCTAGACAATTTGTTATACGGAATTGAACCGATTAAGCCATTGCTAAAGAACAGCAAATTCCATTTGGTGGAAGGTGACATACGGGACATGACGACCATCACAACTACAATTAATGGTGCAGAAACCGTAATCCACCTAGCATCAATAGTGGGTCAACAGGCATCAAACCTAGACCAAAAAGCGACTATGGAAATAAACTATCTTGCAACAAAAAATATAGCAGAACTTTGCAGTTTACATGGCATCAAAAATCTCGTATTTGCTTCCACATGTAGCGTGTATGGCGCACAGCCAAATAACCTAATTAATGAAGGTTCTCTCACAAAACCAGTTGATCTTTACGGCGAAACTAAAATCAAATCCGAAGCAGCAATATTAAGTGTCTTTCCAAACGCTACAATACTGCGAACTGCAACTTTGTTTGGATTAAGTCATAGAATGAGATTCGATTTAGCAGTAAACCGATTTATAGCCCAAGCCATACAAGACAAAAAACTTGTTGTATTTGGAGGGCAACAATACAGACCATTTCTTAACGTTGAAGACGCTGCTGAGGCGTATCTTCTTGTTTTGGCAAAAAAGCTTCGAGGAATATACAACATTTCTTGGGAAAACTGGCGAATAATCGATGTTGCTGAAAAAATTTCTGAAAGCTTAGGAGCAAAAATGGAAATTTCAACAAAAATTATTGACCACCGAGACTACAAGGTTAGTTATGATAAGATAAAAAAGTTGGGTTTCAGACCTAAAAGAAGCATTCAGACAGCGATAAAAGAAATAAGCGAGAAATATGAAGATTTTAAGGATTACCAACTTCCGAAATACGACAATTACGGAGCTATCTTCAATTCAAAAGTCGCTCAAAGCAAAATCTATACTCAGGGGCCGATTTGGAAATGACGAAAATAATGATTACTGGTGGAAACGGTAAACTAGGTAGAGCCCTTGTCGCATTATTTCCAGAATCTATACACCCAACCCATAGCGAATTGGAGTTAGCGGAGCGAAACGCAGTTTTCGAGTACATAAGGCAAAACAAGCCAGATGTAATTATACACACAGCAGCGCTTACCGGAGTACGTGACTGCGAAGACGACAAGCGAAAGGCATGGAGTAGCAATGTTTTGGGAACTGAAAATCTTGTTGATGCCTGCTTGAAATACAATCAGAAAACCTACTTTATCTACGTCAGTACTGCGTGTGTTTTTGATGGCCACAGAGGTTTTTACACCGAGGAAGATATACCATATCCCGAAAACTTCTATGCCCTTACAAAATTAGTCGGCGAATTCGTGGTCAAGAAACTGCATACCTACCTAATTATTAGAACTAATTTTGTTGCAAAAGAAAAATGGAGATTTCCAAAAGCATTTATTGATAGGTTCGGCACGTATCTTTTTGCTGATAACGTCGCGAGAGGAATCAACGATGTTATGGAGGCAAAACTAGGCGGCATAGTGCATCTGTGCGGCGACAGGAAACTGTCCATGTTCGAGTTGGCGAGATTGACGACAATTGATGTCCAACCTATGACACTAAACGAGTATAGTGGTCCAAAACTGACAATAGATATGACGTTGGACACAATTAGATGGAAAAAGTACAAAATCGGTTAATCCGCGAAAAATTTGAGGATAGGCATAATAAGCTCAACAGACCAACTCGGTCAAGGCCCTCATCTTAATCTATTTTAAAAATAACCGGAGAATTAATATTACATATAGCTCAGATTGGAACCGGCCGTGTTGGACGCCCAACAGCCTATGCGATCATGTGCGCCGAACTTGCGGACACACTAACAGTATGTGATATAAAACCAAGGCTTGCAGCAGCATTCGCTGAAGAGCTAAAACATGTAACCGCGAGCAACGGACTGAATGTGGAAATAAACGCTTGCGAAAGAGACGAAGAAGTAGCTGGAGCAGACTTAATCTTAATCTCTGCAGGTGAACCGCGCACTCCCGGCGTTAAAATGAGCAGACGCGATTTGGCAATTCAGAACGCGAAGATAGTAAAATATGTAGCGGAAACCACTGCACCGAGAAATCCCGACGCAAAATACATTGTCATCTCAAACCCTGTGGACGCTATGGCTATGGTCTGCAAAAAATGCACCAAAGCCGACTTCGTAATAAGTACAGGAACAAATTTGGAATCTCTAAGATTTCGCTCCAAAATAGCCCGAACACTTAATGTTCCAGTATCGCAAGTTCAAGGATGGGTCGGCGGAGAACACGGCGATGCAGCACTCCCGTTGTGGTCAACAACAAAAATCAACAATCTGCTTGCTGATGAATATGCTGCAGCAAAAAGCGCAATAATCCCCAAAAACGAAATTGAATCTTACGTAAAATCGGTTTCAAAACTCATAGTCGATAATATCGGAGGCACCGAATATGGTCCAGCCGCTTCGTTCCGTGACATTGCAAAGGCAATAACAGAAAATACTAACGAAATTTTGTCCATAGCTGCTCCAGTCAAATTCGAAGAAATCCCTGAACCGACATTTGTTGGATTACCCACTCATCTTGGGCGGTCCATAGGTTCCTCTCTGTATGATAATCTTTCCCCAAAAGAAAAGGACGGAATAACCGAAGCCGCAAAAGCAATTTACCAAACATACCAAATGGCAATTGAAAATTTAGAATAGCTTATTACTTTTCCATTACCTGACAATTCTCCACTACACTTTTTACGAAACCATTCAAATTAAGTAGTAGTCGGCGCTAAGAGAGTTAGCCCGACTACTTCTATAAACATTTGAACAGTCCCTCTTTTGATTATCTTCTCTTTTTGTCGCCAACAGAACTAAGCCTAACTAAGAATACCCGCATTTATCTAGTTGACACAGTTTAGAACTCAGATTTAAGCACACTATATCTAGCAGAACATTCGCACAAATCTTCGCAACTAATTTTTGCTTCTAACTCAAAAATCGACTTATAACCAATCAACAGATATTCACTCAACCATATAATACTGGAAAGGTTCCTTTGAGGTCAAAATTATGGTTCCGAACGGCGTGTCGATAGTAACAACCACTTGGAACGAAAGGGAAAATGTTGGGAAGCTAATCCCCGTGATAAGGAATGTGCTCCAACGTGTCCAACATGAGATAATAGTTGTTGATGATAACTCCTCAAATGGAACTATTCAAACTGCTCAACGTTTAGCAGATGTAGCTGTAACAAAAAAACGTGAAGGTCAAAGCAAAGGACTACTCTACGGCATGCACCTTGCCAAGTACCCGACTATAATTACGATAGACGCAGACTTAGAAAACAACCCTGAATATATACCCGAATTATTACAGCAAATCGCACGTTTCGACATAGTTGTGGCTTCTCGCACCAAATTGCCCCGCATCTCCGAAAAACTCGCCTCTAAAACACTCGGCAAGCTCCTAGGCGTAACCGACACCTTGTCCAACTTTAGAGTGTTCAGAAAAGAAGCCGTCCCAAAATTCAATCTGCGAGGCGGAGAAACATTCGGTGCCGAATTTCTCGTCATCGCCAAGAAGAAAGGCTTAGCCATAGGTGAGATAAAGTATGATCCATCGCCGAGGAGAAAGAACCCTAGAATAGGCGGAACGATTAAAGCTAATTTAAGAATAATTTGGGCGCTAATCAAGTCCCTAACAATCTATGTTATGTAACTATAATTTACGAGGTTTTTGAAGAAAACCAAGTAATTGTTCTTCTAAGTCCATTTTCAAATCTGACCTGCGGCTTCCATCCCACAAGCGCTTCTAATTTACTTGTATCTGGGCAGCGTCTTTTGGGGTCATCTTTCGGTAAAGGATGAAAAGTCAAAGAAGATTTACATTTCGTTATCTCTTTAATTCTCCTTGCTAATTCTAAAATAGTTATTTCTTGAGCGTTCCCAACATTTACAACTTCTCCCTTTGCTTTCTTATTGACTGTTAGCAACATTAAACCTGTAACCGTGTCAGTTACGTAACAGAACGATCTGGTCTGTTTTCCATCACCATAAACTGTTATTGACTTATCCGCTAAAGCCTGCGTGATAAAACGTGACATGGCTCTTCCGTAAAGTCCGTCTTCTCTCAAGCGTGGACCGTACGAATTAAAAATTCTCGGAATCTTCACGTCCAATCCATACTGCTTATGATACGCCACAAGCAAAGCTTCCGCGAACCGTTTCCCTTCGTCATAGCATGACCTCGGGCCAATCGGGTTAACTTTTCCCCAGTAGCTCTCAGGCGTAGGCACAACCTCAGCGTCACCATAAACTTCCGAGGTAGAAGCAAACAAGAGTGTGGCATCATTTTTTCTGGCTAGCTCTGCCATGTTGGCGCTACCGAAGGAACTAGTTTGCAGTGTTTCAATTGGATGCACTTGGTACTCGTCAGGAGAAGCGTGCCCCGCCATGTGAAGAATGAAATCAAATTTTTCCTTGCTCTGGAAAGTGCAGACATCAGACTTTATGAATTTGAACTTTGAGTTTTTTGTCAAGTGATCAACGTTTTTCATTCTTCCGGTTGATAAATCATCTACTGCTGTGACTTCAGCGCCTGAACTGATTAGTACATCGCAGAGCCAGCTGCCAATGAATCCTGTGCCGCCAGTAACCAGCACGTTTTTTCCTGCGAAATTGTCTTCTTTTACAAGATTTTTTATATTCTTTATGTCTTCCATGATTATGGCGTCTATCACTGTGCTGGTCTCCTGCAAAAATGCTGATACGACAATGCTAACGCGTCCCAGTATCTTTCAGGGCTGCCTACGTCCAAATGCGCATAATTCTTATCCAACTTAACTGCGTATACACTTAGTCCCCAGTCAATAAGCTTCTGAATTGCATCTGTCAACTGTACTTCCCCCTTTCTCCCAGGCTGCGTCGCCTCTAATGCCTTAAAAATAACAGGGTGGAAAACATACATCGCCATGATTGCCAGATTAGTCGGCGGTTTCTCTGGCTTTTCAACCGCAGTTTTAACCTTGAAAATTCCAGTACTCACCTCGTTGCCTTCAATAATTCCATACTGCAGAGGATTCTCAATCTCCAATACGATGAAAGCGGCGTCAGCCTTAAACCGTTCATACGCAGCCAGCAGCTTTTTAATGTAATCCATATTCTTCGATATTATGAAGCTGTCACCAGCATGCACCAAACAATGCTCGTTCTGCACAAACGGTTTAGCCATCAAAACCGCGTTGCCGAATCCTTTAGGCTCAGGCTGATTAACCCACATAATAGTTGAAGTCTCGAGTTTTTCGTAAAAACCCTCAAGATCCGTAGCTTGACCATTCTTGCCCATGTCTTCGAGAGTTCTAATACAGTTAGGATCAGGAGTGAAATGGTCTTCTATCCCTCGCTTTCCCCTGCCAACGACATAACAAAACTCTCGAAGCCCAGCGTCGTACACC
>CAZRVS010000009.1:0-7587 GCA_964603675.1 uncultured Candidatus Bathyarchaeia archaeon
CCTCGTGTCTGGGCAGGTGGTAGATTAAGCCGGCGCTGTCCAGCGGGTACAAGATTGTTCCCGTTATCGTGTTGGGTGCTGAATCGTGCGAGCCGTCAACTGTTAAAACTGGAATTCCAGCGTCTCTTAGGCGCTTGAAGTTTCTTATGGCGTTCTCAAGCGTTACGTTTGAGGGGCGCGCGTGATGGAATAGGTCGCCTGCGATGATTATGAAGTCGGGTTTTAGCTCGATGGTTTTTTCCACGATTTCCGCGAAGACGTTGTCGAAATCTTGCCTTCTAGCTTCTAAGCCGTATTGCGCGTAGCCTAGGTGCAGGTCTGAGGCGTGGACAAAACTGAAAGCTTTCACGCTGGTTTTTCTCTCCCAGTGTCAATTTAATTGCTTCTGTCTGATTTAGATTTTGGGTCTAACGGGTTTTAAGTGTTTAATCCATTGTAAGTGGCGATATACCCCTTCTGCAGGAGTGAAAGAGCAACCAACGCTTAACTTGAGTATATATTGTCATATCTTGAGAAAATTCTGAGTGGAAAATGTACATTAAGGGGAACACTGCGGTTTTGGAGGGAAATGTATAAACGGTTACGTTGCCTTTTACCATAGAAAGGCGCGAGTAACGCATGAAATGCCGAAAATGTGGGCAGGAAACTTTTCTTCCTTTTCAGTGTCCTTACTGCGGTGACCAATTCTGCAGTGAGCATCGTCTTCCTGAAAACCACAACTGCCCCCGAATGGATCTTGCTCGCGCGCAAAGACAGGAAGACGCTGTGGTGTTTCAGGGACCCAGTTCGTATGAGTACAGGGTTACTTATGGAGCTCCTCGCCGAGCCACAGGGCGAATTTACTTTAGCCTTAAAGAGCTTAAGCACTTAGCGGTTGCTGCGTTGCTTGTTATTGGTGTTGGCTTGTCTTATGTGCTGTTTGGAGGCATTTTTGCGCAAATGGACTGGACATTGTTGTCTGTTTTCGCTGTTATTCTAACCGCGTCTTTTCTGGTGCATGAAATAGCCCACAAAGTGACGGCGCAGAAGAGAGGATTGTGGGCGGAGTTTCGGTTGACCTTGTGGGGTGCGGTTTTGACGTTAATCTCGGTGATTTCTCCTCTGCTCAAGCTTATCTCGCCTGGTGCGGTGATGATTTCTGGTCCTGCGCAAATGGATGAGGTGGCAAAGATTTCCATTGCTGGTCCCACAGTTAATATTGTTTTTTCAACGGTGTTTTTGGGGGCGGCGTTTGCGTTTGGATATGGTCCAGTTCAGGGATTGCTTTTTTTGGCTGCTCTTTTGAACAGTTTCATTGCGTTGTTCAACCTGATTCCCATTGGGATTCTTGACGGGTACAAAATTTTCAGTTGGGACAAGACGGTTTGGGCTTTGGCTTTCGTGCCGAGTTTAGTGTTGACTGCTATTTCTTACGTTATGATTGGTTCCTACATGTAGAACGGGCGTAAACTGCTGAAAACGGGTTGCCTTGTAAAATTTAGATTAATTCTATTGTTACATGCACTTCTTCTGGGACTCGGATGCGCATGATACGCCGCATAACTCGTTCTTCTGAGTCGATTTCTATTAAGCGTTTGTGGATGCGCATTTCCCACCTGTCCCACGTAGCTGTTCCTTCGCCTGAGGGCGCTTTCAAAACTGGCACTCGGAGCCGCTTGGTGGGCAGTGGGACTGGACCGTTTATTTTTGCGCCGGTTTTCTGGGCGATAGCTTTCAGTTCTTCGCATACCTCTTCTAGCTTGTGGTAATCGGTGCTTGTTAAGCGGATTCGCGCTTTTCTTACCATTTCGCCCATCAATCCTAAGCGTACTTTTTTAAAGTAACTATCTTAGACATTTAAGCGGTACATAAAAACCTATCGACCAAGAAAATAATTTATTGGACTCGAAGAATAACTTTCTGCTGGAGCCCGAGCTGAAAAAGGTCAAAGCCTTGATGAAAAAACTAAAGGAAATAACAAGCGTGAGAGCCAAGTTATTACGAGCGGCATGGTGGGAAAACTGAGATAACGGAACCAGTTCCGATTTGCGTGCAGTCTTGACATAATAGTCCTCAGACTTCAGGAGCCTGAATCTTAACCTTAGCGCTTCCCCATAACACCTTGTTCCACTCAATCCCCTTTTTTTCTCTACTGTAGTCGTAAGCATCCTGGAAGCCGAAATATTTCTTTTGAATAAAATTATGAAGCAGGTGAAGCACTTCAATATGCGCTTTGCTAAATCTGAAGAAGTAGCCTGTGTCAAATACTATTGGAACTGGATTCTCTGGCTTTGTTTTATGAATAAGAAAGTCAGGATGCATGTCTATCGCGATTCCGGGAGCTTTGATCGCATCTTTTTCATAGGTGTCGTCGAACAGTCCTTGATTATGGACGATTAGATTTCTAAGACGTCTTGCATTATCAATGATTCCCAGTGTTCGAGGAAGTCTTTTGATTGCTACTGGAGGTCCTATGTCTCTTTCGATAGCTTTTGGATCTCCTATGTCGCATTGAGATAATTGTTCACTTGCCCATTGTATACACGTTCTAAGATAGCGATTCTTGAGACGTTGTGGATGGTTTTTTTCAGCAAGTTGCTGAATGAAGCCTTTGAGGGCAACCTCGAACACGTTCACGATTGTTGTTAGGGAGATTCTGGCTTGATATATTTGAAATTCTGGCAGCTTGAAAGCTTCAATAAGGTCTTCCTTCCTGTAAAATCGGTCCCAACTAAAAGTCATTGGGATCCGCTCTGCAGGAAGATTAGCCGTGACTTTTTCATTATCGGCAGCCAGCTGAAGGGCTGTTACGTACAGATAGTGGCCGAGAACGCCTTGGAGAGAATCATCAGCTATCTCAAAAACCCGTTGAATCTCTTTATCGCGGTTCATTTTTCAAAATCTCCTGCTAAGGTATATTGGGCATGAAACTGTATTTAAAAGCGTATTTCGAGGGGTACTCCAGTTTTTTAAGGGCCTAATGTACGTAGTAACATGGGGGTCAAACGTAAGGGTAGAAGGAGAGCGTTTGTCACAAATTTCTAATAGTTGAATTTTGAAATACTCCTACGGAAGGATTTATAATGCTTCTCTTTCTGGGGGCTGGCGCATCAAGCCCATTCGGAATACCTACCATGCCTGGCTTTGTCAAACTGTTCGATCAAGAAGTTAGCGATTCTCAAATTTATTTGTCGATTAAAGAATCCTTTGGAGAAGACTTTGATCTGGAAGTTCTTATGACAGTGATCGAGGACCTGTCCAAGTCCCCACAGGAATTTTTCAGGGCTATCTCCCCTCAAACGGCTCATTTTCTCTTACAGAAGGAACGCGAACAAGCGAATCATTACCTGCATGAAGACAGCAGAAAAGAAGCCCTTCAACTGTTAGTCAGAATAAAAGCAATCATACGAAGAGAGTGCATAAAAGCGGTTAGCGACGACACAAAAATCCTCGGAGCCTATAATGATTTCTTCAATATCTTGGAAACAGAAAGAATGCAAATGACTGACTATTGGGGTCAATTCCAGGAAGGACGAGGACAACAAAAAACTATTCTGCCTGTTTTGAGGATTTTCACAACTAACTATGACACTTGTGTTGAAGTCTATTTTAACCGAAAGGAGATTGATTTTTCGAGGGGAATAGTGAAAAAATATGGGGAGGACATCTTTGATGTAGACTCTTATGAATCCCCCCCAGAAAAGAATATAAAAATCTTCAAACTTCATGGGTCAATAGACCTTTTCCAGAAGAGTGGAAAAATAAGACAACTGGATGTTGCTGGACCAGAAAAAACTTTTCTGGGAGAGGAATGCGGCGAAGAATCGATGCGCTGGCCGATTGAGTTTGGAGGATACAGACACGTTATAGAAAGCCCTTATTTGGATCTGTTTCGATTGTTCAGACAGGCAGCCAAGCAGGACAGTTGGTGGATCATTATAGGCTTTTCTTTCAGGGATAGAACCATCTGTAGCATACTCGACGATGTTTTGCGATTGAAGCCTGTAAGAGAGCGACCTCATGTTTTAATCATCAATCGCCACACTCAGCCTGTCTCCAAGAGACTTAAAGAATGGGGATATTACACTCTTGCTGAATCCATCTGGCCGGTAGAGGCTGAATTTGGAAGCAAAGATCTACCCACAAAACTACATGAAGCTTTCGTGGCTAAAGGGTTAATCAAGGGAACACTAGTTCTAACTGGCAAACGTCCGTGAAGCATTTGGTCCGCTGAGTTACCACATGGAGTACTTTGAAAAAAGAAAAAGAGGAAGAGGTGCAGGAGACATCGCCACGAACTACCTCATAAAAACCTATCGTCGGCTTTCCAGTTTAATGTGCGGATGGTCTGTGACTGTTGTGCTCTGCGGAGACTATAGCCCCCTTTTATAAACTATAAATAGTGTTTAGGTAGTGCCTCCAGTGTTGGAAGTCGTAGGTGTAAGAGATGCTTGGGAGACGCATTCTCAGCGCGATTTTCATTATTCTCAGTTTGGTAGCGTTAGGCTTTCTCTTGTACACCCTCATTAATTTAGATGCGTTGGAAATGACGGTTACGCATCCAAGAGTGATTGTGGAATTTTCCCTGTTTCTCGCATTTCTACTAATTGGAATTCTTTTGAGACATCGTAAATATGGCAACCGAAACATTGAATTCTGCTTTCGAATTATCTAATGTCCAATTGTCCTCTATGGAGAAAAGCTGAAATGGAAGAGACCCAGCAGAAAATTTCTTTGCCTGATGGAAGACAGCTAGGTTTTTCAGTTATTGGAGAAGGCAAGCCAGTTCTCTACTTTCACGGCACCGCAAGCAGTCGATTGGAAACCCTGCTTTTGAAGGAATTTGCATGTGCCAACAAATTTCAAGTAATTGGAGTAGACCGACCAGGATATGGCCTGTCAACTTTTGCACCTAGAAACCGCTTCAGAGATTTCACTGTAGACATCAACTGTTTGCTGGCTCATTTGGGGCTTGAACAGTTTGCGCTGCTTGGCTGGTCAGGAGGCGGCCCATTCGGTCTTACGTACGTTGCGCTTTTTCCAGAGCGTGTGACTAAAGCAGTGATTGTTGGTTCTCCAGCTTTGCCTTTTGACGTGGCAACGGCGCATAATGGCTCTCTTGTGCGTTTTGCCATGAAAATTCCCGCTTTGGGTATGTGGGGTTTGAAGAGGTTTAGAGCCGAAGTTTTAGAGGCGAATAAGGATATCGCTGCGTTTTTGAAGTCCAAGAGCGGAAGAAAAATGGTTGCGGCTTGGCCTAAAGAGGACGCCAAGTTCTTTGCAGACCCGTCTTGGTTGACGTTAATGTACGGGTCTATGGCTGAAGCTTTTCGGCAGGAAAACGGCGGCGTTAAGGCTGTGTTTCAGGAGCATCAGCTTTTCATAAAACCGTGGGCTGAGCCCATCTCGCTTATTCAATCTGGCAAAGTTTGCGTTTGGCACGGCACCGAAGACACAACTTGCCGCGTTGACAATGCTTACCGCCTTATTGAGGCTGTTCCCAATGCGCGTTTAGAGGTTTTTGAAGGCAAAGGGCACTGCGTCATGTTTGACAACTTGGGGAAACTACGTGAAATCCTCAATTCGGAATAGCCTGCATGAATTGGCAGAAAGGCTTTTGGTGCAGCGGGCAGGATTCGAAATTGCAAATCACTACGGTGGAAATTTTAAGCAAACTGTTATAAAACAAGAAAGGAGTCCATATCCTTTAGAAAATTCTTTGCTTGTTTACAGGGAGGGTAATATGCCATAGTTGTATCCTGTATTTACTAATATTGCCACAAAAGAAAAAGAAGTCCAGAAGCTACCAAGAAAACTAAAATGCTTTATAACTGTAATTACAATATTAAAGTGGGGGTGATTGTTGGACAAAATTGATGAACTCCGTAAACAACTCTTGGAAGACCTTAATGTGCAGACTAACATAAATGCTGCAAATGAGTTAGGAAATATGGCTGAGCGAGAGAAAGCCATAGAAATACTGAAAGAAGGGTTCGAGATTGCTAATCCTACACTCCATATAGCACTCATAAGCGCTCTTGTTAAGCATAGTGCAAAAGAGGCGATTCCTAATATCGCTGAATGCTTAAAATCGCTCAATGCTACTGAAAGAAACGCTGCAATAGATGCTCTTATACACAAGAACATTCAAGATATAAAAGTCATCGAGATTTTCAGAGAGAGACTGCGATTTGAACGTGACAATAACGCCAAAATCTTGATAATACAGAGACTAAGTGAACTGCCCTATGAGGAAACAGTTGAGTTACTGTTGGAATTGTTGAAAAATGAACAATATCGTGTCTCACCTTTTTTGGAGACTATTCGAAGTTCACTTAGTTCGATATGTTCAGTCGCACCCGAGAAAATCATAAAGGAATTGGGTTCGCCAATAGGAGACGAAATTGTCAATATACTAACAAGTGTAAATCTTTCCGCAAGTCCAAACATTTGGGACTCGATTGTAGGGTTCTTGGACACGGAATCGGCGGAGTTATACGACAAAATCAGAAGAATCATTGTTCAACAGATTACAAAAGAATTCAGTGAAGAGCGAATTGATAAGATACTAAGTAACATTTTAACTTCGGAAACATTAGGTGTTGTCAAAGAAAGGTCAATAGAAATCCTTGACGAAATTAGTAAAACGCCGCATGGACCGAAGTTGGTGAAACCAACTCTGCAGCTGATAAAAGAGAGGTCTGAAGAGGAGGTCAAAAGAGAAAAATTCTTACAGGAATTGGAACTCAATATAACCCATTTTGATATAGCTAGCGATTACTGGAAAGAAGTGGAATCGTCATTCGTAAGAGGAAATTTCAAAGCAGCAATAGTTATGGCGATAAGTTCTCTTGAGTCATGTATAAAGACTGATTACCTCCTAAACGCAAGGAAGAAAGATAATAGGAATGAGAAAGATGCGGAAGATTACGTGTGGAAAACGCCTTTGTATGATTTGCTTAATCGATATTTTGATAGAGAAGACATTGCAAGACTTCCCGATGAATACAAGAGCATCATGGATACTCATAGAAAAATTCGTAACTCCCTTGTGCATCCTAAAGAATTTCCTTTCTCCGAAGCTATAATTAAGAACAATTTGACTGTCGTAGCCGAACTAATAAAGCATTTAGAAGGATTGCATCAAAAATAGCCTTTCTTGCTTCTATTGACTAGAGGTAGCGTCATACAATATTCAAGGCTTTTCAAAAAGCCACTTAATTGCTTTTCCCCAATCTCGTTTCATTTTCTGTTCGACATCTTGAATGACCTGTGGTACTTTTTCCTCCTCAAGTAACCAATCAGCATATAACCTACTACCTGAAAATCTTTTACTTAATCCTCCACTCTCAATTCTTTGGCTCGCATACTTTCCAAAGATTTCATTGAAAAAATCATAAAGTTGCTTCGCCTCAGGGACTGCGTCCATCTCCAAATTTACGTAAAGATTGCCAGCAGTTTCTAATTTAAATCCTATAACATGTTTATCATCAACAAACGCGACAGCATCCAACGCTTTTCTAACTTTTGTAGGTCTAAGAAAAATTGGCTTTCTAAATTCCATTTTTTCACTCATCCCCTAATACTTTGGTGCAGCGGGCCGGATTT
>CAZRVS010000010.1:0-6994 GCA_964603675.1 uncultured Candidatus Bathyarchaeia archaeon
AACGTGCTAAAAATGCATGCATGATTTTTGAGTGTCTCTCTCTTATTAGACCCCCCTATAATTTTTTTAGTTTTTCACAAAGCTTGTATTTCGTTTGGTTTTTGGAAATAAGCTTGAAAACGGTTTATCCCACGTCTGGAAAAGACGGAAAAAGGTTGCAAAAGGTGGAAAAAGGTGGGAAAAGATGGGAATCGACGGCAGCCTTATTGGAGAATGCGGGGATTCCTATGTTGCAAGCATGCACATGCTCCCTAGTAGCAGTTTCCCTATCTAGGTGGTAGTCGGTTTTGAAGAGCCGTTTTTCCACACACGTTCAGGTCGATTCTTACAGTGGCGGAATACCGTGTTTTTGTGCGTACATACCCCGGCGTTGGATGGTTATCTCTGCTGTTTTTTAACAATAATAAATTAAATTTCGGAGTGATTTAAAGGGGCTTACAGATACAGATAAGATTTAATTGAAAGCGAGCGGGTAGATAATTTAGCTCAAGCGGGGGTTGCCAAGCCAGGTCAAAGGCGCAGCCCTGAGGCGGCTGTCCCGTAGGGGTTCGTGGGTTCGAATCCCACCCCCCGCACCATTTATATGCCACTAATAAAATGACGGATTTAGATGAGGACCAACGATGAGTGAACTCCCTTCGGTAAAGACGGCGCTGTGGGTTCAAATATCATCAGCACAATCTAAAGCGATTATAGAAAGAAGGAACCTCAGCTATGAAAGAGAAAGAAGTTAAAAAATGCTATTTCTGCGACGTTGAGATGCAATTTTCGGAAAAAGTGCCCTTCAGAATTAAGGGAACACCAGGATTTTGGAAATTGATAGTAGGAGAATGGGCAGAACTCGGAGAAGAAATGCTGTCACTTGACGTTTATGTTTGCCCAAAGTGTGGAGAAGTTCGGTTATTCGCTGATGAGAAAGCAAAGCAGTCTCTTTTAAAGTTGACACCGAAAGCATTTCTCAAAAATTGTGTTGCTTGTGGAAAGGCTATCCCCATAGCTTCAGAAAAATGTCCTTACTGTGGCAGAGAACAAAAGTGAGGATATGTTAAAGCTATGGATGAAACAGCAATGTTCAATTCTTTGTGTGGCTTATTTTCTAAGAGATATGATGCTCAAAGGCTCAAAGCCTACCTCCACACTTTTTGCACATGCCATTAGACATGTAAAAGCCAAGAATTTAAACCGAAGTTTAAACCTAACCCCCCCGCACTTTCTAGAGTTGCTGGATGAAGCTTGGTGGGTTTTAGTTACTTTCTGTTATTTTTTGTGCATGCATGAGAGGTAATTGAGAAAGAAGGTGTTTCATGAACACTACGTAACGCTTACCGGGGAAAGCACAAGTTACATCTGTAAGATCTTCAGCACTTGTTCATAATATCGAGGACAGTAGGTTAGAGTGACCTGATGAAACGTTCTTGTTGGGGTAATCACCTCTTCAAGGTTTCCTTCCACGTAAACTAGCTCATCCTTCTCTGTCTGCATCCTGAATTCTTCAACGTAGGAAAGAATTCGCTGAACGTTCTCAACTTTCGGTCCCTCCAGAATTTCGATGGGTTCAGTCTTGTAAATTGACGGGATAAAGGGTGCATCTTGGTCGTCGGTTATGCGGACAACAGCCTTAATCCAACCCTTCTTTATGACCTGGGTATTTGGGTTATATTCATTGTAGATTTCCTTCCAGTCTTTCACCGGTTCGAACTCTATCTTGATAATTCTATCCCACTCTGCGTCCTTGAGTAAGGCGTAGATCATCTTCCTTTGTTGATGCCAAAGATACTCCTTTGGGCTGTAGTTCACGAATTTCCAAGGTTTTCCTTCAACAACTTTCTCGCTTTCAAACTCGTTTCGTAGAGGGCCTTCTTCCCGATAGAAGTCTTCTAACGTTTCGCCGAGTCTCCTTAATTTTTCTCTGCTATATACGATGAGGTCTATGTCTGAAAATTTGGGATGATAGAAGCCGTGAAGAAGCGAACCGAAAACCCCAAAATCCTTTTCTGACAGCCCTGACCTAGAAGTAACCAAGCTATATACCTTGTGCAAGGCCTTAAGAAGGTCATCTCTAGGTTGTCTCTCAATCAACCGCCGAAATCCTTTGTCTGGTTTACGTATTTTCATGATGTACGTTCGCGGCACGCCTACGAGGCGCTTTTGCAGAGGTTCATATAAAATCGTGTAGCGCGGGTATTTTTCACGAACGAACTGTAAGCCTTCGTCTGCGTAGAATTTGTAGTAAATGGGCTTTCTTTTCCCGCGAGGAGCCTTAGGATCCATGGACTGGTAAATTGTAGCCGATGCATATTCCGCGTCACAAACGTATGCGTCATAGGGATGAAAATAGCCATAAACTCGGAAAATAATGTTGTCAGCAGTAATTATGGCGTCGCGGTCCCTAAGCTTTATAGTTGCCAAATGTATTCGTCCCCACGTGTTCCTGTGCCTACCACAACCTGATAAGCAGTTTCGCCTGTCTCAACATTTTCTACCCGTTCCAGCGTTCCCGAAACCTTGATCTTTTCTCCAAGTCTAGCCACGTTTCTGTAATAGCCTATCATAGATGCGACCTTCGTAGGGATTTCGTCTTCGCTGAGCTTTGAGGTTGAATCAAGGGGTTGATAATTCTTGATTTCATAAATGGCTGGTCTGAACATGGCTTCGCTATCATCAACGACCTCGCAACTGAAAGTAACGTTCCTCATTGCGACGTATTTGTGATTTCCATACTGAACATCTATTTCACCAATCTTTCGCACCGCGTTGTACATGAAAAGTTTGTTCTTGTACCGTCCTCGATACTTCCTCGCTGTGTCAAGCTTCTTAGTGAAAACATATTTCAGCGTGCCTTCCTCGGCGAGTTTATCAATTGTGTTTTCGAGGCTCCTGAAGTTTTTTGACCCATAAACTACGAAGTCGATGTCAGACTTTGTGGTGTGCATGTTCAATGCGATGGATCCGTGGATTCCAAAATCTTCCAGAGGTACTTTGGATTCTGTGGAGAGAAGGGTGATCAGCCCCAAGGCTAGTTTCTGTAAACGATCCTTCCTTTTCTTTTCAAAGAGCCTCTGCAGACACTCTTTTGGCACGTAAACTTTTTCCACGTGTTCCAAGGGAACGCTTATAACTTCTTTTCCACGGTAGGGACAGAAATAGACGTATTGAGGAAATCTATTTCGAAAGGTTTCTAGGAGCTTTTGATAGTTTTGTGCGGTATAGAGTTTTTCTGGTCGAGCAAGCTCTACGTTTCCGAGTTTCCATGTTTGTCTGAGAAAGCGTATTGGGAAGTAGGGCTTCAGCTTGGATGGAATGTATTTTAGAAAGGAGAATAACAGATTTTTCGGGTGTTCATATCCAAACACGTAGAAGATGAAAAACTCTTTTGTGACAAAGATGTCGCCGTCCCTGGAAGCCCACGCTTTCATGGCGGAACCTTCTGTAGATTGGATAAATATACAATCAACCTTCCTTGATGAAAAAGGCCAACTACGTCATCTCCTTCAAGAAAATCTCTCTGAGAATCTCTTTGTTTACGTGAAGCTTTTCTGAAAGTTCTTTCACCCATTTAACGTATGATCGAAATACGCTGCGGATTATCTCAGCTTTTTCATCTCGAGACAAAGCGTTCTCTCTGGCGAGGAGAAGGGCGAACCACTTTCCCAAGTCTGACAGAACATAATACTTCATCCACACAATGCGACTGTCACTTTCAATCTTTTCCATGTTTTCCCTTAGAACTCCAAGATCAGTCATTGTTTTGAGGTGGCTTATCACAGTTTTGTTGGAATAACTAAGACTTTCAATCAGATTCTTTTGGTAGATTTTTTCAGAAATCCCTTGGTCAATAGAAAACTTCAGGATGTCAATAGGGACTTTTGACCCGAAAATAGCCAGTAACACTTTCTGCTTTCTTTTCGTGGGCAAAAAGACGATATAAGGATAGAGCGTTTCACTCATAGGTAACCCTGCATGCATCATATTTATGGTCTATAACCGCTTAAGATGCTGACGGCTAGCACTGCTGTGACAATGTCTGCTGTCGTTCCTGGACTCAATTTGTGGGCTGGATCTCTAATCTCTTTGTCGAATCTTTTGAGTTGACTCCTGCCTGCTGGAGTTGCTAAACCACCCCTCTCCAGTACTAGTTTGGCTTGGGTCGAGACCTCCCTCGCTTTGGCTAAATCTACCTTTCTAGCGATAAAGGTGTCTGGAATCTGGGATAGAATCTTGAGGAATGTATGTACCGTTGCGGTGTTTATGTCATTTGTCTCTTTAAGCTGTCGGGAAAAATAAGGGTAGCCTAAGTCGAAGGTGATCGAATAGTTGTTTACCCACTCAGAAGCAATCGAGTCATAACCAGAAGATATCTTGAATACGTCAAAGAGAGTTACCTTTTTGTATAAGATTTTCTGTTTTGAAGTTGGATCTGTTACGTCGAGTTTGGGTACGTTGCCCAGTCCCTCCGGCTTGGCAATAGATATCGCATCGTAAACAGCCGCTGCATCCCTAGGAGTGCTAGATTCAACAATCATTTTCATGTTTTTTCTGAGCTTAGTAACAGAAAACAACCCCTCAGCATACGTCATCCCAGCCGCAACTGAAATGGGAGAAAGTAGCATTATCGCCCCTAAGAGAGTATTTCCGCCTTGCTGCCACTCATTCATACTTATAACAGCATTTTTAATCACTTTGCCGACCCCTACCTTGCCAGGATTAATTTTCCCGACAGAAACAAGAATCCCCCGCTTGGCCCCGTAATAAAAGTGAGGAGCTACAGCGACCGCAGAAGCAAAAAAATGTTCATATCGAGTTTCTTTAAAATCAGCCGTTCTATGAACGTTTCCAGGCTTCGGATAGGCGCTGACTTCAAGGAGGATAGCGAGTTGTAAGCATTGAGAAACGTGTTCAGATATTTTGAGAGGTGAAGTTGAAGACATGGATAAGCCACAATCTATTCTGGAACAAAAAGTTTTATTAATGTTGTGTCAAGAACTACATAGCAATTTACAAATCTACACTAAGGCTCTCAATATGATCAAGTTAACAACACGTAATGTTGCAGTTATGGCTGTTTTCGCCGCTCTCTATTATGTATTATCAATAATCTCTCCCTACATCCCCGCGATAGGTGTTCCAGACATACAAATCCATCTTGAAGCTCTCATCGCCTCTGTTTTTGGACTAATTTTAGGGCCCTATTTGGGTTTCCTAACTGCATTTATGGGAGCCTTCGTGGCTTGGGTGCTGCCTCCAGGAAACATGAGTTCTTTTAGCATGCCATTCCTGCTGGCTCCTCCATTAAATGCATTAATTGTCGGTCTAATTTACTATAGGAAATGGAAACAAGCTTTTGTCATACTTAGTCTACTAATAATCGCTTTCTTGTTCTTACCGCCTTCTCAGCCTCTTACAGAGTACTGGCATGTTGGAGTTGCTGTTCTCTGGGACAAAATAATCGCCCTGCTACTAATTCTTCCGTGTGCAAAATTTGCCAAGCGATTTTCGTCAATAAAATCGGTTTCAGTTCTATATTTTCTATTAGCATTCATTGGGAATCAAGCGGACAATGCATGGGGTAGTGACATTTTCGCTGTTCCAATAGTGTATAATGGAATTTTTGGTATGGACGTCGTTGCAACCCGAGCAGCTTTTCTAATAAGCCCGTTCATTTATCCCACAATTAGATTAATACAAGCAGTATTGGCGGCTATCATCGCTGTTCCATTGCTGTCCGCTTTGAGAAACGCAGGCTGGACGTTGCAGGAAAAAACTATCGTAGACTAAACATTAAAAAGTCGCCAAGATTTCACACCGCGGTGGTTATCTATGAAAGCGCGAGAAGGAGATTTCATAGAAGATACAAATGGCTTGATTTTCGATGTAAAAGGCTTAATCCACCCAACTGATCGAATAGTTGCTTTTCCACGCTTTGTGCCCAATTTAGCTGGTGAACGTAAACGTGCCGATTTATCATACAAGAAGATTTATGCGTTTTCTGAACGCTTTGCATTATTAGAAGAAAAGTTTCCGCAATACCTAGTTTACGATCAAGTTTTTAACGAGCATCTTTGCGAGGTCCCAGTTAAAGCCGTCAAAAAACATTACCAGCCCGCTGACCGTTTACAAAAGTTGCGCCATGGAAAAAAGTTGGATGCGATGGAGAGTCGAACGTTACAGTTTGCTAAGCTTCTGAAAGAATCAGCGAATATTGAATGGGACAAAATCGGCATTTCAGGCTCAGTTCTAGTCAAGCTTCACAAGCCTGACTCAGACATCGATCCTATCGTTTATGGCTCAGAAAACTGTCGCAAAGTCTACTCGACTTTGAAAGGCTTGTTAGAAGACGAGAAAAGTCCTATTGACCCCTATAACTTGGAGGAATTGAGGAAATTATTCGATTTCCGTTCGAGGGACACCGCCATGTTGTTCGAAGATTTTGTTCGTACAGAGTCTAGGAAGGTTATGCAGGGCAAGTTTCTGCAACGTGACTATTCCATGCGCTTTGTGAAAGACTGGAATGAGATTGAGGAGCAGTATGGCACAACTCGTTATGTTAATGAAGGTTATGCCAGAGTCATGGGTAACGTGATAGACGATTCTGAATCGATCTTCACTCCATGCCATTACAAGATCGGCCATGTAGAGCTTCTTGAGGGAATCCGTCTTGAGCCAATTAAGGAAATTATGTCCTTCCGAGCAAGATTTTGTGAACAAGCCAGAAACGGTGAAACTGTGATTGCGCAGGGTAAGGTTGAGCGAGTGCGGAAGGAGGGAACCGAGGAATACTACAGATTGCTTATCGGAGGCAACGTTTCGGACTATATGATCTTATTCTAGTCGCCCAACGTTTAGATGCTGAAGAGACGAATTTTTCGTAAGTAGAGGCCAACATATGATTCTTATATATGAAACTCGACACAGACAGTCAACATGAAATTAATGCAGGTTCCGCAAGGAACAATCCTAGAAATCCGGGTGAAGCCCCAGTCAAGGCAGTTTAGGA
>CAZRVS010000011.1:0-5941 GCA_964603675.1 uncultured Candidatus Bathyarchaeia archaeon
CACTGAGACTGTATGCACGCCATGTTTCCTCATTCGTTGGTTCCGTTTCTTTTCGTTCTCCAGTCCATCGTTCCTCACTTGTTGCTTCTGTTTCTCTTTGTTCTTCAGGTTTTTCTTTGGTTTTGTGAATCAGGTAAACTTGGAAAGCTATTGCTGTGATTATCACCAACCATGATATAACAAATCCAGTTCTAATCACAGTCCAGTATTGTGTTGCCCAATCGGCGCTAAATCGAAGCCCATACGAATAGAGCGTTTCATTAACTATCAAGTCAATCATAAAGAGAAGGCTCATCATGGCTAAAGAGTAGGCGGCAATTAGCACAAGCGCCAAACTAGCTAGACTGGATGTGAACTTCACTCTTATCATCCCTTGTAAATGGGTTGGCTGAACAAATTAGTTAAGCATTGTTAATTAGAAATCACCATTTGCAATCAGAATTATTACATTACATTTGTCATCCAAGAATATTGGCGGGGCTCGTTACAAATTAGAGGTTTGGCTGAAGATTTTTTTAATTTTCTAAAACAGGTTCTCCATCTATCATATTTTTCTAGATGTGATCCCGTCAAGAACCAATACTTTTTCTTCGCCTGTATTCACATTTTTGAAAAGGAGTTTAAATCTAGGAGTATAAATTACTGTGCGGTCTGTTATTTCAAAGGCTTCTTCCACAATTCTGCTTATGTCTTTTGGGCGCTTAGCTATTCTCTCCTTGACAAAATTCACATCCGCGTTTTTAGTGAGTTCTTCTATCCCAAATTCCGCAAGTACTTTCTCAGGTTTCTTCTCAGAAGGCGCAGATGGAAGATCATCCACCGTTGTATCTCTGCCATTCTTGTCCAAGATTAAAAATGCTTTCGCCTCTTTGATAAGGCGTTCTTCTCCAGGTAGCTTAATAATTCTGCTTGACTTGACGGTTTCAGGTAAGAATTTATTGTTTAGTAGAACAACTTCCTTGACGCCTTCCTCAACTTTAAAAATATAAGTACATTTACGATAGTAATCGATGAAGTATTTTCCACTTATAACTATGTATGGTTCATAGTATTTGTCTAACGAAATAAACTGAATTTCTTCTGACTTTGGCTTGAATAAACCAAATCTGGTGAAAAGTTGTTGTTTAAGTTTTTCGCCAGAAACTCTTATCACAGTAGGGTCGATGGGTGCTTCATAAACAATAGTTTTCCTCTTAACAATGTTTTCTTTTGTGGGTGGAGTTTCGGCTGAAGTTACAACTGGTTCAGTATTAATTGTTTCAGTCAAGAGCTGTACCTCCACGTTTTTCTCAAGCTTGGTTCTAATAACTATTATGAATTCGAAAACAGAATCAGAGTTAACTGCATCCTCAGTTCAGCAAACGCTGCAAGAAACCCCATAAACAAAAAAAGAGGGATATTCGCGGCGGATATATTGGGGGAAAAGTCTAATCCAGGCTCCAGGGATTCACAAGCGGATAATTATCTTTAATTTGAGTATTCTCATCGACAACGTAGGGTGTGTTCCATATCCCTGAACCGTCTACTTCCGTGGCATTAGAATACCTTTCTTTGTAATCACTCCAGTAGTTGCCTTCAGGAGGAGAGCCATTATTCAAAACACTTGTTGAAGAAACACTTGAAAACGCTTGTACATTATCTATGAAGTTGTTATGGTACAGAATGTTGTTAGAAGACTCATAGAGAAAAATGCCCAATTTGTTCTGTTCTATGTTGTTCGCAGAAATAGTGATGCCATCTGAATCTCGGACGTAGATAGTGTAATTGGCGTGTGATGTAAGTGTATTTTCAGATATTTTGTTATTTGAAGATTCCTTCAGCCAGATGGCATACATATCATTGTTTGTCATGGTGTTTCCAGAAATAACGTTGTTGTTTGAAGAACCCACGATCCAGATGCCACAATAGTTGCTTGTTAAATCGTTTTGAGAAAGAACGTTATTAGATGCCGAGCTGAGGTAGATACCATAATCGAAACCTCTGATTTTCACGTTTGTTACCGTCACCTTACTTCTTCCAGTCAAGTCTATCCCTCTGGAATCATAAATCCCTGTGCCTTGGATAACGTGATTGGCTCCATCAATTACAATGTCGTCCTTCCCGACTATAAGCGAGTTATAAATGTCAGCTGTGAACGTGTAGTGACCGTTTCCATCATTTGAAATTGGCGCCGTGGAAGGAGAAACCTGTCCATCAGGACTAATGTAAATAATTGCGCCCGTAGGTATTACTGGAGTTGGCGTTGGCGTTCCGTCTATAGGTGCGGAAGACTGTGATAATTGCCATGCTCCATACACCCCAAAAATTAGGACTATCAAACAAACTGCCACAAATATTTTGCCTTTCGGCCATTTTCGCGGCTTTCTTTCAGCTTCTCTTTCCTTTTGTATTTGGTAGGCTTCTTGGGCGCGCTGCTGCTTTATTTGCCTTTCACGCTGTATTTCCTTCCAGCTTTTCTTCTTTTCCTTTTTGGACATTTTTCTCATTTACAGCCTTAAGCTAAAGCTTTTTGTTTTTGCCAAATGAAATCTTAACTATTAAAGTTTTTCCAGAATTACACTGAGCCTTCCAAAATTTACAGCAAGGATAGAGTTTTATAAATAAACTAGACTTTTTGGTGATTATTTACGCTTTACGTGCCCGCAGGAGTAACATTTTCCGTCGTGAACAGAAACCACATCTCCGCATTCAGGGCATTTGTACTTCTCCCTTTGAATCCTAAGAAACTCCTCCATGCCCCTCTCTTTCAGCTCCCTCAGATTTTCCACCATGCTCATGTCATAACGCTTTCGGTAACGCCTGTCCACGCGATCCAGATTCTTGCATGGCATAACTTCGCACTCGAAACAAAACCTGAACACATTCTTCGCGAGTTTCTTGCAGCCTCTTTTGATGAAACAGTTTTTGTGGCGGGGAAGGCACCCTGCGCAATGGGTTACTTTGCCTCTTTGCTTAGGTACCCCTCTAGAATAGGCTAAATAAGCTTTGCAGATTCCACAGTTCATGCCGCATGGCGCGATGAGAACAGGAGTGAATTCTTTGCGGTGCATGTATAGCTAATACCGAAATTGCAATTAAACTATTTTGTTAGGCAAAGTGGGTTCGTAGGGCTTATTTTCTTTTTTAAGTCATGCTCGTCTCGGATTTTCATGCTTTGTTCTTTAAATCTTAATTCATATGGCTAATTCATAATCATTTTAATCTTTTCTGTAGTTTAAAGTGTGATGGAACAGTCGCGGTTGATGCGGATGACTAGAGTCGCGGTTGAGTCGGCAAATGAAGTGTATGTGAATCTCTGTAAGGAGAAAGCAATAAGAGTTCTGCATGTGGATGACGATGCTGGTTTCTTAGCTGTTGCTAAACAATGCTTAGAAGAGCAGGGTCAATTCGAAGTTGACACTGCAGTGTCTGTTGAAGAAGCCCTTAAAAAATTAAAAGACTCAGAGTACGATGTGGTTGTCACTGATTATCAGATGCCTGGCAAAAACGGTTTGGAACTTCTTAGAGAGCTAAGGCAGAAAGGAAACGATGTTCCTTTTATTTTGTTCACGTGCAAAGGCAAAGAGGAAATCGCCATTGAAGCCTTGAATGCTGGAGTATACCGCTACGTTGGAAAGGAAGGCAAAGCTGAAGCAACGTACGCCGAATTGAAACGCAGCATTTGCGATGCAGTTAGGGGACAGAGAGTGGAAAAACTTTTGAGAAAAGCCGAAACCCGTCTCCGCCTGATCACCGAAAACATGCAGGACATGCTCCTGATAACCGACGCGAATTTAATATGTACCTTCGCCAGCGCCTCGCATAAATGGATTTTGGGGTATGAGCCAAGCGAAATTATAGGAAAGAACGTCTACAATTTTATTCACCCAGACGACGCGGCAAAGGCAATGGAAGCCGCTAAAAAAGCATTCAAAGATAATTCTGGAGGAACAATGGAGGTTCGCGTTAAACGCTCTGACGGAAGTTATATTATATCAGAAGGCATCGGAAAAATCTTAACCGACGAAAATGGCCAGATCACTGGCACGATGTTTTCTTCTCGCGACATCACAGAACGCAGAAAAATAGAGCAGACACTAAAAGCTTCAGAGCAAAAATACAGAAAATTATTTGAAGAAGCCATGGACGCCATCTTTATTGCAGACGCTGAAACAGGAATCATTATCGATTGCAACCGCGCCGCAACGGCACTAACTGGCAGGGCAAAATCAGAATTAATTGGCATGCATCAACGGTTCCTTCATCCCCCAGAAAAAAATGCAGGAAAGTTTAGCAAAACCTTCAATCAACATCTCACGAACAAAGAAGGGGTTGTACTCGAAAGTCAAGTTATCACTAAAAACGGGGAAGTTAAGGATGTCGCAATAAAAGCCAACCTGTTCGAAGTTAATGGCAAGAAACTGCTTCGTGGAGCTTTCAGAGACATCACAGAAAGCAAAAAAATCTCTGAAAAAAACCGTTTACAAGCGCGTTTACTAAACGCTGTAGGACAAGCAATTGTAGCCATAGACCTGAAAGGAAAAATTACGTACTGGAACCGCGCTGCAGAACAATTCTACGGCTGGCAAGAGGCAGAAGTGCTAGGCCGTAACATCGTAGATGTCACTCCTGCTGAGGCTTCTAAGGAGCAAGCGATGAACATTATGAAGCGGTTGATCGAGGGAGAACACTGGTCAGGCGAGTTTATTGCTAAACGTCGTGATGGCCTTATTTTCCCAGCGATTGTAACGAATTCGCCGATTACAGATGATAAGGGAGACATAATTGGGATAATCGGGGTGTCAACCGACATAACCGAGCAAAAGTGGATGCAAGAAGTTTTCGATGATGCAATCGGAAAAGTGGTAGAGCTTAATGAGAAACTGCGCGTCGTTGAGCGCTTGACCAGACATGATATACGAAACAAGCTTTCCGCCTTAAACGGGCGGCTCTACCTCTTGAAGAAACGATTCGGCGACAATCCGAAAGCCCTGCAGCAGCTAAAAGAGATGGAGTCGGTGTCTCAACAAATGTTGAGAATTATTGAATTTGAGAAAATTTATGTAAAAGTAGGCGCTGAAGAACTGTCGTCTATTGATGTGGAAAAGCACTTCAATGAAGCTACTTTTCTTTTTTCGGATTTGAAAGGTGCCACGCCTGTCAACGAGTGCCAAGGGTTAACGGTGCTTGCGGATTCCTTGCTGAGACAGCTGTTCTATAATTTAATCGATAACACGCTGAAGTACGGCAAGAAAACCCGCAGAATCAGAGTGCACTATCAGGAAGAGGAAAATCAACTGAAGCTCATTTATGAAGATGACGGCGTGGGAATACCCGACGACGTTAAGAGCAACCTTTTCCAGAAAGGCTACGGCGCAGGCACGGGCTACGGGCTTTACTTAATAAAGAGAATATGCGAGGCCTACGGCTGGGCAATAGAGGAAACAGGCAAAGAAGGCCAAGGCGCTCAGTTCACCATGACTATACCCAAAGAAAGTAAAGATGGCAAGAAAGGCTATGAGATTAACAGTTAACCGAAAATGATTTTCGGTTTAGGATTAAATCTTATATTTACCACATGTTATATTGCTAACATATCTGGGGAGGGAAACTTGTGAAACTTGTAACGGTTCTGTTACCAGAAGCTTACCTCGAAGGGTTAGATGAACTTGTTAGGGCTAACATGTATCCGAGTAGAAGTTCGGTCATTCGGTCAGCAGTCAGAGATTTGCTGAAGAAAGAACTCTGGGAAAAACGCGGAAGATAAACTGCATTCCATACCCAAATTCTTATTTAAACGCGTTTATCTCACATGCCTTATTGCCGTGCAGAGCCTTTTAGCTGTCTCGCGTGGATTCTGTGCGAGGGTTATTTCTCGCCCCACGATAATATAGCGCGCACCTGCCTTAAGCGCTGTTTCCGCTGCTCCGCCTTGAACACCTATTCCCGGCGAGTATATGGG
>CAZRVS010000012.1:0-1826 GCA_964603675.1 uncultured Candidatus Bathyarchaeia archaeon
GTCTAGCAGGCGCCTTCCAAAAACATCCAGTTGTCGGCGTCGGAGTAGGAATGCTTGGCAGATTCATTTGCCATTTCATCTCTGGAGTAGTTTTCTTTGGGCAATACGCTTGGGAAGGATGGAACGTTATTGCATACTCAGCAGCTTACAACGCGACTTATCTCGTTCCAGAGTTCATAGTGAGCGCAATCATAATCTTCACATTGCTAAAAACAAATCTGCTCAAAATTTACATGTAAACCTTTCAGCAACTCCCAATTTTTTTCAACGACTGCTGACAAAGAACAATAGAGTTCTCATATGCTTTTATATACCTGAAAACATAACCAATATGTATGATTCAACTAACCGAAAGCCTCACTCTGAAATACGGCGAGGAATACATCTGTTTAAAGTGCAGCAAAATCACTAGCACCAAACGCGAGAAGTGTCCTGAATGCGGGGGGGCTATATGCCCGCGAATCAAACCTCAATACAAATCCCAAACCCTGCCAGCCGAAGAAAACGAGCAGGGGCTTCTGATGTATGTTTGAGACCGCGCACACACGCCCGCTTCAGAAAGGAGAGAAGATTCCCTTTGACTTTCTGCTGGCTGAGTTCACAAAAGGTAGCCTCACCGTAAGGATACGCTTCCGAGTAGTCCAACATCGTGGCTGCTATGGAATCCGCATCATAGAGAGCAAATCACCAATAACAACAGACAAGCAAGCCACAGAAAACAGAATCGAAATCGCCTCTTCCGTCACATTTACATAGCAAATTGTATGTTTAAAAAATCGTAGTTTTGGCTAAAATTATGCCAAAGAGGTAAATACACAAGTTACAACTTACAAAAGTAGTGCATGAAAATGGTAAAAAAAATAGAATTAACACCAGAGAAGGATACCGATTCAACAACTGAAGATTTGGAAGAAGTCATAATAAAAAGGATACCCGATATGAGCAATGAAGGCTTAGAACGTGTGCAAGTACTGTTACCAAAGGAACAGCTTGACAAACTTAAGAAAATAGCATACAAAAAAGAAGTATCAAGAGGCGCACTAATCAGAGAAAGTCTTAGAGATTGGTTCGCAAAAATGGAAAAACCCATAGAGGCTAACCCAGAAGCAAAAATTCCCGACAAGGACTTAAACGCTATCCTTGACCATTGCTCGACCTATTTTGGCGGTTTTGAAATTGACGGAGAAAACGGATTCATAGAATTTATGGAACGAAACAAACTAAAGCTGAAAGACTTAACCCCTGAACAGTGGGAAAGAGTGAAAGAGAAACTGCAAATCGGCTATGCTGGATACATAAGCCCACCAGAACCAGAGGAATTTGCCGAGAAATTCGATGTCTTAGAGCCAAACAAAGAACAGAAAAAATGGTTTTCAACCTCAGAAGAAATAGAAGAATTTGAAATCGTCTGAACTTCATTAAAAGGAACGGTTGAGACTAATGGCAAAGCTAAAGCTGAAACCCAAACGAACTACAGTTACGTTTGAGGTAGATGCCGACCGTTTGGCTAAACTGGATGCAACCCAAAAGGAAATGGGTTTCGAGTACCTAAAAGACGCTATTCATTACAGGCTTGATTTGGGTTTTGGAGTAAACCCTTTGTCTGAGCGTTCAAGCAAACTGTTAGATGAGCTTTTCATTGATGCCCCGAAAGACAAGAAACTGGACATAATTATTGAGGCTTTTTCCAAATTTCACGCTAAATTTCCATACTTGCATGTTGATAGAGAGATAACGCCCGAAGATGCTGGGTTTCCACCATGCCCTTTTGTCAAGTCGCTTTATTGGAAAAACGAATTTCTGGGCTTCCATTGTCGGTCAAGACA